>NZ_CAXAOO010000001.1:0-1346280 GCF_963970915.1 Pseudomonas sp. EA_105y_Pfl2_R69
CGACCAGAGCCACGACCCACATCCAGAAGATCGCGCCGGGGCCGCCGAGCATGATCGCCACCGAGACGCCGGCGATATTGCCGGCACCGACGCGGCCGGCCACCGAGAGCATCAGGGCCTGGAACGAACTGAGCTGGCCGGGCTGGCGCTGGAAGGCCTCGGCAAAGATGCGGAACATGCTGCCGAAGTAGCGGAACTGGACGAAACGCGAGGCGATGGTGAAGTACAGACCAAGGCCGATCAGCATCACGATCAGCAGCTTGCTCCAGATCAGGTCGTTGAGAATGTCGAGCATGGGGTCTCTCCCTTTTTTGTATTTGTCGGGGAAATGAATGGTGATGACGCCGCAGCGCCGCCCGGGTAGGGCGACGCTGGCGGACGGCACGGGTGCTCCGTGTACCGGCAGCCTGTGCAGTCGGGCGGTGGCGGGGGTTGTGCGCCGACACAGGAAATCCGCCGCCGAGCCGACCGAACGTGCTGTTCGGTACTAAGGCGTCGGGGGTGGCCCGTTGTCTGGCGGAGAGAGACGACCGGGGTCGAATGCGTTCATGTGTTCACCCTGTGTGGTTATTTTTATTGCCCTGGATGCCGATAGACATCTCGTTGGCTGCCGGCTCCTGTCGGCCTTGCCGCTGCGCCGGGTTGGCGCAGAAGCCCCGCACGTCCCTGTGCGGGTGTTGCCCGTGAGCAGCGCCGCGTTATTGCGCGTTGTCGCTGTTGTAGATGTCGCGATCCAGCTCCTTCTCGCTGCTGCCCACCAGGGTGGTGGTCATCAGGTCGCCGGCGACATTGACCGTGGTGCGGGCCATGTCGAGGATGCGGTCGATACCGGCGATCAGCGCCACGCCTTCCAGCGGCAGGCCGACCGAGGTCAGTACCAGGCCGAGCATGATCAACCCGGCACCGGGCACGCCGGCGGTGCCGACCGAGGCCAGGGTGGCGGTGAGGATGATCATCAGGTACTGGCCGGCATTCAGGTCGACGCCGAAGGCCTGGGCGATAAACAGCGCCAGCACGCCCTGGTAGATGGCGGTGCCGTCCATATTGATGGTGGCCCCCACCGGCAGCACGAAACCGGCCACGCCCTGGGACACGCCGAGGTTCTTGCGCGCGCATTCGATCGATACCGGCAGGGTGCCGGCGCTGCTCGAGGTGCTGAAGGCCACGGCCAGCGCCGGGGCCACGCCCTTGAAGAAACGCAGCGGGCTAAGCCGCGCGAACAGGCCCAGCAGGCCGCCATAGACCAGCAGCACATGGGCCAGGCTGGCCAGGTAGATGACCCCGATTACCTCGGCCAGCGGCAGCAGTACCTCGATCCCGTGGGAGGCCACCACGCCTGCGATCAGGGCGAATACGCCGATTGGCGCGCAGCGCATCACCAGGTCGGTGAGCTTGTAGAACACCTCGGCCAGGCTGTCGAACAGCTTGACCGCCGGCGCGGCCTTGTCGCCGATCAGGTTCATGCTCACGCCCAGGGCGATGGCGAACACGATGATCTGCAGGATATTGCCCTCGGCGAAGGCGGCCACCGGATTGGTGGGTACCAGGCCGACCAGGATCTGCACCAGCGACGGTGCCTGCTTGGCCTCCTGCGCGCCGCTGGCGACCATGTTCATGCCTTCACCCGGGGTGAACAGGGCACCGAACAGCAGGCCGATGCTCACCGCGAAGGCGGTGGTGACCAGGTAGATGGCAATGGTCTTGACGCTGATGCGGCCGAGCTTGGCGCTGTCGCTCATGGCCGTGATGCCGGCCACCAGGGAGACGAACACCAGCGGCACGATCAGCATCTTGATCGCATTGAGGAACAGCGCGCCGATAGGGGCCAGGACCAGGGCATCGGCCTTGAACAGCACGCCGGTCAGTACGCCGAGGGCGAGGCCGATAAGGATCTGCTGCCACAGCGGCATGCGCCGCAGAAAGCCCAGGGGAAAGGTCGTGCTCTGACTCATGTGGTTCACCCGAATTGTTGTTGTAGATACAGCTGTCTGCGCAGCCGTGAGTGGTGTCGCCCGGCAGGCGAGGGTGGAAAGCACCGCGCCGCACAAAGCGGCGGCGCGGGGTATGACTCGGTTATCAGGCCTTGAGGGGTACCAGGCGCGGCGCGATCATGTTCTCGGGCCGCAGGATGTCGGCCAGGGTGGCGTCGTCCAGCAGGTTTTCTTCGCGCACCAGTTCCAGTACGCCGCGGCCGCTGTCCAGGGCCAGCTTGGCGATGCGGGTGGCGTTCTCGTAACCGATATAGGGGTTGAGCGCGGTGATCAGGCCGATGGAATTTTCCATCAGCGCCCGGCAATGCGCCTCGTTGGCGGTGATGCCGACCACGCAATGCTCGCGCAGCATGTCCATGGCGCGTTGCAGCAGACGGATCGAGTCGAAGATCTTGTAGGCGATCAGCGGCTCCATGACGTTGAGCTGCAGCTGGCCGCCTTCGGCGGCGATGGTCAGGGCCAGGTCGTTGCCGATGATCTCGAAGGCCACCTGGTTGACCGCCTCGGGGATCACCGGGTTGACCTTGCCGGGCATGATCGAGCTGCCCGGCTGACGCGCCGGCAGGTTGATCTCGTTGATCCCGGTGCGCGGGCCGCTGGACAGCAGGCGCAGGTCGTTACAGATCTTCGACAGCTTGACCGCGGTGCGCTTGAGCATGCCGGAGAACAGCACGAAGGCCCCCATGTCCGAGGTCGCCTCGATCAGGTCGGCGGCCGGTACCAGGGGCTGGCCGCTGATGGCCGCCAGACGGTCGACCGCCAGTTGCTGGTAGCCGGGGTCGGCGTTGATCCCGGTGCCGATCGCGGTGCCGCCCAGGTTGACCTCGGTGAGCAGTTCCGGGGCCAGGCTGCGCAGGCGCGCCAGGTCTTCGCCGAGCGTATTGGAGAAGGCGCGGAACTCCTGGCCGAGGGTCATCGGCACCGCGTCCTGCAACTGGGTACGGCCCATCTTCAGCACGTGGGCGAATTCCTCACCCTTGGCCGCGAAGGCCTGGATCAGGCTGTCGAGGCTGGCCAGCAGGCTGTCGTGGCCGAGCAGCAGGCCGAGGCGGATGGCGGTGGGGTAGGCGTCGTTGGTCGACTGCGCCATGTTCACGTCGTTGTTCGGGTGCAAGTGCTGGTACTCACCCTTGGCGTGGCCCATGGCCTCCAGGGCGATGTTGGCGATCACCTCGTTGGCGTTCATGTTGGTCGAAGTGCCGGCACCGCCCTGGATCATGTCGACCACGAACTGTTCGTGGAAATCGCCGCGCACGATGCGCGCGCAGGCCTCGCTGATCGCCGCATGCTTGGCCGCACTCAGATGGCCCAGTTCGCGGTTGGCGTCGGCGGCCGCCTGCTTGACCATGGCCAGGGCGGTCACCAGTTTCGGGTAGTGGGCCAGGGGCACGCCGGACAGACGGAAGTTGTGCACGGCGCGCAGGGTCTGGATGCCGTAGTAGGCCTCGGCCGGAACTTCGAGGGTGCCAAGCAGGTCTTTTTCGACGCGGAAGGATGCAGCAGCGGACATGATGAGTACTATCTCGGAAAGTGCGGCTGATGCCGCGATGCCCCGTAGGTTATGGTTCCCGGCCCGTTACTGGCTAATGCTGTTAAACGCTGGGTCATGCACAATCGGCATAATGTTGGTGTGACGCCGGATTGTCGGCGAGCGTAAACCTAGGGTGGATTAGGCGCGCGGGCGCGGTGGCAGAATCAGCGCAGCGGTTCGGCGCGCCGTAGGGCGTACTCGCACAGCAGAACGTAACGTAGGGGGATGACGCTTTATCCATCCACCATGGCCGAGGTGAACGGCGGATGAAAAGTGCGTCAGCTACGCGCCCCGATCCACCCTACGCAGTTGACGTGTCCTGGATGCAAAGCAGCGGAATCGCAAGGAACGACCATGAACCTGGAAACCAAATGGCTGGAAGACTTCGTCGCCCTGGCCGCCACCCGCAGCTTCTCCCAGGCGGCGCAAAAGCGTTTCGTCACCCAGCCGGCTTTCAGCCGGCGGATTCGCAGCCTGGAAAACATGCTCGGCCTGACCCTGGTCAACCGCGCCTGCACCCCGGTGGAGCTGACCGAGTCGGGCCAGCTGTTTCTGGTCACGGCGCGCAGCATGGTCGAGCAGCTCGGCGAGGTGGTGCGCCATCTGCATAACGTCGAGGGCCAGCAGGGCGAGGTGATGCAGATCGCCGCCGCACACTCGCTGACCCTGGGTTTCTTCCCCGAATGGATCGCCCGCCTGCGCCGCGAAGGCCTGCCGCTGAATACCCGGCTGGTGGCGACCAACGTCGGCGAGGCGGTGCACTCGCTGCGTGAAGGCGGCTGCGACCTGATCCTCGCCTATTACGATCCGGATGCCGCGCTGCAGATGGACCCGGAGATCTTTCCCTCACTGCACCTGGGGCGCACCGAAATGCTCCCGGTGTGCGCGGTGGGCGAAGACGGCGCGCCGTTGTTCGACCTCAATAGCGGCCAGAGTGTGCCGCTGCTGGCCTACAGCGCCGGGGCCTTTCTCGGCCGTTCGGTCAACCTGCTGCTGCGCCAGCGTGGGCTGCGTTCGACCACGGTGTACGAAACGGCGATGGCCGACAGCCTGAAGAGCATGGCCCTGCAGGGCATGGGCGTGGCTTGGGTGCCGCGGCTGTCGGTCACCGCCGAACTGAGCCGAGGCGAGCTGGTGATCTGCGGCGACGAACAGTGGCAGACGCCCCTGGAAATCCGCCTGTACCGCTGCGCCCTGGTGCGCAAGGCGGCGGTGCGGTTGCTCTGGCGCAAGCTGGAAAGCGGCGCGATCGGGCTTTAGGATCTGCTGCGCGTCGGCCCTGCTGCGTTAAAAACAGACTCGGCAAGCCGCTTGCGGCTAACGCGCTTCAGCGCGGCCCGAAGGGCGAGTGAAGCGAGTAATGCTCATGTACAAAAGTACACTCGCATGCGAGCCCAGTCCGCTTCCTCGCCTGTTTTGACCAGCCGGAGGCTGTTACTACGTAGCGCCTTGCAGGACTCTAGCTCGCGAGATCTAAAACAGGTTCTAAGAGCACTCTCACGCCAACAGCCATGAGCTATCAGGTACCCGACTTGATGGTGGTCCAAGCGCGGGTGCGGACGCGTTCGACCTTCTGCGGCAGCGGTTGCAGCACGTAGAGGGTTTTCTGGGCTTCGGCGGTGGGGGTCAGGCCGGGGTTGTCACGGATTTCCGTGGCCACCAGCGACATGGCGTCCTTGTTCGGGTTGGGGTAGCCGAGAAAGTCGGAGATAGGTGCCACCACTTTCGGGTCGAGCAGGTTGTTGAGGAACTCGTGGGCCTCGGCGACGTTCTTCGCGCTTTTCGGAATGGCGAAGGAGTCGTACCACAGCGGCGCGCCTTCCTTGGGCAGACGCCAGTCGACCACCACGCCGTTGCCGGCTTCCTTGGCGCGGTTGGCGAACTGGTAGAAGCTGCCGGAGTAGCCGATGGCCACGCAGATATCGCCGTTGGCGATATCGGTCATGTACTTGGCCGAGTGGAAGTAGGCGACATGGGGGCGGATCTTCAGCATCAGCTCGGTGGCTTTTTTGTAGTCATCCGGCTTGCTGCTATTGGGGTCCAGCCCCAGGTAGTGCAGGGCAATGGGCAGAATCTCACCCGGTGAGTCGAGCATGGCCACGCCGCATTGCTTGAGTTTGCTGATGTTCTCTTCCTTGAAGATCAGGTCCCAGCTGTCCACGGGCGCATCGGCGCCGAGTGCGGCTTTGACCTTGTCCGGGTTGAAGCCAATCAGCACGGTGCCGTACATATAGGGCACGGCGTACTGGTTGCCGGGGTCGTTGGCGGTCATCAATTGCAGCAAACCGGGATCAAGGTGTTGCCAGTTGGGCAGCTTGGATTTGTCCAGCTTCTGGAACACTCCGGCCTTGATTTCGTTCTCAAGGAAGGTGTTGGTTGGCACCACCAGGTCGTAACCCGAGTTACCGGTGAGCAGCTTGGCTTCCAGGCCTTCGTTGGTGTCGAAGATATCCCAGGTCAGCTGGATACCGCTCTTGGCCTGAAACTCCTTGGGTACCGAGGGCAGCATATAGTCGGCCCAGTTGTACACGCGCAGTTCGCGCGGCTTGTCCGAGGTTTGCGCCTGGGCCGCAGTGGCCAGCAGGGTTGCGCCGCAGATGGCGGCGGCGAGCAGGTGTTTGATCGTGTTCATCGTGTCTCACCCCTGAATTATTAGTGATGTGGTGTAGGGTGGATGGCGCTTTATCCATCCACCACGGGTATGTGGCGCGCTAGCGGTGGACGAAAACAGCGTCGTCCACCCTACCGGCCCTCGAAACCTTCCAGCACATTGACCGCGTTGACGCCGATGGCCTCGACCGCATAACCGCCCTCCATGACGAACAGGGCCGGTTTGCCGAGGGCGGCGATGCGCTTGCCCATGGCCAGGTAATCCGGGCTGTCGAGCTTGAACTGGGAGATCGGGTCGTCCTTGAAGGTGTCCACGCCCAGCGACACCACAATCACCTCGGCATCAAATTCGGCGATGCGCTGGCAGGCCTGATCCAGCGCCGCACTCCAGACTTCCCAGGGGCTGCCCATGGCCAGTGGGTAGTTGAAGTTATAGCCCTCGCCGGCCCCGATGCCGCGCTCATCGCTATAGCCGAGGAAGAACGGGAATTCCTCGGCCGGGTCGCCGTGGATCGAGGCGAACAGCACGTCACCCCGCGCATAGAAGATGTCCTGGGTGCCGTTGCCATGGTGGTAATCGACATCGAGGATCGCCACCCGCTGCTTGCCTTGGTCGAGAAAGGCCTGGGCGGCGATGGCGGCGTTGTTCAGGTAGCAGTAGCCGCCCATCAGCTCGCCGGCGGCGTGGTGGCCCGGCGGGCGGCACAGGGCGAAGGCGCTATGGGCTCCGGCGGCGATTTCGGCCTGGGCACTGAGGGCCACCTGGGCGGCGCTGTAGGCGGCCTGCCAGGTGCCGGCGGTGATCGGTGCGCCGCCATCGAAGCTGTAGTAGCCGAGCTGGCCGTGCAGATCCCTGGGGATCACCTGGCGCAGGGTGCGTGCCGGCCAGGTAAAGGGCAGCAGGTCGCCGCTGCCGTTCTGCGCCTGCCAGCGATCCCAGGCTCCGGCGAAGAAATCCAGATAGGCGGCGCTGTGGATACGTTCGATCGGCCCGCGACCGAAATCTTTCGGGGCGCGGATCTCACCGAGCTGGCGGTCCTTGACCCGCGCAAGGATATGGTCGGCGCGTTGCGGTTTCTCGAAACAGGGCATCAACTGGCCATCGATCAGCTCGCAGCTGCCGTGGTGCAGGTGATGGTCGTCGCTGTAGAAGGTCAGCATGTAGGTGGCTCCCAGGCTTGTTGTTCTGGCAACCATTGTTCGCCGCTAATGCGTTGTGAAAGAACGCTGATAACGGCCAATAGGGGATCGAAGTGGCCATAAAAATCGCCGGGAGCGATTTTCAACGTCGCGCAGCGATGGCTCGTGGGATGGCAGGTCAGCAATTGCCTGGCCGATCGCAGCTATGAACGTTTGCCCGGTGGGGGCGTGGTGACACCTGTCAGGGAATATCCCGCTCGGACGGCAAGACGATCCTGGCTTGCATGCCTTTGCCAAACAGGCGACTGGGGGGCACGCCCCACATAGAGCAGAAGTAGTTGCTGTAGTGGGGCAGGTCGGAAAAGCCTGCGTCTAGCGCCGCAGTCGTTAGGTTCTCACCCCGTCCGATCGAGATCACGGATTCGTACATCCGGTGCCAGAGGCGGAAGCGGCGAATGGGCACGCCCGTTTGCAGCTTGAACAGTTGTACCAGTCTGGGCACCGAAAGCTCCGCCACCTCGGCCAGCGTCCCCACTGGCAGGTTTTCCTGAAAGCACTGCCTGATGCGAGCGACCACCTGGGTGATACGCCCATCGATGCTCGACGTGCTGTCCCCGTTGGCATAGGCATAGTCGAGCAGGCGATCCAGGCGCTGGCAGGCATCGTCGGAACTGACCGGCTGGCTATGCAGGGCGGTGAACTCAGCCTTGAAATCCGCTTCCTCGCGCAGCTCGATACCGACGCCTTGGGACGCGCCCCGCAGGCAGCCGCTGATGCGCAAATAATCTTCGCCAAGGACATCCAGGTGACAGATGGCGACCACTTCGCTGCGTGCATCTATGGTCACGGACAGACCGGCTGGAATCACGAAGCTGTGGCAGCGCACGCTACCCTTTGCGGCGCTGAAGAAAATCGCGCCGCCCAGGCTGACCACCAGGGTGGCGGCACCGTAGGCCACCTGGACGGGCTCGGGCAGCGAGCCGAGGAAGAGGGTGCGCTTGCTCCATGGGTACATGAGCGCGTCTTTGGGGTGGCGGTGATAGCTATGCATCTCGCGTTGACTGCCCTGGCGGGAACCGGTCGTGTCCAAACTGTACCCCATTCGGCTGTTGGCCAGCGCCCGCTGTGACTGTTTCTTCCGACAGCTGGGGGGCGAATCATCAAAAACTACAATCGCTGCTTTTTTCCGCCGAGTAAGGTTGCGCTGCAAGGGCGATGGCGGTTGCTCGCCTGCCGACCAATAAGAAGAACTATTCGGGTATTTGCATGACGCTCAACTGTCCCCGGCCTGAGCCCAGGTCGCGCCGCACTCCCCGGCAGCAACGTTCGATGATGACAGTCGATGCCATTCTGCAAGCCGCCGCCATCCTGTTCGCCCGTGATGGATTCGAGAAGACCAGCACCACCAGGATTGCCGAGCTGGCGGGTGTCAGTGTCGGTTCGCTGTACGAGTATTTTTCCAACAAGGACGGTTTGCTGGCCTACCTGATCAAGCGTCACTGTGACTGGATGCTGGAGCATGTCGCGCAACGGTTGCGGGCTTCGCAGGACTTTCAGGTGATGACTGCGTTGGCGGTTTTCGTCGATTCGATCCACGAAAGCTACGCGATGAACATGCCCCTGCAGCGGGTGCTGATCGAGCATCTGGGGCGGCTCAGCAAACCGCATCACTTCGAGCGTGTCTCCGGCGCGTTGATCAGCGTACTGGAAGAGCATTTGCAGGCGTGTGGCCACGAGGTGCCGCGGCCTGACGTGCGCCAGGCGTTGTACGTCGTCGAGTGCATCGTTGAGGCGCTGATCCACCGCTCGATCCTGTTCGATCCGCACTTTTTCCACGACAAGCTCAGGGGCGAGTTGTTGAGCGTGTCTGCGAGCTGCCTCGGGCTGTCGGTGGGGCGGAATTGAGCCGGGCAGCAATCGTGCTTGCGGCCAGGCTGCCCGGGTCGATAGCGGTTGGCTCCCGGTGCGGCTGCAAGTTATCCCTGCGGGTGTCCGGCTGGCATAGCCGAGAAGGCGCGAGCGATAGAAACCCGAATATGAGTACAACTCTGGCTGAGCAGGCCCGGTAAATCGCGAGCTGGCAGCCTTATTACGACCCGAATAGCGCGTCTCTTGCTTTTGTCGGTAGGCTTTTTCAACTAATTCAAGCACCTGCTGCAGGCCTGAGACCGGGCGGCAGGGGCAATGCTCCTCTCCGGGTGTCAGTGCGCTCGGGCGAAAACAATAATTCCAAAGAACCCGGAGAAACCTATGTCGCTGCCCACCCTGCCCGGTTGGAACTGGGGGCCGTTCACCTTCCGCTTGCCCTTCTATCACACCAAGCTGTGCTGGCCCGAGGCGTTGCAGGGACTGTTCGTGGCGGCGGCCACGGGATTGGCCCTGGTGCCCTTGATGACCAGCTTCTTCGGTCTGAGCTTCGAAGAGGCCGTGGCCATTTCCATGCTCCATATGATCCTGCTCAGCTCGGCCCTGATCGTCTTCGGCGAACCCTATGCGCCCGGCTGGATCACCCCGGCGCTGCCGCTGGTGCTGGCCTATGTGCTCGGCACTTACGAAGATCCGGCCATGCGTTTCCAGGCGATGACCGCGTTGTCGCTCAACTTCGCCTTCCTGCTGTTCTTCCTCGGCATCAGCGGGCTGGGCAAGAAATTCGTATTCTGGCTGCCCGATACGCTGAAGGCGGGCATTGTCCTGGGGGCGGCGATTGCCGCGCTGAAGCGGGTGTTTATCGATGACGCCGAGCGCTTCCTGCTGCAGCAGCCGATAGCCACCACCCTGGCCTGCGCCATCTGCCTGGCATTCGCCTTTTCCCTGCCACTGCAGAAGCTCAAGCTGCGTTTTCGCTTCTTCGCCCTGCTCGGTGCCCTGGGGCTGCTGCCCGGTTTTATCGTCGCCGCGATTGTCGGGCCGATGGTGGGGGAGGTGGCCTACGATATTCAGTGGGGCTTGCTGCTGCCGCCGGTTGGCGAGGCCTGGGCCAAGGTGTCGCCCTTCGCCATTGGCTGGCCGAGCCTGGAGATGTTTATCCAGAGCGTACCGCTGGCGATCATCACCTACGTCATCCTGTTCGGCGACCTGGTGACCGGCAACGAGGTGATCCGCGAAGGCTTGCAGAGCCGCCAGGATGAACACCTGGATATCAACCCCACCCGCTCGCACCTGTCCCTGGCGGCGCGCAATACCCTGATGGGCATCGCCGCGCCGTTCTTCCCGACCCAGGGCGCGCTGTGGACGGGCGTACACGTGATCATCATGCAGCGCTGGAAGCTCGGCAGCAGCGCCATGGGCAGCCTGCACAGCGGCCTGGTGTCCTACTACTTGATGGGTGTTCCTCTGATGTTCCTGGTCTTGCCGCTGTTGACCGGCCTCAAGCCGTTGCTGGGCATTGCCCTGTCGCTGACCCTGGTGATGACCGGCTTTGCCTGCGCCTATATCGCCATGTCGATTCCACGCAACAACACCTCGCGCGGCACCGTGCTGCTGATCGGTGCGGCGCTGGCCTTCTTCGAACCCTGGGTGGGGCTGCTGTTCGGGATACTGGTCACCCTGGTGCTGGTGGGCTGGGATCGCAACCCCGACCCGATCCCCCACGAAGACTGAGCATAAATGGGTCACCGCCCGTAATGCCCTTCGTTCCGGCCGGGCCAATGTGCCCGGCCCATGCAGTTCGCGGCTATTGCGGCGGCCGTTTCGCGAGCAGTCGCCAGGCGTGGTGACGGCTTGTGGCGTGCTCGCGGACCACCAAACGACCAGCGCTTATCTGTCAATCCACCGACCCGGTCTGCTGCTTGGCACGGCGAGGTCGTTGGCTGCCTTCAACCCGAACGTCCGTGGAAAGGGGGAGCGTACCCATGGTCTTTAATCAGACCAGCCAGGAAACCAAGCCGCGGCGCAAGCCCCGGCAGAATCGCTCGGTGATGACCTTCGAGGCGATCCTCGATGCGGCCGCGATTCTGTTTGCCCAGGATGGTTTCGAGTCGACCAGTACCACCAAGGTCGCACGCCTGGCCGGGGTCAGCGTCGGTTCGCTGTACGAGTATTTCCCGAACAAGGATTCGCTGATCGCCAATCTGATCCAGCGTCACTGCGAGCAAATGCTCGCGCGCTTTACCAGGAACTTCGCCCAGGCCCGAGGGGCGAGCCTGGAGCGCGTCATCGAGGCCTTTATCGATTCGACCCATGAGGCCTATGCCGAGAACTATCCGTTGCAGCGCGTCTTGCTGGCGCATATTGGCCGGGTGAGCAAACCCCACCATTTCAAGCGGGTTTCGCAAGCCATCATCGGTATGCTCGAGCACACCCTGCTCGCCAGCCAGGACGAGATCAGGCGACCCAATCTGCGCAATGCCCTGTTTATCGTCGAGTGCGCGGTCGAGTCGCTGCACCACCGCGCCCTGCAGTTCGAGGCGCAGCTGTTCAGTGGCGACCTGAAGCAGGAGCTGCTGGTCATGGCCGTGGCCTATCTGAAGACACCTGGGGCCGAATAGGCTGCTGCTCAACGCCGAGTCGGCAGATTGTTATCAGATGTTGATAAGCAAAGCGCTCGACCCGCCGTGTAGCGGGTCGAGCGCTTAAGCATTGGCCTCGATTCAGTAAGGCTGGTAACACACCACCATCCAGGTCGCCAGCAGGCCGCTGAGCAGCGAGCCGGTGTAGATATTGCCCGTGCGCAGCAGGCAGTAGGTGGACATCAGGCTGGTTACGGCGAACAGCGGGATAAAGCCATTGCCCAGAATCACCAGCAGGGTGTCGTAGCCGACTTCGCCGATATAGGGTTGGCCGGTGCTGTACAGCGAGGCCATCTGCGCGGTGATGACGATCATCACGCCCAGGGCGTTAACCAGAAAGACTGCCAGGGTCCAGATCACCCCGGTACGCAGCGCGCTGCCGAAGTCCTTCATCCTCAGCCAGCCAAACGCCAGCAGGTTGTTGACCAGGAATATTGCGCTGAATGGCAGCACATAGGCCGCCGCCGTGGCCAGCCGATGTGTTTCCAGGGGGCGGATCAGCAGCATCCACCAACGCACATCCACGTTCAGGGTGCTGTAGACCCAGGTCAGCAGCACATAGCCACTGCACACGGTAAGCAGGGCAATGCCGAGCGCCTTGACCAGGTAGCCCCAGCGCACTTCGGGCTGGGCGGTGCTGGTGGACAAGCCGTAGCTGATCAGGCTTTCACCGCGATTTTTTGCGAAGCACAGGTGCCAGACGAAAAACAGGCCGAGGAAGCTCAGCTGCACCGTGGCGAAGAACACCAGGGAGGTGTTGGCGAACAGCAGGGGGAACAGCTCGTTGACGCCGAGGTGCTGCATCGCCGCCATCTGCAGGGGTACCAGCAAATAGGCGACGGCACCGATGATCAGCGCCACGCTGGTGAAATAGACCAGCGCAGCCTGCGGCCGGTGGACCTTGCGCGGCTGTATCAGGCTGCTGAAGTAGGGGGTCGAGAACGCCTTGATCAGCACCCCGAGCATAAACAGGATCAGCCCGATATAGGCGCAGGCGGTCGCCACTTCCTTGTAGGGCCACACCTGGTCCTGCGCGGCCAGTTGCACGGGCGCGGGCGAGGACAGGTCGAGCATGCCGATGACATTGGCGATGGCGGTTTTCGACTGATGCACCCCGGCGTGGGTCTCGGCGGACTGGGTGGCCATGCGCCCGGTACCCTTGGCGAAGTCGCCGTAGACCTGGCCCAGCTGGACCGGCTCGTCGGTGTGGAAGGGGCCCATCAGCCAGAGGCTTTTGACGAAGTCCACGGCCTTCTTTTGGTCGAAGTAATTGATCGCGACGAATTCGTCGTAGCGGCCGAACTCCACGCCGAAGTTGAAGGGGCTGTCGTCGGGTATCCAGGGCGCACCGAGCATAAAGTCGACCTTGTGCCCACCCTGGGCGGAGCCGACGACGATCAGGGTTCTGACCAGTTCGGGGTTGTCCACGGCGGCGGTTACGGCCGACCAGCCGCCCATCGAGTGGCCCACCAGGGCGACATTGGCTTTGTCGATGAAGGGCAGGGTGTGGGCGTAGCGCAGGATGTCGCCAACTCCGCGGCTGCCATCGTTGTCGATGACCTGGGAGCCACCATGGCCGGACAGATCAGGGGCAATGACCACGTAGCCGCGGCGGGCGAACTCGATACTGAAATTGGCCATGACCTCCTTCTGATTGACATAGCCGTGGGCGATGATCACCGCCGGCGCGGGGTTCTCCGTCGTGGCATTAGGGGGGATAAATAGCCGGGCGCTGAGCGGCGCACCATTCTTGGCGCTGACAATAATCTCATTGACGTTAATGGCGTTGTTGCTCGATTGAATTATCGAGGCAGTGAAACTGCCGAATAACACCAATAGCAACCCGAGCAAGAGTAACTTCGCATTCTTCATGATTGGACCCGTTGGGCGATTTGACTTGTGTGGTGGTTATCGGGATAGAGGGCGGAAGACGAATTAGAAGCCGTAGGTGAATTGCACACTGAAACGACTGGTTTTCGGCCCATTCTCCACGCTGAGGTCGCGCAGGTACTGAAAGTGCAGTAGTTGATTTGGGGCGAGTGCCAGGCGTGTAGTCAATTGCATGGAGTGGGTATTGATCTCGGGATCGATGGTATAGCCAGCGCGTGTGGTTTCCCCGCCATGGCTGAAAAAGTTATCCAGCGAAACCATCACCGAACTATTCACGTCGTAACTTAGATGGGTTTCCACGGCATACAGCGGCTCGCGCTTCAGGGTATGGCCATCGGCACCGTAATCATTGTTGTTGGAATACACCTCCACCGAAGGAATGACCTCCGCGACAAAGCCACCGAAGCCCTTGACCAGCCCCGTCTGGGCCTTGAATGCCCATTGGTTGCGACCAAGATTGAGCGGCCGGTCGGCGTCATAGTCGCCCAGTGGAGCGGTCAGCCAGCCGCTGACGCCGAGCCAGGTCTTGTTGTCCGCATCGGCAATTGGCCAGAAACCCAGTAGCAGGGTCGGGTCAGCCAGCCCGGAACTGGACAGGTGGTTATTGCCAACCGCCGCACCGTCAATCTCGACGCTGCCGAATGGAATAATGGCCTCGACGATGGCGGGCATCGAAAAGAACGTGGAGTAGTAGACCGGTAGGAATACATTGATATTGGTATCTATATTGAAGTCATCCGATACCTTGTTGCCATCCTGATACAGCTCATTGCCCGAGCCCTGTATATGCAGAAACTGCAAGCCGGCCGTGCCGGCGGGCAGGGGAATATAATCGCGGGGTTGAACTGCATGGGCGGTCGAATGCACCAGTGTCAGTGCAAACAGCGGGCAAAGCGTAGTGCGAAAAACACGAGATAGTTTCGTCATTAGATATTCCGTCATTTTTATTATTGTCAGCGGTGGTGGCGTGCAGGCAGGCAGTGCAAGTTCTATTGCACTGTGCGTGGGGCCAAAGTTCAGCGATGTTGCGAAATAAGCCACGCCCGAAGACGCAGTTATTGCAGTGATGAGGTTATGGCGATATTGCCTTTCTAGCCATTCGGCTTAGATGCCACGCCGTGTGACGGCCTGCGACTGGGGCCGGCGCGTAACACCCCTGTGACTCATTCGGATTTATCCCGCAAAACTCACCGCGCAGGGCGTGCGGAATCCGCTGGCGGTGTGCCCAGGCGTGCTCGCGGCGCGCTTTATCAAGGCGCTGGCCGCATCGCCACAGTGCATTGGCAACCTCCAGCGGCGCGCAGTATCCGAATATGTCACGGCTGTGCGGCATTCTGCAGTGCCGCCCGTAGGCGCGTAGCCAGGCGGGCAGTGGCTGCACCGTGCTGGCCTCGAAGCGGCTCTAACCCGAATAGAGCGAAAACCGCCGTCTCCCTAAAATTTCCCCCACGCCGAGCAGCGTCTCGAGAAGCGCGAGCTGAAGCGTCCGCAGTCCGTCCGTGGGCTGCTGCGGCGAGCCGACGGCGCTGATCATTCAACAGGGGATTCTTGTGAAAACAGTATTCAGCAGCGATTTGCTCAAGGGCCAGCACGCCATCATCACCGGAGCCGGGAGCGGGATTAACCTGCGCATCGCCGAACGTTTCGCCCAGCAGGGGGCGAGCATCTCGATCATTGGCCGCAACCTGGACAAGTGCCAGGCTGCGGCGGCGCAGATTCAGGCCCAGGGCGGGCGGGCTGCGGGGTTCGCCGCCGATGTGCGGCATTACGAGCATTTGACCGAGGCCTTCGCCCAGGCCCGGGAGCAGTTCGGCCCCGTCGATATCTGTATCGCCGGGGCGGCGGGCAACTTCGTGGCACAGGCCGCGCAGATGTCGGCCAATGCCTTCCGCACTGTGATCGATATCGACCTGATCGGCACCTACAACACCTTCCGCGCCGCGCTGCCGCTGCTGCGCCCTGAATGCTCGAACCTGCTGGCGATCTCTGCCGTGCAGTCGCTGATGCCCACGGCCACCCAGGCCCATGTGTGCGCCGCCAAGGCGGGTATCGACATGCTGGTGCGCACGCTATCGATCGAATGGGCTGCCCAGGGTATTCGCTGCAACGCCATCGCCCCGGGACCGGTTGCCGACACCGAAGGCATGAACCGCCTGGCCCCCGGCGGCGACGCGAGCTGGGAGCGGCTGCTGGCGGGGATTCCCATGGGCCGGGCGGGGGAGCGCGACGAGATCGCCGATCTCGCCTTGTTCCTCTGCAGCGGGGCCGCGCGCTACCTCAACGGGACGGTCGTGGTGATCGACGGCGGCCAGTCCAATACCGGTTCGCTGCCCTTCGGCAACATGCTGCTCGACTCCCTGAAAAGTGCCTAGCAAACCCTCGGGGTTGCCGCGCGTCTTCCACCCATAACAACAAACAACGGTGCTGCCGCATGACAATAACAAGCAGAAATACCGCTTTCCGCCCCCGGGTGCTGGCCGTAGCCATAGCCCTGGGCTGTAGCGCCCAGGCGCAGGCCATCACCTTCGACCTCGGCGAGGTTGAGGGCCAGTTCGACTCACAGCTATCGATCGGTGCCAGTTGGTCGGTGCGCGGTGCCGACCCGGATTTCATCGGTGTGGCCAGCGGCGGTAAAGCCTCGTCGCGCACCGCGGACGACGGTCGGCTGAACTTCAAGAAGGGCGAAACCTTCTCGAAGATCTTCAAGGGTGTACATGACCTGGAGCTGAAGTACCGCGACAGCGGCGTGTTCGTGCGTGGCAAGTACTGGTACGACTTCGAAACCAAGGACGAGAGCCGGTTGTTCTACGACATCGACGATCACAACCGCAAAGAGGCATCGCAGGCTTCTGGCGCGGAGATTCTCGATGCCTTTGTCTATCACAACTACAGCCTCGGCGAGCAGCCCGGCAGCGTGCGGGTCGGCAAGCAGGTAGTCAGCTGGGGCGAGAGCACCTTTATCGGCAACTCGATCAACTCGATCAATCCGGTCGATGTCGCCGCGCTGCGCCGCCCCGGCGCGGAGATCAAGGAAGGCCTGATCCCGGTCAACATGCTTTACCTGTCGCAGAGCCTGAGCGATTCGCTGAGCTTGGAGGCCTTCTACCAGCTGGAGTGGGACCAGACCATCCTCGACAACTGCGGCACCTTCTTCTCCACCGACGTGATCGCCGACGGTTGCGATGACCGCATGGTGGTCGCCGGCCCCGATCTTCCTCCCGGCCTGTCCGACAACAGCGGCCCGGCCAGCGGCAACAACTTCTATCTGCCGCGCGGCGGCGACCGCGATGCCCGCGACGGCGGTCAGTTCGGTCTGGCGTTGCGCTGGTTCGCCAAGGAGCTGAACGACACCGAGTTCGGTCTCTATGCCCTGAACTACCACAGCCGCGGCCCGGTATTCAGCACCACCCGTACTACGGCGGCCAATCCCGCCGGCCTGGGTTACGTCGGGGCGGCACCGACGGCCGGTTACTTTATCGAGTACCCGGAGGATATCCGCCTGTATGGCCTGAGCTTCCAGACCACAGTGGGCAGCACCTCGCTGTCCGGCGAAGTCAGCCACCGGCCGAATATGCCGCTGCAGATCAACACCACCGATCTGGTCTTCGGCGCGCTCGGCCTGGCGGTTTCGCCGGTGTTCGAGTCCGGCCATGGGCAGAACGCCCCCGGCAGCGACCTGCATGGCTACGACCGCCGCGCGGTAACCCAGGCGCAGGTCACCGCCGTGCAGTTTATCGACCGGGTCCTGGGGGCGAGCCGTCTGACCCTGCTGGGCGAGGTCGGTTACAACCATATCAATGGCATCGACGACGACGTCGGCGAGCTGCGCTTCGGCCGCAACGCGGTCTTCGGGGCCGGACAGCTGTCCTCGCAGGCCACCTGCCGCGCCTTCAACTCGGCCAACCCGGACGAGTGCAACGACCAGGGCTTCTTCACCAGCCATTCCTGGGGCTACCGCGCCCGCGCCAGCCTGGAGTACAGCAACGTGTTTGCCGGGGTCAGCCTGACCCCGAGTCTGGCCTGGTCGCATGACGTGGCCGGCTACGGGCCGAACTTCGACGAGGGCAGCAAGGCCATCAGCCTCGGCCTTAGCGCCGCCTACCAGAACACCTATAACGCCAGCCTCAGCTACACCGATTTCTTCGGCGGCGACTACAACACCGTCACCGATCGCGACTTCGTTGCGCTCAGTTTCGGCATCAACTTCTAGGCGATCGAGAAAGGTTATTCCGATGAAAACAATAAAAATTCTGACCCAAGGCGGCGCGCTGGCACTCTCGCTGCTGGCCTGCGCAGTCATGGCCGCGGTAACCCCCGAAGAGGCCGGCAAACTGGGTACGACGCTGACGCCGGTGGGCGCGGAGCTGGCCGGCAACGCCGACGGCTCCATCCCGGCCTGGAACGGAGGCCTGCCAGCCACCGCCGGGACGGCGGACGCCAATGGCTTCCTGGCCGATCCGTTCGCCGACGAAGCGCCGCTGTTCACCATCACCGCGCAGAATGCGGCGCAGTACCAAGAGCGCCTGACGCCCGGCCAGCAGGCGCTGTTCAAGCGCTACCCGGACAGCTACCGGATCCCGGTGTTTCCCAGCCACCGCAGCGCCGGGCTGCCCGCCGATGTGCTGGCCGCGGTGAAGCGCAACGCCACCCGCACCCAGTTGGTCGCCGGGGGCAACGGCCTGGAGAGTTTCGAAAGCGCCATTCCCTTCCCGATTCCGCAAAGCGGCCTGGAGGCCATCTGGAATCACATCACCCGTTACCGCGGCGGCAGCGTGAAACGCCTGGTCACCCAGGCCACGCCCCAGGCCAATGGCACCTACAGCCTGGTGTACTTCCAGGATGAATTCACCTTCCCGAAGAACGTGAAGAACGGCAGCGTCGGCCAGGATGGCAACGTGCTGTTCTACTTCAAGCAGCGGGTGACCGCGCCTTCGCGGCTGGCCGGTAACGTGCTGCTGGTCCACGAGACCATCGATCAGGTCAAGGAGCCGCGCATGGCCTGGGTCTATAACGCCGGCCAGCGCCGTGTAAGGCGCGCCCCGCAGGTGGCCTACGACGGTCCGGGCACCGCCTCCGACGGCATGCGCACCACCGATAACTTCGACCTCTACAACGGTGCGCCGGATCGTTACGACTGGAAGTTGGTCGGCAAGAAGGAAATCTATATCCCCTACAACAGCTACCGTCTGGATTCGCCGCAACTCAAGTACAGCGACATCATCAAACCCGGCCATATCAACCAGGACCTGACCCGTTACGAACTGCACCGGGTCTGGCATGTGGTGGCCACATTGAAGGACGGCGAGCGGCATATCTATGCCAAGCGCGACTTCTATCTCGACGAGGACACCTGGCAGGCGGCCGCCATCGATCACTACGACGGTCGCGGCACCCTCTGGCGCGTCGCCGAGGCGCATGCCCAGTACTACTACGACAAGCAGGTGCCCTGGTACACGGTGGAAACCCTGTATGACCTGCTGTCGGGTCGCTACCTGGCGCTGGGTATGAAGAACGAGGAGAAGCACGCCTACGACTTCAGCCATACCGCCGCGGAGCGCGACTACACCCCGGCCGCCCTGCGCCAGGCCGGGGTGCGCTAAGCCTGGCCGTCACCGCGCGCGGGTCCGGGCCTGAATTCGGGCCCGCCTGCGCGTCTTTCTCTGTGCTGGTGCCCCGCGGGTCGCTTGTGGCTTGCCACAGCGGCCCCCTGGCACGGCCATCCCACATCTGAACCCCGGAGGTCAGTCGTGCAAGGTTTGATGATGAAGTTCAACCTGAATATCACCGCGATCATGCGCCATGCCGAGCAGCTTGCCGGCACGCGCGAGATCGTCTCGCTGTTTGCCGACGGCGCGCTGCACCGTTACAGCTACGCCGAGGCCTTCACCCGGGTGCGGCGGCTGGCCAACGCCCTGGATCGCCTGGCGGTTGGCCCCGAGGCCCGCGTTGGGACGCTGGCGTGGAACGACCACCGGCATTTCGAACTGCACTATGCCGTGCCCTGTTCGGGGCGGATCTGCCACACCATCAACCCCAAGCTGTTTCCCGAGCAGATCAGCTACATCATTCAGCATGCCGAGGATGAAGTGCTGTTTATCGACCCGCAGTTCATCCCCCTGATTGAGGAGTTGCACGGCGAATTCGCCTGCGTCAAAACCTACGTTGCCCTGTGCGATACGGCCGCGCTGCCGGCCAGCCGCCTGCCCAACCTGCTGAGCTACGAAGCCCTGTTGGCCAGGGAGGCGGACAGCTACGTCTGGCCCGATCTGGACGAGGGCCGGGCCAGCGGCCTGTGCTACACCTCCGGCACCACGGGCAACCCCAAGGGTGTGCTTACCAGCCACCGCAGTACCGTGCTGCACGGCATGTCGCAGAATATGGCGGACAACGTCGGCCTGCGGGCCGTGGATGTGGTCATGCCGCTGGTGCCGATGTTCCATGTCAGCGCCTGGGGCATGCCGTACAACGCCGCCATGGTGGGGGCCAAGCTGGTGCTGCCTGGGCCCAAGGTCGCCGATGCCGAGGCCATGGTGCAGCTGATCAACCGCGAGTCGGTCAGCTTCTCCCTGGGCGTGCCCACGCTCTGGATCAGCATCGCCAAGCATTTACAGGACAGCGGCCGCAGCGTGCCGAGCCTGAAACGCGCGGTGTCCGGCGGCGCGGCCTGCCCCCTGACCCTGATCCAGGCCCTGGCCGAGCAGGGGGTGGCGCTGGAGAACGGCTGGGGCATGACCGAGCTGAACCCCATGGGCAGCTACAACCGCTACCAGAGCTGGTATGCCGAGCTGGACGAGGGGCAGCGCCACCGGCAGTTGCTCAAGTCCGGCCGGGTGCTGTTCGGCGTGGAGATGCGCATTGTCGACGAGCAGGGCCAGCTGCTGCCGCGGGACGGCGTGGCGGCGGGGGCATTGCAGGTGCGCGGGCCCTGGGTGCGCAGCGGTTATTTCGGCCAGGAGGGCATGGACGACTGGTTCGACACCGGCGATGTGGCGACCCTCGACAGTCGCCACTATATGCAGATCACCGACCGCACCAAGGACATGATCAAGACCGGCGGCGAATGGATCTGCTCGGTCGAGATCGAGAACGCCATCATGGCTCACCCCCAGGTTCTGGAGGCGGCGGTGATTGGCGCGCCCCATGAGCGCTGGAGCGAACGGCCGCTGCTGGTAATAGTGCCCACGGCGGCGGATGCGCCGCCCAGCCATCAGGCGCTGCGCGCCTTCCTGCAAGGCAAGGTGCCGAAATGGTGGTGCCCGGACGCCACCGAGGTGGTGGTCGAAATACCCCATACCGCCACCGGTAAGGTCAGCAAAAAACTCCTGCGCGAGCGCTACGCCCACTACCAGTGGCCCGAGGCGAGCGAGTCGTAAGCCCGGTAGTTGGGCGTGCACCGCCGCGCGCCGCCATGGGCGGCTGACCGAGCAATTTCGAGGCTGAACCGGCATAACAGTTGAGCGTGTGCGCGACATCCTGCAGAGGTGTCGCGTTTTTTTATTCAAGTCCGATGGCACCACTTCCTAAGTGGAGTTGCTGCGCGCCTAAGCGCGGAAACGACTCGGCGGTACCCCACTCCAGCGCTGGAAGGCATGGCGGAAGCTGGCGGTTTCGCTGAAGCCCAGGTATTCGGCAATCCGGCAGATCGGCCAGTCCTCCTGGCCGAGCAGGGTCTTGGCCTGTTCGAAGCGCAGCTCGTCGAGCAGCTCCTGGTAGTGGGTGCCGAGCTCCTGCAGATGCCGCCGCAGGGTACGCGGCGAGCAGTGCAGTTGCTGGGCCAGCAGTTCCAGCCCCGGTGGCGCGCTCAGTTGCGTGGCCAGCAACTGGCGTACCCGCGCCAGCCAGGCCTGGCGGGTGGTGAATTCGGCGTTCTGCTTGCGGCAGCGGGCGAGCATCTCGCGGTGGGTCACCGGGTCGGCCAGGGGCAGGCGCTTGTCCAGCCAGGCGGCGGGGAAGGCGAAGGCGTTGCGCCGGGCATTGAACTGCAGCGGGCAGGCGAAGCTCAGGGGGTAGCGGGCGCTGTAGGCCGGTTCGGCATAGCGGAACTGCGCGGCGCTCAGTTCCAGGCGCTGGCCGAGCAGGTCGTCGCAGATCAGCTTGAGCGAGGCCAGGCACATCTCCAGGTTGAACACTTCCAGGGCGGCGGCATGCCGATAGTCGTCGGCGCTGACCCAGGCCAGTTCGCCTTCCACCTGCAGGTCCAGCCTGAAATAGGTGCCGAGCAGGGCCGGGTACTGCAGCATCAGCCGCCAGGCGTCACCAAAGGTGGCACTGGAGAGGGCGGCGTAACCAACCATGCCATAGGCCGTGATATGCATGCGCCGGCCCAGTTCCAGGCCCAGGTCGTTGCGCAGCAACAGGGCGTTGGCGCACACCTGCAATTCCTGGGTGCGGGTGATGCGGGTGTCGGCGCAGCCCAGGTCGGCCGCGGCGATGCCGCTGTCGGCCAGCAGTCGCTCGGTCAGGGCGGGCTGCTCGGCGAACAGGTCGAGAATCAGGGACACCACGTGCAGGGTGGTCAGGTGGGCATGCAACATCGGGGATAACCGCAACAGTTCGGAATGCCCGAATGACGCAAGAACTATGCCGCGGCAATGCAGGGGGCCGGGGTATCCGGGCCCCTGCGACTAGGCCAGACCTAGCGGTTGCGCAGGAAGGCGCTGATAAAGTCGCCCTGGTTGGGGGCTTTTTCGTGGGTGGTGAACACCAGACCTGCATCGCCCTCGCGCAGTTTGAGTTGTGCGCCAAAACTGCACTGCACGGTTTTCAGCTGCTCGGCCTGGGCTTTGAACGCCGCGCTGTTCTCACACAGGTTGGCCATCTGGCGCACCACTTCGCCGCAGAAGCTCGGCACGCCGAGGCGCTGCAACTGGTCGTCTTCGATGGCTTGCCAATCCACCGCGGTGGTCAGTGGCGTGCCACAGCTATTCGAGGCCTGCTGGTCGATCTGCTGCAGTTGCGCGCTGAAGTCGGTCACGCGCTGCTCGCGGTCGAAGCGGCTCAGCTTGTCTTGAATGCCCTTGTTCTTCTGCTGTTCGTAGAGCGCCAGCAGGGCGGTCGGTTTGGCGGCCTTGCTCTTGGCTTCGTCGAAGCCCAGTTCGAAACCCTCGGTGTCTGGCAGATAGAGCTGGAAGCGCTCGCCACCCCAGCCCTGGCGCTTGACCAGCAGGTTGGAGGCGCTGCCATTGAGGGTAGTGCTGTAGCTGAGCTCATCGTTGCCACGGTCTTTGATCGTGGTGAGCAGTACCACTTCGTCCAGCGGGTGGTTGATGCCGCTGACCTGGACCAGCGCCTGCTTGCTATCGCTGCTGGGTGCAACGATAACGCTGATGCCTTTGCCGGCATCGAACACTTGCGGGTACTTGGCCAGCTCGAGGGCGCTGGCGTTGAGGGCAAACAGTGAAGCAGCGAGCAGTAGCGACAGCCTTGTCATGGGAGCGTCCTTGGTAAGTGGTGGAGCGCCGAGTATAACCAGGCCGCCGGGATGGGTCATGGCCGCTGCCAGGCCGCGTGGCTCGCCCGACGGCATGCACCTCGACAAACGGTTGCCCGGGGTGCTCGCCAGCCCAGGCTTTGCGGTATACTGCGCGGCCTTTGGCCGGTTGTACCCGGCTATAAGTCGCACACAAGCCACGCCGGTTCTCCCGCGTGGCTTGTTGGTTTTTGTCGCGCCAACGGGCGCATGAATGAGAGGCACGACGATGAGCGCACTGGTTGGCGTGATCATGGGCTCCAAGTCCGATTGGTCCACCCTTAGCCACACCGCCGAGATGCTGGACAAGCTGGGCATTCCCTATGAGGTCAAGGTGGTGTCCGCCCACCGCACCCCGGACCTGCTGTTTCAGTACGCTGAACAGGCTGAAGAGCGCGGCATCCAGGTGATCATCGCCGGTGCCGGCGGCGCGGCGCATCTGCCGGGCATGTGCGCGGCCAAGACCCATCTGCCGGTACTCGGCGTGCCGGTGCAGTCGGCGGTACTCTCGGGGGTCGACTCGTTGCTGTCGATCGTGCAGATGCCGGCCGGTATTCCGGTCGCCACCCTGGCCATCGGCAAGGCCGGCGCGGTCAACGCCGCGTTGCTGGCCGCGAGCATCCTCGGCCACCAGCACCCGCAGTTCCATGCGCGTCTCAAGCAGTTCCGCCAGGAGCAGACCGAGACCGTGCTGGATAATCCGGACCCGAGGGACGCGTAATGAAGATCGGCGTAATAGGTGGCGGCCAACTGGGTCGCATGTTGGCCCTGGCCGGCACCCCGCTGGGGATGAATTTCGCCTTCCTCGACCCGGCTCCGGATGCCTGCGCTCAGGCGCTCGGCGAGCATATCCGGGCCGACTACGGCGACCAGGACCATCTGCGCCAGCTGGCCGATGAAGTCGACCTGGTGACCTTCGAGTTCGAAAGCGTGCCGGCCGAGACCGTGGCCTTTCTCTCCCAGTTCGTGCCGGTCTACCCCTGCGCCGAGTCCCTGCGTATCGCCCGCGACCGCTGGTTCGAGAAGTCGATGTTCAAGGACCTGGGCATCCCCACGCCCGAGTTCGCCGATATCCAGTCGCAGGCCGACCTCGACGCCGCGGCCGCATCCATCGGCCTGCCGGCGGTGCTCAAGACCCGGACCCTGGGTTACGACGGCAAGGGCCAGAAGGTCCTGCGTGCTGCTTCCGATGTAGTCGGTGCCTTTGCCGAGCTGGGCAGCGTGCCCTGCATCCTCGAAGGCTTCGTACCTTTCACCGGTGAAGTGTCGCTGGTGGCGGTGCGCGCCCGCGATGGCGAAACGCGCTTCTACCCGCTGGTGCACAACCGCCACGACAGCGGCATCCTGGCGCTGTCCATCGCCAGCAGCGATCACCCGCTGCAGGGCCTGGCTGAAGACTATGTCGGTCGGGTGCTGAGCAAGCTCGGCTATGTCGGGGTGATGGCCTTCGAATTCTTCGAAGTCGACGGCGGCCTCAAGGCCAACGAGATCGCCCCGCGGGTGCACAACTCCGGGCACTGGACCATCGAAGGGGCCGAGTGCAGCCAGTTCGAGAACCACCTGCGTGCCGTGGCCGGCCTGCCCCTGGGCTCGACCGCCAAGGTCGGCGAGAGCGCGATGCTCAACTTTATCGGTACGGTACCGCCGGTGGAGCAGGTCATTGCCATCGACGACTGCCATCTGCACCACTACGGCAAGGCCTTCAAGGTCGGCCGCAAGGTCGGTCATGCCACCCTGCGCTGTGCTGACCGCGCCACCCTGGACCAGCAGATCGCTGCCGTCGAAGCCCTGATCGCCAAGGGCTGACGCGCGCTTTGTGACTAAGCTCTTGCGTACGTTCATGCACAGAGCTTCGTCATAAAGTACCTGCTTCTGCTGTGTTTGCTGTACCCGCCGCTCTGCCATGCCGAACAGCTGTTGCGCGCCGATTACCCTGAGCGCCCGACGCCCTGCCTGTCGGGCCACTGATCGAGGTACTGCGGCCATCGAAGCGCAGTTCCACAAGATCGGTTTCAGCGACTACAGCTATGCCGAGTACCAGTACGAGCAGTCGATCGGCAATTACTACGGTGCCTCCCTGCGCCTCTATCTGGGCCAGAAACAGGCCCTGTACGAGCAACTGGCGTGGCAACTGCGGCAGATGCGCGACAGCGGCGAAATCGCCCTGATCTACAACCGCTATGGCGTGGCTCGGCCGGACAGCGTGGAGTAGCTCGGGCACCTGGGTGAACGGCCTGGCGCTTGAGCGGTCTGATCAGCGGTAACTTCAGTACACCCTATCCCCACTGCGGAGAGCCTCGGCATGAGCATTATCGGCACCATTCTTATCGGCCTGATCGTGGGCCTGATCGCACGCTTTCTCAAACCTGGCGATGACAGCATGGGCTGGATCATGACCATCCTGCTCGGTATCGGCGGAGCCATTGCCGCCACTTACGGCGGTCAGGCCCTGGGGCTCTACCAGCCGGGCCAGACGGCAGGCTTTCTCGGGGCCGTAATCGGGGCGATGGTTTTGCTGGTAATCTACGGCGCAATCAAAAAGAACTGACCCGCCCCGAGCCCCCTGCGACCGTGAGCCTGTCCATGCGCCATCTGTTGTTGCTGCCCCTTGTGCTGATAAGCAGCCTGGCCTGCGCCGAACTGCCGGAAACCGACTGGCTCGACCTGATGCCTGAAGAAGACCGTCTGGCCCTGGAAGCCATGCCGGAAATCAGCCATGAAGGCGCGGAAATGGAGAGCGGCTTCTATACCCCTGGCGGCCTCAAACAGCAGACCGCCGACCTCCCCGCGGTGATGTATTCCAGCAAAACCGTCCCCGCCTTCGACGGCAAACAGATCCGCCTGGGCGGCTACCCGGTTCCTCTGGAAACCGACGCTGCCGGCCGCAGCACCCTGTTCTTCCTGGTGCCATACCCCGGTGCCTGTATCCACGTCCCACCGCCGCCACCCAACCAGCTGGTGCTGGTGCGCTACCCCAAAGGCATCGAACTCGAGGACATCTACGCCCCGCTCTGGGTCAGCGGCACGCTGAAGATCGAACAGGTCAACAATGAGCTGGCTGATGCGGCCTATGCGCTGGAGGCGGGGGTGGTTAGGGTGGTGGTGGAAAGCGATCTTTGATTCGCAGCCCTCGGTTTGGGGGTGAAAGCGCTTTTGATTGCTCCGCACTCGATAGGCAGTGCCTGTCCGTTTTCCGTTACGCAGCAACGCGCCATGGGCCGCTGGTGGTAAAGAACTAACTCAAAAACTGTCGGGAGGCTAACCTCCTGGGCAGCCTGGTCGAGGGCGTCGACTGCCAGGCATTGCCTCCAACCGCCACCAAGCCTAGGCCGGGGATGTCTATCGGAGCAGGGTAGTCCAAGTCTTCTTCATTAATCTCGGCTACTTCGCCAGGGTTTGTTCGATGCTCTCGCTCAATACCTTGAAGCGTGGAATGACCTCTTCGGGTGGTGGTGTCAGGTCTTTCAAGTCATCGGTGCCCTGCTGGAAGGTGAACATCTGCACCGCGAGCAGCGGCGACCGCGTGCCGCCTCTGTGGGCCAGGGCGAACCAGGCACGCTCCTGTTCCGCGGAGCCGGGTTTGGGATCGAGGCGCCAGCCTTCCAGGCCGGCCAGGCGCTTGCCCAAGTACAGGCGCTCGATAAACGAGGTTTTTGTCCACTTGTTGCCGTCGTAACCTGGACGGTAGTCGGTGTCGTAGGTGCCGGTGGTGGGCTTGGTCTGCCAGGGGTCGTTCGCAGACGCGGCGACCAGAGTGAAGATGACATTGGGGGTGCGGGTAAAGCGCAGGCTGTTTTTGATGCTGTAGGCGGTTTTGCCCTCGTCGGCGATAAAACCGTAGGGGAAGCAGAAGCCTGGGCCTTTGGGTACTTCGTAGAGTTCGCGTGGCTGGAAGCGGGCCATCAGCGCCTTGATACGCTCGACAGAGTCGGGCCCTGCCTTGCCGAAGGTGAAGTAGTACACTCGGTTATTGCGCCAGAGCAGGGCCTCGCTAGGGGAAACACTGTCTCCCAAAAAGTAGGCGTCGGGAATGCCTAGGTCGTGCTCATGGACTTGCATAAGTGGGATTTTTCGTTCTATTTCTCTTATGTCAGCCTCAAGCTCGGAAATCTCCTTTTGCCCATATCCAAGGCTAGGCAACTCTTTCAGACGGAATTTATCGATCTCGAGATCTTCTTCTAACTGCTTTTGATAGAGCCTTGCCGTTCCCTTTATATATTTCGCGGCACCCTCAAACTTCGAGCGCTCGACAATATCGCTGACATAGAGAACCAGGCCGTCATAGTCATAGCTGGCGTTGTCCCCCTTCGCGCCGACTTTCAGGCCAAATCCATGTCCGCCACCCTTTGAAATGCGGTTAGTGTACTCAGCGTGGAATGTGGCCCATTGCATCTCCTCCGGCACATCGAATGTCATGCGCCCAATGCACTCCTGACGCGACGCGTCAGCCAGCGCCATACCGGCAGGGATCAGCAGGCTAAGGCTTAGGTACTGGAATATCGTTTTCATGTGCGGCGGGTTCCTTCTACGTGCATGCCACCAGCATCGGCGAACGTCTGATCGGACTGCTCAAACAACTGAGCCAGGATTGTCAGGTTGATGCCGGAGTCATTGTTTTCCCCCCGTGTCCAGTTGGTTGGCAAGGCGCAGATAAAGCCCTGAACCCCCACTGGAGGCGCGAAGGACTTGACCGCAGCCAGAGTATTTGAACGCCAGAATCGTTCTTCGTGTGGCATCGGCTCCATCAGTTCACCGCCCCGGCGCAGGTCGTCCAGATCACGGTAGGCCCAGGTAGGCCAGGTGGAGGCGGGGAAGCCTGTCTTTTTAAATTCCTTCAAGTCCGGCGTTTTGTGTGGCTGCACTTGACTGATATTTTGCGGGATAAAGTCGAATGCGCGGTTAAATGCCCGGCTGTTGGCTGCTGCACGTTTCTGTATCGCCCGCCAAGTTTTCTCCGCCGCTGGCTGTTTAAGATACTTCTCCAAGTGAGTAGCGGCCGTAACGGATGATGTTTTCGGTAACCCGATACCGAAGTGTTTCTTCCAGAGATCTACCCGTAATTGGTGGATAGCCTTGCTGACCGTATGCTGGCATTTGCCATCAAGCGAGGTTTGTACGGGTGTGCTGTCGCGCACTATGACCGCCAGTTCCGAGTCGCGCTCGCCTTGCAGGCTACGGTCGTTGATATTGGCGCTGCCGAGAATAGCCACCCGGTCGTCGGCGATCAGCAGCTTGCTGTGCACGTAGATCTGCTCGGTAACCACGCGCCCTCCAAGCATTTCCCAGGTGCGCAGGTTGAGTAGGGTTAGGTAGCGGGTCCAGTCCTGTTGCTCGTAGACGGGACGGTTGTCCGAGTCTAGGCGTTCGATAACCTGGAGTGCCTCTTCACGGCTGACTTTCCGATCCAGCAACTCACGTAGCGCCATACGCCGCTGGATACGCCGGATCAGGCTGTGCTCGCCAAATACCAAGCTCTGCATGGTCAGGCTGACCTGATGCATGATATTCAGGACATTCAGCGCGCCCTCCGGGTGAACCGGCAAGATCATATAGACATGGAACGGCAGCTTCTCATCGATGGCACGGCCAATCCGATTGGCCAGCGCCTCGCTGATATCGTTGAGCAAGCCAGTTTGTCCCTCCCCCAGTTTATGGGTGAACCAGCCTTGGGCGTTGACGCCCCACATGGCCAGCATGCCTTTCAGAAAGGCACGGGCTTCCATGCTGGGTTCTTGGGCGATGGCGTCGACCTCTTTCCAGTCCAGTTGCCAGATATCCTCGGCCTCCAAGGCCTCGTGTAACCGTACACGGGCGACGAAGTCCTGGCGCAGGCTGGCGGGGTCGCGCAGGCTGGCCATCGGGCCAGATAGCGGGACTAAAGGATTCAGTTCTCCCTCGTCCCCATAGGCACTCTGAAAAAACTGGTTCTCGATATAGATAAAGTGCTGGGCACTGGAGATGGCCTGGTGCATAGCCGCCTTGCAGTTTGTCTGTACGCCCACGTTATCGATGCCGGGCGGTAGTGGTAGGTGGATACCGGTACGCTGCCGGCCGACCTGTTCCTGTTGGACCATCCGGCTGGCGGCGCTGCGCAGCACCTGTACGCTCATCCCGCCCGGTGTGACGGTTGGGGCTTGGGGCAACTGCCCGGCGGCATTTATCCAAACAGGGCGGGGTGTGGGAAAGTTCAAGCGCGGGCTATTACTGACCTTGATGCCGAAGCCCAATCGATCCAGGCCCGTATCGCTGGCTAAATCATTGAGCCACTGCACCACGGCCTCCAGCAGGTTGCGCACCAGAGTAGTGTCCTGCAGGGCTGGCGTGTCAGCGAGATAGGCTTGCTGACCGTTCCAGCGCTCGATGAAATTACGCGCTACATCGTAGACCGATGGGCCTTCGATGCGGCAGTGCACATCCTGCCAGGGCATACGCGGTTGGTCGTCGGCCAGGCGGCCATTGTCCGGGGACGCAAGTGGTTGTGGTGTTTCATGCAGATAGGGATAAGGGGCCAAGTGCCCCTCCGAACGCTCCTGCAAGAGATGATAGATAAACCAGAGCATCGAACTGGCCAACTCATTGGTGCTCTCACGGTAGACGCCTGGAATGTCCTCGAAGCTTTTGCCGCTGAGAACAGACACCACTCTCCCGAGGTCGGTCTGGCTCATCCATTGGCTGATCAACTCGATGCTCTTGATGCGTAACGATTCGTAGAGATTGCCCCCCGCCTCCTGTAGCTCGCGCAGCCAGTCTTGCAATTGCAGCTTCAGCTCCTCTGTCATCGGGACGTTATCGAGGTTGTCGCCAATCAGCCTGGCCATCGTCTGAATGCTTTTGCCCATCATCTGACGCTGGGCCACGCTAAGCTGCTCAAAGCCTTCGTCGAGGTTTTCCATGGCGCTGTTCTTGGCGCGAATCAGCCCTTGCAGAACAGGGTGTGGAGGGCTGCGGAAGAGGTCCGCAATGTAGGTCACACCATTTAGCGCCGTGCTTCTACTGAGCGGGATAAGGTCTGAGCCCGTCACCGGTGTGGACAGGTCAAACAGCGTCGCCATCATCAGGCCCATCGAGCTGACGTGTTTGTCCAGATCCATCCAGCCGAGTTTCGGTAGCCCAGGGTTGTAGGCGTCATTACCTTGCCGTTTGCTGGCGTCGAGGCTGAAGTTGTTGTCGTCGCGTCGTCCGTAGGCGAGGTCGATGCCGCCGACATAGCCAATACGGTTGTCGATCACCACGGACTTCTGGTGATGGGAAAAGGCTACTCCGAGCCCCTGCATGTCGCTCTGCTGAATGGCCGGAGTACAGAAGGCTCGGGCACCATCGCTAAGACCGGCATTGAGCTGGAAGATTGCCAGCATGGTCTCGAAGTCATAGGTGCCCACGCTACCTGATGGGCTTAGCCACGGCATGACATAGACTTTCAACGCAGGCTTATTCTTCAGCGCCTGGTGCAGGCATTGCCAGAGGCTGCGCTTGCCATCCAGCAACACGTCATAGTTAACCTGCCAACCCGTGATGAAAATGCTACTGCTGGCCTGATCTATTGCCGCGGCCACGTCTTTGAAATAGTCCTCGCCAGTGGTGAAGAAACGTACGTTATTGCCGGTGCGTTTGGGGGCAAACAGGTTCTGTCCGTTAATGAAGAAGTCTGGCGCGGAATACGCCACACAGGCTTTGCCATCCTGTGTGTTGATCTGGTTCAGTTCCTTTTCGCGTACACCGTTGTAGGCAGGGTTAGTCGCCATGGCCAATCATTCCTTGGATTGAAGGTGGGTATAGAGGTCGGTACTGCAGAGACTGTCCTGCTTGCTGCGTTCATGTTGCAGCAATGCATTGCTTTCCTGATTGCGGGTTAAACAGTCACGGAAGTCCAGGGCTCCCAGGGCATGCTGTTCGGCATCCCATCCCTGTCTTTCCAAGTGCAGGCGTAGTGCTACGCATTGGCCTGGATAGGCCAGCCACAGGCTTCTGGGCGCTTTGCAGTAAGCGCTCGATAGGGTCTTTTGCTGCTTGTCATCGAGTAGAACATGACCCTGCTCATCGGTTTCACCCTCTAGCAAAACCTTATCGTCATCGCCCTCTAGAATGCGCCAGGGAGTATGGGCTAGAGGAAAACCCTCATCTCCCGGGACATCCTGCAATTGGATATTGAACAGATACTCGCGCGGCTCTATGGCGTCTGGCGCTGGCACTACTCCTAGTGTTGCGCGATCTAGCAACGCGCCGGCCTTATCCATATCTGCAGGTAAAGGTATTACAGGCATCAGGACTGCTATACCCGAGCCTTTACCCGGTGCGCCGCCGGCGTTGATTTTGGCTTGTGGGCCGACCAGGGTGATGCCGCCGGGGTCGAGTTTGATAAAGCTGCCGCCGGCTTTTAGGGTCAGTTCGACGCCGGCTTCGATGACCATTTTTTGCCCGGCTTTGAGGTGGATCTCGCGGCCGGCTTTGGTCAGTTGGGCGGTACCGAGCTTGATGTGTTGGTTTTGGCCGACTGTGAGGTGGTCGTCGGGTTTGACTTCGACTTTGCGCTCGGCTTTGACGGTCAGGTGTTCTTCGGCTTTGAGCTCGGTGTAGCTGTTGGCCTCGACGGTGTCGTGGCGCTCAAAGCCGACACGGATCTTCTGGTCATGCTCGATGTTTTCGTCCCAGTCGCGCTCGGCGTGCAGGTAGATCTGCTCGGCACCTTTCTTGTCCTCGATGCGCAGTTCGTTATAGCCACCACCACCGGGGCTGCTGAGGGTCTTGAACAGGCTGCGGGTTTTGTTCGCGGGCAGGTCGTAGGGCACGAGGTGTTCGGCGTGGTACAGGCAGCCGGTGACCAGCGGCTGGTCGGGGTCGCCTTCGAGGAAGGTGACCAGCACTTCCATGCCGATGCGCGGAATGGCGATGCCGCCGTAGCCATCACCGGCCCAGCTGTTGGCGACGCGCAGCCAGCAGCTGGTCTTGTCGTCCGCCTGGCCCTCACGGTCCCAGAAGAACTGCACCTTGATTCGGCCGTATTCGTCGCAATGGATCTCTTCGCCGGCGGGGCCGGTGACCACCGCGCTCTGGCTGCCGAGCACGCGCGGTTTGGGGTGCGCCAGGGGCGGGCGGAAGGGGACGTCCCAGGGGGTGGCGGTGAAGCGGTTGCGGTAGCCCTGGTGGAAATCCGCGTTGTCTGGGCCACCCTCACCCCCAGCCCCTCTCCCGGGGGGAGAGGGGAGCGAGGCGTCGGTGATGGACTCTTCCAGCACTTGCGGTTGTTTTCCGTGGTGGGTGACTTCGTGCAGCAGCCAGAGGTCGTTGTAGTCCTGGCGTGGGTGGTCGGAGAGTTCGAGGAAGTGGCCGCTGAGCAGCTTCGGCTGATCGCCACGGCCTTCAGCCAGGCGGTAGTCGGCGCGGTGGCGTTCGAGGTGGCGTTGGCTCAGGTGTTTGCCGCGCGTGCGGTCGGTGTAGCGGCCGGGGTAGTCGTAGTCTTCCAGGTCCGGCAGCGGTTTGGCCTCGGGGTCACGATCCTCCTTGAAGGCTGCTTCCATCAGCAGGCGCGGTTGTTCGAAATCGTAATCGCGGCGGGTGGTGCGGCTGGTGCGGGTTTCCAGGCGCACGGCGAAGCGCTTGATCACCGGCTCGTCGGCGGTCATGCCGTTGTCCTGCAGGTAGGCGGTGGGCTGGCCGAGTTTGCCGAAGGCGCTCTGGTCGTCGCCGAAGACCAGCACATGGCCCTGCTCGCTGTGCTGGAAGTGGTAGTGGATACCTTCTTCCTCGCACAGACGCTGGAGAAAGTGCAGGTCCGTCTCGTCGTACTGCACGCAGTAGTCGCGCTGGGGATAGACCGTCGGGCCGAGCTGGAACTGGTAGGCGTTGGCCTGGATGCCGTGCTCTTCGAGCACCTGCGCAACTATCTGCGGCACCGTGAGGTGCTGGAAGATGCGCTGGTTGCTGCGGTGGGTCAGGTAGCTGAGCTGTGGCACCAGGGAGATTTTGTAGCGGGTCAGGCGTTTGCCGGACTCGCCTTGGCCGACCTGGTAGATCAAGCCATGCACGCCCAGCCCGTCTGGGGTGAAGGCGAGAAAGGCCGGTTGGTGCAGCAGGCTTTGCAGGTCGAGGTCCGGCCGCTCGCTGATCAACTCCAGCTCGAAGCGATAGGGTTGGCTGATCGCCTCGCGACCGCTGAATTCGAGCACTTGCAGGTCGTGTTCGAGGCCTTCGATGGTCAGGCTGAAGTGGGTTTCATTGGCCGGGTTGAACATGCTGATTTCCTTGTAAAAAGATCATCCATTGATGCCGCGTATGGCTACTGGCCAAGACCCAGCCAGCGTTGCCAGCGCCCGGGTGGCGGGCGGCGAAACGCCGTCAGCAGCTCTGCGCAGCCCGTGCTGCGCTGCGCCTCGTCGAAAGCCAGAGCGCCACGCAAGGCCGGCCAGCAGTGCGCCGGCAATTGTTCCGGGCGTTGCAGCTGCTTATCCAGTTCCATGGCCTTGGCCTGTTTGGCGCTGAGGCGGCGGAACGGATGGCGGCCGCTGGCCAGTTCATACAGCACGCAGGCCAGGGCATAGATATCGGCGGCGGCGCTCAGTGGCGCGCCGTCGAGCAGTTCCAGCGCGGCGTAGCGCGGCGTCCAGGCGCTGAAGCGATTGCGGCACAGCCGTGGCAGGCCGGGCAGCAGGCCTTCCACCGGCTGGCCGAGACCATAATCGAACAGGCGCAGGCCGTCTTCGGCGAGCATCACATTGCTCGGCTTGAGGTCGCCGTGCAGCACGCCGAGGCTGTGCGAATAGCTCAGGGCCTCGAGCAGCGGCAGGGCGATACCCTGCAGCTCGGCCCAGGGCATACCTGTGGGCCGCTCCACGAGCAGTTGGTCGAGGGTCAGGCCCTTGAGCAGTTCGAGGATAAGGAAGGCGCGCTGGCTCGGCACGTCCACCTCGAAGCTGAACAGCCGCACCACATTGGGGTGGTTGAGCCGCGCGGTAAGGGCGAACTCGCTGTACATCAGCGAGTTGGCGTCGGGGTATTCGGCGAAGTCGTCGCTGAGGGTTTTCAGCGCCACATAGGGCTCGGGGTCACCGAACTGTTCGCGCAGCAGGTCGCGGGCGCGATACACCGCACCCATGCCGCCGACGCCGATCAGGCGTTCGATCCTGTAGCGCCCGCCGAGTACTTCCGGCAGTTCGCTGAGCACCGGCCGCGGCGTTTGCGCCGTGGCCTTTGGCGAAGGTCTGGCGGCGGTGGCGGCGAGGGCGAAATAGGTCAGATCGCTGGCTTCGCTGCCGACTGGCACGCTGTCGTCGCGCAGACGTTCACTCATCCTCGGCTCCTCATCGGCGAATCACCACCGCGCTCAGGTTGTCCCGCGCCGGACCGTCGAGGGCCTGCTGGAACAGGCGGTTGAGGGTCAGTTGCGGCGACGGCAGATTGAGTGCGGCCCCCAATGCGTCGGCGGACAGGCCCTGATAGAGGCCGTCGCTGCACAGCAGAAAGGCATCGCCGGGGAGGATATCCAGCTCGAGGATCTCCAGCTTCAGCTCCTCGCTGGCACCGATGGCCCGGGTCAGGGCGTGGGCCGCCGGATGGCGGGCGGCTGCGGCCGGGCTCAGTTGCTCCTCGTCGATCAACTGTTGCAGCAGTGAGTGATCGCGGCTCAGTTGGTACAGGCGGCTGCCGCGCCACAGGTAGCAGCGGCTGTCGCCAGCCCACACACAGGCGGCGCGGTCGCCCTCGATCAGCAGCGCCACCACAGTGCTGCCGATCACCGGGTCCGGTTGCGCGGCGGTGACCGTCAGCTCCTGGCCGAGGCGGCGGTTGAGCCCGTGCAGGCGCTTGCGCAGTTCGGCCAGGCGCTGCTGCAGGTCGCCCTCGCTGGGCTCGGCGAGGTGCTCGACGATCAGGCGGCTGGCCAGGGCCCCGTTCTGGTGCCCACCCATGCCATCGGCGACCACCCACAGGCCCTGCTCCGGCAGGGCCAGAAAGGCATCCTCGTTGCGCGCGCGCACCTTGCCGGTGTCGGTGCGCGCTGCGCTGCGCCAGGCGTTGGCCACTTCCGTCATCAGAGCTTGGCTGGCAGCTTGAAGCCGCGCAGCAGGTCGATGTCGAAGGGGTTCGGCGAGCGCTGGCTGTGCAGCAGGTAGTTGGCGTGCAGGCCGCCGAGGTCGGCCTTGAGCATCAGCACGTCGCGGCCGCTGTGGTAGTCGACGCTCATCAGGTCGAGCAGGCGGAACAGCGACCAGGGGCCGGTGTTCTTCTCGATGCCGACCTTGCGCCCGCCGAGCTCTTCGACCACCAGGCTGGTACGCCCTTCGTTGCCTTCGGCCGGCCAGCTGAAGGCGGTCTGCACGATGGGGCCGTGGCGGTATTCCATCTGCTCACTGCCGAAGCGGAAGTTGGCGCGGCCGAGGCTGGAGTCCAGCGAGTAGGGCTCGAGCTTGAACAGCACTTTCGGCTCGTTGGGATTCTCGGCGAAGAAGCTGCGGCGGATGGTTTGCACATGGCTCATCTGCAGCAGGAACTCGCGCGACAGCGGCAGGCCACGGCCATCCACGCGGCGCAGCTGGTACTGGCCGGCGCTGCCGCTGACGAAGGGCTTGAGGTAGCCGTCGAAGAAGCGTTCGGCGATACCCTGGGCCTTGAAGAACTCGCGGAAGTCGGCAATCGCCACGTCGCTTTCGCTGTGCGCGCTGAACGGATAACGCTGCTTCAGCGAACCGCTATAGGCGGCGTACAGCTCGCTCTTGTAGCGCTGGTTGAGGTAGTGATAGGCGTCGCCCAGCACCAGCATCCAGCTGTCTTCGGCGAGCAGGCCGAGCCAGTTGCCGACCGGCTGCGGCAGACGCGCGGCGCTGCTGCGCACCTGGTTGATGGCATCGCGACGGCCGCTCATACGCGCCTTGGCCAGCTCGAACGCCGCCTGTTCCGGGGCGCTGGCGTGGGCCAGGCTGGCCAGTTGGCGTTGCAGATCGTCCAGTGCCTGCAGGGTGATCGACAGTTCCGGGCCGGCCCCGCCGTTGTCATCGAGCAAGCGGTGCAGCGGCTCGAAGCGCCGCTCCAGGGTCTTGCGTGCGGTGTCCGGCAGGTTCTTCAGCAGCGCCGCTTGCGCCTGTTCGGCGGCGGCACCGGCGAGCTTGGCGACTTTGCCCAGCTTGCCCTTGGCCCCTTTTAGCGCCTCGGCGGCCTCGCCCGCATCGTCGGCGGCCTCGGCCATGCCCTTGAAGCGGGTGTTGTCGCGCACTTCCACCAGCAGTTGCAGCAGCGGCGAGTTGGCGGCGGTCAGGCCGGCCAGTTGCAGGGCACCCTGGCCGGCGTTGCCGATCGGTTCCAGGCTCAACTGGGCCAGGGCTTCGCCCCAGTAGTTGGCGTAGTCGCGGAAATACAGCTGCTCCATTTCCACCAGCAGGCGGCTGAGGTCGTTGCTGCTCAGGGTGTCGCCTTCGCCGAGTACCCAGTTGTCGCGCAGCAGCTCGCGCACCAGGTCGGCACCCTTGGCGGTGAAGGTTTTCTGGTAGCCGAGCTGGGTGTAGAAACCCGGAATGCTGTAGTCGCTGCCGGCGAACAACGCGCCTTGCGGGCCGAGTTTCTGGCTCAGGCGATAGTCCGGCAGGCTGCGCGCCTGTTCGCGGAGCATGCGGTAGACCACGTTGGCCAGGGATTCGCTGCGCAGCACCTGACGCGCCTGGGCCACCAGGGGGGCGTTGAGCGAGTAGGGCGCGAACGACTCGGCCAGCAGGCGCTCGAAGTGCTGATTAAGACCGCGCTGGCCGACGCTGTTGCCGGCGTAGCGCAGCGACCAGTCGGCCGCCAGCCATTCCTCCAGAAAGGCATTGTCGCGGCGTTCTTCGAGATTGAGCATGAGGTAGGCGCGCAGGCTGTTGAGCAGGCGCTCGCGGTCACCCAGGTTGGCCCTTACCTGGGCTTCCAGTTGGCGACCGACGCGCGGCAGCAGCAGGTTTTCCAGCTCGGCGCGGTAGGCGCGTTGCAGGGTCGGGTCGACTTTCTCGCCCTGATACAGACCGCCGCGTTGCAGGTAGGACACCTCGTCCGCCGCAGGGAACACCTGGGTCGCGGCATAGCTGCTGTCCAGGGCCTTGAGGGTCTGCAGGGCATCGTCCTGCGCGCCCAGGCTGTCATGCTGTTGGGTCAGTTGCTGGGCGATCTCGCGCAGCTGCTCCAGGCGACCGTGGTTGCCGGAGAAACCGCTGGCCCAGACCACACCGAATACCCCAAGTACAACCAGCGCGGTGGCGTACATGGCGCGTTGGCCCCAGTCGATACGGCGCACTTCCTTCTGGTCGAGGCCGGCCAGGTCCGCTTCCGGGAAGATCACCCGGCTCAGCAGGTGGTTGATAAAGCGTGCGCGGCCGCTGCGGAAGGTCGGCAGGGCACTGCTGGCCAGGCCGAGGTTGCGGCCGATGCCGCTGGTGCTCGGGTCGAGCTGGCTGTTCAGCTCCGGTGCGCTGGTCAGGTAGAAACCGCGCAACTGGCTGGCGCGCTGGTAGCGGTTGCCGCTAAAGGCCAGCTCGCTGAACAGGCACAGACGCTCGCCGATCAGGCCGAGTTGGTGCGGGAAGTCGAGGATACGCCCGCGGCGCTGGGTGTCGCGCTCCTGGTGCATGCGCAGGATCACCTGGCTGTTGAGGCGACGCAGCAGCTCTTCGAACTCCTGGCGGATCACCTGCACGTCGGTGGCGTTCTGCTCCTTGCGGAAGCTGGCACCGAGCACCTGATCGCTTTCCTCGCGCGACAGCTGGTCGAAGAATTCGTCGAAGCCCAGCACCTTGTCGGCCTTGCTCAGCACCAGGTACACCGGTACGTCGGCCCCCAGACGCTGATGGATTTCATGCAGACGCTGGCGGGTCTGGCGCGCGAGGTTTTCCAGCTCGATCTCGCTACCGCCCTGCAGCATCTCGACCGGGATATTCACCAGCACGCCGTTCAGCGGGCGGGCGCGACGCTTGCGCAGCAGGCCGAGGAGGAAGTCCCAGGCGCGGCTGTCGATGGCCGGGTCGGGTTGATTCAGATAGCGTCCGGCGGTGTCGATCAGTACCGCGTGATCGGCGAAATACCAGTCGGCGTAACGGGTGCCGGAGACGTCCTTGGTCAGGCGCTGTTGCTCGCCGCGATTGAGCGGGAAGTCCAGGCCGGAGAAGTCCAGCAGGCTGGTCTTGCCGCTGCCCTGAGGACCGAGCAGCAGGTACCAGGGCAGCTCGTTGCGCCACTTTTCGCTACGGCCGCGGTACAGGCTGGAGCGCTTGAGGGTGTGCAGCGCTTGCTTGAAGCGCTGGCGCAATTCGATCTGTTCTTCGTTGATCATGCCTTCGCGGCGCAGGCGCTCCTGGGCGTCGGCGTCGTCTTCCTCGGCCTTCTTGCGCGCGCTGGCCTTCCAGCTGGCGAAGACCATGGCCAGGCCCCAGAGCAGAAACAAGCCGCTGATGGTTAGCAGGCGGCTGGTGGCCGATTCCCAGAACTTGTAATCGTTGACCGCGAGCAACGGGCCGGCGAACCACACCAGCAGTGCCAGAACCAATACCAGGCACAGGCTCCAGACCCAGGTCTTGCGCAGAAGGGCGGCTAACTTGCCGAAAAAACTCTTCATTTCGTGTCATCCATGAGTACACCCGCGGACGGGTCAAGTTGCTCGTACGGCTGCAAAATGGTTTCGCGCTGCTCGCCCAGGACCCAGGCGAAGCCGCCATACATCACGGCCAGGCAGACCAGGGTGAACAGCGCCACCAGCCACCAGGGCACGATGCGCACCAGGCGGCGGCGGGTGTCTTTCAGGCCCTGCCAGTGCGGCGAGACTTCCCGCGGCACGTCACCGCGCATCTGGCGGATCTGCCGATACAGGCTGTCGCGCACCGCTTCCAGTTCGAGCATGCCGCGCGGCAATACCCGGTATTTGCCCTCGAACCCAAGCGACAGGCACAGGTACATCAGTTCGAGCATCGGCAGGTGCTTGACCGGGTTGCGCGACAGGCGCTCAAGCAGCTGGAAGAACTTCTCGCCGCCGAAGGTCTCGTTGTGGAAGGAGGACAGCAGGCTCATCTGCGACCACTCGCTCTCGTTGCCCCAGGGCGTGGTCACCACGGCCTCGTCGACCACGGTGCAGAGCACGTAACGCGCGGCCATCACCTGGCTGCTTTCGGCACCTTCGTGCAGGGCGCGGTGTTCGAACAGCTTGATCGCGCTGGCTAGGCGCTGGTTGAGCGCATGCATGTCTTCGCTGTCGAAGCTGTGCTTGAGGCGCACCACTTCCGAGAGCAGGGTGGCGGCGGCCGCGACCAGCGGGTTGAGGCTGATATTGAAGGTTTCCGCCGGGCGCAGACGGGCGGCGTAGATCATCCGCTCTTCGAGCTGCTCGAATTTCGGCGGCGCGGCGAAGTCGGTCAGCGGGCTGTGCGCCGGGGCATCGCCCTTGCGGTTGAGGATGACGGTCTTGTCGTCCTGGCCGTATTCCATTTCCTTGGTAGTCATCGTCAGTTCCTGATCGCCCAGAATTTCATCTCAAGCCCGGAGAATTCGCCGGACACGTGGAAAGCGAAGCCGCCGGAGCGTTCCAGCTGCGCCAGTTCCTCGGAGCCCAGTTCCAGGGCGAAGTAGGTCTTGCCCGAATGGAAGGGGATCTGCCGCGGGGCCACGGGCATGGGTTTGACCCGGATCCCCGGCAGGTGCAGGTTGACCAGCTGACGAATTTGCTCCACCGGGCCGACCTTGAGGTGCGCCGGCAGGCGTTGGCGCAGCTCTTCCGAGTCGCACTGGGCGCTGGCGGCGAGGACGAAGGTGGAGGTGGCGAGCAGCTTGTGGTCGTGCAGCGGCGACACCTGAATGCCGTACTGACGCTGCTGCAACAGCATCTCGATGGCGTGCTGTTCCAGCACCATCGACAGCACCTGGCGGATCGCGTCCATCAGCTTGCGGAAGCTGCTGCCTTGATCGCTGTGCAGGTAGCGGCCTTCCAGGCGCGGGCGCTTGATCTCGCTGGAGAAGGTCGCCAGCTCGCCGAGCAGGCCGAGCAATTCACGGTAGATCTGCTCCGGGTGCACCTGCTCGATGCCCAGGTAATGCCGCAGCACCGGCTCGAAGCGGTTGATCAGCTGCAGCATCATAAAGTCGCCGACCTCGGCACCGCCGACCTTGCCGGTGGCACGGATGCGTTCGGCGAGGATGTCGCCACGGTGGGCGAGCATGCTGATCACTTCCTTGAGGCAGCTGAGCAGGTAGCCGGAAGCCTGGAAGTTGACGTAGGTGGGAATAAATTCCGGGTCGAGGCTGATCACCCCGTCCGGGGTGGTGTCGAGCACGTCGCACAGCTGCAATTTGACGTAGGCCTGGTCGCTCTGTTGCTCGCCGAGCAGCAGGCGGAAGTCCGGACGGCCGCAGCTGACCTGGCTGGAGGCGCTGTCGCCGGCGTTGGAGTCGGCGACTTCCTCGTCGAACGCGGTGAAGCGCGCCAGCACGTCCTGCTGTTCAGGCCGGCGGCTCTCGATATGGTTGCCGGTGACCAGCGGCAGGGCCAGGTACACCGGGGTGTTGCCGGTGTTCGGCGGCACGTCCAGGGCCAGCGGCTCACGCTCGGCACCGATGTCGAACAGGGTGCCGTCGGGCAGGATGCCGCTGGCCTTGCTCACCACCAACTTGCCCATATTGAGGAACTGGCGGTCGATCTCCAGCTCGAAAAAGCCCCAGGCGTAGCTGCCGAGCTTCTGCGAGCGAGTCTTCAGCTGGTAGTCGTAGTAACGGTCGTTCTGCTGGAAGTGCTGCGGGCGCAGCAGCATGCCTTCCTGCCAGACCACTTTATGCATGGCCATGGCTTATTCCTCTTCCTTGCTGGCGTCATCCTGGGCCTTGATGCCCAGGGCATCGAGGGTCAGCACGCTGCTGTTGCGTTCCTGCTCCTGCAGCGGAATGACCACGCGCCAGTTGCTTTCCGGCAGGTCGCGGTAGGCCGCCAGCACGCCGACATAGCGGCTGCCCGGCTGTACCGAGAGCTTCATTTCGCGCTGCTCACCCGGGCGCAGCTCCAGCTCTTCGAGCATCACCATATCCGGCGACAGGGCTTCCTTCGGGCGCTGATAGAGCGAGAAGAAATCGGCGGTTTCGAAGGCCACCGGGTGCTTCAGCTCGATCAGGCGCAGGACGATCGGCGAAGGGCGGCCATTGAGGTCCGGGTTGAGCTGCTCGCTGCCGTTGAGGGTCAGGTCGAGCTTGGTCATATCCGAATAGGGCGAGAGCGCTGCGCAACCGGTCAGGCTGAGCAGGGCGGCCAACAGGGCCAGGCAGGTGAAGCGGTGCATGGAGATCATCCTTGAACGTCGTTGTTGAGGGTGGCGATCAGGCGAACCTGTTCTTCGTAGGTGTTAGCGAAGTCGCGGGCGAACAGGCGGTCGCTCCAGTCGTCGTTCTGCTCCAATGCGCTGTGCAGGCGACGGTAGGCACGCCAGCGGCTGCCGGCGGTGGCGATCAGCGGCTTGCGCCCTTCCCGCTCGAAACGCAGGCTCAGCTGCTCCGGCGACAGTTGCTCGAACATGCCCTTGACCGCCGCGCGGCTGGCCGCGAGCAGCGCCACCTGGTGCGCCTGCAGGTCGCGGAAGCTGCGGCTGATGGTCTGCTCGGCGGACAGCGCGCCGGCCTTGCCGCCACGTAGCAGGGCGGTCAGCGCTTCGCTGCTATCGGCGCTGTGCTTGAGCGGGTTGTTGCCGGCGCTCTGAACCGTGGTCAGGGCCAGGCGCAGTTCGTTCTTCAGCTCGCTGCGGGTACGCAGGGCTTGCTGCAGGCTGCCGACGCTCTGCTTGAGCAGCTTGGCGCTGTGCAGTGCCAGGGCTTCGCGGGCATCGTCATCGAGGTCGTCGAGCTTGACCCCGAGGGCCTCGCCGAATTTCTCCCAGAAGGTGGGCGGCAGACGCACCGGCTCGGGCGCACGCCTGGGTTGCGGCGCAGGCGTGGGTTCGACCAACTCGGGCACCAGCAGGTTCTCTTCATCGATCTGCGCGTAATCGCGCTGCTGCGCCTGCACCTGGGGCGGGCGAATGATCGCGGTGAGGTCGTCGACCTGGGCGTAGACGCGCTCCTGCTGGTCGAGGGCGGTCAGCGGGTCGAGGTCGAGGAAGGCATCGTCCGGGATAATGCTGCCGGCCGGCTGCGCGCGACCGATATCGCCGGCAAACAGCGCCGGGTCCTGAATCAGCCGCGCACGAATCTCGAACTCACCGAAGCAATACACGCTGCCGTGCTCGATGCGCTGCGCCTGACCCTTGCGCAGGCTGGCACCGCTGTCTTTAAGCTGAATGCCGTTGCTGCTGGTGTCGGTGAGAAAGAACGAGCCATCGCGATAGCTCACCTCGGCATGCCGGCTGGACAACACGCGCTTGCGATCCGGAATCACCCAGTCGCACTCCTCCGCCCGGCCAATAACGCCGCCGGCTTGTTTGAAGGTTTTGGTGGTCAATAGACCTGGCACGAACTGCTGTGCACTGACCACATCGAAGACCAGTTCCATGGTGTTTTACTCCTTGCGGTCAGTTGCCGCGGGTTTGAGCTTGCGGGTCGCCCAGAGGGCGGTATTCGTCGTCGCTGAACTTGTAGTTGCCAGTGCAGGCAGAGAGGCTCAGAGCTGCGAGAAGAACGAGGGCGTAATAGCGTTTAGGCACGCGGATTTCCTCCTTGAAAGCGTGAATGGCAACGGTAACCACCGTTGTAATGGCGAAGTGCTGCTTGTGGGCGGGCATTGGAACGCAAGGCCCGGTTTTGTCAGGTTGAGCTGGTTCATAAAACGCTGTGATGCACTGCAGGAACTGCGAGCTGTTACCGCAGTGCGTGTGCGCGCACTCACTGAGTGCGGCACCGTGTGTATTCGAGTCGTTGTTCATTGGCCCACCGCTCGCTCTAGGTCAACCAGTCGATTGCTCGGCCCGTCAGGGCGTAGGCGTTCTTTTACCCGCGCTGGCCATTGGCTGCGGGCACGGCGTTTGGCGATGGCGTAGGTGAAGTTTTGTAGGGCATTGAAAGGCGCAAAAAGCACGCCACCTAGTAGCAGCATAAAGTCGGAAGCACTAAGAAAGTTACGCCCCTTGCTGGCCCTATAGTTTTTTGCGACTTGCCGCCACTGCAAACGTGTCCATTGACCTTTACGTTGGCGTGCAGTCAGTAAGCTTTGAATAAACGCATCCGATTCTGTGTGGTTGCCCTGTGCGTCAAACCAGGGGCCTTTGTCCATATAGGTGCGCAGGTACTCCCAGAAACCCAGTTGCATCTCCAGGCTTTTGCCAATGGGGCTACCGATGTTGATCAGCACCTGTTCCTGGGGATGACCATAGCGGTGCAGCAGTGCTTCCAACGCCGCGTGGCGCATGCCTGCGGTATAGGGGCCAACGGTGGCAAAGCTATAGGCGGCCGCGGCGATCCCATCCCAGGGGCTGTGGTACAGCTCGCCATCCTGCTCGAAGTAGAGTTCGCGGGTGCGGCGATTGAGCAAAATGGGCAGAGGCATGGGGCGTAGAACTTCCCAGATGAAGGGGGCCGATATGCTAATTGCGGCAACCACGAGGGCTTGTAACGCGCTTTGGTCGTTACCGTAGCAATAGGCAATAAAGGCCATCACAAGTAGGAAGCAACCAAGCCCGCCACCCAGTGCGCCGGTCAACATCCCGCGATCCGCGCTATCGCCATGTTCGATGGCCAGATAGTGCTCGGTCTGTTCCTCGACCTCGGGGATGCACAACAGTGCCGCGCCAGTGGTTTGCTCGGCGTAGAGCAAACGGCTCTCTGGGCTGCCGTGCAGGCGCTGTGCGAAGGGATGAGTTGCGATCATGGTTTAACGCCGTCTTGCTCCGCCGCTCGTTCCAGGTCAACCAGTCGGTTGCTCGGCCCGTCCGGGCGTAGGCGTTCTTTTACCAGCGCTGGCCATTGGCTGCGGGCACGACGCTTGGCGATGGCGTAGGTGAAGTTTTGTAGGGTATTGATAGGCGCCAAAAGAATGCTGCACAGCAGCATCATGAGGCGGGAGAAGCTCAGGTAATTACGACCATTGTTAGCTCTGTACTCCTTTACTAACCGGCCCCAATGTAAGCGAGACCATTGCCCTTTGCTCTTGCGTACCTCTAGCAGGCCCTGAATAAACGCATCCGATTCTGTGTGGTTACCCTGTGCGTCAAACCATGGGCCTTTATCCATATAGGTGCGCAGGTATTCCCAGAAACCCAGTTGCATCTCCAGGCTTTTGCTAATGGGGCTGCCGAGGTTGATCAGTACCTGTTCCTGTGGATGTCCATAGCGGTGCAGCAGTGCTTCCAAAGAGGCGTGGCGCATGCCGGCGGTATAGGGGCCGACAGTGGCAAAGCTATAGGCGGCTGCGGCAATCCCATCCCAGGTGCTGTGGTACAGCTCGCCGTCCTGCTCGAAGTACAGCTCGCGGGTACGGCGATTAAGCAGAATAGGCAGTGGCATGGGTCTTAGAACTTCCCAGAGGAAGGGAAGAATGAAAGCCAGAGCTGTAATTGCAAGATAGGTAAGTGCAGGCTCCAGCCGATTATCCAAAAAAAAGGCCAAGGAAAACCCGCCGAATATTAATAAACACCCCCCTCCCAATGCACCGGTCAACATCCCTCGATCCGCGCTATCACCATGTTCGATGGCCAGATAGTGCTCGGTTTGTTCCTCGACCTCGGGGATGCACAGCAGTGCCGCGCCTGTGCTCTGCTCGGCATAGAGCAAACGGCTTTCTGGGCTGCCGTGCAGGCGCTGGGCGAAAGGGTGCGGCGTGGTTGTGTCGGTCATGGTTTAACTCAGGTCGATATCGATGGGCGGCAGGTAGAGGCCGTCAATGGGCTGATAGGTCAGGCTGCCCGCGACCCGGACCAGGGTGCTGAGGCCATCGTCATGGTAAACGCGACGCAGGCGTACGCTGCCATCCGGCTCCGGGGCGATACGGGTGCCGGTATCCGGGTCGAAGGGGATGGGGTCTTCTTCGCCCCAGACCAAGGGTAGGCAGCGCGTGTTTGAGCTAAATAGGCTGCTGTGTTGTTGCCATTCTTCATGGCCGTCAAAGCTCAGCATGCCTTGGCGGTATACCTGTTGCCCCGGTAGGCGCAGGAACAATCGCCGCTCTTCGACTATTGCCGCCGTGCGCGGGTTCTGTTCGTTCCAGCTTTCCAGGCTCATGCGCACCGGCAGTACGATTTGGTAGAAGGCGCGCATGCTGCCGGCATAGCTGTTTGCCCAGTCGGCGGGGCGGATGCCGAAGCGGGTTTGCTTGAGCCACTGTTCCAGTGGGGTGTCCTGGGTATAGAACAAGGACACCATGCCCAGAAAAATGGTGGCGGTTAAACCCAGCAGGCTCAGGCGTAGTGGCAGGGTGAGTACTCGCAAGCCTGTCGCCAGGGCTTGACCTTCGCCGGCCAGCACCGCGACCCGGGCGATACGCATGGCGCGCATGGCCTGCACCGATACCCGCGCATAAGCCATATTGGCCCCGGCCAGACCGGTGTATACCCCGGCGCTATCGAGGTCGCCGGCGCGGTATGAGTCCAGCGCCTGCCAGCCGTAATAGAACACATCGATACCGGCTGTAATGGACTGAAGGAACATGGCCGCAGAACCTGCCCCCAAGGCGTTGGCTAATAGCTTTTGAGCCTCCGGATTAACCTTCCCCGCCTGTGCTACATGACTTGTCCAGTCGGCATCGGCTAGTTGCTGCAAGACGGCGGCTGACGCAGTCAGTAGGGCAAACCCGGCACTACCGGCCGACAACGAGTTTTTTACTGAAGAGTCGGCCCAGGTCTGACTGCCAACAACTCCCATATTCCATACCGCCACCATCGCAATCAGCGTTTTCAAGGGCGCGTCATCGAATATGTCCGCGATATTGCGCGGCAAGTCCGGGATGGCGTCTGCCTTGATAGGCGGCAGCACCGGGGCGGGCTTGCTCACTTTATTCGGTGTTGGCGGGATTTCACTGCCATAGCCCGGTTGCGGATGGACGGGCGCTGTTTGTGGTTTGGGAACTAGGCGCAGGTGGGGAATCTGTTCCTGGGTGGCCGTGCTAATGGGCGTCTTTGCTGGCGGCTGGCTTGTACTGGTGCGAGCGCTACGTTGCTCCGCGCGTTCAAGCCGCTCAATCCGTTTGCGCAGGCTACGGCGCTGGCCTTTGTTGTGGCTCTGGCCCATCTGCTCGCTCAGCCACAGCAGGCTTTGCTTGGGCGTCATTGCCATTACATCCATCTGTTGTTGGCTGCGCGCCAGCATGGCCAGCATCAAGGTGTAGGTGTGCTGGTGGATTTGTGTGCTCAGGCTTGGCAAGCGGCCGCCTAGAATGGGCGCGAGCGCAGCAGGCAAGGGTTCGCTACTGGCGGCCAAGGCTAACGGCTGAAGACGCTGTGCCCCGCTGTTCAGTTCGTGGGTCAGCGCTACAACGCGGGTAAAGTTTGCCGCAGCCTTGGCTACATCATCGGTCACCGTCGCCAGGTTTTCGGGCACTTGCAGCAGTTGCTTGAGTTGGCCTGGGTCGATGCGTTGGCGCACGCCTAGCAATGCCCAGAGCAACCAGGGTTTACCGGCGGTACTGGCAGGGTCCAGCGCTAACTCGATGGCCTTGACCCCGCTTGAGGTGGCGGCAGGGCCAAGGCAGGCGGCAGCGAAACTGGCCTCCAGGGCGTCGCGGGCAGCGGCCTGAGTAATGTCGAAATGGCCGCAGGCAGTTTCCAAGCTGGCGGAATTGCTACCGCCTAGGGTGGCAAACCACTGCGCCCACATTTCGGCGATGCGCTGGCGATCAGCATCCAAGGTTTCCTGCTCTCGCTCTTGTTCTTGCAGCGTGGCTTTGAGCCGGGCCACATCGAGTATTGAGCCGATTCGGGCACGTATTTCGCTGTCACTATCGCTGATGTTTTTTATCGTTGCGGCAATGGCCCACTCCTCGCTGCGGTATTTGCTGAGGGCGTCGAAGGCTTGATTGCGCGCCCGCAGCAGACCTGCGAGGTCGAACAGCACACCCCAAGGGTCATCGACTAGGGCATAGTGCTGCTGCTCACAGCGCTGCATGCGTTTGAGTGGCGGCTCTTGCAGCAGCCAATAGCGTGACTCGGGCGCACTGCTCCACAACAGGTTTTCGGGCTTAACATCGGCGATCTGCGGGTGCAGTGCTTGCAGCTGGCCACTGTCGTTACCGGCACCTGGGATCAGTTCGCGAAACACTCGTTGGCGTACATTGGGCTGTTGCTCGGCAGCGCCAAATTGCTCGTTTTCCCAGCATATTGGCGACCAGGCCAAACCTACCGGTGCGCCAGCCTCCAGCATCAGGTAGGCCAGCGCTTCGTGACGTAACGCGGCGCCACCACGACCTGTAGGTGTGAGCAGCGAGTCCTTGACCTGATATTCGCTGAGTGTTTTCAGCGATGGCTCCCACAGATACAGCCAACCATCGCGCAGCATGCGTGGGACGTAGCCTAGGGGCTGATCCTGCAACTGCGGATGATTGGCACCAAGGTCGGGAAACGCCCCAGTGATGGCAGGTAGACCTAAGGTCGCGGCGTCCAGGCTGGATGGGTTGCGAGGGTCGATAGGGCCAATGGCGTAACGCACCGGCAGTACGGCGGTTAACAGCGGGCAGGCTGCCGGTTTCAGGTTGGTAGGCGCGTTAACGGGTTGGTTCATATGTCAATCTCCGGCGTGCTGTCCTTGTCGTGCGTCAATGCTTCCAGCAGTGGCCAATCCAGCGTTATCTGCGCGTTGATGCTCTGGGTGACGGTGGTGCAGTCAAACTCAGGGCTGGGGTTGCTCCAGGTCTGCAGAGGGCCGTTCGGGGTTGGCAGCCAAACCTCTGTGACGCCGTGCCAAAAGCCTTGGGGCCATTGGCTTTGCGCTTGCCAGGCCATGTGTAGCGGCCGTGCATCCGCCAGGCGCAGCCAAAACTCGCGGCCGTCGGGTGAGAGGATGCGTAGGCGTCGCTGCAAGCTGTTGAACAACTGATCAAATGGCAGGTTGGTTGCCAGCCACACAGCATGTTCCAGGCCGGCGTCGCCCTGTGCCCAGGCATTGTGCAGGTCGCTGCCATGCTCCGCTTCTACCAGGATCGGCCCTATATCGGCCAAGAGCTCATAGGGTGTGCCATTGAGCAGTGGGCGTAACCAATGATTGGTGAAGGTCTGCCTCAGCCACATTTCAGCTTGCTTATGTGAAGCTCCATCAAATAGCAGCGCGCCGGTAGTTGTCATTGCACATCCTCAGCTTTTTTGCCGGCTTCACAGATCTCGCAAATGCCGGTATCTGCCTGCAAGAAAACGCGGCGCTGTTTAGCCAAGGCTTCGAGCGGAATATTTGCAGCGATTACGCCCAACAAACTACCAGCCTTATCCGCATCCGCCGCCCACGGAATTACCGGGGGCAGAATGCCGATGCCCGTGCCTTTACCCGGCCCACCACCGGAGTTCATCTTGATGGTCGCGCCGCTGAGGGTGACGCCGCCGGGATCGAGTTTGAGGAAGCTGCCGCCGCCGCTGGCGGTGAGCTCCATGCCGGCGTCGATCACCACTTTGCTGCCGGCGTAGTAGTGGATCTCGTTGCCGGCTTCGACGAATTGGCCGCTGCCGATTTTCACGTGCTGGGTGGTACCGACCGTGAGGTGGTCGTTGCTGCGGGTTTCCACCTTGCGGTCGGCGTGGGTGGTGCGGTGTTCTTCGGCCTGGAACTCGCTGTAGCTGTTGGCCTCGACTGTGTCGTGGCGCTCGTTGCCGACGCGGATTTTCTGCTCGTGCTCGATGTTTTCGTCCCAGTCGCGCTCGGCGTGCAGGTAGATCTGCTCCTCGCCCTTCTTGTCCTCGATGCGCAGCTCGTTGTAACCGCCACCGCCGGGGCTGCTCAGGGTCTTGAACACCGAGCGGGTCTTGTTCGCCGGTAGCTCGTAGGGCACCAGGTGTTCGGCGTGGTACAGGCAGCCGGTCACCAGCGGCTGATCGGGGTCGCCTTCGAGGAAGGTCACCAGCACTTCCATGCCCACGCGCGGGATGGCGATGCCGCCGTAGCGGTCGCCGGCCCAGCTGGAGGCGACGCGCAACCAGCAGCTGGTTTTGTCGTCGGCCTGGCCTTCGCGGTCCCAGTGGAACTGCACCTTGACCCGACCGTATTGATCGCAGTGGATTTCTTCGCCTTGCGGGCCGGTGACCACGGCGGTCTGGCTGCCGAGCACCTTGGGTTTCGGGTGATTAAGCGGCGGGCGATGCAGCACATCCCAGGGTGTGGCGCTGAAGCGGTTACGGTAGCCCTGCTGGAAACCATCGCTGCTCTGGGTGTGGCTGGTGACCGACTCTTCCAGCACTTGCGGCTGCTTGCCTTCATGGCGGATTTCGGTCAGCAGCCACAGCTGGTTCCAGTCGCCACGCGGGTGTTCGCTGAGGTTGAGGTAGTGGCCGCTGACCAGCAGCGGTTGGTCGCTTTCACCGCTGGCCAGCTCGTAGTCGCTGCGGTGGCGTTCCAGGCTGCGCTTGCTCAGGTGTTTGCCGCGCTCGCGCTCGACGAAACGGCCGGGGTAGTCGTAGTCCTCGAGGTCCGGGGTGAACTCGCTGTTGAACGCCGCTTCCATCAGCAGGCGCGGTTTTTCGAAGTCGTAATCGCGGCGGGTAACGCGGTTGCTGCGGGTTTCCAGGCGCAGGGCGAAGCGTTTGACCACCGGATCAGTGGCGACCAGGCCGCTGTCCTGCTGATAGGCGGTGGCCGGCAGTTTCGAGAACACCGTCTGGTCGTCGCCGAAGACCAGCACATGGCCTTGCTCGCTGTGCTGGAAGTGGTAGTGAATACCTTCTTCCTCGCACAGGCGCTGGATAAAGTGCAGGTCGGATTCGTCGTACTGCACGCAGTATTCGCGCTCGGGGTAAACCGTCGGGCCGAACTGGAAGGCGTAGGCGTTGTTCTGGATACCGTGTTCTTCCAGGACCTGGCTGATGATCTTCTCCACCGTCAGGTGCTGGAAGATCCGCTGATTCACCCGGTGCGCCAGGTACGCCAGCTGCGGGCGCAGGGTGACGTGGTAGCGGTTTAGGCGTTTGCCGGACTCGCCCTGGGCAACGCGGTAGATCAGGCCATGGATGCCGTTACCGCCGGGGGCGAAGGCGAGGAAGGCCGGCTGGTGCAGCAGGCTTTCCAGATCGATATCCGGGCGCTCGCTGACCAGTTCCAGCTCGAAGGCGAACGGCTGGCTGATCGCTTCGCGACCGCTGAATTCCAGCACCTGCAGATCGTGGGCGAGGCCTTCGATGCTCAGGCTGAAATGGGTCTGGTTGGCTGCGTTGAACATGCTCTTCTCCTTAAGCCTTACACGTCAGCCGGGCTGATATTCAGCCGCTGCATGCGGTACAGCAGGGTGCGCCGGGGCAGGCCCAGCTCGCAGGCGGCGCTGGTCTGGTTGCCGCGGTTCTTGCGCAGGCAGTCGAGCAGCAGGCTGCGCTCGACCCGCTCCATGCGTTCGCGCAGGTTCATGCCGTTGTCGTCGGGGTTGCTGTCCTGGCGCAGGTTGAAATGCTCGGGCAGCAGTTCGCCGCCTTCGCACAGCAGCACTGCGCGCTCTACCAGACCTTTGAGCTCGCGCACATTGCCGGGGAAGGCATAGCCGGCGAGGTGATCGAGGGTACGGTCGGCCCAGCGACAAGGGTCGCGCTGCAGGAAGGCGCTGGCCTTGTCGGCGAAATGCCGGGCCAGGGTGAGGATGTCCTGCTCACGCTCGCGCAAGGGCGGCAGTTCGATGGGGAACTGGGCCAGGCGATAGAACAGGTCTTCGCGAAAGCGCCCCTCTTCCACCAGGCTGCGCAGGTTGTGGTGGGTGGCGGCGACGATACGCACATCGACCTTGTGGGTCGCGGTCGAGCCCAGTGGGCGCACTTCGCCTTCCTGCAGTACGCGCAGCAGTTTGGCTTGCAGGCTCAGCGGCATATCGCCGATTTCGTCGAGAAACAGGGTGCCGCCATTAGCCGCATCGAACAGGCCCTGGTGGTCGCGTTCGGCACCGGTGAAGGCCCCTTTGCGGTAACCGAACAGTTCGCTTTCCAGCAGGTTTTCCGGCAGCGAGGCGCAGTTCTGCACGACGAAGGCTTTGCTCCGGCGCAGGCCGCAATCGTGGATGGCACGGGCCACCAGCTCCTTGCCGGTACCGGTTTCGCCAGCCAGCAGCACGCTGACCGGGTTATGCAGCACCTTGCCGATCATCTGATACAGCTCGCGCATCGGCGCGCTGTCGCCGGTCAGGCCATAGCCGCTGGCGCAAGGCACGCTGGAGTAGACCGTAGGCTGCTCGCTGCGCGGCGTGCGCAGACGCTGCAGCAGGTGCAGTTGGGCGATCACGAAGCTGCCGAGGTGGCCGAGGGAGCCGGCGAAGCCGAGCAGGTCGCGGGGGGGCTGGCTGGCGATCAACAGCAGGCCGTTGACCTGCTTCTGTTCGTCGAGCAGCGGCAGGCACAGCAGGCTGCGCCAGGGCTCTCCTGCCTCGGGCAGGAAGCCGATCTGGTGCAGGTTGCCGTCCAGCTCGTCGAGGCTCAGCACCTGGTTCTGGCACAGGCAATATTGCAGTAGCTGCTCGCCATCGTAGTCGCTGGGCAGGCTGGCACCGGCGCGGGGTTGCAGCAGGCCGTCCTGCCATTCGGCGGACAGGGTCAGGCGGGTGTGGGTGTCGTCGAGCAGGTACAACTGGCTCAACGCACAGCCAGAAAGCTGCGCGGCGGCTTCGACCAGGCCGCCGAGCAGGGCTTCACCACTGGCGGTGCGGGCCAGGCCGGCGAAGCGCTGCAGCAGCGCCTCGGCGTAGTGCAGCGGCTGCGGCACCTGATGGAACATCGGCGGTACCTTAAGCGAACTCACAGACCACCGTTCCTTCGCCGTCCAGGGTGGCGTGTACGCGTTGCAGGCCTTCGCCGCTGGCCATGGCATCGAGCAGGCGGTCGACCACCAGCGGCTGCAGGTGCTGGTCGATCAAATGGTCGATCAGGCGCGCGCCGCTGTCGCTGTGGCTGCAGCGTTCGGCGAGGTTTGCCAGCAGCGCCGGGCAATGGCTGAACTGCAACTGGCGACGGGCCAGGCGCTCGGCGAAACGCGCAAGCTTGAGGCCGACCAGCTCGTTGAGCACTGCGCCATCGATGGGGTAGTAGGGCACCACGCGCATACGGCCGAGCAGCGCCGGCTTGAAGTGCTGCGACAGGGTCGGACGAATCGCCTGCTCCAGGTCTTGCGCATCCGGGCGCTGGCCGCCCTGGCAGAGACTGGCGATGCGCTCGCTGGCGAGGTTGCTGGTCATCAGGATCAGGGTGTTGCGGAAGTTGATCTCGCGCCCTTCGCCGTCGTTGGCCACGCCCTTGTCGAAGATCTGATAGAAGACGTTCATCACGTCCGGGTCGGCTTTTTCCACTTCGTCGAGAAGGATTACCGAGTAGGGCTTCTGCCGCACCGCCTCGGTGAGCATGCCGCCCTCGCCATAACCGACATAGCCGGGTGGCGCGCCGATCAGGCGCGAGACGCTGTGCTTTTCCTGGAATTCGGACATGTTGATGGTGGTGAGGAAGCGCTCGCCGCCGTACAGCAGGTCGGCCAGGGCCAGGGCGGTTTCGGTCTTGCCGACGCCGCTGGGGCCGACCAGCAGGAACACCCCGACCGGCGCATCGGCGCGGTTCAGGCCGGCTGCGGTGGCGCGCATCGAGCGGTCCAGGGCTTCGATGGCCTGCTCCTGGCCGCGCAGGCGCTGGCGCAGGTCGCTGGCGAAGCTCAGCACCTTGCTGTTGTGTTCGCGGGCCAGCTGGCTCAGCGGTACGCCGGTCCAATGGCTGATCACTTCGGCGACCAGGCGCGGGCAGACTTCGAAGCTGACCAGGCGCTCGTTGGCCTGGGCTGCAGTCAGTTCGATCTGTACCTCGCGCAGTTCGGCTTCCAACTGTTGCAGGTCGGTCGCGTGCTCGGTGTTCTCTTCGGCGCTTGCCGATCGCGCGCTGGCGCACTGCTTGCGCAGCTCGAGCAGGCGCGTGGCCAGGTCGCGTTGAACGGCCCAGCGGGTTTCGATCTGCTCCAGCTCGGCGCGCGCTTCGCTCAGGCGCTGTTCGAGTTGCTCGAGGGCATCGGTGTCGATATTCAGGCCGGCATCCAGATCGCGGCCCATGGCCTCGCCCTGGCGTTCGCCCTCGGCGATTTCGCCGCGCAGGCGTTCCAGTGCTTCCGGTGCGGCGGCCAGGCTGATGCGCACCCGGGCGCAGGCGGTATCCAGCACGTCGACGGCTTTGTCGGGCAGTTGACGGCCGGCCAGGTAGCGCGCGGACAGTTCGGCGGCGGCGACCACGGCGTCATCGCGCAGGTAGATGCCATGACTCTTCTCGTACACCGGGGCCAGGCCGCGGAGGATGGTCACAGCCTCGTCGACCGTCGGCTCGAGCAACTGCACCGGCTGGAAGCGGCGGGCCAGGGCCGGGTCCTTCTCGAAGTACTTCTTGTATTCGCTCCAGGTGGTGGCGGCGATGGTGCGCAGCTCGCCACGGGCCAGGGCCGGCTTGAGCAAGTTGGCCGCGTCGCCGCCGCCGGCCTGGCCGCCGGCACCGATCAGGGTGTGGGCTTCGTCGATAAACAGGATGATCGGCTTGGGCGAGCCCTTCACTTCATCGATCACGCCCTGCAAGCGGCGTTCGAATTCGCCTTTGACGCTGGCGCCGGCCTGCAGCAGGCCGAGGTCCAGGCACAGCAGTTCGACGCCCTTGAGTGCGTCCGGCACTTCGCCGGCGGCGATGCGCAGGGCCAGGCCTTCGACGATGGCGGTTTTGCCGACGCCGGCCTCGCCGACCACGATCGGGTTGCTCTTACGGCGGCGGGCGAGGATGTCGATCATCTGGCGGATCGCCGCGTCGCGGCACAGCACCGGATCGAGCTTGCCGTCGCGGGCCTGCTGGGTGAAGTTGTGGGTGAAGCGCTTGAGGTTCGACTCGCCGCCCGCCGCGGTTTTGCCGGCGGCTTCCTGCGGTTGCTGGGCCATGGCGAAATCGCGCAGGCGCTCGGGGTTGAGCTTGGCCAGCAGCGCCTGGTAGTGGCTGCCGGCATAGCGCATCGGGTTGCGCAGCAGGGCGAGGATCAGCGCGGCCTGGTCGACCTGGTTCTGGCCGAGTTCCAGGTTGGCCACCAGCAGGGCGTCCTGCAGCCATTGCACCAGTTCGGTGGAGAACACCGGGTTGCGCGACTCATTGTGCTCGCCGCGCGGTTGCAGCGCGCGGGCCAGCTCGCCGGCATCGACTTCGGCATCCTGCAGGGCACGGATCAGCAAACCGTCCGGGCGCTCGAGCAGGCCGAGCAGCAGGTCTTCGACCAGAATCTTGCTGCCGCCACGCACCACGCAGCGCTCGGCGGCGAGTTCCAGATCGTTCTTGGTGGCGGCGTCGAGGGCCTGTACCAGCTGTTGCAGATCGACGTTGATCATTCTCTCTCTTTCCTTAGTGAGGGCGAGCTTCACGGTTAATGGCGAGCCGCGTTGGTACTGAGGTTGCGCCAGGCAAGGCGCGGGACGCCGGCGATGGCATTCCCTCGGCAAGTCCCGCAACGCGGCATGGCGCAACCACAGCACCAACCCGTAGGGGCGCGCCCAGAACGCCGCAATCCAGCGTTATTCGTCGTTCATTTGGATTCACCAAACTTCACTCCTCATGCCTTGGCTTGCGGCGTTCTGGGCGGCGCCGCGGCCGTCATTAACCGTGGAGCTCGCCCTGATGCTGCCGAGGGTGACCACGCCGTCGGCGTTATCGCGCCCCAGCCAGGTGGTCCAGCCCAGCAGGCAAGGATTGTCCGCGCCGAGGCGCAATTCGCGTATTTCGTCCTGGCGCAGTTCCAGGCGGATGTCGTAGTCCAGCGGGTCGCGCAGGGTGAAACGCACCAGCGCGCACAGCGGCTGGTAGCCGCTGCCGATCGGTAAAAATTCGTGGAAGCGCTCCCAGTTGAGCTGCTGCACATGGATGCGGAACTTGCCGCCGCGGTCGCGCACGAACTCGCCGAGCACCAGGCTTTCGCCCAGTTGGCTATTGGCCAGGCCGAGGCGGTTGCGTTGCTCGCCGAGGATTTCCACCTGGCGCTCCAGGCATTGCTCGATATGCAGCGCGGCGTGCTTGAAGTAGTAGCGCAGCACCGACTCGATCAGCGCCGCCGAGTGGGCGCGCAGGCTGAGCAGGCCGAGGTAGGGCAGCAGGCGCTTCCAGTTCAGCTCCGAGGCGGCACGGATCTGCGCGCCGCCCAGGCCGATCAGGGCGAACAGCTGCTCGGAGAAGGGGTCCGCCGCGCCGCTCTGGAAGCGTGCGTGGTAGCGATACTTCTGCCAGGTGGGCAGCAGCAGGCGTTGCAGGCGGTTGTTGAACAGGTCGAGAAAGGCCCGGGTCGGGTTACCGTCTTCGCTGTCGCCCAGGGCCTGCTCGCCATAGAAGGCCGGCAGCGGCGAGCCGGCCCCGAACAGGCTGACCAGGTTGATGCGCAGGCGCGCGCGCAGCTCGCCGTGTTCCTCGAAGAACTGCACGCGATCGATATCGCTGCCGGGAAAACCCATGCTCGGGTTGGCCTGCAGTTCCAGGTGCTGATACAGCGCCTCCTCGTCCAGCTCGGGATGGGCGGCCTGCAAGCGCTCCAGCACCAGCTGTACACCCTGGAACAGGCTGTACTCGCGGATGCCGCGGCTAAGCCGGTTAAGACCCGGTGCGGTCAAGGCAAGGAGCTGCTCAGGCGCCGTTGCCGTCGGGTTCGCAGGGCTCATTTACACCTCGTGAAGTCGGGTGCGACTCCAAGCACTTCGGCACCCGCCGCTGCCTTGCCTGCCGCCAGCTCGCCTGCCTCTGTGCGGAGTCTCATAGCAGGGGCTGCTGCCCCATGCGCGGCGTCCATTGATACAGCTCTCCCTGGGTGCTCTGTACGCGCAGCTCGTGGTACGAGTTCAAGCTGGCATACAGGGCGAAAAATTCATTGAGCACGGTGGCGAACAGGAACAGATCGCCCTCGCCGACATAGCCCTCTGGGTTGATCGTCAGCTGGGTGCGCACCCCGCGTACCGGCAAGCCACGGTGCAGGCGGTCGACGTGCTGGTGGCTGATGCTTTTCAGGCCGTCGAGCAGGCGCTTGCTGACCTTCTCCGCGTGCTGGTCGTAATAGCGCGGCAGGTCGTAGGTCTCGAGGATCACCTTGAGCGCTTCGACGTTGGCCAGCGACAGGTAGTTCAGCGACATATTGCTGATCAGTTTCCAGAGGAAATCGCGGTGCAGCGGCGGCGCATAGCTGGGCGTCACCGCGCTGATATTGCGGAAGGTGAGGAACTCCGGGGTGTCCTCGCAGGGTAGGCAGATATCGCCCAGGCCCAGCTGGCGCGGCAGGTTCTGGTTGGTGCAGGTCAGCTCGATCGACAGCGTCTCGTGCTGATCGAGGTTGCGCAGGCCGAAGCTCAGGTAGGTCTCCAGACCGTCGCCGAGCATCGAGGGCTGCTGGCGCACGCTGTAGTGCGGACGGGCGTGGGGCACGTCGAAGCTGGCGTCGTGTTCGAAGGACTCGAACGGCACGTACTCCTCATAACCCTTGCCGCCGGGCTTCCAGCCGGTGACCCGGTCCACCGAGAACACCCCGCAGTGCTCGGCGTCGAGCTCGGCCGGCAGCAGCAGGTACTGATCCTGCTTGCCGTCGAGGCGGATCGGGATGGCATCGTGGGCGAACAGGTTGACCACCGGCGTGCAGTACAGGCGCACGTTGTCCAGGGTCGGGCGAATGCGCTGCACGCCAGCCTTGTGGATATCGAAACGCAGCTCGATGCCGCGAGCCTGCTTGAGCAGGTCTGCAGGCAGGCGCTTGAGCGCATCCAGGCCGAGCAGGTCGACGAACAGGAACTTGTCCTGGAAGGCGAAATATTCCTGCAGGTAGCGGTAGCCGCGGAAGGTGTTGAGCGGGTAGGGGATCAACGCCTGGTCTTCGTCGAAGCCCACCGGCTGCACATTGGCGGCGGGCAACTGCAGGCTGGCAACGGGTTGCTGAAGCGCATCGAGCAGCGGCTTGCCGGCGGCATCGAGCAGTACCAGCTGGATGCCACCGAGGTGGCGCAGCAGGCTCAGATAGAGCAACTGGCTGATATAGCGCTCGCCGGCCAGGTGCAGGCGCAACTGCTTGAGGTCGAGATCGCCGAGGTGGCCATCGGCGCTCATCGCCAGACGCAGGCTGAGCAGCGCGCCGTCGCCCTTGACCGAATAGTCGAGGCCATTGAGCGCCAGCGGCAGCACTTCGGTGGCGAAGGCCGTGCGGAAGCGACAGGTCACGCCCTGAATGGCCTTGGCCTCCACCGGCGTATGCCGCGGCACCGGCAAGGCCGGCCCAGGCCGCTTGAGCGGGTCGAACTGGAGCATGCTGAACGCCGGCAGCGGGCGCATATAGTTCGGCCACAGCAGGTGCATCAGCGAATGGGTCAGCTCCGGCAGCTCGTCATCGAGCTTCTGCCGCAAGCGTCCGGTGAGAAAGGCGAAACCCTCCAGCAGCCGCTCGACATCCGGGTCGCGGCCGCTCTGCCCAAGAAACGGTGCCAACGCCGGGCTGCGCTCGGCAAAGCGTTTGCCGAGTTGGCGCAGGGCGGTGAGCTCGCTCTGGTAGTAGTGGTTGAAAGACATCTCAGCGGTTCATCCTTGTGCTGGTTCGGCTCAGCCGCCGATGAGAACGGTGCCGGAACCTGCGGTAACCACATTGCCATGGCTGCCCACGGTACCCACGACGGTCGCCGGCTTGCCGTTGATCAGCACGGTGGGGATGACCGCACCGACCAGGGCACCGCCGCAGGCGGAGGCATCGCCCATGCGCGCGGCAGGCAGGCTGTCGAACAGTACGTTGGGCGAACCGGCGGCGATCGGATTGGTGCCGTGGCCGGGGATCGGGCAGGCGGTGGGATCGCTGAGGCGGGCGGCGGGTTTACCAGACATGGACTCTCCTTAATTGACCTTGACCTGTCCGCTGCCGTCCAGGCGCGCGGAGAAACTGACTTGGCGTTTAAAGCCATCCACTTCCAGCAGGCCTTCGATGGCAAAGGCCAGGCTCAGCGGGTTGTTGTCGCGGGGCAGGGAAATCACCCGCACCTCGCGTAAACGCGGTTCGTACGCTTCGATAAAGCGTTCGATGGCGATACGCGCCTGCTGCAGCGAATCGTGCAGCGACAGGCGCATATCGTTGAGATCGGGCAACCCGTAGTCGGGCAGCGTTTGCACGCTGCCCGCCCGGGTGCTGAGCATCTTCGCCAGGTGAGTCGCCACGGACGCCATGACGGCGACCTCGCGGCTCCAGCCAGCGCGTTGGCTGGCTTCACCGCCGAGGCGTTCGAACAGGCTTCCGTAGCTCACCGGCTGTTACTCCTTGTCCAGCTTGCCAACCAAGGACAGGGTGAAATCGGCACCCATGTACTTGAAGTGCGGGCGCACGTTGAGGCTGACGCGGTACCAGCCCGGCTCACCATCGACATCGCTGACGATGACCTGGGCGGCGCGCAGCGGACGACGGCTACGCACTTCGGAGCTCGGGTTTTCCTGGTCGGCGACGAACTGGCGGATCCACTTGTTGAGTTCCAGTTCGAGGTCGGTGCGTTCTTTCCACGCACCGATCTGCTCGCGCTGCAGCACTTTCAGGTAGTGGGCCAGACGGTTAATGATGAACATGTACGGCAGCTGGGTGCCGAGCTTGTAGTTCAGTTCAGCGGTCTTGCCTTCTTCGCTGATGCCGAAGAACTTCGGCTTCTGCGCCGAGTTGGCGGAGAAGAATGCGGCGTTGTCGCTGCCTTTGCGCATGGTCAGGGCGATAAAGCCTTCTTCGGCCAGCTCGTATTCACGACGGTCGGAGACCAGCACTTCGGTCGGGATCTTGGTTTCGATCTCGCCCATGCTTTCGAAGTGGTGCAGCGGCAGATCTTCTACCGCGCCGCCGCTCTGCGGGCCGATGATGTTCGGGCACCAGCGGAACTTGGCGAAGCTGTCGGTCAGCTTGGAGGCGAAGGTGTAGGCGGTGTTGCCCCACAGGTAGTGCTCGTGGCTGTTGGCGACGTTCTCTTTGTAGACGAAGGTCTTCACCGGGTTGTCTTCCGGATCGTAGGGGTTGCGCAGGAGGAAGCGCGGCACGGTCAGGCCGACGTAACGGGCGTCTTCCTGCTCGCGGAAGCTCTGCCATTTGGCGAACTGCGGGCCTTCGAAGTGATCCTTCAGGTCCTTCAGGTCCGGCAGGCCGGTGTAGCTTTCCAGGCCGAAGAACTTCGGGCCGGCGGCGGCGATAAACGGCGCGTGGGACATGCTGGCGACACTGGCAACGTATTGCAGGGTCTTGACGTCCGGGGCGCTCGGGTCGAAGAAGTAGTTGGCGATCAGCGCGCCGACCGGCTGGCCACCGAACTGGCCGTACTCGGCGGTGTAGATGTGCTTGTACAGGCCGGACTGGGTGATCTCCGGGCTGTCTTCGAAGTCATCGAGCAGGTCCTGCTTGGAGGCGTTGATGATCTCCAGCTTGATGTTTTCGCGGAAGTTGGTGCGGTCCACCAGCAGCTTGAGGCCGCGCCAGGAGGATTCCAGCGCCTGGAACTCGGCGTTGTGGAGGATTTCGTCCATCTGCCGGCTGAGCTTGGCGTCGATCTCCGCGATCATGCGGTCGACCATGGCCTTCTTTACTGGCTCATTTTCGTTCTGCGGCTTCAGCAACTCTTCGATAAAGGCCGACACGCCACGCTTGGCGATGTCGTAGGCTTCGTCGTCCGGAGTCAGTTTGGTTTCGGCAATGATGCGGTCGAGGATGCCGAGGTCGGCGGCGCTGCGACCGCTTTCTACTGCTGCACTAGTGCTCATGAATTAGCTTCCTTGTTAATTGAATCAGGAGTCCAGCTTGCCTTGGGCGGCCAGGCCGAGTTCGCCGAGTACGCGGTCACGCGAGTCGTCGTCGGCGAGCACGCTTTCGATCGCCTTGCGGAAGGCCGGGGCGTTGCCCAGCGGGCCTTTCAGGGCGACCAGGGCGTCGCGCAGTTCCATCAGCTTCTTCAGTTCGGGAACCTGCTCGACCAGGTTGGCCGGGTTGAAGTCCTTCATCGAGTTGATGTTCAGCTGCACGGCCAGTTCGTCGTCGCTCGGCTCGTCCTGCAGACGGTTCGGCACGCCGAAGGTCAGGTTGAGTTCCTGCTTGGCCAGCACTTCGTCGAAGCTGTTCTTGTCGATGCTGATCGGCTTGCGGTCTTCGATCTTGCGTTCGTCGGCGCGCTGGGTGAAATCACCCAGAACCATCAGTTTCAGTGGCAGCTCGATCTCTTCCTGAGCACCGCCGGTGGCGGGTTTGAAAGTGACGTTGATGCGTTCCTTGGGGGCTACCGAGCCTTCTTTGGCCATGGTTGTTCTCCTTTGCGTTGATGGCCCGGGGGCCTTTGGGGCGTGCTCAGGGCAGACGACGAGACGTCACCTGGCCTGAGCGTGCCTACTCCAGCACCACCTCGAGGTCGAGGTGGCACAACCTGCGGTAGATCTCTTCCTTGTGCTCGCGCACCGCATGGTTCTGCGGCAGCAGCTCGCAACAGCTGTGCAGCATGCGCAGTACATCGAGGGCGAGATCGGGTTCCCAGTCGCCGAGGCCGGTGGCCTGCAGCGTCTGGTCCAGCGATTCGAGTTGGGTCTTGGCCAGTTCGTATTTCTTCGCGCTGTAGCACAGACGCGCCAGGGTCAGTTGCCAGAAGAAGCGTTCGCGGCCGCCGCGGGCCTTGGCCAGGCCGAGCTTGAGTTGCTGCACGGCGCTTTTCAGGCCGTCCTTGCGTAGCTTCGGCAACACTTCCTGCAGGGCGATTTCCCAGGCCGGCTGGCTGTCGCCATCCTGGGCGGCCGGGGCGCTGGCGTTGGTCGGGGCCTGCAGATGGGGCATGACATGGGAGCTGAGCCAGGCGCGGGTCTGGGCGTCGGCGAAGGCGCTGCCGTCGTGGAAGCGCAGCTCTTCCAGGCCACTCATGCGCTGCATAAACAGCGCGAGCTGGATCTCCACCTCGCGCATCGCCTGTTCGGCATCCAGTTCGTGCAGGCATTGCCAGACCAGGTGCTGGCCGTCGAGCCAGAACGGCGCGCGGGCGATGCTGGCTTCCAGGTCGACCAGCAGGTCGGCGTACTGGCCGTTGAGGTAGCGTTCCTGATAGCTGGCCAGCTTGTCCGTCGGTAGGCCGCGCAGGGCGGTGATCTGTTCGGCATTGCGCTCCGGCAGGCTGTCGATCGGCAGCCACAGCAGGGTGCGCGCGAGGCGCAGGGCGCGCAGGTCGCTGGCCTTCTGCTTGAGCCAGTAGGCGCAGAGCGGCCGCGCCTGGTCCTGCAGGGTGCGCAGGCTCTTGTGCGCTTCCTTTTCGTTTTCGATGGGCGCGCCGGGGGTGAGCATCTGGCTGGCGGCCTGCTTGACCTGGGCAATCGCCGCACCCACCGAGCCGGGTTCCGGCTGGCCCTGGCTGGCGCGCTTGACCAGCTCGTCGAGGCGGCGGCACAGCGGCAGCAGCAGCGGCGCGTCTTCACCCAGGTGTTCGGCCAGGCAGGCTTCCAGGGCGCGCAATTGTTCGGCGAGGCTGCGGAACAGCGCCAGTTGCTCGCCGATCGGCACATGTTCGGCCAGGGCCTGTTCCAGGCGCGGAATCAGCCAGCCAATGGCGGCGGCGCGGGTACGCGGTTTGCGTGGGTGCAACTCGGCCCAGTGATTCAGGCACAGGTAGTGCAGCAGGCTGAAACCGGCCTGCAGGCCGGGAAAGGACTCGCGCTGATAGAGGCCCCAGATCAGCCAGGAGGCGACGCGCAGATCCTTGGAGTGGGCGCTGAGCAGTATCTCGCTGTTTTCGCGGACTTTCTGCCAGTCGATGGCTGCGGTTTCGTGCAGCGCGGTGGCCTTGCCCAGCTCGTTCTCGAGGACTTCGTATTCTGTGGAATAACGCACGTCAGCGCCGGCAAAGTTCCCTTCATTAATAGGGAGTCTGGCCAGCTCTAAATAATGAGCGGTGAGTTTGTTTGAATAGGTCATTCCATGACTCAATGTGTTTGCGCGTGCAACTTTTTGAACTCCGACCTGGTCTAGGTCGGCCGTGCTGCAATAGCGCAAGTGCGCAACTTCTTGCGCACCTGGATGTGCAACAACTTGCGCAGATCCCTCGTGAGGTGGGCATCCTAGCCTCATGGGGCGGGGCGGGCAACCATCCAAAGTGTGAAATATGTATCAGTGGACGATATTTGACGATTAATAAGTGGGACGATAGTTCCTGAGGATTGTGAGAACTAATACGCAAGTAAATTAATCATGCAGTTCGTGTAGGGATAGAGCGATCTAACTGTAAGTAATTGCTTACTGGCAAACTAGTGGCACGTCACAGAAGTTGTCTGGATATTGTCCGTTTATGTGCGCCGGGCGGTGTTTTTGTCAGGGCCGGTTATGCAACGCGAGGGGCGGGGGCGCGCATCGGCGTTGATGGGCAAGCGCCAATGCAATCCGGGGAGCGCTGGCGGCCATACGACCGCCCCCCGGATTGCATCCGGGTTAGCGAAGCCGGGGGTGGCCTGTCAGTCTGGCAACGGTTCCGCCCACAGGCTCAGATTGAGCCGGTGCTGGGTACTGGGGGCGAGCACCAGCATGTCATTGAGCAGATTGCCGTGTTCGACGCAGAGCATGCCGGGCCAGGCCTCGTCGGCGAACTGCGACAGGCGTCGGGCCTTGTCGATCCAGGGGGTCCACAGCACCGCCGAACCGGAGCCGCTGCTGTGCAGCTGAATCCGTCGCTGCCAGGCCGGGTCGCGAATGCTCAGTTGCGCCGGGGTGTCCAGATAGATGCGGTCGGTCTCGCCGGCAAAGCCCAGCGCGCCGCTTTGCTGACACGGCTGCCAGTCTTCCAGGGTTTCGACATAACGACAGCCGTGCAGGCCCTCGACCTCGGCCTGGCGAATATCGCCAACCGCGAAGTAGCTGTGCAGCGCCTGGCTGATGGTCAGGGGCGTGTCGCCCAGGTTGTGGTTGCTGAGGCTCAGGTGCAGGCGTTCGTCCAGACGGATACCGAGCCTGAGTTCGGCGGCATGGGGCCAGGTCGGTAGTGGCTGCTCGAGGCTGTTGAAGACGAACTCCAGGTTGACGCCGTCATCCTGGCTGTCGATGCCCAGCAGCTGCCAGTCGAGGCCGCGGACCAGGCCGTGGGCCGGGGCCAGGTGACCGCCCTGGTACAGCGCCTGGACCGCCTGGGGATTGCGCCGCAAGTCGCCGAACCAGGGCCAGCACAGCGGCACGCCGCCGCGCACGCTCTGGCCGTGCTTGAATTCGGCCTGTTCGCTGAGCCAGATCAGCGGCCGTTCGCCATGGCGCTGGTAGCTGAGGATCTGCGCGCCCTGTTGCGCCACCAGCAGTTCAGCCCCGGCTGTGCGCACGCGCCAGCAGGGCAGTTGGTGCATTTCCACCCGCTCGACCAGCGGGCGTTCGGTTCCGTTCATGACTGCGCTCCACGATTGCTCTTCTTACCGGAAAGTGTGAACCGCTGTGCCGGCAAAGGCCATACATAGCAGTTCACTGACCTGGCGCATTGTTGCTCGGTTCCCGCTGGCCTAGTCTGAAAGCGACTTGTGGAGGGATTGATGGGTAAATCATGGATAGCCGTGCCGCTGCTGCTGCTGGGGTTGGCGGCAGGGTTGTGGTGGTGGAGCCGGCCGCAGCCCCTGCCGGTGCGTCTGGTCGAGGTGACGCACGGCCCGGTGGAAAGCCTGGTGGCCAATACCCGCGCCGGTACGCTCAAGGCCTGTCGACGCACCTTGTTGTCCTTCAACCAGGGCGGCCGGGTCGAACAGCGCCTGGTCGAGGAGGGGCAGCGGGTGGCGGCCGGCGAGGTGCTGATGCGCTTGCGCCAGGCCGAATTGCAGGCGCGTCTGCGCGAGGTCGAGGAGCGTCTGCTGGGCCTGCGCAACCGGCGCGAGCAGCGCTGCCTGCAGGCCGATCTGGAGCGCCGTGACCACCAGCGCCTGGCGCAGTTGCAGGCGCGCCAACTGGTGGCCGAGGACCGGGTCGACCAGAGCGCCACCCGCGCGCGCCTGTCGGCGCTGGCTTGCAGCGGGGCCGCGGTGGCGATTCGCGAAACCGAGGCCAGCCTGGCCTTGCAGCGCGCGTTGCTGGATCAGGCCACCCTGCGCGCACCCTTCGCCGGGATCATCGCCGAGATCAACGGCGAAGTCGGCGAGTTCGTCACCCCCTCGCCGCCGGGTATCCCCACCCCGCCGGCGGTGGACCTGATCGACGACAGTTGCCTGTATGTCGAGGCCCCGATCGACGAGGTGGACGCCGCCCGGGTCCAGCCGGGCATGCCGGTGCGGATCACCCTGGATGCCTTTCGCGGCGAGCACTTCGCCGGCCAGGTCAGCCGTATCGCGCCCTTCGTCCGCGACCTGGAGCGCCAGGCGCGCACCGTCGATGTCGAGGTGCATTTCGCGCCGGTGCCGGCCGAGTTGGCCCTGCTGACCGGCTACAGCGCCGATGTGGAAATCCTTCTGCAGCAACATCCCGAGGCCCTGCGCATTGCCACCGAAAGCCTGCTGGAGGGCAGCCGGGTGCTGCGTTATGACCCGGCGGCCGGGGTGCTGCGCGAGGTCGAACTGCGCCTGGGCCTGGCCAACTGGCGCTGGACCGAGGTGCTCGACGGCCTCAGCGAAGGCGACCGCATCCTCGCCAGCCTGGAGCAGGACGGCCTGGTCGATGGCGTGGCGGTGGTGCCCGAGGACGAGGCCGGACCATGATCCGCCTGAGCGGGGTTAGCCGCTGTTTCGTCCTCGGCGATCAGCAGGTCAAGGGCCTGGACCAGGTCGATCTGCAGGTCAGCCCCGGCGAATACCTGGCGGTGATGGGACCGTCCGGTTCGGGCAAGTCGACCCTGCTGAATATCCTCGGCCTGCTCGATGCGCCGGACAGCGGCGAGTACTGGCTCAGCGGCGAAGCCACCGCGAGCCTCGACGAGATCCGCCGGGCCGAACTGCGCAGCCGCCATATCGGCTTCGTGTTTCAGTCCTATCATCTGATCCCGCGCCTGACCGCCCTGGAGAATATCGAGCTGCCGATGCTCCTGGCCGGTATCGAGCCGGCCGAGCGCCAGCGCCGCAGCGCGCGCCTGGTGGAGCGGCTGAACCTCGGCGACCGGGTTCGCCATCGCCCGGCCGAGCTGTCCGGCGGACAGCGTCAGCGCGTCGCCATCGCCCGCGCCATGGTGATGCAGCCGGCGTTGCTGCTGGCCGACGAGCCCACCGGCAACCTCGACAGCCATTCCGGGGCCGAGGTGATCAGGTTGCTCGAGGAACTCAACGGCGAGGGCCTGACCCTGCTGATCGTCACCCACGACGCCACCCTCGGTGCCCGGGCCCGGCGCTGCCTGCGCATGTGCGACGGGCGCATTATCGAAGATGTGCAGCAGGGGTCGGGCGATGCGCGCGGCTGACGCCCTCGGCCTGATGCTCGGTGCCCTGCGTGGGCACCGCTCGCGCAGCCTGATGTTGCTGCTGGCCATGGCCATCGGGGTGATCGCGGTCAACCTGCTCACGGGCCTCGCCGAAGGTGCGCGGCAGTTCGTCATCGGCGAATTCTCGATGCTCGGGCGCAACACCCTGATAGTGCTGCCGGGGCGCAAGGAAACCACCGGCGGCATGCCGCCGCTCACCGGCCTGGCCACCCGCGACCTGACCTTGGGCGATGCGCAAGCCATCGGCCGCCTGCCCAGTGTGCGTCGGGTCGCGCCGCTGCAGGCCGGGCAGGTCGAGGTCAGTGTCGGCAACCGCTCGCGCGAGGCCTTTACCCTGGGTACCAGCCACGAATTCTTCGCCATTCGTCAGCTCGACGTGGGCCAGGGCCAGATACTCCCGGCGCTGCCGCTGGAGCAGGCCGAAGCGGTCTGCGTGATCGGCGCGACCCTGCGTCGCGAGCTGTTCGGCAACGGGCCGGCCCTGGGCGAGTGGCTGCGTGCCGGCGATCGGCGCTTCCGGGTGGTGGGGATTCTCGGCGAGCGCGGCGAATCCTTAGGCATGGATTTCGGCGAGATGCTGATTATCCCGGTGGCCAGCGCCCAGGTGCTGTTCAACCGCGAGGGCCTGTTCCGGGTGTTCGCCGAACTGCGTGGGCCGCACTTTATGCTCAGCGGCAAACGGCAGATTCTCGACACTATCAAGGCTCGTCACGAGGGTAAGGAGGACGTCACCCTGATCAGTCAGGACAGCATGCTGGCGGCCTTCGACGATATTCTTCAAGCCCTCGGCCTGGCCCTGGCTGGCATCGCCGCGATCAGCCTGCTGGTGGCCGGCATCCTGATCATGAACGTGACCTGGATCGCGGTGAACCAGCGCACCGCCGAGATCGGCCTGCTCAAGGCTCTGGGCGCGCGCCCGGCGCAGGTGCGCCTGCTGTTCGTCGGCGAGGCGGCACTGCTGGCCCTGGCCGGCGGCCTGATCGGCCTGGGCCTGAGCGAGGCGCTGCTCTGGCTCGGCCGCCAGCTGTGGGACATCCCCCTGCAGACGCCCTTGTGGGCGCGAATCGGCTCGCTGCTGCTGGCCAGCCTGGCGGCACTGCTGTTCGCCTGGTTGCCGGCCAGCCAGGCGGCGCGCATGGAACCGCTGGCGGCCTTGCGCCCGCCGGGAGCCAGGGCATGAGCGGTCCTGGTGCGCACAGCGCACCCTACAGGTTGGGCTCGCTGTCTGCGGTAAACCGCCGTCTATCTTTTGTAGGAGCGGTGGGAGACACCTTGTCCCATGCCCGCGATGTGCTTGTGACGGTTGGGCAGGCGCAGGTGAAAACCCCCAGTGCGCACGGTCTGGGCGGCCCCGCGACACCCTACGGGGTGGGCGCATTCTCCGGGGTAGGGTGCGCCGTGCGCACCAATCGCCCGTACATAAGGTCACTGCCATGATGCGCTGGCAGGATGGCCTGCGGCTGACCGCCACGACCCTGGTCAGCCGGCCGCTGCGTAGCCTGCTGACCCTGCTCGGGGTGGCCATCGGCATCGCCGCGGTGGCCCTGCTCACCGCCATGGGCGAGGGCCTGCGCCTGTATGTGCTGGATAACTTCTCGCAGTTCGGCACGCGGATCATCGCCATCCATCCCGGCAAGACCCAGACCGGCGGTATCGGCGGCATCCTCAGCAGCGTGCGTCCGCTGAGCCTGGCCGATGCCGATGCGCTGACCCGCCTGCGGCATGTCGAGGCGGTGGTGCCGATCATCCAGGGCAGCGGCGAAATCCAGTACGGCGTGCTGGGGCGGCGCAGCGATATTATCGGCGGCGGCCATCAATTGGCCGAGGCCTGGAGTTTTCGTCTGGCCCTCGGTCAGTTCCTGCCGGCCGCCCGCGCCGGCCGCTCGCCGCCCAACGTGGTGCTCGGCCACAAGCTGCGCCAGGAACTGTTCGGCGTGGCCAATCCGCTCGGTGAACGGGTGCGCGTCGGCGGTGTGCGCTTTCGGGTGATCGGGGTGATCGAGGAGAAGGGCCAGCTGCTTGGCTTCGACCTCGACGATATTGCCTATATCCCGGTGGACTGGGCGCAGAGCCTGTTCAACCGCGACGGCCTGATGGAGATCAATGTGATGTTCACCGCCGGCATCGGCTCGCAGCAGCTGAGCGAGCGGATTCGCCAGCTATTGATCGAGCGCCATGGCGCGGAGGATTTCAGCCTGACTACCCAGGACGACATGCTCGCCAGCCTGGATCGGATCCTTGGCACCCTGACCATCGCCATCGCCGCTCTGGGCGGTATCAGCCTGCTGGTGGGGGCGGTGGGCATTCTCACCATCATGACCACCACAGTCGGCGAACGGACCGCCGAAATCGGCCTGCTGCGTGCAATCGGGGCCACGCCGCGGCAGGTGCTGGGGCTGTTTCTCGCCGAGGCGGCGCTGCTGTCGCTGGCCGGCGGGCTACTCGGCCTGCTGCTGATGGGGCTGCTGCTGGCACTGCTGTACGTCAGCCTGCCCGACCTGCCGCTGAGTCTGGCCCCGGGGTTTCTGCTGCTGGCCCTGCTGCTCTCGGCGCTGATCGGCCTGCTCGCCGGCATCGCTCCGGCCCGCCGTGCCGCGCGCCTGCATCCGGTGGATGCGCTGCGCAGCGAATAGCCGGCTGCGGCTTTCGGCAACCCGGCAGGGCAGCGTCTATAGTCAAGCATGCTGAAAAAATTAATCTGGATCGTGCAAGGCGTGGACCGGTCGCAACGGAACTGTGTGCTTTAGGCCGCGCCTGAGGCTGGAATCCCATGCTTGCCGCGGAACCTGACAAAGCCGTCGACCTCGGCCTGGCCCTGGTCAAGGCCGGCCGTCTGGACGAGGCCGATTACAACCGGGTGCTGCGCATGCAGGCCGGGCAGGCCGAGAGTCCGCCGCTGGCGACCCTGCTCAATCGCCTGGGCCTGGTCTCCGAGCAGGACATCGCCCAGCAGCTGTCGCAGTTGCTCGACTTGCCGCGGGTCGCCGCGGCGGATTTTCCGAGCGCGCCGCTGCTGGCCGAGCGCCTGTCCTATCGCTTCCTCAAGGAATGCCGGGCACTGCCGCTGGAGTTCGACGATGGCGAATTGCTGGTGGCCATGGCCGATCCGCAGGATCACTTCGTGCTCGAGGCGCTGACCCTGGCAGCGGGTTGTCCGATCGCCTCGCGGGTGGCGCTGGGCTCGGAAATCGACGCCGCCATCGAGCGCATGCACGGCCAGGGCCAAAGCCAGATGGGCGACATCCTCTCGCGGGTCGAGGCGAGCGACCAAGAGGCGGTGGAGGACGTCGAGCAGCTGCGCGACCGCGCCAGCGAGGCACCGGTGATCCGCCTGGTCAACCTGATCATCCAGCGCGCGGTGGAGCTGCGCGCCTCGGACATTCATGTCGAGCCCTTCGAGAGCCGGCTCAAGGTGCGCTACCGGGTCGACGGCGTGCTGCAGGAAACCGAGGCACCGCCGGTGCAGCTGTCACCGGCGGTGATCTCGCGGATCAAGCTGATGGCACGGCTGAACATCGCCGAACGGCGCCTGCCGCAGGACGGCCGGATCGAGATGCGCATCCAGGGCAACGACCTCGACATCCGCGTCTCCACGGTACCGACCATGCATGGCGAGAGCGTGGTACTGCGCCTGCTCAACCGCGAAAGCGTGGTGCTCGACTTCGCCGCTCTGGGCTTCAGCGCCCAGCCGTTGCAGCGCCTGCAGAGCGTGTTGAAGATCCCCCACGGCGTGCTGTTGGTCACCGGCCCCACCGGCAGCGGCAAGACCACCACCCTGTACACCGCGCTGAATACCCTGAATACCAGCGAGAGCAAGCTGATCACCGTCGAAGACCCGGTCGAGTACCAGCTCGAGGGGGTCAACCAGATCCAGGTCAAGCCGGCCATTGGCCTGACCTTCGCCACGGCCCTGCGCTCGATCGTGCGCCAGGACCCGGACGTGATAATGGTTGGCGAGATGCGTGACCTGGAGACCGCGCGCATCTGCATCCAGTCGGCGCTGACCGGTCACCTGGTGCTGTCGACCCTGCACACCAACGATGCACCGAGCAGCCTCACCCGCCTGCTGGAAATGGGCGTCGAAGACTACCTGCTGACCTCGACCCTGAATGCGGTGCTGGCCCAGCGCCTGGTGCGCATGCTCTGCACCGAATGCCGCGAAGCCTACCAGCCGCTGCCGGAAATGCTCCGCGAGTTGCGCCTGGATCGCCTGGCCGGCGACCGCCCGGTGACGCTGTACCGGGCCAAGGGCTGCAGCGCCTGCAACGGCACCGGCTACCACGGTCGCATCGCCATCATCGAAGTGCTGGCCATGAGCGATGCCATTCGCAGCCTGATCCTCAAGCATGCCGACGCCGGGGCGCTGCGTCAGGTGGCGCGCGAGGAAGGCATGCTGAGCATGTACGAGGACGGTTGCCTGAAAGCGCTGGACGGCACCACCAATATCGAAGAAGTGCTCCGCGTCACGCAGGAGGGTTGAGCGTGTCACTCTTTTACTACCGCGCGGTGAGCGACGACGGCGAGATTCAGCAGGGCCAGCTCGAGGTTGCCGACGAGCAGGCGGTGCTCGAACAGTTGCGCACGCGCGGCCTTATTCCGCTCGAAATCGGCACCCGGCGTGGCTGGCAGAGCTGGTTGCAATTCGACTTCAATGACCTGTTGCGGCATTCGCGGAGCAAGAAGCTGGTGATCCTGTTTACCCAGCAGCTGGCCTCGCTGCTGCAATCGGGCGTGCCGCTGGATCGCTCGCTGGAGATCATGCTGCGGGTCAGTGTCGATCCCCTGGCGGAGCAACTGATCACCCCGATTCAGGAGGGTGTGCGCCGTGGGGTCAGCCTGTCACGCATCCTTGGCGAACGCCCGGAGCTGTTTTCCGGCTTCTATATAAGCATGGTGCAGGCTTCGGAAGTGGGCGGCGACCTGGCCGCAGGCCTGACCAACCTGGCCTATTACCTGGAACGCAGCAAGTCGCTGCGCGACCGTCTGGTGTCGGCGTTGATCTACCCGGTCATCCTGTTGCTGGTGTCGGTGAGTTCGCTGCTGGTGATCCTCACCTATGTGATCCCACAGTTTCGCCAATTGTTCGACGACATGGGCGCGGCGCTGCCGCTGTCGACCCAGATCGTCATCAGCGTCGCCGAGCTGCTGCGCGGCTCGGCCATCTGGCTGGTGCTGCTGGTGCTGGCGGCGTTCTGGCTATGGCGGCAACTGCTCAAGCAACCGGGCTATCGCCTGCGATGGGATCGCTGGATGCTGCGTCTACCGCTGTTCGGCGCGCTGCGCCAGCGCATCGAGACCGCCCGTTTCGCCCGTAGCCTGGGCACCCTGCTGACCGGTGGGGTGGCGCTGCTGCAGGCACTGAACATCGCCCGTCAGACCCTGAGCAACCAGTTGCTGGTGGAGCAGGTCGGCATCGCCAGCGAGAGCCTGAAACAGGGCAGGCAACTGGCGGCACCGCTGCTGGTTTCCGGGGTGTTTCCGGTGCTGGCGTTGCAAATGATCCAGGTGGGCGAGGAGACCGGCCGGCTCGACGAAATGCTGCTCAAGGTGGCCGACACCTACGACCGTGAGGTCGAAGTCGCCATCCAGCGTCTGCTGGCGGTGCTGGAGCCGATGCTGATCGTCGGCCTGGGCCTGCTGATCGCCGGGATCATCCTCTCGGTGCTGGTAGCCATCATGAGCATCACCGAAATTCCACTCTGATAGGGGAGGCATCCATGAACAACAGACGTAGCCATGGGCTCGCAACGAGCAGGCCGACAGGCAGTCGAACCGCAGGTTTCACCCTGCTGGAAATCCTCGTGGTGCTGGTGATCCTCGGGCTGATGGCCAGCCTGGTCGGGCCACAGGTATTCAAGCAACTGAGCGGATCGAAGACCAAGGCGGCTGCCTTGCAGATCGAGGAGCTGAGCTCGGCCCTGGATCTCTACCGCCTGGAGCTGGGACGCTATCCGAACAGCGACCAGGGGCTCGACGCGCTGATCAACAAGCCGCGCAATGCCGAGAACTGGAACGGCCCCTATCTGAAGAAGAAGGTGATCCGCATGGACCCCTGGGGCAACGAGTTCCACTACAGCTCGCCGGGCCAGAATGGCGACTTCGACCTCTGGAGCCTGGGTGCCGACAACCGCGAAGGGGGGGAGGGGGAAGACCGCGATGTGCACAGCTGGGACTGATCGGCTGCACGGCTTCACCCTGCTGGAGCTGCTGGTGGTGCTGGTGATCGCCAGCCTGGCGATCAGCCTCGTCGGCCCGGCGTTCCAGCGCATCCTGCCGGGCCTGACCCTGGAGGCCGAGAGCCGCAAGCTGGAGTCGCTGCTGCGCCATGCGCGCAGCCAGGCGATTCTCAGCGGCACGCGGGTGGCGATCAGCCAGGACGTCGACAGCGGCGGCCTGCAGCTCAGCTATCTGGACGAGGCGTACACCTTGCCCGCCAACTTCAGCCTGACCCTGCTGGCCGGGCCTGGCACCAGCGATTCGCTGTCGGACGCGGCGCAGATCCTCTTCTATCCGCGCGGTGATTCCTCCGGCGGCAGCCTCAGTCTGTCGCTGGAAGAGGGGCGTAGCGAAGACATCAGCGTCGACTGGCTGAGCGGGCGGGTGCGCCGCGGAGCCCCGGACCACACCGGGGAAGGACTGGACCGGCGCGTGCCGCAGCAGGAGGACGACGGTGAAGCGGATCGATAGGGCGCGCGGTTTCACCCTGCTGGAGGTGCTGGTGGCCTTCCTGATTCTCAGCCTGAGCATGAGTGTACTGATGCGCATCGTCTCGCAATCGCTGAACTCGCTGGCCGTCGCCGAACGCCACCAGAGCGCGGTGCAGCTGGCCGAGTCGAAGCTGGCCGAGGTGCTGATCGGCCTCGACGAGAGCGGCCGCGGCACCCAGCAGGGCAAGCTGGGCCGCGACTACAGCTGGCGTAGCGAGGTCGAGCCCTATGAGTTCGAGAATCAGGAAGCCGGCGAGCGCTATAGCATCAGTCCCTGGTTGGTGCGGGTGTCGGTTAGCTGGGGGCGGCGACCGGGCGAGCAGGTCAGCCTGAGCACCATTCGCCTGTTGAGGGCCAGGCCATGAGGCCGGCCAGCCGTGGCTTCACCCTGGTCGAGCTGCTGGTGGCGCTGACCCTCGCCAGCCTGGTGGCGATGCTCGCCTATGGCGGCCTGCACGTGGCCCTGCGCAGCTGGCAAGCCGCCGAGTTGCGTCAGCAGCAGATGGAGCTGAAGCATCTGAGCCAGGCGCTGTTGCGGCGCCTGCTGGAGAGTCCGCTGCCGCTGTCCTTGCGTGACGACGAGGGCATCCAGCAGGCGGCCTTCTACGGTGAGTCGGAGCAGTTGATCTTCGTCGCCTACCTGCCGGCCCTGGGCGGCAACGATCAGCGCTACTGGGTGCAGCTGGTGCAGGAGCGCCAACTCGTCGAAGGGGACTTGAGCTGGCGCATGGAACTTCGCTACCAGTCATTCGTCGAGGCCGATGAACTGAACTGGGCCCTGCTGGCCGAGAGCCTGGCCAGCGACGGCGAGCGCCAGCTGCTGATGGACGCCATGCCCGGCCCCTGGACCTTCGATTATCTGGAGCGGCGCGCCGACACCGAGCAGGACTGGCAGGGGCAATGGCGCCAGCGCGCGGCCCTGCCGGTGCTGCTGCGCATGAGCCCGCCGCGGCAGCTGGGCGGCGAAGCGGCGGCGTTGCTGGTTGCCCCGAGGAATATGGCCTATGCGATCTTCCAGAGCCGCTGAGTCGCGCTGGCGCGCCCGCGGAGTGGCCCTGGTCGGGGTGCTCTGGTTGCTGGTGCTGCTGTCGCTGATCGCCCTCAACCTGTCGGCCGGCAGCCGCACCGAACTGCGCCTGGCCAGCAACGCACGGCTGGCGGCCAGTGCCCGGCATGTCGCCGAGGCTGGCGTCAACTGGGGCGTGTGGAGCCTGCTGCAGGCCAACACCTCCGGCTGGCTGGCCGATGGCAGTGCGCGCGTCCTGGAACTGGACGGCCTCAGCGTCGAAGTGGCGCTGTTCGACGAGCAGGGCAAGATCGATCTGAACGAGGCCGATCCGCAACTGCTGGTCGGGCTGTTCGAGTCGGTGGGGCTGGACGAAAGGGCCGCGCGGGCCCAGGTCGACATCATTCTCGACTGGCGCGACGAGGATGACCTGCTGCGTCCGGAAGGTGCCGAAGAGGATCAGTACCTGGCCGTCGGCCTGCTCCCGCCAGGCAATCGACCCTTCACCCGGCTGGAGGAACTGCGCCGCGTGCTGGGCATCGACGAGGCGCTCTACCAGCAGCTAGTGCCGGCCCTGACCCTGTACTCCAACAAGGCCGAGGTCAACCCGCTGGTGGCACCGCGCGAGGTGTTGCTGGCGCTGCCGGGGATCGGTGCGGACAGCATCGAGCGCTTTATCGAAGAGCGTCGACGCAATTACGAAACAGGGCAGCGCCCGCCGCTGTTGGCCGGGGTCGATCCGCGTCTGCTTGCGCCCAATGCGCCGGGCGTCAACTACTCTATCGTTACAGATACATCCTTGAGTCCGGGTGTAACGGTTCGGCAACAGGTGGTGATACACCTGCAGGGCCTAGGCCGGCGGCAGGGTATCGAGGTTCTGTACAACAGCATCCAGCAGTAACGGCTTGTCGAGATTGCAACGCCCTTGAATGAAGGGACAGACCATGAACGACCGTTTACAAATGGCGGTGGACGCCGTGATCACCATGACGCAGCGCTTTTGGCAGTGGTGGAGCGGCGAGCTGCTCGGCCTCATCCCCGAACGCTGGCGCGAGCGCCTGCGGCGGCGCGGCAACCAGTTGTTTATCGACCTGCACGAGGATCGCTGCGGCCTCGATTTTGGCAGCTTCGGTCAGCGCGAAACCCTGGTCAGTGCGCCTCTGGGCGCGGAGGGCGAGTTGCCGCCGGCAGTGGTCGAGGTGTTGCTCAATCGCGCCGGCAAAGCCGCTCAGGTGATCCTGTTGCTGCCCGAGCAGCAGTTGCTGCACAAGGTGCTGAGCCTGCCTGCCGCGACCGAATCCGGCTTGGCCAACGTGCTGCGCTTCGAGATGGACCGGCACACCCCGTTCACCGCCGAGCAGGTCTATTTCGGTTATCGCATCCTCGAGCGCGACCGCCGCCACCAGCGCTTGCAGGTGGAGCTGCTGGTGGTCCTGCGCGAGTACCTGGACCAGCTGCTCAGACGCCTGGATGGCCTGGCCGTGCACCCCGCCCTGGTGACCCGGGGCGAAGAGCGTAGCGCCCGGCCGATCAACCTGTTGCCCGGCGGCCTGTTGCACAAAAGCAGCGGCTGGCGCGGCAATCGCCGCCTGCAGACGGTGCTGGTGGTGGGCCTGATCGCGCTGCTGCTGTTGCCGCTGTGGCAACAGCAGCAGCGCGCCGAGCACCTGGCCGCGCAACTGGATGCGCCCAAGGCGGCGGCCGAGCGCGCGGCGGCGGTGCGCGATGAGCTGCAGCGGCTGGAAGCCGGGCGCGACTACCTGGACGAACAGCGGCTGCTGGCTGACGAGGTGCTGAGCATCCTCGACGAACTGACTCGCCTGCTGCCGGACAGTACCTGGCTCAGCCGCTTCGAACTGATCGGCGAACGGGTCCGCCTGGAGGGCGAGTCGGCCGAGGCCTCGGCGCTGATCGGCCTGCTCGAGCAGTCCAGGACCCTGCACAACGTCAGCTATGCCTCGCCGATCACCAGTAACCCGCGTACCGAGAAGGACCGCTTCAGCCTGATCGCCGAGCGTCGTCCCGAGCAGGAGGCACCATGATTCCCCTGCGCTTGCGCCAGCTGCTCGCCGTGCTGATCCTGCTGAGCCTGATCAGCCTGCTGCTATGGCTGGTGGTCGGCCCGCTGCTCAGCCGTTTCCAGTCCGACGAGGAGGTGATCGCCGACCTGCAGCAGCGTCTGCAGGTGTATCAGCGCCTGGTCACCGAGTTGCCGGCGCAGGAAGCGCGTCTGGCCGAACTCAAACAGGACAGTCCGATGTCCCGCCTGCTATTCGCCGAGAGCCGCCCGGCACTGGCCGGAGCCGAACTGCAGCAGCAGATCGGTCAACTGGTCGGCCAGTCCGGCGCGCAGGTAGTCAGCACGCAGATCCTCAGCCGCGAGAGCGCCGAGGCACCGGTGCCGGCAGTGGGCATCAAGGTGCACCTGCGCGGCGAAACCGAGCAACTGGTGCGCCTGCTCTTTGATCTGGCCAACCATGAGCCACTGCTGCTGGTGGAGAACATCGTGGTGCTGAGCAACCCGCGGGTCGACATGCAGCGCATCCGCAGCCTCGCCGATCTCAAGGCCGTGCCGTCGCTGGACGTGACCTTCGATCTCAAGGGCTTCATCGCCCAGGAGGCGACGCCATGAGGACCTTGTTGTATCTGCTGCGTATGCACTGGAAGGCGGCGCTGCTGATCCTGATCGTGCTGTTGTTGCTGCCGGCGGTGGTGGCCGCGCTGCTGGCCGCCGAGGATGAGCCGGCAGTGGCGGTGCCGGTCGAGCCTGCCCTGGACCAAGCGGCTCCGGCCGAACCTGCAGCGGCCGAGCCAGGTCAGGCCGAGCCACTTTCGGCCGAGCCGCGTCCGCTCGAGAGTCAACCGGCAGAGGCACCGCCGATGGATCAGCCGGGTGACGTGGTGGTCGAGACTGGCGGAGCCACTCAGCCCTTTGCCGAGTACCGGGAGCTGATCGAACGGCCGTTGTTCAGCAGCACCAGAAGACCGCCGGTCGTGCGTGATGCACCGCAGGAAACCCTCGACGGGCAACAGTTACGCGAGGCCTGGCGCTTGAGCGGCATCGCCATGGAGCAGGGCCGCCAACTGGCCAGCTTCAGTGAGCGCCAGGGCGAAGGGCGGCTGTTGCTGGAGGTCGGCATGGTGCTCGCCGACGAGTGGCGACTGGAACAGATTGGCAGCGACCATGTGCTGCTCGGCAACGGTGGCAGCGAGGTACGCATGCCGCTGCGCGAGCCGGTCATCAGGGAGGACACGGGAGAAGCGGGCGAGGCGGGCGCTACGCCGGCGGCCAACCGGACGCCGGCACAGACGGACAACCCAAGCCCCCCCGCGAACACACCGGCCCCCGCCGTGCCGGCCCAGTAGGGTAGAGGAGATTATCGATGAACATATTCAGGATCGTGTCCCGTCCCCTCCAGTTCGGCAGCTTCCTGCTGCTGGCCGCTTGTGCGGCGATTCCGGGCGGCGATCGGGCCACCTTCGACAACCCCTGGGGGCGCAAGAGTGAGCAGGCCGAGCCAGCGCCGGCCAGCAGCGTGCGCCAGCCGCGCCCCGCGGGCCAGCCTTTGCGCCCCGCGCCGGGCAGCGCCTCGAGCGTTACCAGCACGGGGCCGCGCGCGGAGATCTACCGCGGCTCGGGCAGCATGGTCGATCTTGGCACGGTGCCGCGCGTGCCGGTGGACGAGGAAGGCGAGATCACCCTGAACTTCCAGCAGATGGAGATCGCCGAGGTGGTCAAGATCATCCTCGGCGAGATCCTCGGCATGAACTACGTGCTGGACCCCAACGTCAGCGGCAGCGTAAGCCTGCAGACCAGCCGGCCGCTGACCCGCGCGGCCTTGTTGCCGACCCTGGAGGCGCTGTTGCAGGTCAGCGGCGCGGTGCTGGTCAAGTCGCAGAACTTCTACGAGGTGGTGCCCATCGACTCGGCACCCTCGAGCGCGCTGGTGCCGCGGCTCAATCCGGTGGAGATGCGCGGCTACCAGTTGCTGGTCATCCCGCTGCGCTTCATTTCCGCCGCCGAGCTGCAGAAGATTCTCGATCCGCTCAAGCCGGTCAAGGGTCTGATGCGCGTGGACGAGACGCGCAACCTGCTACTGGTCGCCGGTACCCCGCAGGAGCTGAACAACATTCGCGAGACGGTCCGGGTGTTCGACGTCGACCAGTTGCGCGGCATGTCGGTCGGCCTGTTCCGCCTGCAGCAGGTCGACGCGCAGGTGGTGCTCAAGGAGCTGGAAGCAATATTCGGCGACGCGGCCGGTGGGCCACTGGCCGGCATGGTGCGTTTCCTGCCGATCGAGCGGCTCAACGCGCTGCTGGTGATCACGCCTCAGGCCAAGTACCTGGATGACGCACACATCTGGGTCGAGCGCCTGGACCGGGCCGAGGGCGGCCAGGGGCCGAACATGCACATCTATCACGTGCAGAACGGCAAGGCCGAGCACATGGCGGAGATTCTCACCCAGCTGTTCGAAGGCCAGGGCGACGACGAGGATGAGCAACAGCCGCGTGCGCAGTCCCAGAGCGCCGCGCCGGCGGCCGAGCAGGTGGACGGCGAGGCGGCACCGGTGCCCGTGCGTGCGCCGCAGTTGATCGCCCCGAGCGGCGAAGGTTCGAGCCTGGATGTTGGCAAGGTCAGCATCATCGCCGACGAGGAGAACAACGCGCTGCTGGTGATGGCCACCCCCAGCGACTACGACAAGGTGCTGCAGGCGATCCAGAAGCTCGACGTGCTGGCGCTGCAGGTGCTGGTGGAGGCCACCATCGTCGAGGTCAACCTCGAGGACGAGTTGCGCTATGGCCTGCAGTGGTACTTCAAGAGCGGCATCGGCGGCAAGAACGTGCGCGGCACCCTCGGCCAGTTCCCCATCGTCACCCCTGCCGACCTGAGTCCCACCGGCTCGCTGAACGTATTCGATGCGGCCGGCACCCGCGTGCTGCTCGACCTGCTGGCCACGGATTCGAAGATCAACGTGGTGTCCTCGCCGACCCTGATGGTGCTGGACAACCACACCGCGACCATCCGCGTCGGCGACCAGGTGCCGGTGCGCACCTCGGAAACCACCAACACCAGCGGCGTCATCAACCAACCCACCGATCCCTCGGCTCTGGTCACCAGCACCATTCAATACCGCGACACCGGCGTGCTGCTGGAGGTCAAGCCGCGGGTCAACGCCGGTGGCCTGATCGTTCTGGAGATCACTCAGGAGGTCAACGACGTCACCACCAACTCCACCTCGGGCATCGACTCGCCGACCATCAACCAGCGGCGAATTACCACCAACGTGGCGATCCAGAGCGGCGAGACCCTGGTGCTCGGCGGCCTGATCAAGGAGAACAACGGGCGCACCAACGAGGGCCTGCCCTATGTGCGCCATGTGCCGGTGCTCGGCTGGCTGTTCGGCAGCCAGGGCAAGAGCACCAGCCGCACCGAACTGGTGGTGATGATCACGCCGACGGCGGTGACCAGCCTCGATGAGGCCCGTGACGTCACCCAGGAGTACCGCAACAAGCTCAAGGACGTGAGCCTGCCGCAGGACGCCTGGCAGACCCAGGGGCGTCAGTTCTAATAGGGGCTGGGCGATGGGCGCAATCCCATGGCCATGTCCCGGTTATGTGATACGCGCTTACGCGGCATACGCCGCCCCGTCCCCTCGGCCCGCTGGGGAGGGCCTCTAGGGTGGAATCGCCGCAGGCGTTTGCGCCGTTTACCCTGACCCGCGTGGCACCTTGCCCGCGCTGTGGCGGCCTGTTCTTTTTGGCTATGCCCCAGTTAGCTGTTGCATGCATCAATTCCCTGTAGGACCGGGCGGGGCGCGCAGTCCCACGCCCGCGATCCGCGCGCGGCCAGACACTTTTGCGGCCATGCTCCCCGCCGCCCCTTCGGATGACGCGGTTTGCTCCCCTCTGTAGGGCCAAATTTGCCAGGCAGAAACCCAGGCTTTCCGACATTCACCCTCCCTGTGATCGGCACCTGTGTCGCCGGCTGTACAACTGCAGCTGCCTCTGTTGCTGGCCAAATCATTGATACCAATGGAGTTCTGCCGCTGCGCCCGAGCAATCTCGAAGACATGCGGTCAATCTGCCTTTACACCCCCCTCGACAATTGTCTCCCTGGTGGCGCAATAACGCCGGGATCCACCTGCCCATGATAAAAAAATCAATATAAAACATATGGTTATGTATTTGGCACGGGAATTGAGTACCTAAGCGGCGAGGAGAGTCGGCAGTCCTCCGGAGAGGGATTTCGATGGTGTGGTGAAGCTGGATTAAAAACTATCGGGGTCCGCTAGCAACCTGCACAAAGGCACAGCGTCCCAGTCGGCTCACGGGCAAGCCCCAGCGCCGGCGTTATTCCATGCGCTATGGCTGGGCGTCTGAACACCGCTATCTCACTAACACATGAGGAGCGGTGAAGGAGCAGACAAATGAACACGAAACACTTGTTGAGGAAGGTGCCGAGTTGTCTACTCGGCGCGATCTTCGCCGCTGGCATCGCCAGCACGACCCTGGTTAACGCAATCGACGGCAGCCCGCCGGGCTTGTTCGAGCTGGAAGGCGACACCGTGGCCAGCGCCGACCCTGGCACCGACTGGGGTGCACTCTATGGCGGCGCAACGCCCGCCAACCTGATCACCTTTACCGGCATTCTCGCCGATCCGGCACCCCAGACCATCTACTGGAAGGGCGGCTCCAAGGACATCAACGATATTCCTGACTGGTGGCAGAAGGACGGCTCGGTGCCGGACAAGGATGACATCACCAACGCCTATGCCGCTGCCTACAACAACCCGGCCGATGTCTGCCTGAATGCTGGCGGTACGGTGGTGCTCTGCAGCGATGCTGGTGCGGTGGGTGACCCGGTGCACGAGGCCGGCGACCTGATCGTCTACTTCGGCCTGGATCGCTATGCCAACAGCGGTGACGCCTTCGCCGGCTTCTGGTTCTTCCAGGACGACGTGGCAATCAGCGGTAGCCAGTTCAGTGGCCAGCACGTGGGCCGCGTCGGCATGCTCGGCGATGCCGACTATGCCCCTGGCGATCTGCTGGTGCTGGTGGAATACCCGCAGGCCGCGGGCGCGGTGCCCGTGATCAAGGTCTACGAATGGGACCCGCTGGATCTGGACGGCGACAACGTGGCCAACAACCTGGATCTGTTGATCACCCAGAGCAATGCCGAGTGCGACCAGCTCGGCGGCAAGCTGGCCTGCGCGATCAGCAACCTGGAGGACCTGGCCGGTGAGCCAGCCTGGCCGTACACGCCGAAATCCGGTAGTGGGCTGCCATTCGAGAGCTTCTTCGAGGGCGGCATCAACGTCACCCAGTTGCTCGGTGGTACGCCGTGCTTCAGTGCCTTCCTGGCTGAAACCCGTGCCTCGCGTTCGGAAACCGCGACCCTGAAGGACTTCGCCCTGGGCGGCTTCGATGTCTGCGGTGCCGACGTCACCAAGAACTGCGAAGCAACCATCAATCAGGCCGGCGACGAGGTCAACGTGGCCTTCGACGGTACCGCCAGCAACACCGGCGGCCTGGCCCTGTATGTGGAGCTGGAAGACGATCAGGCCGGCTCGACTATCGATGCCGTGTGCTTCGATGTTGGCGCTGACGGCTGCGATGGCGGCGACGCCGTGCCGGCTGGGCTCAACAGCCTGCCGGCGAGCAAGGCGACCTTCACCCTGGCTGCGGGTCAGACGGTGCGCTACGAGGGTAGCTACGTGGTCACCCAGTTCGATGACCAGACCAGCTTCACCGATATCGTCAGCCTGAAGTTCTTCGAAGACCCGGCAGATACTGTGCCGATCGACACCGAGACCGCGCAAGCGACCTGCCCGCCGGTAGGCACGCCGGGCATCCTGGTGTTCAAGGACTGCATCAATCCCAACATCGAGAATGGCGACACCTTCGTGGCCGACATCGTCGGTACGGTGAGCAACACCGGTAACGTCAAGCTGGTCAACGTCATGCTCAGCGATACCGTGTTCAGCTTCGGCGACCTGACGGTGGTGTATGACGCCAACGAGAATGGCGTGGTTGACGGCGGCGAGTTGGCCTTCAGCAATGGCGGCGAACTGGAGGCCGGCGAGCAGTTGGCCTATGAGGCGCAGGTGAGCAGCGGCACGCCGTCGCACGCCAACACCCTGACCGCCAGCGGTGCCAACTTCTTCGACAACGCCGACACGGTCAGCCACAACGACAGCGCGAGCTGCACGCCGAACCTGAATCCGGACCTGACCATCATCAAGGTCTGCGATGACGCCATCGGCGGCGGCACCGGCGTGGAACTGGTGGTCGACAACGGCCAGGTGGTGGTTCAGGTGGGCAACATCATCACTGTGAGCAACCCCGGTAACGAGGACCTGACCAACGTCAGCATCAGCGACTCCGATGTGCAGACCCTGGTGAAAATGTCCGGTGGTGCGGGCCTGACCTGCTCGGGCAACAGCTGCACCGGTACCATGGACACCGGCGACGTGGTCGTGCTCAAGCAGACCTATCGCCCGGATGGCCAGAACATCCTCGGTGCTCTGAGCAACCCGAGTGGCGTTTCCTTCAAGAACACCGCCACTACCTCGGGCACCGGTGTTTTGAGCGGTACGCCGCTTGGCCCATTAATGGCCACTGCGACCTGCGAGCTGTGCGTCTGCCCGGATTGCCCGCCAGAGCCATAAGCGGGCGTCACCCCTGAAACGGCGGCCCCCTGGAAAGGGTCGCCGCTAGAACCAACCAAAGGGCGCTGCCAGTCAGCGCCCTTTTTCTTTGGCTATGTCTCAGTGATGTGTTGGCCGCAGTTTTTGTAGGGGGGCGGGCCGCGCAGGTCATAGCGCTGAAAATCAACTGCATCATTGGTGCGCCGTGTAACCCACCACGTGGGGGACGGCGTGCTGTTCATGGTGGGATAGGGCGCAACTGACGGGGTAATAGCCACTAGCCTTGTAGCAGACGCCAAACCGACCCTACGGATCGACTTAAAGCAGTAGGCGGTGGCGGGTTGTGCCATGCAACCCACTGTTGGGCGACAGACTTTTTCTTGGGTCATGGCCAGATGCCGCAACGCCCGCGACTTTGTATACGCGCGAATCGGTCCATGAGTATTGCTCGGGCGACCAGGCGGGGGCACCTCGAGGCTGAGACTGGTTCAGGCATCTGCGGCTGGCGGCTAGGGTGCTTCTGCACCAGCTGCTGCCAAGCCGGTAGCCAGTTGTCCGCGTGCTCCGCGGGTAGCTGTGTCAATGCTGAACCCTGGCGTTCGTTTCTGAGGCACCTGTCAGTATTCTGATAAATACGCGCCAATTGCCGTTCGTAAGGCATACAGATCGACCTCTGCGCTAACCCCTGTGCAACGCTGGCAAATGGCCTGTTTAACGCTGCTTAAATTACCCGCTAGTTGGCTTGAGAGGCTCTAAGGCGCTGGTTTCGGCGGTGTGTTGGATATTTTTGCGGTCTTGCCCCCGCGCTATCTGGTCGTGGCTGTATCCACGCCTGAACAGCGCTCAAAAATGTGGTTTCGGTGCCAGGGCCCATGCCCAGTGGGCTGGCGGGAAATTGCTCGCCGAGCACCCGTTGCACTGTTTCATAGGATGGACAAGAAAATCGAACTTCGCCGTTCGAACGCGCAGGCCCATGCTCGTCTTATTATTGAAAGTCCTTATAAATCAATAGTTTATTTGTATGGCATGGTAATTGATTGTAATGCTCTGAGGAGATTTCTGGTCTCCGGTGCGGCCATCCGAGGCAGCTGAGCCATGGTTATCGGGGGCCGGTGATCCGCATACCTTGCGCCACGAATGATCGCCCTGCGGGCGATCGACTCCGGTCAGGAAGCCCGGCTCGTGGTCGTGGGGTCTCAAAGCCTCCAAACGCCAGGGAGCGTGCAGCCGGGGGTGAGGGAGCACGGCTATGCACTCGCGAAACTTTCTACGCTCACTACCGCGCTGCTTGCTTAGCGCGGCACTGGTGGCGGGGATAACGACCACGGCGGGGGTATACGCCGTGGACGGCAACCCGCCTGGACTCTTCGAACTCGACGGCAACACGCTGGATGCCGGGGCAACCCCGGGTGACGACTGGGGCAGCCTGTTCCTGGGCACCCAGGGCGGCACTCCGGCGGCCTTCACCGGCATCCTCGCCGACCCGGCCCCCGTGACCATCTACTGGCAAGGTGGCTCCAAGGACATCAACGATGTCAGCGAATGGCGCTACAAGGACGGCTCGGTGCCGGACAAGGACGACATCACCAACGCCTATGCGGCCGGTTACACGGTGCAGCCCGGGCAAGCCACGGAATTGCATGAAGCGGGTGACCTGATCATCTACTTCGGCCTCGATCGCTACGCCAACAACGGTGATGCCCACGCCGCGTTCTGGTTCTTCCAGGACAACGTCGGCCTGGGGCCAAACGGCACCTTCAACGGCCAGCATGTGGGCCGTAACGGCGATCAGCGCGGTGACCTGATGGTGCTGGTGGAGTATCCCCAGGGTGCCAACGCTGTGCCGGAGATCAAGGTCTACGAATGGGATCCGCTGGATGCGGATAACGACAACGTGGCCGACAACCTGGATGAGATCTACAGCTCAAGCAACGCCATGTGTGACGGTAGCGGCGACAAGGTGGCCTGTGCCATCACCAACGTCGGCAACCTGAGTGGCGAACCGCTCTGGCCCTACACCCCGAAATCGGGCAGCGGCCTGCCGTTCGAGAGTTTCTTCGAGGGCGGCATCAACGTGTCGCAGCTGCTGGGGGGCGACGTGCCCTGCTTCAGCTCCTTCCTCGCCGAGACCCGTTCGTCTCGTTCGGAAACCGCTCAGCTGAAGGACTTCGTGCTGGGTGCGTTCGACCTGTGCAGCATCAATGTGACCAAGAACTGTGTGGCCGAGGTTGACGCCAACGATGGCGGCAACAGCATCCTGGTCAACTTCAGCGGTATGGTCAGCAACGACGGCGGCCTGGCTCTGAACGATGTCACCGTTACCGATGACATGGGCACCCCGGGCGATACCGAAGACGATGTCGTGGTGTTCGGACCGGCAACCCTGGCTCCGGGTGAGTCGCAGCCGTACAACGGCAGCTACAGCACCATGGACCTGGCACCGACCGACCGAGTCACTGCCGAAGGCCATCGGGTCAATACCACGGTAACGGCGGAGGCCGAAGCCAGTTGCGCACCGGATCTGACGCCGGCAATCGCGGTCGACAAGTTCTGCAGCGCCAGCATCAACGGCGGCGGCGACGCCATCGACGTGCTGTTCAACGGTACCGTGACCAACAGCGGTAACGTGGCGCTGGAAAACGTCACAGTGGTGGACGACAACGGTACCCCGGGCAACCTGGCTGACGATGTCACCATCAATATCGGCAATCTGGATGCCGGTGCCTCGGCACCGTACAACGGTAGCTTCAGCGTCAGTGGCAGCAACACCTCGACCGACCATGTGGTCGCCACGGGTACAGCTGTGCTGGGTGGCGATGCGGTGCAGGACACTGCGCAGGCCACGTGCCTGGCCGACGTGCTGCCGGATATCGCGGTCGACAAGGTCTGCAGTGCCAGCATCAATGGCAGTGGTACCGGTATCGACGTGCTGTTCAACGGTTCCGTGACCAATACCGGTAACGTGCTGCTGAACAATGTCACCGTGGTGGATGACAACGGCACGCCGGGCAATCCGGCTGACGATGTCACCGTGCTCGGCCCGATCAGCCTCGCGCCGGGGGCTTCGGCTCCGTACAGCGGCGGCTTCGGTGCCCTAGGTACCAACAGCTCCACCGACGTGGTGGTCGCATCGGGTATCGATGCCATTACCAGCAGTCCGGTGCAGGATACTGCCAATGCCAGCTGCTTGGCTGACGTGCTGCCGAACATCGCAGTCGACAAGTTCTGCAGCGCCAGCATCAACGGCGGTGGTACCGGTATCGATGTGCTGTTCAACGGTACGGTGAGCAATACCGGCAACGTGGCCCTGTTGGGCGTCACCGTGGTGGATGACAACGGCACACCGGGCAATCCGGGTGACGATGTCACCGTACTGGGTCCCATCGACCTGGCACCGGGGGCTTCGGCTCCGTACAGCGGTGGCTTCGGTGTGCTGGGTGCCAACAGCTCCACCGACGTGGTGATCGCATCGGGTACCGATGCTGTTACCGGCAGTCCGGTGCAGGATACGGCCAATGCCAGTTGTCTGGCCGATGTCAGTCCCGATCTGCTGGTCACCAAGCAGTGCACAGACGCCCCGGCCTTTGGCCAGGCGATCCTGTTCGACGGCAGTGTGACCAACAACGGTAACGTGGCCCTGCTGGGCGTGATCATCGTCGATGACAACGCCACCCCGGCCGATCCGTCGGATGATGTGACCTTCAACATCGGCGATCTGGCACCGGGGGCTTCGGCCAACTACAACGGTAGCTACTCGCCGGCCCTGGCTGGCACCTACACCAATACCGTTGTGGCCAGTGCCACCGATGCCGTGACCAGTGGACCGGTCGAGAGCGCTCCGGCGCAGGCGACTTGCGATGTGCCGCCTCCGCAAGAGTTCGAAGGCTGCACACCGGGCTTCTGGAAGAACAGCCCGGGAAGCTGGCCGCCAACCGGCTATAGCCCGAACCAGCTGATCATTTCGGTGTTTGACCTGCCGAGCGGTGTGATCAACAACAAACTGGGCGGCGACAGCCTGATGGATGCGCTGAACTACGGTGGTGGCGATAACCTGCTGGGTAGCGCACAGATCCTGCTGCGTGCAGCAGTGGCCGCGTTGCTCGACAGCGCCCATCCGGAAGTGGACTACCCGCGGACAACGGCCGATGTGATCGCCGACGTCAACGCGGCGTTGGCCACCAAGGATCGGGGCAGCATCCTGGCGTTGGCGTCGGCACTGGATGCCGATAACAACCTGGGTTGCGACCTGGCCAACGACAACTCGTTCTGACGCAAAAACGCCCGGGGTGTGGAGAACCCCGGGCGCTGTTTGAAGCACAAGGCGCGGGCTTGGCCCGCGCTTTTTTATGCGCTCAAGGTTTGCCCTTGCCGTTGCCCTTGCTGCTCTCACCGCTGCTGTCGCCGCTCGAGGTCTGCAGGCCGATGGTCACCGTGGTGCTGGCGCTGAGCTTGCCGTCGCTGATGGTGTAGCTGAACTGGTCGCCGCTCTTGAACGACTTGGCCGGGCTGTAGGTCAGGGTGCCATTGCTGTTGCGGGTCACCTTGCCCTTGCTGCCCTGGGTGAAGGCAACGATGCTCAGGGCGTCGCCGTCCGGGTCGCTGTCGTTGGCCAGCACATTGATGGTCAGCGCCGACTTGCTGGCCAGGCTCACGTTGTCATTCACCGCCACTGGGGTGCGGTTGCTGCTGGTTACCGGGTTGCTGACCACATAGCTGGCACTGCCATTGGCGCTCTTGCCGTTGGCGCTGGCCGTGGCGCTGATGCTGTAGAAACCGTCGGCAGCGCTGCTCGCCGAAGTGGCGCGCAGGGTGGCGCTGGCGCTGGCCCCCGGGGCCAGGCTCAGGCTGCTGGGCAGGCTGGTGCTCCAGCCGCTGGGCTTGCCGGCGCTGAGGCTGAAGCTGCTGCTGGAACAGGCGCTGCTGTCGTTGTTGGTCACCTTCACGCTGTAGTCGAAGCTGCTGCCGGCGGCCAGCCAGGTGCTCTGGCCGGGGGTCATGCTGACGCTAGGCGCATTGCGGGTGCAGGTCGGTACGCTGCCGCCGCCGCTACCGCTGAAGTCGACGGTGACCAGGGCCTGGTTGGCATCGGTGGCCTGGGTGGTCAGGGTTATGCCGCTGTCGCTGAAGCTGCGACCACCGGTGAGGGCGGCGTCCTTCATGTCGACGAAGTTACTGCCGGGGGTCATGTCCAGCAGGTAGACGCTGTTGCCGTTGCTTGGGCTGGCCTGGCGCACGGTCACGCCGTTGAAGATGTTGTTGGCATCGATCACGCCGCGGTTGCTGATCTGTGCGTCGAAGCCCTGCGGCTGGCGGTATTCGACGTAGTAGTAGCGCGGGGCACCGCTGCTATCCACACCATTGGCGATTTTCAGTACTTTGGCCGAGGTACTGGTCGCACTGCTCGGCTTGAGGCTGAAGCTGCCGGCGCTGCTGACATTGACCAGATTGCCGGTGTTCAGCCAGCCGAGGCGCTCCTTGGAAAAACCGTTGAAGTGACCGACGGTGCCGGTGTAACCCATGATGTCGAGGGTGTCGCCATACTCCTGGCTGCTGCAGCTGCTGCCCAGGGTGGTGTCGCCACAGTCCATCGCATGGGCATGGTAGAGCCCGAGGTTGTGGCCCAGCTCATGGGCCACGGTGCGCAGGGTCAGGCTGTTGTGGATCCAGCTGGTGGACGGCATGGCACCGACCTGGCCCATGCCGCTGTAACCGCAGGCGCTGTTCTGCGGGAAGATCATCAGGAAGCGCTCGTAGTTGCTCAGGACATAGCCGGCCGCCTGGGCCGCGGCCTTGGCCTTCTGCTCGATGGCGAAGCCATCGCAAACGGTGCTGTTGACCGCGACGGTGTACCAGCCGGCCACGTCGCCGGTCAGCCAGGTCTGCTGGTTGGAGTTCTCGCGGAAGTAGTTGCTGGCGTCGCCGAATACCAGGCTGTTGGCCTGGGCGGTGGTCCAGGGCTTGTCGCTGGGCTTGTCCTGGAAGTTGACCAGGATCGCCAGGGTGCGCTGGGCACCAGTGGTGTTGGGCAGGTCGTAGGCGAGTTCGCCGTTGGTGTTGCTGGTGCCTCCATCGGCGAGCAGGAGCAGGCCGCTGTCGTCGTCATTGACTACCAGGTCGCCCTGCAGCGGGCCATTCACGCCATTGCTCTTCTCCAGCAGCACGCCCTGGGCGCGCACGCTCAGGCCGCTGCGCCATTCGCGCTGGGCATTGGCCAGGCGCAGTTCGAAGCGCTCGCCAAAGGGCGTCTTGAGGAAGTGGCGCAGCTTGTGCTCACCGTTCTCGTAGTCTTCGTAGACCACCTGCAGCTCGCCATCGAGCTCGACGTTCTGCTCCAGTTTGGCCAGCACTTCAGCCGGCATGCCTTTCTGCTTGTCCTCGGGGATGGCGACGCGCAGCACTTCGGCCGGGTTGTTCCGGGCCAGCTCGGCGAGCAGCTGGCGACGCTGTTCGGCCTTGCCGAGCAGTTGTTCGCGCAGTTGTGCGCGCTCGCCGGAGGTCGCTTTCTGCAGCCGCTTGTGCAGGACGAGCAGTTCCGTGGTGCGCGTTGCGGCGGCCTCGCGGGCTTCCTGCACAGGACTGGACGCGGCGGCAGTGCTCGGCTGGGTGGCGAAGGCGCTACCGGCGGACAGTGCCAGAGCGCAGAGCATGGATATGGCGTAAGGCTTGGACAAGCGCATGGTTCTCTCCTGAATCGAGTCAGAAAAGATCCTCTTCACGGCTGTCCATGAGGGAATTTCTCCTTCGGCAGTCCGGCAACCCCGTGGGGGCCCGTAACTTTGCGTCGCCAGGTTGCCCTGGTTATGCCTTTATCGGGAGAGGAGCTTTCTGTGAGCAGTACTACATGGACGACCGTAGCCGTCCGGTTAAAGCCCCTCGAGCGCCCCGGCTGCTGTAACGTCAGCAGCCGGGTCGGCAAACTTCATTGTTTACTGCACCTTGCAGCGGGGTGTTTCCTGTAACAGTTGCCAGAGTTGATATGTTCGTTTTCTGTACAGCTGTAACGGGGGCAGAAATTAACACCAGAGCTGTTCACTTTTTATACAAATCATGCATAAAACCCAGGGGTTTGGTTGAAAAACGATCTAGAACTTTTTGCAATAACGGCTGCAGGCTGCTTGGCAGAGCCTTGCCGGCGGGAAGGGGGGATTTTTCGTGGTTTACAACCGTTTATCGCGGTGTGGGTTGGGCTTGCGACGGGGTTCGCATTCTTGCGGGGCTGCTCGGCCGGTGTTTGGCGCGATTAATCTGGCGTTTCTCACACAAGCCCGGCAGTGACGCTCATGCTGTTCACTTAAGCTGCGCGAAATTGCGGTTAACGGGACATCGGATCATGGTGGTCTTCACCGTATTTGGGCGTGATGGCTTTGAACGGTGCTCCAGAACGTAGGATGGGTTATTACCCATCCTACGGCTCTGAGCGCAAAAAAATGCCGCTTTCCTGGCAAGGGAGAAGCGGCATTTTTCTTATCTGAACAGCATTACGGCAGTGCATTGGCATTCTATGTTTGCGGTGAGTCTATTCGCCGTTGGCCTCGTCCCACAGCTTGATCAGCGGTTGGCAGCTGGGATGGAAGTGATCCAGCAGGCGGGATTTGCGGTGCAGCAGGTGCCAGTTCGTAAAAGGCGTATCGCTGAACAAAGGGAAGGGTAGCGCACCGCTTTCAGGGTGCGTGGCGATGGGTTCCTGGACGCCGTTTGCCCTTCTGTCGGGCGTCTGCAGGTCTGTGGTTCTACGACCCTCTGGGGGCATGGCATTCTCTCCGCAAGGTAAGGGAATACATGCAGGGAATGCGCCATCTGGCGCGAGGAGCCTATTTCCGGGGGGGAAAGCCGTGCCGGCTCGGCTCGGCAGCCGGGGAGTTGTTTAGCCCCCATTACAATGGGCCTGGCCAGGTGTCGACAAGGCTTGACTGGCAATCGTTGCTGTCGCTGGCTCAGGTCGACGGCGGCTGCGGCTGTTCGGGGCGTGCTTGGTGCTGGCGCTGAGGCGGTTAACGCACGCCATATTTGTCCATCATGCGGTAGAGGGTCACGCGCGAGACGCCGAGCAGTTTGGCGGCCTTGGACACATTGTTCATGGCATGGCTCAGGCAACTGCGCACCGCCAGTTCCTCGGCATGGGCGCGGGCCTCTTCCAGGGGCATGACCATATCCAGGCTCGCGCATTCCTCCAGGCCCAGGTCGGCGGGGGTGATCATGCGGTTCTCGCTCATCACCAGGGCGCGGCGGATGCGGTTGATCATCTCGCGCACGTTGCCCGGCCAGGCGTGGCTGAGCATGGCTCCCAGCGACTGGCGGGTGAAGCCGCGGGAGCTGGTGCCGTATTCCTTGCCGAACTTGTGCAGGAAGTAGCGGGCCAGCAGTTCCACGTCGTTGCCGCGGTCGGCCAGGCGCGGTACCAGGATGCTCAGCACGTTGAGGCGGTAGTAGAGGTCTTCGCGAAAGCTTGCGTCGGCCACTGCCTCTTCCAGGTTGACGTGGGTGGCGGCGATTACCCGCGCGTTGACCTGGATGCTCTGGTTGCCGCCAAGACGTTCGATGGTCTTCTGTTCGAGGAAACGCAGCAGGTAGACCTGCATCTGCGGCGGCAGGTCGCCGATCTCGTCGAGGAAGATGGTGCCGTTCTGCGCCGCCTCGACCCGGCCGATCTTGCGCTTGTAGGCCCCGGTGAAGGAGCCCTTCTCGTAACCGAACAGCTCGGCATGGATCAGGGTTTCCGGCAGGGCCCCGCAGTTGACCGCGACGAAGGGGCCGTCGCACTGCGGCGAGCGTTGGTGGATGGCGCGAGCGATCATTTCCTTGCCCGTCCCGGTCTCGCCGCGGATCAGCACCGGAGCCTCGACCCCGGCTACCCGGCGGATCTGGTCGAAGATGGCGAGGAACTGCTTGCTGCCGCCGACCATCTGGAATTCGGTCACCGGTAGCAGGCTCTCTTCTTCCATGTCGCGCAGCCGCGACATGCCCTCCAGGTGACCCAGGGCGTGCTTGAGGTGCTCCAGGGTGCCGCCCAGGGGCAGCGAGAAGTAATCGTAGAAGTGTTCGTAGATCAGCCGGCGGAAGTCCTGCTTCTCCAGGGCGCTGTGTTGGGTCAGCGCGACCCAGGCCAGGTGCTCGTCGCGATCGAGCAGGCCTTCGATTTCCTCGAACTGCTCCTCCGCCAGTTCCGGCAGCAGGGCGATGGCGACTCGGTAGTTATGGAATTTGAGCATGCCATTGGCACTTTCGGCAGTACTCGCTCGGTCCAGTACCCAGTCGGGTAAGTGGAGGTTGTTGAGCAGTTTTTCATCACCGGACAAATCGAGGAGCAAGGCTCTGCGTGGTGAGTCAGATGTTTGACGCGCTGTGGATGACATCTGTTAAGTCCTTGAAAGAAATCTCGAACTCAATTTTTTCCTTAACATTACGATCCTAAATGGAGTGTAGATCAGCCCTGACATTTAGGGCCCCATGCGACGAAAGGGCATACCGTTCGGCGGCTTGCCGGGTACAGCTGGAAACTACTGCCTGGGCTTCTATAGTCACAGTAGATTGCGAGGTCCGACACCATGTATAGCCAATACTTCGGTTTCTCCGAGCTGCCCTTCACCATCGCGCCCAACCCGCGCTATCTGTACCTCAGCGAGCAGCACCGCGAAGCCCTGGCCAGCCTGCTCTACGGCATCAACAGCAACGGCGGCTTTGTTCTCCTGACCGGCGATGTCGGCACTGGCAAGACCACGGTGTGCCGCTGTCTGCTGGAGCAGTTGCCGGAGCATGCCGAAGTCGCCTTTATCCTCAATCCCAAATACAGCATCACCGAGTTGCTGGAGGCGATCTGCGACGAGCTGAAAATCGGTTATCAACACAGCGGCCATCGGATCAAGGGCTATATCGATGCCCTCAACGCCCACCTGCTGGAGTCCCATGCCAGGGGCATCAATACGGTATTGATCATCGACGAGGCGCAGAACCTCAGCCTCGATGTGCTGGAGCAGATACGCCTGCTGACCAACCTGGAAACCAGTAGCCAGAAACTGCTGCAGATCATCCTGATCGGCCAGCCGGAGCTGCTCGAGACCCTGGCCCGTCCCGAGCTGCGCCAGCTGAACCAGCGCATCACCGCGCGTTACCACCTCAAGGCCCTGTCGCGCGAAGAGCTGAGTGCCTATGTCGCCCATCGGCTGGCGGTGGGCGGACGCGCCGCGCCGTTGTTCACCCGGGCGGCGTTGCGCCGTCTGCACCGGCTGACCGCTGGGGTGCCGCGGATGGTCAATATCATCTGCGACCGCGCCCTGCTCGGCGCTTATGTGGAGCGCTGTAACCGGGTCGACTGGCGGGTGATGGACCGCGCCGCCGGGGAGATTCTTGGCCAGGCTGAGCGGCGACCTTCGCGCTGGCGCTGGCGCTGGGCGCTGCTGCCGTTGCTGTTGATGGGGCTATTGCTGGCGGGCTTTCTCTTCCCCGGTGGGCGCGAGCTGTTGGCCCTGATGCGCCCGGAGGCCGTGGTGCTTGAGCAGCGCGACACGCCGCCGGAGCCGCCGGTAACAGCCGACGAGGCAGCAGCTGTCGCGGCCGTGGTAGAACCACCCGAGCCGCTGCCCGAGCCGACGGCGTTGGTCGAGGCGCAGGTCGTGGCCGCGCCGCCAGCGCTGGTCAATCCGGCCGACTGGCAGTGGCCGGACGAGACGGATCTGGCGGCCACCGAGGTGCTGGCCTATCAGGGCCTGTTCCGCCGCTGGGGGTTGGACTTCGACCCGCGCCAGGCCCCGGTGGTCTGTCGTTTCGCCCGCCTGCACCGGTTGGGCTGCCTGCAGCAGGTGGCCAGTCTGGATGAGTTGCTCAAGTTCAACCTGCCGGCGGTGATCAACCTGCACAACCGCAGCGGGCAGAGCTTTCACGCCACCCTGGTGGCCCTGGACAGCCCTACGGCCAGTGCCACCCTGGAGCTGGCGGGGGAGCTGCAGCGGGTCGATCTGGACGAGTTGCGCCTGGCCATGCAGGGCAGCCAGCTGCTGCTCTGGCGCATGCCGCCGGGCTATCGCGAGCCGATCCGTCCGGAGGCCAGCAGCCCCGTGGTGCCTTGGCTGGAGGCGCGTCTGGCACAGCTGCAGGGGCGTCCGGCGGCGCTGCAGCCGCGCCAGCATTACGACGAACCGTTGCAACTGCAGGTGCTGGCCTTCCAGCACCATTACCAACTGGTCACCGATGCGGTGATCGGGCCGCAGACCCTGATCCAGCTCAGTGCCCTGACCGAGCCGGGCGTTCCGCTGCTGAGTACTGCCGAAGCAGGCTGGGAGTGAGGCGATGTCCTATATCCTCAATGCGTTGAAACAGTCGGAGAACCAGCGCGGGCGCGGCGATATTCCGCATATCGATACGCCCCAGGAACTGGCGAGCAGCTACCGCCCGGCGGTGGCGCAACGGCTGTGGCGCTGGTGGGCGCTGCTGGTCAGTGCCGCGCTGCTGGCGCTGTTGGGGTGGGGCGTCGCCGGCAAGCTGTGGCTGGCCGAAGACACCGCGCCGCCGCCCGTGGAAAGCGCTGTGGCGATTGCCGCGCCGCCACCCGTCGAGGCGGCGGTCGAGGCCGAGGCCCTCGCCGCTCCCGGCCAGGAGGCCCAGATGCCGGGCCTGCAACAATTGCAGGATGTGGCGGGTCTGCGGGTGCAGTTGGAGGACGACGAGCCGCCTGTGTCCGAGCGCGCCCCGGTGCAGTTGCAGTTGCCGGAGCGGGCCGGACGGGTGGCCGCGCCAGCGGCCCCTGCATGGTCCGCCGCCCGCGAGGCCCCGCGGACGGTGCTCCCGCAACGCCGCGAGCCGGATGAGACGCCACCCCAGGGCGCAGAGCTGGGCGATGTCGCACACTGGAAGAATCTGCCCAGCGCGGTGCAGCTACAACTGCGCGAGCTGGGCATCAATGCCCATGTCTATTCATCGGACAGCAAGCTGCGCTTTATTCGTGCCAGCGGCCGCAGCCTGCGCGAGGGCGACCGGCTGAGCGCCGAGTTGCTTCTGCAGCGGATTACCAGCGACGGCATGGTCTTCACCTATCAGGACGGCAAGTACTGGATGCGCCTGAACTGACCGCGCAGGTCCTGAGCGCGACTCAAGATCAAAAAAATGCCGCTTGCCGGGTAAGGGCGAAGCGGCATTGTGCTTCAGTGCAACAGCATTGCCTGCAGGGCGTTAGCCGGCCCTACTTGCCGTACACCTGTTCCGGCAGCCAGGTAATCAGGCCGGGGAACTGGTAGGCGATCACCAGCAGGGCAATCTGGATCAGGATAAACGGCAGCACGCCCTTGTAGATGGTGCTGGTGGGCACCGACGGCGGTGTGACGCCGCGCAGGTAGAACAGGGCGAAGCCGAACGGCGGGGTGAGGAAGGACGTCTGCAGGTTGAGGGCGATCATCACCCCCAGCCAGACCGGGTCCAGGCCCATGGCCAGCAAGACCGGCCCGACAATCGGCACCACCACGAAGGTGATCTCGATAAAGTCGAGGATAAAGCCGAGCAGGAAGATCACCACCATCACCAGGAAGAACGCGCCGAGCACCCCGCCCGGCAGCTGGGCGAAGATGTCCTCGATCATGGTCTCGCCGCCGAAGCCGCGAAATACCAGGGAAAACACCGAGGCCCCGATCAGGATCAGGAACACCATGGCGCTGATCTCGGTGGTGCCGTAGGCCACCTGGCGCAGCTGGCCGAAGTTCAGCTTGCCCTTGTACAGGGCCAGCACCATGGCACCCAGCGCCCCCAGGGCAGCGGCTTCGGTGGGGGTCGCGTAACCGGCGAGGATCGAGCCGAGCACCGCGCCGATCAGCAGCAGCGGCGGTACCAGGGCATTGATCAGCTTGCCCCACTCGATCGGGCCGAGCTCTTCCTGGGGCAAGGCCGGCAGCTTCTTCGGCTGGAAGATCGCCACGCCGATGATATAGGCGATATACAGGCCGACCAGCAGCAGGCCGGGCAGCAGTGCGCCGACGAACAGGTCGCCGACCGAAACGGTCTTCGGCGAGAAGATGCCCATCTTCAACTGCGCCTGCTGATAGGCGCTGGACATCACGTCGCCGAGCAGCACCAGCACGATCGACGGCGGAATGATCTGCCCCAGGGTGCCGGTGGCGGCCAGAGTGCCGGTGGCAATCGCCGGGTCGTAACCGCGCCGCAGCATGGTTGGCAGGGCCAGCAGGCCCATGGTCACCACGGTCGCGCCGACGATGCCGGTGGAGGCGGCCAGCAGCGCGCCGACTACGCACACCGAGATCGCCAGGCCACCACGCAGGGTGCCGAACAGTCGCGACATGGATTCCAGCAGGTCTTCGGCGACCCGGGATTTCTCCAGCATCACCCCCATAAACACGAACAGCGGCACCGCCAGCATGGTCTGGTTGTTCATGATGCCGAACAGGCGGTTGGGCAGGGCACTCAGGTAGCCGCCATCGAAGGTGCCGGTGAGCACGCCGATGCCGGCAAACAGCAGCGACACACCGCCCAGGGTAAAGGCCACCGGGTAGCCGGCCATCAGCGCCGCGCAGATGCTGATAAACAGCAGAATCGCCATCAACTCAACCATGATTCACCTCCACAGCGGGGAGGCGGCCGGTCAGGATGTAGATGGATTTGATCAAGTTGGCGATTCCTTGCAGGACCAGGCTGAACACCAGCACCAGGATGATGCTCTTCTGCAGATAGACGAACTTCAGGCCGCCCGATTCGCTGGAGCCCTCCAGGGTCGCCCAGGAATTGCCGACGTAATCCCAGCTGGCCCAGCCGAGGTACAGGCACACCGGCAACAGGAACAGCAGGGTGCCTAGGCCATCGACCAGTGCTTGGCGGCGACCGCTGAACTTCTGGTAGAAGATATCCACGCGGACATGGCCATTGCATTGCAGTACCCAGGCGGCGGCACCCATAAACACCAGGGCGTGGGCATAGAGCACCGCTTCCTGCAGGGCGGTCGCGCCGATGCCGAAGCCGTAGCGCAGGATCACCACCACGGCGGTGCCCAGCACCAGAAACAGGGTGAGCCAGGCGCAGGCCTTGCCCAGCCAGGCATTGAAGGTGTCGATTATTTGCGCAAGAGTCAGCGGGAGAGGAGGCTTGTCGGACATATGCAGTCCTTATCGTTATGGGTTATTAAGCAGGCAGGCCGGCGATTCTAGGCAGGCCTGGGTAAATGCGGCAATGGCACTACAACTTTAGTCGTATCCGCTAGGCTTGAGAGTCACTTACCCCTATGTTACTCAAGCGTGGTGTGGCCGCAGTGATCCTGTGGTCAGACCAATACAACAATAAGGAGCTTTGCATGAAACGTCGTCAAATTCTCGCCGCCGCAGGCGTGGGTCTTGCAGCCACGGCCTTGGCCGGCTGCAAACAGGAAGCCGAAACCGCTGCCACGCCTCAAGAGGGTACGCAGGCGCAGACTTTCAACTGGAAAATGGTCACCTCCTGGCCGAAGAATTTCCCCGGCGTCGGCGTCGGTGCCGAACGCTTCGCCAAGCTGGTCGAGGAAATGAGCAACGGCCGTCTCAAGGTCAAGGTGTATGCCGCCGGCGAACTGGTGCCGGCGCTGGAAGTATTCGATGCCGTCTCCCGCGGCACCGCGGAAATGGGTCATGGCGCGCCTTATTACTGGAAAGGCAAGGTCCCGGCCGCGCAGTTCTTCTGCGCCCTGCCGTTCGGCCCCAACGCCCAGGAAATGAACGCCTGGCTGCACAAGGGCGGTGGCATGCAGCTGTGGGAAGAAGTGTACAAGCCGTTCGGCGTGCTGCCGATGGCCTGCGGCAGCACGGGCGTGCAGACCGCCGGTTGGTTCAACAAGGAAATCAACAGCGTCGCCGACTTCCAGGGCCTGAAGATGCGCACCCCGGGCCTGGGTGGTGAAGTACTGACCAAGATGGGCGGCACCGTGGTCAATATGCCGGCCGGCGAGATCTTTACCGCCATGCAGACCGGTGCCATCGACGCCACCGAGTGGATCGGCCCGTACAACGACCAGGCCCTGGGCCTGCACAAGGCGGCCAAGTACTACTACACCCCGGGCTGGCAGGAGCCGAGCGTACTGTTCGAACTGGACGTCAATATCAAGGCCTGGGAAACCCTGCCGGCCGACCTGCAGGCCATCGTCCGCGCCGCCGCCCGCGATGTGAACGGCGACATGCTCGACGATTACAACGCCAAGAACATGGAAGCCATGGAGCAACTCAAGGGCGAAGGCGTTGAAGTGCGCCGTCTGCCGGACGACGTGCTGGCCAGGCTCAAGGAAGTGGCCGCCGAAGTGGTCGACGCCAGCGCCGCCGCCGACCCGGTGGCGAGCAAGGTCTGGGAGCAGCAGAAGGCCTATCTGCAGCGCCTGTACGACTACGCCGAGTTCAACGAAAAGGATATCTACAATATCCGCGGCTGACTTGCCGCCACAAAAAACGCCGGCCTCGTGCCGGCGTTTTTACACCCGCTGATCCGCTTCCCGTCGGCCGCCGCCATCCGCCTCGTCTCTAGCCGTCGTCACTTGTCTGCGCGCCGCCCATCCCTTGGGCATAAATTTCGAGTGAACTCCACCCGCTTGCCGGCTGTCTGTCTGCTGTCGGCCCGTCGGGTGGGTGGCCTGGCCATTGGCCATGCGCTGCCCCCATTTCACCCTGATCGCGTTTCTGTCCAAACAATGCGCCTGGCCGGCTTTTATCGCGCCCGTTCGAGGGTTTTGTTCTATTGCCATGTGAAGATTGCCCTATGTCCCTATCCCGTCAGTTCCCCCTCTGTCTTTCCCCGTTTCAGCGCCGCGCCCGCGCTGCCTGGCTGTTCGCCGGCCTGCTGGTGAGCGGTGCTCCGGCCCATGCCGAGGAGGCCGCGAGCAATCAGCGCTGGGTCAGCGATAGCCTGAATACCTATGTGCGCAGCGGCCCGACCGATGGCTACCGCATCGTCGGTACGCTGGTTTCCGGACAGAAGGTCGAGCTGTTGCGCAGCCAGGGGGATTACAGCCAGGTGCGTGGCGAGAACGGCAGCGCCGTGTGGATTCCCAGCCGCGACCTGCAGGACGTGCCCGGCCAGGCCGAGCGTCTGCCGCAGCTGGAGCAGAAGGTGACCGAGCTCAGTGCCGAGCTGAAAGGCATCGACGACACCTGGAAGACCCGCGTGCAGGGCATGCAGGAGACCCTGGAGGCGCGCAAGGCGCTGATCGACGAGACCCAGGCCGCCCGTGCCGCCCTCGACATCGAGCTGAGCCGGGCGCGTGCCGAGTTGCGCGAGGTGCAGGCGCAGTTGGGCGAGGAAAACCAGCAGGTACTGATGCGCTATATGGTCTACGGCGGCAGCATCGCCGGTGCCGGGCTGTTCGCCGGGCTGCTCTTGCCGACCCTCTTGCGGGTGCGGCGCAAGCGCAACGATCAGTGGGTCTGATGGGCCTAAGTGCAGGCGGCGAGCTCCTGGTGCGCAGGGCCTGGGCGGCCCCGCGTCACCCTACGGCGCTAGGTAAGCGCACGTTGGGCATTTGAACCCAGTACAGCCTGCGGATGGCCACAAAAAATGCCGATCACCTGCCAGGTGATCGGCATTTTTTTGCAGCCTGCAGGATGGGTGCCTAGCGGCGTGCCGGCACCGGGCGAGTGCGGCCGCTACCGTCGATGGCGACGAAGACGAACACCGCTTCGGTGACCTTGCGCCATTCGCTGGACAGCGGATCGTCGCTCCACACCTCGACCAGCATCTGGATCGAGCTACGCCCCACTTCCACGGTCTGGGTGTAGAAGGATAGCTGCGCACCCACGGCCACCGGTACCAGGAAGGCCATGCGGTCGATCGCCACCGTGGCCACGCGGCCACCGGCCACCTTGCTGGCCATGGCGGTGCCGGCTAAATCCATTTGAGAAACCAGCCAGCCGCCGTAGATATCGCCGAAACCATTGGTTTCACGCGGTAATGCGGTGATCTGCAATGCCAGATCGCCTTGCGGGATGGGGTCTTCCTGTTCGAAATCGTGCATCGGATAGGCTCGCGGCGCGGTTGTTGTTATTGGCGCGGTGCAGGGCTGTGAAGTGGCGGCGAGTCCGGCTCGGCGGCAACCGCTTCTGCGTCCTGCAGGCCCGCAGGAGTGCGGGTGTTGCGAGTATAGCGACTCGGCGGTCGCAGGGCGACCACGGCAGAGGGTGGCTGTCGAACAGGAACTTTTCGGCGTTCATCTAACTGTCATATTGCTTACATAGAGTGGTCACACGGCCTGAACATACTTGGCCCCGTTCAAACCAACACTAGTCTGCTAGGAGTAAGGCATGAAACTTAAGCGTTTGATGGCGGCCATGACTTTTGTCGCCGCTGGCGTCGCCACCGCCACTGCGGTTGCTGCTGTCGATCCGGCTCTGCCGAGCTACACCAAGACTTCCGGCGTATCGGGCAACCTGTCCAGCGTTGGTTCCGACTCCCTGGCCAACCTGATGACCCTGTGGGCCGAAGAGTTCAAGAAGGAATACCCGAACGTCAACATCCAGATCCAGGCCGCCGGTTCTTCCACTGCGCCGCCCGCTCTGACTGAAGGCACCGCCAGCATGGGGCCGATGAGCCGCCCGATGAAGGATGCCGAGATCCAGGCGTTCGAAGAGAAGTACGGCTACAAGCCGACTGCCGTGCCGGTGGCCATCGACGCCCTGGCGGTATTCGTACACAAGGACAACCCGATCAAGAGCCTGGACATGGCTCAGGTTGACGCGATCTTCTCCAGCACCCGCCTGTGCGGTGGCGCTAGCGATATCAAAACCTGGGGCGATGTTGGCATGACCGGTGAGTGGGCGGCCAAGCCGATCCAGCTGTTCGGTCGCAACTCGGTATCCGGCACTTACGGTTACTTCAAGGAAGAAGCCCTGTGCAAAGGTGACTACAAGGCTAACGTCAACGAGCAGCCGGGTTCGGCTTCCGTGGTGCAATCGATCTCCAGCACCATCAACGCCATCGGTTACTCGGGCATCGGCTACAAGACGTCCAGCGTGAAGACCGTGCCGCTGTCGAAGAAAGGCGGCGAAGCCTTTGACGCCAACGAAGAAAACGCCCTGGCTGGCAAGTTCCCCCTGGCGCGTTTCTTCTACGTCTACGTCAACAAGGCACCGAACAAGCCGCTGAGCCCGCTGGACGCCGAGTTCGTCAAGCTGGTGCTGTCCAAGCAAGGCCAGGAAGTAGTAGTGAAAGACGGCTATATCCCGCTGCCGAGCAAAGTGGCTGCGAAAACCCTGAAGGAACTGGGCCTGGAGTAATCCGGGTACAGGCAAGGACGCCTACGTAAGTCGCACGCCCACCTTCGTTTACGACAGGTGGGCGTTGCTTTGTCAAAGCGCTGTAACTTTTCTGTCATATAGGCTCGCTAGAGTTAGCGCCTCGTACTGCGACAGAACTCACTATGGCGCGCTCATGGCCGCGCAGAGACGCTCTTACTATGAATGACTTGGCTAGTGAAACCATGACCGCTCCAACCAAATCCCTAGGGCTGGACTTCAACACCCCGGCCCTGCAGCGCAAGCGGCGCATGCGTGCACTCAAGGACCGTCTGGCGCGCTGGGCGGTGTCCATTGGCGGCATGGCCGTACTGGGTGCCATCACCCTGATCTTCTTCTACCTGGCCTACGTGGTGCTGCCGATGTTCCAGGGTGCCAGCCTGGACAGCCGCAAGCCGGTGCAGGTCGCCTGGCTGAATGAGGCCGCCGCGCCGCTGCTGCTGACCCTGGAAGAACAGAACCAGATGGCCATGCGCCTGGACCAGAATGGTCAGGTGCAATTCTTCGATGCGAAGAATATGCAGCCGCTGCGCAGCGTGCAGTTGCCGCTGCCAGCCGATGTGCAGATTGCCTCGGTCGGCCAGGACCAGCCGGGCAGCAACCGCGTGGCCCTGGGCCTGTCGAACGGCAAGGTGCTGGTGTTCCAGCATGTCTATAAGCTCAGCTACCCGAATGATGTGCAAACCATCACGCCAAGCATCGAATACCCCTTCGGCGAAGCGCCGATCGAGCTCGATGCCCTGGGTCGTGAGCTGGATCACATGGGTGTCAGTCTGAACAGCGGCACGCTGATGCTGGCGGGCTCCACCGGCACCGAGCTGCATGTGCTGAGCCTGGGCCGCGAAGAGAATCTGATGACCGGTGAGGTGACCCTCAGCGAAGAGCGCGTGACCCTGCCGCAGATCGCCGAGCCGATCAAGGCGCTGATCATCGACCCGCGCCACCTGTGGTTGTATGTGATCAACGGCCGCGCCACCGCCGATGTCTTCGACATGCGCAGCAATAGCCTCAATGGCCGCTACAAACTACTGAACGATGCCAAGCTGGACGTCACCAATGCCACCTCGCTGCTCGGCGGCATCTCGCTGATGATCGGCGACAGCAGCGGTGGTATCGCCCAGTGGTTTATGGTGCGTCAGGAAGACGGCAAGGCATCGCTGACCTCGATTCGCAGTTTCAAGCTGGCCGGCAACCCTATCGTGCAGATTCTTCCGGAAGAGCGCCGCAAGGGATTCTTGGCCCTGGACGCCAAGGGTAACCTGGGCATCTTCCACAGCACCGCGCACCGCACCCTGCTGGTCGAGCCGGTCGCCGAGGGTCAGGCTCTGGCCGCCCTGTCGCCGCGGGCCAACCGCGTGCTGGTGGAGAGCGACGGCCAGTTGCAGCGCCTGCTGATCGACAACCCGCACCCGGAGATTTCCTGGAGCTCGTTGTGGGGCAAGGTCTGGTACGAAAACTACGACGCGCCCGGCCACGTCTGGCAGTCGACCTCGGCCAGCACCGACAACGAGCCCAAGCTGAGCCTCGCGCCACTGGCCTTCGGTACCCTCAAGGCGGCGTTCTACGCCATGCTTCTGGCCGCCCCGCTGGCCATCGCCGCCGCGCTCTACACCGCCTATTTCATGGCCCCGGCGCTGCGTCGCAAGATCAAGCCGGTGATCGAGCTGATGGAGGCACTGCCGACGGTGATTCTCGGCTTCTTCGCCGGCCTGTTCCTCGCGCCCTATGTGGAAGGCCATCTGCCGGGCATCTTCAGCCTGCTGCTGTTCACCCCCATCGGCATTCTGCTGGCCGGCTATCTGTGGAGCCGCCTGCCGGAGTCGATCCGCCTGAGCGTGCCGGATGGCTGGGAAGCGGCGCTGCTGGTGCCGGTGATCCTGCTGGTCGGCTATGCCTCGCTGGGTATGAGCGGGCACCTGGAGAACTGGCTGTTCGACGGCAATATGCGCCTGTGGCTGAGCAATGACCTGGGCATTCCGTTCGACCAGCGCAACGCCCTGGTGGTTGGCCTGGCCATGGGCTTCGCGGTGATCCCGACCATCTACTCGATTGCCGAAGACGCCGTGTTCAGCGTGCCCAAGAGCCTGACGTTCGGTTCCCTGGCCCTCGGTGCGACGCCCTGGCAGACCCTGACCCGGGTGGTGATCCTCACTGCCAGTCCGGGGATCTTCTCGGCGGTGATGATCGGCATGGGCCGCGCCGTCGGCGAGACCATGATCGTGCTGATGGCCACCGGCAACACCGCGATCATGGACATGAACATCTTCGAAGGCCTGCGCACCCTGGCGGCCAACGTCGCGGTGGAAATGCCCGAGTCGGAAGTCGGTGGTACCCACTACCGCGTGCTGTTCCTCTCGGCGCTGGTGCTGCTCGGCTTCACCTTTGTCATGAACACCCTGGCGGAGCTGGTGCGCCAGCGTCTGCGCGTCAAGTACGCCTCGCTCTAAGGTCTGGGAAGGTATATGTCCGTGAAACAGAACAACCTGAAAACCTGGTTCAAGAGCGGTACGCCCTGGGTCTGGATGAACGCCGGCGCGGTGTCGATCGCGGTAATCATGACCCTGGGTCTGATGCTGGTGATCGCCGTGCGTGGCCTCGGCCACTTCTGGCCGGCGGATATCGTCGAAGCCGACTACCAGGTGCCTGGTCAGGAAGCCCGGGTGATGGCCGGCGAGATCACCCAGATCGAGGAAGTACCGCGTGCCCGTCTGGCGGCTTCCGGCCTGCCGGTGACCGCCGAGGGTGGCGAGTTCATGACCCGCGAGCTGCTCAAGGTGGGTAACCGCGACGTCTACGGCGCGGACTTCACCTGGGTGGTCGGCGAATGGCTGAGCAACCTGCGCACCCCGGAAAACCTCACCGCTTTCGAGCGCCGCGAGTGGGGCAACTTCTACGGCTATCTGGTCAACGTCAAGGAAGCCGGCGAGCTGGTGGCCGAGGGCGATGCCAGTTGGCCGGCCCTGCAGGAGCGCCTCGAGCGCGTCGACCAGCTGCACAAGCAGCTGGTGCGCCTGGAGAAGAAAGACATCGGCCGGATCAACGCCGGGCTGGAGCGCATCCGTCTGCAAACCCGCAAACTGGAACTGCAAGGCAAGCTGGACGAGGTCGCCCAGGCCGAACTGGACGCCGAGCGCGCGCAGTGGGATGCCGAGTACAAGGTGCTGGAAACCCAGCTGATCGCCCTCAATCAGGCGTTCAACCGCGACAGTGTGACGGTCAAGACAGTCGACGGTCGTGAGGTGACCCTGAGCCTGGGCAAGGTGGTGCGAGCCTTCCAGCCCAACGCCATGGGCGCGATCGACAAGCTCGGCTTCTACTTCGCCAAGTTGTGGGAGTTCGTCAGCGACGACCCGCGTGAGGCCAATACCGAAGGCGGCATCTTCCCGGCGATCTTCGGCACGGTGATGATGACCCTGATCATGGCGGTGATCGTCACCCCGTTCGGCGTGGTCGCGGCCATCTACCTGCGCGAGTACGCCAAGCAGGGTCCGCTGACCCGGGTGATCCGCATTGCGGTGAACAACCTGGCAGGTGTGCCGGCGATCGTTTACGGCGTGTTTGGCCTGGGCTTCTTCGTCTACGTGCTGGGTGGTTCGCTGGATCGCATGTTCTTCCCCGAGTCGGCACCGGCACCGACCTTCGGTACTCCGGGCCTACTCTGGGCCTCGTTGACCCTGGCGATTCTGACTCTGCCGGTGGTGATCGTCGCCACCGAGGAAGGCCTGGCGCGGATTCCACGGGCCGTGCGTGAAGGTTCCCTGGCTCTCGGTGCGACAAAAATCGAGACCCTGTGGCGTGTGGTGCTGCCGATGGCCAGCCCGGCGATGATGACCGGCCTGATTCTCGCCGTGGCCCGTGCCGCCGGCGAAGTCGCGCCGCTGATGCTGGTGGGCGTGGTCAAGCTGGCACCCTCGCTGCCCCTGGACGGCAACTACCCGTACCTGCACCTCGATCAGAAGATCATGCACCTGGGCTTCCATATCTATGACGTCGGCTTCCAGAGCCCCAACGTCGAGGCCGCGCGGCCCCTGGTATATGCCACGGCGCTGCTGCTTGTGCTGGTGATCGTAGTGCTGAACTTCAGTGCGGTGATGATTCGCAACCACCTGCGCGAGAAGTACAAGGCGCTGGATCATTGATGCTTTAACGCCGCTTCCCTTGCAGGGAAGCGGCGGGGCGAGGGTTATCAACTCCGCCCCTAACCCCGATCCTCTCCCCCGCAGGGGAGAGGGAGTGGTCAACGAATTGCTAGCGTAGGGAGCATCCCATGCAAAACCAAGCACATACCCACGGTATCGATATCTCGGCCCTGGGCCGCGACAAGCAGAGCCTCAACCTGGCGGCGGAAACCGTGGCCATCCAGGTGCCGGGCCTGAATCTGTACTACGGCGACAAGCAGGCCCTGTTCGATGTGCAGCTGAATATTCCGCGGCAGCGCGTCACCGCCTTTATCGGACCAAGCGGTTGCGGCAAGTCGACCCTGCTGCGCACCTTCAACCGGATGAACGATCTGGTCGACGGCTGCCGCGTGGACGGCGAGATCAACCTCGACGGGCGCAATATCTACCGCAAGGGCGAGGACGTGGCCGAGTTGCGCCGTCGCGTCGGCATGGTGTTCCAGAAGCCCAACCCGTTCCCCAAGAGCATCTACGAGAACGTGGTCTACGGCCTGCGTATCCAGGGCATCAACCAGAAGCGGGTGCTCGATGAGGCCGTGGAGTGGGCACTGAAAAGCGCGGCGCTGTGGGACGAGGTCAAGGACCGTTTGCACGAGTCGGCCCTCGGCCTGTCCGGTGGTCAGCAGCAGCGTCTGGTGATCGCCCGTACCGTGGCGGTGCAGCCGGAAGTGCTGCTGCTCGACGAACCCTGCTCGGCGCTGGACCCGATCTCCACGCTGAAGGTCGAAGAGCTGATCTACGAACTGAAATCCAAGTACACCATCGTTATCGTTACCCACAACATGCAGCAGGCGGCGCGGGTCTCGGACTACACGGCGTTTATGTATATGGGCAAACTGATCGAGTTCGGTGATACCGATACGCTGTTCACCAACCCGGCGAAGAAGCAGACCGAGGATTACATCACCGGTCGCTATGGCTGATGGCAGAGCCCATCCACCTGATAACTCGTAGGGTGCGCCGTGCGCACCACAGCCACCCAAGCCGGCAGCATTCGCGGAGCGAATTGGAATGATCAACAAAGACAACCTTACCCAGCACATCTCCCAGCAATTCAACGTCGAGCTGGAGGAGGTGCGCAGCCACCTGCTGGCCATGGGCGGCCTGGTCGAGAAGCAGGTCAACGACGCGGTCACCGCGCTGATCGACGCCGACTCCGGTCTGGCTCAGCAGGTGCGTGAGATCGACGACCAGATCAACCAGATGGAGCGCAATATCGACGAGGAATGCGTGCGCATTCTCGCCCGGCGTCAGCCGGCGGCCTCCGACCTGCGGTTGATCATCAGCATCTCCAAATCGGTGATCGACCTCGAGCGCATCGGTGACGAAGCGACCAAGATCGCCAAGCGCGCCATCCTCCTGTGCGAGGAAGGCGAAGCGCCGCGCGGCTACGTCGAGGTGCGGCATATCGGCGACCAGGTGCGCAAGATGGTGCAGGAGGCGCTGGATGCCTTCGCCCGCTTCGATGCCGACCTGGCGCTGTCGGTGGCGCAGTACGACAAGACCGTCGATCGCGAATACAAGACCGCGCTGCGTGAGCTGGTGACCTTTATGATGGAAGACCCGCGCTCGATCTCGCGCGTGCTCAACATCATCTGGGCCCTGCGTTCGCTGGAGCGTATCGGCGACCACGCGCGCAACATCGCCGAGCTGGTGATCTACCTGGTGCGCGGCACCGATGTGAAACACATGGGCCTGACCCGCATGCAGGAAGAAGTGCAGGGTACCAACAAGGGCAACAAGGGCAACTAGCCCAGCTAAATCGCCGTCCGCGACCCGGTAAGGCGTATTTCGGTTGGCCTTTGGCCACTAGCCGCGACTATGCTTAAGGCCATCTGAATAGGAGGGGCCGATGAGCAAAGTCAGCGTGCTGGTGGTGGACGACGCAACCTTTATCCGCGATCTGGTGAAAAAGGGGCTGCGCGACCACTTTCCCGGCGTGCAGATCGCGGAAGCGGTGAACGGGCGCAAGGCCCAGCAACTGCTCGGCCGGCAGAGCATCGACCTGATCCTCTGCGATTGGGAAATGCCGGAAATGTCCGGGCTGGAGCTGCTCAGCTGGTGCCGCGAGCAGGACAACCTGAAAACCACGCCTTTTATCATGGTCACCAGCCGTGGCGACAAGGACAACGTGGTGCAGGCGATTCAGGCCGGGGTTTCCGACTTTATCGGCAAGCCCTTCTCCAACGAGCAGCTGGTGACCAAGGTCAAGAAGGCCCTGCAGCGTGCCGGCAAGCTGCAGGCGCTGATGGCCAGCGCGCCACCCAAGCTGCTCAGCAGCGGAGCCTATGCCAATGACTCGCTGTCCGCCCTGACCGCCGGCAAGGCCGAAGTGCTCAAACCGGCTACCGCGTCCGCGCCTGTGGCCACGGCCGCCACCTTCGCCGCTCAGCCCGCGGCCGCCAAGGCAGCGCCAGCCAGTGGACGTGGTCAGGGCCAGTTGCGTCTGCCCGGGGGCAATATGGCCTGTGTGATCAAGGCCCTGAGCCTCAAGGAAGCGCTGCTGGTGGTCAAGCGCACCGAGCTGCTGCCGCAGGTACTGGAAAGCGCGGTGCTCGATCTGGAACAGGGCGAAGCGGCGGAAACCGCAAGGCTCAACGGCTACCTGCATGCGGTGGCGGCCTTCGAGCCCAAGCCCGACAGCGAATGGCTGCAACTGACCTTCAGGTTCGTCGACCGCGACCCGCAGAAGCTCGACTATATCTCCCGACTGATCGCCCGCGGCACCGCACAGAAGCACTTCAGCCCCGGTGCCTAGGTGCCCGCGGCCGGCGCTTTCCCCATGGTCCGTCTACGCGAGCTGTATCACAGCCCGGCGGATGCCGCCTCGCATGGCACGGCCAGCGCTGCTAATCTGAATGATCATGGCCAACCAATCATAAGAACCGGGTCGTTATGCTAGGGCGTCTGATACTACTCTGTGGCGTGTTGGTCTTTGCCGGCCAGGCCGCCGCATTGACCATCTACAAGTACACCGATGCCAACGGCGTGGTGACCTACACCGACAAGGCCGCCCCCGGTGCCCAGGTGTTCGTGTTCCGCGACCGCATGGTCGAGCGCCTGGACAACCAGGTGAAGCTGGAAACCAAGAAGCACGAAGCCGGGGAAACCCTGCTGGTGCGCAACGATCTCTACGCCCCGGTGCAGGTCGAGTTGCGCCTCGAGCAGCTCGGCAATGTCGTCGGGGCGCCTGGCAAGCCCATCAGCTGGGTGCTGCCGCCGCGCAGCCATATCCGCCTGGTGACCCTGACCGCGCAGGATGCCGGCAAGCCGCTGCGCTACACCCCCAAGCTGCGCTATGCACTGGGCGATCCGCGCCTGCTGCCGACGCAGAAGAGCTACCCGCTGCCCTGGCGCGGCGGTCCGTTCCGCCTGACCCAGGGGGCCAACGGCAAGTACAGCCACTTCACGCCCAAGGGCCGCTATGCCATGGATATCGCCATGCCCGAAGGCACGCCGATTGTCGCGGCCCGTGGCGGCATAGTGGTAAAGACCGAGAACCGGCAGAGCGGGCGCGGCAACAACCCCTCCGGCAACTATGTGCGCATCCTCCATGACGACGGCACCATGGGCGTCTATCTGCATCTGATGAAGGGTTCGGTCGGTGTGCGCGAAGGCCAGCGGGTCAATAACGGCAGCTTTATCGCCCGCTCGGGCAATACCGGCAACAGCACCGGCCCGCACCTGCATTTCGTGGTGCAGCGCAATGTTGGCCTGGCGCTGGAGTCCATCCCCTTCGACTTCGCCCAGCCGGTCAACAGCCTGCCCAACTTCGCCGTGGGCGGCGAGTAAGGTCGCGCTGCGTGGCGCGTCTCTGGACGATTGGCCACCCGCTTCTTGAAACGCACGCCTTTGCCACGGCAACCGCCGGGTCGCCGTTCGAGCCTAGCGGAACGCCAGATCGCGCAGAAACAGGGTGATCGGCGGGAACATGATCAGCAGCACCGACATCAGCAGCAGGATGACGAAGAACGGCAGGCTGCCGCGCACCACTTCGAAGTAGGGGCGGCGGAATACCGCGATGGCGGTGAAGATGTCGCAGCCGAAAGGTGGCGTGGCCGAGCCGATGGCCGCCTGCAGGGTGATGATGGTTCCCACCAGCACCGGGTCCAGCCCCGACAGCCGAACGGCGGGGGCGAAGATCGGCACCAGGATCAGCATCACCACGATCGGGTCGACGAACATGCAGCCGATGAAGAAGGCGATCGAGATGATGATCAGCAACTCGGTTGGCCCGGCATCCATTAGGCCGATGCTGCTGAGAATCTGCTGGGGTATCTGGGCGAAAGAGATCACCCAGGAGAAGGCCGAGCCCGCGCCCACCAGGATGAACACCACCGCGGTAATCAGTCCGGTGGACAGGGCGATGGACGACAGATCGGATAGCTTCACCCGGCGGAAGATCAGCACCTCCAGGATCAATGCATAGAGCACCGACACCGCGGCCGCTTCCGTCGGGCTGAAGACCCCGCTGTAGATCCCGCCGATGGTCATCACCGGCAGCAGCAGCGGCAGTATCGCGCGGCGGCTGGTGCGCAAGCGCTCGCTCCAGCTGAATTTCTCGCCCTGGGGGATGCCGGTCATCCGCGCATAGATGTAGCAGTAGCCGGCCAGCAGCAGCATCAATAACAGGCCTGGACCAATCCCGGCGATAAACAGCTCGGCTACCGAAGTGCCTGAGACGACGCCATAGATGATCATGCCGATGCTTGGCGGGATCAGCAGGGCGATATCCGACGCGTTGATGATCAGGGCCATGGCAAAGCTGTCCTTGTAGCCTTGCTGGAGCATCTTCGGGCGCATGATGCTACCCACGCCGACCACGGTGGCCTGGGTCGACCCGGACAAGGCACCGAACATCGCGCAGCTCAGGGCGGTGGTGACCGCCATACCGCCGCGTACATGGCCGACAAAGGCCATCGCCACGTCCAGCAATCGATTGGCGGTGGCACCACGGGTGATGATGTCGGCGGCGAGGATGAACATCGGCACCGCGACCAGTGCGGCCGGGCGAATGCCGGCGATCATCTGCTGGATGATGAATTCCGGCCCCATATTGAAGAAGAACACGAAGCCTGCGGCCGACGCGGTCAACAGGGTGGTCATCATGGGGAAGCCGGCCAGCAGCAGCACCAGCATGATCAACAGAAGTGCGGTGGTCATATCCATGCGTGTACGGGCTCAGTCTTGGGACGGAAGAGGGGTGTCGGTATGACGCGATGGTGCCTCGCGGTAGCCGAGCAACACCAGCAGCTGGATAAAGGCATGACGCATGAACTGCAGGCCGCTCATGCCCAGGCCCAGGGGGATGAGCAGGTAGATATAGTGCAGCGGCACCTGCAGCGCGGACGACGCCCGACCGATTCGCGCTGCCGACTCGACGTAGCTCACAGCGGTCCAGGCCAGCCAGAGCATCAGTGTGGCGGTCAGCAGGTTGATCACCAGCAGGGCGGCGGCAGCGGGCCTGCCGGTGAGCTGCTCGATGAAGGCACTCATGCTGATGTGCCGGTTTTGGCGGGCGGCGTAGCTGCAGCCGACGAAGGTGACGAAGATGATGAGGAACTGATTGAGCTCTTCGGAGAAGTACAGGCTCTGGTTGAACAGGTAGCGGCCGAACACATTGGCCACCGAGTTCAACGCGATCAGCAGGATGGAGCTGGCGAGAATAAAGGCCTCGAGTTTTTCCAGCAGCCAGTCGAGCTTTTGCAGCCAAGCCATTGCCACCTCCTATCTGTTGCCGTGGCGACAGACCGTTTTTATTGTCGTGGAGGTTAGACCATATCGCCGGCAAAAAACCATGTCAATTAAATGTTTTATCAGTACATGTGGTTGATTGCGGCGTGAATGTATTGATTGTTCTCCTTTCAGAATACGAAATGCATGGGTGGTGGTATCTCGCCGATCAGTCCATTGAGGGTGCTGAGCCCGGCCTGCAGGCGTGAACGGCTCTGCTCCGCCCCCAGGCTGATGCGCACGTGCTGGTTGCCGCGATCGACGCCGGCGAGGAAGGGCTCCGCGGGGAAGATCATTACGCCTTCCTGACGCGCCCGGCGGGCAAATTTCTCCGGCTGCCAGTGGTTCGGCAGCTCGGCCCAGATATGCATGCCATTGGGGTGGGCTTTGTAGGGGCAGGCGGTCAGCAGTTCGCGGGCCAGCAGCTGGCGTGCCGCCAGTTCCTGTTGTTGGAAGCCGATCATGCGATCCAGGGTGCCATCCTGCATCCACCAGCTGGCGATCTCGAAGGGCGTCAGGGTGGCCATCCAGGTGGTGCTGCGCAGTCGGCCGATGGCTTGTTGTACGAGCTGCGGCGGGGTGACCAGGTAGCCGGCGCGCATGCCCGGCAGGGTGACTTTGGTCAGGCTGGTGGCGTAGAAACTGCGCTCCGGGATCAGGGCCGACAAGGGCGGTGCGCGATCCGGCTGCAGGGCACCATAGACGTCGTCTTCGACCACTGTCAGGTCGTAGCGCCGAGCGAGCTCGGCGATCGCCTGGCGGCGCTCGATGCCCATGGTATCGCTGGTCGGGTTGTTCATGGTCGGGGTGCAGAACAACACCTTGGCACCGCCTTGCAGGCAGGCCGCTTCCAGCGCCTCGGGGAGCAGTCCCTGATCGTCGGTGTCCAGGCCCTTGAGCTTGAAGTGCAGGGTCTGCGCCAGGGCCAGCAACAGCATGCAGGTCTCTCGCTCGCAGAGCACCGTGTCGCCTGGCTTGAGCACGGTGGCCATGGCGATGGTCAAGGCGTGGGCGGTGCCGTTGCAGAACAGCATGTGGTCGGGGTTGGCCGGCATCTTCTGTTGGGCCATCCAGGTGCAGACCACTTCGCGGTGCTGGGTCAGCCCCTGGGTCGGGTGGAACGAGGTGATGAAGTCTTCACGCCCTTCCACCGCCAGGCGCGCCAGGCCCTCGCGGTACAGCTTGACATGGCGCTGGGTGCACACCGGGTGAGCGGTGGACAGGTCGATGCCGCGACTGGGGTCTTCATGCTCGTCGGTGGACAGGTAGTCGGACTCGTGGCCGGCATGCTGACTGCGCACGAAAGTGCCGCTGCCGACCTGGGCATAGATGGTGCCTTGCTTCTCCGCATAGGCGTAGGCATTGCTCACGGTTTGCACGCTGACGCCCAGGGTTTCTGCAAGCTCGCGGTGGGTGGGCAGCTTGCTGCCCGGCTGCAGGGCACCGCTGTTGATCGCCTCATTGAGGGCATTGCCGATGGCCAGGTATTTGGGCTGGCCAGGGCGTATAAAGGGTTTCAGATCAATTGTCATAGTACAATAAAAGCCTTGACGAGGATTGTGCTGGTCATAATATTGGCGTTGCGCGGCATTGACCTGCATTTGTACCGGTCACTTTAGCAGATGCCAGTACAATTTTAAAAACCGCGGCCGATTCGACCGCGTGCTCCGGCAAGCCGCCGGATGAATATGTCTCCCGGGTCTCGTCTCTGGAGATGTCATGGGCTTGAACGCCGCGGCGTTCATTTTCGAGATGCTGTCATGAGTGAAATTGCGTTGAATTTCAGCCGTGAAGAGTATGCCCAACGTCTGGCCAAGGTGCGTGCCGCCATGGCTGAGCGGGGGATCACCACTCTGATCGTTCACGATCCATCCAACATGGCCTGGCTCACCGGCTATGACGGCTGGTCGTTCTACACGCCGCAGTGTGTGGTGGTTGGCCAGCAGGGAAATCCGCTGTGGTACGGCCGCGGCATCGACGCCAACGGCGCGCGGCGCACCGTCTACCTGCCGGAAGACGATATTGCCTCCTACAGCGACCGTTACGTGATGAACCCGCCGCACCATGCCCTCGATTACCTGTGCCAGGAAGTCCTGCCGGCCCGTGACTGGACCAGTGGCACCATCGGCGTGGAGATGGACAACTACTACTACAGCGCCACCTCGCACCAGGCGCTGCTGCGTGGCCTGCCGCAGGCGCGACTGGTGGATGCCACCGGTCTGGTCAATTGGTGCCGGGCGATCAAGTCGGCGCAGGAAGTGGAATACATGCGCGTCGCTGCACGTATCGTCGAGAACATGCACCGGGCCATCGTCGAGATGATCGAGCCGGGCCTGCCGAAGAACGTGCTGGTGGGCGAGATCTACCGGGTCGCCTGTGTCGGCCACGACGGCAAGTTCGGCGACTACCCGGCCATCGTGCCTATGCTGCCCTCGGGCAAGGACGCCTCGGCACCGCACCTGACCTGGGACGACCGGCCGTTCAAGCAGGGCGAAGGCACATTTTTCGAGATTGCCGGCTGCCACAAGCGCTACCACTGCCCGCTGTCGCGCACGGTTTATCTGGGCGAGCCGTCGGCGGCGTTCCGCAAGGCCGAGGAAGCGATCAACGCCGGCCTGCAAGCCGGTCTGGCGGTGGCCAAGCCGGGTAACACCTGTGGCGACATCGCCCGCGAACTGAACAGCACCTTGCGCCGTTACGGCTACGACCGCGGCGACAACCGTTGCGGCTACCCGATTGGTCTGAGCTATCCGCCGGATTGGGGCGAGCGCACCATGAGTTTGCGTGAGAGCGACACCACGGTGTTGCAGCCGGGCATGACCTTTCACTTCATGCCGGGTCTGTGGTTGGACGACTGGGGGCTGGAGACTACCGAAAGCATCCTGATTACCGACGACGGCATGCAGACGCTTTGCGACTACCCGCGCCAACTGTTCGTCAAAGCCTAAGATGGGTGATTCCAGCATGAATATTTCAGCCGAAGCGGAACTGCAGGCGGGCGGTCAATCGACCAGTGCCGAGGTTCGCGAGACCACCCTCAGCGCCACGGTCGATTTCGACCGTGAAGGCGTGCAGCACGGCTTCCTCAAGCTGCCGTACTCGCACGACCAGTCGGCCTGGGGCTGCATCATGATTCCCATCACGGTGGTGAAGAACGGCGTGGGTCCCACCGCGCTGCTCACCGGCGGCAATCATGGCGACGAGTACGAAGGCATCACCGCCTTGCTCAAGCTGGCCGCCGAACTGCGTGCCGAGGACGTCCAGGGCCGGGTGATCATAGTGCCGGCGATGAACTACCCGGCGGTGCAGAACGGCAGTCGCACCTCGCCCATCGACAAGGGCAACATGAACCGTTCGTTCCCCGGCAACCCCGCGGGCAGCATGACCGAGCGCATCGCCGACTACTTTCAGCGCTACCTGGTGCCGCTGTGCGACTACGCCCTGGATATCCACAGCGGTGGCAAGACTCTGGACATCCTGCCATTTGCCGCGGCCCATCGGCTGCCCGATCCACACCAGGAGGCCAAGTGCATCGAGGGCGCGCGGTTGTTCGGTGCCCCCGCCAGCATGATCCTCTTCGAGCTGGACGCCGCCTCGCTGTACGACACCGCCGTGGAGGCCCAGGGCAAGGTGTTCGTCACCACCGAATTGCGCGGCGGTGGCACCAGCACGCCGCAGACCATGGCCCTGGCCGATCGCGGCGTGCGCAACTTCCTCAAGTTCGCCGGGATTCTCGAGGGCGAACCGCAGTTGGCGGACGAGATGCCGCTGCAGTTGGATATGCCCGATGCCAGCTGCTACGTACAGAGCCTGCATCGCGGCATCCTCGAACTCACCCGCAGTCTGGGTGATCGGGTGCGACGAGGCGACCTGGTAGCCCAGGTACATGCCTTCGAGCGTACCGGTACACCGGCGGTGGAGTACCGCGCCGAACGGGACGGCCTGCTGGTCGCCCGGCGCTTTCCTGCGCTGGTGGACATCGGCGACACCCTGGCGGTGATTGCCGACATCGTCGAAGGCTGAAGACAGGCAGGTTCAGTCGCACTCTCATCTACATAACAAGAAGCGGAGACCTCACCATGAGCACACTAAGCAACCTGAAGAAAGCGGCCCTGGTCGCAGCAATGGGTCTGGGCCTTGCCGGCCAGGCGAGTCTGGCAGCGGCGGAAGAGTGGAAGTTCGCCCTGGAGGAAATCAGCGGCAGCGTGCAGGACGCCTACGCGCAGAAGTTCAAGCAGCTGGTGGAAGAGAAAAGCGGCGGCGACATCACCGTCACCGTCTATCCCTACGGAGCCCTGGGCGAGTCGGAAGACCTGACCGAACTGGTGGCCAATGGCGTACTGCAGTTCACCCACGGTTCCACCGGTATTCTCGGCTCCACCGCCCCGGGTATGCAGGTATTCTCCATGCCCTACCTGCTGTCGCAGAACAACAAGGTCAACCTCGAACTGCTGACCGAGAGCCCGACCATCTACGGGACCATGGCCGACAAGCTGAAGACCCGCAACCTGCGCCTGCTGAGCATGTACCCGGAAGGCGAGATGGTCTGGACCACCAACAAGGTGGTGCGCAAACCCGCCGACTTCGACAACGTGAAGATGCGCGTGATGGCCTCGCCGATGTTGGTGGAGACCTACAAGTCGTTCGGCGCGGTGCCCACTCCGCTGCCGTATTCGGAGGTGTATGGTGCCCTGCAACTGAAGATGATCGACGGTCAGGAGAATCCGATCTTCGCCATCGAGGAGATGAAGTTCTACGAGGTCACCGATGTGCTGACCTGGTCGGGCCATCAGCAGTTCACCGTCACGGTGCTGTCCAGCGAGTCCTGGTACCAGGGCCTGCCGGCCGAGAAGCGCAAGATCATCGACGAGACCGTGGATGAACTGGCACCCTACATCTTCGAGACCCAGGCCCAATACAACCAGGAGCGTCTGGAGAAGATCCAGAAAGCCAAGCCGGGCATCAAGATCGTGCACCTGACCGAGGAAGAGCAGACGGCTTTCCGCAAGGCCAGCGAGCCACTGCGTGACAAGCTGGTGGAGCTGGCCGGTCCGGAGGCGGGTGCCGCGCTGGACTCCCTCGAAGCCGAGATCGCCGAGCTGGAAAAGAAATACTAAGCGGCACCCCCAGCATGAGCCGGCAGGAGGGCCTGCCGGCTTTGTCACATCTGGTGCGCGGGTTCGACCTGCGCCGGAGCGGTACTTATGCGTCTGGACAGTTATGACCTGAAAATTCTGCGCATCCTCCAGCGCAATGGACGCATCACCAAATCGAGTTTGGCCGAGGCCATCAACCTGTCGATCAGCCCGTGCTGGGAGAGGGTCAAGCGCCTGGAGGAGGCCGGCATCATTCGCGGCTACGGTGCCCAGTTAAACACCGAGGTGCTGCTCAAGCGCGCCGCGGTGATGGTCGAAGTCAGCCTCAAGCAACACAACCGCGAAGCCTTCCAGCGTTTCGAGAAGGCCATGCTCGAGTGCCCCGAAGTCACCGAGTGTTATGCCACCGGCGGCGGTGTCGACTACTTCGTCAAGGTCATGGCCCTGGACATCGATCAGTACCAGCGCCTGATCGATCGCTGGCTGATGGCCGACCTGGGCATCGAGCGCTACTTCACCTACATCGTCACCAAGATCATCAAGCACGTCGAACCGCCGCTGGAGCTGGACGCCGGCGACACGGACTAGGCATGGCAAGGCGGGCCGGCCAGCGGCCCGCTGCGCTTAGCGGTGGGTGCCGATGGTCTGCAGGGCCGAGCGATGGCGCGCCATGAGCAGCGCCAGGGTCACGGCATAGAGGCCGATCACCACCAGGCCCACCCACTGGATCTCGAAGGGGGTGAGCTTGAACAGCAGCACTAGGCTGGTGAGCAGGCCGACGTTCAAGGCGATGAAGCGCGTCCGGCCGAGTTTCGCCACGGTGATGCCGAGGTTGTCGGTGTACAGGCGCACCAGGGAGTCGACCGAGTTGATCACGAAGATCACCCCGACGCCGAGCATGGCCAGCTTCCAGAACTGACTGACCTCGAGGCCCAGGTCGAAGTAGCCGTAGAGCACGGCAAACCAGATCGCCAGGGGAATCGACGGGATCACCAGCAGGGCGAGCAGCAGCTGCCAGGTGCGCAGGCCGCCGACGAAGCGCGAAACGAACTGGCCGATCATCACGCTCCAGGCGAACCACCAGAACAGGTAGAAGGCGTGGTAGTCGCCCAGAGGCAGGATAAAACCGGGCAACTGACCGAAGTAGCCGCTGCCGATCTTCGCCGCGGCACCGGCGAAGTAGCCCAGGCCAAGATCCGCCGCCCACCACATGCCGAGAATCAGGGCGAAGAACAGCCAGGTCGAGCCGACGCTGAGAATCTTCAGGTAGCGGATGTCGGTGCTGGAATAGACCGCGGCGAGGACGATGCCCACCACCACCAGGTAAGCCAGACCGTCGCCGAGTTCAGGCGCGTACCAGGCGATGTTGACCAGAAACAGGTAGGCGGTGAAGGCGCAGGTGGAGACGATCACCAGGTTGTTGATCAGTTTCACCGGCCGCAACTCGAACAGCTTGACCCGTGGTTCGACCACGCAGAAGTAGAAGGTGGTGATGAAGTAGAAGGTCCAGATCAGGAAACCCCAGAAACCGAACTCCACCGCCAGGGGGTTGGAGAACTGGTACTGGGCTTCCTCGGCGTAGGTGGGGAACTCGGTCAGTGGGAAGATGATCAGGCCCATGTCCAGGCCAGAGGTGAACAGGATGGCGAGGAAGGTGAACAGACCCACCGGCTCCGGGCCCGTGCAACGCAGGTTGCCCCAGCGGATGAGAACCAGCAGGGTGGCCGCCAGCAAGGCGATGATCGCCCCCGATAAAATCAGATTCATAGAGTCCTCATGTGCCGCGAGTCTGAGCAGGCTGCGTGCAGCCCATCGCCCGGCCCGACGGTGATGTTTTTGTTGGAGTGACGTCTCGTGGTCGGCCGCGTCTGGCATGGCCGAAGGCACCATCATCCTGACCCGTCAAAACGAGCGCTGCATGCCCGAGGGCGTCGTCGGAAGTCCCGATCCCGGCCCGCCGCCCGAGCCAGCGGCGGGCGTACCAGCCAGGCGGCACCCTGATCCGGCCACCTCCGCCGTCCGCCAGCCATTGCCGAAAAAAACCTCGCCAAGGGCCGCGCAAAGAAAAAAAACCAACCATGCAGCCGTCCCTAAGAGAAAAAATCGTCCGCCCGTCCCCCCTAGAGTGGAAGCCGTAAACACGACCACGCCCTGCGGCACGAAACCGAGCGCCAGGGCCTGTAGAGGGGACGCCGTCCATGCACACACTCAAAGATCCGCGCCTGGTTCGCCAGTTGGCCTATATCAACGGCAAGTGGGTCGCCGGCTACGACGGCCGCGATGAAGCGGTCATCGATCCGGCCAGCGAAGAAACCATCGGCCGCTGCACCCTGCTCGACGCGGAGCAGATCGATGCCGCCATCGATGCCGCCGACGCCGCCTTCCCGGCCTGGCGCGCCCGTTCGGTGGACGAGCGCGGTGCCATCCTCGGCAAGTGGCACGACCTGCTGCTGGAGCATAAGGAAGACCTCGCCCGCCTGATGACCCTGGAGCAGGGCAAGCCGCTGGACGAGGCCCGGGGCGAGATCGACTACGCCGCCTCCTTTGTCCGCTGGTTCGTCGAGGAGGCGCGCCGGGCATACGGCGAGACCATCCCCAGCCATATCCGCAACGCCCAGTTGGGCAGCGTGCGCGAGCCGATCGGCGTCGCGGCCCTGATCACCCCGTGGAACTTCCCCTGCGCGATGATCACCCGTAAGGCCGCCGCGGCTCTGGCCGTGGGCTGCACCGTGCTGGTCAAGCCGGCCGGCGAGACGCCGCTCTCCGCTTTGGCCCTGGCCGAACTGGCCGAGCGTGCCGGCTTCCCCGCCGGGGTGTTCAACGTCGTCACCGGCGAGCCGGAAATGGTCTCCCAGGTGCTCTGCGCCAGCGACAAGGTCAAGGCGCTGTCCTTCACCGGCTCGACCCGGGTCGGCCGCCTGCTGCTGCAGCAGGCCGCCGCCACGGTGAAAAAGTGCTCGATGGAGCTGGGCGGCAACGCGCCCTTTATCGTGCTGCCGGACATGGATGTGGAGCAGGCCGCCCAGGCGGCGATCGACGCGAAGTTCCAGACCACCGGCCAGGACTGCCTGGCGGCCAACCGCATCTTCGTCCATCGCTCGCTGTACCAGCCCTTCCTCGCCGCCTTCGCCCGGCGCATGGGCGAGCTGTGCGTCGGCAACGGCCTGATCCGTGGGATCAACCAGGGTCCGCTGATCAACGCCAAGGCGGTGGCCAAGGCCCAGGAGCTGGTCGACGACGCCGTGGCCAAGGGCGCGCGCTTGCTGGTCGGCGACCAGGAGCAGGTGCCGGGACGCAACTTCTTCATGCCGACCCTGCTGGCCGATGTGACCGCGGAAATGCGCGTCTATCGCGAGGAGAACTTCGCCCCGGTGGCCGGCGTGCTGGCCTGGGACGACCTGGGGCAGCTGATCGCCCAGGCCAACGACACCGAGTACGGCCTGGCCGCCTATGTCTACGGTTACGACATGCGCCAGGTGTGGCAGCTGCTGCGCGGCCTGGAGTTCGGCATGGTCAGCGTCAACTCGGTGAAGATGACCGGCCCGCCCGTGCCCTTCGGCGGCGTCAAGCAGTCCGGCCTCGGCCGCGAGGGCTCGCGCCACGGCCTCGATGAGTACAGCCAGATCAAGTACTACTGCCTGGGCAACCTGCCCAGCGCCAGCGGAAGTTAACGGCGCTCAGTCGCCTGAATGCCACCTGAAACCGAATTGAACGAGGGCAATGCCATGACCATCGACACCCAGAAGATCATCGAGATCGACCGCCAGAACGTGTTTCACGCCTCCACCCATCTCAAGCAGCACGCCCACGGCGAGAGCCCGGCGCGGATCGTCACCGGAGCCCAGGGCATCCGCATCCGCGACTCGCTGGGCAACGAGTTCATCGACGGCTTCGCCGGCCTGTACTGCGTGAACATCGGCTACGGCCGCACCGAGATGGCCGAGGCGATCTACGAGCAGGCCAAGCAGCTGGCCTACTACCACACCTATGTCGGCCACACGACCGAGGGCATGGCCAGCCTGTCCGAGCGCATCGTCAAGCTCGCTGGCCAGGGCATGAGCAAGGTCTACTACGGCATGTCCGGCTCGGACGCCAACGAGACCCAGCTCAAGCTGGTCTGGTACTACAACAACATCCTCGGCCGTAAGGACAAGAAGAAGGTCATCTCCCGCGATCGCGGCTACCACGGTTCGAGCATCGCCTCCGGCTCCATGACCGGCTTGCCGGTGTTCCACGCCCACTTCGACCTGCCGCTGGAGCGCATCAAGCACACAGTCGCGCCGGTCTACTACCGCCGCCCCGACGACGCCATGAGCGAACTGGAGTTCTCCCGCTACTGCGCGCAGAAACTCGAGGAGATGATCCTCGCCGAAGGCCCGGATACGGTGGCGGCGATGATCGGCGAGCCGGTGCTTGGCACCGGTGGCATCGTGCCGCCACCGCAGGGCTACTGGGCGGAGATCCGCAAGGTGCTGGACAAGTACGACATCCTGTTGATCGCCGACGAGGTGGTCTGCGGCTTCGGTCGCCTGGGCGTCGACTTCGGCTCGCAGTACTACGAGATGAAGCCGGACCTGATCACCGTGGCCAAGGGCCTGACCTCGGCCTACCAGCCGTTGTCCGGGGTCATAGTCGGCGAGCGCGTGTGGCAGGTGCTGGAGCAGGGCACCGACACCTACGGTGCCATCGGCCACGGCTACACCTACTCCGGGCACCCCATGGGCATCGCCTCGGCGATCGCCAACCTGGACATCATCGAGCGCGAGAACCTCACCGGCAACGCCCGCGACACCGGTGCCTACCTGCAGCAACGGATGCAGGCAACCTTCGCCGACCACCCGCTGGTGGGCGAGGCGCGCGGCATCGGCCTGCTGGCGGCCCTGGAGTTCTCCGCCGACCGCAGCAAGCGTCAGCATTTCGATCCGAACCTCAAGGTCGGCCCGCAGATTTCCGCGGCCTGCCTGGAAGAGGGCCTGATCGCCCGCGCCATGCCGCACGGCGACATCCTCGGCTTCGCCCCGCCGCTGGTGGTCACCCGTGGCGAGGTCGACGACATCGTCGCCCGTGCCGAGCGTGCGGTGAACAAGGTCACCGACAAGCTGATCAGCAGCGGCACCTGGCAGGCCAAGTAACGCCGCCGGGTCACTACGGGGTCGGCGAATGGTTGGCCCCTTTTTGCGTTGATAAGTTGGATTCGAGCATGAGCGAACAACTGACTCTCAAAGATATCTACCTGGCCCGCCAGCGCATTGCCGGGCTGGCCTCACGCACGCCCCTGGTGCGCTCCGAATCGCTGTCGCGGCGCTGGAACTGCGAGGCCTGGCTGAAGCTGGACTGCCTGCAGCCGACCGGCGCCTTCAAGCTGCGTGGGGCGGCCAATGCGTTGCTCGGCCTGGAGCCGGAGCAGCGGGCGCGTGGCGTGGTGACCATGTCCACCGGCAACTTCGGCCGCGCCCTGGCCTACGCCGGCCAGCACCTGGGCATTCCGGTCAAGGTGTGCATCTCGCGCCTGGTGCCGGACAACAAGGTCGAGGCCCTGCGCCGCAGTGGTGCCGAGCTGGTGATCCATGGCGAGGCCCAGGACGAGGCCGACGTCGAGGCGCGGCGTCTGCGCGATGAGCAGGGCCTGGCCTATGTCTCGCCCTTCGACGACCCGCTGGTGATCGCCGGTCAGGGCACCTGCGGCCTGGAAATCATGGAAGAGCAGCCGCAGACCGATCTGGTGTTCGCCGGCCTCTCCGGCGGCGGCCTGATCGCCGGCCTGGGCCTGGCGGTCAAGAGCATCAACCCGCAGGCCGAGGTGATCGGCGTGAGCATGAACGAGGGGGCGGCGATGCTGGAAAGCCTGGCCGCCGGCCATCCGCTGCAGGTGCCCGAGGTGGCGTCGCTGGCCGACAGCCTGGGCGGCGGCATCGGCCTGGACAATGCCTGGACCTTCGCCATGACCCAGCGCTACATGGACCGCGGCTACAAGGTCGACGAGGCGCAGATCGCCCGCGCCATGCTGCATTTCCTGCGCGAAGAGAAACTCCTGGTCGAGGGTGCCGCCGCCGTCGGCGTGGCCGCCGTCGAGCAGCACCGGCTGGACCTGAGCGGGTGCCGCGTGGCGTTCGTGGTCAGCGGCCAGAACCTGTCCACCGCCACCTTTGCCGAGGCCTGCCGCCTGGCCGGAGAACAACCCTATGCACATCTATAAGCGCGGGCAGATCGCCGCCAGGGTCAAGCTCGATCCGGCGGCTCTGGAGGCCGTGGAAGCCGGCTTCGCCGCCCTCGGCCGCGGCGAGGTGGTGATGCCACCGATCCTCAGCATGAACATCGCCGAGAGCAATGGCGAGCTGGACGTCAAGACCGCCCATATCCAAGGCTGGCCGCGTTTCGCGGTGAAGATCAGCCCCGGCTTCTTCGACAACCCCAAGCTCGGCCTGCCCAGCCTCAACGGCCTGATGCTGCTGTTCTCGGCCAAGACCGGGTTGGTCGAGGCGGTGCTGTTCGACGAGGGCTACCTGACCGACATCCGCACCGCCCTGGCTGGTGCTATCGCCGCCAAGCACCTGGCTCGCGAGAATGCCCAGCAGGTCGCGGTGATCGGTGCCGGCCTGCAGGCCGAGCTGCAGGTGGTGGCCCTGCGCCTGGTGCGCGACATCCGTCAGGTGCATGTGCACAGCCGCGAGCGCAGCAAGGCCGAGGCCTATGCCGCGCGCATGCGCGAGCAGTACGGCCTGGCGGTGACGGTGTACGACAGCGCCGCCGAGGCCTGCGCCCAGGCCGACATCGTGGTCACCACTACCCCGGCGCGCGAACCGGTGCTGCGCTGGAGCGACCTGCCCAGGGGCGTGCACGTCACCGCCATGGGCTCGGACAACCCGCACAAGAACGAGCTGGAGCCGACCATCCTGGCCAGCGCCGACCTGCTGGTGGTCGATCGCCTCAGCCAGTCCCGCGCCCTCGGCGAGCTGCACCATGCCCCGGCGCTGGAGCGCGAGGTGTTCGAGCTGGGCAGCCTGATCGCCGAGGGGCGTCAGGCGCGCAGCAGTGCCGAGCAGATCAGCGTGTGCGACCTGACCGGCACCGGGGTGCAGGACACCGCGATCGCCAACTACGCCGCGCGCCTGCTCGAGGAGGCCTAAGATGCTCCAGTCCTTTGCCGAGTTTCAGACCTTGCAGCAGACCTTCGAGCATGCGCGCGCGAGCGATGACGGCCATATGCGCATCGGTCTGGTGCAGCTGGCCAGCGATTTCACCCTGGAGAACGAGTGGCACCGGCTGCTCGGCGAGCGGGTCGAGCTATACAGCACCCGCACCCCGAGCAATCCTACCGTCACCCCGGAGGGGCTGCGCGGCCTGGCCCAGAGCCTGAGCCAGTCCAGCGCGCTGCTGGTGCCGGGGATGCCCCTGGACGTGCTGGCGTTCGGCTGTACCTCGGCCAGTGTGCTGATCGGTGAGCAGGAGGTGAGTCGGTTGATCAACCTGGCGCATCCCGGCGTGCCGGTGACCAACCCCTGGAGCGCGGTCAAGGCGGCCCTGCGCGGCCTCGACGCGCGGCGTATCGCGGTGCTCACGCCGTACATCGGCGAGGTCAACTACCCGATCTTCCAGGGATTGCAGCAGGCCGGCCACGAGGTGGTGGCCTTCGGCACCTTCGCCGTGCTCGAGGATGCCGAGATTCCGCGCATCCCGGCGGCGGCCATCGAGCAGGCGGCGCTGGAACTGCTGGCTGGGCAGCGAGCCGATGCGCTGTTCCTGTCCTGTACCAACCTGCGCACCCTGGAACTGCTGGGGCGCCTGGAAAAGCGCCTGGGCTTACCGGTGATCTCCAGCAACCAGGCGCTGTTCTGGCATGCCCTGCAACTGGCCGGCTGCGTGCATCGGCCACAGGGATTTGGTGCCTTGCTGACCGACAGTTACCCTGTAACCTGACGGCGCGGACGCATCTCTGTGTCGGGCCACATGCTTGAGGGGCATCACAGGTGCAGGAACGCCAGAAGGGCTTGCTGCTGACCGCGTTCGGCGTGCTGGTGTTATCGCCGGATGCCTTGGTACTGCGCTGGCTGGCGGCCGATGCCATGCAGGTGCTCGCCTGGCGCGGCCTGCTGATGGCCGTCGGCCTGAGCCTGCTGCTCAGCTGGCGCTACCGCGGCGGGCTGCCGGCCGCCGCCCGCCGCTGTGGTTGGACCGGCTTGGGCTGCGCCCTGTGCTACTGCGTCAGCACCCTCGGCTTCGTCCAGGCCATCACCCTCGCCGGGGCGGCCAATACCCTGTTGATCCTCAGCATCGCGCCGCTGATCGCCGCGGCCCTGGCCTGGCTGTTCCTCGGCGAACGCCTGGCCCTGCGCACCCTGTTGGCGATCCTGGTCTGTCTCGCCGGGGTGGGCTTGATCGTCGCTGACGGCACGCCGGGCAACAGCCTGTCCGGCAACGCCTGGGCGCTGGCTTCCGCCACCCTGCTGGCGGGTAATTTCACCCTGGCACGCAGTCGCCCGGCGGTGGACATGAGCCCGGCGCTGGTGCCCGGTGCCCTGCTGGTGTCGCTACTCGGCTTTGTGTTCGGCGGCCACCCCGCACTGAGCGTGCCGCAGTGGGCAGGGCTGGTGTGCATGGCCGGGATGCTGCTACCGGTGGCGTTTATGCTGATCCAGCTCGGGCCGCGCTGGATCAGTGGCACCGAGGTGGGGCTGTTGCTGCTGCTGGAAGTGGTGCTGGGGCCACTGTGGGTCTGGTGGCTGCTGGACGAGGTGCCGAGTCGCCAGGTCTTGCTGGGCGGTGCCTTGATTTTCCTGACCCTGTGCGGCCACAGCCTGCTGGGTTGGCGGCGGCCGGTGCCCCCTCTGCCTGGCTGAGCGGCTCAGCTCAGCCGCAGCACCTTGGCCAGGACGATCTTCGGCCCTTTCATCTTCTTGACGATGATGCGCAGGCCGTCGACTTCCAGCACTTCCTCTTCCTCGGGCATGCGCTTCAAGGTCTCGTAGACCAGCCCGGCCAGGGTTTCCGCATCGACATGATCGAGGTCGACGCCGAGCAGGCGTTCGACCTTGGCCAGCGGCGTGTCGCCGCGTACCAGGAGCTTGCCCGGCTGGTAGGCGAGGATGCCGCGGTCGGCCTTGCGGTGTTCGTCCTGGATATCGCCGACCAGGGCTTCCAGCACATCCTCCATGGTCAGGTAGCCGATCACCTTGCCGTCGGCTTCCTCGACCAGGGCGAAGTGCGAGCCGCCCTGGCGGAACTGCTCCAGCAGGTTGGACAGCGGCATATGCCGGCCGACCCGTTCGATCGGATGCATCAGCTCCGCCAGTTTCAGCGCCGAGGGCAGCATTTCCAGCAAGGAGAGGTGCAGCAGCAGGTCCTTGATATGCAGCACGCCGACAAACTCGCCGCTGCTGTCGTCATGGATCGGGTAGCGGCTGTACTTGTGCCGGCGGAACACGCTGAACACCTCGTCCAGGGCTGCCGTCAGCGGCAGGGACACCAGGTCCTCGCGCGAATTGGCCCAGTCCACCACCTCCAGCTCGCCCAGCTCGACGGCGGAGGCCAGCACGCGCATGTCCTGATCGCTGGGATTGCTGCCACGGCTGGAATGCAGAATCAGCTTGAGTTCGTCGCGGCTGTAATGGTGTTCGTTATGTGGCCCCGGCTCGCCCTGGCCGGCGATGCGCAGGATGGCATTGGCGCTGGCATTGAGCACAAAGATCGCCGGGTACATGGCCCAGTAGAACAGGTACAGCGGCACGGCCGTCCACAACGACAGCAGTTCGGGCTGGCGGATCGCCCAGGATTTCGGGGCCAGCTCGCCGACCACGATATGCAGGTAGGAGATGATCGCGAAGGCGGTAAAGAAGGCGATGGCGTGAACCAGCGTCGGCGACTCGATGCCGACGACCGCGAGCAGCGGTTCGAGCAGGTGGGCGAAGGCCGGTTCGCCGACCCAGCCCAGGCCCAGGGATGCCAGGGTGATGCCCAGCTGGCAGGCCGAGAGGTAGGCGTCCATCTGTTTGTGTACGGTGCGCAGGATATGCCCGCGCCAGCCATGGGCTTGGGCCAGGGCCTCGACCTTGGTGGCGCGCAGGCGCACGATGGCGAATTCGGCAGCGACGAAAAAACCGTTGAGCAGGACCAGGAAGAGGGCGAACAGGACGAGGCCGAAATCGGCGAAATAGCTGGCGGCGGTGTAACTCGTGGAGGGGTCCATAGGGGGTTCGGTTGGCCAATGACGGCTAAGAGTGGCGGCAGAGGCCGGGCTTTGCAAGTGGGGGCTATGGTGTGCGGGTGGTGGCCCGGCTTGCCGCCGCCCCGCAAGCCCGCTGCCCGGCGCGGTGGCTGGATGCACGGCAGCGGCTGTCTGCCTTGCGCAGAGCAGCGCGGGAAGCCTGCTGGGTTAACCGCGGCGTACCGTCTGCTGGGCGGGGAAATGGCAGGTAAAGGTGCTGCCCTTGCCCAGGCTGCTGTGGATCTCCAGGCGCGCGCGGTGGCGCAGCAGCACGTGCTTGACGATGGCCAGGCCCAGGCCGGTGCCGCCGGTGTTGCTGGCGCGGCTGGAGTCGACCCGGTAGAAGCGTTCGGTCAGGCGCGGCAGGTGCCTGTCCTCGATGCCCAGGCCGCGGTCCACAACCGCCAGGTGCGCACCCTGTTCGTCGGCCCACCAGCGGATGCGGATCTCGCCCTCGTCGGGGGTGTACTTGACTGCGTTGAACACCAGGTTGGAAAAGGCGCTGCGCAGTTCCGTCTCGCTGCCCTTGAGGCGCAGGTGCGGGTCGGCCTCCAGGCTGATGCGGTGGTGGCGTTCGGCGGACAGGGCCTGGGCGTCGTTCTTGATCGACAGCAGCAGCAGGTCCACCGCCACCGGCTGGTTGTCCGAGGGGTAATCGGTGGCTTCCAGTTTGGCCAGCAACAGCAGGTCGTTGAGCAGGTTCTGCATCCGTCCGCCCTGTTGCTGCATCTGCTGCAGGGCCCGCAGCCAGCGCGGATTGACCGCCTCGACGTTGTCCAGCAGGGTCTCCAGGTAACCGGCGATCACCGTCAGTGGGGTGCGCAGCTCGTGGGAGACATTGGCGACGAAATCCTTGCGCATCTGTTCCAACTGGTGGATGCGGGTGATGTCGCGCACCAGCATCAGGTGCTCGCGGTTGCCGTACTGGGTGATATGGAACTGCAGGCGCAGGCGGTCGCTGACCGGCGAGGGCAGCTCCAGCGGCTCGTTGTAGCTGTTGCCTTCGAAGTACTCGATAAAGCGCGGGTCGCGCACCAGGTTGCTGATCTGCTGGCCGCTGTCCTGGGGGGTCTTCAGGCCCAGGAGTTTTTCCGCGGCAAGGTTCCACCATTCCAGGTTGCCGTCGCGGTCGAGCATGATCACCGCGTCCTTTAGTGCGGCGGTCGACTCCTGTACGCGGTCGATCACCGCCTGCAGGCGGCCGCGGGCCTTCTGGTCGCGGCGTTGCAGGTGATAGATGTTGTCGAACACCTCGCCCCACAGGCCATAGCCATCGGGCGGCGGCTCGTCGCCCTTGCGGGTGCGCAGCCATCTGTGCAGACGCAGCAGCTGCTGCAGGTGCCAGCCGAGGTAGACAGCCAGGCCCAGGGCCATGGACCAACCGTACTCGCCGCTGATCAGGCCGAGCACCAGGCAGGCCGCGACCAACAGCAGCAAATGACGTATCAGGGGGGCGCGCCAGTCTTGATTCAATTAGAACTCATCCGCCAATCAATCCTTTATGCAGGTCGGCTAAGCGACCTCCAGTCATCCTAACCGTCTTAGCTCTTGGTGGAGAAACGGTAACCCGTCCCGCGCACGGTCTGCACCAGGTTCTCGTAGACCTCGCCGAGGGCCTTGCGCAGGCGGCGGATATGCACGTCGACGGTGCGCTCCTCGACATACACGTTGCCGCCCCAGACCTGGTCGAGCAACTGGCCGCGGGTGTAGGCGCGCTCCTGGTGGGTCATAAAGAACTGCAGCAGGCGGTATTCGGTGGGGCCCATCTCGGCCGGTTTACCGTCGATGGTGACGCGGTGGCTGATCGGGTCGAGCAGCAGGCCGCCGACTTCGATCGGCCCTTCGCTGTCGGTCGGCCCGGCGCGGCGCAGCACGGCCTTCAGGCGCGCCACCAGTTCGCGGGGGGAGAAGGGCTTGGTGATGTAGTCGTCGGCCCCCACTTCCAGGCCCTGGATCTTGTTGTCCTCTTCGCCCTTGGCGGTGAGCATGATGATCGGGATATCCCCGGTCAGCTCGTCGCGCTTGAGCCGGCGCGCCAGTTCGATGCCGCTGGTGCCGGGGAGCATCCAGTCGAGCAGGATCAGATCGGGTTTGCGGTCGACGATGATGGCGTGGGCCTGCTGGGTATTTTCCGCTTCCAGGCACTCGTAGCCGGCCATTTCCAGGGCCACGGCGATCATTTCACGGATCGGTGCTTCGTCGTCGACGATCAGGATGTTCTTGCCAACCATGGTCAAGCCTCGGGGGTCATCTCGCTGTAATGGTCTGCATTAGATAACGGAATTATTGCAGTGATATGACAGGCGCGCGGTGCGGCAGCCGGATGGGTGTAACCCATCAATCGCTCGATGGGTTACACCGCTGCGCGACAACCCATCCTACCCACGCAAGGCGTAGTCCAGGACGATACCGACAAAGATCGCCAGGCCGGCCCAGTGGTTGTGCAGAAAGGCGTTGAAGCAGGCCATGGGTTTGCGGTTGCGGGTCTGGTGGTATTCCCAGGCGAAACAGGCGGCGGCCACGGCCAGGCCCAGGTGGAAGCAGATACCCAGTTCGAAGCGCGCGCCGGCCAGCAGCAGGCAGAGCAGGGCCAGGCCCTGCAGGCTGGCGATGATCAGGCGGTCGGCATCACCGAACAGGATGGCGGTGGATTTCACCCCGATCTTCAGGTCGTCGTCGCGGTCGGCCATGGCGTAATAGGTGTCGTAGGCCACGGTCCACAGCAGGTTGGCGATATACAGCAGCCAGGCTTCGGCCGGCAGGCTGCCGGTCTCGGCGGTGAAGGCCATGGGCATGCCCCAGGAGAAGGCCGCACCGAGCACCACCTGCGGGTAGAAGGTGTAGCGCTTCATAAAGGGGTAGCAGGCGGCCAGGGCCAGGCCGCCGAAGGACAGCCAGATGGTGGTGGCGTTGGTGAACAGCACCAGCACGAAGCTGGCCGCCACCAGCACGGCGAACAGCAGCAGCGCCTCGCGCGGCTGGATCTTGCCACTGGCCAGGGGGCGGGCCTGGGTGCGGCTGACGTGGCCGTCGAAGTCGCGGTCGGCGTAGTCGTTGATCACACAGCCGGCGGCGCGCATCAGGATCACCCCGCAGACGAAGATAAACAGGTTCTTCGCGCTCGGCACGCCTTCGGCCGCCACCCACAGCGCCCACAGCGTCGGCCACAGCAGCAGGTAGATGCCGATGGGCTTGTCCAGGCGCATCAGCTGGACGAAGTCCCAGGCGCGTGGGTGCAGGCGATTCAGCGATTTCAGCAGGCGGGTGTACATCGGGCGGGTCTCCGTGCGGTTTGCGGCGGATTATAAGGGAGCGACCCATCCTACGGCTCGATATCGGCCGCGACCCAGAAGGCCGGTAGAAACACCTCGGCCACCAGTACGCCGAGCGCGCCGCGACTGAAGCAGGAGCGCCGTCCCCACAGGCGTTCGGCGCGGGCCTCTGTCGGCAGCCAGGCGGCCGGGTAGCGGCAGACCTGCATCGCGCCGCGGTCGAAGGCGCGGTCGCTGAACAGCAGTTCGCCAAGGGAGCGGCTGCCCAGCTCCGCCAGGTTCAGCCCGGAGCCCTGCAGGGCGCTACGGGCCGCCACGCTGCGGGCGAACACCCAGGGTTGAGCATGGCCGCGCAGGTACACCTCGCGCACCCAGCCCTGGCTGCCCGGGGGCACGCCGAGGGCGCTGCATTCATCGCTGCGCAGCGGCTGCCAGCCTTCCTGCAGCGGGGTGACGCTGAAACCCTGGTGGGACAGGGCGGTCAGCCGTCGGGTCAGCGAATCTTCATTGAACAGCCAGTCGCGCACGGCCGTGGCGGGAACCGGATGCAGCTGACCGGCGGTTAGCCAGCGGGGCGGATGGGCTAGGACGGAGTGGGGCACGGCACGAAATCACCATGGATTGGAAGCGCGCGAGTCTAGCATGGCGCTTTGCCGGTGTAGGCCGGAGCGGGTGGCCGGAAGCGTGTGCTGCGCCCCGATAGGCGCACGCTCGCCGGGCGGGACCCGACTTTAGTTGGCCCGCCGGCGGGCGGCTTTCACCCTTCGGCCGCTTGGCGCACCCGCGCATTTACGGTAGTTTGCCTCGCGCAATAGCCGTGAGATTCGCCAGAGGTAGTTATGAAAAAGTGGCAATGTGTGGTCTGTGGACTGATTTACGACGAAAGCCAGGGTTGGCCCGATGAAGGCATCGCCGCTGGTACGCCGTGGCAGGATGTTCCGGAAGACTGGCTCTGCCCCGACTGTGGCGTGGGCAAGATGGATTTCGAAATGATTGAGATCGGTTGATCGGCAATCTTTAAACGGCGACCTGCGGGTCGCCGTTTTGTTTTGCCAGTGCGCATACTTAAGGCCGAACAAGCCGAATGATGGGCGAGGTGGGTATGCGCAAATGGCAGTGTGTGGTGTGTGGCTTTATCTATGACGAAGCCCTTGGCTGGCCCGAAGAGGGCATCGCCGCCGGTACGGCCTGGGAAGATATTCCCGCCGACTGGCTGTGCCCCGACTGCGGGGCCGGCAAGGCCGATTTCGAGATGATCGAGATCGCCTGAGAGGGTGTTTGCAACTGACTGCGCTCGGCCATGCTGCGTTGAAGTCGGCCCCTGAACCACACCCGCTACCCCTGGAAAATGCGTTCTGGTCATGGCCGCCCGTGCTGTCGCCAAGTTTGAGGAATCGATGATGAGTGCACCCGTAGTGATAGTCGGCACCGGCCTGGCCGGTTACAACCTGGCGCGCGAATGGCGCAAGCTCGACAGCGAGACGCCCCTGCTGCTGATCACCGCCGACGACGGGCGCTCCTATTCCAAGCCCATGCTCTCCACCGGTTTCGGCAAGAACAAGGATGCCGATGGCCTGAGCATGGCCGAGCCCGGGGCCATGGCCGAGCAGCTCAAGGCAGAAGTGCGTACCCACACCCGCATCAGCGGCATCGATCCGGGCCACAAGCAGCTGTGGATAGGCGAGGAGGCGGTGCCCTACCGCGACCTGATCCTGGCCTGGGGGGCCGAGCCGATCCGCGTGCCGGTGGCCGGGGATGCCCAGGATGCGATCCTGCCGATCAACGACCTGGAGGACTATGCGCGCTTCCGCACGGCGGTGGCGGGCAAGCAGCGCCTGCTGCTGCTCGGTGCCGGCCTGATCGGCTGCGAATTCGCCAACGACCTCAGCCTGGGCGGCTATCAGGTCGAGCTGGTGGCACCCTGCGAGCAGGTGATGCCCGGCCTGCTGCATCCGGCGGCGGCAGCGGCGGTACAGGCGGGGCTGGAAAGCCTCGGTGCGCGTTTCCACCTGGGCCCGGTGCTGGCCAGCCTCAACCACAAGGGTGCGGCCCTGGAAGCGCACCTCTCGGACGGCAGCGTGCTGAACTGCGACCTGGTGCTCTCGGCCGTGGGCCTGCGCCCACGCACCGAACTGGCCGCCGCCGCCGGCCTGGCGGTCAATCGCGGGGTGGTGGTGGATCGTCAGTTGCAGACGTCCCACGCCAATATCTATGCCCTCGGCGACTGCGCCGAGGTCGACGGCCTCAACCTGCTCTATGTCATGCCCCTGATGACCTGCGCCCGGGCCCTGGCCCAGACTCTGGCCGGCAAGCCGACCGCGGTGAGCTACGGGCCCATGCCGGTGACGGTGAAAACCCCGGTCTGCCCGCTGGTGGTGTCGCCGCCACCACGGGGTCTGCAAGGCGAATGGAGCGTGGAAGGCAGTGGCGGCGACATCAAGGCGCTGTGCCGCGACAGCAGCGGAGCCCTGCTCGGCTACGCGCTGACCGGAACGGCCGTGCAGGAAAAATTGGCGTTGAATAAGGCCTTGCCGCCGCTCATGGCGTAAATGGCGGCTGTTCTGTCGGTTATGTCTTTATGTTGTCCACTGAAACTGTCTGACAACACTGGCGCAGCTCCAAATGGCATGCCATTCTCGGTGGGTCTGCCGCAGCCCAGAGCTGTTGCGGCGCCTTGGACGCTGCTCGCGCAGAGCAGCCCCGGACACAACAACAAAAACCGTCAAAGAGGCATTTATGCGTAAACCGGAACTCGCCGCCGCCATCGCGGACAAGGCAGATCTGACTAAAGATCAGGCCAGCCGTGTACTCAACGCCGTACTCGAAGAAATCACTGGTGCATTGAACCGCAAGGACAGTGTCACCCTGGTGGGCTTCGGGACCTTCGTCCAACGCCATCGCGGTGCCCGCACCGGGAAGAACCCGCAAACCGGCGAGCCGGTGAAGATCAAGGCCAGCAACACTGTCGCCTTCAAACCGGGCAAATCGCTGAAAGACGCCGTCAACTAAGTTGCAAAACCCGGAGCCGCCAGGCTCCGGGTTGCTAGATCCGTTGTTTTCCCTCCTTTTAGCCGGATGTAGTCCCCGGTGCGAAGCGCTACAATGCGCGGCCTTTTCATACCCCTCGCGAGGCCTTGCGCATGAAATTCCGTTTTCTTCTGTGGATGCTGGGCCGCCTGATGGCCAAGGCCAGCCGTGACAATCCTGCGTTTCAGCAACAGCTCGAAGGCCGCGACATGGTCTTCCAGTTGCACACCCTGGACGGCAAGGTCGCCCGCCACTTTATCGTCAAGGACCGGCGCATCAGCAGCAAGCGCGGTCCGGCCAGCGAGCCCGCCTTCGCCCTGGGCTTCAAGGATGCCGCCTACGGTTTCGCCACCATGAGTGCGAAGAACAAGCAGCTGGCCTTTATGCAGGGCATCCAGAACAAGGAGATCCAGATCCAGGGTAACCCGGCACTGGTGATCTGGTTCCAGGGCTTGACCAAGTACCTGATGCCGAAGAAGAAAACCGAGGTGAAAAAAGCCGCCTGAGCCGCGTTGCCACGCGTCGGCGCTGGCCGGGGTGTCCCGCATTGGTTAGGCTGGGCCGAATTTTTTCGAGAGTTCGCCCATGCGTTTGCTGATTACCCTCCTGTGCCTGGCCGCCAGCCTGGCCCATGCCGCGCCGCCCAAAGCCGAAGCCTTTGCCCCGCTGTTCGAACTGGCCGGCATCCGCCTGATCTGCGAGCAGAGTGCGCCGCTGGTGCAGCGCGGCCTTGGCGAACAGCAGCAGGCGCAACTGGCCCGGCTGTTCGCCGCCGATGCCCTGTGCCTGGATCTGGCCAAGCGCATGGCGACCAGTTTCGACCAGGCGCGTCTGCAGCAAGCCCTGCGTGTGCTCGAGAGCCCGCTGGCGCTGGGTTTTACCGCCGCCGAGCGGGCGGTTGGCGAGGATGGCGCAGAGGACCTGGCCGCCTATCGCCAGCAACTGGCCGAGCGACCACCCCGGGAGGAGCGTCTGCAGTTGGTCAAGCGCCTGGATGCCGCGGCCCACACCACCGCACTGGCTACCCTGTTGCGTTATGAGGTCGGCAAGACCCAGGCCCTGCTGGCCCTCAAGGCCCGCGGCGAAAGCATCGATGAGCAGGCCCTGAGCAGCCAGACCCAGGCCCAGGAACAGGCCCTGCGGACGTCCAGTGCCACGGCGGTGGAGTCTTTTATGCTGTTCGCCTACCGGCGCATGCCCAGTGCACAACTGGCCGACTATGCGGCGCTCTACGAGGAGGACGCGGTCGCACTGCTGCTGGCTCGCAGCGTGGAAATCCTCCCCGAACTGTTCGCCGCGCGCCGCGCCCAGTTGCGCAAATAACCCCGGGCAGCCTTCGCGGTCGAGATCGCCCACATAAAAAACGCCCCCGTCGCAAATCCTTTAGGAGCGGCGGGAGTGCTTTTTGTTGGCTACGGCCAGGTGATCGGTTATGGGGCTCATGTGGGCGCGGGCTTGTCCGCGAATTTCGCGGCTGAAGCCCCTGCCACAGCTATGCAACAGCTAACGGCGTGTGCGCCTAACCCCGTCTACTTGAGCCGCTAGTACTGCGACGCCAGTTCGCGCAGGGCCACTTCGGCCGCCAGCACCTTGGTTACCGCTTCCTCGGCCTTGTCGCGGCTGATGCCCAGGTTGTCGAGCAGGTTCTGCGGGATTTCGCCCTGGGGGCCGGCCCCGATGCCGTGGTTGCGCAGCAGTTTTACCGCCAGGCACACCAGGTTCGGGTACACCGCGTGGGGGCCGTTGTAGTCGGTGTCGTGCTGGAAACGCAGGGCGCTGGCCAGTTCTTCCGGCATATCCCAGTAGCGCATCAGCCAGGCCCCGATCTGCTCGCGGCTGATCCCCAGCAGGTGCTGCTCGATATAGCTGGAAGGCAGGTGTGGGTTGACCTCCAGGTGGCGGCAGATCAGCGAGAAATGCGGCGGGAAGACGTGGGCCAGGACCAGATAGCCGAAGTTGTGCAGCAGCCCGGCGAGGTAGGTCAGGCCGGCTTCCGGGCGCTGGGCGCGGGGAATGGCGCGGGTCAGGCCCTCGATCACCGCGGCGGTGTAGATCGCCTGTTGCCAGTAGGGGGTGGCGTGCTGCGGCTGGTCCTTGGGCAGGCTCAGGGTCTTGCCCAGGGCCAGGCCCAGGGCCAGGTTGATCACCAGGTCGAAGCCCAGCACGCGGACGATGGCGTCCTCCACCGAGCGGATCTTGCCGGGGGCGGCGTAGTAGGGCGAGGCGGCCCAGCTGACCACCTGGGCGGCCAGGGCTGGGTCGGTTTCCACCACGCCGGTGATGTCGTCCACCGTGGCGTCCGGGTCGACCCGCAGCTTGATGATCTTCTGTGCGGTTTCCGGCAGCGGCGGGATCTCGATGGTTTCTTCCAGGCGCTGCTGGATGCGCCGGGCGGTAAAGGCCTGCACCGCCTGGGTGATCTCGGCGCGGTCGTCGTCGGGGCGGTCGAGGTTCAGGCGGATATTTTCCAGCGGCTCGCCGAAGCGCGCGGCGCTGGCCTTGCTCAGCAGGTTCTTGAAGGCCTCGGTGGGCAGCTCCAGGAGCACGCCGGGGGTGCCGGATTCGACAAACAGGCTGGGCACCTGCAACAGGCGCTCATCGTACAGGCAGGGCGAGCTGGTCAGCGGCGGCAGCCCGGGCAGCGCTTTCAGGTTGTGCTTGCCGAGCATGCGCTCCAGGCGCTCCGGCTTGACCGCGGTGAGCTGGCGGCCGGTCAGCTCGGTGAGGCGCTTGAGGTCGAGCAGCTGGCTTTGCGGGTAGAGCACCAGCAGGGCACCGACGGCATCGTCGAGCAGGACCGCCTGCAGGCGCTGCGCGGCCGGCAGGTTGGGCAGGTCGCTGCGCACCTGATAGCTCAGGCCCAGCTTCTCCAGGAGTTGCAGAATCACCGCTGGGGGTTGCGGTGCGGTGGAGGTGGAGAGGGCGAGTTCAGTCATGGCGATATCCGGCTGAGGCAGCAATGCGGCAAGTATATGCAGCTGTTGGGGTGGGCTAGGCGTTCAGGCGACGGATGCTCCGTGAACTGGTTCACACTTGCCCGTATTGTTGTCCGTGGCGCAGCCAGCGCTCCAGCAGCGGGCTGACATGCTGCGGCCAGCGCTCCAGCAGGGCCTGGGCGGCGTCGCGCACGGCCGGTAGCAGGTCGGCGTCGCGCATCAGGTCGGCCACCTTGAACTGCAGCAGGCCGGTCTGGCGGGTTCCGAGCATCTCGCCGGGGCCACGCAGTTCCAGGTCCTTTTCGGCGATGACGAAACCATCGCAGGTCTCGCGCATGATTGCCAGCCGTTCGCGGCCCAATTGCGACAGCGGCGGGTGGTAGAGCAGCAGGCAGTGGCTGGCGGCGCTACCGCGACCGACCCGGCCGCGCAGCTGGTGCAGCTGGGCCAGGCCGAGGCGCTCGGGGTTTTCGATAATCATCAGGCTGGCATTGGGCACGTCGACGCCCACCTCGATCACCGTGGTGGCCACCAGCAGCTGCAGCTGGCCCTGCTTGAAGCGGTCCATCACCGCGGCCTTTTCCGCCGGCTTCATGCGCCCGTGGATCAGCCCGACATGCAGCCCGCCCAGGGCCGCCGATAAATCCTCGAAGGTGGTCTCGGCGGCCTGGCAGGTGAGTTCCTCGGATTCCTCGATCAGGGTGCAGACCCAGTAGGCCTGCCGCCCTTCGTTGCAGGCCAGACGCACCCGCTCGATGACTTCCAGGCGGCGGCTGTCGGCGATCACCAGGGTATTGACCGGGGTGCGGCCGGGCGGCAGTTCGTCGAGGATCGAGGTGTCGAGGTCGGCATAGGCGCTCATCGCCAGGGTTCTGGGGATGGGCGTGGCGGTCATGATCAGCTGGTGCGGGCACATGCGCCCGCCGACGCCTTTCTGGCGTAGGGCCAGGCGCTGCTGCACGCCGAAGCGGTGCTGCTCGTCGATAATCACCAGCGCCAGTTTGTGGAATTGCACTTCATCCTGAAACAGCGCGTGGGTGCCGACCACCATGGGCACGCCGCTGCCTATCTGTTCCAGCGCCGCGGCGCGGGCCTTGCCCTTGAGCTTGCCGGCCAGCCAGGCGACTTCGATGCCCAGCGGCGCGAGCCATTTGCTGAAGGTGATGAAGTGCTGCTCGGCGAGGATCTCGGTGGGGGCCATCAGCGCCACCTGATAACCGGCTTCCAGGGCCTGCAGCGCGGCAAAGGCGGCGACCACCGTCTTGCCCGCGCCGACATCACCCTGCACCAGGCGCAGCATCGGCTCGTCCTGGCTGAGGTCGTAGGCGATCTCCGCACCGACCCGCTGCTGCGCGCCAGTGGGGGCGAAACCCAGGTTGGCCAGGTACTGCTGCGGCAGGGTTTTCGCCAGGGGCAGGGCGGGAGCCTGCTGCGCCCGTACGCTTTCGCGCAGGCGTTGCAGGGACAGCTGGTGGGTCAGCAGTTCCTCGAAGGCCAGGCGGTGCTGGGCCCAGTGCCGGCCCTCGGCCAGCTCCTCCAGATCGGCATCCGGCGGCGGCCGGTGCAGGTAGCGGATGGCCTGATCGAGCGGGCTGAGCTGGTAGTCGTCGGCCAGTTCGCGCGGCAACCAGTCCGGCAGGCTGTGCGGGCCGAGGCGGGCCAGGGCCTGTTCGCTCAAGGCGCGCAGGCGTTGCTGGGTCAGGCCTTCGGTGGTCGGGTAGATGGGCGTCAGGGTCTGTTCCACGGCAATCGGCTCGCTGCCCGACAGTGCGCGGTACTCCGGGTGGTAGATCTCCAGGCCCGAAGAGCCGGGGCGCACCTCGCCGTAGCAGCGCACCTGAGTGCCGCGCTTGAGGCCTTCCTTCTGCGCCTGACTGAAGTGATAGAAGCGCAAGGAGAGGGTGCCGCTGCCGTCCTGCAGGCGCACCAATAAGCTACGTCGCCTGCCCATCACCACATCCGCGCCGACGACCACCCCTTCAACCACGGCATCCTGACCCGGGCGCAACGCGCCGATCGGCACGATGCGGGTGCGGTCCTGGTAGCGCAGCGGCAGATGGAACAGCACGTCCTGCAGGGTTTCCAGGCCGACCTTGGCGAGCTTTTCGGCCAGGGCCGCGCCCACGCCTTTCAGCGCGGTCACCGATACAGCGGCCAGCTCGCTCATGCCCGGTCTCAGGCCTTCAGGGCTGGCGGGCGGGCCACCGAGCACAGGCGGATCGAGTCGGTCAGCACTTCGATGGCGTTGGGCCGCGGGAAGCTGGCGCGCCAGGCGATGGCCACGGTGCGGAACGGCGCGGGGGGGCTCAGGGGGCGCACTTCGATCACGCCGGGGGCGTAGTGGTGGCTGTCCACCGCGGAGAACGGCAGGATCGAGATGCCGAGGCCGGAGGCGACCATATGGCGGATGGTTTCCAGGGAGCTGGATTCCACCGTGGTGTGCTTGGCGCTGTCTTCGCCGCCCTTGCGCAGGCTCGGGCAGGCTTCCAGTACCTGATCGCGGAAGCAGTGGCCTTCGCCGAGCAGCAGCAGGCTCTTGTCGTTGAGCAGCTTGCTGTCGATGGTCTTCATCGCCGCCCAGGGGTGGCCGGCGGGCAGCAGGGCGTAGAAGGATTCGTCGTACAGCGGCTTGGTCAGGACATCGGCTTCCTGGAACGGCAGGGCGATGATGATCGCGTCCAGCTCGCCGTTGCGCAGCTTGTCGCGCAGTACGTGGGTGAAGTTTTCCTCGATATACAGCGGCATGTCCGGGGCGACCCGGTGCAGCTGCGGGATCAGGTGGGGGAACAGATAGGGCCCGACCGTGTAGATGGCCCCGATCTTCAGTGGCGCGGCCATCTGGTTCTTGCCGGCCTGGGCCAGCTCGCGGATGCTCTGGGCCTGCTCCAGCACCTTCTGCGCCTGGGTGACGATGCCCTCGCCGACCGGGGTCAGGCGTACCGCGCTCTTGCTGCGCTCGAAGATCAGCACGCCGAGCTCGTCCTCGAGCTTCTTGACTCCCACCGACAGGGTCGGCTGGCTGACATGGCAGCGTTCGGCGGCGCGACCGAAGTGTTGTTCCTGGGCCAGGGTGACGATGTAGCGCAGTTCGGTGAGGGTCATAGTGTTTATCCATTAAATTGCGCCTAAGCATAGCCTTTGCAATGCAATCAACCAACCGGGCTAAACTGCCCGCCTGCAAATACAGGGAGAAGCCCATGGCGGGTTCAGCGAGTCTTTTGATTGCCGGCTGCGGCGACGTCGGTAGCCGTCTGGGGCTGCGCCTGGCTGCGGCGGGCTGGACCGTGCATGGTCTGCGTCGCTCGGTTGCGCAGTTGCCCGCGCCGATCCTGGCGGTGCCCGGGGACCTGCGGGCCGATGCCTGTCCGCCGGCCTGGCCAGCCGGCCAGCTGGATTATCTGCTGTACTGCGCGGCGGCCACCGAGCATGACGAAGCCGGTTACCGCGCGGCCTATGTCGACGGCCTGCGCCGGGTGCTGGGCTGGCTGACCGAGCATGGGCAGCGGCCCAAGCGCCTGCTGTTCGTCTCCAGCAGCGGGGTCTATGGCCAGCAGGGCGGCGAGTGGGTCGACGAGACCTCGCCGGCCGAGGCCGAGGGCTATTCCGGGCGCATCATGCGCGAGGCCGAACGGCTGGCGCTGGGCAGCGGCCTGCCGGCCAGCCTGGTGCGCCTGACCGGGATCTACGGGCCGGGACGGCAGTGGCTGCTCAATCAGGTGCGCCAGGGCTACCGGGTGGCCAGCGAGCCGCCGCTGTATGGCAATCGTATTCATGTCGACGATGCGGCCGGCCTGCTGGCCCACCTGCTGCAAGCCGATGCCCGCGGGGTAGCCCTGGAGGACTGCTACCTCGGTGTCGACGATACGCCCGCGCCGCTGCACGAGGTGGTGGCCTGGTTGCGCGAGCAGCTCGGAGTCAGCCACTGGGCGGAGCAGGCGACGGTGCGTCGCGCCGGCAGCAAGCGCTGCAGCAATGCCCGTGCCCGTGCCCTGGGCTGGGTGCCGCAGTACCCCAGCTACCGTGAGGGCTACCGCGCGATCCTGGCGGGGCGCTGAGGTGGACGCCAATCGGCTGCTGGCGCGTACCTGGCTACCGGGGGTGGAGCTCTTCCATGCCGATTTTTCCGGGCAGGCGTTTGCGCGCCACAGCCACGATGCCTTCGCCATCGGGGCCATCCTCCAGGGCGTTGGTGGCTACCAGTGCCGAGGGGCGCGGCATGCCCTGCCGGCCGGCACCCTGTCGCTGATGAATCCGCAGGAGGCCCATAACGGCTATGCCGAGTCCGAGCGTCTGGTGTATCGCATGCTCTATGTCGAAGAGAGTCGTCTGCCGCACCTGCTGGGGCGCAAGCGCCTGCCGCGGGGCTTTGCCGAGTTGAACCCGGCGGACGATGGTGCGGTGACTCTGGGCTTGGCGCGGCTGGCGGCGGCGTTCGAGCAGGCGGATGTGCTGACCCTGGAAAGCGAGCTGCTGACCCTGTTGGAGCGAGTGTTCCTGCGCCATGGCGGGTTGCCGGCGGCCCAGGGCGCGCGGCGCGATGGCGGGGTGACCCTGGCCCTGCGCGATTACCTGGAGGCGCACTATGCCGAGGCCATCAGCCTGGAGCAGCTGGGCCGGCAGTTGCAGCGTCATCCGCGTCACCTGATCGAGGCGTTTCGCCGGGTCTACGGCGTACCGCCGCATACCTACCTGCTGCAGCGTCGGGTCCGCGAGGCCAAGCGCCGCTTGCTTGGGGGCCAGGCGCTGGCGGCGGTGGCGCTGGACCTGGGCTTTTACGATCAGGCGCATTTCTCCACGACATTCAAGCGTTTTACCGGGGTCAGCCCCGGGCTGTTTCGCCGCTCGACCGCCTGAGTTTCTTCCAAGACCGGCCCTGGCCGCCCCTTGAGACTGCTCCCGTTCAATTAGGGAGTGGTTTATGTTCGCCTTGTTTGTGCTGGTCGCCAGCACCCATTTCGCCGCCCTGCTGTCGCCGGGGCCGGATTTCTTTCTGCTGATCCGCGCCGCGCTGCTCAAGGGCCGGCTGCAGGCGGATGGCTGCGCCGCCGGGATCGCCCTGGCCAATCTGCTGAGCATGTTGCTGGTGCTGTTGGCCCTCGGTCTGTTGCCGGCCGAGGGCGGCTGGCTATGGCCTGTTCTGCAGGTCGCGGGTGGGGCCTATTTCATCTGGCTCGGTGGCCAGGCGCTGTGCTCGCGGCGGCGGCTGGAGCTGACGACGGTTGCACCGCAGGCGTGCGCGGGCACCTGGGCGGACGGCCTGCGCGAGGGACTGCTGGCCAGCTGCCTGAATCCCAAGTTGCCGATTTTCTACGCCGGCTTGTTCGGCGTGCTGCGCGAGGCGGCGATGCCCGCCTGGGGGATGCTGCTGAGCATGCTGTGGATGACGCTGGTGGTGCTGGTCTGGGACCTGGCCCTGGTACGTCTGCTCGGGCAGGCACGCTGGCGCAGCTGGTTGCAGCGGCGCGTGGCCTGGCTAGACCGGCTATGCGGCGGCTTGCTGCTGGCCCTCGGCCTGTGGTTGCTGCTGGGCTAGTCGCGTTGCCAGCGCCAGGCACCGGACGGCACGGCGGAGTCGGGACACATGGCGTGCCCCGGTCGAGCCGAACGGCGGGGCGCGTTGCCCCGCCGGAGGGACTTACTCGAGGACCAGGATCGCGTCCATTTCCACTTGGGCACCCTTCGGCAGTGCGGCTACGCCGATGGCGGCGCGGGCCGGGTAGGGTTGCTGGAAGTAGCGGCCCATGACTTCGTTGACGGTGGCGAAGTGCGCCAGGTCGGTGAGGAAGATGTTCAGCTTGACCACGTCCTTGAACGAGCCGCCGGCGGCTTCCATGACGGCCTTGAGGTTTTCGAACACCTGCACGGTTTGCGCTTCGAAGCCTTCCACCAGTTCCATGGTTTTCGGGTCCAGAGGGATCTGGCCGGACATGTAGATGGTGTTGCCGGCCTTGATCGCCTGGGAGTAGGTGCCAATGGCGGCTGGGGCCTGATCGCTGCTGATAACGCTCTTGCTCATGGGAGTTCCTTGATTAGGGTGTTGAGAATGACGCACGCCGCAGGTGTGCGACGCACCGTCGTGTCCTGCGCGCGAGTTGCGCTTAGGCTCAGGCTGCATAGGGTGGTCGATAGCCAGGGGTGCTGTCAAAGCGACAGGCAATGTAAAAGATATTTCCCAGTGACTATAGGGTCATTCGTCGGTGCAGGGTTTTGTCGAGCAGATAACAGGCGCTGCTTGCCGGCTCGCTGGAGCGCGGCAAACCGACTTCAGATTTCGACTATTGCTACCTGTGGTTGACCGGCTAGTTGAGGTTGCAACGACAGGCGCGCGGCGCTACGCCGGGCAATGTCGCGGTAGGCCAGGGCCAAACTGCCCTCGGGTGCGCTGACCACTATCGGCAGGCCGTCGTCGGCACCGAGGCGGATGCGAATATCCAGCGGCAGTTCACCGAGCACTTGGCTGCCGTACTGCTCGGCCATGCGTCGCGCACCGCCGCTGCCGAAAATATGCTCCTCATGGCCGCACTGGCTGCATACATGCAGGCTCATGTTCTCGATGATGCCGAGCACTGGCACATTGACCTTGTCGAACATCTTCAGGCCCTTGCGGGCATCGAGCAGGGCGATGTCCTGGGGCGTGGTGACGATCAGTGCGGCGGAAACGGGCATGCGCTGGGCCAGTGTGAGGTGGATATCGCCGGTACCCGGTGGCAGGTCGACGATCAGATAGTCGAGGTCGTTCCAGGCGGTTTCATTGAGCAGGCGGGTCAGCGCCTGGCTGATCATCGGTCCGCGCCAGATCACCGGGGCTTCCTCGTCGACCAGAAAACCTATCGACATGCACTGCAGGCCATGGCCGAGCATCGGTTGCAGTTTGCCATCGCGGCTTTCCGGCAGACCGGACAGACCGAGCAGGCGCGGCTGGCTGGGGCCATAGAGGTCGGCATCCAGCATGCCGACCCGCGCCCCATCGGCGGCCAGCGCCAGGGCCAGATTGGTGGCGGTGGTCGACTTGCCCACCCCGCCTTTGCCCGAGGCTACGGCGATCAGTTGCTTGGCTGCGGGCAGCGCCTGGAGGGTCGCCGGTGATGCCTCGACGGCCCAGTTCACATGAATTTCCACCGCTTCGGCAGCGGTTTGCGCCAGTAAATAACCGCGCAGTTGCTCCGCGAGGATTTGCTGGTAACCCTCGGCCGGAAAGCCCAGCTGGATCGTCAGGCACAACTGCCCGTCCGTTACATCCAGGCTGCGCACGGCCCCGGCCGAAATCAGATCGCAGCCGAGATAGGGCTCGATCCATTGGCCGAGGGCCAGTTCAGCCTGCTGCAGCAGTGGGCTTGGCATAAGGTCTAGGGCGAAAAGGCTCATGGCGTGCTCCTAAAGAAATACGGTGGTTATGCGGGACCAAACAGGGCCAGTAGCGCCATTGCAGTCAGCAATAGCCCGGCACTTAGCAGCACCAGTAGGAAAAAGGGTTTCCAGCCCTGGGCGAGCAGTTCGCCGAGGCTGGTACGCATGCCTAGCGCGGCCATGGCCAACAACAGGCAGATATGCGATGCCGCTACCAGTACCTCGCGCACGCCGGCTGGTAACCAGCCCAGGCTGTTGAGGCCGAACAGCGTGAGAAAGCCCAGCAGGAAATAAGGAAACTCGCCGGTGCTGCTATCGCGACTGCGCAGCAGCACGCTGAACAGCAGCACCAGTGGTGCCAGCAGGGCGACCCGCAGCAGCTTGGTCAGGGTGGCGACATCGCCGGCGCTGTCGGACACCAGATAACCGGCAGCGGCGGCCTGGGCCACGTCATGAATGCTGGCACCAAGCAGCAGGCCACTGTCCAGGGTGCTGTAGTCGAGGGCCGCCAGCAGCGGCGGATAGAGCAGCATCGACAGAGTGCCGAGTGCGGTGACGCCAACCACAACGCCGAGTAGACGACGTTCTTCCAGGCGTCCTGCAGGAATGATCGCGGCCACTGCGATGGCCGCCGATACTCCGCAGATGGCCACTGCCACGCCTGCAACCAGGCTGTGCAGGGGCGGCAGGCGCAGCCAGCGACCCAGCAAAAGGGCCGCGCCGATGATCAGCGGAGTACTGCCGAGTACCACCAGTAGCGGCAGACTACCGACTGCCAGCAGTTGCTCGATACCGATGCGAGCACCGAGCAGGGCCACGCCGATGCGCAGCACCTGGCGGCTACAAAACCCTACGCCCGGTTGCAGGCGCGCATCGCCTGCCTGGCTGGCGAAACCGAAGCCCAGCAGTAACACCAGCAGCAGCGCTGGCGCGTTGTAGTGTTCGGCGAGAAAACTGCCCGCCAACGTCAGTACCACGCCCAGGGCGATGCCTGGATACAGGCGGCGCAGGCTGGCAAACGGCGGTGCCAGCAGTTGCAGGGCGCGCGTGGGCATCACAGGCGCTCGCCCAGTTCGCGCAGATAGGCCCAAGGGTAGAGCCCGCGGTAGTGACCGTCGCTGAAGAACAGCTGCAGCCCGCTGATGCCCGAGACTTCCAGCTTGTCGACACTGACATCGGCGTCAATCAGGCTCAGGGCACCGCTTTGGCGAGCCTGGGTGCAGGATGAGCAGGCACAGCTCTTGCGTAGTGCCAGGCAGCTCAGGCGGCTGAGCTGCCCATCCGGCCAAAGCACTTCGAGGGCTTTCTGCGCCTTGCGCAGGCGGATTTCGCTGGGGGCGGCGGTTAGAATTTGGGTGTTCGTGGCCATGCTTATCTCCAGTAGACGCTATTTCGTCGGCAGGGGCGGTTCGCCGTTGGGCACCAACAGGGTCGGTACTTCCGGCGGTCTGACCTGGCGCTGCTCGCTGTCCAGCGGGCGCGCGCTGCCGGTGGCCGCGGCGCTGGCGATCAACGCTGCCAGCAGGGCGCGTTCAAACCAGGGTTTAAAGCGCTCGGGCACAGTCAGCGCTCCAGAAATTGCAGCTTGTCGGCCTGGTCGACCCAGTTATCGGCGTCGACCAGAGGTGCCAGGGTCTGGCTAAGCAGTGGCCAGAATTGCGCCAGCTCGGCATTCAGCTCGATGAAGTGGCTCTGCTCGGGCGGCACTTCCTTGTCGGCGAATATCGCGTCGGCCGGACATTCCGGTGCGCACAGGCTGCAGTCGATGCAAGCCTCGGGATTGATCACCAGAAAGTTCGGCCCTTCGTGGAAGCAGTCGGTCGGGCACACTTCGACGCAGTCGGTGTATTTGCAGCGGATGCAGTTTTCGGTCACTACGTAGGTCATCGGGTCTTCCTCGCTTCGTGATAGGGAGCGGTAAAAACGCTCCCGCGCGACGCCTGCAGCCGGTCTTAAGCGGCGGCATCCAGTTTCGACAGGGCCCAGCGGGCCAGCTTGCGCACGTCCGGATCGGGGTCCTGCATGGCGGTTTCGACGAATGGCCGACCGGCGCTGTGGCCGATGCTGCCGAGCGCGCCGATCGCCGCCTTGCGCAGGTTGCTCATGGGGTCGCGGGCGCAGACGCCAAGGGCCGGGATGGCACCCACCGCGGCGAGCTTGCCGAGGGCGTCGACGGCTTTTTCGCGAACCTGCCAGAAGCTGTCGTGGGTGGCGTCCACCAGCGGTTGCAGCGCCGCCTGGCAATCCAGTTTGCCCAGACTGACCGCGGCTTCGACGCGGACCTGCCAATGCTCGTCCTGGAGGATCTCGATCAGGCTCGGCCCGACCTGCTCGGCTTCGGCGTAGACCAGCGCACCGGCCGCGGCGCGGCGCACCTCGGCATCCGGGTCCTGCTGCGCGCGCTGCATCAGCGCCGGCAGGTTCTCCGGCTGCTTGAGCCAGCCGATGACCGCCACCGCCTCGCGGCGCACCTGGGCATCGGCATCGTTCAGACGCAGTAGCGCCGGGGCCTGGGCCGCTGGATTGCGCAGCGGCTTGAGCGCCCGCAGGATGCCGGCGACCACGAAGCTGTCCTGGCTCTGCTCCAGGGCCGCGAGCAACGGCATGGCGGCGGCCGGGTCCTTGAGGTCGGCAAGGGCGTGGGCGGCGGCGTTACGCACCACTTCGTCGTTGTCGCCGAGGGCGGCGATCAGCGCATCGGCGATATCCGCGGCATCGAACTCGTCGACCACCTTGGCCGCCTCCTGGCGTACCGCGGGATCGGGGTCGTTAAGGGCCAGAATCAGCAGTTCGGCCGCTTCCGGTTCGCCGCAATCGACCAGGTCGAGCACCGCCACCCGGCGGATCGCGGGGTCGGTCGAGGCGAGATTGGCGGCGAGGGCCTGCAAGCGGGGATCGTCATAGTGTTTCATGGGCAATTCCTTGATCAGCGCAGCAAATAGGGGATGTTGACCTTCACTGCATCGGTCGGGCAGTCGGTCTCGCAGGGCATGCAGTACCAGCATTCGTCGTATTTCATATGGGCCTTGCCGCTGTCCGGGTTGATCCACAGGACATCCAGTGGGCAGACGTCGATGCACACACGACAGCCCTTGTCGGCGATGCATTTGTCCTCGTCGACGATGACGGGAACGCTGGAACGGTGATTGGCTACAGGCATGGGTTATCTCCTCGAATTGCATTGGCGTGCGGGCGCGGCAGTGGCGCCCACACTGCTCGATCAGGCATTGGCGGCTTTCTTCACGCGCAACTTGCTGTAGGCGTCCTTCTCGTCGCCGAGGGCCACCACGTAGTCGGCGACCGGGCGTTTGCCGTGGGCCATCTGGCCGTCTGCGTCCTTGAACAGGCGGCTGTGGTAGAACCACTCGGCGTCGTTTTGCTCGGGGAAATCGACCCGGTAGTGGTACAGGCCCCAGCGCGATTCGGTGCGGTACAGCGAGGCGCGTGCGGCCATCTCGGCGCAGTCGATGATCGATTGCACTTCCAGGGCGCGCAGCAGTTCGTGGGGGTCGGCGGCGAAGAGTTTGGGCACATCCGCGCGCACGGCGAGGATGCGTTCCAGGCCGATCTCCAGCTTCTTGGTGACTTTGGGCGGCTGCAGGTAATCGTTTACCAGGCGGCGTACCTTGTATTCCATCTGCTCCGGCGGGATGCCGTCCTTGACCAGCAGCGGCGCCTGGATGCGCGCCAGTTCGGCGGCGATAAACGCCTCGTCGAGCTGAATTTCGCCACGGGCCTGGGCGAAGGCGGTGGCGCTCTCGCCGCAGATCTGCCCGTAGACGAAGGCACCAAGCATGTAGTTGTGCGCTACCGAGGCCATGTCGCCGGCACCGTACAGGCCGGGCACCGTGGTCGCGCCGGTTTCGTCGGTCCACACCCCGGAGGCCGAGTGGCCGGAGCAGAAGCCGATCTCGGAGATATGCATCTCGACCATGCGCTGGCGGTAGTCGACCTGGCGGCCCTCGTGGAAGCGCCCGCGGGTCGGCCGCTCGTTGGTGTGCAGCACGGTCTCGATTTCCTGGATGGTTTCCTCGGCCAGGTGATCGAGCTTGAGGAACACCGGACCGGTGCCGGACTCCAGCTCCTTGAAGAACTCCAGCATCATCTGCCCGGACCAGTAGTCGCACTCGATAAAGCGCTCGCCGTAGGCGTTGGCGGTGAAGCCGCCGAGCGGGCCGGTGACGTAGGCGCAGGCCGGGCCGTTGTAGTCCTTGAGCAGCGGGTTGACCTGGAAGCACTCCAGGTTCACCAGGTCGGCACCGACGTGATAGGCCATGGCATGGCCGTCGCCGCAGTTGGCCGGGTTCTCGTAGGTGCCGAACAGGTAGCCGGAATTCGGCAGGCCGATGCGCCCGGCGGCGCCGGTGGCCATGATCACCGCCTTGGCGCGGATGATGATTGGCTCGGCGGTGCGGGTGTTGACCCCGATCATCCCGGCGATATTGCCCTCGGCATCCTTGAGCAGGCGGGTGGCCTGGAAGCGGTTTTCGATTTCCACCCGCACCCGGCGCAGGCGGCGGTAGAGGATCTTCTTGACGTTATGGCCCTCGGGCATCGGCAGCACGTAGGTGCCGAGGTGATGGACCTTCTTCATGTCGTAGTCGCCGGTTTCGTCCTTCTGGAAGTGCACGCCCCAGGAATCGAGCTTCTCGATCATCGGAAACGAGCGCTGGGCGTAGGCCAGCAGCGCCGGTTGATGGACGATGCCGTCGTTGGCGATGGTGATTTCCTTGACGTACTGCTCGGGCGTGGCGTGGCCGGGGACCACGGCGTTGTTGAGGCCGTCCATGCCCATGCAGATGGCACCGGAGCGCTTGACGTTGGCCTTCTCCAGCAGGATCACCTTGAGGCTCGGGTCCAGCTCCTTGACGGTCACGGCGGCCATCGGGCCGGCGGTGCCGCCGCCAATTACCAGCACGTCGGTGTCGATCACCGGGATGCCATTGATGTGGGTGGTAGTCATAGTCGTCTCCTATTTCCGATCCACTCGGAACTGGTATTTGAATGAGTCGCCGCGGTAGCAGAGGTATTCGAAATCGATCGGGCGGCCGCCGCGGTCGTGGGTCAGGCGCTCGACCCGCAGGATCGCTTCGCCGGCCTTGAGGCCGAGCAGGTGCTGCACCTCGTCGTCGGCGAGCATGGCGTCGAGGCCGATATCGGCGCGGCCAAGGGCAATGCCGAAGAGGTTTTCCAGCATCGGGAAGATGTCGCCGGAGAGGTCCAGGCCGAACAGCCTGCGGCCGATATCCAGGGGGAAGTAGCTGTTCTCCACGCACACCGCCTCGCGGTTGAGGTAGCGCACGCGCTTGACCTCGACCACGTCTTCGCCGGGCGTAAGATGCAGGGCGGCGACCACCGCCTTGGGCGGCTTGCGCTGTTGGATCGAGAGCAGCCGCGCGGTGGCCTCGTAACCCTGGGCCGCCATGGCCTCGCCGAAGCCCTGCAGGCGCTGCACGTTCTGCACCGCCTTGGGTTTGCTGACGTAGGTGCCCTTGCCCTGGGCGCTGAACACCAGGCCCTCGTTGTGCAAGTCGCGCAGGGCCTGGCGAATGGTGATGCGGCTGACGCCGTAGGCCTGCATCAGCTGGTTCTCCGAGGGCAGGCGGGCGTGTACCGCGTAGCTGCCTTCGAGGATCTGCTGGCGCAGGCTGTCGCGGATCTGCACATACAGCGGCAGTGGCGACTGCCCGGGGGCGAGCTGTTGGATGCCGTTCACGGGGGAAATCTCCAGCCTGTCATGACAGGTCATGTCGAGCGCGGACGTGAGTAAGGGCTGTGCGTTCATGGCTCAGCCCACCTGGTTCTGTTGTTGGAAAGCGCACAGGGTTTCCTGACGGATCAGCTCCATGCACTGGCGCTTGAGGGCGATGAACTCGGGGCTGGTCAGCAGGCTCTGCTCGCGCGGGCGCGGCAGCGGCACCGCGATGTCGGCGATGATCCGGCCTGGGCTGGCGCTCATCACCACGATGCGGTCGGAGAGGAACACCGCCTCGTCGATGTCGTGGGTAACGAACACCAGGGTATTGCGGAACTCGCGCCAGATCTGCAGCAGGTTCTCCTGCATCATGATTCGCGTCTGCGCATCCAGGGCGCCGAACGGCTCGTCCATCAGCAGCACGCTGGGGTAGTTGGCCAGGGCGCGGGCGATGCCGACGCGCTGCTGCATACCGCCGGACAGGGTGCTCGGGTAGGCTTCCTCGAACGCCGCCAGGCCCACCAGGGAAAGGAAGGTGCGCGCCACGCTCATGGCCTCGTTGCGCCCGACGCCGGCCATCAGCGGGCCGAAGGCGACGTTGTCGCGCACGGTTTTCCAGGGGAACAGCGAGTGCTGCTGGAACACCATGCCGCGATCCGGGCCGGGCTCGGTAACGGCCAAACCGTCGATGCTCAAGCTGCCGCGGGTCGGCTGAACGAAGCCGGCGATGGCGTTGAGCAGGGTCGACTTGCCGCAGCCGGACGGGCCGAGCAGGCAGACAAATTCACCGGGTTTGATTTCCAGCTGGGCGTTCTGCACCGCGGCGCGCTTGCCGCCGTTGTGGTCGAACTCGATATGCACGTCCTGCACGCGGATATGCCCGCGCCCGCTGGTTTCGGCCTGGGCGCGCTGGCGGCTGTGGTCGAGCACGGCCAGGCGGTTGTCGATGACGGCGCTGTTCATGGCCGGCCTCCTTTGGCTTGCCAGCGCAGCAGCGGGGTACAGGCCTTGCGCACGAGCAACGTGCAGAGGGTGCCGAGACCGCCGATGGTGAGCATGCCGATGATGATTTGCGGGTACTGGATCAGGGTGTAGGAGGTCCAGGTGAAGTAGCCGATGCCGTACTGGCCGCTGATGATTTCCCCGGCCAGCAGAGAGAACCAGGCCACGCCCATGCCGATCGCCAGGCCCGCGACTATGCTCGGCATGGCACCGGGAATGACCACGTGCCAGAGGATCGCGCGCTTGCTCGCGCCCAGGCTGCGGGCGGCGCGCACCAGCACGTCGGGGGTCTGCTCGACACCGTGCACGGTGTTCAGCACGATGGGAAAGAGCGCGCCGAGAAAGGTGATAAAGACGATGCTCGACTGCTCGCTCGGCAGCATCAGGATCGCCAGGGGAATCCAGGCCACCGCCGGGATCGGCCGCAGCAGCTCGATATACGGCAGGATGATGTCCTCGGCCCAGCGCGAGCGGCCCATCAGCACCCCGAGCAGCACGCCGAGGACCACCGCCATGGCGTAGGCGATGGCGATGCGTTCCAGGCTGTGACCGATATGCAGGTAGAACTCCTGGCTGGCCAGTTGCACCAGCAAGGCTTCGCCGACCACCACGGGGGTGGGGATGTTTTCGAAGTTCAGCAACAGGTTGAAGTCGTTGCTGGCGGCTAAATGCCAGAGCAGCACGGCCATCACCAGGGCACCTGTGCGCACCAGGTAGTGGGCGAAATTGGCCGGCAGGTGCCGCCGGCGTGGCGTCGGCGCGGTTGGGCTCGGACTCGGCGGCACCGCCAGCAGCGCAGGGCTGACCGCATCCGCAGGCTGCAACGCAAGGTTCTGTTTAACGCTCATGGTCAATCCTCGGCTCAGGTGCGCCCGTGCGCTCTGCGGCGCGTGGGGCGCTCAGGCGGATTAGGGCAGCATGGCCAGCGGTTCGGCGCTTAGCAGCGCAGTGCCGCCGTGCTGGGCGACGTGCTGCTGCGAGTCGGCTTTCTTCATAAAGGCCAGCACCTCGCCGCTCTTGTCCTTGACCAGGTAGGCGGCCTTGCCGAACAGCTTGAGCCCGGTGAGGTTGTCGTAGACGTAGGTGCTGTTGATCGCCTGACCATCGGCCTTGGCTTCCTCGGCGGCGGCGAGCATGGCGGCGACGCTGTCGTAGGCCACCACACCCTTATCCTTGAACCAGATTTCCGCGGGCTTGAGTGCCGGGTTGCGCGGCTCTGAAGCCACCACGCTGGCGACCATGGCGTCGTAGTCCAGGCCGCTGGCGGCGTAGGCTTTCTTCAGGTAGCTGGCGTCGATCCAGGCGGCGAAATCCAGGTCGGGGATCTTCATCTCTTTCTGCAGCAGCGCATGGTCGTACTTCAGCGCCTCGACCCATTGCGGCTTGATACTGGCTTCCATGGTGGAGATGCCGCCGTTGCTGAAATAGAGGTAGAGCACCTCCTTCTCCGCGCCGGTCCATTCGGCGACCTGGGTGGCGGCAGTCATCGGATCGTCCTGAATCCAGCGCTGTGCTTCCAGCGTCGCCATCAGCACCGCCTCGACCACTTCCGGGTACTGCTTGGCGAATTCATCGCGTACCACGATGCCGTGGAAGGTCGGCACCCCGGCCTCGCTGCCGTCGAAGATCTTTCGTGCGGTGCCGCGGAATTCCATGATCTCCGACCAGGGGCAGAAATCGGCGTGGGCGTCGATCTTGCCGGCGGCGATATTGGCCGCGCCCACTGGCGGGCTCTGGTTGGCGATGCTGACCTTGTCGAACAGGTCGGCGTCACGCAGCGCCTTGAGCGTCATGCCCCAGGCGGCGCTGCCGACCGGTACCGAAATAGTCTTGCCAGCAAGATCGGCCAACGACTGCACCGAAGAGGCGGCCGGCACTACGATGGCGTTGCCGGTGCCCTTGAGGTTGTAGCCGGTCACCGCGATAAAGCGGCTCTGCTGCTTGCCGGTTTCCTGGAACTTGGCGCCGTTGACGATCAAGGGGTAGTCGCCCATCACACCGAAATCCAGCTTGCCGGCGAGCATCTGGTTGGTGATCGGCGGGCCGGAGTCGTAGTCGCGAAATTCGATGGTGTATTTCGCATCGGCGTACTTGCCGGCGGTTGGCAGGTACTTTTCGATCAGTTTGAGTTTCTCCAGCACGATGCCGCCGGAAACGGTGTTGGTGACCATGCTCTGATGGCCGATACCGATGGTGATTTTCTCTGCAGCGGCCGCGCCGCTGAACGCCAGAATCGAGCCGAATAGCAGGGTGGTGAACAGGCTGTTTGGGTTGTGCATAGTCTTCCCCTTGTCGGTTGGGCAACTTGTACTAACAGGACATAACGCCTGCTTTGAAAGGTGCACCGGCCGTGCCAGGGGGCGCCGAAATCGGCATAGATGACTGTTTTTAAACAGCTAATTGCGAGGTTTTATGACCCTTCGGTCAAGCGTGATTTTTCGCTCAATCGCCCTTTGCTGGTGCGTTGCGCGCGCGCAAGAGCCAAGCCGGCGCAAGCGCTGGCGCGGGGTCTAGAACAAGTAAGGCAAGTGCAGGAGAGATGCGGGCGGGATAAGTACAGTTTGTGGGCTGTTCTAGGAGGGTTTTGCTCGCTTAAGCGCGTACGCGGGATATATGCACCACGCCTTTGAGCGCGCGCAGCTTCTTGATCACGCGGGCCAGGTGGACGCGATCATGCACGCTGACGATGAGCTGGACCACACTGATGCGGCCGTCGCGCTCGTCCATGCTGATCTTCTCGATATTGCCGTCGGCGGCGTTGACGCTACCGGCCAGCAGGGCGATCAGGCCGCGCTGGTGTTCCAGCTCGACGCGCAGCTCGACATTGAATTCGCCGGCGACATCCTTGGCCCAGGACAGCTGGATGCACTTCTCCGGGTTGTGCCGGATTTCACCGATATTCCTGCAGGTTTCCAGGTGCACCACCATGCCCTTGCCGGCGGACAGGTGGCCAACGATGGGGTCGCCGGGGATCGGCGTGCAGCATTTCGCATAGCTCAGCACCAGGCCTTCGGTGCCGCGGATCGCCAGTGGGCCTTCGGTGTTCTGCAGGGTTTCGCCGCCTTCGCTGAGCAGGCGGCGCGCCACCACATAGGCCATGCGATTGCCCAGGCCGATGTCTTCGAGCAGGTCTTCGATGACCTCCAGGCGATATTCGTCGAGCACCGCCTTGACCCGTTCCGGCGCAAGCTTCTCGACCCGGCTGTTGAAGCCGGCCAGCACCTTGTTGAGCAGACGCTCGCCGAGGCTGATCGACTCGGAACGGCGTTGCAGCTTGAGGGCGTGGCGGATATGGGTACGCGCCTTGCCGGTGACCACGAAGTTGAGCCAGGCCGGGTTCGGCCGTGCGCCGGGGGCGCTGACGATTTCCACCGTGGCCCCGCTCTGCAGCGGCTCGGACAGCGGTGCCAGGCGACGATTGATGCGGCAGGCGATGCAGGTGTTGCCGACGTCGGTGTGCACCGCGTAGGCAAAATCGACCGCGGTCGAACCCTTGGGCAGCTCCATGATCCGCCCCTTGGGGGTGAAGACATAGACCTCGTCGGGGAACAGGTCGATCTTCACGCTTTCGATAAATTCCAGCGAGTTGCCGGCGCGCTGCTGCATCTCCAGCACGCCCTTGACCCACTGCCGGGCGCGAGCGTGGCTGCCCTTGGGCTGGTCTTCCTCGTTGGATTTGTACAGCCAGTGGGCGGCGATGCCGTTGTTGGCCAACTCTTCCATCTCGCGGGTGCGGATCTGGATCTCGATCGGCACGCCGTGCATGCCGAACAGGGTGGTGTGCAGCGACTGGTAGCCGTTGGCCTTGGGGATCGCGATGTAGTCCTTGAAGCGGCCCGGCAGCGGCTTGTACAGATTGTGCACGGCACCAAGCACGCGGTAGCAGGTGTCGACCTTGTCGACGATGATGCGGAAGGCGTAGACGTCCATGATCTCGTTGAAGGCTCGACGCTTGCCGCGCATCTTCTGGTAGATGCCATAGAGGTGCTTCTCGCGGCCCATCACCTCGCCTTCCATGCCCTCGCGGGCCAGGCAGTGGCTGATCGATTCCTCGATCTTGTTGACGATTTCCTTGCGGTTGCCGCGGGCCCGGCGCACGGCGGCGCGGATGCGCTCGGAGCGCATCGGGTGCATGGCCTTGAAGCCCAGGTCCTCGAACTCGATGCGCATGCTGTGCATGCCCAGGCGGTTGGCGATGGGCGCGTAGATTTCCAGGGTTTCCTTGGCGATACGCCGGCGTTTTTCGCCGGACAGCACTTCCAGAGTACGCATGTTGTGCAGGCGGTCGGCCAGCTTGACCAGGATCACGCGGATATCGCGGGCCATGGCCATGGCCATTTTCTGGAAGTTCTCGGCCTGGGCCTCGGCCTTGGTCTCGAAGTTCATCTGGGTCAGCTTGCTGACCCCATCGACCAGCTCGGCCACGGATTCGCCGAACTGCGCGTCGAGGGCTTCCTTGGCGATACCGGTGTCTTCGATCACGTCATGCAGCATGGCGGCCATCAGGCTCTGATGGTCCATGTGCATATCGGCGAGGATGCTCGCCACCGCCAGGGGGTGGGTGACGTAGGCTTCGCCGCTACGGCGGCGCTGGCCGTCGTGGGCCTGCTCGGCGTAGAAATAGGCGCGACGGATCAGATTGACCTGGTCGTCGTCGAGGTAGGTCGAAAGTCTGTCGGCGAGGGCGTCTATGCTCGGCATGGGCGTTCCCCCTGCCGATTCAGATAACCCTGCGCCTGGCGACGTCGACCCTGCATAGGCTTACAGAGGCTCGTTGGCCTCTTCCTCGAATGCGGCAAACAGCGGTTCTTCCTCGACAATCTCGTCCTGGGCGATGACGTCGTAGCTCATCAGGCCGGCAGCGATTTCGCGCAGGGCGACTACGGTCGGCTTGTCGTTTTCCCAGGCGAGCTTCGGCTCTTTGCCGCCGGTGGCCAGCTGGCGCGAACGCTTGGTGGCGAGCATGACCAGCTCAAAGCGGTTATCAACGTGATCCAGGCAATCTTCGACGGTAACGCGGGCCATGGTGTTCCTCGTAGCAAATGCGTAATAAAGCGGGCCCAAATGGGCGGGCGGACTGGGTAGTCTAGTTAAGCCCGTGGTGCGGCCGCAAGCTTTAAGCTACCAGCGGCAAGAAATACCCCGGTTACTAGTGTTTGCTGCCTGCCGCATACGGCGCATTGCGGCTTATACCAACAGTTCGCTAAGCAGGCCGCTGTGGCGCTGCTGTTGCGGCCCCTGCAGCAGTTGGTTGGCGCGGAAAATGGACTTCAGGTCGCTGAGCGCATGGGCGAAGTCGTCGTTGATCAGCAGGTAGTCGTATTCCACGTAGTGGCTCATTTCGCTGACCGCATCGCGCATGCGCCGCTCGATGATTTCGCCGCTGTCCTGGCCGCGGTTGGTCAGGCGATGGCGCAGGGCTTCCTGGGTTGGCGGCAGGATAAAGATCGATTTGGCCTCCGGCATCAGTCGGCGCACCTGCTGGGCACCCTGCCAGTCGATTTCCAGAATCAGGTCGTAGCCTTCGGCGAGGGTCTGCTTGACCCACTCCTGGGAGGTGCCATAGAGGTTGCCGAACACTTCGGCATGCTCGAGGAACTCGGTTTTGTCGAGCATGGCATGGAACTGTTCGCGGCTGACGAAGTGGTAGTTGACCCCTTCAACTTCGCCCGGGCGCATGGCCCGGGTGGTGTGCGACACCGAGACGCGGATCTGCGCTTCGCTGTCGATCAGCGCCTTGACCAGGCTGGTCTTGCCCGCGCCGGAGGGGGCGGAAACGATATAGAGGGTGCCGGTGGTGACGGTCATGGATGCATCCTGGAAAACTTTGCTCGTAGGGTAGCAGCGTCGCGCGCTGGGTTATTCGATGTTCTGCACTTGTTCGCGCATCTGCTCGATCAGCACTTTCAAATTCACCGCGGCCTGAGTGCTGCGGGTGTCGAAGGCCTTGGAGCCGAGGGTGTTGGCTTCGCGGTTGAGTTCCTGCATCAGGAAGTCCAGGCGGCGTCCGGCCTGGCCGCCGGCCTTGAGAACGCGGCGCACTTCGCCGACATGGGTGACCAGGCGATCGAGTTCTTCGGCGACGTCGCTTTTCTGCGCGAGCAGCACCAGTTCCTGCTCGAGGCGCTGGGGGTCGAGTTCGGCTTGCATCTCGGCGCAGCGGTCGAGGATCTTTTGCCGTTGGCTGGCGAGCATCTGCGGCACCAGCTCGCGCAGGGCGGCGACCTCGGCGGCGATGCCGTCCAGGCGTTCGTTGAGCAGCTTGGCCAGTTCGGCACCTTCGCGCGAACGGCCTTTTTTCAGCTCGTCCAGGGCCTGGTTGAAGAGGACCAGGGCCGCCTTGTTGAGGGTTTGTGGGTCGGCCGCATCGGCCACCAGTACGCCGGGCCAGCCGAGCACTTCCAGGGGGTTGAGCGGGGCGGGCTGCTGGATCAGGTCGGCTACGCTCTGCGCAGCCGCCACCAGTTGTGCGGCGCGCGTCAGGTCGACCTGCAGGGCCTTGCCGGTGCTGTCTTCGGTAAAGCGCAGGGTGCATTCGACTTTGCCGCGCGACAGGCCGCTGCGCAGCGCTTCGCGCACCGCGCCTTCGAGGTCGCGAAAGGCTTCCGGCAGGCGCAGATGGGGTTCCAGGTAGCGGTGATTGACCGAACGCAGCTCCCAGCTCAGGGTGCCATTGGTGCCGGCCTGTTCGGCGCGGGCGAAGGCAGTCATGCTGTGGATCATGGGGCAAACCTCGCGGAAACGTCGTAGCTCAAAGCGCAGGATTGTAGCGCAGTGCGTCGATCGCTCCCAATTCGGCATGCCGGCGACCGCCGGCGGCCCTATAATGCCGGGCAGATTTTTTATTAAGAGCAGGTATTCCCAGATGAAACGTCCCAGTGGCCGCACCGCCGATCAGTTGCGCTCGATTCGCATCACCCGCAACTACACCAAGCATGCCGAGGGTTCGGTGCTGGTGGAATTTGGCGATACCAAAGTGATTTGCACGGTCAGCGTCGAGTCGGGTGTGCCGCGCTTCCTCAAGGGCCAGGGCCAGGGCTGGCTGACCGCCGAGTACGGCATGCTGCCGCGCGCCACCGGTGATCGCAATCAGCGCGAAGCCAGCCGTGGCAAGCAGGGCGGTCGCACCCTGGAGATCCAGCGCCTGATCGGCCGATCGCTGCGCGCTGCGCTGGATATGAGCAAGCTGGGCGAGAACACCCTGTATGTCGATTGCGACGTGATCCAGGCTGATGGCGGAACTCGCACCGCGTCCATCACCGGTGCCATGGTCGCCCTGGTCGATGCGCTGAAAGTGATCAAGAAACGTGGTGGCCTGAAAGGTGGCGACCCGCTCAAGCAGATGATCGCCGCGGTATCGGTGGGCATGTACCAAGGCGAGCCGGTGCTGGACCTGGATTATCTGGAGGATTCGGCGGCGGAAACCGACCTCAACGTGGTGATGACCAGTGCCGGCGGCTTTATCGAAGTGCAGGGCACGGCCGAGGGCGCGCCCTTCCAACCGGCCGAGCTGAATGCCATGCTGGCGCTGGCGCAGAAAGGCATGACCGAGCTGTTCGAGTTGCAGCAGGCGGCCTTGGCTGACTGATTACCCGCAACGCCTCTATTGCTACGCTAAGGAGAAGCACCATGAGCGACGAGTCCCCAGTGCCGCAGCAGGCACCTAGTCAGGAAGCCCGGCAATGGGCGATGTTCTGTCACTTCGCGGCCTTTTTCGGGCTGGTGTTTCCCTTCGGCAATCTGCTCGGGCCACTGATCGTCTGGCAGATCAAGAAGGACCTCGACCCCTTTGTCGATGAGCAGGGCAAGGAAGCCCTGAACTTCCAGATCAGCGTGGCGCTGGCGATGGTGCTGTGTTTCCTGCTGATGGTGGTGATCATCGGCTTCCCGCTGCTGGTGCTGGTCGGGGTTGCCGCACTGGTGCTGACCATCATTGCCGGGATCAAGGCCAATGAAGGCCAGGCCTACCGCTATCCATTCGTCTGGCGGCTGGTGAAATAAAAACAGATGGGCAGAAAAAAGCCGGCATCACGCCGGCTTTTTTCTGCCTGTCGATCAGACGCTGAGCGTCCAGTCATAATCGACGATCAGCGGCGCATGCTGGGAGAAGCGCGGCTGGCGCGGCAGGCGTGCGCTGCGCACGCTGCGGCGCATGCCCGGGGTCAGCAGCTGGTAGTCGTAGCGCGAACCCAGATTGAGTAGCTCGGCCTGCTCGCTGTCCGGCCACCAGCTGAACTGCTCGCCTTCGCGGCTGACTTCACGCAGGGCGTCGACATAGCCCATGGTGCCGACCACTTCATCCATCCAGGCCCGTTCGGGTGCGAGAAAGCCCGGCGATTGCTGGCAGTCGCGCCAGTTCTTCACGTCGAGTTTCTGGTGCGCCACGTAGAGCGAACCGCAGTAGATGTACTCGCGGCGCTTGCGGCGCTGCTTGTCCAAATAATGGGTGAAGTCGTCCATAAACTTGAACTTCTGGTTCAAGCTTTCATCGCCGTTCTGCCCCGATGGCAGCAACAGGGTGGCGATACTTACCTTGTCGAAATCGGCCTGCAGGTAGCGCCCGTAGCGATCGGCCATTTCAAAGCCGAGGCCGCTGATTACCGCCTTGGGTTGCAACCGCGAGTAGAGTGCCACGCCACCTTGGCTTGGTACTTCAGCATCGCAGGCATAGAGGAAATAGCCATCCAGTTGGAGGGCTTGGTCGTCCAGTTCAAAGGCGGAGGCGCGGGTGTCCTGCAGACAGATGACGTCGGCATTCTGTGCTTGCAGCCAGCTGAGCAAACCGCGCTCGACTGCAGCATGAATACCATTCACGTTCACACTGATGATCCGCATAAATGGCCCCCAAAATCACGTGCGTGTATGATACCCGAGCTCACCTCTAATTAGCTAAATTCCTAGCAGATCCGTGTTGTCCGGGGCTTTTTCATGCAAGCGTACCAGCGCGATTTCATCCGTTTTGCCATCGAGCGTGGGGTCCTGCGCTTTGGTCAGTTCACCCTGAAGTCCGGGCGGATCAGCCCGTATTTCTTCAATGCCGGGTTATTCGACAGTGGTTCGGCCCTGGCTCAGCTGGGGCGTTTCTATGCCGCTGCGGTGGTAGACAGCGCAATCGCCTTCGACGTTCTATTCGGCCCGGCTTACAAGGGCATTCCGCTGGCGGCGACCACCGCGGTGGCCCTGGCCGAGCATCATCAGCGCGACCTGCCCTGGTGTTTCAACCGCAAGGAAGCCAAGGACCATGGCGAGGGTGGCACCCTGGTGGGGGCACCGCTGGCCGGGCGGGTGTTGATCGTCGACGATGTGATCACCGCCGGTACGGCCATTCGCGAGGTGATGCAGATCATCCAGGCCCAGGGCGCGCAGGCCGCCGGCGTGCTGATCGCATTGAACCGTCAGGAGCGGGGCAAGGGCGAGCTGTCGGCGATTCAGGAAGTCGAGCGCGACTATGGCATGCCAGTGGTGAGCATTGTGTCACTGCAGCAGGTGCTGGAATACCTGGCAGGCGATGCGCAACTCAAGCAGTATCTGCCTGCGGTAGAGGCTTACCGCGCCGAATACGGCATCTGATTTCTTGAAATAAGGTACTGCATCGATGCGCAAAACCATGCTGATCCGCTGTTCGCTGCTGTTGGGCCTACTGCTGCCGGCCATGGCGAGTGCGCTCGAGCTGTACCGTTACACCGACGAGCGCGGTACCACGGTTCTCAGTCGCCAGGGCGTGCCGCCAGAGCATATAGCCCGTGGCTACGAAGTGCTGAACGAGCAGGGGCGGGTGATCCGCGTGATTCCCCCGGCCCCGACTGCCGAGGAACTGCGGCGTATGCAGCTGGAGAAGGCGCAGGCGCTCTCCGATGTGCAGCTGCTGCGGCTCTACAGCACCCCGGAAGACGTCGAGCGGGCCCGGCAGCGCAAGCTGGCCGAGCTCGATGGCCTGATTGGCGTGGCGCGGGGCAATCTGCAGTCGGTGCGTACCCAGCAGGGTAACCTGCAGAGCCAGGCCGCCGAGCATGAGCGCGGCGGCCGCGAAGTGCCCGCGCATTTGCTGGCGCAGATCAACAACCAGATTGCCGAGCAGGCGCGCCTGCAAGGCGATATCGAGCGCTACCGGGCGCTGCGTGAGCAGGCGGATGCCAATTTCGACGCCGACCTCAATAGGCTCAAGCAGCTGACAGGCCGCTAGCAGGCCGTTGAAAAACCACCTGCGTTGACAATACTGCGTTAAAAACGGCCTCGCGTGCGAGCCCAGTCAAAATGCTCATTTACAGCACGTAAACTCCGCTTTTTCGGCCGTTTTTGCCTTGTCTTGCCTGCCTCGCCTACGTTTTTCAACAGCCTGCTAGTCCAGTGCCGCTCGGCCAGCTCAAGGGCTGGCCGATTCGCCTTGCCGGGGCTGATCAGGGCCGCTTGCGGTTGCAGATCAGGGTGCCGACGCCGCTGTCGGTGAAGATTTCCAGCAACACCGCGTTGGGTACCCGGCCGTCGATGATGTGGGCGCTGTTGACGCCACCCTGCACCGCTTCCAGGGCGCAACGGATCTTCGGCAGCATGCCGCCGTAGATGGTGCCGTCGGCGATCAGGCCGTCGACCTGCTCGGTGGTCAGGCCGGTAAGCACCTCGCCCTGCTTGTCCATCAGCCCGGCGATATTGGTCAGCAGCATCAGCTTCTCGGCCTTCAGCGCCTCGGCCACCTTGCCGGCCACCAGGTCGGCGTTGATGTTGTAGGACTCGCCGTCCGGGCCGACGCCGATCGGCGCGATGACCGGGATAAAGTCGCCCTTGACCAGCATGTTGAGCAAGTCGGTATTGACCCCGGTGACTTCGCCGACATGGCCGATGTCGATGATTTCCGGCTGGGTCATCTCCGGGGTCTTGCGGCTGACCTTGAGCTTCTTGGCGCGGATCAGCTGGGCATCCTTACCGGTCAGGCCGATGGCGCTGCCGCCATGCTGGTTGATCAGGTTGACGATGTCCTTGTTGACCTGGCCGCCGAGGACCATCTCCACCACGTCCATGGTGGCCGTGTCGGTGACGCGCATGCCGTCGATAAAATGGCTCTCGATGGACAGACGCTTGAGCAGGTCGCCGATCTGCGGGCCGCCGCCGTGCACCACCACCGGGTTGATGCCCACCGCCTTCATCAGCACGATATCGCGGGCGAAACCAGTTTTCAGCTCGTCGCTTTCCATGGCGTTGCCGCCGTATTTGATCACCAGGGTCTTGCCAACGAAGCGGCGAATATAGGGCAGCGCTTCGGACAGTACCTTGGCGACGTTGGTGGCGGCATCACGTTCGAGGGTCATGCAGGGCTCCAGTGGTAAGCGGTATTAATCAAAAAGGCAGATTCATTTCGGGTACGACGCTGTAGAGCTGGGCGCGGAACACTTCCTTGATGCGTTCGAGTTCGCCCTCGTTTTCCGCCTCGAAGCGCAACACCAGGACCGGCGTGGTATTGGAGGCGCGCACCAGGCCCCAACCCTTGGGGTAGTCGACGCGCACGCCGTCGAGGCTGGTGATATTGCCCTCACCCCAGACCGCATCGCGTTGCAGGCGCTCGATAATGCCGAACTTGTTCTGTTCGGTGACCTGGATATTGATTTCCGGGGTGGCGATGTCGTTGGGGAAGGCCCCGAACACCTGGTCGGCATCGCGCTTGTCCTGGCTGAGAATCTCCAGCAGGCGGGCGGCGGCATAGAGGCCGTCGTCGAAGCCGAACCAGCGCTCCTTGAAGAAGATATGCCCGCTCATCTCGCCGGCCAGCAGGGCACCGGTCTCCTTCATCTTCTTCTTGATCAGCGAGTGGCCGGTTTTCCACATCACCGGGCGGCCGCCGTAGCCGCTGATCAGCGGGGTCAGGCGGCGCGTGCATTTGACGTCGAAGATGATGTCGGCCCCCGGGTTGCGTGACACCACATCCTTGGCGAACAGCATCAGCAGGCGGTCCGGGTAGATCATGGCTCCGCTGTTGGTCACCACGCCGACGCGGTCGCCGTCGCCATCGAAGGCCAGGCCGAGGTCTGCCTTCTCTTCCTTGACCTTGGCGATCAGGTCGACCAGGTTTTCCGGCTTGCCCGGGTCCGGGTGGTGGTTGGGGAAGTTGCCGTCCACCTCGCAGAACAGCGGAATCACCGTGCAGCCCAGGGCCTGGATCAGTTGCGGGGCGATCACCCCGGCCGCACCGTTGCCGCAGTCGACCACCACTTTCAGCGGTCGCGCCATGGCGATGTCGTCGCGGATCTGCTGGAAGTAGCGCTGCAGCACATCGACCTGCTCGACCGAGCCGACGCCGCTGGCCAGGTCGTTGTTGTCGATGCGCGTCTTCAGCGCCTGGATCTGCTCGTTGGCCAGGGTGTCGCCGGCGATGACGATCTTGAAACCGTTGTAGTCCGGCGGGTTGTGGCTGCCGGTGAGCATCACCGCGGACTTGCCGGCGAGGATATTGGCGGCGTAGTAGACCACCGGGGTCGGCACCATGCCGACGTCGCTGACATTGCAGCCGCAGTCGAGCAGGCCCTGGATCAGCTGTTGCACCAGCTCCGGGCCAGACAGGCGGCCGTCACGGCCCACGGCGATGTTCGCTTCGCCCTGGGCCAGGCTCTGCGAGCCAATGGCGCGGCCGATCCAGTAGGCGCTTTCCGCGGTCAGGCTGCTGCCGACCACGCCACGGATATCGTAGGCGCGGAAAATATCGGCGGGTAAGCTGGGTGCGGTTTGTTGAATAGTCATGACAGGGGGTTGCTCCAGTCCCAGGAGATCCTGGTCTTCATCGAGAATATCGATATCGAGGATATCGGTGTCTTCAAACAGTGGATCAACCAGGCCGGCCGGTGCCGCTTGCAATGTGTCGGGTGTCGGGGCGGACGTTTCCGCGGGCGGGCGCGCGGCAGTTTCATGGGCTCGGCGTGGCAGACGTGCCAGAGCGTGGGCCAGGCTGTCGAGCGCTGGCAGGCTCAGGCTGAAGGCTTTGACTGCCTTGCCGGCCGAGAGTTCTTTGATCAGTTGGGCCAGCTGCATGACATCCTTGTGCAGGCGGCGCTGCAGGCTGCTGTGCAGCTGGTGCAGGCCCAGCAGGGAGCCGAGCAGGGCGATCAGGCCGATGATCAGCAGCAGCACTGGCGAGTAGGCCAGCTGCTGCAGTGCCGGGCCCGGGGTAAAGTCGAGGGTCCAGTTGGGATTGCTGCTGGGGAACGTCTGGGCCTGGCCGCTGGCCTGGCCGATACTGGCCAGCACCTGGGCGGCGGTATTGCTGAACTGCTGGCTCAGCCGGACCTGGCCGACATCCGCCGGCAGGACGGGCAGGCTGGCCAGCAACTGGTCGAGGTCGACCGCCAGGAGCAGGGTGCCATATAGCGGCTCGCCGTCCCTCAGGCGCAGCGGCGCGGCGCTATAGACCAGCCAGCGCTGGCCGACCTTGTAGGCTTCGGGGGCGGGGTTCTGCCCGCTTTCCACCCGGCGCAGCATATCCAGCGCGGCAAAGTTCATCGGCGCGCTGCGGGCCATGTCCTGGCGGGCCTGGCCGCGGGCATTGAGATGGGCATCGACCACCCCGTGCCAGTGACCGAGGTTGCGTTCGGCGGCGCGCAGCTGGTTGCTGTCCTGGCTTTGCAGGGCCTCCAGCAGTTGCGGATTGCGTGCGGCGCTGGCGGTGTTCGCGGCCAGTTGTTGCAGAGCCTTGTCCAGGGCCGAGGCCTGGCTGCTGCCCCAGGCCTGGCTGAGCTGTTGCTGCTGCCGTTGCTGACTGCTGTCGAGGATGCCGAACCAGAGCAGGCCGCCGGCGACGAGCAGCCCGGCGAGTGCGGCCAGCAGACCCGGCAGGATGGCATTGGCGGCCTGCTGTCGGGGGCTCGGCGCGGAGCTTGCGGCCTGGCGGCCAGGGTCGGCGGAGGCTGCATCCCTGGCAGTGCGCTTGAAGAGTTTCATGCGGCGTCTCCTCGACGGTTCATCCTGCAATCAATGGGGCAATCAGTGGCTGCCGGAGTGGCCGAAGCCGCCTGCGCCGCGCTGGCTTTCGTCGAACTGCTCGACCAGCTCGAAATGCGCCTGGACCACCGGCACCAGAATCAGCTGGGCGATACGCTCGCCGATGGCAATGGTGAAGGCGCTCTGCCCGCGGTTCCAGCAGGACACCATCAGCTCGCCCTGGTAGTCCGAGTCGATCAGGCCGACCAGGTTGCCGAGCACGATGCCATGTTTATGGCCCAGGCCCGAACGCGGCAGGATCATCGCCGCCAGGCCCGGGTCGCCGATATAGATCGACAGGCCGGTGGGGATCAGCACGGTCTGCCCGGGTTCGAGCACCAGCTCCTGCTTGAGCATGGCGCGCAGGTCGAGGCCGGCAGAGCCCGGCGTGGCGTATTGCGGCAGAGGAAATTCGTGACCCAGGCGCGGGTCGAGGATCTTGGCTTGTAAGGCGTGCATGCGGGACTCGTTATGCTGTAGGTGGCTTCAGGTGCGGGACAGGCGCTCGGCGATCAGACCGATCAGCTGGCGCGCGATCTTGCTCTTGCTGGTCTGGCCGAAGCTGCTCTGCTGCAGTTCGCGGTCGATGATGGTGATGGCGTTCTCCTCGCTGTTGAAGCCGATGCTGGGATTGGCCACGTCATTGGCGACGATCAGGTCGAGGTTCTTGTCCTTGAGTTTGCGCGAGGCGTACTCCAGGAGGTTCTCGGTCTCGGCGGCGAAACCGACGCTGAAGGGGCGGTCGCTGCGTCCGGCCAGAGTGGCGAGAATATCCGGGTTGCGCACCATTTGCAGGAGCAAACCGTCGCCGCTGCTGGGGTCTTTCTTCAATTTGTGCTGGGCGACCACTTCCGGGCGGTAATCGGCAACCGCGGCGGCAGCAATCAGCAGGTCGCAGGGCATGGCGGCCTCGCAGGCGGCGAGCATGTCGCGGGCACTGGTGACGTCGATGCGCTCGACCCGTTCGGGGGTTGGCAGGTGCACCGGGCCGCTGATCAGGGTGACCCTGGCCCCCGCTTCGGCGGCGGCTTCGGCCAGGGCGAAGCCCATCTTGCCGGAGCTGTGGTTGGTGATGTAACGCACCGGGTCGATGTTTTCCTGGGTCGGCCCCGCGGTGATCAGTACATGCTTGCCGGTCAGCGCCTGGCCCTGGAAACAGTCGGCGGCGCATTGCGCCAGTTGTTCGGCTTCCAGCATGCGCCCCGGGCCGACATCGCCACAGGCCTGCTCGCCGGCCGCCGGACCAAATAACTTGAAACCACGCTGCGTGAGCAGCTGGGCGTTGGCCTGGGTCGCCGGGTCGCGCCACATGGCCTGGTTCATCGCCGGAGCCAGCGCCACGGGGGCATCGGTGGCCAGCACCAGGGTGGTCAGCAGGTCGTCGGCCACGCCCTGGGCCAGGCGCGCCATCAGGTCGGCGGTGGCCGGGGCGATCAGCACCAGGTCGGCCCAGCGGGCCAGGTCGATATGGCCCATGGCGGCTTCGGCGGCGGGGTCGAGCAGGTCCAGGTGCACCGGGTGGCCGGAGAGGGCTTGCAGGGTCAGCGGGGTAATGAACTCGCGGCCGGCCCGGGTCATGACCACGCGCACGTCGGCGTCCAGATCCTTGAGTCGGCGAACCAGCTCGGCACTCTTGTAGGCGGCAATGCCGCCGCCCACGCCCACGATGATGCGTTTCCGATAAAGCCGCTGCATAGGCCTGCCTTTTATAGACGGTGGATGTGCGCCGCGGCGGTGCGCCGGCCGCCGCGCAAAAGTTGCGCTACGATAGCACAGAGGCCGCGCAGGAGCAGCGGTGCGCCTAGCCCTGCGGCCTTTGCCTGGGGCTGGCGGGAGGTCCACAAGGAGGTGTTATGAGCATTCGCGATTGGCCCGCGGCAGAACGCCCGCGGGAGAAATTACTGGCCCAGGGGGCCGTCAGCCTGACCGATGCCGAGTTGCTGGCAATCTTTCTGCGCACCGGCGTGGCCGGGCAGAGTGCGGTGGACCTGGCGCGTCACCTGCTCGGCGATTTCGGCGGGCTGCGCGCCCTGCTGCAGGCCGATTTGCCGTCCTTCAGCCAGCGCCTGGGGCTGGGCCCGGCCAAGTTCGCCCAGCTGCAGGCGGTGCTGGAAATGGCCCGCCGCCATCTGGCCGAGCAGTTACGCCGCGATTCCGCCCTGGAGAGCCCGCAGGCGGTGCGCGATTACCTCAAGGCGCTGCTGCGCCACGAACCCCACGAAGTCTTCGGCTGCCTGTTTCTCGATGCCAAGCATCGGGTGCTGGGCTTCGAGGCGTTGTTTCATGGCTCCATCGACAGCGCCAGCGTCTACCCGCGCCAGGTGGTCAAGCGGGCGCTGGCGCATAACGCTGCGGCGCTGATTCTGACCCACAACCACCCATCGGGCGTAGCCGAGCCCAGTCAGGCGGATCGGGTGTTGACCCGTCGCCTGAAGGAGGCCCTGGAGCTGGTGGATGTGCGGGTGCTCGACCACTTTATCGTCGGCGACGGCGAGCCGCTGTCGATGGCCGAGTACGGCTGGCTGTAGGTTGGGTCGGGCCGCGCAGGCTGAGCTTGCGAAGCCCAGCCGGGTCGTGCGCGGGTCGACCCAGCAGTTGGCGCAGAATCAAGGCCGCAGGCGCACCTTGGCGAAATCCTGGCGGCCGAAGGGGCTGACCCGGTAACCCTGCACTTCCTGGCGGGTCAGGGCATAGGCGGTCGGATGGGCCAGGGGCAGCCACAGGGCCTGCTGCTGGATGATCCGCTGCGCCTCCTTATACAGCTGGCTGCGCTGCGCCTGGTCGCTGATGGTCTTGCCGTCTGCAATTAGTTTGTCCAGTTGCGGGTCGCAGTAGCGCGCGAAGTTCAGCCCGGACTCCAGCGAGGCGCAGGCGAATTGCGGGGTGAGGAAATTGTCCGGGTCGCCATTGTCGCCGGCCCAGCCCATAAACAGCAGGTCGTGCTCGCCGGCCTTGGCGCGGCGGATCAGCTCGCCCCATTCGATCACGCGGATTTCGGCCTGGATGCCGACCTTGGCGAGGTCGGCCTGGAGCAATTGCGCGCCGAGGCTGGGGTTGGGGTTGAGCAGGCTGCCGCTGGGGCGGGTCCAGATGCTGGTCTTGAAGCCCTCCGCCAGGCCGGCGTCGGCCAGCAGGGCGCGGGCCTTGGCCGGGTCATAGGCATAACCAGGCAGCTCGCTGGCGTAGCTCCAGGTATTGGCCGGGTAGGGGCCGTTGGCGGCCTCGGCGCTGTTTTCGAACACCGCCTGCAGGTAGCTGGCCTTGTCGAAGGCCAGGTTGATCGCCTGGCGCACGGGTGCTTGGTCCAGCGGAGGATGCTGGCTGTTGAGGGCGACGAAGGCCGTCATAAAGGCGGCACTGCGTTCGCTCTTGAGGCGGCTGTCGCCGGCGATGGCCTGTACGTCCTGGGGCTTGGGCGAGAGGGCGATATGGCATTCGCCGCGGCGCAGCTTCTGCAGGCGCACATTGGCATCCGGGGTTATGGCAAACACCAGCTGATCCACCGCGGGTGGGCCGGCGAAGTAGCGCGGGTGGGCGCTGTAGCGCACCTGGGCATCCTTCTGGAAGCGCCTGAAGACGAACGGACCGCTGCCGATGGGCTGGCTGTTGAGTTTTTCCGGGGTGCCGGCCTGCATCAACTGCCCGGCATATTCGGCGGAATAGATGGAGGCGAAACCCATGCTCAGGGTGGCGAGAAAGGTCGCGTCGGGGCGGTTCAGGCTAAAGCGCAGGCTGTGTTCGCCGGTCTTGTCGATGCTTTTGATCAGGCCGGGTAGCTGCATCGACTGGGCGTGGGGATAGCCGCTGGGAGCCACCTTGTGCCAGGGGTGGGCGCTGTCGAGCATGCGCTGGAAGCTGAACAGCACGTCGTCGGCGTTCAGTGGGCGACTGGGGTTGAAGTAGTCGGTTTCGTGGAAGGCGACATCTTCGCGCAAGACAAAGCTGTAGCTCAGGCCGTCTGCGCTGACCTCCCAGCTCTGCGCCAGGCTCGGCAGCAGCTGGCCGCTGGTGGCGTCGAAGTCCACCAGGCGGTTCATCAGCACATCGGCGGAGGCGTTGGTGGTGGTCAGCGAGTTGTACTGCACCACGTCGAAGCCATCCGGGCTGGCCTCGGTACAGACGCTGAGGGTGGCGGCCTGAACCATCAGCGGGCTCAGCAGGCTGACGAGCAGTAGCGTTGGGGCAAGACGACGCATGGCAAACTCCCTCTTGGTACCGATGCGGCCAGCAGGGCTCGTCGGCAAAAGCCTTACCCTAGACGATAAGCGCGCGCTCGAACAGCCGGGCCGGGCGACGAGCGGCGGATGCCCGGCCCGGCTGGTGGCGCAGGGAAAACGGTGGGGCGACAGCTTCGGTCAAAGTACGCTTGGCCTTGTTGCGTCTTGGGCTTTCTGGTATAAAGCAGCGCTCTTTTGTAGGGGCCCGGTTCGTGCACTTTGTTGTGCAGCTGGTAAGACCCTCGAGATACGCGGCGCCGAGCGCCAATGATATTGAGTTTAAGCGGCCAACCCATGCCGGGTTGGGCATGTGGTTTTAGAGGGCTGAGGCATGTCGAGAGTCTGTCAAGTTACCGGTAAGGGTCCGGTAACCGGGAATAACATTTCCCACGCAAACAACAAAACCCGTCGTCGTTTCCTGCCGAACCTGCAGCATCATCGCTTCTGGGTCGAGTCTGAGAACCGTTTTGTGCGTCTGCGCGTTTCTGCCAAAGGCATGCGTTGCATCGACAAGCGTGGTATTGACGTCGTTCTGTCCGAGCTGCGCGCTCGTGGCGAAAAGGTTTAAGGAGTAAGTCATGCGCGAACTGATCCGTTTGATCTCGAGTGCCGGTACTGGTCATTTCTACACTACCGACAAAAACAAGCGCACCACTCCGGACAAAATCGAAATTAAAAAATTCGATCCGGTTGTGCGTAAGCACGTGATGTACAAGGAAGGCAAGATCAAGTAATTGATCGCCCGCCTTGCCGAAGAAGCCCGCCCCGTGCGGGCTTTTTCTTGCCTGGGATTTACTCCGGGATGGCGTTGTCGCGGCGGCGCAGACCGCCGGAGTGGAATGGGCGCGGGGATGTGCGGTTGCAGCCGCGGCGGCAGCGCTGCTCGACGCGCGGCCCCTTGGGCGAGGGCTATCGCCTATGCGACACGCAGGCGGGGCGTAAAAAAGCCCGCTCGGGGCGGGCTAAAGGGTGACACATGAGCGGGTTGCTCAGGCCTGGGCCTGCTCGAAGATCACATAGACCTTGCGGCAGGCTTCGAGCACTTCCCAGGTGCCGGAGAAACCGGCCGGGATGACGAAGCGGTCGCCGGCGCGCAGGGTTTTGGCGTTGCCGTCCTGATCGCGCAGCACCGACACGCCGGCGAGGATTTCGCAGTACTCGTGCTCGCTGTAGTTGACCGTCCACTGGCCCACCGCGCCTTCCCAGATGCCCGCGTTGAACTGGCCGCAGGGACTACCGAAGTGGTTGCGCACGCTTTGCGCGGGGTCGCCCTTGAGGACTTTCTCCGGGGCGGGGCGGTAGTGTTCGGTGGCGCTGTTGGTCTGGGCGAAATCGACGATCTTTTCGATATGCATGTGAATATTCCGTAGGAGGGTTAGTCGGCCTGGCGGATCGCGTCGGCGAGCTTTTCGACCAGGGTGTCGATCTGCGCCTTGGTCACGATCAGCGGCGGTGACATGGCCAGTGTATCGCCGGTCACCCGAACCATCAGGTCGTTGTGGAAGCACTGCTCGAACACCTGGAAGCCGCGTTTGCCGGGGCCTTGGCTGTTCGCTGTCAGCTGCACGCCGCCGACCAGGCCGATGGCGCGGATGTCGAGCACATTGGGCAGGTCCCGCAGGCTGTGCAGGCCGTCCTGCCAGTAGCCTTCCAGCTCGATGGCGCGCTCGAACAGCTGCTCCTGCTGGTAGATGTCCAGGGTGGCCAGGGCCGCGGCACAGGCTACCGGGTGACCCGAGTAGGTATAGCCGTGGAACAGTTCGATGCCGTCCGGCCCCTGCATCAGGGCGTCGTGGATACGCTCGTCGACAAACACCGCACCCATGGGGATGGCCCCGTTGGTCAGGCCCTTGGCGGTGGTGATCAGGTCCGGGGTGACGCCCCAGCGCTGGGCGGCGAAGGCCTTGCCGACGCGGCCGAAGCCGGTGATGACCTCGTCGAAGATCAGCAGGATGCCGTGCTTGCGGGTGATCTCGCGCAGGCGCTGCAGATAGCCGACTGGCGGCAGGATCACCCCGGCCGAGCCGGACATGGGCTCGACTATGACCGCGGCGATATTCTCCGCGCCGTGCAGGGTCACCAGGCGCTCCAGCTCGTCGGCCTTCTCGATGCCGAACTCCGGCAGACCGGTACTAAAGGCATTGCGCGCGATATCCAGGGTGTGCGGCAGGTGGTCGACCCCCGGCAATTGCAGGGGGAAGGCGCGGCGGTTGTTGACCATGCCGCCGACCGAGATGCCGCCGAAGCCGACGCCGTGATAGCCCAGTTCGCGGCCGATCAGGCGGGTGCGCGAGCTCTGGCCGATGGCACGCTGGTAGGCCAGGGCGATCTTCAGAGCGGTGTCGGCCGACTCGGAGCCGGAGTTGGTGAAGAAGATCTTGTTCAGGCCGGGCGGGGCGATTTCGGCCAGGCGGTTGGCCAGCTCGAACGGCAGTGGGTGGCCCATCTGGAAGGTCGGGGCAAAGTCCAGCTTGGCGATTTGCCGGCTCACCGCCTCGGTGATCTCGTGGCGGCCATGGCCAGCGTTGCAGCACCACAGCCCGGCGGTGCCATCGAGAATCTGCCGGCCGTCGTCGCTGGTGAAGTACATGCCGGCGGCGCTTTCCAGTAGGCGCGGTTTGGCCTTGAATTGACGATTGGCGGTGAAGGGCATCCAGAAATTGTCGAGACTGTTTGTTTTTCTGATCATGTTGACGCTGCTGTCGAAGGTCATGCTGGTCATCCGCGGGCGCAAATAAAGGGTTGGCGAAGGATTTTGCGCAGTCTATGTTTAATAAAACGAACATGACAAGGGTGTTTTAGCACTCTTTGTCAAAAATATTGAAATTATCCCGGCCTCTGGTTTAGTGTGGCCGGCAGGGTGAGGCCTGATCGAGGCCTTGCAGAATTATTGACAGTGCCGCGGCGAGGCTGTGGCGCTTTTTACCGTTAGAGGATGCCCGAATGACTAGCCTGACTCGTGCCGACTGGGAGCAGCGCGCCAACGACCTGAAGATCGAAGGTCGCGCCTTCGTTCATGGTGAATTTCGTCCGGCGCTGTCCGGGCAGACCTTCGACTGCATCAGCCCGGTCGACGGCCGTCTGCTCGGCCAGGTGGCCAGCTGTGATCTGGCCGACGCCGAACTGGCCGTAGCAGACGCCCGCGCCACCTTCGAGTCTGGCGTCTGGTCGCGCATGGCCCCGGCCCAGCGCAAGCGGGTGATGATCCGTTTCGCCGACCTGCTGGACGCCCACGCCGAGGAACTGGCGCTGCTGGAAACCCTCGACATGGGCAAGCCGATCGGCGATGCCCTGGCCGTCGACGTGCCGGCCGCTTCGCGCGCCATCCGCTGGAGCGGCGAGGCGGTGGACAAGATCTACGACGAAGTGGCGGCCACCCCCCACGACGAACTGGGCCTGGTGACCCGCGAGCCGGTCGGTGTGGTCGCGGCCATCGTGCCGTGGAACTTCCCGATGATCATGACCTGCTGGAAGCTCGGCCCGGCCCTGGCTACTGGCAACTCGGTAATCGTCAAACCCTCGGAAAAATCGCCGCTGACCGCCCTGCGTATGGCTCAGCTGGCGCTGGAGGCCGGTATCCCGGCGGGCGTACTCAACGTGCTGCCGGGGTACGGCCACACCGTTGGCAAGGCCCTGGCCCTGCATATGGATGTCGACACCCTGGTGTTTACCGGCTCGACCAAGATCGCCAAGCAGCTGATGATCTACGCCGGCGAATCGAACATGAAGCGCGTGTGGCTGGAGGCGGGCGGCAAGAGCGCCAATATCGTCTTCGCCGATGCCCCGGACCTCAAGGCGGCGGCGGAAGCTGCGGCCGCAGCGATCTGTTTCAACCAGGGTGAGATGTGCACCGCCGGCTCGCGCCTGCTGGTGGAGCGTTCGATCAAGGATCAGTTCATGCCCATGGTGGTCGAGGCCATGCAGGGCTGGAAGGCCGGTCACGCCCTGGATCCGGACACCAAGGTCGGCGCGCTGGTCGATGCCGGCCACCTGAATGCGGTGCTCGGTTATATCGAAGTCGGCCATGCCGATCAGGCCAAGCTGCTCTGCGGCGGCAAGCGCACCCTGGAGGAGACCGGTGGCGTGTATGTCGAGCCGACCATCTTCGACGATGCCCATAACGCCATGCGCATCGCCCAGGAAGAGATCTTCGGCCCGGTGCTGACCGTTATTCCGTTCGACAGCACCGAGGAAGCCATCGCCATTGCCAACGACAGCATCTACGGCCTGGCAGCGGCGATCTGGACCAGCAACCTGTCCAAGGCGCATCTGGCGGCCAAGGCTCTGCGCGTCGGCAGCATGTGGGTCAACCAGTACGATGGCGGCGACATGACCGCGCCGTTTGGCGGCTTCAAGCAGTCGGGCAACGGCCGCGACAAGTCGCTGCACGCCTTCGACAAGTACACCGAAATCAAGGCGACCTGGATCAAACTGTAAGCAATCGGGATGGTTTGAACAGTATCCCAGTGACTGCTTGAGACTTCGGCAGTCCGTCAGGTCGATCCCCTGGGGGATCGGCTCATAGAGCCAGACCCGCGGCCGGGTTCCCCCCAAGGAACCCGGCCGCCTTGCATTGACGCGCCGGGCTTTGCGAACGGTGCGTGAGGCACCCAGGAATGGAGTTGAACAGATGAAGTGGGCGACCTATTTCGCCGTCAGCGCGGCGGTGGTGATAGTCGGGCTGTCGCTGGGCGTGACCCTGCCGCTGGTGTCCTTTCGCCTCGAGGCCTGGGGTTATGGCCCCTTTGCCATCGGCGTGATGGCGGCAATGCCGGCGGTGGGAGTACTGCTGGGGGCGCGCCTGACCGGGCACCTGGCCGGCTGGTTCGGCACGCCGCAGACCTTGCGCCTGTGCCTGCTGGCCAGTGCGGTGTCGGTGGGGCTGCTCGGCGTGATGCCGAGCTATCCACTGTGGCTGCTGCTGCGCCTGCTGATCGGTATCTCCTTGACTGTGGTGTTCGTGCTCGGCGAAAGCTGGATCAACCAGTTGGTCGAGGACCGCCTGCGCGGCCGCCTGGTGGCCCTGTATGGCACCGGTTTCGCCCTCAGCCAGCTATGCGGGCCGCTGCTGCTGACCCTGATAGGCACCGAGAGCGACCACGGCTTCTGGTTTTCCGCGGGCCTGCTGGTGGCCGGCTGTCTGCTGTTGCTGGGCCATGATGGTGCGCCCAAGGTCGATGCGCAGAGTGCTTCCGGGCGCGGTGTGCTGGCGTTCTGCCGAACCTCGCCGGCGATTGCCTGGGCGGTGGTGCTGTTTGCCGCCTTCGAGGCCATGGTCCTGACCCTGTTGCCGGTCTACCTGCTGCGCGAAGGCTTCGCCCAGCAGCTGGCGCTGATTATGGTCAGCACCGTGGTGGTGGGCGATGCCGCTCTGCAGCTGCCCATCGGCTGGCTGGCCGACCGAGTGCCGCGGCAGACCCTGTTTCGCTGCTGCGGGGTGGTGTTGCTGGGGTCCAGTCTGAGCATTCCCGTGCTGCTGCACACGCCGCTGATCTGGCCCGTGCTGGTGCTGTTCGGGGCCAGTGCCGGCGGGCTCTACACCCTGTCGCTGATTTTGGTCGGCCAGCGCTATCGGGACGATGCCCTGGTCCGCGCCAATGCCCATATCGCCCTGCTCTGGGGCGCGGGTTGTCTGCTCGGGCCGTTGTCCACCGGTGCCGCCAGCCAGTGGGTCAGCGGCCATGCCCTGCCGATTCTGATGACCCTGGGGGCAGCAGTCTTCGTCTGGCTGGCGTTTCAGCGGGGCGCATTCCACGAGGTGGCTAGCGCCAGGACGTGAGCATGGCTTCGGCCGCTGTCTGTGCGAGTTGCTGTTCTGCCAGTAACTCGGCGGCGCAGGCCCCGGTTTGGCGGATGGCCTCTTCCAGGCTGGCGCAGGGCTTGCTGGCGTAGTTGATACGCAGGCAATTGCGGTATTTGCCGGCGGCGGAAAAGATGCTGCCCGGGGCGATCTGGATGGCGTGTGGCAGCAGTTCGCGGTTCAGGCGCTGGCTGTCGAAACCTGCCGGCAGTTCGATCCACAGCATAAAACTGCCCTGGGGCCGGCTGACCCGCGTGCCGGCAGGGAAATAGCGGCTGACCCAGTCGATCATCAGGTCGCGTCCGCGCTGATACTGCGCGCGCATGCGCCGCAGATGCGGCTCGTAGTGGCCGGCTTCCAGGTATTCGGTGATGGCCAGCTGCGGCAGCTGGGCGGTGCTGCCGGTGCCCATGTATTTCATGTGCAGGACGCGGTCCAGATAGCGCCCCGGGGCGATCCAGCCGATGCGCAGGCCGGGTGCCAGGGTCTTGGAGAAGGAGCTGCAGAGCAGCACGCGGCCATCCTCGTCGTAGGATTTGATGCTGCGGGGGCGCGGGTAGCTGTAGGCCAGGTCGCCGTAGACGTCGTCCTCGATAATGGCCACGTCATAGCGCTGGGCCAGGGCCAGCAGGGCGCGCTTGTTGGCGTCGGGCATGATATAGCCCTGCGGGTTGTTGCAGGTCGGGGTCAGCTGGATGGCCTTGATCGGCCATTGCTCCAGGGCCAGCTCAAGGGCCTCCAGGCTGATCCCGCTGATCGGGTCGGTGGGCAGTTCCAGGGCCTTCATGCCAAAGCCTTTCAGCGCCTGCATTACGCCGTGAAAGCTCGGCGAGTCCACCGCGACGATATCGCCGGGCTCGCAGATTGCGCGGATCGCCGCCGACAGCGCCTCGTGGCAGCCGGTGGTGACGATGATCTCCTGGGGCGACAGGCTGCAGCCGGAGTCGAGCATCAGCCGCGAGATCTGTTCACGCATGCCCAGGTGGCCGTAAATGCAGCCGTAGGTCAGGCTGCTGGCGTCCTGGCGGCGGCTCAGGCGTGACAGCGAGCGCAGCAGCGGCTTGAGCGTCGGGCTGTCGATATCCGGCCTGCCGCGGCCAAGTTGCAGCAGCCCCTCTTGCCCGGGCGGCCGGCTGATCAGCTCCAGCACCTGATCCCACTGCGATACATCCACGGGGCGCTGGGCCGTGCGGCTGACCCTTGGCAGCGCCGGCTTTTCCCGGCCTAGGGGGACGAAGTAGCCGGACTTCGGCCGTGGCGTGGCCAGGCCCTGGTCTTCCAGGTGGCGATAGGCCTGTTGCACCGTGCTCAGGCTGACGCCGTGTTCCAGGCTCAGCGCGCGCACCGAGGGCAGGCGATCGCCGGGGCGGTACAGACCTTGTTCGATGCGGCTGCCGAGCAGTTCGGCGAGGTTTACATAGAGGGTCATACAGCCTCCCTGCGTGGTTATTTATGCCTGCGCAAACGATACAGATACGCCATAAAACGACAATTCAGTGGCCGATTGGCCAAATCTGTATGGAGTTAATAAGGTATTTTTGGATCTGTCATGCTTTTTCTCTTCGGGCCATTCTGCACGCTCACGGACGCTGGCGGCAGGAGAGGACGATGAACGGTTTCAGCGGGGGTGTATTCAAGGTGGGGCAGGGCGACGCGCGGCTGCAGGTTGCCGGGCGTGAACCCCGTTATTTCGGCCGCGACTGGCCGGCGTTCTGGCGGCGTCTGCAGACCCGGCGGGCGCTGCTGCATCTGAATCCCGGGCAGCTGGCCGATATCGGCCTGAGCCGCGCCGAAGCCGAGCATGAGGCCCGGCGACCGTTCTGGACGCTGTAACGGGTTGTTGAAAAACGTAGGTGAGACACCGGCAACGCAGGTGGCTTTTCCATGGCCTGCTGGCGGTTCAGGCCGTGGCATGTTCCCTGCGCCAGATACCGGGCGGCTGGCCGTAGTGCTGGCGGAAGGCGCGGTTGAGTGCGGCCTCCGAGCCGTAGCCGATATCGTAGGCGATCTGCGCCAGGCTGCGGCCCTCGCGCAGTTGCACGGCGGCCAGTTGCAGCCGCCAGTGCGCCAGGTAGCGCATCGGCGGCTGGCCGATCAGGGTCCTGAAGTGCTCGGCGAAGGCCGAACGCGACAGCCCCACCGTGCGCGCCAGGGCCTCGGTGGTCCAGTGTTCGCCCGGGTGCTTGTGCAACAGCGCCAGCGCCTTGCCCTCCTGCGGGTCGCGCAGCCCGGCCAGCCAGCCCTGGTGACCGCTGGGCAATTCCGCCAGGTAGCGGCGCACCGCTTCGATAAACAGCAGCTCGGCCAGCTTGTTCAGCACCGTGCCGGCTCCCTGGCGCTGGCTGGCGCTTTCTTCAGCGGCGAGGCGAAAGGCCTGCTCGATCCAGACCCCGCCCGGGCTGTTGCCGACCCGCAGCTTGAGCGCGGCGGGCAGGGTCTGCACCAGCGGATTGTCCGGCACCTCGCAGCTGAGAAAACCGCAGATCAGGTGGGTCGTCGCCCCGCCGCCGCCATGCCGCAGGCGAGCTAGGCAATCCGGATGGGCCGGGTGCGCCGGGCCTGTTTAAAGCAGCTCTTTCAGCCGGTGCCAGGCCATGCCCAGGGCCAGCAGCGGCGAGCGCAGGTGCTTGCCGCCGGGGAAGGTCATGTGCGGCACCTTGGCGAACAGGTCGAAGCCGCTGCTGGCCTGGCCGGCGATGGCCTCGGCGAGCAGCTTGCCAGCCAGGTGGGTGGCGTTGACCCCGTGGCCCGAGTAGGCCTGGGCGTAGTAGACGTTGGCCTGTTCCTTGAGCCGGCCGATCTGCGGCAGGCGGTTGGCCCCGATGCCGATCATGCCGCCCCACTGGTAGTCGATGCGCGCGTCGTGCAGGTGCGGGAACACCGCCAGCATCTTCGGCCGCATATAGCCGGCAATGTCCGCCGGATCGCGCCCGGAGTAATGGCAGGCACCGCCGAACAGCAGGCGACGGTCGGCGGACAGGCGGTAATAGTCCAGGGCCACGCGCTGGTCGCACAGGGCCATATTCTGCGGAATGATCGCCCGCGCTTCGGCCTCGGACAGCGGCTCGGTGGCGATCACGTAACTGCCGGCCGGTAGCACCTTGCCGCCCAGATTGCTGTTCAGACCGTTGAGGTAGGCGTTGCAGCCGAGCACCAGGCTGGCGGCGCGGACCACGCCCTGGGCGGTGTGCACCCTGACCTCGGGGCCGTAGTCGATGCGGCTGACCGCCGAGTCCTCGAACAGCTGTACGCCCAGGCTCTGCGCCGCGGCGGCTTCGCCGAGGGCCAGGTTGAGCGGGTGCAGGTGGCCGGAGCCCATATCGATCATGCCGCCGACATAGCGCTTGGAGCCCACCACCTCATCCATCTGTTCGGCTTGCAGCAGGCGCATTTCGTGGCGATAGCCCAGCTGCTTGAGCTCGGCCATCTCCTCGGCGAAGCCTTCCAGGTGACCGGGCTTGTTGGCCAAGTCGCAGTAACCCCAGGTCAGGTCGCAGTCGATACCGAACTGCTCGACCCGGCGGCGGACGATTTCCACCGCCTCCAGGCCCATCAGCTTCAGCTGGCGCACACCCTCGGCACCTATCTGCGTCTCGAACTGCTCGACGCCGTGGCCGACCCCGCGGATCAGCTGCCCGCCGTTGCGCCCGCTGGCCCCCCAGCCGATCTTGTGAGCCTCCAGGAGGATCACCGAGAGCCCCTTCTGCGCCAGTTCGATCGCCGTGTTAAGGCCGCTGAAACCGCCACCGACAATGCACACATCGGCGCGCAGTTCGCCTTGCAGAGGCGGGTAGACCAGTCGGCGGTTGGCGCTGGCGGCGTAGTAGGAAGCGGCGTGCTGGCTGTTGTGAACCGGCTGGTGAACGCGGGCGTTCATGTGTGGAATCCTGATTATTGTGTTTGGAAAATTTTACGAAGCATAAGCGTCCGCTTCGCCATACGCCAAGGGGCAATTGCCAAATAACGCGTTTTTCGTCGGTAAAGCCGCTGGCCCCGGCGCGCTCGCGCAGCCTGTGCAGTTACCATAGGCATCACGCCCCCAGGACCGCCCCCATGAGTTGCACCGGCCGCAAGATCGACCAGCTGCGTTTGCAGATCCCCGCGTTCGCCTGCGTGCCGGGTTGTCATGACTGCTGCGGCCCGGTTACCGCCTCGTCCGAGGAGCTGGCGCGGCTGCCGGTCAAGAGCGATGCCGAACACGACGCCGCCCTGGCCGAGTTCAACTGCGTGCACCTGGGCCCCCAGGGCTGCCAGGTGTATGACCAGCGCCCGCTGATCTGCCGCCTGTTCGGCACCACCCCGAGCCTGCCGTGCCCGCGCGGACAAGGCCCGGAGCAGCCGATCGAGGCGGCGGTGGAAAAGCAGGTGCACCAACTGATCGCCAGCACCCGTCAGCGTCTGGTTTAGAACGTGCCACGCTCCGCCGGACGATCCGCATTATCTCGTTGGGCTTCGGCGCTACGCGCCTCAACCCAACCAACGGATTACTCTGGCACCGGCAGGCTGAGCGACTCCTTGACCTCTTCCATCACGATATAGCTCTTCGACTCGCGCACATGGGGCAGCTTGAGCAGGATATCGCCGAGCAGCTTGCGGTAGCTGGCCATCTCGTTGATCCGCGCCTTGACCAGATAGTCGAAGTCGCCGGACACCAGGTGGCACTCCAGCACGTGGGGCAGCTTGAGCACGGCGCGGCGGAACTCCTCGAAGGTGTCACCGGACTTGTAGTCCAGGCTGATTTCGACGAACACCAGCAGGCTGGCCTTGAGCTGTTGCGGGTTGAGCCGGGCGTGGTAGCCCATGATGATGCCCTCGCGCTCCAGGCGGCGTACCCGCTCGGTGCAGGGGGTGGTGGACAGGCCGACCCGCTCGCCCAGCTCGGTAAAGCTGATACGCCCGTCTTCCTGGAGGAGTCGGAGGATATTGCGGTCGATCTTGTCCAGCTCGCGGCGGCTCTGATGTTGGGTTCGCATGGTGGATCCCCCTCTGCTGAAGGCGTTTTTGCCAAGAATTCTCGCCAAATATAGCTATTTATATAGTGAATAGCACTGCTCGTCTCTTCTTATACTGCGCCCAATTGTGGTTCGGGCACTGTCCGTCGCGCTGGGTCGCGTCGAGGAGAAGGTTATGCGGGTTCTGGTTCTGGGTAGCGGTGTAATTGGTACGGTCAGTGCGTATTACCTGGCGCGCCAGGGGTTCGAGGTGGTGGTGGTCGACCGTCAGGACGGTCCGGCCATGGAAACCAGTTTCGCCAACGCCGGCCAGGTCTCCCCCGGCTATGCCTCGCCCTGGGCCGCTCCGGGCATCCCGCTGAAAGCCATCAAGTGGTTGCTGCAGAAGCACGCGCCGCTGGCGATCAAGGCCACCGGCGATATCGACCAGTACCTGTGGATGGCGCAGATGCTACGCAACTGCACCTCCAGCCGTTACGCGGTGAACAAGGAGCGCATGGTGCGCCTGTCCGAGTACAGCCGCGACTGCCTCGACGAGCTGCGCGCCGAAACCGGCATCGCCTACGAGGGCCGCAGCCTGGGTACCACCCAGCTGTTCCGCACCCAGGCCCAGTTGGACAACGCGGCCAAGGACATCGCCGTGCTGCAGGCTTCCGGCGTGCCCTTCGAGCTGCTCGACCGTGATGCCATCGCCCGCGTCGAGCCGGCCCTGGCCGGGGTCAAGCACAAGCTGGCCGGCGCACTGCGCCTGCCCAACGACCAGACCGGCGACTGCCAGGTGTTCACCAGCAAGCTGGCCGAGATGGCCAAGGCCCTCGGCGTCGAGTTCCGTTTCGGCCAGAACATCCAGCGTATCGACGCGGTGGGCGATCGGGTCAATGGTGTGTGGATCGATGGCAAGCTGGAAACCGCCGACCGCTACGTGCTGGCCCTGGGCAGCTATAGCCCGCAGTTGCTCAAGCCGCTCGGGATCAAGGCACCGGTGTATCCGCTCAAGGGCTACTCGCTGACCGTGCCGATCAGCAACGCCGAGATGGCACCGACTTCGACCATCCTCGACGAAACTTACAAGGTGGCGATCACTCGCTTCGACAACCGCATTCGTGTGGGCGGCATGGCCGAGATCGCCGGTTTCGACCTGAGTCTCAACCCGAAGCGCCGCGCCACCCTGGAAATGATCACCGCCGATCTCTATCCGCAAGGCGGCGACCTGGCCCAGGCCGAATTCTGGACCGGCCTGCGCCCGGCCACCCCGGATGGCACGCCGATCGTCGGTGCCACCGGTTTGCGTAACCTGTTCCTCAACACCGGTCACGGCACCCTGGGCTGGACCATGGCCTGCGGCTCCGGCCGCCTGCTCGCCGACCTGATGGCCAACAAGCGTCCGCAGATCAGCGCCGATGGCCTGGACATCTCGCGCTACTCGTCGCGCAAGCGTCCCGAGGTTCAGGCCGCGCCGCAGCCGCTGCGCACCTGATAGGCTGCGCGCCCCCCGTTTCCAAGGAGAGTTCAACTATGTCCATCCAGCGCCTGCATGTGGAAAAACGCTACAGCGAAGTGGTGATCCACAACGGCACCGTCTACCTCGCCGGCCAGCTGGCCGACGACTACAGCGGCGATATCCGCCAGCAGACCCGCGAGACCCTGGCTAATATCGACCGCATGCTGGCCGAGGCCGGCAGCGACAAGAGCAAGATTCTCTCGGTGACCATCTACCTCAAGGATATGCACGCCCACTACGACGGCCTCAACGCCGAGTACGACGCCTGGGTCGCCGAGGGGGCCGCTGCTGCCCGCGCCTGCGTCGAGGCGAAGATGTACAAGCCCGAGGTGCTGGTGGAAATGATGGTGGTGGCGGCTATTTAAGTCGCCACGGCCCTGTTTGCGATAAGTACTTGCCCGGCATCACACCGGGCTTTTTTAAGTCTGCAGTTTGTCGATTGCCTGAGCTGATAACGGCGCTCCCTGCGCACTGAGTGGGGGATGACCTGCTGACCTCACACTGCCTGACCATTCGAGAACACCATGCGTCCTGCCCGTGCCCTGATCGATCTGCAAGCCTTGCGTCACAACTACCAGCTGGCCCGTGAAGTGACCGGCGCGCGCGCTCTGGCGGTGATCAAGGCGGACGCCTACGGCCATGGTGCGGTGCGCTGCGCCCAGGCCCTGCAGGAGCAGGCCGATGGTTTTGCCGTGGCCTGTATCGAGGAGGCCCTGCAGCTGCGCGAGGCCGGTATCCGTGGGCCGATCCTGTTGCTGGAGGGTTTTTTCGAGGCCGACGAACTGGCACTGATCGAGCAGCACGAGCTGTGGTGCGTGGTGCATTCGCTGTGGCAGTTAGAGGCCATCGAGCGCAGCGCTGTGCGCCGACCGTTGACGGTTTGGCTGAAGATGGACAGCGGTATGCATCGCGTCGGTTTGCACCCGGCCGATTATCAGGCGGCCTATCAGCGCCTGCTGGCCAGCGGCAAGGTGGCGAAGATCGTGCTGATGAGCCACTTCGCCCGCGCCGATGAGCTGGATTGCCCGCGCAGTGCAGAGCAGCTGGCGGTGTTTCAGCAGGCGCGCCAGGGCATTGTCGCCGAGGTCAGCCTGCGCAACTCGCCGGCCGTGCTCGGCTGGCCGAGCGTACCGAGTGACTGGGTGCGCCCCGGCATCATGCTCTACGGCGCAAGCCCGTTCGAGCAGGCCCAGGCCGTGGCGGCGCGTCTGCAGCCGGTGATGACTCTGGAATCGAAGATCATCAGCGTGCGCGAACTGCCGGCCGGCGAACCTGTTGGTTATGGTGCACGCTTTGTCAGCGAGCGTCCGACCCGGGTCGGCGTGGTCGCCATGGGCTATGCCGACGGTTACCCGCGCCACGCGCCGACCGGCACCCCGGTGGCCGTGGATGGCCAACTGACTCGCCTGATCGGCCGGGTGTCGATGGACATGCTCACGGTCGATCTGACCGAGCTGCCCCGGGCCGGCCTGGGCAGCCGGGTCGAACTCTGGGGCAAGCAGGTGCTGGCCAGCGACGTGGCCATCGCCGCCGACAGCATTCCCTACCAGATTTTCTGCAACCTGCGGCGGGTGCCGCTGCTCTATCTCGGGGCTTAAACCCAGTGCTGTAGACGAGTTTGAACGCGAGTGTTGTAAATTCCGAACGCTATGCCATGATACGGCGACTTTTCCGTATCTATCCCAAGGGGGACTCCAGCATTGGACGTCGGTGTTCGACTGCAATCCATTCGCAAACTCAAAGGCCTGTCTCAGCGTGAACTCGCCAAGCGGGCAGGCGTGACCAACAGCACCATTTCGATGATCGAGAAGAACAGCGTAAGCCCCTCGATCAGTTCGTTGAAAAAGGTACTGGCGGGCATCCCCATGTCGCTGGTCGAGTTCTTCTCCCTGGATGTGGAGCCGGACAACCAGGCCCAGGTGGTCTATCGCGCCGCCGAACTCACCGATATCTGCAGTGGTGCCATCACCATGAAGCTGGTGGGCAAGGCACACCCGAGTCGGGCCATCTCCTTCCTCGATGAAACCTATCCCGTGGGTTCCGATACCGGCGACGAGATGTATGCCCACGAAGGCGAAGAGGCCGGCATGCTGGTCGAAGGCAAGCTGGAGCTGACCGTCGGTGATGAGGTGTTTATCCTCGAACCGGGCGACAGCTACTACTTCGAGAGCAGCAAGCCGCACCGCTTCCGCAACCCTTATGAGCAGCCGGCGCGGTTGATCAGTGCGACGACCCCGGCGAATTTCTAAGTCCTTGCCCGCTGAAACATTAATAACCCTGCGACAATCTGGGTTGTTTCAGCCTGTTGCGCTTGCCGTTATACTGACGCCCGCTCGCGAAACCGTGGCCGCGGGCGTGACTAGCCACGATGAGGGTGTACCGTGAACCTGATTAAAAAGATCCTGGTAGCGCCTGCTACCGTATTGGCCCTGTGGGCAGTGACTGCTCAGGCCACGACCGATGAAGCCATTGCCGAGCGCCTGAAGCCGGTCGGTGAAGTCTGCGTGATGGGCGAAGAATGCAAGGGCGTCGGTGCCGTGGCGGTTGCCGCTGGCGGTGCCGCACGTACTGCCGATGACATCGTGGCCAAGCACTGCGGTGCCTGCCATACCCCGGGTATCCTCGGCGCGCCGATGATCGGCGATACCGCCGCCTGGAAGGCCCGTGCCAGCAATGGCTTAGACGGCTTGCTGGCTAATGCCATCTCCGGCCTCAATGCGATGCCGCCGAAAGGCACCTGCGCCGATTGCTCGGATGACGAGCTGCGTGAAGCGATCCAGAAGATGTCCGGCCTGTAATACGCCAGACACCGCTGTTAAAAAGCCGCCTGCTCAGGCGGCTTTTTTGTGGGGCATAAGAACTCGCTGCGGACCACTGCTCGTGGTCAGGGACGCTCAGTCGATAAAACTGACCTGGCCATCCTTGAGCGAGTCGATGCGCGCCAAAGACTCGACCCGGTAGCCCTGGGCATCCAGCTCGGCGCGGCCGCGCTGAAAGGATTTCTCGATCACCACGCCAATCCCGGCGATGCTCGCGCCAGCCTGGCCGATCAGGTCGATCAGGGCACGGGCGGCGTGGCCGTTGGCGAGGAAGTCGTCGATCAGCAGCACGTGGTCGTGTGCGCCCAGGTGCTTGGCCGAGATGGCCAGGGTGCTTTCGGTCTGCTTGGTGAAGGAAAACACCGTGGAGGTATACAGGTCGTCCTTGAGCGTCAGCGACTGGTACTTGCGCGCGAAGATCACCGGCACGCCCAGCTCCAGGCCGGCCATCACCGCCGGTGCGATGCCCGAGGCCTCGATGGTGACGATCTTGCTGATGCCCTGGCCGGCGAAGCGCTGGGCGAACTCGTGACCGATCTGCTGCATCAGCTTGGGGTCGATCTGGTGATTGAGAAAGGCATCGACCTTCAATACCTGCTCCGAGAGCACGGTGCCTTCCTCGCGAATCTTCTGTTTTAGCGCTTCCACGCGGTTACCCTCATTAAGTGATGTGCTGCCCGCTCTGCGTCGGGCTACTGAACAAGTCTGTTTTTTATGGCCTGCCATCCCTGGCGGCCACCCTACGGGCCGTCGCTGCGCGACGTTAAAAATAGCTCCAGGCTATTTTTTATGGCCTGCTATCCTTGGCGACCACACTTCGGGCACAACGCTGTGCGTTGTTAAAAATGATTCCTTATCATTTTTTATGGCCTGCCATCCTTGGCGACCACCCTGCGGGCCGTCGCAAGCGACGTTAAAAATAGCTCCCGGCTATTTTTTCAGCATGGCGCGCATATTGGCCAGGGCCGAGTTGCCGGTGGCGGCCTTGACCTCGGGAGGTGCATCCTCCTGGCCTTCCCAGACCAGATCCTCGGGCGGCAGCTCGTCGAGAAAACGGCTCGGCGAGCAGTCGATGATCTCGCCGTACTGCTTGCGCTTGGCGGCGAAGGTCATGGTCAGATTGCGCTTGGCGCGGGTGATGCCGACGTAGGCCAGGCGGCGCTCTTCCTCGACCGTATCGGCCTCGATGCTGGAGCGGTGGGGAAGGATTTCCTCCTCCACGCCGAGGATATACACGGAAGGGTATTCCAAACCCTTGGAGGCGTGCAGGGTCATCATCTGCACGCCTTCGGCACCTTCTTCCTCTTCCTGCTGACGCTCGAGCATGTCGCGCAGCACCAGCTTGCCGATGGCGTCCTCGATGGTCATCTCGCCGTCTTCGTCGCGCTCCAGGGTGTTCTTCAGCGCCTCGACGAGGAACCAGACGTTGCCCATGCGCGCGTCGGCGACCTTGTCGCTGGAGGCGTTCTGCCGTAGCCAGTTCTCGTAGTCAATGTCCATGACCATGCTGCGAATGGCCGCGATCGGGTCGTTCTGCGCGCACTCCTGGCGCACCCGATCCATCCACTTGGTAAAGCGCCCCAGGCGTTCGGTGAAGCGCGCGTCCAGGTGTTCGCCCAGGCCCATCTCGCCGGCAGCGGCGTACATGCTGATCTTGCGTGCGGTGGCGTAGTTGCCGAGCTTTTCCAGGGTCGTGGAGCCGATCTCGCGGCGCGGCACGTTGATCACCCGCAGGAAGGCGTTGTCGTCGTCCGGGTTGACCAGCAGGCGGAAGTAGCTCATCAGGTCCTTCACTTCCTGGCGGGCGAAGAAGCTGGTGCCGCCGCTCAGGCGGTAGGGAATCTGGTGGTGCTGCAGCTTCAGCTCCATCAGCTTGGCCTGGTAGTTGCCGCGATAGAGGATGGCGTAGTCGCTGTAGGGGCGCTGGGTGCGCAGGTGTTCGGTGAGGATTTCCAGGGCCACCCGCTCACACTCGGCGTCTTCGTTCTTGCAGCGGATCACCCGGATCTCGTCGCCCATGCCCATCTCGCTCCACAGCTGCTTCTCGAAGGCATGCGGGTTGTTGGCGATGAGGATGTTGGCGCACTTGAGGATGCGGCTGGTGGAGCGGTAGTTCTGCTCCAGCATCACCACCTTCAGCGAGGGGTAATCCTCCTTCAGCAGCATCAGGTTTTCCGGGCGCGCGCCACGCCAGGCGTAGATCGACTGGTCGTCATCGCCGACCACGGTGAACTGGTTGCGCATGCCCACCAGCAGCTTCACCAGGAGGTACTGGCTGGCGTTGGTGTCCTGGTATTCGTCGACCAGCAGGTAGCGGATGCGGTTCTGCCACTTTTCCAAAATGTCGGGATTGTCCTGGAACAGTTTGACCGGCATCAGGATCAGGTCGTCGAAGTCCACCGCGTTATAGGCCTTGAGCGTGCGCTGGTAGTGCAGGTAGACGATGGCGGCGGTCTGCTCCTTGGGATTGCGCGATTCGGCCAGGGCCTGATCAGGCAGGATCAGGTCGTTCTTCCAGGAACCGATGTAGTTCTTGATCTCGTCGATGCCGTCGTCGCCCGCGTATTCCTTCTGCATGATGTCCGACAGCAGCGCCTTGATATCGCCCTCGTCGAAGATCGAGAAGCCCGGCTTGTAGCCCAGGCGCGCGTACTCCTTGCGGATGATGTTCATGCCCAGGTTGTGGAAGGTCGATACCGTCAAGCCGCGCGCTTCCGGGCCCTTGAGCAGGGTGCCGACGCGCTCCTTCATCTCGCGGGCGGCCTTGTTGGTAAAGGTCATGGCGACGATATGGCGGGCCTGGATGCCGCAGTTCTGCACCAGGTGGGCGATCTTGCGAGTAATCACGCTGGTCTTGCCGGAGCCGGCACCGGCGAGCACCAAAAGCGGGCCGCCGACGTAGTCACAGGCTTCTTGTTGCCGGGGATTGAGTCGGGACATGAGGACAGGCACTGAGTAAAAGGCTGGCGATTCTATCAGGGTTGCGCAGGGCTGCTGAGCGGTCACCGACGAGTGCTCGATAAAACAGGCTGTACAAAAAAATTATTGCAAGGTATTAGGTAAGTGCGTCTATAACTTAAAGTAGTTTATTAGATGGCGAGTGCTGGAGGCCGTGTGTCCTGCCAAACTGATTTCTCGCGACTGCTGATCCTAACGACCGAGCCTCACTGGGTGGCGTTGCTGGACAGGCTGTTAGCCGAACAGGACGAACCTGTCTGGCTGTTTGCCGCCAGCAGCTGGAGTGATGCGCAGAGTCTTTACCAGGGCCGCTTGCCCGATCTGGTGTTCGCCACCCCGGAATGCCTGCCCACTGCCAGCCAATGCCCGCTGCCGCCTATCCTGCTGCTCGACAGCGCGCCGAGCCAGTTGCCCGCCGATATCTGCGACTGGCTGGCGCGCGACAGCCTGAATGGCGAGGTCTTGCGCCGCTGCCTGCATTACAGCCAGCAATTGCTGACCTTGCAGCGCCTGGCCAAGCAGGACCCGCTGACCGGTATCCCCAACCGCCAGGGCTTCCAGGCGCTGTTGCACAAACGCCTGCAGGCCAATCGTGGCCGTGGCCTGCTGCTCGGTTATCTGGATCTGGACAATTTCAACCATGCCAATGACAGCCTCGGCCATCGGGCCGGCGACGAGCTGATCCAGCAGGTGGTGCAGCGCCTGCAGCAGGTGCTCGGCGCGCGCGATGTGCTGGGCCGTATCGGCGGCGACGAGTTCGCCTTGCTGCTGGATATCAGCGAAGCGCCGACGCGGGTCGATGCCGTGGTGCAGGCGCTGATGGAGTCGCTGGGCGAGCCCTACTGGTTGCAGGGCGAGAGCCTGTCGCTGGGTTGCAGCCTGGGCCTGGCGTATAGCCGCGCCGGCGAGGATGCCGATCCGCTGCTGTGGCATGCCCACATTGCCATGCAGCAGGCCAAGAGCCGCCAGGGCTGCAGCCACCACCTCTACGACGAGCGCATGTCCAGCGACATCCGCAGCCTGGCCGACATCGAGGCCGAGTTGCGCCGCGCCCTGCGCCGCGACGAACTCGAACTGTTCTACCAGCCGCGTCTGGACCTGACCAGCGGCGAGGTGGTCGGGCTCGAGGGGCTGGTGCGCTGGCGTCATCCCCAGCGGGGGCTGCTCTACCCCCAGGACTTTATTCCCCTGGCCGAGCAGAGCGGCCTGATTGTGCCGCTCGGCTACTGGGTCATCGCCCGTGCCCTGCATGATGCCCGCTGGCTGAGCGAGCGCGGCCTGAGCCTGCATATGGCGATCAATCTGTCGTTCAGCCAGTTTCAGGACAGCCAGCTGCTGCCCACGGTGCAGCGCCTGATTGCCGGCTCCGGGGTGGATGCTCGCTGGCTGGAGTTCGAACTCACGGAAACCGCGGTGATGCAGCGCAGCGACTACGTGCTCGATACCATGCAGACCCTGGGCGAGCTGGGGGTGCGCTTCTCCCTGGATGACTTCGGCACGGGTTTTTCTTCCTTCGTGCACCTGGCCAGCCTGCCGATCGCCCTGCTCAAGCTGGACAAGAGTTTCGTCAGCGGCATGCACCTGCGCCCCGAGCAGTGTCGGCTGGTCAACGCCATGATCAACCTGGCGCGCAACCTGGGTCTGGAAGTGGTGGCCGAGGGGGTGGAGAGCGAAGAAGACCTCGAGCTGTTGCAGCAGTTCGGCTGCGACCAGGTGCAAGGCTATCTGATCAGCAAGGCGCTGCCATTGCGCGAGCTAGAGGGCTTTCTTGCCCAGCGCCAGACCCAGGCCCCGGCGCGCGTGGCGGCGCTGCATTAGCAATTCCCGCCTGTTTTTCCCCACGGCCCCGGCCGATATCTCGCCCTACTTATGATGCCGCTCACAGGATGCACCGAAGGTGCTGGCCGGCAGACTGGGCTCCTGGTTAATTTGACCGCTGCGCTGGCGCTGTTGCGCTGCCATCATGGCCGCGCCTGCGCGCCCATGCGGCTTGCGCCGAACCGGCAACAGCCCCTAGGCTTGCGCCGTCAATTTCACCGCGCCGCAGTGGCTCGCGCCGGCTCTTGGGGCCTGGCATTTACCATTTGATCCCGGGGAGGTTGCTTGTCCGCACCGTCAGAACCGTTGCGCTTGCTGTTGCTGGCGGATGACGCCGGCTGGGCCGCCCAGCTGGACGCCTGTCTGGCGCAGCTGGGGCTGGGCGTATCGGTGATCAGCGCGCCGTCCTGGGCGGCGGCCAGCAGCCTGTTCGAGGACCCGCGGCAGGCCTTTCTGCTGAGTACACCGGCGTGCCTGCCGGCGGCGGATGGCAGCCCATTGCCGCTGATCCTGCTGCTCGATGCCGAGCCGGCCGAAGCCCCGACCGGCGTCTGCGACTGGCTGGTGCGGGGCCACCTGACACCTGACGGGTTGCGCCGTTGTCTGCGCTATGCCGGCGAGCGCCAGCAGCTGCAGGACGCCCTGCAGCGCCTGGCCGAGCAGGACGCGCTGACCGGGATTGCCAACCGCCAGGGTTTCCAGACCCTGCTGGCGGCGCGCCTGGCCGAGTGCGAGGGGCGCGGGGTGACGCTCGGCCACCTGGACCTGGACAACTTCCGGCATGCCAACGACGCCCTCGGCTACCAGGGCGGCGACAGCCTGATTCTGCAAGTGGTGGCGCGGATCAAGGCCGAGCTGCAGGGTGGCGACCAGCTGGCGCGCTTGGGCGGCGACGAGTTCGCCTTGCTGCTGGACACCCGGCGCGATCCGCAGCGCGCCGAGCGCCTGGCCGCGCGGGTCACCGAGGCCCTGGCCGAACCCTACTGGGTGGATGGCGAGAGTCTGCTGATCGGTTGCAGCCTGGGCCTGGCCCACGCCCGGGCGGGCAGTGCCGCCGACCCGCTGATGTGGCATGCGCATATCGCCATGCAGCAGGCCAAGAGCCAGCAGGGTTGCACCTTCCATTTCTATGACGAGCGGATCAACCGCAGCGCGCGCAATCGGGCGGACCAGGAAAGCGAGTTGCGCCGCGCCCTGCGCCGCGACGAACTGGAGCTGCACTACCAGCCGAGGCTGTGCCTGGAGAGTGGGCGGATCGTCGGCCTGGAGGCGCTGGTGCGCTGGCGGCACAGTGAACATGGCCTGCTCTATCCCAACGAATTCGTGCCCCTGGCCGAGGAAAGCGGGTTGATCGTGCCGCTCGGCTACTGGGTGATTTCCCGCGCCCTGCGCGACATGCAGTGGCTGCGCGGGCGCGGCCTGCCGGCGCTGCATATGGCGATCAACCTGTCATTCCGCCAGTTTCAGGACAGCCAGCTGTTGCCGACCCTGCGTCGCCTGATCGACGAGCGCGGGGTCGATGCGCAGTGGCTGGAGTTCGAGCTGACCGAGACCGCGGTGATGCGCCGCAGCGACCAGGTGCAGCAGACCATGCTGGCCCTCGCGCGTCTGGGCGTGCGCTTTTCCCTGGACGACTTCGGCACCGGCTTCTCGTCGTTCGTGCACCTCAACAACCTGCCGATCACCCTGCTGAAGATCGACAAGAGCTTTGTCGGCGGCATGGGCGAGCGCGCGGAAAACCGTCAGCTGGTGCGGGCGATGATCAACCTGGCGCACAACCTCAATCTGCAGGTGGTCGGCGAGGGCGTGGAAAACGCCGAGCAGCTGTCGCTGTTGCGCCAGTTCGGCTGCGATCAGGTGCAGGGCTACCTGATCAGCAAAGCCCTGCCGCTGAACGAGCTGGCGCGTTTCCTGGTATTCGGTCTGCGTCAGCCATTGTTGGGTCTCAAGCTCTGAGACCCGGCGGTTATTGCGCGGCCTGTCGGCGCTGCGCCAGTTTCTGCTCGCGGTAGCTGATGGCCGCGGCCGGCACGGCGGTGACCTTGCCGGTCTCCAGCCAGCGCTTGATACGGTTGGCGTCGGCCATATGGGTGTACTTGCCGAAGGCATCGAGCACCACGAACGCCACCGGGCGCTGCTTCATGACCGTATTCATCACCAGGCAGCGGCCGGCCTCGCCGGTGTAGCCGGTCTTGCTCAGCTGCACGCTCCAGCCGGGCTTGCGCACCAGGTTGTTGGTGTTGCGAAAACCCAGGCTGTAGGTGGGTTTGCGAAACGCCTGGGTTTTTTCCGAGGTGGTGCTGAACTGGCCGATCAGCGGGTACTGTTGCGCCGCCTTGAGCAGCAGCACCAGATCGCGGGCGCTGGAGACGTTGTGCTCCGACAGCCCGGTCGGTTCGGCAAAGCGCGAGTGGTGCATGCCCAGGGCCTTGGCCTTGGCGTTCATGGCCGCGATAAAGGCCGCGTGGCCGCCCGGGTAGTGGTGCGCCAGGCTCGCCGCGGCGCGGTTTTCCGAGGCCATCAGCGCCAGCAGCAACATGTCGCGGCGGCTCAGCTCGCTGCCCACCCGCACGCGGGAGAACACCCCGCGCATGTCCGGGTTGTCGCGAATCATGATCGGCAGCATCTGCTCCAGCGGCAGCTTGGCGTCGAGGGTGACCATGGCGGTCATCAGCTTGGTGACCGAGGCGATGGGGACCACGGCGTCGGCATTGCGCTCATAGAGCACTTGGTTGGTCTGCAGATCGACCACCAGGGCGCTGCCGGCGGCGAGCTCCTGGGGTTTGTCGGCGGCAAGGCTGTTCGATGCAACTACAACGCAGCTGCAGATCAGCAGCAGGTTTGCTAACGAGTGACGGATATTCACGGAAGGCTTCACGGGCAGGTTGAGGAAATGGAACCGGGCTCTGGATCAAGGATATACGCAAATCGGCGCGCCGGCTTCAGCGCCCGTGTCATACGCATGGCGCTATAGTGTCAGCGCCGTTCCCCTCTCGATGAGCCCGAGCCATGTCCGACCCGCAATCCGCCGATAAAGTCCCGCCAGCGGTCAGTCTGTTCGAAGCCTTCTGCTTCTGGCTCAAGCTCGGCCTGATCAGCTTCGGCGGCCCGGCCGGACAGATCGCCATCATGCACCAGGAGCTGGTGGAGAAGCGCCGCTGGCTGTCCGAGCGGCGTTTTCTGCATGCCCTGAATTACTGCATGCTGCTGCCGGGGCCGGAAGCGCAGCAACTGGCCACCTATATCGGCTGGCTGATGCACCGCACCTGGGGCGGGGTGATCGCCGGGGTGCTGTTCGTGCTGCCGTCGCTGTTCATCCTGATCGGCCTGTCCTGGGTGTATATCGCCTTCGGCGATGTGCCTCTGGTGGCGGGCATCTTCTACGGGATCAAGCCGGCGGTGACCGCCATCGTCATGCAGGCGGCCTGGCGCATCGGCTCGCGGGCCTTGAAGAACAACTGGCTGTGGGGCATTGCCGGGGCCTCCTTTGTCGCCATTTTTGCCCTCAATCTGCCCTTTCCGCTGATCGTCCTCGCCGCAGCGCTGCTGGGGTATCTCGGCGGGCGGCTGCTGCCGGAGCAATTCAGCCTGGGCGGCGGCCATGCGCCGGCCGATAAGTCCTTCGGCCCGGCGCTGCTCGACGACGACACGCCGACGCCCGAACATGCGCGCTTTCGTGCCGGCCGGCTGGTCTGGCTGCTGCTGATCGGCGCGCTGCTGTGGTTGCTGCCCATGGGCCTGTTGACCGCGCTGTACGGCTGGGGCGGCACCCTGACGCAGATGGCCTGGTTCTTCACCAAGGCGGCGTTGCTGACCTTCGGCGGGGCCTATGCGGTGCTGCCCTATGTCTACCAGGGGGCCATCGGCCACTATGGCTGGCTGACCCCGACACAGATGATCGACGGCCTGGCCCTGGGCGAAACCACGCCGGGGCCGCTGATCATGGTGGTGGCCTTCGTCGCCTTTATCGGGGCTTATCTGCAGCCGATATTCGCTGGCGATTCGGGCTTTGTCAGCGGCGCAGTGGCAGCGGCGCTGGTCACCTGGTTCACCTTTCTGCCGTCCTTCCTGTTTATCCTCGCCGGCGGTCCGCTGGTGGAGTCGACTCATGGCGAGCTGAGGTTCACCGCGCCGCTGACCGCCATCACCGCGGCGGTGGTCGGGGTGATCCTCAACCTGGCGCTGTTCTTCGGCTACCACGTGCTCTGGCCCGAGGGTTTTGCCGGCCACTTCGACTGGCCCTCGGCGCTGCTGGCGCTGGCCGCGGCGCTGGCGCTGCTGCGCTTCAAACGCGGGGTGATCGAGGTGATAGGGGGCTGCGCCCTGGCTGGGCTGGGGTTGCGGCTATTGGGCTGATCCGGATGCCGTCCGGGCCATGGGCCGCCGAACCTGGCCGCGCTGCAGCCGTTATTCGGCCAGGCGCACCTGATTGCGGCCGCTGTGTTTGGCCAGGTACAGGGCGCGGTCGGCCTGCTCCATCAGTTGGTCCGGGCTTTGCCCCTGGGCGCAGGCGATGCCGGCGCTGAGGGTCACGCTGAACTCGTCGTGTTCGCCGGCGAAGCGGATGGCGGAGAACTGCTGGCGGATTTCATCGACGATGCGCACGGCCTGCTCGCCGCTGCAGTCTGGCAGCACCGCGAGGAATTCCTCGCCGCCGTAGCGGCCGAGGCTGTCGATGCGCCGCAGGCGCTGGCGCAAGAGGTTGGCCAGGGCGCGGATGACGCTGTCGCCGACCGCATGGCCATGGCTGTCGTTGACCTGCTTGAAGTGGTCGATATCGAGCATGACCACGCTGGCGGCCTTGCCGCTGCGCAGGGCGCGTTCCTGTTCGATGGCCACCTGCTCCTTGATGTCGGCGTGCTTGAGCAGACCGGTCAGGCTGTCGCGCGACAGCGCATTACTCAGCAGGCGGGCGCGCTGGGCGCGGGCGAATACCGTGGTGATCAGGCTGTTGTCGGAGATCGGTTTGGTGATGAAGTCGTCGCCGGCCTTGATCAGGGCGCTCATCTGTCGGGCGATATCGGTTTCCGCCGAGAGGTAGATAATCGGTACGCGCAGCCAGTCATCGTTGAAACGCACCATCTGCGCCAGTTCCGGGCCGGAACAGCCAGGCATGTTGACGTCCAGCAGCAGCACTTCAGGGTTGAAGCGGGTCATGGCTTCGAACAGCTGCTGCGGGTCGTTGACCACCTCCACCAGCATGTCGGCACCACGCAGCACCAGGCTGTAGCGGCTGGACAGGTCATGGTCGTCGTCAACGATCAGCACCCGGTAGGGTTCGCCGTTCTGTTGGGCAAAGCAACGCTCCAGGCGGCTTTCCAGTTTGGCCACGTCCACCGGCTTGCTGAAAAAGCCCATGGCACCGATCTGCGCGGCCTGCAGCTGGGTGTGAAAGTCATTCTGGGTGGTGATCACCAGCAGCGGCAGGGGCTCCTCCAGGCGCTTTTGCAGGGCCGCGGCGTAGTCCAGGCCACTCTGCTGGCTGCTGCCCAGGTTGACGTCGACGATCAGGGCGTCGGGCTGGCGCTCGGCCAGGGCCGTATCCAGTTCCGCTGGCGTGAGAAAGTGCCGGGCCTCATAGCCGAAGGTATTGAGGGTCAGGCGGATGGTTTCGCCGACCTTGGCCTGGTCTTCGAGGATATAGATGCGGTAGGCGCTTTCATTGCGCGGCCCCTTGCTCAGTGCGTTGCTGACCGGGGCCGTCGGGTTGGCTGTGGTCGGCTGCGGAGGGGCGCTGGCCAGTTGCTGCAGTTCCTGGACAAAGGCCTGTAGGCCCTGCCGCTGCAACTGCAGGCTGCTCAGCCACTGCTGGGTTTGCAGCTCCAACTCGCGGGCGCGTTGGCCCAGCTCGTCGAAGCCGAAGGTGCCGGCGCTGCCGGCCAGCTTGTGCAACTGGTCGCGCAGGCTGCCGAGGAGGTGCTGCTGACCCTCGGCATCGTCGGCCTGCTGCAGTTGCCTTGCCTTGTCGGCCAGTTCGGGCAGTTCCTGTTGCAGGCGTTGGGCGAATTGCTCGCCGAGCTGCTGCAGGTGGGCCTGCAGCTGTTGCAGTTGCTGTTGGCGTTTATCCATTGACCCTGTCCCAGATGGCGCGGATCTGTGTCGACAACTGCATGGGATCGAAAGGTTTGACGATCACATCGCGGGCTCCCAGGCTGCGGTAGTGCTCGATTTCGCTGGGCTGGACCTTGGCGGTCATAAACACCACCGGGATCTGCCCGATGTCCACCAACTGGCGGATTTTGTCCAGGGTCTGCGGCCCATCCATCCCCGGCATCATCACATCCAGCAGGATAAAGTCGGGGGCGAAGCCCTGGACCTGATCGAGGGCATCCTGGCCGCTGCAGCAGCTCAGTACTTGAAACCCGCCTACGGCTTCCAGCGCGACGCGGGCCACTGCCTGGATCGAGGGGTCATCCTCGACATGCAGGATGCGCTTGAGTTCAGGCATGGTGATTCTCCTTGGCAGGCAGCAAGCGAGCTAGAACATTCAGAAAGTGCTGTGTGTCGGTACGTGATTTGGCTAGTGTCGCTGCCACCAGGCTGAGCTGCTTGCTGGACAGTTCCGAGGAGGACAGTACCACTACCGGCAGGCTGGGATGCAAGCGCTGGATATCCTCGAGCAACTCCAGGCCGTTGCCATCAGGCAGGCTCAGGCCCAGCAGAATCAAGTCTAGCCCACCTTTTTCGAGGAGTTCGCGAGCCTGGGCAAGGTCGTTGGCGGGAATAAAGTCGGCCAGGCTGAGCCGCCCCTGATGGCAGCTGGTGGCAATCACCAGGACCGGCAGTTGATGGCGCGCCGGATCATCGTGCAACTCCTGGATCCGTTGCAGGCCGTCACCGTCGGGTAGGTGCGGGTCGAGGGTTATTGCCGCGATGCGCTCGCTGAGCAGCAGTGCACGGGCTTGTGCGAGGCTGCCGGCCAGTAGCACGCGATAACCTGCACGCTGCAGCAGCGATTGCAGCAGATGCGAGCTCTCCGGGTCGCTTTCCGCGACCAAAATGGCAGGCTGCTGGCGTTCGGGCTGCAGATCGGCTGGGTCGTCGTCGAGTAGCGGCAGTTCGAACCAGAAGGTGCTGCCGCAGCCCTCGGCAGAGTCGAAGCCAATCTGCCCGCCCATGTGCTCGATGCTCTTTACTGATCGCCAGGCCCTGGCCGGTCCCGCCTTTCTGGCGCTGGTAGCCACTGTCAGCCTGGGAAAACTTCTCGAAGATATGGGCGCGAAATGGTTCGGCGATCCCCGGGCCTTGATCGCTGACGTCGATCCGCACGCACCCGTGATGCCGGGTGCTGTGCAGGCGGATCGGGCTGCCGGGGCGGAGAACTTGATGGCGCTGGAGAGGAAATTGGCCAGTACCTGCTGCAAACGCAAGGCGTCGGCGCGTATGCGCAGCGGTAGCGCTCTATCGAGTTTCAGCTCGACCCGATGCTGCGCAGAGGCCAGCTTGCCGGCCGCCAGTTTGTCCATGTCCAGCAGGTCGTTGATCAAGCGACTCAGGCGCAGGCTGTTCTGTTGGGCAATATCGAGCATGGGGCGCATGCCGTCTACATAGCGCCGCCATTCGTCTCGGCTGACCTCTTGGCTGGCATCGATCAGGCCTGCGCCACCCAGAAGGATCTGCCGGTGGTTTTCCATGCGCTTTTCGATGGCCTCCAGCACCTCATGGCTCAGTTGCTGAAAATGCTGCTCGGCAGCTCTTTGCTGGGTTTGCCGCAGGCCATGCCAGGCCGCCAGGGTGGCCGTCAGGCTGCATAGCAGGACCAGGAGCGGCAACATCCGGGTGTGGCTCAGCAATTGGCGCAGCAGCGGCAGTCTGCTCATGCTGTTTGACCTTATATCACAGGTAATTCGACCCAGAATGTGCTGCCCTGGCCCGGGCTTGAGTCGACGCCGATCTGGCCGTGCATGCGTTCGATCAATGCCTTGCTGATGGCCAGGCCCAGACCGGTGCCGCCTTTGCGTCGGGTGTCGGTGGCGTCGGCCTGGGAGAACTTGCTGAACAGGCGCGGCCTGAATTCTTCCGCGATGCCCGGCCCTTGATCGCTTACGCTGATCTGCGCCTTCCCGTCCCGCTGCTGGGCAGCCACCGTTACCGAGGCCCCGGCGGGGGAAAACTTGGCGGCATTCGATAGCAGGTTGGCCAACACCTGGGCCAGGCGCTGCTCGTCAACCTGAACCTGAATCCCGCAGGGCGCGCCGAGTAGTTGCAGCCGTACCTGGTGCTGCGCGGCGTAGGGCTGGTTATGCGCGACGGCCTTTTCCAGCAAGGGCCAGAGAGGCTGTGTGCGAAGCTCGAAGCGCATCTTGCCGGCCAGTAGTTTGTCCATGTCGAGCAGGTCGTTGATCAGCTCTTGCAGGCGCAGGCTGTTGTCCTGGGCGATGCGCAGCATCTGCTGCATGGCCGCCGGCACTTCGCCCACCGCGCCGCCATTGATCAGACCCAGGGCCCCGCTGATGGCGGTGAGCGGGGTGCGCAGTTCGTGGCTGACGCTCGAGGTGAATTCACGCTGCAGGCGTTCCAGGCGCTTGCTCTCGCGGATGTCCTGAATATGCAGGATGCGCATTGGCGTGGCGTCCAGGGCGCTGCCGAGTACGGCGGCGCTGAGCTGCACATCGATGGCCTGGCCGCTGGCGTCGAGCAGGGTCTGGGTCCAGCTGCGGTTCTGCCCCGGCACGGTTGCCAGCAGCTGCGCCTGCAGCTGCGGCTGTTGCGACTGCGCGCAGAACTGCTCCAGGGGTTGCTGCAGCAGGCTGTCCGCATGGCGCTGCAGCAGTTGGCAGAGCGCCTGGTTGCTGGCCAGCAGGCGGCCCTGGGCATCGAGCAGGGCGAGCCCCTGGGGCGTCATGTCGAACGCCTGGAGGAACTGCCGCTGGCTCTGGTTGAGCGCCAGCAGCAACACGGCCTGGCGGTGCTGGGTGTGCAGGGCCAGGCCGATCAGCGCCGCGCAGCCGCTCGCCAGGCTCCAGCCGAGCAGGCGCAGCCAGGCGGGCAAGGGGCGGGACGGGTGGAGGTCGCGGGCCTCGAGCTGCCAGTTGGCTCCGGCCAGGGGCACCGGCAGGCGCACCAGGGTGCTGTCGCGCGCCGCCGTTGACTGCGCCGCGTCGGCCGCCGGGTCGGCCGGCCGCAGGTTGATGGCGATGCCGCGCTGCAGGGCGACTTCGGCGACTTCGGCGTACAGGCGGTCATAGTCGATCACGGTGCTGATCAGGCCCCAGTAACGCGTCTCGTCGAGATACACCGGGATGCGGTAGATCAGCCCGCTGCCCCCCTGTACCAGGGGCAGCGGGCCATCGAGCAGGGGCCGGCGGCTGTCGATGATGCGTTGCACCATGGGCCACTGCTTGGGTTGATCGGGGTAATAGAGGCCGAGAGCCGCCTCGTTGCCGAGCCGCGGGTAGATAAAGCTGATGCGGTTGTCCGGTGCCAGGCCGATATTGCGAATATGCCGGCCCTGGCGGAACAGGCCTTCGAGCCAGGGTTGCAGTTCCTGCGGGTCGATCTGCCCGTGTTTAGCCGGAATATAGGACGCCAGTCCGGTGGCCAGGTGCAGGGTGGCATTGAGTTCGGCCAGCAGCACCGCGCGTATCTCCCCGGCATGGGCACCGAGGCGCTGTTGATCGGCTTGTTCCTGGCGCAGGTTGTACTGCAGCAGCAAGAGTTCGACCCCCAGGCCGAGGAGCAGCAGCAAGCCCAGGCTGATGGCCCAGTTGAGCAGGTTGCGCCGTCGCGAGTGCCCGCGCGGGCTGTTGTGACCTGCGCTCATTGCGGCGGCACCCGGGGCAGTTCGAACCAGAAGGTCGCGCCCTGGCCGGGCACCGAGTCGAAGCCGATCTGCCCGTCCATGTGCTCGATCAGTTGCTTGCTGATGGCCAGGCCCAGGCCGGTGCCGCCCTTGCGTCGGGTGTCGCTGGCGTCGGCCTGGGAGAACTTGCCGAAGATCTGCGCCTTGAAGGCCTCGGCGATGCCGGGGCCGTGGTCGCAGACGCTCACGCGCAGGCAGTCACCGCGGCGTTGTACGGCGATTTCCACACTCTGGCCGGCGGGGGAAAACTTGGCGGCATTCGACAGCAGGTTGGCCAGCACCTGGGCCAGGCGTTGGCCGTCGACCCGGACCCAGTCGGTGGCGTCCGCTTCGCCTAGCTGCAGCTGCACCTGATACTGGCTGGCGTAGGGCTGGTTCTGCGCCACGGCCTGTTCCAGCAGGGGTTGCAGGGGTTGTTCGAGCAGCTCGAAGCTCATCTTGCCGGCGACCAGCTTGTCCATGTCGAGCAGGTCGTTGATCAGCTCGCTGAGGCGCTGGCTGTTGTCCTGGGCGATGCGCAACATCTGCTGCATGGTCGCCGGCACTTCGCCCAGTACGCCGCCGTTGATCAGCCCGAGGGAGCCGGCGATGGCGGTGAGCGGGGTGCGCAGTTCGTGGCTGACGGTGGAGATGAATTCGTTCTTCATCTGTTCGATGCGCTTGCGCTCGCTGATATCGCGGATCACCGCGATAAAGCGGCGCTGGCCCTGGTGACTGATCTGCGAGACGGCGAGTTCAATGGCGAACAGCTCGCCGTTGCGGCGCCGGCCATCGAGCTCGCGCACCGTTCCGATCAGATGGGTCTCATTGGTCTGGCGGTAGCGGGCCAGGTAGCCATCGTGGGCCGAGCGCTCCGGCTCGGGCATCAGCAGCTTGACGTTGCGCCCGCTGACCTCGGCCAGGCGGTAACCGAAAATCCGTTCGGCGGCGTGGTTGAAGGTTTCGATCGTGCCTTGCTGGTCGATGGTGACGATGGCGTCGAGGACGTTGTCGAGCAGGGTGCGCAGGTAGTCCTCGCGCTCGCGAATCGCCCGTTCGGCCTCGACCCGCTCGCTGAAGTCCTGGATCTGCACGACGAAATGCACCGGCTGAGCCTGGCTGTCGCGTACCAGGGCGACACTCAGCAGCACCCAGAGGGCGCGGCCCTGGCGGTCCAGGTAGCGTTTTTCCAGCTGGTAGGCGCTGATCCGCCCGGCCAGCAGTTCCTCCAGGCTGTGCAGGTCGTTTTGCAGGTCGTCGGGGTGGGTGAGGCTCTGGAAGTCGAGTTGCAACAGCTCGTCGCGGCTGTAGCCGAGCATCCGGCACAGTTCGTCGTTGACCTCCAGCCACTGCCCTTGCGGGGACACCAGGGCCATGCCCTGGGGCGCGGTACTGAAGGCGCTGCTGAAGCGTTGCTGGCTGAGGCTGAGGGCATCCTCGACGGCCTTGCGGTCGCTGATGTCCCAGATAAACCCGGAAATCCACAGCGGCCTGCCGTCGGCGGCGTATTCGGCTCGGCCCTTTTCCCGCACCCAGACGCTGTGGCCGTGCGCATGCTGCAGGCGATAGGTCAGCTCGAAGCTCTGCTGGCGAGCAATGGCCTGCTCGGCCTGGTAGGTGATGGGCAGGTCGTCCGGGTGAATCACGCTGGCAAAGCTGCGCCGGCGGTTGTCGATAAAGTCGCTGGCCGGATAGCCGGTCAGGTTGAGGACCTCGTCGCTCATATAGCGCATGGTCCAGTCGGCATCGTTGTCGCAGCGATAGACCGCGCCCGGCAGGGTGGCCGCCAGGCCGCGAAAGCGGCTTTCGCTCTTCTGCAGGGCGCGGGTGGCCTGCTGCAGTTCGGTGATGTCGCTGGCGATGCCGAGAAATCCGCTGATGCTGCGGTCGCTCTCGAAGATGGCGCTGACCGTCAGGTTGACCCGCCGCTGGCTGCCATCCTTGCACACATAGGTCCACTGGCGGGTTTCCGGCTCGCCGCTGCGGGCATTGTGGACAAAGACCTCGAAGCCGGCGATGGGCGTGCCGCTGTGCTGGCTCAGGGCGACGCCGCGCGCCTCGATTTCGCTGGCCAGGTGGAAGGTCGCCGGGCTGCTGCGCCCGACCACCTCCGCGGCGCTATAACCGAGCAGGCGCTCGGCCCCGCTATTGAACAGGCTGATCTGGCCGGCGGTGTCGGTGGCGATAATGCTCACCCCGGTGGCCGAGTCGAGTATCGCCTGGAGAAAGGCGCGGGCCTGGCGGATTTCTTCCTCGCGCTGCCTGGTCTGGCTGATATCGGCATGGGTGCCGTACATCAGCAATGGCTGGCCGGCCTCGCCGCGGCGCTCGACCCGGCCACGGTCCTGGACCCAGACCCAGTGGCCGTGCTTGTGGCGGATACGGTACTGGCAGTCGTAGTAGGGCGTTTCGCCGCGGAAATGCGCCTGCAGCCGTTCGTTGGACAGCGCCAGGTCATCGGGGTGGATCAGCTGCTGCCAGTGCTGGAAGTCGCTTGCGGTCAGTTCATCCAGGCGGTAGCCGATGATCTGCGCCCAGCGCTCGTTGAAGACCATGGCCCCGCTTTGCACGTCCCATTCCCAGGTGCCGATATGGGTGCCTTCGATAATGCTCGCCAGGCGTTCGCTCTGGGCCTTCATCGCCGCCTCGGCGCTGGCCTGTTCGGTGACATCCTGCACGGTGCCGACCAGGCGCAGCATGCGGCCCTGCTCGTCGGGCCGCAGGTGCGCCCGTTCATGGACCCAGCGCACCTCGCCATCGGGGCGGATGATGCGGTGCACCACGTCGTGCGCACCGCCCGCCGCCACGCGCTGTTCGCTGGCGTCGACCAGGGCGACATCCTCGGGGTGCAGCGTACGTCTGAAGTTCTCCACGCTGGGCCGGTAGTGCTGCGGGTCGTAGCCGAAGATGCTGTAGATGGTGGCCGACCAGTACAGCTCGCCGCTTTGCAGGTTGGCTTCCCAGTGGCCGAGGCGGGCGATGCGTTGGGCGTCGTCGAGGCGTTCGAGCAGGACCTGGCGCGCCTGTTCCTGTTGCTGGCGCTCCAGGGTGGCCCCGACCCAGCGGCCGAACAGGCGCAGAAACTCGCGATCGGCCTCGTCGAAGGGGCTCGGCCGCGCGTCGTGGGCGCAGAACGCCAGGGTGCCGAAGCGTTGCCCGGCCACGCTGATGGCGATGCCGATATAGGTTTCCAGGGCGAACAGGGGGTAGCAAGGGTGGCTGGCATGGGCCGACCTGCCCATCTGTTCGATGGCCAGCACGTCGTCGCCGCGCAGGGCGATGCTGCAGTAGGTGTCGCCGAGGGCGAAACGCTGGCCATCTTCCAGGCCGCCCGGCGGCGAGACCTGGGCCATGACCCGGTAATCCTCGCCGTCGATCTGGCTGATGATCGCCAGGGGCACGGCGTAGAAGTCGGCACCCAGTTGCAGGGCCTGGCGCAGCTGCTGCTGGCTGCTCAGGGTTGGCAGCGCGGCGATCTCGTTGAGTGCGCGCAGGGCGGCCTGCTGGCGTTGCAGGCTGTGCTGGGCCTGTTCGCGCTGGATATCGCGGCGCAGGGCCTCGATCAACTGGCCGAGGGTGGCCAGCAGCGGTTGCAGAAATTCGACAAAGGCCTGGTCGTAGCCGCCGGGCCGGTTGGCCAGGCCGAGCATGCCGACCCGTTGACCGTTGGCATGGATGGGCAGGCCGGCAAAGGCCCGCAGCGCCGGGCCGGCCTGCTGTGGATCTGCTTCCGGCATATTGCACAGCAGCGGGCCGCTGCTGTGCAGCGCCTGTTCGAGCAATTCGTCGAGGTCGGGCACGGGCTGGTCCGCGCTGCGCAGGGCGCGGGCATAATCCCAGGCCTGGTGGCTGGCGGCATAGGCGCGCAGGTAGGGCGCGGCCTGGTCATCGTGGCGGATCTCGCCGATAAAACCGAACTGGCTGTCGCCGAGGGCGAGGATGCGCTTGAGCAGGGCGTCGAAGGCTTCGCGTTGATTCTGCGCGTTGATATAGGCCGCCTGGGCCTCGGCGATCACCGCCAGCAGTTGCCGCGCCTGTTCGCTCTGCCGATGCTTGGCCTGCAGCTCGTCGCGGTGGCGGCTGAGCAGGAGCTGGCTGCTGCGCTTGGTCGCCTGCAGCAGCAACAGCAGCAGCGCCGCCGATCCCAGCCAGGCCAGCAGCCATTTGCCGACCAGCTGGCGCTGGTCGCGTCGATGGACGGCGGCCAGTTCGCTGATATCGCGCCACACCAGGGCAATGGCCCGGGGCGCGGCCGGGTCGTTGGCGTCGTGCGGGTAGCCCGGCAGGTCGATCTGGTTGAGCAGGTAGCTACGACCCTGGTCCTCCAGCAACTGTCGGCTATAGCCGGCGACGGAGGGCGACAGCAGCCCGGCAGCCTGCCAGGCCTGAACCTGGGGTCTGGAGTAGTCGATCAGCTGCCAGCCGCCCGGCTCCGTCGCCAGGCCGCGCAAGGTCTCGCCATCGCGTACCCCGGTGGGCGTTTCCAGCAGCAGGGCGACGCCCGCCTCCAGTTCCCGGTCCAGCTGCCGCAAGTCGCCGAGCACCTCGTACACCACTTCGACGGCCCCCACGGTGAGCGGGCCGTCGAGGCCGTCGACCCGTAATGGGGTGACCGCGCGCATGCCCAGGCGCTGCGGACTGAGATCCAGACCGGCCCGGCTGGTGCCGCTGCGCAGGGCGTCACGCAGTATGGGCTGGCGGGCGCTCAGGTTGTCGCCATGCCGCGTGGGGGCGTGTACGCGCAGGAGGACTTCGCCGGCGGGTGCCAGGTGTACCAGCAGGCGAAAGGGATGGCTCGCCTGCAGGTTGCGCCAGCGTGGTACCAGGCGGGTATACAGCTGGTTGCGGATGCTAACCATAGCCGGGTCGGCAGGCTCCAGGGCGTGGGCCTGGCGCACCAGTTCGACGACCCAGGCGTCCGCCGCCAGGGTTTCGCCGAGCAACTGCGCCTGGGCGGCCCGGCGCTGCCGGGTGCTGTGCAGCGCCCGCTGCTGCAGCTCGCTCTGGCTGGCCAGTTGCAGTTGCCAGAGCGCTTCACGCTCCTGCAGGGCGCGCGCGCCGAGGGTGAAGAACAACAGCGCCAGGGCCAGGCTACCGAAACCGACAATCCAGCGAATTGCAGCAGAGCTGTTGCTAGCCATTGACGCCCTCTAAGGCTGACGGTGATTGTCGATGGGATTCAGGGCAGGCCGGCGAGGCGGCGCAGGCGGGCGAGTTTGTCGGCATCGGGTACGGCGGCCTGTTCGCTGGCCGCCAGGTGCATGACGATGGCCTCGCGGCGGGTATTGATGGTGGGCAGCGCATAGCAGGCCCCGATCAGGTCGCGCAGCGGCGTGGGCAGGCGCCAGTGGGCTTTCAGGCGGTTGGCCAGCACGCTGCTGGCCTTGTCCAGAGCTTGGCTCAACTCTTCCAGGGGCAGGCTGTGGCCGGCGTTGCGCCAGAGCTGCGCCTGTTGCAGCAGGCACAGCTCGCCCATGCGGTAGAGCAGGGCGGCGCTGTGCAGCGGCGCGGGATCGAGGCGGCAGGCCACGGCCAGTTCGGACACGCGCGGGTGCAGGTTGTCGATCTGCTGCATCTGCGCCTCGGCCTGCAGGCGCAGTTCGGCATCGTCCAGCTGGCTGGCGGGGTTCAGGCTCAGGCCTATGCCGATATTCAGGCTGGTGGTCGGCCCGAGGATCTGCAGGGCCTCGCCCAGGCTCAGGCAGGCGGTGGCGGCGGTGTTGTACTGGCGGCTGTTGGCGGCGGCCAGCAGGCGGCCGGTGAGGGTCGGGTCATGCTGCCAGGCCTGCTGCAGCTGACGCACGCTGGGCTGCTGGTGGCTGAGCGCTTCGAGTTTGCTCTGCATGCCCGCCTGCAGGGGCAGGTCCAGCGCAGTGTCGGCCTGACTGTCGAGAAACTCGATAAAACTGCCGGCGCTGCTGGCGGCGACGGCGGGGGTGTCGCTGAAGGCCGGCAGCAGACGGTCCAGGCATTCGAGCACCTTGGGCACCTGAAACGGCTTGCTGATAAAGGCGTTGATCCGCAGCGCGCGCACCGCCAGCACGCTGTCGCGGTCGGCGCGGCCGGTAATCATCACCAGGGGGACCTGCGGGTCGTCCTGGCGCACCCGTTCGAGCAACACGGTGCCGGGACCGTCGGGCAGGTTCCAGTCACAGACCAGCAGGTCGGCGGCCAGGCTCTGCCAGTCGCTCATGGCGTTGTCCAAGCTGGCGTGGCAAACCACCTGGGTGCCGGGGCGCAGGCTCAGGACGATCTGCTTGAGCAGGTCGGCGATCCATACATCGTCTTCGAGAATCATCACGCGCATGATCTATTCCTGGAAAGTCTCTACGCCCTGCGCCTGCGGCAGCTGCGCAGCCAGGGCCTCGGCCGGTTGCGGGCGGCCGAAATAGTAGCCCTGGGCATGGTCGCAGTCGAGTTGTTCGAGCAGCTCCGCCTGCTCCAGCTGTTCGATGCCCTCGGCCAGTACCTTGAGCCCCAGGCTGTGGCCCAGGGCGATGACCGCACGGGTGATGGCCACGTCGTCCTGGTCGCGGGGCAGGCCCATGACGAAGCTCTGATCGAGTTTCAGCTTGTGCACCGGCAGACGCTTGAGGCGGGCCAGGGAGCTGTAGCCGGTACCGAAGTCGTCGATGGCCAGGCGCACGCCCAGGGCGCGCAGGCGATTGAGCAGGGCCAGGGCCGCGTCGGGGTTGTCCATCACCGCGCTTTCGGTGACTTCCAGTTCGAGGAAGGCCGGGTCGAGGCCGGTGTCGGCCAGTACCTGGGCCACCCGGCTATCCAGTTCGCCGCGGCTGAACAGGCGGCTGGACACATTCACCGCGACAAAACGCAGGGCATAGTCGGCCGCCTGCCAGGCGACCATCTGCCGGCAGGCCTGGTCCAGCACCCAGGCGTCGATGGCCCCGATCAGCCCGCTTTCCTCGGCGATCGGAATAAATTCCCCCGGCGGAACCAGGCCGCGTTGCGGGTGCTGCCAGCGCACCAGGGCTTCGACCCCGATCATCTGTCGGCTGCGCAGGCACATCAGCGGCTGGTAATACACGCGCAATTCGTCGTGCTCCAGGGCGTGGCGCAGGGCGCTGACCAGTTCGACCCGCTGGCGCGCGTATTCGGTCAGCTCCTGGGCGTAGAAGGCATAGCCCTCGCGGCCGCTGCTCTTGGCCTTGAACAGCGCGGAGTCGACGTTGCGCAGCACCTGGGCGACATTGTCGGCATCGCCGGGAAACAGGCTGATGCCGATGCTGGCCCCGATAAACAGCTCCTGGCCGTTGACCACGAACGGCTGGTTCAGGCAGCCCAGCATCTGCTGGGCCAGGCCGGCCGCCTGTTCGGCCGTGGCGCAGTCTTCGCAGAGCAGGCCGAACTCGTCGCCGCCGAGGCGCGCCAGGGTCATGCTGCCCCGCAACTGCTGGCGCAGGCGTTCGCCGACCTCCTTGAGCAACAGGTCGCCGATCGCGTGGCCGAGGCTTTCATTGATGTGCTTGAAGTGGTCGAGGTCGATCAGCAGCACAGTGCCGCAGCGCTTGTCGCGTTGCCCGCGCTCCAGCGCGGTCTCGACCCGTTCGGTGAACAGCAGGCGGTTGGGCAGGTTGCTCAGGGGGTCGTGATGGGCCAGGTAGTCCAGCTCGCGCTGGGAGCGCTTGAGCGCGGTGATATCGGAGAACACCGCGACATAGTGGCTGATCTCGCCCTCTTCGTCGCGAATGACCCGGATATTCTGCCACTGCGGATAGATCTCGCCGTTCTTGCGCCGGTTCCATATTTCACCGCTCCAGCCGCCGCGGCTCTGCAGGGCATGCCAGAGGCTGTTGTAGAAGGCCTGGTCGTGCCGCCCGGACTTCAGCAGGCTGGGCTGCTGGCCGAGGATCTCCGCCTGGCTGTAGCCGGTGATGCGGGTAAAGGCCGGGTTGCAGTGCACGATGCGTTGCCTGGCATCGGTGACCAGTACCCCTTCCTGGGTGGCGTCGAACACCGCGGCGGCCTGGCGCAGGCTGTCTTCGTCATTGCGCCGCTGGGTGATGTCGCTGGCAGTGCCGATCATGCGCTCCGGGCGACCCTGGTCGTCCAGCAGCAGTCGGCCGCGGGACTGGATCCAGCGGTAGGTGCCATCCCTGTGGCGCAGACGGTAGCTGACTTCATAGGGGGCCGGGCTGGCGCTGCTCAGGCGCTGCTCCAGGCTGCGCTGGAAATGCGCGCGGTCGTCGGGGTGCAGGCGTTGCAGCCAGTTTTCCTTGTCGTTGCCCAGGCCGCCCGGTTGCAGACCGAGCAGGGCGGTGTACTCGGTGGAGAAGAACACCGCGCGGGTACGCAGGTCCCAGTCCCACATGCCATCCCTGGCCGCGCTAAGGGCGCGGCTCAGGCGTTTTTCGCTGGCGCTCAGGGCGCGGTGGGCGCGCTGCTGTTGCCGTTGATAGGTGCGCAACACCCAGTACAGCAGGGCACCGCTGAGCAGGACGAAGAGCAGACCCTTGGCCAGCTGCACGGACTCCAACTGTTCGCGCGAGAGGTCGAGAGCGGCGAGCAGAATGTCGCTGAATGCTACCCACAGGCCGGCCGCCAAAATGTAGGCGAGGGTCAGGTGCCGGGCGCTGCGGGGAGAGTTCATAGGGGGTAGTCAGTCCTTTTGATCTGCTGGGCAGTATAGGCGCTAACGCGGGGCCGGCATTCTTATCCAAAAGACCAACTGGTTTTCTGATCCCGGTCAGGGATAATGCCTGTAGTCTGTTTCAGGACAGGCTGCGTCCTTCTCTATACGAGGCACTCGACTCCATGTGGTACAACGGTTTTCTCGACCTGTCGATCTGGCAACTGATCGCGGTCACCCTGCTGATGACGCATGTGACCATCGTCAGCGTCACCGTCTACTTGCACCGTTACTCGGCCCACCGTGCCCTGGAACTGCATCCTGCACTCAAGCATTTCTTCCGCTTCTGGCTGTGGTTGACCACGGCGCAGAATACCCGCGAGTGGACCGCCATCCACCGCAAGCATCACGCCAAATGCGAGACCGTGGACGACCCGCACAGCCCGGTGATCAAGGGCCTGGGCACCGTTCTGCGCACCGGTGCCGAGCTGTACGCCGAAGAGGCGAAAAACCCGGAAACCCTGCGCATCTACGGCAAGAACTGCCCGGAAGACTGGATCGAGCGTAACCTCTATTCGCGTTTCCCCATGGCCGGTATCAGCCTGATGGCGCTGATCGACCTGGCCCTGTTCGGCGCGGCGGGCATCACCATCTGGGCGGTCCAGATGATGTGGATCCCGGTGTGGGCCGCCGGCGTGATCAACGGCCTGGGCCATGCGGTGGGTTACCGCAACTTCGAGTGCCGCGACGCGGCGACCAATCTGCTGCCCTGGGGCATTCTGATCGGCGGTGAAGAGCTGCATAACAACCACCACACCTACCCGAACTCGGCCAAGCTGTCGGTGCGCAAGTGGGAGTTCGACATGGGCTGGGCCTGGATCCGGCTGTTCAGCCTGCTGGGGCTGGCCAGGGTGCAGCGCGTCGCGCCGATTGCCCACCGGGTGGAAGGCAAGCGCAGCCTCGACATGGACACCGCCATGGCGATTCTCAACAACAGGTTCCAGATCATGGCGCAGTACCGCAAGCTGGTGATCGGCCCCCTGGTCAAGCAGGAACTGGCCAAGGCCGACGCCTCGGTGCGCCATCATTTCCACCGCGCCAAGCGCCTGCTGGCCCGTGAGCCGAGCCTGCTCGACGAAGGGCATCAGCTGCGCATCCAGCGCGTGCTGGAGCAGAGTCAGGCGCTCAAGGTGATCTACGAGAAGCGCCTGGCCCTGCAGCAGATCTGGGTCAAGACCAGCGCCAATGGTCACGACATGCTCGAAGCCATCAAGCAGTGGGTGCATGAGGCCGAGGCCAGCGGCATCCAGTCGTTGCGCGAATTCGCCGAACAGCTGAAAACCTATTCGTTGCGGCCGACCGTCAGCGCCTGATAGGGGCCTGACGCAAACAACCCGCCACTCCAGGCGGGTTTTTTGTTTCTGGCATATGCTCGTGGTATCGCTTAAGCACTGTGCAAACCGGCGGCGGTTATGGATGAAGTGAGCAGACTGCAACTCGAGCATGAGGAGTTGACCCTGGCGCTATTGCACACCCGCGGCGAAGTCGCGCGGTTGCAGGAGCGCGAGCAGCTGTTCAGTACCCTGCTGGGCAGCGTCAATGCCGTGCTCTGGGCCTTCGACTGGGAAGCCCAGCGGGTCATCTATGTCAGCCCCGCCTATGAACGCATCTTCGGCCGCTCTGCCGCCCTGCTGCTGGCCAGCTATGACGAGTGGCGCAACAGCATCTATCCGGACGACCTGGACTATGCCGCCGAGAGCCTGGCCCAGGTGCTGCAGACCGGCGCGGTCGAGGCCCGCGAGTACCGCATTATCCGCAGCGACGGCCAGTTGCGCTGGCTCAGCGACAAGTGCTTCGTCAGCCGCCAGAGCGCCGCCGGCAAGGCGCAGATCATTGTCGGCATCGCCGAGGACATCACCGAGAAGAAGCAGCTGGAAGGCGAACTGCACCGCCTGGCCACCACCGATGTGCTGACCCAGAGCAGCAATCGTCGGCATTTCTTCGACTGCGCCCAGCGCGAGTTCGAGCAGGCTCGCGAATATGGCAGTCCTCTGGCCTTTCTGCTGATCGACCTGGACGATTTCAAGCAGATCAACGACCACTACGGCCACCAGATGGGCGACCAGGTCCTGCAGCGCCTGGCGTACAGCGGCGTTACCACCCTGCGGCGCGGTGACCTGTTCGGGCGTATCGGTGGCGAAGAGTTCGCCGCGCTCTTTCCCCGCTGCGAGCCGGCCCTGGCGGTCCAGATTGCCGAACGCCTGCAGCGCGAGGTGCGGCGTCTGCGCTTCAGCCACGAGGGCACCTCGTTCGGCGTCACCCTCAGCCAGGGCCTGACCAACCTGCGCGCCGAGGACCTGAACCTGGATGCCCTCTACACCCGTGCCGATGCCGCCATGTACCGGGCCAAGCGCCAGGGCAAGAACCAGATCGTGATCGACTGAACGGGCTGTTTCGAACGGTCGCGGGAAGGGGGGGCGTTATGGCGAAAAACCGCCTGTTGCCAATCGCCGTTCGGCGAAAAACCGCCTGTCGTGTGCCCTCGACCATCCCCCCATATCCTTCATGGATCGCACTCGAGGCCTGAGCTAGAGCGGCCGGCTGCCGCCCTAAGCGGACTGGCACAGTATCTGCGTAGGGCTGTGCATATAACGGCTGTGTCCATTCACGGCCAACAATAAAAAGACCGAGAGCCGCGCCATGATCCCTACCTGCCCGATGCCCTGTCGCCAGACCTCGAGTTGCGCCCCCTGTCTGCGCATGCACGCCTGATTTCGCTTATTGCCCCGCTGCCCGCCAGCTAGCGCGTCTGTGCGCCGCTGCAGTGGAGCGGGGCGCAATAAGCCCCCGAATTCGGTGCGTGCCTGCCCCTTCACCTGCTGAAGCCCTGTGCCGTGCCGATGAGCCACCCACACACAACTGGAGCTATCACAATGAGAAAGACCTCCCTGGCCCTGGCCGTCGCCGCCAGCACCCTGGGCTTGTCCCTGAGCCAAGTCGCCCACGCCGACTTTATTGGTGACAGCACTGCCACCCTTGAGGCACGCAATTTCTACTTCAACCGTGATTTCCGTGAAGACGCAGGGCAGAACAAGCGTGAAGAGTGGGCACAAGGTTTTATCCTGCGTGCAAACTCCGGCTTCACCGAGGGGACGGTGGGTTTCGGTGCCGATGCCATTGGTATGTTCGGCTTCAAGCTGGACTCCGGCGACGGTACGGCGGGCAGTGATCTGCTCGTTCCGGATCGTTCCGGTGGCTCCCAGGACAACTACTCGGGTCTGGCGGTAGCCGCCAAGGCCAAGGTTTCCAGCAGCACCCTGCGCGTTGGCCAGATGCAGTTCAAGAACCAGGCCGTTGCTTCCAGCGACGGTCGTTTGCTGCCACAGGTTTTCCGCGGCGGCCATCTGGTCTCCCAGGAGATCGAAGGTCTGACCCTGGATGCCGGTTACCTCGACGAGGTCAACAACCGCAACTCGCAAGACTATCAAGACATGACGCTGAGCACCTATGCCCTCAGCGGTATCAGCTTCAAGGGCGGTAACGCCGCCAATCAGTCCAACGAGTTCGTCTTTGCCGGCGGCAGCTACAAGCTCAGCAAGGACCTGACGGCCGGTTACTACTATTCCAACCTGGAGGATATGTACAAACAGCACTCCTTCAACCTGGTGCATGTGTTGCCGCTGGGCGACAAACAGAGCCTGAAGACTGACGTGCGTTATGCACGCTCCACCGATGACGGCGTTAGCAATGTCGACAACAAGGCCTTCGGTGCGATGGTCACTTATGCGCTGGGTGGCCACAAGTTTGGCCTGGGTTACCAGAAAATGAGCGGTGACACCGGCTTCGCTTATATCGGTGGTACGGACCCGTTCCTGGTCAACTACGTGCAGATCGGTAACTTCGCGGCCAAGGACGAGAAGTCCTATCAGGCACGTTATGACTTCGACTTCGCGTCTGTTGGCGTGCCGGGTCTGACCTTTATGACTCGCTTCCTCAGCGGCGATAACATCGACCGTGGCAGCAATGTCTCCGAAGGCAAGGAGCGCGAGCGCAATACCGAGCTGATGTACGTGTTCCAGGAAGGTTCGCTGAAGAACCTGGGTGTGCGCTGGCGCAACGCCACTGTGCGCAACAACTTCGGTCGTGACGTTGATGAAAACCGTCTGATCGTCAGCTACACCCTGCCGCTGCTCTGATTGCGGCGCTGCCGGCCGAGCTGTTGCATCCAGCTCGGCCCAGGCAACAGAAGAAACCCGGACCCTGTTCCGGGTTTTTTATTGTCTGCCCCTCAGGCGGGTGTGGAGAGGGTGGGCTTGCAACTCAATATATAAAAGAATAAATTGTTTTTATCTTAATTGAGTGCCGCCAGATGAATGCCCCCGACACCCCCCTCGATATCCAGCAACTGCGCGCCAACGCCGATGCGGCGGGGCAGCTGCTCAAAGCCCTGGGCAATCCCGACCGTCTGCTGCTGCTCTGTCAGCTGTCCCAGGGCGAGCGCAATGTCAGCGAGCTGGAGAGCCTGCTGGGTATCCAGCAGCCGACCCTGTCCCAGCAACTGGCGGTGCTGCGCCGCGAGGGCCTGGTGCAGACCCGCCGCGAGGGCAAGCAGATCCATTACCGGATCTGCAGCCCGGCGGCCCTGGCGGTGATCAACACCCTCTATCAACTGTTCTGTGCAGGAGAGTCGCAATGACCATCGATTGGCTCAACTTTACGCCCTGGAGCGCCCTGGGCGGCGGGGCCCTGATCGGCCTGGCGGCGGCGCTGTTCGTGGTCCTCAACGGGCGTATCGCCGGTATCAGCGGCCTGCTCGGCGCGGTCGTGGAAGGCGGCGAGGGGCGTGGCGAGAAGGCCCTGTTTCTCCTCGGCCTGCTGCTCGCGCCCCTGCTCTGGGGGCTGTTTGCCGCCCTGCCGCCAATCGAGTTCCACGGTGGCTGGCTGAGCCTGGGCCTGGCCGGCCTGCTGGTGGGCGTCGGCACCCGTTATGGCGCGGGTTGTACCAGCGGCCACGGGGTGTGCGGCATTTCCCGGCTGTCGCCGCGTTCGCTGGCGGCGACCCTGGCCTTTATGGCCGCCGGTTTCGCCACGGTGTTTGTCCTGCGTCATCTGTTGGGGGGCTGATCATGCGCAAACTGACTGCATTACTGGCCGGGCTGATCTTCGGCCTCGGCCTGCTGCTGGCCGGCATGGCCAACCCGGCCAAGGTGCTGGGCTTTCTCGACCTGGCCGGGGCCTGGGATCCGTCCCTGGCGCTGGTCATGCTGGGGGCCATCGCTGTGGCCGTGCTGCCCTTTCGCTGGGCGCGCCGGCAACGCCTGACGCTACTGGACGCGCCCATGCAGCTGCCGGACAAGCGCAACCTGGATCGTCGGCTGATCGGCGGCAGTCTGTTGTTCGGCGTCGGTTGGGGTATTGCCGGTATCTGCCCGGGCCCGGCGCTGGCGATTCTGCTCAGCGGGCACTGGCAGGTGCTGTTGTTCGTTCTGGCCATGCTGGCCGGGATGTTGTTGTTCAGCGCGCTGGAGAACCGGCGCGCAGCATGACCGAGGAGGTCACCATGAAAGCAAACGTTGGCACCATCGACCGCAGCCTGCGCATCGCCGTCGGCCTGATTCTGATTGGCCTGAGCCTCAGTGGCGCGATCGGCCTGTGGGGCTGGATCGGCGTCGTGCCGCTGGCGACCGGCCTGTTTCGCTTCTGTCCGGCCTATCCGCTGCTGGGTATCAGCACCTGTAAGCGTAAAACCTAAAGCAGCAACAGGGTGGCCAGGCCGAGGAAGGCGAAGAAGCCGACCACATCGGTCACCGTGGTGAGAATCACGCTGCCGGCCAGCGCCGGGTCGATGCCCATGCGTTGGAGCAGCAGCGGGATGCCCCAGCCGGCCAGCGCCGCGCACAGCAGGTTGACCAGGATGGCGACGCCGAGCACCGCGCCTATGCCCCAGTCGCCGAACCACAAGACGGCGAGCAGGGCGATCACCACCGACCAGAGCAGGCCGTTGAGGATGGAGATGCCCAGTTCGCGGTTGAGCAGGATACGGATATTGCCCTTCTGCACCTGACCCAGGGCCAGGCCGCGGATCACCAGGGTCAGGGTCTGGCTGCCGGCGATACCGCCCATGCTGGCCACGATCGGCATCAGCACGGCGAGGGCCACCAGCTGCTCCAGGGTGGCCTGGAACAGGCCGATGACCCAGGCCGCGCTAAAGGCGGTGATCAGGTTGATGCCCAGCCAGACCGCGCGGCGCCGCGAACTGACCAGCACCGGGGCGAAGATGTCGGCTTCGTCGTCGAGGCCGGCCATCTGCATCAGCGCCCGCTCTGAGTCCTCGCGTATCAGGTCGACCACGTCGTCGACGGTGATGCGTCCGAGCAGCTTGTTGTGCGCGTCGACCACCGGGGCGGACAGCAGGTCGAGATCCTCGAACAGCCGGGCGACCTCGCGGCTGCTGGTCGTGACGGCAATTCCGGCGATATCGCTGTGCATCAGCTCGACCACGCGCTGATCGAGGTCGGCGGTGACCAGGCTGCTCAGGCGCAGCGCGCCCTGATAATGGCCCTTTCGGTCCACCACCATCAGCATATCGGTCTGCGGCGGCAGTTTTTCCAGCAGGCGCAGGTAGCGCAGCACGGTGCTGGCCTTGACGTCGGCGCGGATCAGGATCGGGTCGGCGTTCATCAGGCCGCCGGCCGAGTCCTCGGGGTAGCGCAGCATCGACTCCAGCTGCTGACGCTGCGCCGCGTTGCTGGCATGCAGCAGTTTGCTGCCGAGTTCGCCGGGCAGGGTCTGGATCAGGTCGACGCGGTCATCCAGCTCCAGCTGTTCGGCCGAGGCGATCAGGTCTTCCAGGTCCAGTTCCAGCGCCAGTGCGCCGCGGATTTCGTCGTGCAGGTAGGTCAGCACTTTGCCGCTGCGCTCGGTCTCGAGCATGCTCCAGGCGGCGCGCCGTTCGACGGGGGGCAGGGCCTCCAGCAGGCCGGCGACCTTGGCCGGGTGCATGCGCTGGAGGAGTTTGCCGACCCGCTTGAGCTTGCCCAGGGCGAGGGCCTGGCGCACGGCTTCCAGGTGGTTGACGTTGGCCCCGGCGCGCTCAGCCTCCGCTCGCGGCGGCAAGGGGTCGCTGGCGTCACCGGCCAACTGGGCAATCAGTTCATGGTTGAGGTGGGGCAGGATGCGGCCTTCCAGGCCCGACTCGATCTGCTGCCAGAGGCTCTGCCGTTGGCGCGTGTCGAGCATCTCCAGCATGGCGGCGATCTTGGCCGGGTGCATGCGCCCCAGCAGTTTGCGCGCGCGCTTGTTCTTGCCGGCCTTGAGCGCCTGCAGGATGGCTTCGCCTTCGGTGCGGCTATGGGGCTCGGCGGGCTGATCGGGGCTGGGTTTGCTCGAATTCATGGTCGCCAGGGTAACACCGGCAGAGGGCTGCTGGCTGCGTCACGCGCCGGCGAGGGTGGCAGGCCCTCGCCGGCCGTCACGCTCAGGCGTACTGCGCGGCAGGCTGCTGCTGGGTGATGCAGTGGATATTGCCGCCGCCCAGGAGTATCTCGCGGCCTGGCACCATGACCACGCGGTGTTCGGGGAACAGGCGCTGGAGAATGGCGCGGGCGGCTTCGTCCTGCGGATCGTCGAAGCTCGGCGCAATAATGCCGCCGTTGACGATCAGGAAGTTGACGTAGGAGCCGGCCAGGCGGATCGATGGATCGCGCTCCTGGCTACCGGCCACCAGGTCGACCCCGGCGCACTCTTCATCGCTGGCATAGAGGGGGCCGGGAATCGGCATCTTGTGCACGATCAACTGGCGACCCTTGGCATCGCGCACCTGCTCCAGCACGCCCATGGCGGCCTGGCAGCGCGGGTAGTTGGGGTTCTGCGGATCGTCGGTCCAGGCCAGCAGCACTTCGCCGGGGCGCACGTAGCAGCAGAAGTTGTCGACGTGGCCGTCGGTTTCGTCGTTGAACAGGCCATCCGGCAGCCAGATCACGCTGTCGATGGCCAGGTGCGCATGGAGCATCTGCTCGATCTCGGAGCGGCCCAGGTGCGGGTTGCGGTTGCGGTTGAGCAGGCATTCCTCGGTGGTGATCAGGGTCCCTTCGCCGTCCACATGGATGGAGCCGCCTTCCAGCACGAAGCCTTCGGTGCGGTAGCGGGCGCAGCGTTCGATCTCGAGGATCTTGCGCGCCACCTGGTCGTCGCGCACCCAGTTGGCATACAGGCCGCCATCGAGCCCGCCCCAGGCGTTGAAGACCCAGTCGACGCCGCGCACCTCGCCACTGCCGTTGGTGACAAAGGTCGGCCCGGTATCGCGCACCCAGGCGTCGTCGGTGCTGATTTCCAGCACGCGGATATTGTCGTGGGCCAGACGCTGGCGGGCGTTCTCGTACTGCCCGGCCGAGGCGCAGACGGTGACCGGCTCGAACTCGGCAATTGCCATGGCCACGGCGCTAAAGGCCGCCTGCGCCGGCTTGCCGCCCAGGCGCCAGTTGTCCGGGCGCTCGGGCCAGACCATCCAGGTCTGGCTATGGGGTTCCCACTCGGCCGGCATACGGAAGCCATCGGCGCGTGGAGTCGTGGTCAGTGTGGTCATGGTTCACCTGTAGCCGGATGCGGTCCGGGATGTTGTGACAGAAAATTCCCGGCTTTTATCCGGGTTACGCGCAGGTCGTAGGATAGGTTGGGCGCAGCGGCCCGACCCATCCTACGGTGTCTGCTTTACTCGAAGTTCGGGTGGTCATCTGACCCTAGCAGAGCGCTGTTGCGCTGCCATGGTGTGTCATGACATGGCAGTGGATGGCCTATTTATATCCGATAAAAATCGGCTTTTAAAGCGTATTTAGCCTTCATTTTGGATTTTTAATCGATTAGTATCGAATAAAAATCCGTAATAGCTACCCTTCACCTTGTCATGTATGCAGTGCAGCGAGGTGCGGTAGAAGAGCCGTTTTGCCATCAGTGATGTCCCCGAGCCTAAGGTGCGGTGTGATGGCGACATTTATGGCACAACCCATCAGCAGCCAGGGGCGACACCATGATCGAAGTAACTGAGGTTTCCATTGCCGAACTGCGCGCCGCGCTCGAGTCCGGGCGAACCACGGCGGTCGAGCTGGTTCAGGCCTATCTCGCCAGGATCGAGGCTTACGATGGCCCCGATACGCCCACTGCCCTCAACGCGCTGGTGGTGCGCAACCCCGATGCGCTCAAGGAGGCCCAGGCTGCCGATGCCCGCCGCGCCCGCGGCGAGAGCCTCGGCCCGCTGGATGGCATCCCCTATACGGCCAAGGACAGTTATCTGGTCAAGGGCCTGACCGCCGCCTCCGGCAGCCCGGCCTTCAAGGATCTGCTCGCCTACCGCGACGCCTTTACCGTCGAGCGCCTGCGCGCCGCTGGGGCGATCTGCCTGGGCAAGACCAATATGCCGCCCATGGCCAACGGCGGCATGCAGCGCGGCGTCTATGGCCGCGCCGAAAGCCCGTACAACGCCGCCTACCTCACCGCGCCCTTCGCCTCGGGCTCATCCAACGGTGCCGGTACGGCCACCGCCGCCAGCTTCGCGGCGTTCGGCCTGGCCGAGGAAACCTGGTCGAGCGGCCGCGGGCCGGCTTCGAACAATGGCCTGTGTGCCTACACGCCGTCGCGCGGGGTGATCTCGGTGCGCGGCAACTGGCCGCTGACGCCGACCATGGACGTGGTGGTGCCCTTTGCCAGAACCATGGCCGACCTGCTCGAAGTGCTCGATGTGGTGGTGGCCGAAGACGCCGACAAGCGCGGCGACCTGTGGCGCTTGCAGCCCTGGGTGCCGATCCCCAGCGTGGCCGCGGTGCGTCCCGCCTCCTATCCGGCGCTGGCCGCGCAGCGCGATGCCCTGGCCGGCAAGCGTTTCGGCGTGCCACGCATGTTTATCAACCAGGATGAAGCGGCCGGCACCAGTGCAAAGCCGGGTATCGGCGGCCCGACTGGGCAGCGCATCCACACCCGTCCCGCGGTGATCGAACTGTGGGAGCAGGCGCGGCAGACACTGGAAGCCGCGGGTGCCGAAGTGATCGAAGTCGATTTCCCCCTGGTCTCCAATTGCGAGGGCGATCGCCCCGGCGCGCCGACGGTGTTCACTCGCGGCCTGGTGTCCAGAGAGTTCCTCCACGACGAACTCTGGGCGCTGTCGGCCTGGGGCTTCGATGATTTCCTCCAGGCCAACGGCGATCCCAAGCTGAACCGCCTAGTCGACGTCGACGGCCCGCTGATTTTTCCCCATGACCCGGGCACCCTGCCCAACCGCGAAGACGACCTGGCCGCCGGCATGGACGAGTATGTGCGCATGGCCGAGCGCGGCATCACGCCCTGGGATCAGATCGCTACGTTGCCCGATGGTCTGCGCGGCCTGGAACAGACCCGCAAGCTCGACCTGGAAGACTGGATGGATGGGCTGGGGCTCGACGCGGTGCTGTTCCCCACCGTCGCCGACGTGGGCCCGGCCGATGCCGATGTGAATCCTGCGTCTGCGGATATCGCCTGGAGCAACGGGGTCTGGGTCGCCAACGGCAATCTCGCCATCCGCCACCTGGGCGTGCCCACGGTCACCGTACCGATGGGGCTGATGGCGGATATCGGCATGCCGGTGGGGCTGACCTTCGCCGGTCGCGCCTACGACGATTCGGCGCTGCTGCGCCTGGCTGCGGCCTATGAGTCGACCGGGAGCAAGCGGGTGGTCCCGCCGCGTACTCCGCCATTGCCGCGTGGCTAACGATGGGTTTGCTGGGGTTGGGGCGGCAGGCCCTGATCCCGCTCGATATCGGCGTTCAGGGCGAGTCAATAGCGAGGAGGGTCAGGCGCTGCGGCGTTTGTGCTGTTCGAACTGCTCGTTGCCATCATCCCAGCCGGCTTCCCAGGCTGCCGTGAGCACTTCGGCACCCTGGCCCTGGGGCGTGTTGGGTTGTCCGGTCAGACCGGCCATGTAGCCCTGCTGATAAGCCTTGTTGAGGCTTTCCAGGCTCCAGTGCTGATCTTCCGTGGTCGAGGCGGCGGACGCCATGGCACAAACTCGCGTTAGATATTCAAGCCTAATGCTAGCCGGATAAGTCCGCGCGCGTTGAGCCGTAGATCCTGGTTTTTGCGCCGCTCACTGGTTTTGTGAAGCAGTTGACGAAATGCCGGCCGCTGTCGGGCCGGCGCTCTCGCGGCTCAGTTGGCCATTGCCAGGATGCTGGCCTGATAGGCCGCGGCAAAGCTGTCGAAGTCGCCTTCCTCGTGGGCTTCCAGATCCTCCTGGTCGTGCAGCGATTGCGTCGCGCTGGCCTCGAATGCGGCCTGCTGTTCGGCAGTCAGGGGCTGGCTGCGGAAGTATTCGGCGTGCAGCTTGCTCTGGTGCAGGGCGAATTCGGTAAAGCTGAGCCCCTGTTGCAACTGCGCCAGTACCTGGGCGGAGGGCGTCAGGCTGACGTCTTCGACCTTGGCCTGTTGCGCCTGCAGGGCCGCTACGTGCTGGCTGTCGCCCTGGCTCTGGTCGAGCAGCTCGGCCAGCGGCAGGATCTGCTCCAGCAGCTCGCTGGCCCAGGCCTGCAACACCACCGTCTGGCCATGGCGCTGCAGCTGCAGGCCCGGCCGCCGGCCTTCCTTGACCACGCTCAGAAAGTTGTCGGTGCAGGCATGGCATTCGCCGCTTTCCAGCAGCGGGCTGTCCTGCAGGGCGCAGAACAGCAGGAAGGCATCGAGGAAGCGCGATTCGCTCAGGTCGATGCCCAGTGGCAGGAAGGGGTTGATGTCCAGGCAGCGCACTTCGACGTACTGCACGCCGCGGGCCATCAGCGCCTGGATCGGCCGCTCGCCGCTGTAGGTCACGCGCTTGGGGCGGATATTGGAGTAGTACTCGTTCTCGATCTGCAGGATGTTGGTGTTCAGCTGCAGCCACTGGCCATCCTTCTTCGCGCCGATTTCCACATAGGGCGGGTAGGGCGTGCCGACGGCCTGGCGCAGGCTGTCGGTGTAGCTGGCCAGGTCGTTGTAGCAGGGCGTCAGGCCGGCCTGGGCGTTGCTCTGGTAGCCCAGGTCGCTCATGCGCAGGCTGGTGGCGTAGGGCAGGTAGAGGGTTTCGCCGTCCAGCTCCTGCAACTGGTGCGGGCTGCCGCGCATAAAGCCCTTGTGCAGCGCCGGCGAGGCCCCGAACAGGTACATCAGCAGCCAGCTGTAGCGGCGGAAGTTGCGGATCAGGGCGATATAGCGCGCCGACTGATAATCCCGGGCGCTGCGCGTATCGCCTTCGGCCTGCTGCTGCAGCTGCCACAGCGCTTCGGGCAGGGAGAAGTTGTAGTGGATACCGGCGATGCACTGCATGGTCTTGCCGTAGCGCAGCGCCAGGCCCTTGCGGTAGACGTACTTGAGTTCGCCGATATGCGAGTTGCCGTAGTGGGCGATCGGGATCGTCTCTTCGTCCGGCAGGGCGCAGGGCATCGACGGGCTCCACAGGTATTCGCCGTCCAGCTTGCTGTAGGCGAAGCGGTGGATCAGTTCCAGATCGGCCAGGGTGGTGGCCGGGTCAGGCTCGGCCGGGGTGATAAATTCCAGCAGCGATTCGGAATAGTCGGTGGTGATCTGCGTGTGGGTCAGCGCCGAGCCGAGAGCGGCCGGGTGCGGGGTCAGCGCCAGCTGGCCATCGCCATCGACGCGCAGGCACTCGCGCTCGATACCGTGCAGGCACTGGGCAAGCAGGGAGAGGTTGGCGCACTCGCCAAGCTGGGCCAGGCGGCGGGGTAACAGGTCGCTCAAGATTGCATTCCTTCACGCATCGGTTGCGCCAATATGGGGGCGACAGGCGTGCTCTACAAGGGGCGAGAATTGCGGCGTGGCCGCTCAGTGCCGTCTTATAACCCGGCACGGATGAAGAATGTTATAGCTGGGCGCTGTGCTTTTGCGTCAGGGCGACGCGGCAGGCCGTAGGATGGGTGGGGCCGCGCAGGTTGAGCAATGCGATACCCATCATGGGGCGATGGGTATCGGTGTTGCATCTGTAGGGCGGTGCGCACGGCGCACCCTGCGGGGCTTGTTACTTTTTCAGCTGCTTGGCATTGGCGAACAGTGCCGCCATGCCGCCGCTGGCCGGTGCCGGTTTGTCCTGGGACGAGTGGCGCTCGCTGCGCGGCGCATTGCCGCCGCGGTTGCCGCTGCCGCGTGGGCCGCCACGGGGGCCGTCGACCTTCTCGCCGGGGGTGTCGCCCATGCGCATGGACAGGGCGATGCGGTTACGCGGGATGTCCACTTCCATGACCTTGACCTTGACCACGTCGCCGGCCTTGACCGCCTCGTGCGGGTCCTTGATGAACTTCTCCGACAGCGCCGAGATATGCACCAGGCCGTCCTGATGCACGCCGATATCGACGAAGGCACCGAAGTTGGTCACGTTGGTCACCACACCTTCGAGCATCATCCCCAGCTCGAGGTCCTTGAGGGTTTCCACGCCTTCCTGGAACTCGGCGGTCTTGAACTCCGGACGCGGGTCGCGGCCGGGTTTTTCCAGCTCGCTGAGGATATCGCCGATGGTCACCAGGCCGAACTTGTCGTCGGTGAACTGCTTGGGGTCGAGGCGCTTGAGAAAGCCGGCATCGCCGATCAGCGAGCGGATATCGCGGCCGGTGTCCAAGGCGATGCGCTGCACCAGCGGGTAGGTTTCCGGGTGCACGGCGGAGGCGTCCAGCGGGTTGCTGCCGTTCATCACGCGGAGAAAGCCGGCGGCCTGTTCGAAGGTCTTGTCGCCCAGGCGCGGCACCTTGAGCAGCTCGGCGCGGCTGTTGAATGCGCCGTTGGCGTCGCGGAAGGCGACGATATTCTGCGCCAGGGTGGTGTTAAGCCCGGAGATGCGCGCCAGCAGCGCGGCGGAGGCGGTGTTCACATCCACGCCGACGGCGTTTACGCAGTCCTCGACCACCGCATCCAGCGAGCGTGCCAGCTTGAGCTGGGACACGTCGTGCTGGTACTGGCCGACGCCGATGGATTTCGGGTCGATCTTCACCAGCTCGGCCAGCGGGTCCTGCAGGCGGCGGGCGATGGATACCGCGCCGCGCAGCGACACGTCCATATCCGGGAATTCCTTGGCCGCCAGTTCCGAGGCCGAATACACCGAGGCACCGGCCTCGGACACCATGACCTTGGTCAGCTTCAGGCCCGGCAGTTTCTTGATCAGCTCCAAGGCCAGTTTGTCGGTCTCGCGGCTGGCGGTGCCGTTGCCGATGGAGATCAGGTCGACCGCGTGTTTGGCGCACAGCTTGGCCAGGATCGCCAGGGTACCGTCCCAGTCATTGCGCGGCGCATGGGGGTAAACGGTAGAGGTTTCCAGCACCTTGCCGGTGGCGTCGACCACCGCCACCTTGCAGCCGGTGCGCAGGCCCGGGTCCAGCGCCAGGGTGGCGCGCGGGCCGGCGGGGGCGGCCAGCAGCAGGTCGTGCAGGTTACGCGCGAAGACGTTGATCGCCTCGTTTTCCGCGGCCTCGCGCAGCTCGCCGAACAGGTCGGTTTCCAGGTGGGTGTAGAGCTTGACCTTCCAGGTCCAGCGCACCACTTCGCCCAGCCACTTGTCGGCGGCGCGGCCACGGGCGCTGATGCCGAAACGCTCGCCGATCATGCCTTCGCAGGGGTGCATGCTGCCCGGGGCTTCATCGCCGACCTTCAGGCTGGCGCTGAGGATGCCTTCATTGCGGCCACGGAAGATCGCCAGGGCGCGGTGCGACGGCGCGCCCTTGAGCTTCTCGTCGTGCTCGAAGTAATCGCGGAACTTGGCCCCTTCATTCTCTTTGCCGGCGACCACGCGGGCGCTGAGGATGGCGTTGTCCTTGAGGTAGCTGCGCAGGCCGGCCAGCAGGTCGGCGTCCTCGGCGAAGCGCTCCATCAGGATGTACTTGGCCCCTTCGAGCACGGCTTTGATGTCGGCAAAGCCTTTCTCGGCGTCGATAAAGCGCTCGGCTTCGCTTTCCGGGGTCAGGTTCGGGTCGTTGAACAGGGCGTCGGCCAGCTCGCCGAGGCCGGCTTCCAGGGCGATCTGGCCCTTGGTGCGGCGCTTCTGCTTGAACGGCAGGTAGAGGTCTTCGAGGCGAGTCTTGGTCTCGGCCAGGTCGATCTCGCGCTTGAGCTCGGGCGTCAGTTTGCCCTGTTCCTCGATGCTGGCGAGGATGCTGCTGCGGCGCTCATCGAGTTCGCGCAGGTAGCGCAGGCGCTCTTCCAGGTTGCGCAGCTGGGTGTCGTCGAGGCTGCCGGTGACCTCTTTGCGGTAGCGGGCGATAAACGGCACGGTCGAGCCTTCATCGAGCAGTGCCACGGCGGCGGCGACCTGTTGCGGGCGTACGCCCAGTTCTTCGGCGATGCGGTTGTTGATGCTGAGCATAGAAAAAGCTACCCACAAGGCGACCATGCCTACGGCATGGCGCGCGGAAATCAGTTGAATCGGCGTGGCCAGCCCCACCCTTATCCGGTGCGGCGGCGGTTGTCGTTGGGCGACTGCCACGTCGATGCGGCCGCGCATTATAAACACTGCCCGGCCGTGCACCGGGAACCCGTCGGGGAAAAATCTGCTAACAATGGGCTGCACGTCGGCTGCGGCTCCTGAGCCATAATGCCGGCTATTGCACACTGCCAGCGCGCCCGCGCCCGGCGGATGCCTGGTCAAGGAGCCCTGAATGAGCAGCACTGCACTTCCCGTTGAAGGCGAAAAAATCCTCATCGTCGACGACGACGCCCGCCTGCGCCGCCTGCTCGAACGCTTCTTCGAGGAGCAGGGCTACCGCGTGCGTGCGGTGGAAAACGTCGAGCAGATGGACCGCCTGCTGGCCCGCGAGCTGTTCAACCTGGTGGTGCTCGACCTCATGCTGCCCGGCGAAGACGGCCTGTCTGCCTGCCGCCGCCTGCGCGAAGGCAACAACCAGGTACCGATCATCATGCTCACCGCCAAGGGCGATGAGGCCAGCCGCATTCAGGGCCTGGAGCTGGGCGCGGACGATTACCTGGCCAAGCCGTTCAACCCGCGCGAGCTGCTGGCGCGGATCAAGGCCGTGCTGCGCCGTCAGGCCCCACTGGTACCGGGCGCGCCGGGCAGCGAGGACGAGAGCGTGAGCTTCGGCGACTACGAGCTGTCCCTGGCCACCCGCGAACTGAAGAAGGGGGCCGAGGTGCATATGCTCACCACCGGCGAGTTCGCCGTGCTCAAGGCCCTGGTGCAGCACGCTCGCGAGCCGCTGACCCGCGACAAGCTGATGAACCTGGCCCGTGGCCGCGAGTGGGACGCCCTGGAGCGCTCCATCGACGTGCAGATCTCGCGCCTGCGTCGGTTGATCGAGCCCGACCCGTCCAAGCCGCGCTATATCCAGACGGTCTGGGGCGTGGGCTATGTATTCGTGCCGGATGGCAATAAATGAGTCGTAGGTTGGTGCTGAGCGCAGCGAATGCCAACGTCCTGTTCGTGAGCCTTGTGTTGGGCTTCGTCGCTGCGCGTCTCAACCCAACCTACATCGAGTCGTGATGAAAACCCCGCTGTGGTTCCCGCAAAGCTTCTTCTCCCGCACCCTCTGGCTGGTGCTGGTGGTGGTGCTGTTTTCCAAGGCCCTGACCCTGGTTTATCTGATGATGAACGAGGATGTGCTGGTCGACCGCCAGTACAGCCACGGCGCGGCGCTGACCCTGCGCGCCTACTGGGCGGCAGACCCGGAAGACCGCGCCACCATTGCCGAGGCGGCCGGGCTCAAGCCGGTGCCCCGCGAGCAGGTGCCGCGCACCGAGCAGCACTGGCCCTACAGCGAGATTTTCCAGCGGCAGATGCAGACCGAGCTGGGCCCGGACACCGAAGTGCGGGTGCGGGCCAAGAGTCCGCCGGCCCTGTGGGTGCATGCGCCAACCCTGGGCGACCAGTGGCTGCGGGTGCCGCTGTATCCGCATCCGCTGCGTGGTCAGCGGATCTGGAACGTGCTGGGCTGGTTCCTGGCCATCGGCCTGCTGTCCACCGCGGCGGCCTGGATCTTCGTCCGTCAGCTCAGTGCGCCGCTCAAGCGCCTGGTGTTCGCCGCCCGCCAGGTCGGCAAGGGGCGCAGCGTGCGCCTGCCGGTCAGCGACACGCCGAGCGAGATGGCCGAGGTCTATCGCGCCTTCAACCAGATGGCCGAGGACGTCGAGCAGGCGGCCCGCGAGCGCGAGCTGATGCTGGCCGGGGTGTCCCATGACCTGCGCACGCCGCTGACCCGCCTGCGCCTGTCCCTGGAGTTTCTCCACAACGACTCCGAGCTGACCGAGGACATGGTCCGCGATATCGAGGACATGGACGCCATCCTCGACCAGTTCCTCGCCTTTATCCGCGACGGCCGCGACGAACCGGTGGAGCAGCTCGACCTGCTCGAGCTGATCCGCGAGGTGGTCGCCCCCTATAACCAGAAGCAGGAAGTGGTGCGCCTGTGTCTGGAACCGGTGCCGGCCTTTCCGTTGCGCCGGGTGTCGATCAAGCGCCTGCTGGTCAATCTGATCGAGAACGCCCTGCGCTACGGCGGCAATGCGGTCGAGGTCGCCGTCTCGGTGTCCGGCGACTGCAGTGCGCCTTATGTGGTGCTCAGCGTGCTGGACCGCGGTGCCGGTATCGACCCGGCGGAGCTGGGCAGCATTTTCAACCCCTTTATCCGTGGCGATCGCGCCCGGGGCGGCCAGGGTGCTGGCCTCGGCCTGGCCATCGTGCGGCGTATCGCCGCCCTGCATGGCGGCAGCGTCGAGCTGCGCAACCGCTCTGGAGGTGGCCTGGAAGCCCGCGTCTGTTTACCATTGGGCCTGCTGCTGCCGCGCGACGCGGTATAGCCGGGGGCAGTGCCAGGGGCATCGGCACCCATGAGTGCCTGGATATACCGATCCGACCGCTGTGCTGCGCTGAACTATGCTCAACCTGCGTTATGACATGAGGTCAGCATGCCTGCAGCTCCCGATTGCCTACCGACATGGACCTGGTGGCTGCCGCTGCCATTGCTCCATCTGGCCACCTGGCTATCCCTGAGTACCCAGTTCAGCGCAGGGGCGGCACTCTGGCACCTGCCTTTTGCCCTAGGCCTGACGATGACCCTGTGGTGGGGGCCGCGGGTGCTGCCGCTGCTCTACCTGAACAGCCTGCTGAGCATCCCGCTGTGGGGCCTGGACTGGCGCTGGGCCCCGCTCTATGCCGTGCCGGAGACCCTGGGCGTGGCCCTGGCCTGGGGCCTGTGCCGCCTGCGCCCGGTCGATCCGGCCTTGCCCTTCCTGCGCCATCTGGTGCGCTTTATGTTGTTCGGCGTGCTGCTGGCACTGGTCCCGGTGGCCATCGGCGTACAGGCCAACCTCTGGCTCAGCGGCCACCTGCCGACGCCCAGCCTGCCCTCGGCGATCCTGACCCTGTGGCTGGCCGATAGCCTGATGACCCTGGCCGTGACCGTTCCGCTGCTGACCTACCTGACGCCCTGGTTGCAGCGTCGCGGCTGGCTCAACTCGCCCCTGGCCAAGCGCCGCGAGCCGGTGCCCGCCGCCCTGCGCCAATGGCCCGCCTGGCCCTTGCTGCTGGCCCTGGTGCTGGGCATGCCCTGGCTGCTGGAACTGCTGCCTCTGAGTCTGAACCTGCCGCTGATTGGTGTGATGATGCTCAGCCTGGCCCTGGTCTGGGGCTATGTCGGGGCCATCTGCGGGGCGACCCTGAGCGCGCTGATGGTGCTGATCCTGCCGCTGTTGCGTGGCCTCACCGAGACCGCGGCCTGGCTCGACCCGCAGCGCCTGGAGCTGCACTTCGGCGTGCTGCTGTTTATGTTGGCCAGCCTGATGGTGGGGCGCGCCCTGAGCGATCTGCGTCAGTCTCTGGCGCGCAGCGCCCGCACCCAGCAGCAGCTGGCCCTGGCCAACCTGGCGCTGGAGGCCAGCTCGCTGGGGGTGATCATTGCCGATGCGCGGCAGGCTGAGCTGCCGCTGATCTATTGCAACCCCTCGTTCGAGCGCATCACCGGCTACAGCCGCGAGGAAAGCCTGGGGCGCAACTGGAGCTTCCTGCTCGGTGGCGATCACCGCCAGCAGGGTCTCAGCCGTCTGCAGCAGGCCGTCCATGCGGGCCAGGCCTGCGACGTAGTGCTGCGCAACTACCGCAAGGACGGCGAGCAGTTCTGGAGCGAGTTCATTCTCGCGCCGATGCGCGATGAGCGGGGCATCAGCCATTTCGTCGCCCTGCTGCATGACGTCAGCGCCCGTGAACACATGGCCCGGCAGGTACGCAGTCAGAGCGAGGAGCTGCTCAAGCAGAGCTACCTGTTCAGCCAGACCGAACATATCGCCAACCTCGGCGGCTGGGTGCTCAACCTGCCGGCCCAGGACATGGACTGGAGCGAGGGCTGCTTCCGCATCTATGAGCTGGACCCGAAGACCGGCGCGCCCAGCCTGGATGAGGCCCTGAGCTATATGGACGCCGCTGGCCGGGCGCTGTCCGAGCAGACCCTGCAGCAACTGTTCGACGGCCTCGATCAGTTCGATATCGAAGTACGCCTGCTCACCGCCATGGGCAAGAGCCGCTGGGTGCGCATCCGCGGCGTCACCGAGCGCGACGGTGCCGACCTGGTGCGGGTGTATGGGGCGCTGCAGGATGTCAGCGCGCGCAAGCTCGCCGAACAGCAATTGCGCGAGCGCGACGAGCGCCTGCGCCTGTTCTTCGAAGCACCGCTGATCGGCATGGCCCTGACCGGCCCGAGTTTCGAGTGGGAGGAGGTCAACCTCAAGCTGTGCAGCATTCTCGATCGATCCCGCGAGCAATTGCTGGCCTGCAGATGGGCGAGCATCTCCCAGGCCGACGATTTCGCAGCCGAGCAGGTGTTGCTGGCCGAGGTGCTCGGCGGCACGCGCGAGGGGTATGAGCTGGACAAGCGCTTCGTCCGTCCGGACGGCTCGCTGGTGCACACGCGCCTGAACCTGCGCGCGGTGCGCCACGCCAGCGGTCGGGTCGGCATGTTCCTGTTGCTGGTCGAGGATATCAGCGCCCGCTTCGAGGCCGAGGCGCGTTACCGGACCATCGTCGAGCACGCCCCGGAGGCGATCATGCTGTTCACCCCGCATGGCGGCATGGTCGATTGCAACGACAATGCCCTGCGCCTGCTGCGCTACTCGCGGGAGGAGCTGCTGGGCAAGAGCGTGCTCGACCTGAGCCCGGCCAAGCAGGCCAACGGCCAGGCTTCCGCGGACATCGGCAGTGACTATCTGCGCCAGGCGATCGCCGGCGAGACCCCGGTATTCGACTGGCTGCACCGCGACAGCGGCGGCCGGCAGATTCCCTGCGAGGTGCGCCTGGTGCGCATGCCCGGTGAGCAGGTGCTGATTCGTGGCAGCGTGACCGATATTTCCGAGCGTCAGCGCTATCAGCGCGAGATCGAGCGGCTGGCCTTCAGCGATGAGTTGACCGGGCTGCCCAATCGGCGGCTGTTGCTCGACCGGCTGCAGCATGCGATGGATCGCGAATCACGCGAGAGCACCCTGGGCGCGCTGCTGTTTATCGACCTGGATCATTTCAAGACGGTCAACGACAGCCTCGGTCATCTGGTCGGCGACGGCCTGTTGCAGGAGGTCACCGCCCGCCTGGCCGGTAGCCTGCGGGCCGAAGATACCCTGGCGCGGATGGGCGGCGACGAGTTCGTGGTGCTGCTCGAGGGGCTCGACAGCAATCCGCAACTGGCCGCCGAAGCGGCGGCGGTGGCGGCGGAGAAGCTGCTCAAGAGCCTCGCCGGGAGCTGCTGGATCGAAGGCCACGAGCTGTCGATCAGCGCCAGTATCGGCATCGCCCTGCACCCCTTCGGAGCCCAGGTGGCGGCCGACGTACTCAAGCAGGCCGACACCGCCATGTACCGGGCCAAGCATGCCGGGCGCAATGGCCTGCACTTCTTCGCCCCGGAAATGCAGGCCGCCATCGACCAGCGTCTGCTATTGCAGGGCGAGCTGCGTCAGGCGATCCAGCGTAACCAGTTGCACCTGGTGTTCCAGCCGCAGTTGGCGCTGGCGACCGAGCGGGTGGCCGGGGCCGAAGTGCTATTGCGCTGGGTGCACCCCGAACGCGGCGAGATCATGCCCGGCGACTTTATCCCCCTGGCCGAGGAAACCGGGCTGATCGAGGAACTCGGCAACTGGGTTCTGGAGCAGGCCTGCATGGCTCTGGCGCGCTGGCTGCCGCGCTGGCCGCAGATGGTCCTGGCGGTCAACCTGAGCCCCCGCGAGCTGCGCCAGACCAAGTGCGTCGAACGGGTGCGCGACTGTCTGCAGCGTCACCGGGTGCCGGCCACGGCGCTGGAACTGGAAATCACCGAAGGGGTCTTGCTCGAAGACGTCGAGCGCTGCATCGCCAATATGACCGAGCTGAAAAGGCTCGGCGTGCGCTTTGCCATCGACGATTTCGGCACCGGTTACTCCTCCCTGACCTACCTCAAGCGCCTGCCGCTGGATCGCCTGAAAATCGACCGCAGCTTTACCTGGGACATCCACGGCGAAGACGGCAGCGGCCTGATGCTGGTGCAGACCATTCTGGTGATTGCCCGCAACCTCGGCCTGGAATGCGTCGCCGAAGGCATCGAGAGCGAGGCGCAGTTCACTTGCCTACGCGAGCATGGCTGCTCGTTGGGTCAGGGTTATCACTTCAGTCGGCCGCTGCGTGAGGCCGAGTTTCTCGACTGGATGGCCGAGCAGGCGGGGGCGGAGCGCGACAGGTCGGCGCTGCTGCGGCCGCTGTAAGGGCCTGGATCGGTAGTGGTGATGGGGCGCGACTCGAGTGTGTGTAGCCCTGACCGGGGCGTTCGCCGTTGCCTGCTAGCCCTTGCCCTTGGTGCGGGTCAGATGCGGGCCGCCATTCTTCTCCAGGTACTGGATCACCAGGCTGGCGACATCCTTGCCGGTGGTGGTTTCGATGCCTTCCAGGCCCGGCGAGGAATTGACCTCCATCACCAGCGGGCCGTGGTTGGAACGCAGGATATCCACCCCGGCCACCGACAGGCCCATGACCTTGGCGGCGCGGATCGCGGTCATGCGTTCTTCCGGGGTGATCTTGATCAGGCTGGCCGAGCCGCCGCGGTGCAGGTTGGAGCGGAACTCGCCGGGTTTGGCCTGGCGCTTCATTGCGGCGATCACCTTGTCGCCGACCACGAAGCAGCGGATATCCGCGCCGCCGGCTTCCTTGATGTATTCCTGGACCATGATGTCCTGCTTGAGGCCCATAAAGGCCTCGATCACCGACTCGGCGGCCTTCTCGGTTTCACACAGCACCACGCCGATGCCCTGGGTGCCTTCCAGCACCTTGATCACCAGCGGTGCGCCGTTGACCATATGGATCAGGTCGGGGATATCGTCGGGGGAGTGGGCGAAGCCGGTCACCGGCAGGCCGATGCCGCGCCTTGAGAGCAGTTGCAGCGAGCGCAGCTTGTCCCGCGAGCGGGCGATGGCCACCGATTCGTTGAGCGGGAACACCCCCATCATCTCGAACTGCCGCAGTACCGCGCAGCCGTAGAAGGTCACCGAGGCACCGATGCGCGGGATCACCGCGTCGAAACCCTCCAGGGGCTGGCCACGGTAGTGGATCTGCGGCTTGTGGCTGGCGATGTTCATATAGGCGCGCAGGGTGTCGATCACCACCACTTCGTGACCCCGCTGCTGGCCGGCCTCGACCAGGCGGCGGGTGGAATACAGGCGCGGATTGCGCGACAGCACGGCGATCTTCATTGGGCACCAGGAGGGTCAGCGAGGGTGGGTTTGTTCTGTACATAGGTCAGCGCCGGGTTGACCAGCAACTGGCCGGCGATCAGGGCCTTGGAGCCGAGCAGCACTCGGTAGCGCATGGTCTTGCGGCAGGTCAGGGTGAATTCTACCGGCCATTGGCGCTCGCCCAGGGTCACGCTGGTGCGGATCACATAGCGCGACTGGCTGTGGCCGTTGGAGCTTTTGATGGTCTTCACCGACACCAGTTGCGCCTCGCAGCGGTGGCGGCGCTGCACCAGGGTGCCGAGGTGGGCGGTAAAGCGCACCCAGGGCTCGCCATCGCGGTCGAACGGCTGGATATCGCTGGCATGCAGGCAGGAGGTGCTGGCCCCGGTATCGATCTTGGCGCGCAGGCCGATCATGCCCAGATCCGGCAGGTTGATCCATTCGCGCAGGCCGATCACGCCAAGTTGGTCAAAAGTCTTCAAAGGGGCAGCCCACAAAATTTCCCGGCATTCTAGTTGGCCCTTGTGACAACTGCATCAGGCAAAATGTCCGCTAAGTGACCGAAGCGACTGGAAGTCCCATGAACGATAAAGACGACGGCAAGATCCGCCTGGACAAATGGCTGTGGGCGGCGCGTTTCTTCAAGACCCGCGCCCTGGCCAAGGCGGCGATAGAGGGCGGCAAGGTGCATTGCCGGGGCGAGCGCTGCAAGCCGGGGAAGGAACCCCGGGTGGGCGACGAATATGTGATCCGCATCGGCTTCGATGAGCGCAGCGTGGTGGTGCAGGCGCTGTCGGCGGTGCGTCGCGGCGCGCCCGAGGCCCAGGCGCTGTACGCCGAAACGGCGGCCAGCATCGAGCGCCGCGAGCAGGCTGCCGCGCAGCGCAAGGCCGGTGCCCTGGGCGTGCAGACCGATGGTCGGCCGAGCAAGAAGCAGCGCCGGCAGTTTCAGCAGTTTCACGGCAATCAGGACTAGCGTCTGTGCCAAGGCGCGGCGGCTGGCTCAAGGCCTGCCGCCGCGAAGCTCCTAGCGCCCGCTGATGATGCTCAGGCGGCCCAGTAGCGGCAGCCTGGCCAGCTGGCGGGTCAGGGGCAGGGTGACTTTCTCCAGCCATTCGCTGGCCTGGTAGGCGAATGGGGTGAAACAGGCCCAGGCCAGGCCCAACAGGCTGAGGAACACGCCGCCAACCAGGGCGTCCGAGCCCCAGTGCGCGCCCGCCACCAGGCGCGGCAGCATAAAGACCATGGCCATGGTCCAGACCAGCAGCAAGCGCCAGGTGCGCGCGAAGAAACTCATAAACATCGCCCATAACAGCAAGACCGAGGCGTGATCGCCGGGGAAACTGCGGGTCGCGCTGTCCTTCATGTCCCAGCGCTCTTCCCAGTCCGGGAACAGTTCGGTCAGGCGCGCCGCGCCTTCCACTGCCAGGGAGGCGCTGGGGCGCTGCCAGTCCATCAGCTTGACCAGCTCGGCGAAGCCGACGCGAAACAGCAGCATGACCAACAGGGCCGCGAGAAAGGCGAACAGCGCCTTGCGCACCTGCGGCCCGCTGAACACCAGATCGGCCTTGAACATGACCGCCAGCATCAGCAGGCCTACGCCCATGTCCACCGGGCGCATGCTGCCGATGGCCCAGGTCTTGGCCCAGAGGCCGGCGGCGTGCACCGGCTGGTTGAGCAGGGCGAACAGTTGCAGGTCGAACTGGTCCCACAGCGCGCGGCTGGGTGCCCACAGCCAGCTGGCCAGCAGGAGCAGGGCGACGATATGGCAGGCGAGCAGCGGGCGGCTGCGCCAGTGAGGGTTGATAAAGGGGGGGCTCATGCAGTGGCGTCCTTGTCATTTATAAGGGGCATATGGCGGCCGGCATGCTAGGGGCTCGACTCCCGGATTGCAAAGTTTCCCCCTGCCTTTTGTCGGCAACTGTGACCGGCGTCGGCGGCGATAGCCTGTGTTGGCCGCGCCGATAGATAAGAGGCCCTTGGTCGGGCGGGCATTTGCGCCTAAAATCGCGGGCCGAGTCACATTCAGTGAAGTTGGCATGTCTGATTTTTCCCAACGCTTCTTATTCGACGACAGCGATATCCGTGGCGAGTTGGTCGGTCTGAGCGACAGCTACCACCACGTGCTGGCCAAACATAGCTACCCACAGCCGGTGGCCCAGCTGCTCGGCGAGCTGCTGGCGGCCGCCTCGCTGTTGATTGGCACCCTGAAATTCGAAGGCCTGCTGATACTCCAGGCGCGATCATCCGGTGCCGTGCCGCTGTTGATGGTCGAGTGCTCCAGCGCCGGCGAGCTGCGCGGTATTGCCCGCTATCACGCCGAGCAGGTCGGTGCCGCCGCCGCGCTGGGCGAGCTGATGCCCGATGGCGTGCTGGCCATCACCGTCGACCCCGAGTCCGGGCAGCGCTACCAGGGTATCGTCGACCTGCAGGGCACAACCCTGGCCGATTGCCTGACCAATTACTTCGAAACCTCCGAACAGCTGCCCACCCGCTTCTGGCTTTGCGCCGATGGCCAGCGCGCCCGCGGCCTGCTGCTGCAGCAGCTACCGGCCGATCGCCTGAAGGAGCCGGAGGAGCGCGAAGCCAGCTGGCAGCACGCTATCGCCCTGGCCAACACCCTGCAGGCTGAAGAGCTGCTCGGCCTGGATAACCAGACCCTGCTGCACCGCCTCTATCACGAAGAGCCGCTGCGCCTGTTCGATCCGCGGGCCCTGCAGTTCCGCTGCAGCTGTTCCCGGGAGCGCTCGGCCAGGGCCTTGATCAGCCTGGGCCAGGCCGACGCCGAAGCCCTGGTGCAGGAGCACGGCGGTACGGTGGAAATCGACTGCGAGTTCTGCAACGAACGCTACCTTTTCGATGCCGCCGATGTGCTGCAGCTGTTTATCGACGGCAGCACGGAGGCACCTTCGGATACCCGCCACTGAGGCAAATTGTCACAAGCCGCGCCGAATTGATCTGATCGGAGGCTGCACCCGCAGTCGAGTTTTTCTGGCATAATCCGGCGCACTTTTTTCGCTGTAGTAGTGCTGTCATTTCTACTACAAAACGTTCGGAAGACTCGGCCGCCTGGCCGACGGGGACCCCCATGACGCAAGCCAACAACGCCGTGTACACCGACATCAGCGCAGCACAACTGGTCGAAGAAGCCATCCGCCGCGGTGAGGGCGAGCTGGCCGCCAGCGGTGCCCTGGTCGTACGTACCGGCCACCGCACTGGTCGTTCGCCGGCGGATCGCTTTATCGTGCAAGAGCCGAGCACCGAGGCGAAAATCGCCTGGGGCCCGATCAACCGTCCGTTCCCCGCCGACAAGTTCGATGCCCTGTGGGATCGCGTCGAGGCATTCAGCCAGGATCAGGACCGCTTCGTTTCCCACGTCCATGTAGGCTCCGCCGAAGAACACTACCTGGCGGTCAAGATGACCACCGCCACGGCCTGGCAGAACCTGTTCGGCCGCCAGCTGTTCATCAACCCGCCGGCCTACAACCCGGCCGGCAAGGACGAGTGGCAAGTGCTCAACGTGGCCAACTTCGAGTGCTCCCCTGAGCGTGATGGCACCAACTCCGACGGCTGCGTGATCATCAACTTCGCCGCCAAGAAGGTTCTCCTGGCCGGCATGCGCTACGCCGGTGAAATGAAGAAGGCGATGTTCTCGGTGCAGAACTTCCTGCTCCCGGAAAAAGACGTGCTGCCCATGCACTGCGCCGCCAACATCGGCGAAGAGGGCGACGTGACCCTGTTCTTCGGCCTGTCCGGCACCGGCAAGACCACCCTGTCGGCCGACGAGTCGCGCTACCTGATCGGCGATGACGAGCACGGCTGGGGCGAAGGCGTGGTGTTCAACATCGAAGGCGGTTGCTATGCCAAGTGCATCGACCTGTCCGAGAAGAACGAGCCGGTGATCTGGAAAGCCATCCAGTTCGGTACCGTGCTGGAAAACGTCGTCCTCAACGAGGAGCGCGTACCGGATTACACCGATGACAGCCTGACCCAGAACAGCCGCGCCGCCTACCCGCTGGAGTTCGTCGAGAAGCGTAGCGAGAAGAACCTCGGCGGCGAGCCCAACGCGGTGATCTTCCTTACCTGCGACCTGACCGGCGTGCTGCCACCGGTGTCGATCCTCAACGAAGAGCAGGCGGCCTACCACTTCCTCTCCGGCTACACCGCCCTGGTCGGTTCCACCGAGATGGGCAGCGGCAGCGGCATCAAGTCGACCTTCTCCACCTGCTTCGGCGCACCGTTCTTCCCGCGTCCGGCTGGCGAGTACGCCGAGCTGCTGATCAAGCGCATCCGCGGCTTCAACTCCAAGGTCTACCTGGTCAACACCGGCTGGACCGGCGGTGGCTACGGCGTCGGCAAGCGCTTCAACATCCCCACCACCCGTGGCGTGATCGCGGCGATCCAGAGCGGCGCGCTGATCGGCACCGAGACCGAGCAGCTGCCGATCATCAACCTGAGCGTGCCGAAGTCGGTACCGGGCGTGGAAACCAACCTGCTCAACCCGCGCAACACCTGGGCAGACCAGAACGCCTACGACGAAGCCGCCAAGACCCTGGCCAAGCTGTTTATCGACAACTTCCAGAAGTTCGACGTCAGCGCTGCCATCAAGGATGCCGGCCCGCAACTCTAAGCTGTAACCGTCGCGTTGAAAAAACCGCCTTAATTGGCGGTTTTTTTATGCATGGAAATCACCGCGCTAACCTGTGGGAGGCGCTTTAGCAGGCTGTTGAAAAACTACCTGCGTTGGCAATACTGCGTTAAAAGCGGCCTCGGAATGCTCATGTACAGCTCGTACACTCCGCTTCCTTGGCCGCTTTTGCCTTGTCTTGCCTGCCTCGCCTACGTTTTTCAACGGCCTGTTAGCGACGGGCTTCTAAGGAGCTGTCGCGGCTAAAGCCCCTCCCACGATGCTCTGTGGTGCAGTAAGAAACGGAAAAGCCGCCCTGAGGCGGCTTTGGGTGCGTATCTGCGAACAGATCGGGCACGTTTTTCGCGTTGCATTGCAATCCAGCTCGGGTGGCCGCTCAGCACGGCCTCGGGTGTTGCCTGTGTGGCTGGCTCGGGCCACAGACTTAACGGGTTGGCAACTCAGGCGATTTCCAGTGCCTCTGCCTTGGCGACTGTCGACTTCAGCATGGCTGGCTACTGCCAGATAGTTGTCGATATGTCACGGGCGGCCGCTGGCGCTTTCGAGTTGTATGGCGGCGTTAGGTCTAGTGTTTGGCACAGCTCACGGCGAACTTGAGTACGACCAAACCGATCATCTATCGGCCCGCTGTTCGCGGCAGCTACTCCGGGGTAGACCGGGGTCTTTGCTGCGCGGCCATCTGGCCTAGTGAGCGATCTAGTGGGTAACCGGCAAGCTGCCGTTGAAACCGCATGGCTGCATACTCATCTCCTTATGTCGCCAGCAATGAATTTAATGTACTCCAGTGTCTCGGGGTCTGTTAGTCGGATTGGTAATAGCCGGCGTGCTGCTAGGAAGTTAATCCTCGATGGGCTGCCGCAGCCCGTGGCGGTAGCACAGCAGGCCAAGCAGGGCTGCGGCGTACATCGGCACGCCGAAGGCGGTGATGGCCAGCAGCACCTCACCCGGTTCCGGCAGCACCCGGGTCAGCAGAATGGCACCGCCGAGGTTGCGCACCAGCAGGAGCAGTTGCGGATTGCCTTCATGCACCCGCTGTCGGCCCAGGCTGGCCGCCAGTAACAGGCCGACCAGTAGGCTGGCGGCCACCAGCAGTTCGACCTGGACGACGAGGCGCGGCAGGGTCTGTTGAGCGATCAGGGCAATCAGGCCGATGACCGCCACCCCGGCCACCCGTTCCAGTGGCGCTGCCAGCCGGCGGCCGAGATCTGGCCGCCAGCGTAGCAGGCCCCGGCCAAGGACATAGGGCAGGGCCTGGCCCAGCAAGCCAAGCAGGAGGACCTTGCCCAGCAGGGGCATCTGCGCCGCCGATCCCAGGGTGACGGCCACCAGCAAGAACATCAGCGGCACTGCCAGCAGGCTGCTGCCAATCACCAGCCGCGCGGCCTGCTGCGCATCGCCGCCGGCCAGGCGATGCAGGGCGGCACCCGACGTGCCGAAGCCGGCCGCAATGCACAGGGCCAGGCCCAGCAGGTGTGGCGGTGCGAGCCCCAGCCCGGCCAGCGCGAGCAGACCCAGCCCCGGCAACAGATAGCCCAGCAGCGTGGCGACGAGCCAGCCGCCGGAGCGCGTCAGTGTCGCGGGGGCGTTGAGCGCCAGGCTGAACATCACCAGCCAGGCGCTGCCCAGGGCGAGCAGATCCAGCGCGGCGTTCACGCCAGACCCTGCAGTGCGTGCCTCTGCGTCCGTCGCAGGTGGGTGAGCACGGCGGGCAGCAGGTGTGCGGCGTCGGGGCCGACCCCGCGCAGGGTGGCCGAGGCGAAGTTGCGCTGCCTCGGCAGGCCGACGAAGAACAGCCCCTGCACCTGGCTGGCGCGGCCGTTGCGCTGCAGCACCTGGCCCTGTCGATCCTGTACGGGCAAGCCGGCAAGGAAGGCCAGATTGGGCCTGAAACCGGTGGCGAAGAGCAGCGTATCGATTGGTTCGCGGCTGCCGTCTGCCCAGATCACGGCATCGGACTCGACCCGCTGGAACAGCGTGCGCTGTCGGTAGCGGCCCGCCAGCAGGGCGCGTTTATAGCTGCCGTCGTCCAGCACCGGGGTGCTCTGGTCACTGAGCCAGCGGGTGCGCTCCAGCCCGCTCCAGTGCAGCCAGGCATGAAAGTCGATGCCGAGCAGGCGCTGGGGGAAGAAGCGCACCTTTTCCCGGGTAGCCAGGGTCACCTCGGCCACCGCGGCCAGTTCGTGGGCGATCTGCACCGCCGAGTTGGCCGCGCCGACCACCACCACGCGCTGGCCGGCGAAGGCCTCGGGCGTGCGGTAGGCGCTGCTGTGCAGCAGGGTGCCGGTGAAGTCCGCGAGTCCGGCGCAGTCCGGTATATGGGGCTGGTTGAAGGCCCCGGAGGCCACCACCAGGGCCTCGCAGCGGTAGTCCAGGCCATCCGCGCCGTGCAACTTGAAGCCCGCGCCCTGGCGGCTGACCCCCTCGATTCGGCTGTTGTAGCGGATCGGCAGCTGGAAGTGCGCGGCGTACTGTTCCAGGTAGTCCACCACCTCATCGCGCCGCGGGTAGTGCCCGGGGCTGGTGGGGAAGGGCAGGCCCGGCAGGGCGGAGTAGGCCGCCGGGGAGAACAGCCTGAGGCTGTCGTAGTAATGCCGCCAGTTGCCGCCCGGGCGTTCGCCGGCTTCGACGATCAGAAAATCCACGCCCTGGCGCTGCAGGTGCCAGCCCATGGCCAATCCGGCCTGGCCGGCCCCTATGACGATCACCGTGTGTTGTCTGGAAGTATTCATATATGCGCACCTATGCACGTATTTGGGTTTAAAAAAATTGCCGAAAGCAATTCTTAACGTCGCGTAGCGACGGCTCAGCGGTTGGCCGCCAGGGCTGGCGGGCCAGAAAAAATGCGGTCGTGACCGCGTTAACGCAGGTAGTTTTTCAACAGCCTGTTAATCGGGTGCGCCGGGACAGCAGTAGGGGGCGATGGCCTTGCATTGCTGCAGTATGGCTTCCAGGCGGCTGACAATAGCCGGACCGTCGACCTCGTAGAAAACCTGGCGACCCTCCTTGGCGGTGCGCAGAATGCCGGCATCCAGCAGGGTCTGCAGGTGGCGTGAAACCACCGAGCGCTCCTGGGGCAGGTCGGCGGCGATCTCGCTGATATCGGCGCGGCCCAGCAGCATCACGCGTTTGAGCACGCCGATCCGAGAGGGCTCGCAGAGGGCCTTGAAGAAGGTGCTGTCGAAGGTGGCGATGGCGGCTTCGACGGCTTGCTGTTTGCGGGGTATCGGGTTGTCCATGGTTGGTAAGTTATGTGCATATGTGTGCACGTGTCAATTGCGATTTTCCGGCGCTGCCCCCCAGGGGTTGCCGTGCCGCCTACAATGCGGCTTCAGAACCTGTACAAACCAAGGAATGCCTTATGTACCAGCAGAGTCTCGCCGCGGTGTTCGGCTTTCAGCAATTGCGCCCCGGCCAGCAGCGGGTGGTCGAGGCCGTGCTGGCCGGACGTTCGGCGGCGGCGATCTTTCCCACCGGTTCGGGCAAGTCGCTGTGCTATCAGCTGCCGGCCCTGCACTTGCCGCACCTGTGCCTGGTGGTGTCGCCGCTGCTGGCGCTGATGCAGGACCAGCTGGCCTTTCTGCATGCCCGTGGCATCAGCGCGGCCAGTATCGATTCGGCGCAGAGCCGCGAGGATGCCAGTGCGGTAATGGCCCGGGCGAAATCCGGCGAGCTGAAGATTCTGATGATCTCGGTGGAGCGCCTGAAGAACGAGCGCTTTCGCAACTTTATCGCCCAGGTGCCGATCTCCCTGCTGGTGATCGACGAGGCCCACTGCATCTCCGAGTGGGGGCACAACTTCCGCCCCGATTACCTCAAGCTGCCGGACTACCAGCGCCAGTTCCGCATTCCCCAGGTGCTGCTGCTGACCGCCACGGCCACGCCGCCGGTGATTGCCGATATGCAGAAGAAATTCGCCATCGCCGCCGCTGATGTGGTCACCACCGGCTTCTACCGGAGCAATCTGAACCTGCTGGTGGAGCCGGTCGGCGGGGCCGACAAGCAGCGCCGCCTGATCGAGTGGCTGGGAGCCAAGGCCGGGCAGCCGAGCATCGTCTATGTGACCCAGCAGAAGACTGCCGAACAGGTGGCCGAACGCCTGAGCCAGCGCGGCATCGCCGCCAGCGCCTATCATGCCGGCATGGCCCATGAGGCACGCGAGGCGATCCAGCGCCAGTTTATGGCGGGGCGGATTAACTGCATCGTCGCCACCATCGCCTTCGGCATGGGCATCGACAAGGCGGATATCCGCAATGTGGTGCATTTCGATCTGCCCAAGTCCATCGAGAACTACAGCCAGGAAATCGGCCGCGCCGGCCGTGACGGGCAGCCGTCCGACTGCCTGGTGCTGGCCAACCGCGACAGCCTCAGCCTGCTGGAGAACTTCGTCTACGGCGATACGCCGGAGCTGGAGGGCATTCGCTGTGTGCTGGATAAGCTGCTGAGTGAGAGTGAGAACGGCGAATGGGAGCTGATGCTTAACCAGCTTTCCGAACAGAGCAATATCCGCCAGCTACCGCTCAAGACCCTGCTGGTGCAGCTGGAATTACGCGGCATCATCGCTCCGCGTTACGCCTATTTCGCCGAATATCGCTTCAAGTACCTGCTGGAGTCCGAGGCGCTGGTCGCCAGGTTCGACGGCGAGCGGCGGCAGTTCGTCGAGGCGTTGATCGCCACCTCGCAGCGCGCCCGCACCTGGTGCACGGTGGATTTCGACCTGCTCTACCAGCAGCACCAGGCCGAGCGCAGTCGGGTGATCAAGGCCCTGGACTACTTTCAGGAAAAGGGCTGGGTCGAGCTGGAAAGCAAGCAGATGACCGAGGTCTATGCGCTGCTCGACCCGGGGTTTGATCCGCTCGCCCTGAGCGCCGAACTGCATGGATATTTCAGCCAGCAGGAGGCCAGCGAGATCCGCCGGATTCACGCCATGCTCGCCCTGTTCGCCAGCGAGCAGTGCCTGAGCCAGCGCCTGGCCGCCTATTTCGGCGATGCCAACGCGCCGCAGCAGTGCGGCCATTGCTCGGTGTGCCTGGGGCACGTCGCCCATCTGCCAGCGCCGCCGACCTTGCCGGCGCTGGCGAACAAGGATCGGCACAGCCTGTGCGACGGCTTTATGCGCAAATATCAGGAGCTTAAAGGCGGCGAGCCCAGCGCCGAATGCCTGACGCGCTTTCTCTGCGGCATCAGCGTGCCGTTGTTTACCAGGCTCAAGGCCCGCCAGCTCAACGGTTTCGCCGCCCTTGAGGAGTATCCCTATGCCGAGGTGCGCGAGTGGCTCAGGGTGCAGGTCTGAGCCGCGGGGTGAGTGCGGCAGCGGCTAGCGCGCGAGTGCATCCGGCGCAGTGGTTGCAGTCTCTGCGGGGCGGCTGAGCGGCTCGCCAGGCGACGCTTGGAACCAGGCGCGGAATGACCGCTCCCCGACCGTGGTGAACGCCACCACGCGCGAGTCGTCCACGCACCTGGCCCAGCCAAGTTCCTGGATACGCACAAACAGCGCGGCACCGAGCGCGCCGGCCAGATGATGGCGGCGTTCGCTCCAGTCCAGGCAGGCCCGGCAGAATGAACGACGTTGCAGCGCCAGGGCATCGGGGTCGATACCGATCTGGCGAAACCACTGTCGCCCGCTGTGGGTCAGCGCTGGCCCGGCTTCCAGCTGTTGCAGCAGCTCGCGGCGCAGCAGCCCCTCGTAGGCCAGCACCCCCAGCTCCCCGGCCAGGTGGTCGTAGCAGACCCGTGCGCGGCGCAAGGCCAGGTCACGGGGGCCGGTGCGCGGCAGCGGCGGCCCGGCGTGCAAGGCGAGGCCCATCATCGACTCGAGCAGTTGCGCGATTTCCCGGCCAGCCAGGCGGAAGTAGCGATGCCGACCCTGCTGGTCGACGCTGAGCAGGCCGGCGTCGAGCAATTTGCCCAGGTGCGAGCTGATGGTCTGTTTGGTCACGCCGGCGATATCGGCCAGCTCGGTGGCGGTCAGCGCGCGATCGGCCATCAGCGCGGACAGCACCGCGGCACGGGCGTTGTCGCCGAGCAGGGCGGCGATACGGGTGATGTTGGGGCCTTCGATCATGGTTCGATCCTAGTCGAACCATAGGGCAGCGGCAATTGGCTAAGGTCTCTCCACCAGCCACAGGAGTGACCCCATGCAAATCACGTGTGTAATCCGCTATGAAATCGATCCGTTTCAGCGCGCCGCCTTCCAGGCGTATGCCGAGAACTGGGGGCGCATCATCCCACGCTGCGGCGGCCAGCTGCTTGGCTACTTCCTGCCGTATGAGGGGAGCAACCATGTGGCCTGGGGCTTGATCGGCTTTGCCAGCCTGGCCGCCTACGAGGCCTATCGCGCACGGCTCAAGAATGATCCCGAGGGGCGCGCCAACTTCGCCATGGCCCAGCAGATGCGTTTTATCCTGCGTGAGGAGCGTTCCTTCGTCGAGGGCGTCGAAGGCACCCTGGGCCTCCAGCCTGGTTGCGCGGGGGTTGCAGCATGATCGCGGTGATCTTCGAGGTGCAGCCCCGGGCAGGGCGGGAGTCGGAGTACCTGGACACGGCGGCGGCGCTACGCGAGCAACTCGAACAGGTGGATGGTTTTATCTCGGTGGAGCGCTTTGCCAGCCTCTCCCAGCCGGGCAAGCTGCTGTCGTTATCCTTCTGGCGGGACGAGGCGGCGGTCAAGCGCTGGCGCACCCTGGAGGTGCACCGCCAGGCTCAGGCGGCCGGGCGTGGCGGGGTGTTCGCCGACTACCGGCTGCGGGTGGCCGAGGTGGTGCGCGACTATGGCCTGCACGAGCGCGAACAGGCACCGAGCGACTCGCGCCAGGTGCATGGCTCGCTGTAGACGCCAGGCGCTGCCGTCACGCGGCCCTGGTTGGGTCTACTCGCCGATGTCCTCGTTCCACAGCGTCGGCTGGGCGGCGATAAAGCCCTGCATCAGGTGCAGGCATTCGCCGTTGTGCAGCACGTCGAGTTGCACGCCGCGTTCGCGCAGCAGCGCTTCTTCGCCGAGGAAGCTCTGGTTCTCGCCGATGATCACCCTGGGGATGCCGTACAGCAGGATCGCCCCGCTGCACATGGCGCAGGGCGAGAGGGTGGTGTAGAGCACCGACTCGCGGTAGGTCTGTGCGCTTTGCCGGCCGGCGTTTTCCAGGGCGTCCATCTCGCCATGGCGGATGGCGCTGCCCTGTTGCACCCGGCGGTTGTGGCCGCGACCGATAATCTGGCCCTTGTGCACCAGTACCGAGCCGATCGGGATGCCGCCTGCGGCCAGGCCCTGGCGGGCTTCGTCGATGGCGGCCTGCATAAATATGTCCATGCTCGCTGCTCCTTGTGCGGTTTGGTCAAGTCTGTGGCGTTATGGTGCGCGGGAGGCCTGGCCGCGCGCCAGGGTCCAGTCCAGCAGCTCGCGGGTCAGCTGGTCGCCGGCCTGGCCGAAGGCGTTGACCACCGCCGCCACCGAGCTGTCGCTGGCCGTCTGGCTGATGTCGAAGCGGCGGCTGGCGAGGATGCGCAGGCTGCCGCTCTGCACCAGGCGGACCTCCAGCAGGATTCGCGCCACTGGGCGACCGTCCTGGTATTCGCTGTGGAACACGCGCAGGTCGCTGTCCAGCTCCAGATCGGCGTGCAGGCGGTTTGCATCGCTGCTGATGGCGGCGATCCGACCGTCGTCGATAAAGCCGGCGATCAGCCGGTCGCGCAGCAGCAGCGGTGCGCGGTCGCTCCAGCGCACGCCCTGGTAGACGTTGAGCTGATCCCCCGGCGGCAGCACGGCGATGCGTGTGCTGTCGAGCAACTGGCTGCTGTAGGGCGTGTTCACCCGCAGGGCCCAGTCGCTGCGCGGGCCGGCGCTCTGTTCGGGCAGGGCGCTGGCCGGCAGGCGGTAGATGCTCAGCACCGGGCTCTTCGGCAGGATCGAGCAGGCACCGAGCAGACCGGCCAGCAGCAGAACGGCGAGGGGGCGAAGGCGACTCATGGTTGAAACTCCTTGATGCTGTCGCTGCGCAGCAGGTAACCGGCCGGATCTTCCTCCAGGCGGCGGGAAAAGGAGCGCAGGGCGCTGAGGGTTTCGCGCAGCTCGATAATGGTCGGGCCGAGTTCGCCGAGGCCCTGCAGGCTGCCATCGAGGGCCTCGCGGTTGTCGCTCAGCAGGCTCTCGATCGTGACGCTGCTGCGTTCCAGGGAGGCCATCAGGCGGTTGGCGTTATCGACCGCTGCACGGCCCTGGCCGTTGATCAGCTGGTTGGCGTTGCGCATCAGCTCGGCGGCCTCGCGGCTGGCCAGGCTCATCTGCTGCAGGGCCTGGCGCAGTTCGTCGCGCTGTTCGGCGACGCTGGCGCTGGTCTGTTCGATATGTTCCAGGGTGCGCCCGATGCTTTTCACGTTGTCCCGGGAGAACAGCTGGTTGGCGCGGTTGAGCAGGCGGGTGACGCTGATCACCAGGTCCTCGCCGTTGGCCATCAGTCTTGAGAGCGGCGAGCGGTCGGCGATGATCTGCGCCAGCTGCCCGCCCTTGCCTCTGAGCAGCGGGCTGTCCGGGGTGCCGCTGTGCAGCTGGATCAGTGCCGCGCCGGTAATCCCGGTGATCGACAGGCGTGCGCGGGTGTCCTCCTTGATCGGCGTGTTGGCGTTGACGCGGATATGCGCATGGACCTTGCGCGGGTCGTTGACGTCCAGGGTCAGGCTGATCACATCGCCGACCTTGATCCCGCTGTACTGCACCGCACTGCCCTGGGACAGGCCGCTGACCGCTTCGTTGAAGATCACCTCGTAGTGCTTGAATTCCTTGTCCGAGTTGGATTTGCCCAGCCACAGGGCGAAGCCCAGGGCGGCAGCGACCATCAGCACGGTAAACAGGCCAATCAACACATGATGGGCACGGGGCTCCATTTAAACGCTCCCTGGCTCGCGGGTGGCGGCCTGTGCGGCGGCGCGTCCACGCGGGCCGTTGAAGTAGTCGTGAATCCAAGAGTTGTCGGTGGCGGCCACCACGTCCAGGCGGTCGGCCACCAGCACGCGTTTTTCCGCCAGCACCGCGACCCGGTCGCAGATGGTGTAGAGGGTGTCCAGATCGTGGGTGACCAGAAATACGCTGAGGCCCAGGGCGTCGCGCAGGGTCAGGATCAACTGGTCGAAGGCCGCCGCGCCGATCGGGTCGAGGCCGGCGGTGGGTTCATCGAGAAACAGGATCTCCGGCTCCAGGGCCAGGGCGCGCCCCAGGGCGGCGCGCTTGATCATGCCGCCGGACAGTTCGCTGGGATACTTGTCGCCGGCCTCCCGTGGCAGGCCGACCAGGGCCAGTTTGACCAGGGCCAGGCGCTCGGCGGCGGCACGCTTGAGCCCGGCGTGTTCGATCAGCGGCAGGGCGATGTTCTCCGTCACCGTCAGCGAGGAAAACAGCGCACCGCGCTGGTAAAGCACGCCGAAGCGCCGCTCCAGTTGCGAGCGCTGCTGCGGGGGCAGCTCCAGCAGCGTCTCGCCGAACACCTGCACGCTGCCGGAGTTGGCCCGGCGCAGGCCGAGAATACTGCGCAGCAGCACCGACTTGCCGGTGCCCGAGCCGCCGACCACGCCCAGCACTTCGCCACGGTACAGGTCCAGATTCAGGTCCTGGTGCACGGTCTGCGCGCCGAAGCGGTTGACCAGTTCGCGCACCTCGATGATCGCCTCGCCGCTCACCAGCCCATCTCCATCAGGAACAGCGCCGCCACCGCATCCAGCAGGATCACCACGAAGATCGACTGGACCACGCTGGAGGTGGTGCGCTCGCCCACCGACTGGGCGCTGCCGGTGACCTTGAAGCCCTCCAGGCAACCGATCACGGCGATCAGAAAGGCAAATATCGGGGCCTTGGCCATGCCCACCAGAAAGTGCTTGAGGGCGATATTCTCCTGCAGCATGGCCAGGTACATGGTCGGCGAGATGTCCAGGCTCAGGGCGCAGACCATCGCGCCGCCGAGGATGCCGCTGAGCATGGCGATAAAGGTCAGGATCGGCAGGGCGATCAGCATGGCGAACACCCGCGGCAATACCAGCAGCTCCAGCGGGTCGAGGCCCAGGGTGCGGATCGCGTCGATCTCCTCGTTGGCCTTCATCGAGCCGATCTGCGCGGTAAAGGCGCTGGCCGTGCGTCCGGCCATCAGGATGGCGGTGAGCAGCACGCCGAACTCGCGCAGAAAGGAGAAGGCCACCAGGTCGACGGTGTAAATGCTCGCGCCGAAGTCGGCGAGGATGGTCGCCCCGAGAAAGGCCACCACCGCACCGACCAGAAAGGTCAGCAGGGCGACGATGGGCACGGCGTTCAGCCCGCTCTGCTCCAGGTGGGCGACCAGCGAGGTCATGCGCCAGCGTCCGGGGCGCAGGAGGATTTTCAGCATGGTGCTCAGGGTCAGGCCGATAAAGCCCAGCAGCGCCACGCATTGCCGATAGAGGTCATCCACCGCCTGGCCGATATGGCCGAGCATCTCGCGCCAGGTGGCTACCCGCTTGGCCGGCAGCAGCTGGCCCGCCTCGGCGATGGCGTTGCCCACGGTCTGCAGCAGGGCGCGGCGTTCGGCGGCCAGGCCCGGTGCCTGGGTGGCCAGCTCGGTCAGACGCTGGCTGCCGAGCAGCTCCACCAGCAGCGCCGCGCCGGTGGTATCCAGCGCGCCCAAGGCCTGCAGATCGATCTCGGCATCGCCGCCGAGACTGTCGCGCAGGGCCAGTACCTCGGTCTCCAGGCGGGCGTAATGGGCCAGCGTCCAGTCACCGCCGATGCGCAGGCCAGAAGACGCATCCGTGCGGCTGGGGTCGAGCGGCGAGATATAGGGAGCTGTACTCATGGCCACAGCTTAACAGTCCGTTGAAAAACTACCTACGTTGCCGATACGGCGTTAAAAACAGGCTCGGAATGCTCATTTACAACTCGTAAACTCCGCTTCCTCGCCTGTTTTTGCCTTGTCTCGGCTGCCTCGCCTACGCTTTTCAACGGCCTGTCAACCTCCCGACGTGCGCGCGCCCAGCGTGCCGTGATGCGGGCCATTTGAGAGGCAAGGCGCTGGCGCTTCCAGGCAGTTGGAAGTCGAGTCCAGACCCCTGAGCATGGTGCTGGCGGCCTAGACTTGCGCGGGCCATTCCACTCATTTTTCGGAGTCACCATGGGTCCTATTACCGTACTGCGCGACACCCAGCCGCTGCCCCTGCTCGATGCCTGCAAGTGGACCCGGCTTGCCGGCGAGCCACACACCGTCAACCTCAATGCCTACACCTCGGAAGACGGCAGCAAGATCATGGGCACCTGGATCTGCACCCCGGGCAAATGGCAGGTGGCCTACGAGAAGTGGGAGTACTGCCACTTCCAGGAGGGCTACTGCATCATCACCCCCGAAGGCCAGGAGCCGATTCACCTCAGGGCCGGCGATATCTTTATCGTCGAGCCGGGGATGAAGGGCACCTGGGAAGTGGTCGAGACCGTGCGCAAGTACTTCGTGTTTGCCTGAGCCCGCCCGGGCTCAGGGGTTGAAGGTGCGCGCATCCTTGGCCCAGCTGTCCAGCACCGGCTTGATATCCGCCAGGCGCAGTTGGGTGCTGTCGTTTTCCAGTTGCAGGCCATGGCCCTTGCGCACCACCCGTGCCATGGGCTGACTGGTGCGGCCGTCTATGGCCTCCAGTTCGATATAGATCTCGGTATTCAGGTCACGGGTGCCGGCTGCGGTACTGGCCGCCGCCGCCACCAGGGCGATGGGTATCACTTCGTAGACCTTGAGGCCCTCCACCGAGAGATTCACCGCACTGATTGCCGAGCGCAGCACCAGACTGTCCTGATCCGGCTGGTTGACGATGCGCAGGCGTCCGGCCAGCTCGCGCTGCATGGCCTGCTGCAGATAGACGGCGATGGCGTCCAGGGTCTGCTGGCTGACCTGGGCGCTGGGTTGCGGTGCGGGGTGGAACAGCGGCTTCTCGACGACGACCGAACGGTAGCGTTGCAGGTCCAGCTCTGGCGAGACCCAGCGCATCACCGGCGCACCGCTGGCCGACTGCGCCGGTTGTAGCTGCGAGTAATCGCCGAGAAATCCCGAGTACTGCGCCGGTTGGGTGGTGTTGCTGGCGCAGCCGCCGAGCAGTAATGCCGCAGCCAGACCGATGGTGAGAGGACGTAGAAACATAGAGGCACTTTCCTGCGCGGGTGAGGTCAGTTGACTGTAGCCCGTTCGCTGCGGGGCGCAGGCTTTCTATCGCGCCCCCAGCAGTCCTGCCGCGACCGGCCTGGGCATGGTTGCATGGGGCTTGCCCTGGCAGGTGGCTTGGGTTAAATCTTGTCTTCCCCGTTTCTGTAGAGGGGGGTGTTCTCGCGAAAGGATCTCGCCAATGACCAATAAACTCGTTATCGCCGCCGCATCGCTGTTGCTGTTCTGCTACACCGCCACCTGGTTTGCGGCACCTCCACAACTCTAATTTCGCCTGGCAAGGATGGCCACTCATGACGTTGAAAGAACAGCAACTGACCGAACTGTTGATGCTGACCACGCGCAGCATCACCCACCTGACGGCCTCGCTGACGTCGCTGTCATTCGACTTGCTGCGTAGCCACGAGCCGGATGTGCGCAATGCCGGGGCGAAGATGATCACCCGGATGGAAGCGGTGAGTCACGAGCTGGACGAGCAGTGGCAGCTGATCAGCGAGTTGACCGGGGTGCAGGTACCCGAGCGGGTCGATGCGGTCGAAGAAGTGCAGCTGCAATCGGTTAAATAGCCGGTCATCGGCTCCGCCGCTCGCGGTCTGTCCGGCTTGCGAGAGGCCCTGCTGCGGCAGCTGTCTTTACTGGGTCGGCCTTGTCGCGTGGGCCTGCTGCGACTGGCGTCTGTGAGCGCGTTGCGCGCAGACAACAAAAAACCCGCCGAGGCGGGTTTTTTACCTGACCATTCCAACCTCCTGTTGGCAGCCAGCCTGGCTATGGTCGATCGTCCTTGATCCCGAGTGCTTCCTTGCGACTCAGTGGATGTGGGTAGATTAGGTGCGCAGGGCCTGGGATAACAGGGCGAAACGACGCCAATCCGTGTAGGACATTCGCCATGGTTTGCTTGTGCCCGCCCACACGGCGAGGCATGCCTAGGCGCTGCGGTGCACGTTGCAATAGCGGCTGCAGCGGCTCAGGGGCGGCGAAATACCAGGGCCTTCAGGGCACTGTCCGGCTGGCTGTCGGGGAATTCCGGCGGGTTGTCCAGGCGCTCGACGAAGCGCAGTTCGGGGGCCGCGTCGGCCATGGCCTGGATCAGGTAGTCGGGGCCGATTTCCGGGTCATTGCTGCAGGCCAGCACCCTGCCCTGGGTAGTGAGCAGCTCGGGCAGACGGCGCAGGACTCTCGGGTAATCCTTGCCCAGCACGAAGCTGCCGCGCTGAAAGGAGGGCGGGTCGACGATGATCAGATCGAAAGGGCCGTACTTGGCCACCTTGCCCCAGGACTTGAACAGGTCGTGGCCGAGAAACACCACCTGGCTCAGGTCGTGCTGGTTCAGACGGTGGTTGTCGCGGCCGCGGTTGAGGGCGGCCCTGGCCATGTCCAGATTGACCACCTGGCGTGCACCACCGGCCAGCGCCGCCACCGAGAAGCCGCAGGTGTAGGCGAACAGATTGAGCACGCGTTTGCCCGCCGCCTGCGCCTGCACCCATTGGCGGCCCAGGCGCATATCGAGAAACAGCCCGCTGTTCTGCTTTCTGCCCAGGTCGAGCCGGTAGCGCAGGCCGTGTTCGCAGATATCCCAGTGCTCCACGGGCTCGCCAAGCAGCCATTGTGTGGGGCTTTCGGGCAGGTAGCGCTGTTGCAGCAACAGGCTGTGCGCACCACTTTGCAGCCAGGCCGTGCTCTGGCTGAGGTCCAGCAGCATCCTGTGCAGCGCCTGCAGTTCGGCATCGCCGACGGGTTTGAACAGCGCCACCAGCAACACGCCCTGCAGCCAGTCCACGGTGACCTGTTCCAGCCCCGGCCAGCAGCGACCGCGGCCGTGAAACAGGCGGCGGGTTTCACTGGGTGCGGCACTCAGGGCGGCTAGCAGGTGCTGGTGCAGGGTGGCGATAGCGGTTGGGGTCATGGCTGTCATCAATCGGGTGGGGCGAGAATGGTATCAGGCGCTATCGATAAATCGGCTTCGTCGATAGTTTATATCGCCAAAGGCGTTTGGCATTGGCGCGGACAAGTGCCTAGGATTGCGGCCTTTCCCACCCTGCATACAAGGCCCCCCATGCATATCGATGAAGCCATCCGCAGTCGCCGCGCCGTCAAAGGTTATGACCCGGCATTTACCCTGAGCGATGCCGAGAAGGACGAACTGCTGCAACTGGCGCTGCTCGCGCCGTCGGCGTTCAACCTGCAGCATGTGCGTCTGGTCGAGGTCAGCGATCCGGCGCAGCGTGAGCAACTGCGTGAAGTGGCCTGGGGTCAGGCGCAGGTGACCGATGCCTCGATGCTGGTGGTGGTCTGCGCCCAGCTCGACAGCTGGCAGGAGAACGTCGGCCGCGCCTGGGAAGGCGCGCCAGAAGAAGTGCAGGCCTATATGGCCGGTGCCATCGACACCTATTACCGCGACAAGCCCCAGGTGCAGCGCGACGAAACCATGCGCAGCTGCGGCCTGATGGCGCAGACCCTGATGCTGGCCGCGCGCGGCAAGGGCCTGGATTCCTGCCCGATGGACGGCTTCGATTTCGATGCCGTGGCCAAGCTGATCAAGCTGCCAGCCAACCATGTGATCGCCCTGATGGTCGCGGTCGGCAAGAAGACCATCGAGCCGAAGCCGCGTATTGGCAAGCTGCCGTTCAATGAGGTGGTGCTGCGCAACAGCTTCTGATCGCCGGGCGTACTTCTGGGCGTTCAGGTCACTCTTCAGGCATAACTGTGGTCAGTCGGCGGCTGCTCACACCACTAAAGGTTGGATGACAAAAGCGCTGTCGGGGGTGAATCTGGCGAGTACTACTGGCCGGCAGGTGTCGGCCCACATTCAGTAAGAGAAAGCCTGAGGAAGCGCCATGTCTGCCGAGCATCTGGACGTCTTGATCATCGGGGCCGGGTTGTCCGGCGTCGGTGCGGCCTATCATCTGATGAAGCATTGCCCGGACAAGGATTTCGCCATCCTCGAGGGGCGTGCGGCCATGGGCGGCACCTGGGACCTGTTCCGCTATCCGGGCATTCGCTCCGACTCGGACATGTTCACCCTCGGCTATAACTTCAAGCCCTGGAGCAATCCGCTGGCGATTGCCGACGGCCCGTCGATCCTCGGCTATATCCAGGAGGCGGCGCGGGAAAACGCCATCGACGGCAAGATCCGCTACCGGCACCGGGTGCTCCAGGCCGACTGGTGCAGCGCCAGCGCGCGCTGGACCCTGCAGGTGCAGCGCGGCGATGAGTCTGCGCCGCTCAGCCTGAGCTGCAACCAGTTGCTGATGTGCACCGGCTATTACCGCTACGACGCCGGCTATACCCCGGAGTTCAAGGGGCGTGAGCAGTTCCAGGGCGCGTTTATCCACCCGCAGCTGTGGCCGGAGAACTTCGACTACAGCGACAAGAACGTGGTGGTGATCGGCAGCGGTGCGACGGCGGTGACCCTGGTGCCGGCGCTGGCCGACAAGGCCAGGCATGTGACCATGCTGCAGCGCTCGCCGACCTATGTGGTGAGCCTGCCGCAGGAGGATCCGATCTCCAATGCGCTGCGCCGGTTTCTCCCGGAAACCTGGGTCTATCGCCTGGCGCGTACGCGCAACGTGGCTATCCAGCTGGGTTTCTACAAACTGTCCAAGGCCTTGCCGGGCCTGGTGCGCAAGGTTCTCCTCGGTCTGGCCCGGCGTCAGCTGGGGGCGAATTTCGACATGCGCCACTTCAGCCCGCGCTACAAACCCTGGGACGAAAGAGTCTGCGCGGTGCCCAACGGCGATCTGTTCAAGGTGTTGCGCACGGGCAAGGCCTCGGTGGTCACCGAGCCTATCGACGGTTTTACCGCCAAGGGTATTCGCCTGAAGTCCGGCCAGGTACTGCCGGCCGACGTGATCGTCAGTGCCACCGGCCTGGAGCTGCAGCTGTTCGGCGGCATGCAGGTGGCGGTGGATGGCGTGCCCTTCGATGCGGCCAAGAGCATGGGCTATCGCGGCATCATGCTGCGCGATTTGCCCAATGCCGCGGTGGTGCTGGGCTACACCAATGCCAGCTGGACCCTCAAGGCCGATCTTTCCAGCGAATACTTCTGCCGCCTGATCAAGCACATGGACGCCATCGGCATGCGCCAGTTCACCCCGCGCGATGCCCGGCGTCAGGTCAAGGAAGCGCCCTTTCTCGACCTGGCCAGCGGCTATATCCAGCGTGCCGCCGACAAGATCCCCAAGCAGGGCGACCGCGCGCCCTGGAAGCTCTACCAGAACTACCTGCTCGACCTGGCCCTGCTGCGTTACGGCAAGATCGAGGATGGTTATCTGGAGTTCAGCTCGCCTCAGAACAACCCTCAGGCCGCGGCCGTCGGTGGCCTAAGGGCTGATGTAAGCCAAACGCCATAGCGTTTTGACGGCTATCGGCTACAGCGTCCGGGCGGCGTGCCACTTTCCTATGCGGCACAAGGCCACTATCCTGTCCCTAGCATCACGGATGATCAGGTAATGGCCTGCGCCGCGCATTTTTTGCCACCCCAGGAAGAAAGGACTCTACCGTGCTATCAGCGAGCAGAAAGGATGCTGGCCATGAGGAGCAACGCCAACTGCCGGCGTTGCGTGCGCATATCGAACATCTGCTCGGCCAGGGCTGGGTCATCGCCGCGCGCAACCCCCTCAAGCTGCAATTCGGTCAGAGGACCTGCCAGGTCAGGCATGGCATGCTGATCAGCGAAAGCATGCTCTAAACCCTCCCGCGATTTCCCGAGGCCCCGGCCGGTTGTCTAACAACCGGCCGGGGCCTTTTTTCGTTGCGTTAGCGGATAGTGCGCCGCGCGGTGCCGTGGTCAGGCGCGACACCGCGCGGGGTGGAACGAAGCGGCACCTGGCGGGTCGCTGTTGTATCGGCTTGGGTTGTCGGGCATCTGTGCCTATAACAACAGAGTCGCCTTTTCCTATCTTGCGAGGAGGACATCGCCATGCACAGTCGCCGCCACTTCGTTCAGCGTAGCGCCGCCATCGCGGCACTGGCCGCCCTGTTACCCGGGTTGCCGCTCTCCGCTCTGGCCGCGAACAGCCTGCTGCGGCGCAGGATCGGCTCCAGCGGCGAATGGCTGCCGGTGATCGGCCTGGGCACGTCGCGCACCCACGATGTGGCCCTCGACGAGGCTAGTCTCGAACCCCTGCTCGAGGTCCTGCGCACCCTGGTCAATGGTGGGGCCAGCCTGATCGACACCGCGCCCAGTTACGGCCGCGCCGAGGCGGTGTGCGGCGCGCTGGCGGCGAGAAGCGGCCTGCGCGAACGCCTGTTTCTCGCCAGCAAGGTGTCGGCCAGCGGCCGCGAGGCCGGGGCGCGGCAGATCGAGGCCAGCTTCAGGGCCCTGCAGACCGACCGCATCGACCTGATCCAGGTGCACAACCTGCAGGACACCGCCACCCAGCTCGGCCTGTTGCGCGAGCTCAAGGAGCAGGGGCGGGTCCGCTATATCGGCGTCACCCACTACCTGGAGTCGGCCCATGAGCGGCTGCTCGAGGTGCTGCACCAGGAGCCGGTGGACTTCGTCCAGTTCAACTACTCGGTCGGCGAGCGCAATGCCGAGCAGCGTCTGTTGCCGTATTGCGCCGACCAGGGCATCGCCGTGCTGATCAACCGGCCGTTCCAGCGCGCGGCACTGTTCCAGCGGGTGCGCGGCAAGGCGCTACCGGACTGGGCCACGGTGGAGCTGGACGCCGGTTCCTGGGCGCAGCTGCTGCTCAAGTACATCCTCGCCCATCCGGCGGTGACCGCGGTGATCCCGGCCACCTCCAGGCCGCGCAATATGGCCGACAACCTGCTGGCCGGCCATGGCCGCCTGCCGAATGCGGCGCAGCGGCAACGGATCATCGAGCTGTTCGCCTGAGATGCCCTGGCTCAGGCGGCGTCTGGCCCGGGCGATCAATGCCGAGGCGCAGGAGCTGGCCGCGGTGCTGGCCGGCTTCGCCCTGTTCTTCTGCCTGTTCGCCGGCTATTTCATGCTGCGCCCGGTCCGCGAGGCCATGGGCATCAGTGGCGGCGTGGAGAACCTGCAATGGCTGTTCAGCGCCACCTTTGTCGCCATGCTGCTGGCGGTGCCTCTGCTGGCCTGGCTCAACTCGAAGGTGCCGCGTCTCCACTTTATCGACTGGGTGTACGGCTTTTTCTGCCTCAACCTGCTGACCTTCGTCCTGCTGTTCTGGGTGCAGCGCGACAGCGTCTGGCTGGCGCGGGTGTTCTATGTATGGATCTCGGTCTACAACCTGTTCGTGATTTCCGTGGCCTGGAGCCTGATGGCCGACGTGTTCGACAGTGCCCAGGCGCGTCGCCTGTTTGCCTTTGTCGCCGCCGGGGCCAGTGTCGGCGGCTTGAGCGGGCCGCTGCTGAGCGCCGGGCTGATCGGCCGGGTGGGCGAGGCCGGGTTGCTGCTGCTGGCCGCCGCCTTGCTGGGCCTGGCCATGACGCTCAAGCATTATCTGATGGCCTGGCGCGCGCGGCACGGGGCCGGGCGGCCAGGTGCCGCGCCGAGCGAGAACCCGCGTCGGCCGGTGCCGGGCAATCCCTTCAGCGGCCTGACCCGGGTGCTGGCCTCGCCCTATCTGCTGGGCATCGCCGCCTTCGTCATGCTGCTGACCGCGGTCAGCACCTTTCTCTACTTCGAGCAGGCGCGCCTGGTCGCCGAGCTGTTCCCCGCGCGCGCCAGCCAGGTGCGGGTGTTCGGCGCGATCGACTTCGTGGTGCAGGCCGGGGCCCTGGCCGCGCAGCTGTTCGTCACTGGCCGGGTGGCGCAGCGCCTGGGCGTGCGGGTGCTGCTGGCGGCGGTGCCGGCGCTGGTCTGTCTGGGTTTTGTCGGCCTGGCGCTGCTGCCGACCTTCGCCGTGTTGGCGGCGCTGATGATCGTGCGGCGTATCGGCGAGTACGCCTTCGTCCGCCCGGGACGGGAAATGTTGTTCGCCCCGCTGGATGCCGAGAGCAAGTACAAGGCGAAGAACTTTATCGACACCGTGGTCTACCGCGGCGGCGACGCCCTGAGCGGCTGGGCCAAGGCCGGGCTCGATGCCCTCGGCCAGGGTGCCTGGCTGGTGGCCCTGGTCGGTGCGCTGTGCGCGGCGCTCTGGGGGCTGCTCGGCTGGCGTCTGGGTCGCCAGGCCGATCGGCAGGTCGAAGCGCGCTCGGCGACATAGGCAGTCGCCGGCGCAAGCCGCGACGGGCGGGCTGCCCTTAGCCCTGGCCGATGGTCGCGATCTGCGCGATCAGCCAGTGCAGCGCCGGGTCGCGCTGGCGCTGGGCCAGGCTGACGATTTCCAGGTGAAACGGGCCGAGGGCGAAGGGCAGCTCGAACAGTTGCAGCGGCAGCAGGCGGGCGAAGTGGCGCGCCAGCTGGGTCGGCAGCACCGCGGCCAGCTCGCTGCTGGCGACTATATGCGCGGCCTGCAGGTAGTTGGGCGTGGTGTAGAGAATCTCCCGGCACAGGCCCTGTTCGCCCAGCCACTGGTCGACCATGCCGCGGGTCTGGCCGCCGTGCACCCACAGGTGGCGCAGCTGCAGAAAGGTCGGCAGGTCCATCGGCGCGTTGGCCAGGGGATGGTCGCGGCGCAGGGCCAGTTGCAGGGTTTCGCTCATCCAGTGCTGGCGGGCGAAGCGCGCGGGGATTTCCTCGAAGCGCCCCAGCACCAGGTCCAGCTCGCCCTTGTCCAGCGCCTCGGCGGGCAGGCTGGGGCTCAGGTGGCGGATGTCGATGTGCATGCCGGGTGCCTGCAGGCTGAGCTGCTTGAGCAGGCGCGGCATGCAGATCAGCTCGACGTAGTCGGTAACCGCGATGCTGAAGTGCTGGCGGCTGCTGGCCGGATCGAATACCTCGCCGGCACTCAGGCTTTGCTCGATCTGCTGCAGGGCGGCGCGGATCGGGGTTTCCAGCGCCTGCGCCCGGGGGGTGGGCTGCATGCTGCGGCCAACCCGCACCAGCAGCGGGTCGTCGAGCAGTTCGCGCAGGCGCTTGAGGGCATTGCTGACCGCCGGCTGGCTCAAGGCCAGGCGTTCGGCCGCGCGGGAGACATTCTGTTCGCGCATCAGCGCATCGAAGATCCGCAGCAGGTTGAGATCGAAGGTTGAGATATTCACTGTCTGAATACGACTTATCACAAGACTAAATTTCAAAAATAGTAACGCCTTGCCTATGGTGGCAGACGAATTTATTTCAGCAGCACGCGTTTCCTTTCGCCGCAACAAGAGGATTGGGCATGAGCAAGGCATTGAGCATTCAGCAGGTCGCCGTGATCGGTGCCGGCACCATGGGCCGCGGTATCGTCATGAGCCTGGCCAACGCCGGGATTCGGGTGCTGTGGCTGGACAACAACCCGCAGATGCTCGAGCAGGCCATGACGGTGGTGGCCGAGACCAATGCGCACAACCTCAAGCTGGAGCGGATCAGCGCCGAGCAGTCGGCCGCTCGCCTGGCCTGCGTCACCCCGGTGGGCGATTACGCCGCGCTGGCCGACGCCGATCTGGTGATCGAGGCGGTGTACGAGAACCTCGAACTCAAGCAGAAGATCTTCCGCGCGCTCGACGCCACCCTGAAACCGGGAGCGATTCTCGCCAGCAACACTTCGGCGCTGGATATCGACGCGATTGCCGCCGTTACCGCGCGCCCCGAACAGGTGCTGGGCCTGCACTTCTTCAGCCCGGCGCACATCATGAAACTGCTGGAAATCGTCCGCGGCGCGCAGACCGCCCCGGCGGTGCTGGACGCAGCGCTGGAACTGGGCCGGCGCATCGGCAAGGTCAGCGTGGTGGCCGGCAACTGCGACGGTTTTATCGGCAACCGCATGCTCCACACCTATGTGCGCGAGGCGCGCATGCTGCTGCTCGAGGGTGCCTATCCGCACCAGGTGGATGCCGCGTTGCAGGGCTTCGGCTTCGCCATGGGCCCGTTCCGTATGTACGACGTGGTCGGCATCGACCTGGAGTGGCGCGCCCGCGAGCTGGCTGGCAAGGGCCAGGACGATCCGGCGGTGCAGGTGGACAATCGCCTCTGCGGCCTCGGCCGTTTCGGCCAGAAGGTGCGCATGGGCTATTACCGCTACGCCGAAGGCAGCCGCCAGGCCGAGCATGATCCCGAGGTCGATGCCCTGGTGCTGCGGGTGTCCGAGCAGCTGGGCTTTGTTCGTCGCGATATCGACCCCTCGGAAATTCTCGAGCGTTGCCTGCTGGCGCTGGTCAACGAGGGTGCGAAGATCCTCGAGGAAAACATCGCCGCCAATAGCCAGGATATCGATCTGGTCTACCTCAACGGTTATGGCTTCCCGGCCGACAAGGGCGGGCCGATGACCTGGGCCGACAGCCAGGGCGCGGCGGCGATCCTCAAGCGCTTGCAGGACCTGCAGGCGCATTTCGGCAAGCACTGGCGACCGGCGGCACTGATCGAAAAACTGGCGGCCAGCGGTCAGCGCTTTGCCGACGTGCGGGTGTCCGACGTGCGGGTGTCCGATGTGCAGGAGGGCCGGGTATGAGCTACCAGGCCCCGTTGCGCGATATGCGTTTTGTCCTGCACGAACTGTTCGATATCAGCAGCCACTGCGAGTTGCTCGGCAACGGCCTCGACCGCGAGCTGATCGACGGCGTGCTGGAAGAGGGCGCGCGTTACGCCGCCGAAGTGGTGGCACCGCTCAACCGCAACAGCGACGAGCAGGGTTGCCAGTTGCGCGACGGCCGGGTGAGCACCCCGGATGGTTTCGCCGAGGCCTATCAGCAATACGTTGATAACGGCTGGGCGAGCATGACCGGGCCCGGCGAGTACGGCGGCCAGGCGCTGCCGCAGATGCTCGCGTGCAATTTCCACGAGATGCTGATGAGCGCTTCGCTGTCGTTCCGGGTGTACTCCGGGCTGACCGAGGGCGCGGTGCTGGCGCTGTACAAGCACGGCAGCGAAACGCTGAAAAACACCTACCTGCACAAACTGGTCAGCGGCCAATGGGCCGGCACCATGTGCCTGACCGAGCCCCAGGCCGGCACCGATCTGGCCCTGTTGCGCAGCAAGGCCGAGCCGCAGGCGGACGGCAGCTTCAAGGTCAGCGGCAGCAAGATCTTTATCAGCGGCGGCGAGCAGGACCTCTCCGAGAACATCGTGCACCTGGTGCTCGCTCGGCTGCCGGATGCGCCGGCCGGGGTCAAAGGCATTTCCCTGCTGCTGGTGCCGAAATTTGTCGCCGCGGCCGACGGCACGCCCGGCGAGCGTAACGCGCTGTCCTGCGGGGCCATCGAGCACAAGATGGGCATCAAGGGCGCGTCCACCTGCGTGATGAACTTCGACGGTGCCACCGGCTGGCTGATCGGCGAGGCCAATCAGGGCCTGGCCTGCATGTTCACCATGATGAACGATGCGCGTTTTCAGGTCGGTTTGCAGGGCCTGGGGATTGGCGAGGCGGCCTTCCAGGGGGCCTTGAGCTACGCCCGCGAGCGCCTGCAGTCGCGCGCCCTGAGCGGGCCGGCCGAACCGGGCAAGGCGGCCGATGCGATCATCCATCATCCCGATGTGCGGCGCATGCTGTTGACCCAGAAGAGTCTGGTCGAAGGCAGTCGCATGCTCGCGGCCTACTGCGCGCGTCAGCTCGATCTCGAACACGCTCACCCGGACGCCGCAGCGCGCAAGGCCGCCGGCAAGCGCGCGGCGCTGCTGATCCCGATCGTCAAAGCCTTCTTCACCGATATGGGCCAGGAAGTCGCCAGCCATGCGGTGCAGGTGTATGGCGGTCACGGTTTTATCCGCGAATGGGGCATCGAGCAGCTGATGCGCGACAGCCGTATCACCCAGCTCTATGAAGGCACCAACGGCATCCAGGCGCTGGACTATATCCGCCGCAAGGTGCTCGGCGACGGCGGGGCCGAGCTGTCGGCGTTGCAGGCCGAGTTCAGTGCGCTGTGCGACGCCCAGGCCGGTCGGCCGGCGCTGGCGGCGTTAGCCAAAAGCGTGCAGGCGCGCCTGGGCGAATGGCACGAGCTAAGCTGCGAGGTGATTGCCGCCAGCCAGCGCGATGTGCAGGAAATCGGCGCGGTGTCGGTGGATTTCCTCCAGTATTCGGCCTATGTGTTGCTGGCCGGCTTCTGGTTGCAGGGCGCGGTGCGGGCCCAGGATGCCCTGGAGGCGGGCACGGGCGAGGCGGCGTTCTACCAGGCCAAGCTGCAGTGTGCCGACTTCTATCTGCGCCGGGTGTTGCCGCGGGCCAGCGCCCACCGCGAAGCCCTGCTCGGCGGCGCGGCATGCCTGATGGCCATGGATGAGGCGAGTTTCGCCTTCTGATCTGCGTAGGATGGGTCAAGCGCAGCGCTACCCATGCCGCCGTGTGCATCGAACTGTGCCGAACCAAAAGAGGATCACCCCATGCTGCCCTTTAGCTTTGCCACCACCGCGCAGATTCTCTGCGAGATAGGCGCGTCCCGGCGTCTGGCCGACCTGTGCCACGAGCGCGGCGCGCAGCGGGTGCTGATCGTCACCGATCCGGGCATCAGCCAGCTCGGCCTGCTGGCCGAGGTGCTACCGGGCTTTGCCCGCACGCAGCTGACGGTCGAGGTGTTCGATCAGGTGGTGGCCGACCCGCCCGAGGCCATCCTGCTGGCGGCGGTGGCGCAGGCACGAGCGCTCAAGGCGCAGCTGATTGTCGGCTTTGGCGGCGGCAGTTCGATGGATGTGGCCAAACTGGTGGCGCTGCTGGCCCACCCCGACTGCGGCCAGGAGCTGGCGCAGGTCTATGGCGTCGGCAATGCCCGGGGTCAGCGTTTGCCGCTGATCCTGGTGCCGACCACCGCCGGCACCGGTTCGGAAGTCACCCAGATTTCCATTATCACCACAGGTGCAACCAGCAAGATGGGCGTGGTCTCGCCGCTGCTGCTGCCGGATCTGGCCCTGCTGGATGCCGAGCTGACCCTCGGCCTGCCGCCGGCGGTCACCGCCGCCACCGGTATCGACGCCATGGTGCATGCCATCGAGGCCTACACCAGCGCGCTGAAGAAGAACCCGCTGTCCGACCTGCTGGCCCGCGAGGCGTTGCGCCTGCTGGCCGCCAATCTGGATGAGGTGGTGCACAACGGCGCTAACCGCGAGGCGCGTCAGGCCATGCTGCTGGGCTCCTGCCTGGCCGGCCAGGCCTTTGCCAACGCACCGGTGGCGGCGGTGCATGCCCTGGCCTATCCCCTGGGCGGGCATCTGCATATTCCCCATGGGTTGAGCAATGCCCTGGTGCTGCCCCATGTGCTGGGCTTCAATGCCAGCGTGGTCGCACCGCTGTATGCCGAGCTGGCACCGCTGGTGCTGGGCGAGCGGCTGCGCGCAGGCACTGCCATGCAGCAGACCGAGCAGTTTATCGGCGCTATGGCCGATTTCAGTGCGCGCAGCGGCCTGCCGACGTGCCTGCGCGATGCCGGTGTGCCGCAGGACATGCTGCCAACCCTGGCCCGCGACGCCATGCTGCAGCAACGCCTGCTGGTGAATAATCCACGGGAAATGACCGAAGCCCACGCCCTGGCCATCTACCAGGTGGCCTATTGAGGCCGTTTTGTGTCTGTAAGCGTTCTCGACTTGTAGGAGCGTCCTTGGCCGCGATTGGCGGTCAAGGTGTTGCGCAAATTCGCGGGCAAGCCGGAGTGCCGCCCAGCCGCTCCTACAAAAGCATGGGGGGCTTGTGTTTCTCTGCCCATTTAAAGGAATCCTGATGAGCCAACCCCAACACCTGCGCAGCGATTACCGCGCTTTCCAGGCGATCACCACGCGCTGGCATGACAACGATATCTACGGCCACGTCAACAACGTGACCTACTACAGCTTCTTCGACAGTGCGGTGAACAGCTACCTGATCGAGGTCGGCGGTCTGGATATCCATAACGGCGAGGTGGTGGGTTTCGTGGTCAGCTCCAGCTGCGACTATTTCGCCTCCATCGCCTTTCCCGAGCGCATCGAGATCGGCCTGCGGGTCGGCAAGCTGGGCAACAGTTCCGTGCAGTACGAACTGGCGGTGTTCAAGTCCGGCGATGAGCAGGCCTGCGCAGCCGGGCGTTTTGTGCACGTCTTCGTCGACCGCGGCAGCAACCGCCCGGTGAGCATTCCCGAGAACCTGCGGGCGGCGCTGACGGCGCTGCTGATGGAGCCGGCTGCGTAGGCGGAGTTTTTGGGGGTATACCCTGTTCCACAAAGAAAAAGCCGCGATTAGCGGCTTTTTCTGCATCGGCACTCAGTGGTGCTTGTGTTTGTGCTTTTTGTATTTCTTGTGCTTCTTGTCGTGATAGTGGTGGTGGACGACATGGCGGCTATCGCGCTCACTGCCGCCGGCGTACTCATTGGCCAGCGCGCCACCGGCGGCACCGCCCAGGCCCGCGCCGATGGTCGAACCGGTGCTGCCGCCGACCTGGCCGCCGAGCACCGAACCGCCGGCTGCACCCAGGCCGCCACCCAGGGCGGCTTCGGTCTTGCGGCCGTCGCGGGCGGTGACCACGCCGCCGGCTGCACCGCCCAGGCCGGCCCCAATGGCGGCCCCGGTGCTGCCGCCGACCTGCTGGCCGATGACATTGCCCAGGGCTCCGCCGAGGCCGCTGCCGATGGCGACCTTGCCGGTATCGCCGGCCTGGGCCAGGGGGCTCAGCAGCACGCTGAGGGTCAATGCAGAAACAAGAGTGCGCATGGGCAAACCTCGACAACAGGAACAGGATTTGTGAGTGCTTAGAGCGGCAATCGGCGGAAAATTCCCTGGCTCTTGGTGTAAATGTGCGTTTTTTCGCAGAATTGGTCGCGCGTCATTGGGCGAGCGGAAACTATGCCGTGGCAAAGACTGTCTAGACTCTCCGGACCAGGCGACTGCCGCCTGGGTCTAATCATGGAATGAAGAGGGTTTTGCATGAGCATGTTCGCCTTTGTTAAAGAAGCCGGGGTCAAACTCTGGGAATCGCTGGTTGGTCAGGAGGCCCAGGCCGCCGAGTCGCTGACGGCGCATGTGGCCAAAGTGGGCTTGGGTAACCCGAATATTCAGGTCAGCGTCGAGGGTGAGAAGGTCATCGCCCGCGGCGAAGTGGCCAGTCAGGAAGAGAAGGAGAAAATCCTCCTGGCCCTGGGCAACGTGGCCGGTGTAGCCGAAGTGGAAGATCAGATCAGCGTGACCACGCCGGCAGCGGCGGCGCGCTTTGTCACGGTGCAGAAGGGCGACACCTTGAGCGCGATTGCCAAGGCCGAATACGGCAACGCCAATGCCTACCCGAAGATCTTCGAAGCCAACCAGCCGATGCTCAGCCACCCGGACAAGATCTATCCGGGTCAGGTGTTGCGTATTCCGTAGGGCGGATGTCGCTTTTTACATCCGCCAGAACGGCCGTCGGCAGCTACAGGTGGAAACCCCTCGCGGTTTTCCACCCTACAGCCCCAGCAGCAGCTCCCGATAATCCTCCACCGCCGCAAACTCCTCGGTGTCCTTCGGCCCGGCCTGGCTGTCCGGCTGGCGTACGGCGAGCAGGTGGCCGACGCCAAAGCGTCCGGCGCTGCGCAGAATCGGCAGGCTGTCGTCGATAAACAGGCTGCGTGCCGGGGTGAATGGGCAATCCAGCTGCAGGGCGTGCCAGAACTGCTGGTCTTCCTTGGGGAAGCCATAGTCGTGGGAGCTGATCAGCCGGTCGAAATGCGCCGCCAGCTCGATGCGTTCCAGCTTCAGCGACAGCGAGTCGCGGTGGGCATTGGTGATCAGCACCACCTGTTTGCCGGCTGCGCGCAGGGCCTGGATAAAGCTGTCGGCATCCGGGCGCAGGGCGATCAGGTGCGCCACCTCGCGTTTCAGGTCGCGGATCGACAGCTTCAGCTCGCGGCTCCAGAAATCCGTGCAGTACCAGTTGAGGGTGCCGGCATGTTCGCGGAACAGCGGCAGCAGTTCGGCCTCGGCCAGCGCCCGGCTGATACCGTGGTGCTCGGCATAGCGCTGCGGCAGATGCTGCAGCCAGAAGTGGTTGTCGAAATGCAGGTCGAGCAGAGTGCCGTCCATATCCAGCAGGACGGTGTCGATGGCGTTCCAGGGTAATGAGGGCATGGCGGCTTCTTGATGGCAGATTGTGCAGGCTGTCGCGCTTGGTCCGGTTATCGTCGTTATTGCGCAATCTCGGCCGCAGATAATCGGAAAAGCCGCGTTATGATAACCCGCCAGGTCACGCCAAGGAGCCGCCCCATGCGTCAGAAGCCCACCGTACTCGCTCGCGAGATAGTCGCCAGCAGTCGCCTGTTCCGTGTCGAGGAACTGCAGTTGCGGTTCAGCAACGGCGTGGAGCGCACCTACGAGCGGCTGGTGGGCAAGGGTGTGGGCTATGGTGCGGTGATGGTGGTGGCCATGGCCGATGCCGAGCATGCCTTGCTGGTGGAGGAATACTGCGGCGGCACCGACGACTACCAACTGTCGCTGCCCAAAGGCCTGATCGAGCCGGGCGAGGACGCCCTGGTAGCGGCCAACCGCGAACTCAAGGAGGAAGCCGGTTTCGGTGCGCGGCAGCTGGAACACCTGAGCGAGCTGAGCCTGTCCCCCGGCTATATGAGCCAGAAGATCCAGGTGGTGCTGGCCTGGGACCTGTTCGAGGAGCGCCTGCCGGGCGATGAACCCGAGCCGATGCGCGTCGACAAGGTCAACCTGCGCGAGCTGTCGAGCCTGATCCAGCATCCGCAGTTCAGCGAAGGCCGCGCCCTGGCGGCGCTCTACCTGGCCCGCGACCTGTTGATCCAGCGTGGAGCCTTCAGCCTGTGAGCCATCCGCTGATTCCCGCCGTTATCGAACTGGTACGTCAGGCCGGTGCCGCCATCCTGCCGCACTGGCGCAACGACGTTGTAGTGAACGAAAAGGCCGACGCCTCGCCGGTAACCGCCGCCGATATGGCCGCCCATCATATTCTCGACGCCGGCCTGATCGCCCTCGACCCGAGCATCCCGGTGCTGTCCGAGGAGGCCGCGGACATCGCCCTGAGCGAGCGCGCCCGGTGGAGCCGCTGGTGGCTGGTCGATCCGCTGGATGGCACCAAGGAATTTATCGCCGGCAGCGAGGAGTTCACCGTCAACGTGGCGTTGATCGAAGAGGGGCGGGTGGTGTTCGGCGTGGTCGGCATTCCGGCCAATGGCCGCTGTTACTACGGCGGTGCCGGCCTGGGTGCTTGGCGCGCCGATGCGGCGGGTGTCAGCGCGGCGATCAGCGTGCGCCTGGCCCCGGAAGACGCCTTCACCCTGGTGGCCAGCCGGCGGCACTCCAGCCCGGCCCAGGAGGCCTTGCTGGCAGGCTTGAGCGAGCGCTTCGGCGACCTGCAACTGGCCAGCGTCGGCAGCTCGCTGAAATTCTGCCTGCTGGCCGAAGGCAATGCCGATTGCTACCCGCGCCTGGCCCCGACCTCGCAGTGGGACACCGCCGCCGCCCAGGGTGTACTGGAAGGTGCGGGGGGCGAGGTGCTCGATCTCAAGGGCGAGGTGCTGACCTATGAAGCACGCGAATCCCTGCTCAACCCATCCTTTCTGGCCCTGCCCGCCGCCGCCGAATGGCGCGCCGAGCTGATCCAGCTGGCCCGCGCGCTGGATTAAACCAGCGGCGCAGAACCGTAGGATGGGTTAGCCGCGTAGCGGCGTTACCCATCGCAGCATGTTGATGGGTATCGCTGCGCTCAACCCATCCTGCGTCGCTCACGATCTGTACGGCTCATGGCCGCGATAGGCCTGATCGCGGGCAAGCCCGCTCCTACAGATGCAGCTCCGGCTTGGCTTACTCGAGCATATCGCCGTAGCGCTCGTCCTTCTTGAACACCAGCGGCTGGGCGAAGCCCGGCACCTTGATCTGCTCGCGGCTGATCTCGATCTGCTGGTCGTCGATCAGGTCGTTGCCGAAGTTGTAGATGATCCCCAGATCGCCCAGCAGCGCCTGGGCGTCGTAGGCCTGGGCGGCGGCGCGGGTGGCCTCGCGGCGCTGCAGGTAGGCGGCATACGCCGTTTCGCCATGGCGCTTGCGCAGCATCTTCTCGACCACATGGGGGGCCAGCAGCAGGGCGCTGGCGTTGTTGCCGCCAAAACCCTTGGAGTTGATAAAGCACAGGTCCAGCTGCTCCGGGGCGCGCGTACGGTCGGCGGTAGCGAAGCTGAGGTGCTGCTGGTGCACATCGTCCGCCACTTCATCGATGGTCTTGATCCCCGGGATGATGCCGTACTTGAAGCTGCCCAGGGCGGAGATCACCTGGTCGCCGCTGGCGGTGGCCAGGGAGTGGCCGACAAAGGCCTTGACCGCGGTGACCGGCCACTGCTCTATGGCGAAGGTGCTGGCGATGCGGTCGAGGATTTCCGATTCGGTCACCCGGTTGGCCGGGGTGCTGGAACCGTGGGCGTGGACGAAACTGCGCTCACGCACCGCATCGATCCCCAGCAGCTGCACGGCGCTGGCCACGGCCTTGGCCACGGTCAGGTAGTTGCCCGGGCCGGGGGCGGAAATGGACTTCTTGAAGCCGTCGGCATTGATAAACACATCCGGCACCGCGCCATGGATATCCGCGCCCAGCTCCAGGGCCAGGGCGTCGTCCATCAGCACCACGAACTGGCAGGCCTCGGCCAGGGTAAAACCGCAGTTGTCGCCGAATGGGCGGCTGGCGCGACGGAAATCGACCTCGTCCTGGGCCCTGTCGGTCTTGTCTTCGATCTGGCGCAAACCGTCTTCGGTGGCCAGGGCCCCCATGGCCCCGTAGCCCTCGATGCACTCCTGGTTGATCGGTGCCTCGCTGCTGCCGACTATGACCACCCGCGCCTTGCCCGAGGCGATCTGCTCGATGCCCTTCTGCAGGTTGTAGAGGAAGGTGGCGCAGGCCCCGGTGATGGCCCCGGTGCTGCCGACGCTGCCCAGCACATAGGCGTTGATAAAGTCCGCCGGCATGGTGTTGAGGCCCAGGGCCAGCTGCTTGGCCGTGACCCGGCCGCCCTTGAGGCGCGACTGCATCAGACCGCCGAAGCCGTTTTCGTCGAGCTGGCTCATGATGCAGCTGGCGAATACCGCCACTTCATCCGGGGCCACGCGCTGCATGATGGCCTGCCAGTCGATGCCGGTGGCGCGCAGGGCGTCGGTCACGCCGACTATGGTCATGGCCAGGCCGCGCGGGTGGAAACGCGCGTTGTACAGCTCGCTCGGCTCGAAGCCGCTGGGCAGCTGGCCGGCAGACTTCACCGGCAGGGCGCGGTAGCTGTCGACCTTGAATTCGCAGTTGTCGTGCAGGGTCACCAGCACTTCGCTGGCGTTCAGCTCGTCCACCGTCCAGTCGCTGGGCAGCGGGTCGGGCAGGTGCTTGCGCAGGGTGATAAAGCTCAGCGGGTGACCGGCGGTGGCGCTGATGTCGATGGTCTTCTGCCAGTGCGCGGCATCCACGTCCAGGTGCTGTTTCTCGATGCGCCGCACCAGGGTCGAGACGAGGATCTGCTCGGCGAAGCGGCGGTCGATCTCGGCCGGGCTCAGGGCATTGCCCTGGTCATCGCGATAGACACCGTCGACCACCTGGACCAGCTTCATCATCACCGCCAGGCCGGCCAGGGTCTGCTGGCGCGCGGCGCTGTCCATCGATTCGATCACGGTGCGGCGGAAACCATGGTGAAAGGAGCTGCGCCCGGCCGCGTTGTAGCCACCAAAACCAACGATCACAGGTAGACGTGAGGTCACTCGAAAACTCCTTCTGAAGATGTCGCCGGACAAGCGCAGATAACGCGATAAAGGCTTGTCGTGGTGGTGTCTGTGCAGGAAAGGTGCCGCAAATAGCGCGCGGCATGGTTCCTTGGGTGCCTATGCTGACGTGATTTCTGACCTGTGAGTCACGGTTTCGACCAAGGTAGGGCTTCGGTAAAACCGCACGACTGCTATGGTTTCTCCAGCCTTTCGCCGGAGAACAATAATGCACAGCGTCAATCCCTATGAGTACGGCATGCCGCGTGACGCGGCGAATTTCCAGGCGCTCAGCCCCTTGAGCTTTCTCGAGCGCGCCGCCAGCGTCTACCCACAGCGCCTGGCACTGGTCAACGGCAGCCTGCGGCAGACCTGGGGCGACACCTACAGCCGCTGCATTCGCCTGGCGTCGGCCCTGGCCAAGCGCGGCATCGGCCTGGGCGATACGGTGGCGGTGATCGCCCCCAACGGCCCGGCGATGTTCGAGGCGCACTTCGGCGTGCCCATGTGTGGCGCGGTGCTGAATGCCATCAACACCCGCCTGGATGCCGAAGCCATCGCCTTTATCCTGCAGCACGGCGAAGCCAAGGTGCTGCTGGTGGACAAGGAGTTCGGCGAACTGGTGCAGCGCGCCATCAGCCATCTGCCCAATCGCCCGCTGATCATCGGCATCGACGACCCGGAATATCAGGACGGTCAGCTGATCGGCCAGTTCGACTACGAAACCCTGCTCGCCGAAGGCGATGCCGACTATGCCTGGCAGATGCCGGCCGACGAATGGCAGGCCATCTCGCTCAACTACACCTCCGGCACCACCGGCAACCCCAAGGGCGTGGTCTACCACCACCGCGGCGCGCACCTCAACGCCCTGTCCAATGCCATGTGCTGGGACATGAGCCGCTTCCCGGTGTACCTCTGGACCCTGCCGATGTTCCACTGCAACGGCTGGTGCTTCCCCTGGGCCCTGGCCGCCTATGTCGGGGTCAACGTGTGCCTGCGCCATGTACGCGCCGAAGCCATCTACCCGGCGATTGCCGAGCACGGCGTCGACCACTTCTGCGGCGCGCCCATCGTGCTGAACATGCTGGCCAACGCCGCCGACGAGTTGAAGGCGCTGAAGACCCAACCGGTCAAGGTGCTGACCGCCGGTGCCGCGCCGCCCGCGGCGGTGATCGAAGCCATGGAGGCCCTGGAATTTCGCGTGACCCATGTCTATGGCCTGACCGAAACCTATGGCCCCAGCGTGGCGTGCGAGTGGAAGAGCGAGTGGGACAGTGAAACGCCCGAGCAGCGCGCCCGCCTCAAGTCCCGCCAGGGCGTGCGTGCGCCGCTGCTCGACGGCCTGATGGTGGCCGACCCGGATACCCTGCAACCGGTACCCAAGGACGGCCAGAGCATCGGCGAGATCATGATGCGCGGCAACGTGGTGATGAAGGGTTACCTGAAGAACCCCACGGCCACCAGCGAGGCCTTCGCCGGCGGCTGGTTCCACTCCGGCGACCTGGCGGTGTGGCATGCCGACGGTTATGTGGAGATCAAGGACCGCAGCAAGGACATCATCATCTCCGGCGGCGAGAACATCTCCTCGATCGAGGTGGAAGATGTGCTGTATCGCCATCCGCAGATTCTCGAGGCGGCGGTGGTGGCCATGGCCCACGACAAATGGGGCGAAACCCCCTGCGCCTTCGTTACCCCCAAGCCGGGCGTCGAGCTGACCGAGCAGGAGGTGATCGCCTTCTGCCAGCAGCGCATGGCGCGTTTCAAGGTGCCGGGCTGCGTGGTCTTCACCGCGCTGCCGAAAACCAGTACCGGCAAGGTGCAGAAGTTTGTCCTGCGCGAGCAGGCCAAGGCCATCGCGGTCAACGGCAAGGTGGCGTAGGGCGGACTCAGGAGCGCAGCGAACAGTCCGCCGTTTGCCGGGCGGCGGCGTATTGCCGCGCGAGTACACCCTGCGCGTGGGGCATTGCGCTGAAGCAAAAAAAACCCGGCGCTAAGGCCGGGCTGAGGGTGTGCGTTGCTACACACGGAGTTGGATCAGTTCATCCCGAGCCAGGTCGGCAGGGCCATGGATACGGCCGGGATATAGGTGATGATCATCAGGAAGCTGAGCAGCAGCATCAGCCACGGCCAGGCGGCCTTGATCACCGAGGTCAGCGGCATGCCGGTGACCGCCGAGGTGACGAACAGGTTGAGTCCCACCGGCGGCGTGATCAGACCGATCTCCATGTTCACCACCATGATGATGCCCAGGTGAATCGGGTCGATGCCCAGCTGCACGGCGATCGGGAACAGGATCGGCGCGAGGATCAGGATGATCGCCGAGGGCTCCATAAAGGCACCGGCCACCAGCAGCACGATATTCACCACCAGCAGGAACTGCCAGGGCTGCAGACCCATCTCGATCACAATGGCGGTGATGGTCTGGGGGATCTGCTCGGTGGTCAGCACGTGGGCGAAGAGCATGGCGTTGGCGATGATGAACATCAGCATGATGGTCAGCTTGCCGGACTCCAGCAGCACCTTGGGGCACTCGCGCAGCGTCATGTCCTTGTACACGAACAGGGCGACGAAACCGGCATACACCGCCGCTACCGCGGCCGCTTCGGTGGGGGTGAACATGCCCGAGTAGATGCCGCCGAGGATGATCACCATCAGCAACAGGCCCCAGATCGCCTTGCGCGCGGTGCTCAGCAACTGACGCAGGCTGGCCCGTGGCATGGCTGGCAGGTTCATCTTCCGCGCGACGATATAGATCGCCACCATCAGCGCCACGCCCAGCAGCAGGCCCGGTACCACGCCGGCCATAAACAGCTTGCCGACCGATTGCTCGGTCGCCGCGGCATACACCACCATGACGATCGATGGCGGAATCAGAATGCCCAGGGTGCCGGCGTTGCAGACGATGCCGGCACCGAAGGCCTGCGGATAACCGGAGCGCACCATGCCGGCGATGGCGATCGAGCCCACCGCAGCCACGGTGGCTGGCGAGGAGCCGGACAGCGCAGCAAACAGCATGCAGGCCATCACCGCCGAGATCGCCAGGCCGCCACGGATATGGCCGACGCAGGCGTTGGCGAAGTCGATCAGGCGCTGGGCCACGCCGCCGGTGGTCATAAAGGCACCGGACAGGAGGAAGAACGGGATCGCCAGCAAGGTGTAGTGCTCGCTGGTTTCGAACAGTTTGATCGCCAGCGAACGGACCGAGTCCGGGCTGAACAGCATGATGGTCACCGAGCCGGCCAGGCCGAGGGAAACGGCAATCGGCACGCCGATAAACATCATCAGGAACAGCAGGGCGAAGAGGAACAGGATGGTCATGGCTTGTGCTCCTCGTGTTCGGTCAGTTTCATCGCTTCGGCCGCTTCATCGGCCAGGCCCAGGCCGGTTTGCTGATTGCGCAGAATGCGAATGAAGACTTCCAGGAAGCGGATAAACACCATGGCGTAGCCGAACGGCACGATCAGGGTGATATGCCATTGCATGATGCCGTAGTGGCCGAGGTCTTCGGCCCCGATACCGGCGCTGAACAGGGTACTCATCCAGTCGAAGCTGGCCACGCTGATCAAACCGGCGTAACCCAGGCAGCACAGGCAGGCGATCAGGCCGATAATCCGTTGCACCGGTTTGCTCGCCAGTTTGACCAGGGCGTCGACGCCGATATGCCCGGCAGTGCGCACGCCGTAGGCCAGGCCGAAGAAGATCAACCAGGCGAAGAGCGCCTTGGTCAGGGCAATGCTCCAGGTCATTGCCTGGGCCATGCCCAGAATGCTGTCGCCAATGGCGAATAACATCTCACTGCCGCCTTCCCAGCGATCGGCCAGGTTATAGAACAGCGTGTAGAGGTTGTTGAGGATCACGTAGACGAAGGTCACCAGCGTCATGGTGGCCAGCAGAAAGGCAATAAAGCCTTCCTCGAAGTGGTCCCAGACGCGCCGCAAGGCGTTCATCGATAGAGTCTCCAGTGTGGAGTGGACGGTGCGGTGTCACTGCGGACTTGCGTCCGCAGTGGGTAGGCTGGGGTGAGGCGCTGGCGACGATACCCATCGCGTTGGGCTGATGGGTATCGCCGCGCTCAACCGCTCCTACTGGTTGGCGGCGTCGGCCGCCTTGATCAGGTCGGCACCGATTTCGCCTTCGAACTTGCTCCACACCGGCTTCATGGCATCGCGCCACATGCCGCGCTGCTCTGGGGTCAGGGTGATGATTTCGCTGGTCTTGGCGTCGATGATGCGCTGTTTGTCGCCTTCGTTGAGGGCACCGGCCTGCTTGTTCACTTCGGCGGTCACTTCCACGACGATCTTGTCCAGCTCGCTGCGTACATCGGCAGGCAGGCCGTTCCAGAACGTGGTGTTGGTGATCAGCATGTAGTCCAGGACACCGTGGTTGGACTCGGTGATGAACTTCTGCACTTCATGCATTTTCTGGCTGTAGATGTTCGAGTAGGGGTTCTCGGCACCGTTTACAACGCCGGTCTGCAGGCCCTGGTAAACCTCGGCGAAGCTCATTTTGCGCGGGTTGGCTTTGACGGCCTTGAACTGCTCTTCCAGTACGGCGGACGCCTGTACGCGGAACTTCAGGCCGCGGGCGTCTTTCGGCTCGCGCAGGGCCTTGTTGGCCGACAGCTGCTTGAGGCCGTTGTGCCAGTAGGCCAGGCCGGTGATGTTCTTGTCTTCCATGGATTTCAGCAGGGACTGACCTTCAGGGCTCTGCTGGAAGCGGTCGACGGCGGCCATGTCCTGGAACAGGAACGGCAGGTCGAATACCTGGATCTGCTTGGTGTACTGCTCGAACTTGGCCAGGGACGGCGCGATCAGCTGCACGTCACCGAGCAACAGCGCTTCCATTTCCTTGCCGTCGCCGAACAGCGAGGAGTTCGGGTAGACCTCGACCCGGACCTTGTTGCCTAGACGCTCTTCGGCGAGCTTCTTGAACAGCACTGCGCCCTGGCCTTTAGGGGTGTGGTCGGCGACAACGTGGGAGAACTTGATCACGATCGGGTCGGCGGCCTGGGCCATGCCGGCGATGCTCAGCGACAGGGCGCAAGCCAGCGCCTTGGCAGTCAGTTTGAACATGGAATGCTTCCTCTTGTTTTGCTTATTTTGTTTTGGTTGGCGCGTGATGCGCCGCAACGCTGTAGAACGAGCGAACAAGAACAAGTCTAGGCGGCCTGTCGAAAAATGACGGGCCTTGGCAGCGATTGCCTGAACTTGTATTTGTTGGATCGCCTGCAAGAGGCTAGAGCAACCGCCATGCCAGCCTGTGTCGGCGTGGCGAAATTGCTTGTGCAGGTGTGCGCTGCGCGGCTCTGGGGCGGGCCTTGGCCATATTGGCCTGGATGGCGGCGGCACGGGCTGGGGCGTGCGGCCGCCCGCAGGCGGCGCGATATTCGGGGCTTCTGGCGGAAAGCCGCCAGCTAGCGGCTGTGCTCTGGCGAGCTTCCGCCAGTTTCGGCGAAGCTCAGGCCGTGCTTGCGCAGTTTGTCGTGCAGGGTCTTGCGCGGCACGCCGAGGGCCTCGGCCAGGCTGCGCAGGGAGCCGTGCGAGCGGTTCAATTCGGCGCAGATCAGGCTGCGTTCGAAGGCTTCCACCTGGGCGCTGAGGTTGCCGGCCAGCTCCTCCGCCGTGGCTGACGATTCGCCCTGGGCCTGCAGTTCGACATCCAGGTCCAGATCCAGGCCCAGGGCAAAGCGTTCGGCGGCGTTCTGCAGTTCGCGCACATTGCCCGGCCAGGGGTGGCGCAGCAGGGCGGCGCTTTGCACGGCCTGCAGGTTGCGCTCGGGCAGGCCGTGGCGGCTGCTGGCGGCGGCGGCGAAGTGCTGGAACAGCAGCAGGGCATCTTCGCCGCGCTCGCGCAGTGGCGGGATGCGCAGCGGCGCGACATTCAGGCGGTAATACAGGTCGGCGCGGAAGCGGCCCTGGTCGGCGGCCTGGCGCAGGTCCTCCTTGGTCGCGGCGATCACGCGGATATCCAGGGGGATCAACTGGTTGCCGCCGAGGCGTTCGACCACCCGTTCCTGCAGCAGGCGCAGCAGCTTGACCTGCACCTCCAGGCTCATGCTCTCGATCTCGTCGAGAAACAGGGTGCCGCCGTTGGCGAATTCGAACTTGCCGATGCGGCGCTTCTGCGCCCCGGTAAAGGCCCCGGGCTCGTGGCCGAACAGTTCGCTTTCCACCACCGACTCGGCCAGGGCCCCGGCGTTGATGGCGACGAAGGGCCCGTCGCGGCGGCTCGACAGGTCGTGCAGGGCGCGCGCCACCACCTCCTTGCCGGCCCCGGTCTCGCCGAGGATCAGCACGTCGCTGTTGATCCCGGCCAGGGCCCCGATCTGCTCGCGCAGACGCAGCATGGCCGGCGACTGGCCGACCAGGCGCGCGGACAGGGTGTTGCGGTCGGTCAGGGCCAGACGCAGGCTGCGGTTGTCCAGCACCAGGCGGCGCAGGGCCAGGGCGCGGCGCACGCTGTCGAGCAGGTCGTCGCTGGCGAAGGGTTTCTCGAGAAAGTCATAGGCCCCGGCGCGCATCGCCTGCACCGCCAGGGGCACGTCGCCGTGGCCGGTGATCAGCAGCACCGGCAGCTCCGGGTCCTGCTGCTGCAGCTGTTGCAGCAGTTGCAGGCCGTCGATCCCGGGCATGCGGATATCGCTGACCACCACCCCCGGCCAGTCGCGTTCGATGCCCCCGGCGACGCCACGGGCATCGCCCAGGCTGGTGACCTGCAGGCCGGCCAGGTCGAGGGTCTGGCTCAGGGCCTGGCGCAGGTGCGGATCGTCGTCAATCAGCAGCACCTGGGTGCGTGGGTCTAGGCGGGTCATAGCGCAAGGTCCTCGGGCGACTGGGTGTTGAAACCCTGGGCGGCGGCGCGCAGACGCAGGGTCAGCACGGCTCCGCCCTCGGCATGGTTGGCGAACAGCAGTTCGCCGCCGAGGGCACGCATCAGGGTATCGCAAATGGCCAGGCCAAGCCCCAGGCCCTGGGCGCTGGTCTTGGTGGTGAAGAAGGGCTCGCGGGCGCGTTGCAGGGCATCGGCGGAAAAGCCGGGGCCGTTGTCGCGCAGGTGCAGATCGATGCCCGCGGCATGGCGCTCGGCGCTCAGCCAGATGCGCCGCGGCTGGGGCACTTCGCTCAAGGCATCGAGGGCATTGGCCAGCAGGTTGCCGAGCACCTGGCGCAGGCGGGTTTCCCCGGCCTGGACCCACAGGGTGGCGTCCGGCAGGTCGCGGATCAGCTCCACTTCCATGCTCCGTCGGCGCTTGGCCAGCAGCGCCAGGGCATCGTCGATGGCCGGCTGCAGGGCCACGCTTTCCGGGGCGTGACGGTCGCGGCGGGCGAAGGCGCGCAGGTGGGAAATGATCGAGGCCATACGCTCGGTCAGCTGGCTGATCAGCTTGAGATTGGCGCGGGCGTCTTCGCTGCGCTGGTGGTCGAGCAGTACGCCGGCGTTGTCGGCATAGCTGCGAATCGCCGCCAGGGGCTGGTTGAGCTCGTGGCTGATGCTCGCGCTCATGGTGCCCAGGGCCGACAGCTTGCTGGCCTGAACCAGTTCGTCCTGGGCCTGGACCAGCTCCTGCTGGGCCTGTTCACGTTCCAGCACCTCCTGCTTGAGGCGGCTGTTGAGCAGTTCCAGATCATGGGTGCGTTCCAGTACCCGTTGCTCCAGCTGCTGGCGGGCGCGGGCATCCAAAGCGATGCGTTCGAGGTAGTGGCGGCGGCGTTGCATCAGCAGGCCGAGCAGCAACAGCAGCAGCAACAGCAGGCCGCCCCCGGCGACCAGGGCGGTGCGCACCGGGCGGTCGAGCAGGCTGCGTGGGGCCAGAATACTCACCGTCCAGTGGGTTTCCGCCATCTCGCGGTCCTGCCTGATCCAGTTCTGCGCATCGAGTTGCAGAGGGGGAGGGGACTGGGTCGGGTAGGGCAGGTTGGCGGCGATGGCGGCGCGCTCGGCGGCGTCCAGCGGGCGGCTGGCGGTAAAGCGCCAGGCGCTGTTGGAGGTGAGAATCACCACGCCGTTGGCGTCGGTTACCAGCAGCTGTTCCGGCGTGTTGCCCCACAGGGTTTCGGTGAAGTCCAGATCGACCTTGACCACCAGCACGCCGAGCGGCTGTGCGCCGTCCTGCACCGCGGCGGCGAAGAAGTAGCCGCGCTTGCCCGAGGTGGTACCCAGGCCGAAGAAGCGCCCCGGGCGGCCGGCCATGGCTTCACGGAAATAGGGGCGGAAGGCGAAATTGCGGCCGACGAAGGAGTCTTCCTGGCCCCAGTTGGAGGCGGCCAGGGTATCGCCGGCGGGGGTCATCAGGTAGATCACATCGGCTCCGGTCTGCCCGCGCATCTGCTCCAGCAGGCGATTGGCGCTGTCCTGCAGGCCGCCATCCTGCGGTTGCTGCAGGGCCAGGCGCAGGTCCGGCAGGTCGCCGAGAATCGCCGGCAGCACTTCGTAGCGGCGCAGGGTGCCGAGCAGGTTGGCCACATAGAGGTCGAGGGTCTGGCGGTTCTGCTCGATCAGCACGCCGCTGTAATAGCGCTCGGCCAACTGCTGCAGGGGCCACAGCAGCGGGGCCAGCAGCAGGGTCAGCAGAATCAGGCTGCGCCAGCGCGGACGATGAGGGTGAGGCTGTGACATGGACATGGTGATACTCGGGCTCGGGACATGCTAGCGTGGCTCTTATGCAATAAGCGGGCAAGTCCGCTGCAAGGGGCCGCGCGGCGTTCGGCGTTGTGGATTGCGCCAGTAGGGGTTTGCTGCGCCGCTTCGGTGAGTGAGCAGAGGGCTACGTGCACGTGCAAACTGTTCTAGGCTGACTGGTTATGGAATGCAGGGGAACGATCTGGAGCCGCACATGCGTAGTAAAGGGATTAATGTCGAGTCGGTCATTCTGATCGTCGAAGACCAAGCCACGGATGCGCTCGTGCTGCACGAAACCGTACGTGATCTTGGCGATGTGTATCTGGCCAGCGATGGCCCTTCAGCTTTGATGATGGCCCGGCAGTGCAAGCCGGACCTCGTGCTGCTGGATATCGAAATGTCGGGCATGAGTGGCTTTGCGGTTTGCAAGGCGCTGAAGGCCGACCCGAAACTGTGCGATGCCGCCGTCATTTTTGTCACTTCGCATGTGCAGACCGACAACGAACTGCGTGCACTCGAATATGGCGGTATCGATTTTATTCATAAACCGCTCAACGCACAGGTGGCCAGGGCGCACATCAAGGCCCATCTGGCCTTGCGTAACGAGGCGAAGAAACTCGCCAACCATGATGCGCTGACGGGGTTGCCAAACCGCGCGCTGCTTCAGGACCGTACCGAGCAAGCCTTGCAGAAGGCGCGTCGCAGCGAAGCGCGCGTGGCCATGTTGTTGCTCGATCTGGACAACTTCAAAGGCATTAATGATTCGCTTGGGCATTCAATTGGCGATGCCTTGCTCAAGGAGGTCGCGGAGCGGTTAGCGCAGGCATCGAGGGCTTTGGATACGGTCAGCCGGCAAGGGGGGGATGAGTTCATCATTCTGCTGCCAGAGGTCAGCGGCTTTGATGTCGTGGGGGATTTTGCCGCGAGGCTGCTAAGCACAATCAGTGCGCCCTTCATCCTTAAGGGCAATCGCCATGACCTGAGTGCGAGTATCGGCATCAGCCTGTTTCCTGACGACAGTGAGGATACTGAATCGCTTTACCGCCATGCGGACTCGGCCATGTACCAAGCCAAACTGGATGGGCGTAACCGTTATCGCTTCTTTTCTGCCGATATCGAACACAGCTCCCGCGGCCGGCACATGCTCGAACAACATATGCGCAGCGCGCTGGAGACGGGGGTATTTGAAGTCTTCTATCAGGCCAAGGTCATAGCCAGCGAAGATCTGGTGGTGGGTATGGAGGCGCTGGTGCGCTGGCGCAATAAAGAGGGCAATCTTATCTCGCCGGCTGAGTTCATTCCGCTGGCCGAAGAGACCGGGCTGATTATTCCGATTGGTAAGTACGTGCTCGAACAAGCCTGTAAGGATGCCCAGATGCTGGTCGCGCAGGGCATGCAGGTTGTGGTCAGTGTGAATATTTCTGCGGTGCAGTTTCGCGAAGAAGCATTTCTACAGATGGTGCAGGACACCCTGCATGCCTCGAAACTCGCGCCAGAGTTCCTTGAGCTGGAAATAACCGAAGGGGTACTGGCCAAGGATGTAGCCAATACTCAGCAGGTGTTGTCGGCCTTGCGAGGCATGGGCGTGCGTATCGCCCTGGATGATTTTGGTACGGGTTACTCAAGCCTGACCTATCTCAAGCGCTTCCCGGTTGACGTGTTGAAAATCGACCAGAGCTTTGTCCGTGACATGCTTGCCGACAAGAGCGATGCGGCGATTATCGAGGCCATTGTCAAATTGGCGCAGGCGCTCGGGCTTGAATTAGTAGCCGAAGGCGTGGAAACCCAGGAGCAGTCTGCAGCTTTGCAAAGCTTTGGTTGCCAGGTCATGCAGGGGTATCTGTACTCTCGGCCAGTGCCGTTTATTCAGTTCTGTGCGCTGCTCGATTCAGGGAAATTCAGCGTCCGCTAACCGCTTAGATATAACCCGTATTACGCTCGTTGCTTTACCGCTGGGGACTCTACTGTTGCGCAGTGGGGTTTTGCTGCGGATGAATATCACTGCTCATCGCTCTGAAATTGTTATTGGGGTGTCATGTCGATAAGAAAGAAGTACGCCGTTGTTGCCGCCAATCAGTGGGCCTTTATTAGCCTGATAGTCGGCTTGATCGTCAGCACGGCTGTCGCCTTGGGGGTTGCCCAACATAACCATCAGCAAGCTGATGAGACTGCCCTTGTCGCTGCAGAGCAAGCGGCGGATGCGGTGGTGAGCCGGCTGAGCCTCTACCAGTACGGCTTGCGCGGTGCCCGTGGCTCGATTCAAACCATGGCGGAGGATGCCATCACACGGGAGAACTTTGACCGCTACAGCCGGACTCGCAATGTCGATGAAGAGTTTCCAGGGGCCCGTGGTTTCGGTTTTATTCGCCGTGTCGCCCGACAAGATGAGGCTGGGTTTTTAGCCCTGGCCCGGGCTGACGGCTGGCCCGACTTCAGCATCCGTCAGCTGACTCCGCACGATGACGAGCGTTATGTCATTCAGTACATCGACCCGGTCGAGCGCAATAAAGTGGCAGTTGGTCTGGACATTGCCTCCGAAGCTAATCGCCGGCACGCGGCGCTTTCCGCCATGCGCAGTGGCGAGGTGAGGCTGACAGGGCCTATTACGCTTGTGCAGGCCACGGGTAATCCACTGCAGTCTTTTCTGATTCTTATGCCGGTGTACCGTGGCGGGGTGATTCCGGACACGGTTGAGGCGCGCGAGGCGCGAGCCTTTGGCTGGAGTTATGCACCGCTGCTGATTGAAGAGGTGCTCAAGGGGATACGGCCGTCCGAGCAGTCGGTCAGCCTTGAATTACTTGACGTCACTGACCCCGCACAGCCTGTCGTGTTTTATAAATCTGATGATGACCGCGCTCAGGAAATTGTGTTGTCCCACACGATCGAACGTGACGTCTATGGCCGACGCTGGCAATTGCAGTTCGGGATACACCCGTTGTTCATCAGCCAACTGCACCTGCTGTCCCCATTACTGGTGCTGGCAGTAGGGCTACTCCTCTCGGTGCTGTTGGCCAGCTTGGTCGGTGTGCTGAGCATCAGTCGCACACGTAAAGTGCAGATCATCGCCGAGCAGGCAAAACTGGCGGCCATTGTTGAAAGCTCGGTCGACGGAATCATCGGCAAAGACCTTGATGGCAAGGTGAGCAGTTGGAATAAAGGCGCGGAAAAGCTGTTGGGTTTCAGTGCTCAGGAGGCCATAGGGCAACGCATTGCTGAGTTAGTGGTGCCCGCGGGTTTTGAGGTGGAAGAAGAAGAAATTCTTGCCAGCATTAAAGATGGACGGTCCGTAACCAGCTTTAACACTCAGCGGCAACATAAAAACGGTCAGCTGATTCCCGTTTCCATCACCGTGTCGCCGATTCGCAACTCCGCTGGTCAAGTAGTAGGGGCCTCGAAAACCGTTCGGGATATTTCCGAACAAGTGGCCGCCGAAACCAAGATTCATGAGCTGAACAGCAGCCTGGAAGCTCAGGTTGTCCAGCGTACATCCGAACTCCGTCAGCTCAATCTGTTGCTGGGCAATGTGCTGCGTTCGGCCTCCGAGGTGGCGATCATTGCCACTGATCGGGAGGGCGTCATTCGCGTATTCAACACCGGCGCGGAGCGCATGCTGGGCTATGCGGCGGCTGAGTTGATCGATAAAAGCACACCCACCAGTTTCCATCTGAATGACGAGATGGCTGCGCGCTCACGGGAGTTGAGTGCGGAGTATGGCCAGCCGGTTGAAGGCTTTCGGGTATTTGTGCACAAGGCCGAACGGGACGGTGCGGAGACGCGCGAGTGGACCTATGTGCGCAAGAACGGCTCGCGTGTTCCCGTTTCCCTCGCCGTGACGGCCATGCGCGATGAGCATGAGACGATCAACGGCTATCTCACTATTGCCGTGGACCTGACTGCCCGCAAGGCGTCCGAGTATGCGTTTGCCTCGGCGCGTGATCAGTTGCTAATGGCTGCCGATGTGGCCGAACTGGGTATCTGGTCCTGGACCCTGGCCGACAACGCCTTGAGCTGGAACGACCGTATGTTCGAGCTTTATGGTCAGCCGCTGAGTCTGCGCGAGACGGGCTTGAACTACGAGCACTGGTATTCACGCGTTCACCCGGACGATGTGGCTACCGCCGAGAGCAAGCTGCGCCAGGCGGTGGAGGGCGTAGGCGTATATGACCCGATATTCCGTGTAGTGCGACCGGATGGCGAGGTGTGCATTGTTCAGGCCGGAGCCCAGGTCGAGCGGGATGCCAGGGGCGTGGCGCTGCGCGTTACGGGCATCAATCGTGATATCACGGCGCAGCGTGAACTCGAGTCACGCTTGCTGGATGCCAAGGAGCAGGCCGATGCCGCCAGCGCAGCCAAGTCTTCATTTCTGGCCAATATGAGCCATGAAATCCGCACGCCGATGAATGCGGTGCTCGGCATGCTGCACCTGGTGCAGAACACGGAGCTGAATACTCGCCAGCTGGACTATGTGAACAAGGCCGAAACGGCGGCGAAATCACTGCTGGGGCTGCTCAACGATATTCTCGATTACTCCAAGATAGACGCCGGCAAGTTGCAGCTGGATGTACACACGTTTGAAGTGGAAGCCCTGATGAGTGATCTGGCGGTTGTCCTGTCGGGTAATCAGGGCCGCAGTGACGTGGAGGTGATGTTCGATCTGGATCCGCAGTTACCCAGTGCACTGCTGGGCGATAGTCTGCGTTTGCAGCAGGTGCTGATCAATCTGGCGGGTAATGCGCTCAAATTCACTCAGCACGGCCACGTGGTGGTTCGGGTAGAAGAGCTGCAGAGGTTGGGCGAGGCGGTGCGTGTTCGAATTGAAGTCGCTGACACCGGGATTGGTATCAGCGCGGATCAGCTGGCGCGTATTTTCGATGGTTTCACCCAGGCGGAATCGTCGACGACGCGACGCTTCGGCGGGACGGGCTTAGGCCTGGTGATTTCCAGGCGTCTGATCAACTTGATGGGCGCAGAACTGCAAGTCAGCAGTGAAGTGGGCGTAGGCAGCCGCTTCTGGTTTGATATCGAGCTGGGCATTTCCCAAGCCCTGCCATTGCGGGCGCTCTGCCCAGGTGTCGACCGACCGATGCGCCTACTGGTGGCGGATGATAACGAGGTGGCCGGTTATCTGCTGGTGCGCACGGTGGAGGCATTGGGGTGGCAGGTGGACCTTGTCACTGATGGTCTGCAGGCTGTCGCGCGTGTGCAGCAGATGCAGGACGATGGTAAAGCCTATGACGTCATTCTGATGGATTGGCGTATGCCCGATATGGACGGGTTGAGTGCAGCACGCTTGATCCGACAACAGAGCAAGGGGCAGTCTGCGCCTATGGTCATCATGATCACTGCGTATGGGCGCGAGATATTGTCTGATGCTCAGCAGGAAGGTGACGCGCCTTTTGCGGGTTTCCTCAGTAAACCGATAACGCCCCAGCAGTTGGCCGATACGATCCAGCGGGTCTCCGCAGGTGAGAGCACTCCTACCCCATCCGTTGCCAGCATGCGCGCAGCGCAGCCAAAGCGCTTGAGCGGGATGCACTTGCTGCTGGTGGAGGACAATATGCTCAACCGCCAGGTCGCCTTTGAGCTATTACAAGGCGAGGGAGCTCAGGTGATTCTTGCCGAGGGGGGGCTTGAAGGCGTGCGGCTGGCCACAGAGTGCGCGGAAAACTTAGATGTGGTGTTGATGGATATTCAGATGCCGGACATCGATGGACTGGAAGCTACCCGGCGGATTCGTGCGGATGCACGGTGCCAGGGGTTAACGATCATTGCCATGACAGCCAATGCGTCCAGTGCCGATGAGCAAGCATGTAGGGCGGCGGGAATGGATGATCATCTCGGCAAGCCAATTGATCTGGAAAAAATGGTCGCTACATTACGACGCCATTCAGGGGATACAAGCGCAGAGCCTGAGGTGCAATGGCAGCCCGACGCGCACGACTCCGTGGTGGAGTCTTCCAGCGCGATCAAGCGGCGTTTTGGCGGTAATCAAGAGTTGATTCGCTACGTATTGAGCAGCTTCGCGCCAGAGCAGACGAAGCAACTCGTGCGCCTGCAGGAGCAAGTCGAGCAGCGTAATGCCGCCGGTGCGGCTGCTGTGTTACATGCCATAAAAGGCAGCAGCGGCACCATGGGGGCTTGGGCCATGTCACAACTGGCCGGTGAGCTGGAGCAGCGATTGCTGCAAGAGGATGAGGCCGCCAAGGCGCATTTGTTAGCCGATGGTAGCTTTGTTGAAGCGCTGTACGAGTTGCTGAGTGCCAGTGACCAGGGATTGAGAGCGGCGCTTGAGCTGCCAGAAAATGAGTTTACGGCTGCAGATGCAGGCCATGCCTGCCTGCCTATGGAGCAATGGCGTGAGGCCTTGCTGGATATTCTGCAGTTGCTAGAGGCAGGCAATATGCAGGCAATAGCACAAGGCGAGGCATTGTTGGCACAGACGCCACAAACGGTGCGGCCACAATTCGACAAGCTTTTGCAGTTGGTGCAATCCCTAGACTTTGCTGCATCGCTACTGGCTGGGCGTGAATTGCTGAATTCGGTTTGAGGAATTATTGATGCAGGCTTGGCAAAAAATTTCGTGCCAGAAACCCAAACTGCTTCTGGTTGATGATCAGCGGGTCAATATCCTGGCACTCCATGAGTTGTTTCGGGAAGAGTGCGAAGTCTTCATGGCCACGGGCGGTGAGCAAGCATTGCAGGTGTGCCGATCGGTATTGCCGGATCTGATACTGCTTGATGTGCATATGGAGGGGCTCGACGGTCACGAGGTGTGTCGCCGTTTAAAAGCCGCCCCGGATACCCGCGATATCCCCATCATCTTTGTCACAGCCCAGGGGGCCGAGCAGGACGAGGTGCTGGGTCTTGAGCTGGGTGCGGTGGATTTCATCGTCAAGCCGATCAACCCAGTCATTGTCAAAGCGCGGGTCAATACCCACCTGACGCTTAAACAGCAGAGTGACATCTTGCGTTCCTTTGCTCTGCTGGATGGCCTGACGGGCGTGGCCAACCGACGTAAGTTCGATGAAGAACTTGAGCTTAACTGGCGGCGCAGCCTGCGAGAGCACTCGGCGTTGTCGCTGATCATGATCGATGTCGATCACTTCAAGCGGTTCAATGATCGCTACGGGCACCTGCGAGGTGATACGGGTTTACAGGCGGTGGCCAAGGCTCTTAGTGGCGTGATCAAGCGTCCATACGATTTACTCGCGCGTTATGGCGGTGAAGAGTTTGCGTGTGTTTTGCCTAATACCGGGCTGGCTGAGGCCGTACAGATTGCTGAGCGAATGCAGGTCTGTGTGCGGGCGCTCAAGATTGAGCACCTCGACTCTGCAGTGGAGCAGATACTGACGGTTTCGCTTGGGGTCGCGACTGCAGTGCCGAATAACGAAACGAGTTCTGCAGCCTTGGTGGCAGAAGCAGACCGGCAACTCTACCAGGCCAAACAAGCTGGGCGCGCCCGTATTAGCTCTTGCTCTACCCATGTATGCAGTACCGTCGGGCCTACGCCCATGGGGTTGCAGGCCTCGGGTGTTGAATAGCCTGGGTCCAGAACTCGGCACGCTGTCCCTGGTTCGAGATCTTTACTGAGTGGTGGGTACTGAATCGCCGCGAGTTGAGCGAATGAGCAAGGCGGATTGCGGATAAGTGCCAGGTGGAAGGCTGGCATAGCGGCCTCTCGAAATACTGTCAGAGGGCCGCGTGCTGACCTGCAAAGCCTCAGAGCAACTGACCGCCCGAGATGTCAAATGTCGTCCCGTTCGTCCAGGCCATGTCATCGGACAGAATAGCGGCTACCGCGCTGCCGATATCGTCCGGCTGACCGACACGACCCAGCGCGATGCCCTGTGCCACATAAGCGTTTACATCCTGGTTATCGCGCACCACGCCACCGCTGAAGTCGGTCGCGATGGCAGCAGGGGCAATTGCATTCACGCGGATCTGGCGCGAACCAAGCTCTATGGCCATGTAACGGGTCATCACTTCGAGCGCAGCCTTCACTGCCGCGTAAACGCTGTAGCCCGGCCGGGCAAGACGCACGAACCCGGACGATATGCTCAGGATACGACCCCGTCTTGCAGCAGCGGCAATAGCTTCTGAGTGAGGAATGCACGGCCGCGAAAGTGCGTGGCGGGCTTTGCGCTAGCGGCAAGGCTTTGGCCTCGCGCGAAGAAATGTGTTGAGTGGGCACGTAGCCTGAAAGAAGTGTTGAGCAAAAACGAAAAAGGCCCACCTTGCGGTGAGCCTAAGTCGTTGTTGTGTATGGTGCCGGCACCAGGAGTCGAACCCGGGACCTACTGATTACAAGTCAGTTGCTCTACCAGCTGAGCTATACCGGCATTTGAGGGTCGCCATTATATCCATTCGCGCGGCCGAGTAAAGCCGTCTGCGGCGAGTGCTGTGCAGTCTTCGTTATCAGCAGGAAAATCTTTATGCACAAATCCGAATGGTGGTCGGCGAGGTCAGTGGGGTTTTGTGCGCTGTTTCACGTTATTGCTTAACTGTATGTTTTTATTGAATTTATTTTTAGAGCAAAAAATAGACAGCGCGTCCGAGCGTTCCAGGGGTGGGCTTTTCAGGGATCTGCCCAGAATCTATCAACAGAGTTATCCACAGATGTTGTGGGCAAGTCAGTGGCGTTCGGCCAGTAATAACAGGTTGCGCGGAGTCAGTTGGCTGGAGCAGAAGTGGCCGAGCCGTACGGTGTAGCCCTGTTCCTCCAGGTAGAGGGCGCGATCCAGCAGCAGCCAGAGTTCCAGGGGGCGGCGGAACAGGCCGCGTAGCAGTTCCAGGTTGCGCACTCGGGCCAGGCGTTGCCAGCCCTGTTGCTCCAGGCGCGGCCAGTCTTGCGTTCCGGGTGTTGGCAATTGCTTGAGGGCGGCCAGGTCGGTGCAGTAGCTGGCAAAGTCCTTGTGCAGCCAGGCGCTGGCCAGGGACGGGGTGGCCAGGTAACTGTCGCTGTCGCGAAGCTGGCGTTGCAGCAGATCGAAGGCCAGGCGCCAGGCCATGGACTGGTCGCGCTGGCGACGCACCCGGGCCCCGGCGGTGACCGTTTCGCTCAGCGGCAGGCCCAGGTCGTCCCGCGACAGTTGCAGGGACGATGCCTTGGCGCTGGCCGAGAGTGCCTGGTAGTTCGGCGCGGCGATGCGGTTGTAGCAGCAGGGCGCGACCGCCAGTTGTCGGCAGCCGGTCTGGCTGGCCAGTTGCAGCAGGCGCATATGCAGATCGCCGCAGGCGTGCAGGGCCACCGGGGTGTGGCTGGCGGCGAGTTGGTGGTGGGCATCGGCGGCCAGCACGTCCTGCTCGATATGCTGCGCCGCCACGCCGAGTTTGTCGCTGAGGCGCTGGCCGCTGTGGACCAGCGCGGGGTCGTATTCCAGGCAGCTCAGCGAACCGCCTCGATGGAGCAGTCGACGCCCCAGGTGGCCTTTGCCGGCGCACCAGTCGAGCCAGTGCTGGGCGGGTTGGGCAAATTGCAGGCAGCTGGCGAAGGCCTCTATCTGCTGCCATTTGCGCCCGGGTACGTCGACGCTCAGGCGTGCGGGGGCTGCAGCCTGGGGCTGCTGCGGCAGATCGCCAAGCTGGCTGAGGGCATGGGCCTGCGCGGCCAGCTGGGGAAAGGGCGCGGGGGCGGGGAGCAGATGGGGCTGGTTGTGTGCGGCTTCGGCCTGCTCCAGGCTGCGCGCGCCGAGCCAGGCCGCCAGTTGCGGGTGGCTGGCTTCCCAGGGCAGGGCCGGGTGGTGGGTAAAGGGCCGCGGTCGCCACAGGGCCTGGTGCTCGACAAGGAAGCTGTCCAGGGCGTGGAAGCGTTGCAGCAGCGCGGGGCCGCTAAGGGGATGATCGTTCATGGGGCATAGTGGCGTCGATTGCGCGGGGGCGGCAACCGCCCCCGGCTTAGCGACCCTGGCAGGCGTCGACCCGCAGCCAGCGCTCCAGCACGCGGAAGCCGCGCACCAGGATAAAGGCGATCAGCAGGTAGAACATGCCGGCGGCGAAGAAGATCTCCACCGGCAGGTAGGTGCGGGCGATGATGGTGCGGGCCATGCCGGTCAGTTCCAGCAGGGTCACGGTGCTGGCCAGGGAGCTGGCCTTGAGCATCAGGATCACTTCGTTGCTGTAGGCCGGCAGGCCGATGCGCGCGGCGCGCGGCAGGATGATATAGAACATGGTCTGCGCCCGGGACATGCCCAGCGCCCGCGCCGCCTCGATCTCGCCCTGGGGCACGGCCTGGATCGCGCCGCGGAGGATCTCGGCGATATAGGCCGCGGTGTGCAGGGTCATGGTCAGGATCGCGCACCAGTAGGGTGAGCGCAGGTAGGGCCACAGCGGGCCCTGGCGGATGGCGTCGAACTGGGCCAGGCCGTAGTAGACCAGGAACAGCTGCACCAGCAGCGGTGTGCCGCGGAAGAAGAAGATATAGCCGTAGGGCAGGGCGCGTACGTACCAGTGCCGGGAGGCGCGGGCGATGCCCATGGGGATGGCCAGGATCAGCCCGGCGACGACGGCGATGGCCACCAGCTCCAGGGTCAGCAGGGCACCTTCAGACAGGCGCGGCAGCCACTTGATGATTACTTCCCAGTTCATCCCGCGCTCCTGATAAAGCCGCGGCTGGAGCGCTTCTCAAGGAAGTGCAGGCCGATCATGGCAAGTATGGTGAGGCCCAGGTAGATAAAGGCCGCCACCAGGAAAAAGGTAAAGGGTTCTTTGCTCGAGGTCACCGCGATCTGCGAACGGCGCATGATTTCTTCCAGGCCGATCACCGAAACCAGGGCGGTGTCCTTCATCAGGATCATAAACAGGTTGCCCAGGCCGGGCAGGGCGATGCGCCACATCTGTGGCAGGATCAGCCGCCAGAAGATTCGCGGCTTGGACAGGCCCAGGGCCTGACCGGCTTCGCGATGGCCCTTGGGGATGGCCAGGATGGCACCGCGGAACACCTCGGTGGCGTAAGCGCCGAAGCAGATGCCCAGGGCGATGGTGCCGGCGGCGAACGCGCTCAACTCCAGGCTTTCGATGCCGAGCAGGTCGGCGAGGTTGCGCATCAGCTGCACGGTGCCGAAATAGATCAGCAACACCCAGAGCAGCTCGGGAATGCCGCGCACTATGGTCGAGTAGGTGCCGCCAAGCCATTGCAGTGGCTTGTATGGCGAAGTCTTGGCCAATGCGCCGAGCAGGCCGAGCACCAACCCCAGGCTGAGTGCGCTAAGCGCCAGCTTGATGGTCATCCAGGTGCCAGCAAGCAAGGCCGGGCCGAATCCGTAGAGATCGAAATTCATGGGGGCGCTCAGAAGCCCTGCGCCGCCGTGACGGCGGCACAGGGTCGGCTACTTAGTAGATGCTGAAGGGGAAGTACTTGTCGTTGATCTGCTTGTAGGTGCCGTCTTCGACGATTTCTTTCAGCGCGGCATTCAGGCGCTCGCGCAGGGCATCGCCCTTGCGCACGGCAATGCCGATCTTGTCGTTGTCGAACACCGGGTCGCCCTTGAATTCGAAGTCCTTGCCGGCATCGCTCTTGAGCCATTCCCAGTTGACGAAGCTGTCGGCCAGCACGCCATCGAGGCGGCCCGAGGACAGGTCGAGGTAGGCGTTTTCCTGGGTGTCGTAGAGCTTGATGTCGACCACCTTGTCCAGGTTGTCTTCCAGCCAGGTGCCGGCGATGGTGGCGCGCTGGGCACCGATCACCTTGCCTTTGAGGCTGGCTTCGTCGGTCTTGAAGTCCGAGCCCTTGGGGGCGATGAACTGCAGCTTGTTGGTGTAGTAGGGGTCGGTGAAGTCGACCGCGGCCTGGCGCTCTTCGGTGATCGACATGGAGGCGATCAGGAAGTCGAATTTCTTCGCGTTGAGGGCCGGGATAATGCCGTCCCAGTCGGAGGTGACCACTTCGCAATCGACCTTCATCTTGGCGCACAGGGCCTGGCCGATTTCCACGTCGAAGCCGCCGACCTGGCCGCTGGCGTCGATCAGGTTGAACGGTGGGTAAGCGCCTTCGGTGCCCATCTTGAGTTTTTCAGCAGCCATGGCGCTGCCGGCGAATGCCAGGGTAGCGGCAGCGGCCAGCAGGATTTTCTTGTAGTTCTGCATGCGTAGTAGCTCCGTGTTTAGTGATTGCTGGACATGAATTGTTTACAGCGCGCCGAGTTGGGGTTGTCGAACACCTGCGCCGGTGGGCCCTGTTCTTCAACCAGGCCCTGATGCAGGAACACCACTTCGCTGGACACCTGACGGGCAAAGCCCATCTCGTGGGTTACCAGCAGCATAGTGCGGCCCTCTTCGGCGAGCGCGCGGATCACATTAAGCACTTCTTGTACCATTTCCGGGTCGAGGGCCGAAGTTGGCTCATCGAACAGGATTACCTTGGGCTCCATGCACAGGGTGCGGGCAATCGCCGCGCGCTGCTGCTGGCCGCCGGAAAGCTGGTTGGGGTAGACGTGGCGCTTGTCGCCGATGCCGACCTTGGCCAGCAGCGCCTCGGCCCGCTCGGTGGCCTCGGCCTTGCTCAGGCCGAGCACCCGACGCGGGGCCTCGATGATGTTGTCGAGCACGCTCATATGCGGCCACAGATTGAAATTCTGGAACACGAAGCCGATTTCGCTGCGCAGGCGGTTGATCTGCTTGCCGTCGGCGGCGACCAGGTCGCCGTTCTTCGCGGGCTTGAGTTTGAGCTCTTCGCCGGCAACGATGATCTGACCCTTGTGCGGGTTTTCCAGCAGGTTGATGCAGCGCAGAAAGGTCGACTTGCCGGAGCCGGATGAGCCGAGGATGGAGATGACATCGCCGTCGCGGGCAGTCAGGGAGATGCCCTTGAGCACCTCGAGGTCGCCATAGCGTTTATGCAGATCGCGAATTTCCAGCGCGGGCGTGGCCTCGGCCATTTGGGGTCCTCTTATTGTTCGAATGCGCTCAGAACCTGCCTCGGATCTGCTGCGCGTCGGCCAAACTGCGTTGAAAACGGCTTCGGATGCTCATTTACAGCTCGTAAACTGCGCTTCCTCAGCCGTTCTCGCCTTGTTTTGCTCTAGCTCGCGAGAGCCGAGACAGGCTCTCCGGCGGATGTCTGGCCTCCCTGGCATGGCGTCAAGCTAGCATAGCGTTTCGCTGACCGCCAAGCCGTTTACCGGCCGCCTGGGGCCGCTTGGGTCACGGGTGTCGCCTGGCTGCAGTTGGCTGTCGCGCGAACGCAATATTGCTCGCGGTGCGTATTGTTCATCGCACATTTTCTGCTGCGTGGAGGGGCGCTGTTCTGGCACGAGCCTGTGCGGGGCGACGACGCATGGGGGCGGCAATGTTCCGGCGGGCATGAAATCGCAGGCAATAAAAAACCCCAAGGAATCATCTTCGCTTGGGGTTTCTCGGTATTAATGGTGCCCGGGGACGGAATCGAACCGCCGACACGGGGATTTTCAATCCCCTGCTCTACCGACTGAGCTACCCGGGCTAACGGGGCGCTATTAGACGGATTTGAGGGGTAGGTGTCAAGCGTGAGTTTGAAAAATATTTAATTATTACGGGCGCTTAGGTTCGGCAGGGGCTTCGCTGGGGGTTGGGGCTGGTGGGGCGAGCTGATCGCGGGCAAGCCCGCTCCTACAGGTGAGTGTGGCGCAGGGGAGTTCGGATGCAGTTCTGGGGCGACTCTTTCCCGTCTTGCATCCGGGCTCAGGGGAAGGTGTTGCTGTTACTCGCTGGGTGGCACGTAGCCTTCGGCCTGGGCGTATTCCTCGCCGGAGAGGAACTTGTCCATCTCGGCCTGGAGGAACTTGCGGTCTTCGGCGTTCATCATGTTCAGGCGACGTTCGTTGATCAGCAGGGTCTGGTGTTTCTGCCATTCTTCCCAGGCCTGCCTGGACACGTTGTTGTAGATGTCCTCGCCTTTGGCCCCGGGGTAGGGCGGGCGGTCCAGGCCGGGGAGTTCCTGTTTGTGTTTGCGGCACATTACGGTGCGGGTCATGCGGGCTCTCCTGTAAGCAGACTATCGGCGGCGCGCTTGAGCAGTTTCTTGACTGGGGCGGCGAGGCCCAGGCGCGGCGGGGTGGCGAGGTTATACCAGAGCCAGTCGGCCTCGGCCACGGCGCTGGGCGCGGCTTCGACCCGTATCAGCCAGGGTTCGATGGCCAGCTGGAAGTGGCTGAAGGTGTGGGTCAGCTCGGCTTGCGCCTGGCGTGCACCCAGTTGCAGGCCGTGGCGGCTGGCCAGGGTTTCGAGGCCGTGCAGGTCGTCCAGCTCCGGCAGGCTCCAGAGGCCGCCCCAGAGGCCGCTGGAGGGGCGGCGGTAGAGCAGCACTTCGCCGGCGTGGCTGGCCAGGATCGGCATCAGGGTGCGTTTCTGCGGCAGGGCCTTGCGCGGCTTGGCGATCGGGTAGCGGATCTCCAGGCCGAGCAGGCGCGCCTGGCAGCCGCTTTTGAGCGGGCAGAGCAGGCAGCTGGGCTTGCTGCGGGTGCACAGGGTGGCTCCCAGGTCCATCATCGCCTGGGTGTAGTGGTTGACCCGGGTGTGGGGGGTAAAGCGTTCGGCCACGTCCCACAGCTGCCTGGCCACCTTGGGCTCGCCCGGATAGCCTTCCTGGGCCACGTAGCGGGCCAGCACGCGCTTGACGTTGCCGTCGAGTATCGGTGCGCGCAGGCCCATGCTGAGGCTGGCGATGGCCCCGGCGGTGGACTGGCCGATGCCGGGAAGTTCGGTGAGCCGGTCGACATCGCGGGGGAATTCGCCGCCATGTTCGGTCATCACTATCTGCGCGGTTTTTTGCAGGTTGCGCGCGCGGGTGTAGTAGCCCAGGCCCGTCCACAGGTGCAGCACTTCGTCTTCCGGCGCTTCGGCCAGGTCTTTTACCGTCGGCAGCGCGGCCATAAAACGGTCGAAGTAGCCGAGCACGGTGCTGACCTGAGTCTGCTGCAGCATGATTTCCGAAACCCACACGCGGTAAGGCGTGATGCCCTGTTGCCAGGGCAGGTCCTTGCGTCCGTGGCTGTCGTACCAGTTCAGTACGCTGCCTGCAAACTGCTCGGGGCTCATCGGTTGAACAGGCCCTTGAGCGCGTCTTTCAGCTCGGGGCTGACCTTGTCGCCGAGTTTTTCCTCGAGCTTCTCGTTGATCTTGTTGCCGGCCAGCTTGGCTGCCACCTTGCCCATGCCGTCCTGATCCAGGCGGCAGGCCTTGGCTCCCATTTCCAGCGGGCCGCGGCAGCGCAGCGGCCACTCGATGCCGACGTAGCGTTCGTTGACCTGGCAGGCCGGGTCGGGCATCTCGCGCTGGTCGCCGAGCAGGCTGATGCCGGCGCGGTAGTCCAGGCCGAGGATGCGCAGGTCGAGGTCGCCATTGCCGCTGAGCGCCAGACCCGGCAGGCGGACTTTCAGGTCCGGGTTGTGGGCCACGCCGTTGCGCAGGCTGAGGGTGCCCTGCAGGCTGTCAAAGGGGGTGTCCTTGCTGCGTGGCTCGCTGTTCAGCACCTTGCGGTTGAGGGTGGCGATACCGCGGCACAGCTGCTGTTCGAGGTTGGCGTCGACCAGCACGCCGTCATTCAGGATAAAGCTGGCGCTGCCGTTGAGGCCGTCGATCCAGGCCTGCTGGCTGTTGCCACTGGTGCTCAGGTCGGCCTTGAAGTCGAGCAGGCCCTTGAGCGGCGAGGGCTGCTCGGGCTTTTTCAGGAAGGGTTCGACGGTGATGCGGGTCAGGCTCTTCTGCACCTTGAGCAGGGGCGTGGCTGGGCGCACATCGAGGCTCGCCCTGGCGTCGAAGTTGCCGCTGCCGAGGTTACCGCGTAGTTCTTCCAGGGTCAGCAGGCCGGCTCGGCCGTTGGCCTTGAGGTTGACCTTGGTGAAGGCCTGCTGCTGGGCGGTGAGCTGGTCGAGGCCAAGGCTCAGCTGCAGGTCGAGCTTGCGCAGCAGTTCGATCGGCAGCATCGGCTCGCGGCTCCAGGCCTGCTGGGTCGGCGCGTCGGGCAGTGGCGTGCTGCCGTTGTGCCCGGCCTTGGCCACGCTTTCCTTGACCTCGGCCTTGCGCGCGGCGCTGGCGTCCTGGCTGTCCTTGCTGGGGGCCGGCAGGTAGCGGTCGAGGTCCAGGCGGTCGCCCTTGAGCTGCACGCGCAGGGCCTGCTTGGTGAAATCGGCGATGGCGAGCTTGCCGGTAAAGCTGCTGTCATCCAGCTTCACCTGCAGCTCTTCGAAGTTCAGGCTGTTGTCGGTGCCCGTCAGGCGGGTGACCAGCTCGAACTGGCCGAGGCTTTTGTCGTCCTTCATCGGCGGCAATTTCTGGCCGATGGTGGCGAGGAATTCGCGCAGGTTGAGCGGGGCGATGGACAGGCCGCCACTGAGTTTGGGGGTCTTGTCCAGGTCGCGGACCTTGAGCTCGCCGAGGGCGCGCAGCTGGTTGCCGGAGAATTTCAGGCTGTTCCATTCGGCGACCTGGGCGGCCAGGTCGACCAGCAGCTGGCCCTGGAGCGCGTAGGTCAGAGTCTGGCCGTCGAGGGGTTCGCCGGAGACTTCGCCGGACAGTTTGGCGTCTTCCAGCTGATAGCGCTTGAGGGCGCGGTCGAAGCGCAGCTCGCCCTGCAGTTCGCTGCGGGCGCGGATCACCGGTTGATTGGTGCCGAAGAAGGCGCTGAGTTTGAGCGGGATATTGGCCCCTTCGCGGATGGCCCCGGTGGTCAGCTGGATGCTTTCGGCACTGAATTGCTGGCCCTTCTGTACGTCGTGATAGTCGATGCGCGCGCCGTTGACGATCAGGCTGTCGATATCCAGCTTGATCGGCTGGGCACTCGGTGCGGGGCTGGCGGGCTGCTCGGCGGTGGACTCGCCCGGCGCGGCGGGCGCACTGCCAGTGCTGCTGGCGGTGGTTGTGCTGGCAGCAGTTGGCGCTGGTTTGCCGATATCTTCCCAGTTGCTGCGGCCCTTTGCGTCGCGTTGCAGGTTGAGGTTGAGGCCGTCGATGCGGATATCGCTCATCTGCACTTCGCGGCGCAGCAGCGGCAGCACGCGCACCGACAGGCCGAGCAGGCGCAGGTCGGCAAATGGCTGATCGGGGGTGCTGGGGCTGGCCAGGGTGGCTTCGGTCAGCTCCAGGCCGAGCCAGGGGAACAGGCTCCAGCCGATATCGCCATTGAGGGTCAGCTCCAGGTTGGCCTTGTCGCGGGCCAGCTGGCTGATTTCGTCTTTGTAGTCGTTGGGATCGAACAGGTGGGTCAGGGCGAAGCCCAGCGCCACGATGATCAGCAACAACCCGAGGAAAAACAGGCCGAGTATTTTGCCGAGCGCTTTCATGGGCGAATCCTTGTTTCGAAGCTTGATAGTGAAGAGCAGCAATCCGAGCCGGCGAGTATAGCGCCAGCGTCTTTACCTGGGCCGCCGACAGTTCCGTTTGTGCGGCGATTTTGCAAGCGGCTTTTACAGCGACACGGCAACGCGCTCGGCGATGGCCAGGCTGGCGGTGAGCCCGGGCGATTCGATGCCGAACAGATTGACCAGGCCTTGCAGGCCGTGGTCATTGACCGTTTGGATCAGGAAGTCGGCGGGCGGTTCCCCGGGGCCTGCGAGTTTCGCCCGGATGCCGCTGTAGCCGGGGACCAGGCGCGCGCTGTCGAGCTCCGGGAAGTAGCGACGGATGGCGTTGGCGAAGGGTTCGCGCAGGTTCTCGTCGACCCGGTAGTCGATTTGCGTGAGGTAGCGGGTGTCCGGGCCGAAGCGCACTTGGCCGCCCAGATCCAGGGTGGCGTGGATGCCCAGGCCGGCAGTGTTGGCCTCCGGCATGGGGTAGATCAGATGGTGGAAGGGCGTGCGACCGCTGTAGCTGAAATAGCGGCCCTGACACAGGTGCAGCGGCGGCACATCCTGCAGCCCCTCGGTCTGGTTAGCCAGCTGCTGGGCGAACAGGCCGCCGGCATTGACCACTAGCTGCGCCCGCAGCTGGAACGGCTCGCCGCTGCTGTTGCCCGAGGCTACCCAGCCCTCGCCGTCATGCCGTAGATGTTCGACCCGGGTGTGCAGGACCAGTTGCGCGCCGCGGTTTTCCGCGGCGGCCAGCAGCGACTGCAGGTAGGCGTGGCTGTCGATAATTCCAGTGCTCGGCGAGAGCAGGGCGCAGCTGCCGCGTACCGCCGGCTCCAGCTCTTGCAGCTGGGCCTGAGTGAGGCGCTGCAGGTCGTGCACACCGCAGGCCTCGGCGTTTTCGTGGAGCTGTTCGAGCCTGGCAATTTCCGCGCTCTCCACCGCCACCAGCAGCTTGCCCAGTTGCCGGTGCGCCACCTGGTGCGTGCGGCACCAGGTATACAGGCGTTCGCGGCCTTCCAGGCACAACTCGGCCTTGAGCGAGCCGGGCGGGTAATACAGGCCGGCGTGGATCACCTCGGAGTTGCGGCTGGAGCTGTGGCTGCCGATCAGGCTTTCTGCCTCGACTATCAGGGTGCTCTGGCCCGGCCTGGCCAGGCGCGCGGCACAGGCCAGGCCGAGGGCCCCTGCGCCGATAATCAGGGTATCGATACTGTCCATGGCGTTTTCGGTGCTGCGGGTTGATGGGTTAGGCGGGGAGCATAACAAGAACCTGTGAGGTGGCATGCGCGGCCGCGCCGTTTGGCGCAGGGTTAGCCTTTGATAATTCTTTCGCGAGTCTCGCGGCTAAAGCCGTCGTTTACTGCAGCCGATGACGGTCGTGAAGAAAGCTCAGCACCGCGCGGCGGCAGCGGTTGTACTCGTGGTCGTCGGCCAGGGCGATGCGGTCGCGCGGGCGCGGCAGCTCGACGCTGAGGATTTCGCCGATGGTGGCCGAGGGGCCGTTGGTCATCATCACGATGCGGTCGGAGAGCAGCACCGCCTCGTCGACATCGTGGGTGATCATCATCATGGTGTTGCCCAGGTCCGCCTGGATGCGCATCACCTCGTCCTGCAGGTGGGCGCGGGTGAGGGCGTCGAGGGCTCCGAAGGGTTCGTCGAGCAGCAGCACCTTGGGCTTCATCGCCAGGGCGCGGGCGATGCCGACGCGCTGCTTCATGCCGCCGGAAATCTCCTGAGGGTACTTGTCCAGGGCATGGCCCATGCTCACCAGCTTGAGGTTGTGCTCGATCCACTCGCGGCGCTCGGCCTTGCTCATGCTGCGCTTGAACACCTTGTTGACCGCCACCTCGACGTTTTCGAACACCGTCAGCCAGGGCAGCAGCGAGTGGTTCTGAAACACCATGCCACGGTCCGGTCCGGGCCCGCTGACTTCCTTGCCGTCGAGGATGACCACGCCGAGGCTGGGGTCGAGCAGGCCGGCGACGATATTCAGCACCGTCGATTTGCCGCAGCCGGAGTGGCCGATGATCGAGATGAATTCGCCCTTGTCGATGCGCAGGTTGATGTTCTTCAGCACCTGGGAGGCCAGGTTGCCGCGCACGAAGCTTTTGTCCAGTTGTTCGATGGAGAGGTAGCTCATGTCCGAATCCTCAGGCGGCGGGAAGGCCGCGGGTGATGCGCTGGCCGACGTAGGCCACCAGGCGGTCGAGGAAGAAACCGACCACGCCGATATAGACCAGGGCGAGAATGATGTCGCTGATGCGCGAGGCGTTCCAGGCATCCCAGATGAAGAAGCCGATGCCGACCCCGCCGATGAGCATCTCCGCGGCGATGATCGCCAGCCAGGACAGGCCGACGCCGATGCGCAGGCCGGTGAAGATATAGGGCGCGGCGGCCGGCAGCATGATGATGCGAAAGTACTCCCAGGCGTTGAGCTGGATGACCTGGGCGACGTTGCGGTAGTCCTGGGGAATATTGCGGATGCCCACCGAGGTGTTGATGATGATCGGCCAGATCGCGGTGATGAAGATCACGAAGATCGCCGACGGATGGCTGTCCTGGAAGCCGGCCAGGGACAGCGGCAGCCAGGCCAGCGGCGGCACGGTGCGCAGCACCTGGAACAACGGGTCGAGACCGCGCATGGCCCAGTCCGACTGGCCGATCAGCACACCGAGGGCGACGCCCGCCGCCACCGCCAGCAGATAACCCACCGCGACCCGCTTGAGGCTGGCCAGCAGTTGCCAGGCCAGGCCGACGTCATTGCCGCCGTTGTCGTAGAAGGGGTCGACGATCAGCTCCCAGGTCTCACTGATTACCTGGGTGGGGGGCGGCAGGGCGGCACCGGCACCCGCGCAGAGCATCTCCCAGAGCAGACCCAGCGCCAGCAGGATTACCAGCGGCGGCAGCAGTTGTTGGGTCAGGGTCTGCTGCAGGCGCGTGGCGCTTTTGCTCAGCCAGGACGGCGCGGCGCTCGGGGGCGGCGTGGCGACAGGTGGCTGGAGTTTGACGTTGGCGTTCATGGCTTGTCTCCTCGCAGGCGGTGCATGGCGATCAGGCCATGGCCTTGATGGTCAGGCTGTCCAGGTAGGCTTGCGGGTTTTCGGGGTCGAACACCTTGCCGTCGAAGAAGGTCTCGATGCCGCGCGAGGTAGAGCTCGGGATCTGCTCGGCCGGCAGGTTCATGGCGGCCGCAGCGGCGCGCCAGATGTCCTCGCGGTTGACCTTGGCGATCAGCGCGTGGCTGTCGAAATCGGCCGGCAGGTAGCCCCAGCGCTTGTTCTCGGTGAGGAACCAGAGGTCGTGACTCTGGAACGGGTAGGAAGCGAAATCGTCCCAGTAGCGCATCTGCTCCGGGCTGTTCTCCACCACCTTGCCGGTGCCGTAGGCGAAGTTGCCCTTCATGCGGTCGACCACGTCGGCGTAAGGCGCGCCGATCCAGCGCCGCTGCGAGCAGATCTTCGCCACTTCTTCCTTGTTCTCCGGCTTCTCGCAGAACATCTGCGCTTCCATGATCGCCATGGTCAGGGCCTTGGCCGCGTTGGGGTTGGCGGCGACGTAATCGCTGCGCAGGGCGAAGGCTTTTTCCGGGTGGTTGTGCCACAGCTCGCCGGTGGTGTTGGCGGTGTAGCCGATTTTCTGGTTGATCAGCTGGGCGTTCCACGGCTCGCACACGCAGAAGGTGTCCATGCTGCCGACCTTCATATTGGCGACCATCTGCGCCGGCGGCACCACGATGGTGTTGATGTCGCTGTTCGGGTCGATGCCGCCGGCCGCCAGCCAGTAGCGCATCCACAGGTCGTGGGTGCCGCCGGGGAAGGTCATGGCCGCGCTGACTTTCTTGCCGCTGGCCTTCTTGGCGTCCAGGGCGGCCTTGAACGGGGTGCTGTCGACGCCGATTTTCAGGTCGCGATATTCCTCGCCCACCGAGATGCACTGGCCGGCCAGGTTGAGGCGGGCGAGGATGGAGATCGGCACCGGCTGATTGTTCGGGGTGACGATGCCGGCGCTGATCAGGTAGGGCATGGGGGTGAGGATATGACCGCCGTCGATGCCGTTCTTCGCCGAACCCAGCACCAGGTTGTCGCGGGTGGTGCCCCAGGACGATTGCTTGAGCACCTCGACTTCGGTCATGCCGTATTTGGCGAAGAAGCCCTTCTCGGCGGCGACGAACAGGGGCGCGGCATCGGTCAGGGCGATAAAGCCGAGTTTGGCCTTGCTGGTCTCCACATCCGTGCCGGCGGCCCAGGCGCTGGACGACAGGCCCAGCGGCATGCCGCCGAGCAGGGCTATGCCGCTGGCGGCGACTATCGACTGTTTCAGGAAGCGCCGGCGCGAGGCCATGAGTGCGCTGTTGCTGTCGTCATTGCTCGGCTTGTCGGTCATGGTGCGGTTTCCTCTGGGCGAAAAAAAACGATGTCACGCCGACCGGCTGAGCCGGCGGGCGTGGACATCGTTGTCCGGATGAGAATGTGGCGCTCGGCAGGCTGCCGGGCTTGTTCTGCTCGTTGCGAAAGCCGTGCCAGGATGCCGCTAAGGCGTTCGGCGCTGCTCCGCTCGGGGCGGTTGGCCTGGCAGATCAATGGCTTGCGTTGTCGGCGCGGGCAGGCGCGGGGTTCGTTTGTCCGGGCCGGGCGCAGCGGTGCTCGGCCTGTGCGGCGTATGGCGATGCACGTTCGCAGTGCGCGGCTGCTGGCGCGTGCCTGAGTTCAGTGCTTTTGCCGGGCTTTGGCTGCCTGGGGTTCGGCATTGAGCGCCAGCAGGCGCTGGGCCACCTCGTCCAGGCGCAGGCCCTGGTTCATCGCCGCCTGGCGCAACCGGGCGTAGGCTTCGCTCTCGCTGCAGCCCTGCTGCTTGATCAGCAGCTGCTTGGCGCGTTCCACCAGCTTGCGCTCGTCCAGGGCCTGGCGCGCTTCGCGCAGTTCGTCGTGCATGCCCTGCAGGCGCTGGGTCTGGCTCTGCAGCAGGTCCAGGGTCGAGCGCGCCAGGTTGGCCCCCGGGCCTTCCTCGGCCGGGCTGTCGAGGTCACTGCTGTGCACGCTGAACAGCCGGGCCTGCTCGGCGGCGGCATGCATGTCGCTGAGGCCGTCGAGCAGGCGGCGGTGGCTGTGCAGGTCGCTGCGGATGCGCTGCATGCTCTGCTGGCAGCGTTGCAGCAGATCCTGCTCCAGGCAGGTTTCCACGCTTTTCATCGCGTCGATACGGGCGGTGTGCAGTTCGAACCAGAGCTCGCCGAGCTGGCAGTCGACCCGGGCGTCGAGGTGGGTGCGCCGGGCGATCTCGCGCAGGCGACAGGCCTGGGCGTTGCTGGGGCTGGCGCAGAGGCACTGCCAGAGCTCCAGGGCGGCCGGGCTGGCGAAGCGGGCAAAGGTGGCAAAGCTGCGCTCCTGGCACTCCAGCAGGTGTTCCAGGCGTTCGAGCATCTCTGCGGTGAAGTAGCCGCTGGCGAAGCCGGCGACGCCGAGGGCGCGCTCCTGGCCGGCGAGCTCCTTGCCCTGCATAAAGTTGAACAATGCCACCAGGCTGCGGGTGATGGCGGGGTCGACCGCAGTGTCGGCGGCCTCGAAGACCACCGCCAGCAGGCCGCCGATCAGCCGGACCAGGGCGGCGGTGGCGTCCTGCATGCTGATCCGGTGCTCGCGAATCTTGCGCCGCAGGGCCGGCAGCTCGTCGAGGCTGTGCAGGGCATAGGCGATGCGGGTAAACAGGCGGGTCTTGTCGGCCGAGCCGAGACCGTGCTGGTCGATGCGCTCGAGGTCGTCGCGCACCTGGCGTTCCAGGCTGTCGGCGGCCTGGCTCAGGCCGTCCAGCTGCAGGCGCTGGTGCGGGGCGTTGCCGCTCAGGTAAAGGTTGGAGTAGCCGCGCTCTTTTTGCAGGGCATGCACCAGCTGACTGATGCGGGTGACCAGCTCGCAGGTCTGCGCCAGGTCCTCCAGGCCGAGCAGCTCGCTGCGCCGGGCCGCCAGCATAAAGCGCAGGGTGGCCGGCATTTTCCGCTCATGCATGATCGCCGCCTCGGGATGGCAAATATCCGGACGTCTGCAAGATGCAGTCCAGCCGGCGGGGTGCGTATCGCCAGGCCAGCTTTGCCCCTATAATGGCAGCCTTTTTCCGCGAGCAATTTCTGGAGCTGGTGATGGCCGAACGTACGGCTTCCGTCGAACGCAACACCCTGGAGACCCAGATCAAGGTCTCGATCAACCTGGATGGTACCGGCAAGGCCAAGTTCGATATTGGCGTGCCGTTCCTCGAACACATGCTCGATCAGATTGCCCGTCACGGCCTGATCGACCTGGATATCCAGTGCCAGGGCGACCTGCATATCGACGACCACCACACCGTCGAAGACGTCGGCATCACCCTCGGCCAGGCCTTTACCCAGGCCATCGGCGACAAGAAGGGCATGACCCGTTACGGCCACTCCTATGTGCCGCTGGACGAGGCGTTGTCGCGCGTGGTGATCGACTTCTCCGGTCGTCCCGGTCTGCAGATGCACGTGCCCTTCACCCGCGCGGTGGTGGGCGGCTTCGACGTCGATCTGTTCCAGGAGTTCTTCCAGGGCTTCGTCAATCACGCCCTGGTCAGCCTGCATATCGACAACCTGCGTGGCACCAACACTCACCACCAGATCGAAACGGTATTCAAGGCCTTCGGCCGCGCCCTGCGCATGGCCGTCGAGCTGGATCCGCGCATGGCCGGGCAGATGCCCTCCACTAAAGGCGTGCTTTGATGCAAACGGTCGCAGTAATCGACTACGGCATGGGCAACCTGCACTCGGTGGCCAAGGCCCTCGAGCATGTGGGTGCCGGCAAGGTGCTGGTGACCAGCGATGCCCAGGTGATTCGCGAGGCCGACCGGGTGGTGTTCCCCGGGGTCGGCGCGATCCGCGACTGCATGGCCGAGATCAAGCGCCTGGGCTTCGACAGCCTGGTGCGTGAAGTCAGCCAGGACCGGCCGTTTCTCGGCATCTGCGTGGGCATGCAGGCCTTGCTCGAACGCAGCGAAGAGAACGACGGGGTCGACTGCATCGGCCTGTTTCCCGGCCAGGTGCGCTTCTTCGGCAAGGACATGGTCGAAGACGGCGAGCCGCTGAAGGTGCCGCATATGGGCTGGAATGAAGTGGCGCAGACGGTCAAGCACCCGCTGTGGCACGACATTCCCGATCTGGCGCGCTTCTACTTCGTGCACAGCTACTACATCGAAGCCGGCAAGCCGCAGCAGGTGGTCGGGCGCGGTCATTACGGCAAGGATTTCGCCGCGGCCCTGGCCGACGGGTCGCGCTTCGCCGTGCAGTTCCACCCGGAGAAGAGCCATACCCATGGCCTGCAACTGCTGCAGAACTTCGCCGCCTGGGATGGTCGCTGGTAAATGAGCCGGGCCAAGCAGAAGCCGCCGATTCTTACCCTCACAGCCGAGCAGGAGCGTGAGGCGACCAGCGCCCTGAAGTGCTTTATGGACGAACGCTTCGAGCTGGCGCTGGGCTCGTTCGAGGCGGCGGAAATCCTCGAGCTATTCGCCCGCGAGATTGCGCCGCACTACTACAATCGGGCGATTTTCGATGTGCAGACTCACCTGAAAGAACGGTTCGAGAGCATCGAAAGCGACCTCTGGGCGCTGGAAAAGAGCTGACCCACAGAATTCACACGACTTGAGCAGGTTCAACCGATGCTGATTATCCCCGCTATCGATCTGAAGGACGGCGCTTGCGTGCGTCTGCGCCAGGGCCGCATGGAAGATTCCACGGTGTTCTCCGATGACCCGGTGAGCATGGCCGCCAAGTGGGTCGAGGGTGGCTGCCGCCGCCTGCACCTGGTCGACCTCAACGGTGCCTTCGAAGGCCAGCCGGTCAACGGCGAGGTGGTCACCGCCATCGCCAAGCGCTACCCGACCCTGCCGATCCAGATCGGTGGCGGCATCCGCACCCTGGAGACCATCGAGCACTACGTGCGTGCCGGCGTCAGCTACGTGATCATCGGCACCAAGGCGGTGAAAGATCCACAATTCGTCACCGACGCCTGCAAGGCTTTCCCGGGCAAGATCATCGTCGGCCTGGATGCCAAGGACGGTTTCGTCGCCACCGACGGCTGGGCCGAAGTCAGCACGGTGCAGGCCACCGACCTGGCCAGGCGCTTCGAGGCCGATGGCGTGTCGGCCATCGTTTATACCGATATCGCCAAAGACGGCATGATGCAGGGCTGCAACGTCGAGGCCACCGCGGCCCTGGCCGCCGCCAGCCGGATTCCGGTGATCGCCTCGGGCGGTATCCACAACCTCGGCGATATCGAGAAGCTGCTGCTGGCGCGCTCGCCCGGCATTATCGGCGCCATCACCGGCCGGGCGATCTACGAAGGCACCCTGGATGTGGCCGAGGCCCAGGCCTTCTGCGATAACTTCAAGGGCTGACGCGGGGCGACCCGCACGGTTTTGGCGGTGCGCGCGGCCTCGGCGGCCCCGCGACACACTACGGGAATACTTCTTATGGCTCTGGCAAAACGCATTATCCCCTGCCTCGACGTGGACAACGGCCGCGTGGTCAAGGGCGTGCAGTTCGAGAATATCCGCGACGCCGGCGACCCGGTGGAGATCGCCCGGCGTTACGACGAGCAGGGTGCCGACGAGATTACCTTCCTCGACATCACCGCCAGCAGTGACGGCCGCGACACCACCCTGCACACGGTCGAGCGCATGGCCAGCCAGGTGTTTATCCCGCTGACCGTGGGCGGTGGCGTGCGCAGCGTGCAGGACATTCGTAACCTGCTCAATGCCGGCGCGGACAAGGTCTCGATCAACACCGCAGCGGTGTTCACTCCGGAGTTCGTCGGCGAGGCCGCCTCGCGTTTCGGCTCGCAGTGCATCGTGGTGGCCATCGATGCGAAGAAGGTCTCCAAGCCGGGCGAAACCCCGCGCTGGGAAATCTTCACCCATGGCGGGCGCAAGCCCACCGGCCTGGATGCGGTGCTCTGGGCGAAGAAGATGGAAGACCTCGGTGCCGGCGAAATCCTCCTGACCAGCATGGATCAGGACGGCGTAAAGAGCGGCTATGATCTCGGTGTGACCCGCGCCATCAGCGAGGCGGTTGGCATCCCGGTGATCGCTTCCGGCGGCGTCGGCAATCTCGAGCACCTGGCCGCCGGCATTCTCGAAGGCAAGGCCGCAGCGGTGCTGGCCGCGAGCATTTTCCACTTCGGCGAATACACCGTGCCGGAAGCCAAGGCCTACCTGGCCAGTCGCGGCATCGTCGTACGCTGAGCGGGCGGGCCCGGCTCAGCATGAGTACGGGTCGACAGCAGCTTGCCGCCCACTTGGTTAGAGTATGCGGTCGCGCCGTGGCGAGGTCTTTGCGCCCGCACTCCTGGCTGTGCCATAGCGGACAGCGGGTCCGACCGCGTATATCCGCTCGCGACCAATCGGTCGTTTTCAGGTTGCAAAGCCTAGGCCTGGCGCACGCTGCTGGTTATGCTGCGCCCCAGTCCGGACTTAATGGAAAGAGAGTTGCTATGTTCAGATCTTTGTCGATTGCGCTGTTGGGAGCCGGCTGGTTGTTGGCCGCCAGCGCCCAGGCCGAAGTTCCCGACAACTACAGGATGGTGCTGCTGACGGAGAATTTCCCGCCCTACAACATGGCAATCAACGGCAAGAACTTCGCCCAGGAAGACAATATCGACGGCATTGCCGTGGATATCATTCGCGAAATGTTCAAACGTGCCGAGATTCAGTACAACATGACCCTGCGTTTTCCCTGGGAGCGGATCTACAAGCTGGCCCTGGAAAAACCCGGCTATGGCGTGTTCGTCACCGCCCGGTTGCCCGAGCGGGAAAAACTGTTCAAGTGGGTCGGCCCTATCGGCCCGGATGACTGGGTCTTGCTCGGCAAGAGCGACAGCACGATCAGCCTGAGCAGCCTCGACGAGGCCAGGCAGTACAGGGTCGGTGCCTACAAGGGCGATGCGATTGCCGAGCACCTGGTGGAGAAGGGCCTGGAGCCGATCACCGTCCTGCGTGACCAGGAAAACGTCAAGAAGCTGATGGCCGGACAGATCGACCTGTGGGCCAGTGGTGACCCGGCGGGCCGTTACCTGGCCAAGCAGGAAGGCGTCAGCGGGCTGAAAACCATTCTGCGTTTCGACAGCGCGGAGCTCTTTCTGGCCCTCAACAAGGAGGTGCCGGATGACGTGGTACAGAAGCTGCAGGGCGAACTGGACAAGATGCGCAGTGAAGGTTTTGTCGACGACATCTTGAACAATTACCTGTAATACGAGAACCGGCGGGGCGGCCACAAGTCGGCTCGCGGCCAGGATGGTTGACGCTAAGTCGCCGGGCATTCGCCCGAGCAGGGATGCCGCTAGCCATAATCACAATTTTTGCGAGCGGGAAGACCCATGTTGAAAACGATAAAAACCAGTCTGCTGTTCGGCCTTGTCCTCAGCGCCTGCGCCGCCCACGCCGAATTGCCGGCCGACTACAAAGTGGTGCTGCTGACGGAAAACTTCCCGCCCTTCAATATGTCGGTGGATGACAAGAACTTTGCCCGCGACGACGGCATCGACGGCATCAGCGCCGAAGTGGTGCGGGCGATGTTCAAGCGCGCCAATATCGATTACAGCCTGAGCTTGCGCTTCCCCTGGGATCGCCTGTACCGCCTGACCCTGGATAAGCCCAACTACGGGCTGTTCTCCACGACTCGAACTGCCGAGCGTGAGTCTTCATTCAAATGGGTGGGGCCGCTGGGTGATACCTCATGGGTATTGGTTGCCGCTCCTGATAGCACCATCAACGTTGCTTCATTGCAGGAGGCGGCCAAGTACAAGATCGGTGCCTACAAGAACAATGCAGTGACACAGTCCCTGGAAAGTCAGAACATTCCGTTGGTGATTGCCCTGCGCGACCAGGAGAATGCGCGCAAGCTGGCCAAGGGGCAGATAGACCTGTGGGCTACCGATGATCCGGCCGGGCGCTATATGGCACGCCAGGAAGGTATCACTGGCCTGCGTGTGGTGCTGAAAATGAATCAGGCTCAGCTCTACTTAGCGCTGAACCGGGACACCCCGGACGAGGTGATCGAGCGCCTGCAGAAGGCGCTGGATGAGTTGCGTGCCGAAGGTTTTATCGAAGAGATGACCAATAACTACCTGTAGCCGTTAGTCGGCGTATAAAAAAGCCCGGCCTTGCGTGAGCAAGGTCGGGCTTTTTGTTTGTTGCGCGCTTGTTGAGGCGTGAGCGCGACCTGTAGGCGCGGCCCATGGCCGCGCTTGCGGTTTCGCGGGTATGGCCCGCTCCTACGGCCTGGGGTGGGCTCAGTCGCCGCGGGTAACGCTCAGACCCTTGAGCAGGTTGAGGGCCTGGCTCAGCTGGTAGTCGTCGTCCTGGGGCCGTGCCGGGGTGCCGGCCTTGCTCTTGCTCGGCTTGTCCGCGCCGCCATTGCCGTTGCCCAGGTGGCCTTGCAGATCGGCTTCCTTGACGCCGGCCTCACCCTGCTCGCGGGTCAGCTTGGCGCGTTCCACCTCGATGTCCGGGACGATGCCCTGGGCCTGGATCGAGCGGCCGTTGGGGGTGTAGTAGAGCGCGGTGGTGAGCTTGAGTGCGCGGTCGTTGTTCAGCGGCAGCACGGTCTGCACTGAGCCCTTGCCGAAGCTGTCGGTGCCCATCAGTACGCCGCGCTTGTGGTCCTGCAGGGCTCCGGCGACGATTTCCGAGGCCGAGGCGCTGCCGCCATTGATCAGCACCACCAGCGGTACGCCTTCGCTGGCGTCGCTAGGGTCGGCGGAGAAGCGCAGTTCGGAGTTGGCGATACGCCCTTCGGTGTAGACGATCAGGCCCTTCTTGAGGAAATGGTCGGACACCTCGACCGCGGCCTGCAGCACGCCGCCGGGGTTGTTGCGCAGGTCCAGGACCAGGCCGCGGAGCTTCTTGCCATTGTCCTTGCGCAGCTTGTTCAGCGCCTTGCCGACATCCTCGCCGCTGTTGACCTGGAACTGGGTGATGCGCACATAGCCATAGCCGTCGTCGAGCAACTGACTCTTGACGCTCCTGACCTTGATCACCGCACGGGTCAGTTCCACGTCGAAAGGCTTGCCGCCTTCGCGCACCAGGCTGAGGGTGATCTTGCTGCCGGCCTTGCCGCGCATCTGATCTACCGCTTCCATCAGCGACAGGCCCTTGGTCGGCTTGCCGTCGATCTTGATGATCAGGTCGCCGGGCAGGATGCCCGCGGCCGAGGCCGGCGTGTCGTCAATGGGCGAGACCACCTTGATAAAGCCGTCTTCGGTGCCGACCTCGATGCCGAGGCCGCCGAACTCGCCGCTGGTGCTCTCCTGCAGGTCGCGGAAGGCGTCCGGCTCCAGGTAGGCGGAGTGTGGGTCGAGGTTGCTGAGCATGCCCTTGATGGCATTTTCCAGCAGGGTCTTGTCGCTTACCGGTTCGACATAGGCCGATTTGATCCGGTCCATAACCTCGGCGAAGGTGCGCAGATCGTCCAGGGGCAGGGGCGCGCTGTCGTTCGCGGTGGCTGGGCTGGGCCCTGAGCCGGCCAGGGCCAGCGAGGCATGGCCCAGCAGGCTGGCAGCCAGTGCGAGGGCGGTGAGGCGGAACAAATGCGGCATGTCGAACTTACTCCTGTCCTGAAACGGTAAACGCGGCGTCTGGCGACGGCCGACTATCCCTGTGTGCGGCACCATTGGGCAGGATCGCTGGGGCGGCCCTGCTGGCGAATCGCGAAATACAGTGCCGGGGTTTTCTGCCCGCCACTGTTGCCGACCGTGGCGATGGCTTCCCCCGCGGCGACCATATCGCCGGCGTCTTTAAGCAAACTCTGGTTGTGCCCGTACAGGCTCAGGTAACCGTTGCCATGGTCGAGAATGACCAGAAGCCCTGCGCCGCGCAACCAGTCGGCGAAGACCACGCGCCCGCCATGCACGGCGCGCACCTGGCTGCCGGCGGAGGCACCGATCAGCACGCCGTCCCACTTGGTGCGCGCGTCGCCGCCGCGCGGAGTGCCGTAGCGCGCCACCAGGCGGCCATCCACGGGCCATGGCAGTTTGCCCCGGGCCTTGGCAAACGGCCCGCCAACGCTGGCTCCCGAACTCACCAGCGGGCCGCTGGCGGCCGCCGTAGGTGCAGTTGTGCGGGGCTGTTCGCGGGCGGCGAGCAGGGCGCGCTGGCGCGCGGCTTCGGCCTCACGGGCCTGGCGGGCGAGGGTTTCTTCGATAGTTTTCAGCACCCGGGCGAATTGCGCCTGGTCGCGCTCGCGGGCCTTGAGTTTGCGGTCGCGGGCGGAAAACTCGCTGTTCAGCTTGGCCAGGGCCTGCTGGCGCTCCTTGCGCACCACCGCGAGTTTTTCGTGCTGGCTGTCCAGGGCGCTTTTCTGTTCCCGCAGCTGGGCCTGCTGGTTGGCGATGTCCAGCTCGACATTGGCCAGTTGCCGCAAGGTTTCGTTGAAACCGTTGAGCTGCTCCATGCGGGCTTCGCTGAGGTAGTCGTAATAGCTCAGGGTGCGCGAGAATTTTTCCGGATTCTGTTGGTTGAGCAGCAGTTTGACGTATTCCTGGCGGCCGCTCTGGTAGGCGGCGCGGGCCTGGATGCCGATCAGCCGCTGTTGCTCAAGGCGCGCGCCCTCGAGTTTTTTTTTCTCGTTGTCGAGGCGCTGGATTTCTTCCTGGGTCTGGTTCAGGTCGTCCTGCAGGTCCTTGACCTGTTTTTCCAGCGAGCCCAGCTCGCTTTCGGTCTTTTTCAGGTCGTGCTGCACACCGGTTTTTTCCTGCTGCAGTTTCTCCAGCAGTTTCTTCAGCTCGGCGACATCGGCGCGGGCGGCTTCCAGTTGCTTCTGGGCGTCGGCTTTCTCGTCGGCGAAGGCCGGCGCAAACAGCAGGGTCAGGAAAATCAGGGTAAGGGCGCGAAACATGGGGCGGGCGGCACCTGGGACGGAGACGCGCCTAGTATGCCTAAAAAATGGCCGGGAGCCATTGTTAACGTCGCGCAGCGACGGCCCGTAGGGTGGCCGCCATGGCGGGCATGGCTATAAAAAAACAGCGGTAAGCTGCAAGTCATAAGCGCCAAACCACGGCGCTGGTCGGCCCGCTGGGGGCGACCAGTGCCGCGTGATGCTTCAGTCCAGTTCGATAATGCTGGTGCCGGTCATTTCCTGCGGGATCGGCAGGCCCATCAGGGTCAACAGGGTCGGTGCCACGTCGGCCAGGACGCCGCCTTCGCGGATACGCGCGGGGCGCTTGCCGACATAGATAAACGGCACCGGCTCGCAGGTGTGGGCGGTGTGAGCCTGGCCGGTGCTGTCGTCTTCCATCTGCTCGACGTTGCCGTGATCGGCGGTGATCAGGGCTTCGCCGCCGACCTTGTCCAGCGCCGCGACGATACGGCCGACGCAGCTGTCCAGGCACTCGACGGCCTTCACCGCCGCGGCGAACACGCCGGTATGGCCAACCATATCGCCGTTGGCGTAGTTGACCACTATCACGTCATAGCGCTGGTTCTCGATGGCGTCGACGATCCGGTCGGTCACCTCCGGCGCGCTCATTTCGGGTTGCAGGTCGTAGGTGGCGACGTTCGGCGAGGGAATCAGAATGCGTTCCTCGCCAGCGAAGGGCTCCTCGCGGCCGCCGGAGAAGAAGAAGGTGACGTGGGCGTACTTCTCGGTCTCGGCGATGCGCAGCTGGGTCTTGCCGTTGTTCGCCAGGTATTCGCCCAGCACATTGGTCAGGGCCTCCGGCTTGAAGGCGCTGGGGGCCGGGATGCTGGCGGCGTACTGGGTGAGCATGACGAAGTCGGCCAGTTGCGGCACCCGTGCGCGGGCGAACTCCTTGAAATCGGGTTCGACGAAGCAGCGGGTCAGTTCGCGGGCACGGTCGGCGCGGAAATTCATAAACACCACGGCGTCGCCATCTTCGACCTTGACCGGTGCGCCGATGCTGGTGGCCTTGACGAACTCGTCGCTCTCGTCACGGGCGTAGGCGGCCTGCAGGCCTTCCACGGCAGTGCTGGCGTTGAACTGGCCCTGGCCCTCGACGATCAGGTGGTAGGCCTGCTCGACGCGGTCCCAGCGGTTGTCGCGGTCCATGGCGAAGTAACGGCCGATCAGGCTGGCGATACGGCCCTTGCCCAGCTTGGCGAAGGCGGCGTCGAGCAGTTCGATGGCGCTCTGCGCGCTGCGCGGCGGGGTGTCGCGGCCGTCGAGAAAGGCGTGCAGGTAGATCTTCTCCGCGCCGCGCTGGGCGGCCAGTTCGGCCATGGCCACCAGGTGGTCCTGGTGGCTGTGCACGCCGCCATCGGAGAGCAGACCGAGGATATGCACGGCCTTGCCGGTGGCCACGGCCTTGTCCACCGCGGCGGTGATCACCGGGTTGTCGAAGAATTCGCCGTCGCGGATGGCCTTGGTCACCCGGGTGAAGTCCTGGTACACCACGCGGCCGGCCCCGAGGTTCATGTGCCCGACCTCGGAATTGCCCATCTGCCCGTCCGGCAGGCCCACATCCATGCCTGAGCCTGAGATCAGGCCGTGGGGGCGGGTCGCGCGCAAATGATCATAGACCGGCGTGTTGGCGGCCATGATGGCGTTGGCTTCAGGGCTGTCGCTATGGCCGAAGCCATCGAGGATGATCAGTACCAGGGGTTTGGGCGTGGCGCTCATAAAACTGGTTCGCTCTGGGTCGATGGGCGGGAATGGGCATGCCGCGAGAGGCACCCCGAATAATGAAAACCTTCGCAGCATGCCCGTCCCTCATCCGGCGCTTCGCGCCACCTTCTCCCAGAGGGAGAAGGGCATAGGGAGGTCGTCGCTGCGCGACTTTCACTTTAAACAAGGCCGGGCATTTTACGACCAAGTGCTCTGTGCGTCACTGCCGGGCGGGGGTTTGGCCGACCTGTGGGGCTGTGTATACTGGCCCACATTTTACCGTCCCGGAACCGCGCAATGCTTGCCAACCTGATTGAATTTGTCACCACCCACTATGTTCTGAGCGCAATGTTCGTCAGCCTGCTGGCGCTGCTGGCCTTCACCGAGGCCCGCAAAGGTGGCCAGAGCCTGAGCAGCCGCGAGCTGACCGCGCTGATCAACAACGAGCAGGGCCTGGTACTCGACGTGCGCGGGCAGAAGGACTTCTCCGCCGGGCATATCGTCGGCGCACTGCATATTCCCTATGAAAAGCTCACCGGCCGCATCGCCGAGCTGGAGAAGCACAAGGCCAAGACCCTGGTCGTGGTCGATGCCATGGGCCAGCATGCCGGTGCCGTCTGCCGCGACCTGAAAAAGGCCGGCTTCAATGCGGCCAAGCTGTCGGGCGGGGTCGCCAGCTGGCGTGGCGACAACCTGCCGCTGGTGAAGTGATATGCCGGCCGTAGTGATGTATTCCAGCGACTGGTGCCCCTACTGCATTCGCGCCAAGCAGTTGCTGGCGAACAAGGGTGTGGCTTTCGACGAGATCAGGGTCGATGGCCAGCCTGATGTGCGCGCCGAGATGACCCGCAAGGCGCGGCAGACCTCGGTGCCGCAGATCTGGATCGGTGCCACCCATGTGGGTGGCTGCGACGATCTTTATGCCCTGGAGCGCGCCGGCAAGCTCGACGCGCTGCTGCAGGCTTAACCCACTATCCAAACGATAAACAAGAAGGCTTTGCCATGACTGAACAAGCTAGCAACGGCGCCGCTCAGGGCGAACAGAACCCACAGTTCTCCCTGCAACGTATCTACGTGCGCGACCTGTCCTTCGAAGCGCCGAAAAGCCCGGAAATCTTCCGTCAGGAGTGGACGCCGAGCGTGGCCATGGACCTCAATACCCGGCAGAAGCCCCTGGATGGCGACTTCCATGAAGTGGTGCTGACCCTCTCGGTCACCGTGAAGAACGGTGAAGAAACCGCCTTTATCGCCGAAGTGCAGCAGGCCGGTATCTTCCTGATCAAGGGTCTGGATGCCGCCTCCATGAGCCACACCCTGGGCGCGTTCTGCCCGAACATCCTCTTCCCCTACGCTCGCGAAACCCTCGACAGCCTGGTGGTGCGCGGTTCCTTCCCGGCGCTGATGCTGGCCCCGGTGAACTTCGACGCACTCTATGCGCAAGAGCTGCAGCGTATTCAGCAGCAGGCTGCCGAGGCCGCTCCGGCCCACTAAGCTTGAACTGCTGGATAAGAAACGCCCTACGGGGCGTTTTTTTATGGCTGCTGTGTGAGCGCGGCCATCAGCGCGCGATGGGGTTTTCTATTCGGCAAAACCCTGCTGACGCCAGGCCTCGTAGACCGCCACGGCGACGGTGTTGGATAGATTCAGGCTGCGGCAGCCCTCGCGCATGGGCAGGCGCAGGCGCTGTTCGGGCGGCAGGCTGTCGCGTATTTCCTGGGGCAGGCCGCGGCTTTCCGGGCCGAACAGAAAGGCGTCGCCGGGCTGGTAGCTGACCTGGTGGAAGGGCTGCGAGCCCTTGGTGGTAAAGGCAAACACGCGCGGCTGGCCGAGGCTTTCCAGGCAGCTGGGAAGGTCGGCATGGCGCTTGAGCGTGGCGTATTCGTGGTAATCCAGGCCGGCGCGGCGCAGGCGCTTGTCGTCCAGCTCGAAACCCAGGGGCTCGATCAGGTGCAGGTGGCAGCCGCTGTTGGCGCAGAGCCTGATAATGTTGCCGGTATTCGGTGGAATTTCCGGTTGAAAGAGGATCACGTGAAACATGCGCGGCTCCGAGTGTGAAGACCAGCAGCATTCTACAGACCCGCGGCCGCGTCCGTGGGCGCGCGTGATCGCCTCGCTGGCGCTGTTCGGCCTGTTGCTCGGCCTGATGATCGGCCGGCTGTTCCAGCCTGAGCCGCTCTGGCTCAAACAGGTGGAGGTGCGCGAGGGGGCGCTCGATCTGTGGTTCAACGTCGAACCAAGGCCTCGCGAAGAACATGCGGCGGGGGTATTCAACCTGCGTCTGCAGAGTTTTGGCCGGGAACAGCAAGGCCAGCTGCAGGTGCAGGGGCGGCTGGCCAATTGGCGTTTGCAGCGGGAAAGTAAGGATCTGCTGTTGCGTGTGGTGGCGGCCCGTCCACTGCGCGGCGAATGGCGCGCTGAGGAGGTGGACGGGCGCTGGCGGCTGACGGTCAGCCTGGCGCATGAATAAAAGAGGGGAATCCCCGGCCTGCCTGTACCAAGGTCCCCGAAACTGGGATTGCTAGAGTCTATGCAGACTGTGTGCCAGTTTTATTACGACGTCTGCAGGCCTTGAAAACACTGGGCTCCATCCATTTTTACGGATATTTCGGCGAGTCGCCGGGTGAACCTTGGCGGTGCAGGGAGCGCAGAGGGTGCATTGTCTGGGCGCATATTCCGCAGGCGTTTAGCTGGGCTATGTCCCGTGCTGTGTTGCGTCCAGGCGTCGGCGCTTGAGTGTGAAGGGCCTGACTTCGTAGGGCGCGCGGGGCCGCGCGCAGCACACCCTGCCCATTGTGGCCTGCGCAGGTAGTGTCCTCGTCCCCAAGCACCCCATGCAATACGTAATGGGTGCAAGGCCTTTAGCTGGGCGCAAAGACTGGCGTGAGCATCGACTACGCAGCTAATCCGCGACAGCGATCATCGGTTTCTCACGCCTAGGGGCGCAGTAGCTATGCAGGGGCGGACTTTTCCGCGATCAGCCCTTTTACAGCCAAGGCAGGGTGGCTTTTTCATCCATAACCCCTGCATAAGTGGGGATGGATAAAGCGCCATCCACCCTGCAAAAGCCGAATGAAACAGGTAACAGGTACACAGCCGGTACCTGGCCATGTCCCGGTGCTGTGTTGAGGTGGGGCGCTGTAGCCTTTGTGAGCGCGGCTTAGTCGTCGCCTTCCTCGTCGTCGCCGCCGATATTCATGCCCAGTTCCTTGATCTTGCGGGTCAGGGTGTTGCGGCCCCAGCCCAGTAGCACGGCGGCGTCGCGACGGCGGCCGGCGGTGTGCTTGAGGGCGGTCTCGATCATGATCCGCTCGAAGGCCGGTACGGCGCTGTCGAGCAGGTTCGACTGGCCACGGCCCAGGGCCTGGTCGGCCCAGTGGCGCAGGCCCTGTTCCCAGTTGCTGATCGGTGCACTGTCCTGGGGCTGGCTGAGCAGCTCCGGCGGCAGGTCGTCGACATGCACTTCGCGCCCGGAGGCCATCACGGTGATCCAGCGGCAGGTGTTCTCCAGCTGGCGCACGTTGCCCGGCCAGGGCAGCTGCTGCAGATAGTCTTCGGTTTCGTTCTTCAGCAGTTTCGGTTCGACCGCCAGCTCCAGCGCGGCGCGGCTGAGGAAGTGGCGGGCCAGGGTCGGGATGTCCTCGCGGCGGTCGGCCAGGCGCGGGATATGGATGCGAATCACGTTGAGGCGGTGGAACAGGTCTTCGCGGAACTTGCCGGCCTGCACCAGGGTTTCCAGGTTCTGATGGGTGGCGGCGATGATGCGCACATCGACCTTGACCGGGGTATGGCCACCAACCCGGTAGAACTCGCCGTCGGCCAGTACGCGCAGCAGGCGGGTCTGGGTGTCGGCGGGCATATCGCCGATCTCGTCGAGAAACAGGGTGCCGCCGTCGGCCTGCTCGAAGCGCCCGCGCCGCAGGTTGGCCGCGCCGGTAAAGGCCCCTTTCTCGTGGCCGAACAGCTCGGACTCCATCAGGTCCTTGGGAATCGCCGCCATATTCAGGGCGATAAAGGGCGAGGCGGCGCGAGGGCTGTGGCGGTGCAGGGCGTGGGCCACCAGCTCCTTGCCGGTGCCGGACTCGCCGTTGATCAGCACGGTGATATTGGAATGGCTGAGGCGGCCGATGGCGCGGAACACCTCCTGCATGGCCGGCGCTTCGCCGATGATCTCCGGGGTGCGCGCCAGCTCCACCGGCGCGGCCAGACCCTGCTGTTCCTGGGCATGCATGTTGGCGCGCTTGACCAGGGACACGGCTTCGTCGACATCGAAGGGCTTGGGCAGGTACTCGAAGGCACCGCCCTGGTAGCTGGCCACCGCGCTGTCGAGGTCGGAATGGGCGGTCATGATGATCACCGGCAGGCGCGGGTGCAGTTCGCGGATGCGCGCCAGCAGTTCCAGGCCGCTGGAGCCGGGCATACGGATATCCGAGATGATCACGTCCGGTTGCTGGCGCACCAGGCGGCTGAGCACGCCGTCGGCGCTGTCGAAGCTTTGCGTGGTCATGCCTTCCTGTTGCAGGGCTTTTTCCAGGACCCAGCGGATGGAACGGTCGTCATCGACTATCCAGACGGTTTCACTGCGACTCATGACGGAGTTACTCCTTGTTCCAGCGGCAGGAAGATCGAGAATACGGTATGGCCGGGATGGCTCTCGCACTCGATCAGACCTTGGTGCTGACTAATGATGTTCTGGGTAATCGCCAGGCCCAGGCCGGTGCCGTCGGCACGCCCGCTGACCATGGGATAGAAGATGGTTTCCTGCAGTTCGGCCGGGATACCCGGGCCGTTGTCGATGATCTCGATCTTGGTCACCAGGCGATGGCGGATATGGCCGATGGTGAACTGGCGCAGGGTACGGGTGCGCAGGGTGATGCGGCCCAGGCGCAGTTCGTTCTGCCCGCCTATGGCCTGCATGGCGTTGCGCACGATATTGAGCACCGCCTGGATCATCTGTTCGCGGTCGATCAGTACGTCGGGGATGCTCGGGTCGTAGTCGCGTACCAGGGTGATGCTGCCCTGGCTTTCCGCCTCCACCAGGCTGCCGACCCGCTCCAGCACTTCGTGCACGTTGGTCATCGCCAGCGACGGCAGCTTGTTCGAGCCGAGCATGCGGTCGACCAGATTACGCAGGCGGTCGGCCTCCTCGATGATCACATTGGTGTAATCCTTGAGGCTTTCCTCAGGCAACTCGCGGGCCAGCAGTTGCGCCGCGCCGCGAATGCCGCCGAGGGGGTTCTTGATCTCGTGGGCCAGGCCGCGCACCAGCAGCTTGGTGGTTTCCTGCTTGGACAGTTGCGCCTCTTCCTTGGTGATGCGCAGCAGGCGGTCGCGCGGATGCACTTCCAGCAGCAGCAGGGTCTCGCCGCGGTTGAACAGTGGGGTTACGGCATAGTCGACGGTCAGGGTCTGGCCGCTGACCGAGGTCAGCACGGCTTCGCGCTTATTGAACGGGTGGGCGTGTTCGACGGCCTGACGCAGGGCGCTCAGGGCTTCCGTCGATTCGGTAAAGAGTTCGCTGATAAATTGCCCGTGGCTGCGCTGGCCGCTGACGGCCAGGAGCATCTCCGCCGCCGGGTTCATGTACTCAAGGCGCAATTCGGCGTTAAGCAGCAGGGTAGCGGTGGTCAGGTTGTCGAGTAACAGGCGGTGCAATGCGTCGTTGATGATCATAGGTAAGGTCTGCCGACGTTTCGCTGCGGGCCGCAAAGCGGCGGCCAATGCTGCGGGAAAATGCAAGAAGCAAACCAAAGCCCCGAAAAGAAGCGTGTTTAGGCGCTATGCCTCGGCTTATGGCTGCTTTTCGGCGCAGAGGGGGCGCAGTGGGCGACCCAAAACAGGGACAGTATAGAAATAGCCTGGCTTTGCTGCACCATGCTGGTGCGCGGCTAATGTTTGGGGGCTATCGGTGTTGTGCTGTGATGGCGCAACTCAGATAAAGGGGATCAGCGGAATGTCTTTCTTTTCCGCTGGCTTGTCCTCGAGTGGGCATTCCGGGCGCACGCCGTAGTCGCCTTTCTGGCACGGATTGACCCTGCGCTTCTGGGCCAGGGAAATGCGCTGCAGGTGGAAGGGCTGGCTGGGGGTGCGTTCGATGATACGGCCCTGCTGGTCGATGATTTCCACCGCCAGTTGGTGAGTGCCGCGGTCGATATTCTCCAGGGGGAAGACCGGGCTGCGTCCGACCTGGCCCACTTCGCTGCCGTCCATCAGCAGGCGATAGCGGTGTCCGGGAAACAGCGCCGGTTCGCTGTTGACGCTGACAATCAGGTTGCCGGCATTGTCGCGTACGGTGGCATCTGGCTGCGGTACCAGAATCCTCAGTACCTGGTAGTGCTGGCTCGGTTGCGTGGCGGGGGTGCTCGGCGCTGCGGGCGGGACGAGCGCCGGCATCGAGTTGCCCGGGTTCAGCTCGATGCGCTGGGCATCGCCCGACTTGGGTTTGTCGGTAAAGACCCGATTACCCTCGGCATCTATATAGGTATAAACCTGGGCCGCGACGGGCAGGCCGAGCAGCAGCAGGCAGCAGAGCAGCAGGGTGCGCATGGTCAGGGGGTCGCCTTGGGTTTGGCCGGCGGCGGCGGTGGTGGGCGCAGGGCCGGGCTGCTGGTATTGACCCGTTGCACGGTGAAGTCGATCGGCGCGCTCTGCTGGATCGATTGCTCGCCGCTGAGTACTTCCACGGCCAGGCTGTGCTCGCCGCGGTCGACATTGGTCAGCTGCAGCATCGGCACATTGCTCGCCTGGCCATAGGGTTGGCCGTCGAGCAGCAGGCGCAGGCGATGGCCGGCGGCCAGGCGCGGTTCGATCTGGATGCTGACGCTGAAGGTGCCGTTGTTGGCGCGCATGGCTTCGTCGCTGGGCACGCCGCTAACCTGCAGCAAGCTGTAGGGCGCTGCCGGGGCTTCGTTGGAGTTACTGTCGACCGGCGGCAGGCTGGGTACCTGCATGTTTACGCTATTGGTCTGCGGCAGTTGCACGCTCTCCGTGGCCTGGCCTTCCGGCGGCTGATCGGTGAACACGGTGTTGCCCTTGGCGTCGGTGTATTTGTAGATCTGCGCGCTGGCCGGCAAGGCCAGGCCGAGTAACAGGCAGATGAGCAGAGGGCGCATGGCCGAACTCTCCTGGTGGGTGTGTGCTAAGACTTGCACCGGCTGCGCGCGCTGGCAAGGGCGCTGATGGCCGGGCGTGCGCCAGTGCAGCAAAGGCTGGGACAAAAGGTCGAGGCGGGCGGCCGGATGTGGCGACGGCAAAACGCAAAAAGGCCACCCGAAGGTGGCCTCTTGTCTTGCGTGCGGGATTAGACGCTGTAGTACAGGTCGTATTCCAGCGGGTGGACGAAGGTGCGAACCTTGATTTCTTCTTCGGACTTCAGCTCGATGTAGGCATCGATAAAGTCGTCGGAGAACACGCCGCCCTTGGTCAGGAACGCGCGGCCCTTGTCCAGCTCTTCCAGGGCTTCTTTCAGGCTGCCGCACACCTGCGGGATCAGCTTGCCTTCTTCCGGCGGCAGGTCGTACAGGTTCTTGTCGGCTGCATCGCCAGGGTGGATCTTGTTCTGGATGCCGTCCAGGCCGGCCATCAGCAGCGCGGCGAAGGCCAGGTAGGGGTTGGCAGCCGGATCCGGGAAGCGCGCCTCGATGCGGCGGGCTTTCGGGCTGGACACGTACGGAATACGGATCGAGGCGGAACGGTTGCGGGCCGAGTAGGCCAGCATGACCGGGGCTTCGAAGCCCGGGACCAGACGCTTGTAGGAGTTGGTCGACGGGTTGGTGAAGCCGTTCAGCGCCTTGCCGTGCTTGATGATGCCGCCGATGAAGTACAGGGCGGTATCGGACAGACCGGCATAGCCTTCGCCGGAGAAGGTGTTCTTGCCATCTTTGCTGATGGACATGTGTACGTGCATACCCGAGCCGTTGTCGCCGTACAGCGGCTTAGGCATAAAGGTAGCGGTCTTGCCATAGGCATCGGCCACGTTGTGTACGCAGTACTTCAGGGTCTGAACTTCGTCAGCCTTGGCTACCAGGGTGTTGAACTTCACGCCGATTTCGTTCTGGCCGGCAGTCGCCACTTCGTGGTGGTGCACTTCGATGACCAGGCCCATTTCTTCCATGGCATTACACATGGCAGTACGGATTTCGTGGTCGTGGTCGCACGGCGGAACCGGGAAGTACCCGCCTTTGACGGCTGGGCGGTGGCCCTTGTTGCCGCCTTCGATGTCGGCGTCGGTGTTCCAGGAACCCTGCTCGGAGAAGATCTTGAACATCGAGCCGGAGATGTCGGACTTGAACTTCACTTCGTCGAAGATGAAGAACTCGGGCTCCGGGCCGACGAATACGGTGTCGCCGATGCCGGTGCTTTTCAGGAATTCTTCGGCGCGCTTGGCGATCGAGCGCGGGTCGCGGTCGTAGCCCTGCATGGTGCTCGGCTCGACGATGTCGCAGACCAGGATCAGGGTCGGCTCTTCGGTGAACGGGTCGAGAACGGCGGTATCGTCGACCGGCATCAGGATCATGTCGGAGGCTTCGATGCCTTTCCAGCCATGAATGGAGGAGCCGTCGAACATTTTGCCGTGCTCGAAAAATTCGTCGTCCAGGGCGTCACGGGCCGGCATGGTCACGTGGTGCTGTTTGCCCTTGGTGTCGGTGAAGCGCAGGTCAACCCACTTCACGTCGTGTTCTTTAATCAGTTGAATCGACTTCGACATGCTGTCCTCCAGATGGCCAAGGCTCGGAATGATGAGCCCTCAATAGTACGGTGCAGCCCGGCGGGATAGTCCTCCAGGGCAACCTGCCTCACAAGGGAGCAAATTGCATGCCAGTGCACAGGAATGGGTGCATGCCCTGAAACTCAGGGCTGGCGGGGGCTGTGACTGTACGGCAGGGAAATATTTGCACCAGTATGGGGCGGCGTATTTGTTGCGCGCACTTAAATGGTGCGGCTTGTTAAGTGTTGTAGGTTTTTGATCAAAGCTTGAGCAATTTCCGCTATAATCCGCGCCCCTGTTTTTTTGGCCGCTGCGGCGCTACTCGTTTTCATGAAACTGATCGTTAAAGTCTTCCCGGAAATCACCATCAAGAGCCGGCCGGTGCGTAAGCATTTTATCCGGCAGCTGGCGAAGAATATTCGTTCGGTTTTGCGTGAGCTCGATCCGCAGGTGCTGGTCAGTGGCGTGTGGGACAACCTGGAAGTCGAAACCCAGGTCAGTGAGCCGAAGACCCTGCAGGCGATGATCGAGCGCTTGCGCTGCACCCCGGGCATCACCCATTTCCTCCAGGTCGATGAATATCCCCTGGGCGATTTCGACGATGTGCTGGAAAAATGCAAGCTGCACTTCGCCGAGCAGCTGCCGGGAAAGATCTTCGCCGTACGCTGCAAGCGCGCCGGCAAGCATGCCTTCAGCTCCATGGATATCGAGCGCTATGTGGGCAGCCAGCTGCGCCAGCAGTGCGGCGCGGCCGGGATCGACCTGAAGCAGCCGCAAGTCGAAGTGCGCATGGAAATCCGCGACCAGCGCCTGTTCGTCATTCATAACCAGCACGAAGGCCTGGGCGGTTACCCGCTGGGTTCGCTGGAGCAGACCCTGGTGCTGATGAGCGGCGGCTTCGATTCCACAGTCGCCGCTTATCAAATGATGCGTCGCGGCCTGGTCACCCACTTCTGCTTCTTCAACCTCGGTGGCCGTGCCCACGAGCTGGGCGTGATGGAAGTGGCGCATTACCTCTGGCAGAAATTCGGCAGCTCGCAGCGCGTGCTGTTTATCAGCGTGCCGTTCGAGGAAGTGCTCGGCGAGATTCTCGGCAAGGTCGACAACAGCCAGATGGGCGTGATCTTGAAGCGCATGATGCTACGCGCCTCCACACGGATGGCCGAGCAGTTGCAGATCAATGCCCTGGTTACCGGCGAGGCGATTTCCCAGGTGTCCAGTCAGACCCTGCCCAACCTCTCGGTGATCGATTCGGCCACCGACATGCTGGTGCTGCGCCCGCTGATCGCCAGCCACAAGCAGGACATCATCAACACCGCCAACCAGATCGGCACCGCCGAGTTCGCCAAGCACATGCCCGAGTACTGCGGCGTGATCTCGGTGAACCCGACCACCCGGGCGAAGAAGGACCGGATCGAACACGAGGAGCGCCAGTTCGATATGGCCGTCCTCGAGCGCGCCCTGGAGCGGGCGACCCTGCTGCCGATCGACAAGGTGATCGATGAGCTGGGCAAGGACGTCAAGGTCGAGGAAGTCAGCGAAGCCCTGGCCAGTCATGTCATCATCGACATCCGTCACCCGGATAACGCCGAAGAGCAGCCTCTCGAGCTGCCCGGTATCGAAGTGCAAACGCTGCCGTTCTATGCCCTGAACAGCCGCTTCAAAGAGCTGGATGCCAATCGCCAATACCTGCTGTATTGCGACAAAGGCGTGATGAGCCGTTTGCATGCCCACCATCTGCTCAGCGAGGGGCATGCCAATGTGCGCGTTTATCGTCCGGCATAAGACGCCCGGGTTGAATGGCGGCAGCATCCGCCATCGCCCTCCCGACCCACAGGCGGCGTAACAGCCACAGTGCTGGTACGCCGCCTGGCAGAAATCGCAATTAGTTAATATCCGCCGCCTAGACTAAGCGGCACACCGAATCCTCTGATCGAGATACACAAGTGATCGAAAATCTACGCAACATCGCCATCATTGCCCACGTTGACCATGGTAAGACCACCCTGGTAGACAAACTCCTGCGTCAGTCCGGCACCCTCGAGCGCGGCGAGCTCAACGACGAGCGCGTGATGGACAGCAACGACCAGGAAAAAGAGCGCGGCATTACCATTCTCGCCAAGAACACCGCGATCAACTGGAACGGCTACCACATCAACATCGTCGACACCCCCGGCCACGCCGACTTCGGCGGTGAAGTTGAGCGCGTGATGTCGATGGTTGACTCCGTACTGCTGCTGGTCGACGCCCAAGACGGCCCGATGCCGCAAACCCGTTTCGTGACCAAGAAGGCCTTCGAAGCCGGCCTGCGTCCAATCGTGGTAATCAACAAAGTTGACCGTCCAGGCGCACGTCCGGACTGGGTTCTGGACCAGATCTTCGACCTGTTCGACAACCTCGGTGCCACCGAAGAGCAGTTGGACTTCCAGGTCGTTTACGCCTCGGCCCTGAACGGCATTGCCGGTCTGGATCACACCGACATGGCCGAAGACATGACCCCGCTGTACCAGTCCATCGTCGACAACGTGCCGTCCCCCCAGGTTGATATCGACGGTCCGTTCCAGATGCAAATTTCCGCACTGGACTACAACAGCTTCCTCGGCATTATCGGCGTTGGCCGTATCGCCCGTGGTCGCGTCAAGCCGAACACCCCGGTGATCGCCATCGACGCCGACGGCAAGAAGCGCAACGGTCGTATCCTCAAGCTGATGGGTCACCACGGCCTGCACCGCATCGACGTCGAAGAGGCCACTGCTGGCGACATCGTCTGCGTCAGCGGTATGGACTCGCTGTTCATCTCCGACACCCTGTGCGACATCAACCATGTCGAGGCGATGAAGCCGCTGACCGTCGACGAGCCGACCGTATCCATGACCTTCCAGGTCAACGATTCGCCGTTCTGCGGTAAGGAAGGCAAGTTCGTCACCAGCCGCAACATCAAGGAGCGTCTGGACAAGGAGCTGCTGTACAACGTGGCCCTGCGTGTCGAAGAAGGCGACAGCGCCGACAAGTTCAAGGTCTCCGGCCGTGGTGAGCTGCACCTCTCGGTACTGATCGAAACCATGCGTCGCGAAGGCTTCGAAATGGGTGTGGGTCGTCCGGAAGTGATCATCCGTCAGGTTGACGGCGTCAAGCAGGAACCCTTCGAGAACGTCACCATCGACACCCCGGAAGAATCCCAGGGCAAGGTCATGGAAGAGATGGGCCTGCGTAAGGGCGACCTGACCAACATGGTGCCGGATGGCAAGGGCCGTGTGCGTCTGGAATACAACATCCCTGCTCGTGGTCTGATCGGTTTCCGTAACCAGTTCCTGACCCTGACCAACGGTGCTGGCATCCTGACCTCGATCTTCGATCGCTACGACACCATGAAGTCCGGTGACATGTCCGGCCGTCAGAACGGTGTTCTGGTATCGGTAGAAACCGGCAAGGCGCTGACCTACTCCCTGGAAACTCTGCAGGCGCGCGGCAAGCTGTTCGTCGAGCACGGCCAGGAAATCTACAACGGTCAGATCGTCGGTCTGAACAGCCGTGACAACGACATGGGTGTGAACCCAACCAAAGGCAAGAAGCTCGACAACATGCGTGCTTCCGGCAAGGACGAAACCATTGCTCTGGTTCCACCGGTGAAGTTCACCCTGGAACAGGCTCTGGAATTCATCCAGGACGACGAGCTGTGCGAAGTCACACCTAAGTCGATCCGTCTGCGCAAGAAGATCCTCGACGAAGGCGAGCGCACCCGCGCTGCCAAGAAAGCCAAGAACTGATCCAGTTCTAGCTGACTGAAAAGCCCCCGCCGGCGAGAGCCTGCGGGGGCTTTTTATTGGTTTGGATTCAGTGTTGTGGCAGCGTCAGATCCCGCTCTTGACCTTGCTCCAGAGGCGCGTGCGCACGCGATCGATCTTCAATGGCATGGCCTCCAGGGCGTAGAGGTTGTCCATTGCCTCCTGCGGCGGGTAGACGGTGGCATCGGCTTTCAGCCTGGGCTCGATCAGGGCGTCGGCGGCGCTGTTGCCGTTGGCATATTGCACATGGTTGGTGATCTGCGCGATCACCTCGGGTTGCAGCAGGTAATTCATAAAGGCGTAGGCGGCCTGCTCGTTGTTGCTGTCGACCGGCATGCTCACCATGTCGAACCAGATCGGTGTGCCTTCCTTGGGGATCACGTAGTGGATGGCGATGCCATTGCCCGCTTCGCTGGCGCGGTTGCCGGCCTGCATGATGTCGCCGGAAAAGCCCACCGCGAGGCAGATATCGCCATTGGCCAGATCGCCGACGTATTTCGATGAGTGGAAGTAGCTGACGTTCTTGCGCATCTCCATCAGCAGGGCTTCGGCCTTCTTGTAGTCTTCTGGGTTCTTGCTGTGATGCGGTAGCCCCAAGTAGTGCAGGGCGATGGGCAGCATCTCGGGGCCGTTATCGAGAATCGCCACACCGCACTGGCTGAGCTTGGCCAGGTGTTCTGGCTTGAAGATCAGGTCCCAGGAGTCGAGTGGCACATCCTCGCCGAGCACTTCGCGCACCTTGGCGACGTTATAGCCGATCCCGGTGCTGCCCCACAGGTAGGGAAAACCGTACTGGTTGCCGGGGTCGTTGGTTTCCAGGGCTTTCATCAGGATCGGATTGAGGTTGCTCCAGCCGGGCAGGCGGCTCTTGTCGAGCTTCTTCAGCGCGCCGCCCTGGATCTGCCGCGCCATATAGTGGTTGGACGGGAACACCACGTCATAGCCCGAGCGCCCGGCCATGAGTTTGGCATCCAGGGTTTCGTTGCTGTCGTAGACGTCGTAGTGGCTGCTGATGCCGCTGCCTTGCTCGAACTGCTTGAGGGTGTCGGGGGCGATGTAATCGGTCCAGTTGTAGATGCGCACGGTTTCCGCGGCCTGGCTGACGCTGCTGAGCAGCAGCAGGGGAAGCAGTTTTTTCAGCATGGGAGTACCTCATCGTTTTTATCGGTGTTGTCGAAGTGGCAGTTAAAGCGAGGGCGTTTAGCAGGGTTACTTGAGCAGGACGAAGCTCTTGCGCACGGTCTCCTGGATATCCCAGATGCCGAAGGTATTGGCCGGTAGCAGCAGGGCATCGCCGGCCTGGATCTGCATGGGCTCGCCGCCGTCCGGGGTGAAGGTGCAGCGCCCGGCGATAAAGTGGCAGAACTCCTGCTGGGCGATCTGCCGCCGCCAGCGCCCCGGCGTGCATTCCCAGATGCCGGCGGCGACGCCGTCGGCCTGTTCGATGCCCAGGCTGCTGGTGATCGCCACCGGCTCGCCGAGCGGCACGGCGACCAGGCTGACGTCGGCCAGGGTCTGTTGGGCGGTGTTGCTGAAGTGTTCGATGCTCATGTGTCTCTCCGTTAGCGCATGAATTTTTCCATGGTGCCGGCCAGGCCAGCGGCCAGTTGCCGACGCCAGGGTGGGCTGTGCGGGTTGGCCAGCACGCGGTCCTCAAAGGCAAAGCTCTGGATGATCGCGTTGTAGCCCAGCCAGCGCAGCGGTTCCGGCTCCCAGCGCGGCAGGCGGTTGAGTGGCTGGTCGCCGAGCACCCAGGGCTGGCGGGTCAGCTCGCTGTGCTGGTTCAGAATCAGGTCGGCCAGGGTGCGTCCGCCGAGGTTGCTTGCGCCCACGCCTTCACCGCCGTAACCGCCGGACAGGGCGATGCCGTTTTTGCGGTCCACCAGCATGTGCGGACGAAAGCGCCGCGCCATGCCCAGGTTGCCGCCCCAGGCGTGGCTGATGCGCACCTGCTTGAGCTGCGGGAAGAGTTCGCCGAACAGGTAGCGGCGCAGGCCGCGTTCGTCCTCGCTGAGATTGAAATCGGTACGCAACTGGCCGCCGAAGCGGTAGCCGCCGCGGGCACCGAACACCAGGCGGTCGTCGGCGCTGCGCTGGCCGTAGGTGACCTGGCGGCTGCTTTCGCTAAAAGCCTGGCCGCGCTCCAGGCCGATGTCGGCCCAGACGTCCTTGGGCAGCGGCTCGGTGGCCACCAGCAGGCTCTGCACCGGCAACTGATGCTTGCCCAGGGGCGGCAGGCTGGCGGCGTAGCCTTCCACGGCCGGGACTATCCAGTCGGCGCGCACGCTGCCGCTGGCGGTGCGCACCTGGCCGGTTTGCCAGTCGATTACTCGGCTCTGTTCGTACAGTTCCACGCCCATGGCTTGCACGCAGCGGGCCAGGCCGCGCACCAGCTTGGCTGGCTGAATGGTGGCGCAGTGGCTGGCGTGGATCGCGCCGTAGGCATTGTTCAGCCTGAGTTGCTGGCGCAGTTCGTTGGCGCTTAACCAGCGGTAGGCGTCCTCGCCCAGGCCCAGGGCGCGCAGTTCGAGCAGATGCTGCTGCAGGCTGGTCAGCTGCTCGGGGTAGCGCGCGGCACAATAGAGCACGCCGCCCTTGCGGTAATCGCAGGCGATGCCTTCGCGGGCCAGCACGCTGGCGACTTCATCGGGAATTCCGTGCAGCAGCGCATAGGCGTTCCGGCGCGCGGCGCTGGGCTGCTCGGCGAGCAGGCGATCCTCGCCGAGCAGGTTGCCCATCAGCCAGCCGCCGTTGCGCCCGGATGCGCCGAAGCCTGCAATCTCGCCTTCGAGGATAACGATGCGCAGTTGCGGGGCCTGGCGCTTGAGGTAATAGGCGGTCCACAGTCCGGTGTAGCCCGCGCCGATGATCGCCACGTCGGCGTGCAGGTCGGCGGTCAGCGCCGGGCGGGCGGTCAGCGGTTCGTCCAGCTGATCCATCCACAGGCTGAGGGAGCGCCATGGGCTCATCGTCGATCTCCGGCAGGTAATGGGATGCGCAGAGATTAGTGAGGCGGATCAGGGCTTGTCGTGTGTGCGGGCCCGCAAGGAAATCTGCTTGAGGTAGGCCTTGGGCGACAGCCCGGTATACCGGCGGAAGCAGCTGTAGAAGGCCGACAGCGAATTGAAGCCGGCGGCGAAGGCCAGGTCGTCGATGCGCTGCAGGTCGTTGCCGGCGTCCAGCCTGGCGAGCAGGTGCTGCAGGCGCTTGTGGTTGATATAGCGGTAGAAGCTCTGACCGAGCACCTGGTTGAGCAGGTGGGAGATCTGGTTGCGGCTGTAGCCGGTGGCGGCGGCGACCTGCTGCAGGCTGAGCTGTGGGTCGAGGTAGGCCTGGTCGCGCTGCATAAACTCTTCCAGATCCTGCGCCAACAGGCCCAGCTGGCGGGCGCTGAGGCCGAGGCGGCTGAGCGCCGGGCGTGAGTCGCCGGCAGAGGCCGGCTCGCGTTCTTCGCGCATCAGCGTGGCGTACTCATGGATACGCCAGATCAGGCCATCGCGCACGGTGATCGCCTCGCCGGTGTGAAACGCCAGCAGGCCGTCACTGCCCTGCAGGCGGATGCGGTACTGGATAAACGCGGTGTGGCCGTCGATACGGATGCGGTCGCTGTGCTCCAGCGCCTCGCCGGGCTGGCGCGGCAGGTTGTTGCGCACGTACTCGCGCAGTTCGGCAAAGCCCATGCAGCGCTGCTGGAAGAAGTCGTGGTACTGGATATCCGGGTGATACAGCGCCATCACCGCATCGAGGTCGCGGTCCTTCCAGCTTAAGTGGTAGCGCATCACCGTGGCGCGGGTGCGCTCGCTCTGCTGGGCGTCATCGGGGAAGTCGTCGGCCTGGATCATGCTGGGTTCCGTGGTGCCGCTGGGGGCCATCATGGCCGGCTAGCCGGATTCGCCGGGCAGGTGCAGGCTGCGCTTGAGCCGGCGCATGCCCAGCCATACCGCGGTCACGCACACGGGCACGGCGATGCCGGTGGCCAGGGTGCTGCTGTCGATCAGGCCGAGGGCCTTGGCCGATTCTGCCAGGTATTTGCACAGGCCCACCAGGTAATAGCTGATGGCCGCCACCGACAGGCCTTCCACCGTCTGTTGCAGGCGCAGCTGCAGGTGGCTGCGCTTGTCCATGGCCTGCATCAGCTGCTGGTTCTGGGTTTCGATGGTCAGGTCGATACGGGTGCGCAGCAGCTCGCTGGCCCTGTCGATGCGTCGCGCTAGGTCGTCGAGGTCTTGTTCGGCGGCCTCGCTGGTGCGCCAGGCCGGGGTCAGGCGGCGCTGGAGAAACTCGCTGAAGGTCTGCAGGCCGGGACATTCCTGTTCGCGCAACTCGCCCAGGCGATTGATGATCAGCTCGTAATAGGCGCGGCTGGCGGAGAAACGGAAGTTGTGCGCGGCGATCAGCTGCTCGACCCGGGCCGCCAGGCTGCCCAGCTCGCCGAGCAGGCGGCGTTCGTCGCCGAGGTCGCCGATTTGGTTGATCTGCTGGATGGCCGCGGCCAGCTGCTGTTCCATCTCCTTGATCTGCGGGGCGATGGCCTTGGCCTGGGGCAGGGCCAGAAGCAGCATCATGCGGTAGGTTTCCATCTCCAGCAGGGTGCGCACCAGGCGCCCGCTCTGGCAGGGGTTGAGGCCGCGGTTGTGGATCAGCAGGCGGCCGCTGCCATCGCTGTGGATGCGATAGGCGCTCCACAGGCGTGCCTGGCCGTCGCTGACGCTGGAACTGATCAGGCGCTGGCCTTCGAAGTGCATGCGCATCTCGTCCGGGCTCGGCTGCGTTTCCGGGGCGGCGATGATTTCCAGGTGGTTGCAGCTGAGCAGTTGCCCGGGCAGCTGCTGCAGCCAGTGTTCCGGCAGCAGCGCCAGGGCATCCTGGCTAAAGGGCGCACCTTGTACCTGCTTGCTCACCAGGGTGTAGGTGGAGAATTCGGTATGGCGTTCCCAGCGCAGTTCGAAGCCGCCGAAGTCCTGGTAATAGCAGGAGGAGTGCGGTGCCGGCGGCAGCACCGCGTGGCGTTCGCACAGGCGCAGCAGGTGCTGGTATTCGGCGTCCGCCTGCTGGGTGTCGGGCAGCAGCACCAGTTGCGTCAGGCGCGAAGGCGTCGACAGGACCGGAAAGGGGCGGGTGTGCAACTCGTTGAACAGGGCCTCGCGTTCCGGGTGGAAGCGCAGGCCATGCTGGCTGCTGGGCGTATGCGGTTGGGGCGAATTCATGCGCGGCTATCTTGTGCGGCTGGCCTGGCCGGCCAGTCTAGCGAGAGTTGCGCCCGCCTTGTATGTGTCGCATTGCCGCGAGGCTGTTGTGATCGAGTCGCCTTAGCTTTTCGGCTTGTAGGCGCAGTAACCCGGCCGCGGGCCGATCTTGGGGTGGTTGCGGCAGGTGTCCGGGCGCTTGTCGTAGATGGTGCACAGGCGGGTCTTGCGGTCCAGGTAGTAGCAGTCGTTGTTGCTCATGCGGGTCAGGGTGAAGATCCCCGACTTCTGGTGGAAGCGTTCCACCAGGCCCTCCTTCTGCAGGCGCTTGGCAATGTTCTTGGCCGGCTCGCTGCGCTCGAATTCGTCCACCACGCCGATGCGGATCAGGTCGTTCAGGCGCACCTCCACCGGCAGGGTGCAGCAGCTGGACATGCAGCTGTGGCACATATCGGCGGTGTATTTGGCCCAGGTGTCCAGGCGGTCGAGTTCGGCGGCGGCGATCAGGTTGTTTTTCATCGGGGGCAGGCGTGCGTCGGTTAGGCGGCGGGCGATGATAGCGAGCCTGGCGCATTTGTGAATGACTATCTGCCGGCTGGTCATATTCTGTGCGGCTGGCGCGAGGGCATTGTTTATGGCTGCCATCCAGGCCAGGCCCCCCTCGGGCACTTTCTAACTGTGCTGTGATGCGTGCGGCATTCGTCTCTCTGGGTATGCGTGGGGCGGGCTCCTATACTGCTGCCAGTTCGCGCCCGCTGCGAGGGCAGGGAATGTTCGGGTTTAGCTGATTGGGAATGCACTGCATGCAATGGATCTTGATGCTGGTCGGCTTGGTGCTCGGGGCTGTGGCGGATGAAACGCTGACCGCCTCGCTGCTCGGTGCGCTGCTTGGCCTGGGGCTAGGTCAGGCGCTCAGGTTGCACGGGCTGGCGCGCGAGAATGCGGCGCTGCAGGCCCAGCTCAAGACCTTTGCCCAGCGCTTCGAACAGGGCACGGCCGCTCTCTATGAGCGCCTGTTGAAGCTGGAGCAGCAGGCTGCCACGACCAGCGAGGTGCCGCCGCCGACTGCCGAGCCAGCCGCTGCTGCCGAACCCGTGCCGACGCAGCCCGCCCAGGCGCAGCCGGCCAGTGCAGCACCCGCCGAGGCGGAGCTGGACTGGACCCTGGACATCGAGCTGGCCGAACCGGATAAACCCGCCGAACCGGCCCCTCAGACAGCCGAGCCGAAGCGCACCGCCAAGCCTCGGAAACCCGCCGCGCCACGTCAGCCGAGCTTGGTCGAGCGCGGTTTCAGGGCGGCGAAGAACTGGCTGCTGGGCGGCAATACCGTGCTGCGTGTGGGGGTGGTGCTGCTGTTTCTCGGCCTGGCCTTTCTGTTGCGCTATGCCACCGAGGGCATGGTGGTGCCGGTGCAGGTGCGCTATGCCGGGGTGGCCGCCAGTGCGCTGGCCCTGTTGGGCCTGGGCTGGTGGCTGCGCCTGCGCAATCCGAACTATGCGCTGATGCTGCAGGGTACCGGGATCGCCGTACTGTACCTGACCGTGTTTGCCGCCATGCGCCTGCATCCGTTGCTCGACCCGGGGCTGGCCCTGGGCCTGCTGGTGCTGGTCACTGTGTTCTCGGCGATTCTGGCGGTGCAGCAGAATGCCCTGGGTCTGGCCGCGGCGGCGGCCCTGGGCGGTTTCGCCGCGCCGATCCTGACGTCTACCGGCAGCGGCGACCATGTGGCGCTGTTCAGCTACTTCGCCCTGCTCAACGCCGGGATCTTCGCCATTGCCTGGTTCAAGGCCTGGCGCTTGCTCAACCTGATCGGTTTTGTCGGCACCTTCGGCATCGGCTTCGCCTGGGGCATCCGCTCCTACAACCCCGAGCTGCTGTGGAGCACCCAGCCGTTCCTGCTGCTGTTCTTCCTGATGTATGTAGCCATCGGCCTGCTGTTTGCCCGACGCAAGCTGCGCGAGGCGGCGGATGCGCCGCAGGCGCGCGATCAGCTGCTGCGCTGGGCGGCGCGCCAGGGCGACTATATCGATGCCACCGTGCTGTTCGGCCCGCCGCTGGTGGGCTTCGGCCTGCAGTTCGCCCTGGTGCAGCATATCGAGTTCGCCGCGGCCTTCAGCGCCCTGGCTCTGGGCCTGTTCTACCTGCTGCTGGCACGGCTGCTGGTGGGCCGCACGGGGGCGCGTGCGACGCTGCTGGTGGAAACCTGCCTGGCCCTGGGTGTGGTGTTCGGCAGCCTGGCGATTCCCCTGGGCCTGGACGCGCGCTGGACGTCGGCGGCCTGGGCGGTGGAGGGCGCGGGCATCTACTGGCTGGGGCTGCGTCAGCGGCGCGGGCTGGCACGGGCCTTCGCCCTGCTGCTGCAATTCGGTGCGGCCGTGGCCTTTGTCATGGGCCTGGAGGGTGGCCATCGGACCCTGCTCGAGGGCGCGCCGCTGGGCGCGCTGATGCTCGGCGTGGCGCTGTTGTTCAGCTACTGGCAGTTGCGCCGCAGCCCGCCCGAGGCGAGCAGCAGCTGGGAGCGGCGCGGCTTGCCGCTGTTGGCCTGCAGCGGCCTGGCCGGCCTCTACCTGATTGCGCCCTTGCTGTTTGCCGCTCAGGGCACGGCCATCAGCTGGGCCGTGGCCGGTTTGCTGACCCTGCTGGTGGGCCTGCGTTTGCCGGCGCGCAGCTTCCTGTTCAGCGCCTTCGCCGTGCAGCTGCTCGGCGGCCTGGTGTTTATGCTGCAGATGGCCGGCGACGCGCTGACCGGCGGTGGCGGTTTCGCCGCCGGCTGGCAGGGCCTGCTGACCTCATCCTTGATCGGCCTGGGCCTGATCGCCGGCATGTTGCTGGCGGCGCGCGATCCCCGGGTCAGCGCCGACCGCCGCCTGCTGCGCGGCCTTTCCCTGGTGCTGCTGGTGGGGCTGGTGTTTCTCAACCTGGCGGTGCTGTTCGTCCTGCCCTGGGCCACGGCCAGCGCGGTATGGGGCGGCAGCGGGTTGCTGATCATCTGGCTCAGCCTGCACCTGCAGCAGCGCGCCAGCTTTGTCTTCGGCTTGCTGCTGCAGGGCCTGGCGGGCCTGGTGTTTCTTGGTGTCAGTCCGCTGCTGTATGGCCAGCTGGGTAGCGAGGGGTTGCGCCCGCTGGGCCATGTGGATTTCTGGACGCCGCTGGTGCTGGGCACTGCCGCCCTGGTCGGGGCCTGGCGTCTGCAGCAACTGGCGCGCCGCGAAGCGCCCGCTGCCCTGGGCAATTTCAGCCTGCTCGGCCTGGCCCAGTTGCTGCTGGTATGGGGCGCGGCCTGGTGGGCCCTGGCCCTCAGCAGCGAAGTGCTGCGTTTTCTCGAGCCGGACTGGCAGGCGGCGGCTCTGCTCGGCGTCGCCGCCCTGAGCGTGGCGGCGGCCAGCCTGATCGCCCCGCGGGCGCGTTGGCCGGAGCTGGCGCTGTTGTGCTGCCTGCTGATCCCCCTGGCCGGCGTGGTGCTGCTGCATGCCTGGCACCTGCACTATCAGCCGGCGGCGCATTTCGGCTGGCTGGGCTGGGCGCTGCTGTTCGCCGTGCACTTCTGGTCGCTGCGGCGGCTGGCCGCGCAGCTGCCGGGAGGAGCCCTGAGCGCCGCCCATGTGCTGGGCTGCTGGTTGCTGCTGGGGGTGCTGGCGCTGGAGTTGCGCTACCTGTTCTTTGCCCTGTCGGAGCATTACAACGCCTGGCGCTGGCTGGGTTGGGCGCTGCTGCCCAGCGGCTATTTATGGCTGATGTCCCTGCCGCGTCAGTGGCCCTGGCCGCTGGCGGCCTATCCGCGGGAATACCGTGTGCTGGCGGCAGCCCCCCTGGCGCTGCTGATGCTCGGCTGGTTCTGGCTGGCCAACGTGGCGAGCGCCGGGGAGGCCGAGCCGCTGGCCTACCTGCCGCTGCTCAACCCGCTGGAGCTGGGCCTGCTGTTCGCCCTCGGCGCTGCCTTTGCCTGGGCGCGTACGGGCTTGCCGGCGCTGGGTATGGACGCCGCGCGCAGTCGCGGCCTGACCCAGCTGCTGGCAGGGGCCTCGCTGTTCGCCTTGCTCACCGCCATGGTGATGCGCACGGCCCACCATTGGGGAGGTGTGCCCTATCGCCTGGATGCGCTGCTTGATTCGATGCTGGTGCAGGCCGGGCTGTCGATCGTCTGGACCCTGATCGCCTTGCCGCTGATGGTGCTCGGCAACCGCCGCGCACAGCGTGAGCTGTGGCTGATCGGCGCGGCGCTGATCGCCGTGGTGGTGGCCAAGTTGTTGTTTGTCGAGCTGGGCAATCGTGGCGGCCTGGAGCGCATCGTGTCCTTTATCGGGGTGGGGGTGTTGCTGTTGGTGGTCGGCTATTTCGCGCCGTTGCCCGCGCGCAAGGCCGAGGCCGAAGTCGAGCAAGTCCGGGAGCAGGCATGAATAGGGTCAAATCGCGTTACCTGGGCTGGGGGCTGCTCGCCGCTCTGTTGCTCAGCCCATTGGCCCAGGCTCAGGAGCGCCTTGAGGATTACGCCGTGCAGTTGCCCCTTGCGCTGTCCGGGGAAGGTCCCTGGTACCGCCTGGAGGTGCCCATGGCCCTGCATTTCGCCGCCCGCTTCGGCGATCTGCGCGACCTGCGGGTGTTCAATGCCGAGGGCCAGGCCCTGGCCTATGCCCTGGTTCCGGGGCAGAGCGAGGCGCACGACAGCCGGCGCGAACAGGCGGTGCGCTGGTTTGCCCTGCATGCCGAGCAGGGCGACGCCACTGGCGTACCGAACCTGCGGGTGCAGCGCGGCACCAGCGGCACGCTGATAGAGCTGCTGGAGCCGGCGGACGCTGCGCAGAAACCGGCGCAGCTGCGCGGCTGGGTGCTCGACGCCAGCGCCATAGATGAGAACCTGGTGCGGCTGCAGCTGGACTGGGCCGGCGGCCAGGAGGGCTTTCAGCGCTTCAGCATCGAGGCCAGCGATGACCTGCAAACCTGGCAACCCTGGGGGACGGGGCAGTTGGCGCGCCTGTCCTTCGACGGCGAGCGCATCGAGCAGCGCCAGGTCGAGCTGCCGGGCCGTAGGGCGCGCTACCTGCGCCTGCTCTGGCAGAACCCGCAACAGGCCCCGCAGCTGACTTCGGCGGTTCTGCACAGCCAGCGCAGCGAGCAGGCCCCGGCTCCGCTGGTGTGGTCGCAGCCGCTGCAGGCCAGGCGCAGCGCGGATGGCGAGTATCAGTGGCAATTACCCCTGGCCCTGCCGCTGGAGCGGCTCAAGGTCGAACTCAGCCAGGCCAACAGCCTGGCCCCTATCCGCGTGGCGGGGCGCAGCGAGGGCAAGGGAGCCTGGCGAGCGCTGGCCCAGGGCCTGCTCTATCGCTTGCCGGAAAATGGCGCGGAGATCCGCCAGGATGAACTGCAGTTGCCGGGCTGGCCGGTGCAGCAGCTGCGCCTGCAGGTGGATCCGCGTGGCGGTGGGCTGGGAGCCGAGCCGCCGACCTTGCAGGTGGCCGTGCGCGCCAGCCAGCTGGTGTTTCTGCAGCGCGGCAGTGCGCCCTATCATCTGGCGCTGGGCCGGGCTGGGGTTCAGTCGGCGGCCCTGCCGCTGACCACCCTGATTCCCGCGTATCAGCCACAGCGTCTGCAGCAGCTGGGGCGTGCCGAACTGATGGCAGAGTCCACCCTGACAACGCCGCTGCAGTCCGCCTCGGCAGCCGGCGGCGACTGGAAGCGCTGGGGGCTCTGGGCGGTGCTGCTGCTGGGCGTGGGCATGCTGGGATTGATGGCCATCAGTCTGCTGCGCCGGCCTGCGGGTGAATGAATATCGATGCTGCCTGCCTCATAAATAAACCCATGATGGGGCCTGGCTTTTACAGTATCGTTGGCGGCTTGAATTGATCGAGGTTTGAGGTCAGGGAGGCCCTTGCATATCGCTATCTCGACTACAGCGCGGAGTCTTTCCGCAAGCGTTTCTGGGGGGGTGGCAGCTCTGTGCTGCTGGCGTATCGGAGCGTTATCCATTGCAGCGCGCAAGCGATGAACGCCTGCGGTGATTCCGCCTGGGCGCTGAGTGCGCCGGTGCTGCTGACGATCTGCGTGTGTTGCGGCGTGCTGCTGCTGGCGCGTTGGGTCAAGCGCCAACGCTACTTCCCCGGGCGGGAAACCTTTATCGTGCTGCACCTGGCCAGCATCTGGTGGATGGTCGCAGCCGGCCTGGAAATGGCCGCGCAGGGCTCGCAGTGCAAGGTGTTCTGGGCCAGCATGGCCTGGCCCGGGATTCTCGCGATGCCGACCTTCTGGGCGATGTTCCTCTGGCAGTACGTCAACAGCGTGCGCCAGCCATTGTCGCTGCGCACGACCCTGGGGCTGGCCGTGGTGCCCCTACTGATCTGGCTGATGGCCCTGAGCAACCCCTGGCATGGCCTGTTCTACGGCCCGGGCACCGCGCCGCTGAGCGATGCTCCGGGTGCCCCTATCCGCTACCAGCATGGCCCGCTGTTCTATGCCGCGGCGGCCTATCTCTACCTGTTTATGGCCTTCAGCATGGGCGTGGTGCTGCGCGCGGCGCTGGTCAGCTACGGCGTGCACCGCCGCCATTTCATGGCGTTCGCGGTGGTCACGGTGATCCCCTGGATCGCCAATATCGGCTATGTGGTGTTCGGCTGGATGCTGTTCGGCTTCGACCCGACGCCCTTCAGTTTTGCCTTTACCCTGCTGGCCTTCGCCTGGCTGATCGTCGGCGTGCGTCTGTTCGACCTGCTGCCCATCGCCCGTCACCTGCTGCTCGATGCACTGTTCGACCCGGTGCTGGTGGTCGATGCCCAGCTGCGGGTGATCGAGGCCAACCCGGCAGCGCTGAAGCTCGCTGGCCTGCAGGGTAGCTGGCAGGGCCGGTCGCTGGCGGACTGGCCGGTGCTGGGCGCGGATCTGCAGACGCTGCTGGTTGGCCAGCCCAAGGCGGAGCAGGAGCAACTGCTGGCCCTGGCCAGTTCGGCGCGCTACTTCGAGGTGCGCATCCGTGCCATCGAGCGCACGACCCACCGGGGCACCCTGGTGTTGGGCCAGATGCTTTACCTGCGTGATGTCACCCAGCGGCATCTCAGTGAGTTGAAGCTGGCCGAGGCCCTGGCCGTCAGTGAAGAGCGCCTGCGAACCATTTCCGACCTGCATGAGCAGCTGCGCGAGCAAGCCCTGTGCGACCCGCTGACCGGTCTGTACAACCGCCGCTACCTGGACGAGTTCTTCGCCCGCGAGCTGGCCCTGGCCCAGCGCGAGCGCACGCCGATCTCCCTGGCCCTGATCGACCTGGATCACTTCAAGCTACTCAACGATGAATACGGTCATCTGGAAGGCGATGACGTGCTCAAGGGTGTGGCGCAGCACCTGCTGGAAAACCTGCGCAGCTCCGATGCGCTGTTCCGCATCGGTGGCGAGGAATTCCTGCTGATCCTGCCCCGCGCCGATGGCCAGGAGGCGCGTCAGCGCCTGGACGCCATCTGCCGCAGCCTGGCCGCCCATCCCTTGCCCACCCGTGGTGGTGCCCGCTACGTCACCCTTTCCGCCGGCCTGGCGCTCTGGCCCGAGCAGGGGCTGGCGCTCGACGAGTTGCTCCAGGTGGCCGATGCGGCGCTGTACCAGGCCAAACACGAAGGGCGCAACCGGGTGTGCGTGCTGTCGCGTTAGGTTTTGGCGTGCTCGCCAGGCAACTCGCGCAGCCCTGACCTCACCCAAATGGGTGAGGCTGGCGCTAGCCCGTGCATTGGTTGGCAAAACTGACTACATTCTGTGGCAGTAAGGTCCAATAACAATAAATTTCCAGGTGGCCCATGAAGCGACTCTTAACGCCATTAGCAGCTGCATGCCTGCTCGCAGCATCCCCCTCTCTTGTACTGGCCTCGCCCTATTCCGGGCTGGTGGTGTTTGGCGACAGCCTCAGTGATGCCGGGCAGTTTTCCGACCCGGGTGGCCCGGATGGCGCGACCCGGCGCTTCACCAACCGCGTGGGTCCGACTTACCAGAGCGGCAGTGGAGAAATCTTCGGTTCGACCTCGCCCATGTTGTTGGGCGAACTGCTGGGGCTAGGGCCGCAGACCCCATCGACTTCTTCGGTCCTGGCCGACGCCGGGTTGCCTGATGGTTCCAACTGGGCCGTAGGGGGTTATCGCACCGACCAGATCCTCGACTCGATTACCGCGGCCGGTGGCTCGGTGGTCGGCAGTCGCACGCGCGATGGCTATCTGCTGGATCTGGCTAATCGCGGCCTGAGCCTCGATCCCAATATGCTGTTCTACGTCAACGGCGGCGGTAACGACTTTCTCCAGGGCACCATCTTTACCGATGGGGCTCAGGTTTCCGCGGGTCGCCTGGCCGACGGCGTCGAGGCCCTGCAGGCGGCGGGTGCCCGTTACATCATGGTGTCCCTGTTGCCGGATGTCGGCAGCACGCCGGCCATCTCGGGCACGGGGCTGGCTCCGGTTATTTCGCAGATCGGCCAGGACTTCAACGTCGAACTGGTGCGCCGGCTTGAGGCCATCGACGCGCAGATCATCCCGCTGAATGTGCCGCTGCTGTTCAGCGAAGTGCTGCAGAACGCCGCCGCGTACGGCTTCGATACCAGCCAGAATCTGATTGGCAGCTGTTTCGACGGCTGTGCCAACGTCAATGCCACCTGGGGTATCAACAGCGCTACGCCGGACCCGAGCAAACTGCTGTTCAACGACAGCGTGCATCCGACCACGGCGGTGCAGCAGATCTTCGCCGACTATTCCTATTCGCTGCTGGCTGCGCCCTGGGAGCTGACCCTGCTGCCGGAAATGGCCCACGGCACCTTGCGCGCGCACCAGGATCAGCTGCGTACGCAGCTGCTGGCCGACTGGGAAGCCTGGCAAGCCGTTGGCCAGTGGCGGGCGATGGTGTCCGCTTCGGGGCAGCGTCTGGACTTCGACTCCCAGCGCGCGTCTGCGGGGGCCGACGGCAATGGCTACAGCCTCGATCTGGGCACCAACTACCGGCTCGACGAGGCCTGGCGGGTGGGCGTTTCCCTCGGAGTGTACGAGCAGGAACTGCAGGCCGGCAGGGCCGATTCCGACTATGACATGCGCAGCTATCTGGCCACCGCCTTTGCCCAGTATCAGCACAACCGCTGGTGGGGTGATCTTTCCGCCAGTGCCGGCTACCTGGATTATCAGGACCTCAAGCGCAAATTCGACCTCGGCGTGACCCAGTCCAGCGAGAAGGGCGACAGCGAAGGCCAGTTGTGGGCATTGAGCGGGCGGCTGGGCTACGACATCGCTCAGCCAGGCAGTCACTGGCACCTGAGTCCCTTCCTCAGCGCCGACTATGCGCGGGTCGAGGTGGACGGCTATGCCGAAGAGGGAGCCCGTTCGACCGCACTGACCTTCGCCGACCAGACCCGTACCTCCAAGCGCCTGGGCTTCGGTTTCCAGGGCAACTGGATGCTCGGCGCGAGCACCCAGGTGTTTGCGGAAATCGCCCGCGAGAAGGAATACGAGGACGATGCAGCCAAGCTCAATGTCGCCCTCAACAGCCTGCCGAGCCTCGATTTCACCCTGCAGGGCTATCAGCCGGATGATCGTCTGGACCGCCTGAGCCTGGGCTTCAGCCAGCAGCTGAGCGCGGATCTGGCATTGCGCGGGGCCTATAGCCTGCGCAAGGGCGAGGACGACAAGCAGCAGGGCGTCAACCTGGCGCTGACCTGGAACTGGTAGCGACCAACGGGCGGCAGCGGGAGGCGCTGCCGCTCTTAAAGGAGTAAACTGCGCGCGATTTCTTTCCTTCCGGAGCCTTCCATGTCCCGCGTTACCCTCAGCCGCTACCTGATCGAGCAGACCCGCAGCCATAACACCCCGGCCGATCTGCGCTTCCTTATCGAGGTGGTGGCGCGTGCCTGCAAAGCGATCAGCCATCAGGTGTCCAAGGGTGCCCTGGGCGGCGTGCTGGGCAGCATGGAAACCGAGAACGTGCAGGGCGAAGTGCAGAAGAAGCTCGATGTGCTGTCCAACGAGATTCTGCTGGAGGCCAACGAGTGGGGCGGCCACCTGGCCGGCATGGCGTCGGAAGAAATGGACAACGCCTATCAGATTCCCGGCAAGTACCCGAAAGGGGCCTACCTGCTGGTTTTCGACCCGCTGGATGGCTCCAGCAACATCGACGTCAATGTCTCGGTAGGCACCATCTTCTCGGTGCTGCGCTGCCCGGATCGCAATGGCGAAGAGGGCGACCTCGGCGAGGAAGCCTTCCTCCAGCCGGGCACCCAGCAGGTCGCCGCCGGTTACGCGATCTACGGCCCGCAGACCATGCTGATGCTGACCCTGGGTGATGGCGTCAAGGGCTTTACCCTGGACCGCGAACTGGGCAGCTTCGTGCTCACCCACGACCATATCAAGGTGCCGGAAGCGACCAAGGAATTCGCCATCAACATGTCCAACCAGCGCCACTGGGAAGCGCCGGTGCAGCGTTACGTCGGCGAGTTGCTGGCGGGCGAGACCGGGCCGCTGGGCAAGAACTACAACATGCGTTGGGTCGCCGCGATGGTCGCCGATGTGCATCGCATCCTCACCCGTGGCGGCGTATTCATGTACCCGCGTGACAGCCGCGAACCGGAAAAGCCCGGCAAGCTGCGTTTGATGTACGAAGCCAACCCGATGGCGATGATCATCGAGCAGGCCGGCGGCGTGGCCACCAATGGCACCCAGCGCATTCTCGATATCCAGCCGACTTCCCTGCACCAGCGGGTGGCGGTCTTCCTCGGTTCCAAGGAAGAAGTGTTGCGCATCACGGCCTACCACCGGGACTGAACCATGCAGCAACCCTGGCAACCCTTGCTCGACTGGTGGTTCGGTGCGGCCGGCTGCGGTGCGGCGGCAACCGCCGGCGAGGTCGCGGCTGCCCGTGGCAAACTCTGGTTCGGCAAGCAGGACAGCCAGGACCATGAGGCCCGCGAGCGCTTCGGTGCCTGGGTCGAGCAGGCCCTGGCCGACGCACTGCCCGACTGGCAGCAGGATGCCCGGGGGTGGCTGGCCAACATCCTGCTGCTCGATCAGCTGCCGCGGATGATCTTTCGCGATAGTCCGCGGGCCTTTGCCGGTGATGCGCTGGCCCGCAGGTTGGTGCAGCAGGGCATGGCCAGGGGCTGGGACCAGCAGCTTGCGCCTATCCAGCGGGTGTTTGTCTACCTGGTGCCGGAGCATGCCGAAGACCTGGCGCTACAGAATCAGGCAGTGCAGCTGTTTCAGGTATTGTTTGAACAGGCCGCAACCGCCGAACGCGAGCTATTTGCCGGCTACCTGGACTATGCCGAGCGCCACCAGCGGGTGATTGCCCGCTTCGGCCGTTTCTCCCATCGCAATCAGATTCTCGGGCGCACCAGCAGCGCCGAGGAATCTGCCTTTCTGCTGGAACCCGGCTCGCGTTTCTGAGTTCCAAGCAGGCACCTCGGGTTTCGCTGTGCCAAGCTTGCTGTTCTTTCCCCTCTGGAGTCTGTGCCATGTCGTTGCGTCATTTCGCTTTGCTGTGCTGCTGTGTCGTGCTGGCTGCCTGTAGCAAGGTCAACCAGGATAATTACTCGAAACTCAAACCCGGCATGAGCAAGGCCGAGGTGGAGAGCCTGCTGGGTAGCCCGAGCGAGTGCGCGGGCGCATTGGGCATGTCGAGTTGCACCTGGGGCGATGACCAGCGCTTTATCAGCGTCCAGTACGCCGGCGAGAAGGTCATGATGTTTTCCGGCAAGGGCCTCAAATGATGCGTCTGCTGGTGGCCGCGCTGGCCCTCGCCGTGCTGGCGGGCTGTGCCAATTCGGGCACCGGCGTGGTGCCGCCGAAAACCGTGGAACGGGTGGATCTGGAGCGTTATCAGGGCACCTGGTACGAACTGGCGCGACTGCCGATGTTCTTCCAGCGTCACTGTGCGCAGTCCGAGGCAACCTACGGTCTGCAGGAGGACGGCAGCCTCGCCGTCAGCAATCGCTGCCGCACCACCACGGGCGAGTGGCAACAGGCACAAGGGCAGGCGGTGCCGCAGTTGGCCGGGCAGAGCAACAAGCTCTGGGTCCGTTTCGATAACTGGGCCAGCCGTCTGCTGCCGGGGCTGACCAAGGGCGAGTACTGGGTGCTCTACCTGGACGACGACTACCAGAATGCCCTGGTCGGTCACCCCAACCGCAAGTACCTCTGGCTGCTGTCACGCAGCCCGGACGTTAGCGCCCAGACCCGCGAGCTGCTGCTCGGTGAGGCACAGAGTCGTGGTTATGACACCGAGCGCTTGATCTGGCGCAGCAGCGATCAGCAGATCGAGCGCTAGCCGGTCGCGTTTTTCTAGGGCCTGGCTTTGGGGCTATGCAGGCGGATGCTCAGCTGGGTGTGCGCCTCGCCATGTGCGAACAGGCAATCCAGGGGCACAGGCTTGCCATTGAGCAGTGGCGGGTTGCCGGAAAAACCGACGGGCTCGAGGGGAATGCCGCGCCGGCTGCGGTCGAGCCGGCCATTGCCGTTGCTGTCCTGAAACAGCTGGATGGCGTAGCGCCCCGGGGCGATATCCTCCAGCCGCACCACGGCCGCACTGCTGCGCACCTGTAGCAACGGCTGTTCGGGCCAGTGCGGCTCGACGGCGACCAGTGCCAGGTAGAGGTCGCCGCTGGCGTGACTGCCCTCTAGTTTGACCCGGATGTCGCCAGCCTGGGCCAGCGGGCAGCCCAGTAGCAGCATCAGCCCGGTTTGATAGCCGGTCTTCTTTACGGTTTGAAGAAATCTCTGTGGCATAATCCGGGCATTTCGCAGGAAGTGGCTGGCGATGCGTCAGGTATTGATCGTTCATTATTCGCAAACCGGCCAGCTAGACAGGTTGGCGCAGTCGGTCTGTGGGCCGCTGCAGGAGCACGCCGACATTCAGCTGGATTTTCTCCAGCTGCAACCCGCGCAACCTTACCCCTTTCCCTGGCCGTTTCTCGACTTTTTCCGGATTTTTCCGGAGACCGTGCTGATGCGCCCGCAGCCGCTGTTGCCGTTGGCGGTGGATGCGAGCAAGCGCTATGACCTGGTGATCCTGGCCTACCAGGTGTGGTTCCTCTCGCCCTCGCAGCCGATGACCGCCTTTCTCGCCTCGCCGCAGGCGGCGCAGTTGCTCAAGGGCACGTCTGTGGTGACCCTGATCGGCTGCCGCAATATGTGGCTGATGGCTCAGGAGAAGCTCAAGGCTCGGCTCACTGAGCTGGGTGCGCGGCTGCTGGACAATATCGCCCTGACTGATGCCTGCGGCACCGCGGCGAGCTTTCTGGCAACGCCCTTGTGGCTGTTTACCGGGCGGCAGAAGCCCTACAGCTGGGTGCCGCGGGCAGGTATCGATGAGGCGGAAATGGCCGCCGCCAGTCGTTTTGGCCAGGCCATGGCGCAGCGCTTGACGGCCGATAGCCTGCCGATCGAGCAACCCATGCTGACCGGGCTTGGCGCGGTGCGTATCGATGAAAAACTGATCGCCAGCGAGAAGGTCGGCAATCGCAGCTTCCAGTTGTGGAGCCGCCTGCTGGCGGCCCTCGGCCCGCAGCAGAGTCGGCGGCGCGCGGCCGGGCTGGTGGTCTATATCCTGTTTCTGTTGTGCCTGATCGTCACCGTAGTGCCGCTCAGTGCCTTGCTCAAGAAACTGCTGGCCCCTCTGTTCAAGGAGCGCACTCAGCGTGAAAAGGCCTACTTTGCCGGCCCGTCAGGCGAGTGAAGTGACCCGAGGAAGTCCCGTGGTACAACCCGTATTTATCAATCGCATCAGCGCCTTTCTGCCCCATGCGCCGGTCGATAACGAGCAGATGGAAGCGCGCCTGGGCCTGGTTGGCGGCAAGCCGTCGCGGGCGCGCAAGCTGATTTTGCGCAGCAATGGCATCCAGCAGCGTCACTATGTGATCGACCCGCAGACCGGCGCGCCGAGCATGAACAATGCCCAGGTCAGCGCGGCGGCGATTCGCGGCCTGCTGGGTGGCGATTTCCGGCTGGAGGATCTCGACTGCCTGGTGGCCGGCAGCGCCTCGCCGGATCAGGTCATGCCTGGCCATGCGGTGATGGTCCAGGGCGAGCTGGGCAACCCACCGTGCGAAGTGGTGTCCACCGCGGGTATCTGCCTGTGCGGTATGACCGCGCTGAAGTACGCCTGGATGAGCGTGGCCAGTGGCGAAAGCCGCAACGCCGTGGCCTGCGGCTCGGAGGTGGCCTCGACCCTGATGCAGGCGAGCAACTTCAGCGCCGAATACGAGAGCCGCCTCGACGAGCTGGAAAGCCATCCGGAAATCGCCTTCGAGAAGGACTTTCTGCGCTGGATGCTCTCTGACGGTGCCGGTGCGGTGCTGCTGCAAGGCCAGCCCAATACCCGGGGCCCGAGCCTGCGCATCGACTGGATCGACATCTACTCCTTCGCCGACCAGATGCCGCCGTGCATGTACGCCGGGGCGGAAATGGTCGAGGGCCAGCTGCAGGGCTGGAGCCGCTATGACGGTGCCGAACGCAATCGCCGCTCGCTGATGGCGATCAAGCAGGACGTCAAACTGCTCAACGACAATATCGTCAAATACACCGTGGAAGAGACGCTTAAACGCATCATGGCGCGGCGCGAATTGCAGGCCGATGCGGTCGATTACTTCCTTCCGCACTATTCCTCGGAGTTCTTCCGCGAGCGCCTGGCCGTGGGCCTGGCCAATGCGGGTCTGCCGATTCCGCAGGAGCGCTGGTTTACCAACCTGACCCGCAAGGGCAATACCGGCGCGGCGTCGATCTTTATCATGCTCGAAGAGCTGTTCAATTCGGGCAGCCTGCGCAGCGGCCAGCGCCTGCTCTGCTATGTGCCGGAAAGTGGGCGCTTCTCCAGCGCCTTTATGCAGCTGACAGTGGTGGGCCAGGAGGGTGATAACGCATGAAGCTCGATGAAGTTCCCCAGGATCAGAGTTCCACCTACGGCGGTCACAGCAAGCTGGTCTACGCCGTGGATGCCAGCGGCCATTACCAGGGCGCGCAGAGCGATGGTTGGGAGCCGGAGGCCTTCGCCACCCAGCTGGCCGTGGCCGAGCTGCAGGAGCAGGCAGCCGAGGCCGAAGCGGGCTGGCGGCGTGGAGAGCTGTCGCCACTGAAGTGCCTGATGTACCGCTATCGCCTGGATGAACCGGCGTTGGCGCAGATTACCGGGCTATGGCAATGGCGCATTCGCCGGCACTTTCGCCCGGCGCTTTACCAGAAGCTGTCGGCGGCCATTCTGGTCCGTTACGCCGAGGCCTTTGGCCTGCCTGTCGCACAATTGATCGCCTATCAGAAGGATGCGGCATGAGCAGTTTTCAGCAGCCCTTTCAGCATCAGCAGAGCGCCCACTGCGAAAGCGGGGTGATGGCCAGCCTGCTGACCCATGCCGGTCTGCCGATGAGCGAACCCATGGCCTTTGGTCTGGCCTCGGGCCTGGCGTTTGCCTACCTGCCGATCGTCAAGCTCAGTGGCATGCCACTGATTGCCTACCGCATGCCGCCCAGGCACCTGATCAAGACCCTCAGTAAACGCCTGGGCGCGCGTCTGCATACCCGTACCTTCGGCAATCCCGAGCAGGGTCGCCGCGAGCTGGATGCGGCGTTGGACAGTGGCCGTCTGGCCGGGCTGCAAAGCTCGGTATTCTGGTTGCCGTACTTTCCGCCGGAGATGCGCTTTCACTTCAATGCGCACAACCTGCTGGCCTATGGCCGCGAGGGCAATGACTACCTGATCAGCGACCCGGTATTCGAAGAACCGGTGCGCTGCGCCGCCGAAGACTTGCAGAAGGCGCGCTTCGCCAAGGGCGCGCTGGCCGCCAAGGGGCTGATGTACTGGCTCGATGAGGTGCCGCTGGAGCAGGACTGGAACCGTCTGATCCGCCAGAGCGTGCTATCGACCACGCGGATTCTCGACGGCATGCCGCTGCCGTGGATTGGTATTCGCGGTATCCAGCATTTGGCCAAACAGATCGAAAAGCTCGACCCGACCCAGGCCAAGTACAACCGTCTGTACCTGACCCATATAGTGCGTATGCAGGAAGAGATCGGCACCGGCGGCGCGGGTTTCCGCTTTATGTACGCGAGCTTTCTGCAGGAGGCCGGCGAGAAACTGGGCGACCGCAATCTGCAGGAAGCCTCGGCGCAACTCACCGCCATCGGTGACGACTGGCGCCAGTTCGCCTCGGCCTGCGTACGCGCCAGCCGCAACAAGGGCGAGACGCCGAACTTCGCCCCCATCGCCGAGAGCCTGCGTGGCATTGCCCTGCAGGAACGCGCACTGATGCAGGAGCTGGCGGCCTGGAGCAAGCGGTAGGGCGGATCGCGCTGTATCGATCCACCGTCCAACGCCGATGGTGGATGAAAACGGCGTCATCCACCCTACAGATTGATCCGCTGCACCTCGGCGTCTGCGCATAGCTCGGCAAAGCTGTTGGCATAGACGCCAGTCGTTGGTCCCTCCAGCAGCAGCGCCTGCACGCAGAAATCCCCGTGCTCATCGCAGACCAGCAACAATGCCTGCTCGATCAAACCATCCTGCAAATCCAGATTGGCCAGGGCCTGCAACTGCGCCCAGACCTGTTCCCCTGCGCCGATAAACAGATTCGGCCCGTCGATGCCCAGTTGCTGGGCGATGTGGAAGCCGGCGGCATTACTGACGCTGTTGACGAACTCGAAGGGTTTCGGCTGCTTGTGTTGCACGCACACCGCCTCCAGCAGCGCGCCCATGGTGGCCCGCGCCGGGTGGGCGGAGGCCAGATACAGGCCGCAGTTGCTGCGTATCTGCGCTTTCAACGGCGCGGCGGCCAGCAGGCATTGCAGGATCAGCCGGTCGATACGCCGGGGCGGGCTGTCCAGCCACTGGCCCAGGGCCGCTTTCAATTCTTTATCGCTACTGGCGGCCAGGCCGCCAATTTCACTGGCGGCGATTACCGGCATGCGCTTTCTCCCTGTACGCAGCCTTGCAGAATCAGGCTGGCGTTATTACCGCCAAAACCGAAGAAGTTCGCCAGCAGCAGGCTGTCGGCCGCCAGTGCCTGCGCTTCTGCGCTTAATGGCAGCATGGCTTCGCCGGCGTAGTTCACACCCGGCAGCGGGCCGTTCTGCAGCGCTTTGAGCAGCAGCAGGCTTTCACTCAGGCCACAGGCCCCCAGGGTATGGCCGAGCCAGGGCTTGAGCAGGCTGAGCGCCGGCATCTGCTTGCCGTAGAGCAGGCGCATGCCGTTGCTTTCGGCTTCATCGTTGGCGCTGGTGGCGGTGCCGTGCAGTTTCACCAGGTCGATCTGCTCGGCGCTGCAGCCGGCGCTGTTCAGTGCCTGTTGCATGACCCAGTGAATATGGCTGCCATCTTCGCGGGTGGTGGTCAGGCTGCTGGTGTCGCAGGCGCTGAAACCGCCGAGCAGGCGCGCCAGCGGGGCGTCGCCGGGTTCGCGGCCGAGCAGTACGGCGGCATAGGCTTCGCCCAGCAGCAGGCCGTCGCGTTCGGGGTGGAAGGGCCGGTACTGGCCGCTGGGGCTGGTCAGCAGCAGTGTGCCAAAACCCTGCATGGCGATGGCGCTTGGCGTCTCGAAGCTCAGCACCAGGGCGCGCGCGTACTGGCCGGCGGTGATAAGCCGGGCGCCATAGAGCAGGCCGTTGGCGGCGCTGGTGCAGGCGGTATTCAGGGTAAAGGCGGCGGCAAAACCCCAGCGCTGGCGCAGCTCGGCGGCCAGCCGGTCGAGGGGGGGGGCGTCCTCGGGGTTAAAGCCCTGTTGCTGGCTGGTCAGGGCTTCCAGCTCGCTGATATCCAGACTGGTGCTGGCGACTATCAGCAGGCAGTCATCCAGGCCCTGGAGCTGGGTGCCGAGGGTTTCGCCCAGCAGGCGATCCAGACGCTCGATCAGGCTTTCGCCGGTTTTAGCGGCGTACAGATAGCTGCGCGGCTCGTGCACTTCATGCAGTACAAAGGCTTCGCCCAGGGGCGGCTGGCCTGCCTGCAGGGCGCGGGCGGCGCTATGCAGGTTATCGCCCAGGGCGCAGTGCAGGGCGGCGCGTTGCAGGTAGATCGGGGTCACTGCTGCTGCCTCCGAAACGCTTCGTTGGCGGCTGCGCGTCGGCCATGCGGCGTTGAAAGCGGGCTCAAAATGCTCATTTAGCGCTCGTAAACTGCGCTTTCTCGCCCGCTTTCGCCTTGCCTGGCTCTAGCTCGCCAGCCACCGAATCGCCTCGGATATAGGCGGCGATGCTGGCGATGCTGCCAAGTATACGGCGGCCGTCCTTGGCACCCTCGATGCGCACGCCGTAGTGCTGCTGCAGCGCCAGGGAGACTTGCAGGGCATCCAGGCTGTCCATGGCGATGCGGCTTTTCGCGCCGAACAGCGGCTCGTCATCGCCGATGCTCTGCCAGTCGATATCGTCTTCCTTGTCGCACTCGCGGATCAGCAGTTGTTTGAGTTGTTGTTCTAATAGTGAGTGGTCCATTGCGTGCGCTGTACTCGTCGGGTGAACAGAAGCAGCCCGGCCATGCCACACAGCGCTGCAAACAGCAGCAGGCGCGCGCAGTAGGGGGCGACGTCGGCCAGTGAGCCGTGGCCCACCAGCAGGGTGAGAAAGGCATCCAGCGCCCAGCTCATGGGTGAGATTTCCGCAAGCTGAGCCATGGCTACCGGCATGACGCTCTTCGGCACCATGATTCCGCCAATCGCGGCCAGCAGGATATTGATGCCGCCGCCGAGCAGCAGCGCCTGTTCGCTGCTGCGCGCCAGGGCGGCCAGCAGCAGACCCAGGCTGCAGGTGGCCAGGGCGATGCAGAGTGCCAGCAGCGGATAGGCCACGGCGCTACCGGGCAAACTCAGGCCGGGTAGGCCAAGCAGTGGCAGGCCGTAGACGCCGATGCCGAGCAACAGAACGAACTGCAGCAGATTGATCGCCAGGTACGGCAGCAGCTTGCTTAACACCAGGGTGCCGAGGTTCAGCCCCAGGCAGCGCAGGCGCAGCAAGGTGCCGCTCTGCTGCTCGCGCTGAAAGCCGCCGGCCATGGGCAGGACGACGAAGAACATGCCGAAGATCAGCCAGGCCGGCACGCTCAGCTGGGTGGCGTTGGCGCGGCCGCTGAGGTCGCCGCTGGCCAACTGTTCCTGCTCGTCGATCCGGCTCTGGGTGCGCTGCTGCACCAGCTGCAGGCGCTCGGCGCGGTCCAGCTCGGCATCGACCACGCCGCTGTCTTCCAGGTAGGCCAGCAGCCGGGTTTGCGCCAGGGCGATGCTCACCGCGCTGTGCAGGCGCTGGCGCGAGAGTTTATCGAACTGCGCCGGGAAGCTCAGGCTCGGACCCTGGTGCGGGCTGTCCAGCAGCGTGTCGGCGAAGTCGGCGGGCAGGCGCACGCGGGCCAGACGTTCGCTGCTTTCCTCGAGCAACTGACTGTCCGCCAACTGCGCCTGCAAGGCGTCGCGAAAGAACTGGCTGGCGTCGTCGTGCGACGCTTCGATAATCAGGCGCAGCGCCGGTGGTTTGTCCTGCATATAGCTGGACATGGCCCCGGCCATCAGCAGCAGAAACAGGGTCGGCATAATAAACAGCACGGCCAGCGCGTGAGGGTCGCGCAGCAGCAACAGCACTTCCTTGCGCGCCAGGGCCCAGAGCCTCATAGCCGGCCTCCGTTAAGGCGCAGGTAGAGCTGTTCCAGCGACGGCCGGCCAAAGCGCAGCAGATTGGGCAGGCCCTCCTGGGCGGCGACAAATTCGGTGATGGCCAGCAGCTGTTGGCCATTCAGGGCTGCGATACGCAGGCCCTTGGGCAGGGTTTCGGCCGTGAGTTGCAGGCGCGCGAGCAGTTCGCTCAGGCCGACTGGTGCCGCGTCCGGCCATTCCAGCAGCAGGCCGTGGTCGCCGCCGAGCAACTGGCTCTTGTCCAGATCCAGGCGCACCTGGCCTTCGTGCAGCAGCAGGATGCGCTGGGCCACCCGCTCGACTTCTTCCAGATAATGGCTGGTGTAGATCACCGCCTTGCCCTCGGCGGTCAGCTGCTCGACGGCGGCCAGCAAGTGCTGGCGACTGGCGGCGTCGACGCCCACGGTGGCTTCATCGAACAGATAGAGCTCGGCCGGTTGCAGCAGGCCGATGGCGAAGTTCAAACGCCGTTGTTCGCCGCCGGAGAGTTGTTCGCTGCGCCGCGCCAGTTTGTCTTGCAGGGCGCAGATATCGATGCACTGCTGCAGGCGCTGGCGGCGTTCTGCGCCGCGCAGGCGATACAGATCGGCAAACAGTTCGAGATTCTCAGCCACCTTGAGCCCGGCGTAGAAGGCCAGCTGCTGCGGCACCAGACCGAGCCGGGGCTGACCCTCCCAGCGCAGCTCGCCCTGTTGCAACGCCAGCACGCCGCTCAGCAGGGACAGCAGGGTGGTCTTGCCCGCGCCGTTGCTGCCGAGCAGGCCGAGGCATTCGCCGGCCTGCAGCTGCAGGTCGATGCCCTGCAGCGCGGCGCGGCCGCTGCCCGGGTAGCTGTGGGAAACGTGGCGCAGTTCAAGCATGGATCAACACCAGCAGCAGCTTGCCGTCGAGCAGCAGGCGTTGCTCGCTGTGGATACTGAAGGCATAGAGTGCCCCGGCCGGGCTCAGCGCCTCCTGCTGGGCGCTGATCTGCACTGCACCGCTGCGCTGCGCCGGTTCATGGTGCAGCTGCAGCTGCGAGAGCTTGCCGACCAGGGCCATTTCAATGGCACTGGCATCGCCGTATAAGGCACCATGCGCGGCGCACAACTGCGCGGCCGCTTCGAACAGCAGGCAGGGCGAGGCGTCACTGCCAAAGGCATCCAGATGGTGCCAGGCACTCAGGCCCTGAATGCTCAGGCTGTCATGCGCCAGCAGGCCATCCAGCCAGAGGGCCGGGCCTTGGTGGGGCAGCAGGCGGTGCAGTTGGGAGCGATCCATGGCGGGCGGCCGAGACAAACAGGCCGGCAGTGTAACAGAGGGCTACAGGTCAGGCAGCGCCTGGCCTTGACGGACTAACAGGCCGTTTAAAAACGTAGGCGAGGCAGGCAAGACAAGGCAAAAACGGCCGAGGAAGCGGAGTTTACTGGTTGTAAATGAGCATTCCGAGGCCGTTTTTAACGCAGGATTGCCCACACAGGTAGTTTTTCAACGGCCTGCTAACGGGCGGGGGTGGAGAGGGCTTTATGGCGTGGTTGCAGGGGTTGGCTTTTGTGCTGGGCACGCTGATGCTGCTGGCGCTGTCCTGGCAGGCATTGCGCCGTCCAAAGTCCCACGGTTTCTACCGGTTCTTCGCCTGGGAGGCGATTCTGGCCTTACTGGTGTTCAACGCGCCGGTCTGGTTTATCGAGCGTTATGCCCTGCATCAGCGCCTGTCCTGGCTGCTGCTATTCGGCTCATTGCTGCTGTTGTTTGCCGGCCTCTATCAGCTACGGCGCATGGGCCGCCCCGATGGGCAGCGTACGGACGCCGAGCTGTTCGCCTTCGAGCGCACCTCGCAGCTGGTGACCAGCGGCATCTTCCGTCTGATCCGTCATCCGCTGTACGCCTCGCTGCTGTTGCTGGCCTGGGGCGTGGCCTGCAAACAGCCCAATGGCCTGAGTCTGTTCCTGGCGCTGTTGGCCAGTCTGGCGTTGTGGCTGACCGCCAAGCGCGATGAGGCCGAGTGCCTGCAGCAGTTTGGCGAGGCGTACCGCGACTATATGCAGCGCAGCAGGATGTTTATTCCCTGGGTTTTCTAAGTCCTACGCCAAGCTCTGTTGTAGGGTGCGCTGTGCGCACCGATTGCTGAGCTGCCAGGCGGCTACTCCCAGCTTAGCCGCGCCAGCTTCCACTCATCGTCTTCCAGCCACCATTCCAGCTTCACGCTGTAGTGGCGCGCGCTGTCGGGGATCAGGCCTTCGGCACCGGTCAGGCCAACCTGGGCCTCGGTGTGGCCTTTTTCGCGGTAGGTCGCGTCGAGGTAGCTGTTCTTGCTCAGGGCCAGCACCTTGATGTTCTTGTGGCGCATAAACAGCAGCAACATGGTGCGCTGCGCCCACTCGCGGTCGAACTCGCCCTGGGCCGAGAACTGCGGGTGCAGCTGGTCGAGCACGGCGCTGTTTTTCTTCGCTTGCAGGTTGTCCTGCAGCTGTTGCACCGCGGCTTCCAGTGCCGCCTGCGGGTCGTCCTTGCCGCCGCAGCCGGCGAGCAGGGTGCAAAACACCAGGAAAGCCAGGGCAATTAGCCTTGTTGGCATGCTGAACTCCTTTTTCATGGTTATGATGCCCGGCAGAGCGTTAAATGGTTGCGACAGGCGGATGACCTGCGCGAAGCAGTGACGCTACGCATCAATTCAGGAGCATGCCATGCAGACCTTGTATCCGGAAATTAAACCCCATGCCCGTCATGAACTGGCGGTGCAGGAACCGCACGTGCTCTATGTCGACGAAAGCGGTTCGCCGGATGGTCTGCCTGTGGTGTTTATCCATGGCGGTCCGGGGGCCGGTTGCGATGCCGCCAGCCGCCGTTATTTCGATCCCAACCTGTACCGTATCGTCACCTTCGACCAGCGCGGCTGCGGCCGTTCCACGCCCCACGCCAACCTGGAAAACAACAGCACCCAGGCGCTGATCGCCGACATGGAGCAGATCCGCGAGCATCTGGGTATCGACAAGTGGGTGCTGTTCGGCGGCTCCTGGGGTTCGACCCTGGCCCTGGCCTACGCCCAGGCCCATCCGCAGCGGGTGCATGGGCTGATCCTGCGCGGCATCTTCCTCTGCCGGCCGCAGGAGTTCGACTGGTTCTACCAGGAAGGGGCCAGCCGCCTGTTCCCCGACTTCTGGGAGGACTACATCGCGCCTATCCCCGTGGATGAGCGCGGCAATCTGATGCAGGCCTTCTACAAGCGCCTGACCGGGCCCGACCAGATCGCCCAGATGCATGCAGCCAAGGCCTGGTCGACCTGGGAGGGCCGCACCGCCACCCTGCGGCCCAACCCGCAGGTGGTCGACCGCTTTAGCGACAGTCACCGCGCCCTGTCGATTGCCCGCATCGAATGCCATTACTTCGTCAACAATGCCTTCCTCGAACCCGATCAGCTGCTGCGCGATATGTCGAAGATCGCCCATCTGCCCGGGGTCATAGTGCACGGTCGCTACGACGTGATCTGCCCGCTGGACAACGCCTGGGCGCTGCACCAGGCCTGGCCCAACAGCGAGCTGCAGATCATCCGCGATGCCGGTCATTCGGCGGCTGAAACCGGGATCACCGATGCCCTGGTTCGGGCCGCGGACGAGCTGGCCCATCGCCTGCTCAACCTGGCCCCGGACGAAGCATGAAGGCACTGATTCAGCGCGTACGCGGTGCGCGGGTGGAAGTGGCGGGCGAGGTGGTCGGCTCCATCGATCAGGGCCTGCTGGTACTGGTCGGCGTCGAGCCCCAGGACACCCCGGCCAGCGTCGAAAAGATCCTGCACAAGCTGCTCAATTACCGGGTGTTCGGCGACGCGGCGGGCAAGATGAATCTGTCGCTCAGCGACGTGGGCGGCGGCCTGCTGCTGGTTTCGCAATTCACCCTGGCCGCCGACACCAAGAGCGGCCTGCGTCCTGGGTTTTCCACTGCTGCGCCGCCGGCCCTGGGTGTGGAGCTGTTCGACCTGCTGGTGACCCAGGCGCGCGCCAGGCATCCGCAGGTCGCCACCGGCCAGTTCGGTGCCGATATGCAGGTGCACCTGGTCAATGACGGGCCGGTGACCTTTCTGCTGGAAAGCTGAGCCCGCGTTGTCCGCTGGTGCCTGTTTTGCGTGAGCTTCAGCTTCTGGCGTCTTGCGTGGGTTGCCTGCCGTGCGCCGCAGTATCGGTTTTGGCTTGACCAATCAGCTCGCCGGCGTACAGCGCCCAGAGGATGATCAGTGGTTGGCAAGGCAGGCGCAGCCAGTAGTACCAGGTCGCCGCTGGCAGCCCTTCAACCTGCAGTCCATCCAGGGCGTTCTTGATATTGGCCGGGAAAACGCAGACGAAATAAATCGCCAGGGCAATGGCGGCATAGCGTCTGCAGCGCGGCAGCAGCAGGCCGATCGCACCTGCCAGTTCGCACAGACCAGTGAAGAGCACCAGTTGCAAGGGGTAGGGCAGGTAGCCCGGCATCATGGCCAGGTAGCGCTCGGGCGTCAGCAGGTGGTCGGTGCCCGCCATCAGCAGCGCCACGGCCATGGCCAGGCGCGCCGCAGCGGTGAGCCAATGTGGCCATTACAGTCAGGCTGAGCAACAGGGCAATGAATAGCATGAGTCCTCCTTATGTGCCGGCTGGTAAGGCTAACCGAGCTCGCGGCATAATGTGGGCGTTGTCAACATAGAAGAGGATGTTGCTAGTGTCAACACGCAAGCAGGAGCAGCCCTATCACCATGGTGAGCTGCGCAGTGCGCTAGTGCTCGCCGCGACCGAGTTGTTGGCTGAAGGCGGGCTGGCATCCATCAGCCTGCGCGAAGTCGCACGTCGAGCGGGCGTCTCGCATAACGCGCCCTACCGGCACTTTGCCGACCGCGACAGCCTGCTGGCGTCTCTGGCAACCCAGGGGTTCGTACAGCTGGGGCAGGAGATGGACCGGCAGTCTGGCGGGCTGGCCGAGCTGGGCCAGTGCTATGTGCGTTTCGCCTTGGCGCAGCCGGGACATTTCGCGCTGATGTTCAGTGTCACCCTGGACAAGCGCCGCTATCCCGAGTTGCAGCAGGCCTCGGCGGCCTTGCATGCACGCCTGGCCGCGGCGGTGCAGGTGGCTGCGCCACAACACACTCAGCAGATCGCGACCCTGGCGGCATGGAGCCTGGTACATGGCCTTGCTCATCTGCTGCAGGAGCAGCAACTGAGCGAGACCCTGGGAGCAGGGCAGGGCGCAGATGAATTGACCGAGCAGGTGACACGCCTGTTCATCAGCCTGCTTTAGGGTCTGTTGCCGTTTCGTTCACGGCCGCGACGAAACGGCAACAGACCCTTGGGCGTTTCAGCGGCGCAGCGCTTCGGCGACGAAGTCCAGGTGATCCTGACCGAAGTGCATCTCGCTGCCGACAAAGAAGGTCGGTGCGCCGAACACGCCGCGCTTGATGGCCTCTTCGGTGGTGCTCTTCAGGCGTTCCTTGACCCTTTCATCGCTCACCAGCAGTTCGAACTCGGCGGGGTCGAAGCCGGCGGCGCTAAGCACCTCGGCAACCACTTCAGGCTTGCCGAGGTTCTTCTGCTGTACCCACAGCGCCTCGAAGATGGTGTGTACATAGCGTTCGAAGCGCTCGTCGTCCTGGTAACCGGCTGCGCCGCGCATCAGCGTCAGGGTGTTGATTGGGAAATGCGGGTTGAAGGTCATCGGCACGCCGTAGCGGCTGGCAAAGCGCGCCAGGTCCTGCAGCATATAGCGACCCTTGGCCGGGATATTCACCGGCGACTGGTTGCCCGTGGCCTTGAACACGCCGCCGAGCAGCATCGGTCGCCAGGCGATCTGTGCCCCCGCCTCGCGGGCAATCCTGGGAAGCTGGGTCCAGGCCAGATAACTGGTCGGGCTGCCGAAATCGAAAAAGAATTCAAGGGTCTTGTTCATGAAGTGTCCTGTTGCTTAGCCGTTATGCAGCGTGTTTGTAGGTGCTTGGGATAGGCTTAGAAGGTTTCCGTCCAGGGCCGCAGATCCATCTCATGCACCCAGCAGTCGCGCGGCTGGCAGTGGATCTGCCAGTAGGTCTCGGCGATATGCTCGGGGTTGAGGATGCCGTCCTGCTCCTTGCGTTGATACAGCTCGGGGAAGGTGTCGCGGATAAAGGCGGTGTCGATGGCCCCGTCGATAATCGGGTGGGCGACATGGATGCCCTGGGGGCCGAGTTCGCGGGCCATGCTCTGGGCCAGGGCGCGCAGGGCGAACTTGGCGCTGGCGAAGGCGGAGAAGTTGGCCCGGCCGCGCAGCGAGGCGGTGGCCCCGGTAAAGATGATCGTGCCTTGCCCGCGGGGCAGCATGACCTTGGCCGCTTCGCGACCGGTGAGAAAACCGGCCAGGGCGGCCATTTCCCAGACCTTGCGGTAGACCCGCTCGGTGGTTTCGCTGATGGAAAACTGCACGTTGGCACCGATATTGAACACCACCGCATGCAGCGGGCCGACCTCGCGTTCGATGCTGGCGAACAGCTCGATCACCTGTTCCTCCACCCGTGCGTCGCAGCCATAGGCCCGTGCGCTGCCACCCGTGGCCTCGATCTCGGCCACCAGCGGGCTCAGCTTGTCGGCATTACGGCGTGCCACGCAGGCCACATAGCCCTCGCGGGCGAAGCGTTTGGCGATGGCAGCGCCGGTGGCGTCACCGGCTCCTACCACCAGGATTGCTTTACGTTCGGTCATTGCAGTCTCCGTAAGTTCTGTTTTGGAACCCATGTCGATAGTCAGTTCCATTTTGGAACCTGTCAAGTTATTCTGCGCCATCGCGGTTGGAGATTGCCTGATGCGTTGGGAAGAACTGGAGCAGCAACCCTGCTCCCTGGCCCGCACCCTGTCGGTGGTGGGCGACCGCTGGACCCTGCTGGTGCTGCGCGAGAGTTTTCTCGGTATTCGTCGTTTCGACGAGTTCGAAAAGCGCCTGGGCATTACCCGCCATGTGCTGGCCGAACGGCTGAAGAAGCTGGTGGAGGCCGGGGTGCTGGACAAGGTGGCCTATCAGCAGCGCCCCATGCGCGAGGAATACCGCCTGACGGCCAAGGGCCGCGACCTGTACCCGGCGATTCTGGCTCTGGTGCATTGGGGCGACCGCCATATGAGCGGCCCGGAAGGCGCGCCGATTCGGCATATCCACCGCAGTTGCGGCAGGCCTATGCATGGCGTGCTGGTGTGTTCGGATTGTGGTGAGCCGCTTGATCCGCGGGATGTTCAGCTGGAAGAGGCACCTGCGCTTAAGGGCCAGCTACTGCCGGCGCATTGGCATGCCCTGCAGGCTGGAGAGAACCTGTAGGAGCACGCCATGCGTGCGAGCGATTTTCCAGGTAGCGCTTTCTCGCGGGCATGGGCTAGGTGCCCCCCCGCCGCTCCTACAACGCCACAGCCCTGGCTAAAACAGGCGTGCCAGCAGTGCGGTAACGGCTGTTTCCACCCGCAGAATCCGCGCGCCCAGTTGCACCGGTTGCAGGCCGGCTTCGGCAAGCTTTTCCACCTCGTAGGGAATCCAGCCGCCTTCCGGGCCGATGGCCAGGGTCACTGGCTGTTCGACTGCCCGCGGGCAGGCCGGGAAGTCGCCGGGATGGCCGACCAGGCCCAGGGTACCGGCCGCGATGGCGGGTAGCCGGTCTTCGACAAAGGGCTTAAAGCGCTTCTCGATGATCACCTCGGGCAGCAGGGTGTCGCGAGCCTGCTCCAGGCCGAGGATCAGCTGTTCGCGAATGGCTGTCGGTTCGAGGAAGGGGGTCTGCCAGAAGCTTTTTTCCACCCGGTAGCTGTTCAGCAGAATCAGCCTAGGCACGCCCATGGCGCTGACGGTTTGCAGCACGCGGCGCAGCATCTTCGGTCGAGGCAGGGCCAGCAGCAGGGTCAGTGGCAGTTTGTCGGGCGGCGGCTGGTCGAATTGCACCGCCAGTTCGGCCTGCTCGGCGTCCAGGCGCAGCAGCTGGCCGCTGCCCATCAGGCCATTCAGGCGACCGACGCGCAGGCTGTCGCCGGCTTCGGCGCGGTGCACCTCATGCAGGTGCTTGAGGCGGCGGCCGCTCAGCAGCACGCGGTCGGCGGCGATAAAGTCGCCGTCTTCCAGGAGCAGCAGGTTCACGGTTGTGCGGCTGGCGGCTGGTCGTGGGGTTCCGGCGTGGGGTCTTCGTCGCCGTGTTCGCCGCGGCGCTTGATCAGGCTGCCGCACAGCAGGCCGGCTTCGAACAGCAGCCACATGGGCACGGCCAGCAGGGTCTGGGAGAACACGTCGGGCGGGGTCAGCACCATGCCCACGGCAAAGCAGCCGACAACCACGTAGGGCCGGCTCTTGCGCAGGCTGGCGACGTCGACAACGCCCACCCAGATCAGCAGAAAGGTGGCAATCGGGATCTCGAACGCGACACCGAAGGCGAAGAACAGGGTGAGGACGAAATCCAGGTACTGGCCGATATCGGTCATCATCGCCACGCCTTCCGGGGTCACGCTGGCGAAGAAGCCGAACATGATCGGGAACACCACGAAGTAGGCGAAGGCCATGCCGCCGTAGAACAGCAGGATGCTGGAAATCAGCAGGGGTATGGCGATGCGCTTTTCGTGCTTGTACAGCCCCGGCGCGATAAAGCCCCAGATCTGATGCAGGATGATCGGGATCGCCAGGAACAACGCGACCATCAGCGTCAGTTTGAACGGGGTGAGAAACGGCGAGGCCACCCCGGTGGCGATCATGGTCGCGCCTTCGGGCAGATAGGCGCGCAGCGGTGCGGCGACCAGGGCGTAGATGTCCTGGGAGAAATAGAACAGCCCGGCAAACAGCGTGAATACCGCCGCGACAATACGCAACAGGCGCGTGCGCAGTTCGGTCAGGTGCGAGACCAGGGGCATTTCCTGATCGCTGTCGGGTAGCCGGCTCATGCTGACGGGCCCTTATCCTTGGTGCTGCTGCTCTCGGCTGCCGGCGCGGCCACGCTGTCCGGGCTCGGCTCGGTCAGGCTGGCGAGGGGCGCGTTGAGGGTCTGCTTCATCGCGTTCATTTCGCGCTCGAGGTCGAGGATCTGCTCGTTATGCAGTTGCCGACGGATTTCGTCTGCACCGATTTCGCGCTCGACCTCGGCCTTGATCGCGCTAAAGCTGCGCTTGATCCGGCCGATCCACAGGCCGGCGGTGCGCACTGCGCCCGGCAGGCGATCAGGCCCCAATACGATCAGGGCGACCACGCCGATCAGCAGCAGCTCGGTAAAGCCGATATCGAACATGGCTTAGTCTTTTTTCGCCGGTTCTTCGACCTTGCGCGCCTGGGCGTCGATGGTCTGCCCCTTGGGTTCGTCCACCGCCGGCTTGTCGCCTTCTTCGTTGCCCATGGACTTCTTGAAGCCCTTGATCGCATCGCCCAGGTCGGAACCCAGGCCCTTGAGGCGCTTGGTGCCGAACAGCATGACCACGATCAACAGGATGATCACCAGTTGCCAGATGCTAATGCCACCGAATCCCATAACGCGTACTCCGTAAGTAGTTGATCAGTTTTGCGGGCGTGCGGCTTTTTCCGCATGCCCGGACAGGCCGAAGCGTCGATCCAGTTCATCAAGCACGGCCTGGGGGTGCTGGCCGAGGGCGGCGAGCATGACCAGGCTGTGGAACCAGAGGTCGGCGGTTTCGTAAATCACATCGCTGCAATCGCCGCTGACCGCAGCATCCTTGGCGGCGAGAATGGTTTCCACCGATTCCTCGCCGACCTTTTCCAGAATCTTGTTCAGGCCCTTGTGGTACAGGCTGGCGACATAGGAGCTGTCGGCGGCCGCGCCCTTGCGCGACTCCAGCACTTCGGCCAGGCGGCTCAGGGTGTCGGTCATGGCCGTGTCACTCATGTTTGTGCCCCGGGTTGTAGATGGCATGCGGGTCTTTGAGCACCGCATCGACGGTTTTCCACTCGGCGTTTGCATAGACGCGGTAGAAGCAGCTTTCACGTCCGGTGTGGCAGGCGATACCGCCCAGTTGCTCGACCATCAGGATGACCACGTCGGCGTCGCAGTCCAGGCGCAGTTCGTGAAGCTTCTGCACATGGCCGGACTCTTCGCCCTTGCGCCACAGTTTGCCACGCGAACGTGACCAGTAGATGGCGCGCTGCTCGGCGGCGGTCAGGGCCAGGGCTTCGCGGTTCATCCAGGCCATCATCAGCACGCGGCCGCTCTGGTGGTCCTGGGCGATGGCCGGTACCAGGCCGTCGGCGTTCCAGTTGATTTCGTCGAGCCAGTCAGTCATCGCTATTTCCGCCCACCGGGCTGCTTAGGTTATGGGGTTAGTGTGCCAGTGCGTAACCGGTGTGGCTATCGGCGCAGCACCAGGTAGACGCCGCCGGCGAGCATCGCCCAGCTCGGCCAGAGCAGCAGGCTGAGGGCCAGGCCCTGACTCACCGCGCCGCCGATCAGCACGGCACCGAGCAGGCGAGCCGGCCATTGGCGGCTAAGACTGGGCTCGGCCGTACGTGCGACTGGTTGCTGGTTGAGTCGCTCCAGAGTATCGCGGGCGATCTGCGACAGGTGCGGCACTTGTTCGGCCTGCTGTTGCAGGTTGCGCAGCAGGTGCAGCGGGCTGATGCGCTCGCGCATCCAGCGTTCGAGGAAGGGCTGGGCGGTGCTCCACAGGTCCAGGTCCGGGTACAGCTGGCGGCCCAGGCCTTCGATATTGAGCAGGGTCTTCTGCAGCAGTACCAGCTGCGGCTGCACTTCCATATTGAAGCGCCGTGCGGTCTGGAACAGGCGCAGCAGCAGCTGGCCGAAGGAGATGTCCTTGAGCGGCTTCTCGAAGATCGGCTCGCACACGGTGCGGATCGCCGCCTCGAAATCGTTGACCTTGGTTTCTGCTGGCACCCAGCCGGAGTCGATATGCAGCTGCGCCACGCGGCGATAATCGCGCTTGAAGAAGGCGATCAGGTTGCGCGCCAGGTAGTCCTGGTCCTCGTCGGTGAGGCTGCCGATGATGCCGCAGTCGATGGCGATGTACTGCGGGTTCCACGGCGTGCGGGTGCTGACGAAGATATTGCCGGGATGCATATCGGCGTGGAAGAAGCTGTCGCGGAACACCTGGGTGAAGAAGATTTCCACGCCGCGCTCGGCCAACAGCTTCATGTCGGTGCGCTGGTCGGCCAGGGTAGCCAGGTCGGTGACCTGGATGCCGTAGATGCGTTCCATCACCAGCACTTTGGGTCGGCACAGGTCCCAGTACACCTGCGGCACGTAGAGCAGCGGCGAACCGTCGAAGTTACGCCGCAGCTGGCTGGCGTTGGCCGCTTCGCGGAGCAGGTCGAGTTCGTCGTAGATGGTCTTCTCGTAGTCGCTGACAATCTCCATCGGGCGCAGGCGTCGGGCGTCGGCCGAGGCCTTCTCGGCCAGCCTGGCGAGCAGGAACAGCCAGGCGATGTCCTGTCCGATCACCGGTTTGAGGCCCGGGCGAATTACCTTGACCACCACTTCCTCGCCGCTTTTCAGTTGCGCCCCGTGCACCTGGGCGACCGAGGCGGAAGCCAGCGGCTGGGCGTCGAAGCGGGCAAACACCTCGCCGACCTTGGCCCCCAGTTGCGCCTCGATCAGCGCCAGCGAGTGGGCCGGGTCGAAGGGCGGCACCTGATCCTGCAGCTTGGCCAGCTCGTCGGCGATATCCGCCGGCAGCAGGTCGCGGCGGGTGGAAAGCAGCTGGCCGAACTTGATAAAGATCGGTCCCAGTTCTTCCAGGGCCAGGCGCAGGCGCGCGCCGCGGCTCAGATGCAGATTGCGCCGCGGCAGCCAGCGCCAGGGCAGCAGGGCGCTGAGCATGCGCAGCCAGAAGGGCACCGGCAGGGCCAGCAGCAGGTCGTCGAGTTGGTAGCGGATGATGACCCGCTGGATACGGAACAGGCGGCGAACGGCAAGCAGCGTCATGACTGGGGCTTATGCGGTTGGGCGAGGCGCTCGATGCGCGCGTCGAGACGGTCGAGGGCCAGCTTGAGGTTATCCAGCTCGGCGAAGCGCGCATCGGCTTCGCGCTGGCCCACCAGGCTGCGGGATTCTTCGCTGAGGTAGTCGGCCAGGTTCAGGCGCAGGCTGTCGAGGGCCTGACTGCCCCAGTTCACCCGACTGCGCAGATGGCCGCCGAGCAGCTGGCTGCCCACCGGGCCGAGCCAGCGCGCCAGCTCGTATTCCCAGTCCAGTTCCAGGTCCTGGAGGATGCCGGACAGCTCCAGCAGGGCTGTGCTGTCGCCCTCCAGGCTGACCTCCGGGCTGTGCAGGATGCGGGTCTTGTCCTTGCTGGTGGCCAGGCGCACCAGGCTGGCGGCGGGGGCGCGCAGGCGGCAGTCGGCCGGGCCTTCCCACTGCGCGGCCAGTTGCAAGCCAGTGGCGCTGGGCAGAATAAACAGCTGCAGGTTCGGCGCGGCACACTCCACGGCGATCACCCGGCCGCTCAGGCGGGCCAGGCGTGGCAGTGCGGTACTGTCCATGGCCAGTACCCGATTGAGGCCGCGTTCGACCCCGGCATACAGCCCCGTGAGTAGCATCAGGGTTTGATGCCGCGGTGCAGGGCGACGATGCCGCCGGTCATATTGTGGTAGGTCACGCGCTCGAAGCCGGCCTCGACCATCATCGCCTTGAGGGTGTCCTGATCCGGGTGCATGCGGATCGACTCGGCCAGGTAGCGGTAGCTCTCGGCGTCGTTGCTGATCAGCTTGCCGGCCAGCGGCATGAACTTGAAGGAATAGGCGTCGTAGAACTTCGACAGCAACTCGCTGGACGGCTTGGAGAACTCCAGCACCAGCAGGCGGCCGCCGGGCTTGAGCACGCGCAGCATGGAGCGCAGGGCGTCTTCCTTGTGCGTCACGTTACGCAGGCCGAAGGCGATGGTGACCACATCGAAATGGTTATCCGGGAAGGGCAGCTTCTCGGCGTCGGCCTGGACGAAGCTGACGTTGCCGGCCACGCCCCTGTCCAGCAGGCGGTCGCGGCCGACGCGCAGCATCGACTCGTTGATATCGGCCAGCACCACCTCGCCGGTCGGGCCGACCAGGGCGGAGAACTTGCGGGTCAGGTCGCCCGTGCCGCCGGCGATATCCAGCACCCGATTGCCCGGGCGCACACCGGAAAGTTCGATGGTGAAACGCTTCCACAGGCGATGCAGGCCGCCGGACAGCACATCGTTCATCAGGTCGTACTTGGCCGCTACCGAGTGAAAGACTTCGGCGACTTTTTCCGCCTTCTGGCTTTCCGGCACGTTCTGGAAGCCGAAGTGGGTGGTGGGTTCGCTGTCGTTGCTCTTGCGCGGGTCGTTCATCTTGCCCTTTCCCTTAACAGAGAGGCGGAATCAAAGTGGCGGCCATTCTAAACCTAAAAGGTCGCCATGGGCTTCACGCCACACGCTTCGAGTAAACCTTTGCGAGGGCTCGGACGGCGACAGGCCGATGTGCCTGCAGCTTGCCACGCGCAGCCTTGCTATAGTCGCAGCGACCTAAGGTCGCAGTTAACTGGCGAGGAGAAAGGCCATGGCCAAAATCAATATCGAGCGCGCCCATTGCCTGGGGCGCGAAGTCGCCCGGGAGAAGGCCGAGGAGCTGGCCGAGCGCCTGGCCCGCGAATACGACGTGCGCTATCGCTGGAATGGCGACAGTCTGGAGTTCAAACGCAGCGGTGCCGATGGGCGCATCGACGTGGCCGAGGACAGCGTGCGTGTGCAGCTCAACCTGGGGCTGTTGCTGTCGGCCATGAGCGGCAGCATCAAACGGGAGATCGAAGAGGTGCTGGACAAGAATCTGCAGGCCTGACGTTCTGTTTGAAAATGTTCTGCGCAATTATGTGTGGCCAGCGATCCATGGCGGCCACCCTGCGGGCCTTCGCTGTGCGGCGTTAAAAAATGGCTCCCGGCAGTTTTTCTTACGCTTAGTATGCGGTTTCTAATTTTCATCGATACCTTGCAGCTAAGCCTGCATCCCGTGGGCGTTTCCTCGAAACACTTAGAGTGAGGTGCACCATGTCGAAAGTTGCCGTCAAGAAGAAAGTCGAAGTCGAAGTCGAAGAAGCCGCCACCGTGCTGAGCGACGTTAAAGTCTATGCCCGCAAGATCTGGCTGGCTGGCCTGGGTGCCTACGCCAAAGCCGGCCAAGAGGGTGCCGAGTATTTCAAGGAACTCGTCAAGAACGGCGAAGGTGTTGAAAAGCAAGGCAAAAAGCTGGTCAACGAACAGGTTGAAGCGGCCAACAGCCAGATCGACAGCGTCAAGAGCACTGTCACCAACAACGTCAGCAGCGTGAAAGGCAAAGTTGAAGGGCAACTCGACAAGATCGAGAAGGCTTTCGACAACCGTGTAGCCAGCGCCCTGAACCGCATCGGCATCCCGTCCAAGCAGGATGTTGAAGCACTCTCTGCTAAGCTGGATGAGCTGAGCGCGTTGCTCGAGCACGTCGCGCGTACCAAATAAGGAGAGCAGGATGGCTGTCAAAAAGAAAACCGAAAAGCAAACCACTTCCTGGATCGGCGAAGTAGAAAAATACTCGCGTCAGATCTGGTTGGCTGGTTTGGGTGCCTACTCCAAGGTCAGCAAGGACGGCAACAAGCTGTTCGACACGCTGGTCAAGGACGGCGAAAAAGCCGAGAAGCTGGCCAAGACCGAAGTCGACAAGCAAGTGGGTGCCGTGAAGTCCACCGTGGGTTCGAAAGTGGACACGGCCAAGTCGCGAGTCGACGAGGTCAAGGACAAGGCGCTGGGCAAGTGGGGCGAGTTGGAAGAGGCCTTCGACAAGCGATTGAACAACGCCATTTCGCGCCTCGGCGTACCGAGCCGCAATGAAGTGAAGGCGCTCAACGCCAAGGTCGAAAGCCTGACCAAGCAGATCGAGCAACTGACCGGTGTATCGGTCAAGTCGGTCAAGCCTGCGGCCAAGAAGGTTGCAGCCAAGCCTGTGGCCAAAGCTGCCGCCAAGCCTGCGGCCAAGGCAGCAGCCAAACCGGCCGCCAAGCCTGCGGCCAAGGCAGCAGCGAAACCGGCCGCCAAGCCTGCGGTCAAGGCAGCAGCGAAACCGGCCGCCAAGCCTGCGGTCAAGGCAGCAGCCAAACCTGCCGCCAAGCCTGCAGTCAAGGCAGCAGCCAAGCCTGTAGCGGCCAAGCCTGCTGCTCCGGCTCCGGCCGTCGCCGCCGCACCTGCTCCGGCCGCTGCACCTGTATCGGCACCTGCAGCCGCTGCACCGGTAACACCTGCCAGCCAGTCGTAAGACCCTCGGCAGTTATCGCAAACGCCCGGCCTAGTGCCGGGCGTTTGCGTTTGTGGCGCAGCGGCCCCGTTTCAGTCGAGCAGGTAACGCTGGGCCAGTTGCTCGGCGGCGAAGCGCGAGTCGCTCGCCAAATGCGGCGCGGCCAGCATCATCACCTGATAGACCACCAGACGGCTTTCGCCTTCGCGGCCGAGGATGCGCTGGTAGTCGAGGGAGAACAGCAGGGTCATGGTGATCTGCTCCACCAGCTGCCCGAGGGCCTGGGTGTCGCTGAGCAACTGGCCTGCGGCCTGCAGGCGTGCGAGCAGTTCGGCCAGGGCGCGTTTCAGGCTATTGAGCCAGTGGCGCATGCCGCGCTCCAGCTTGGGCAGGCGGCTGGTCAGGTTGGACAGGTCCTGGAACAGGAAGCGGTAGTGGGCCAGGCGCTCGACGATCAGGTGCAGGAACAGCCAGTAGTCTTCCACGTCCAGCTGCACGTCTTCCGGCGGCGAGAGCAATGGAGCCAGCTCGCCCTGGAAGCGCTCGAACAGGCCAAGGATCAGCGGTTCCTTGCCGTGGAAGTGGTAATACAGGTTGCCCGGGCTGATGCCCAGTTCATTGGCGATCTCCAGGGTGGAGACGTTGGGTTCGCCCTTCTGATTGAACAGCAGCAGGGCACATTCGAGGATACGGTCGCGGGTCTTCATCGGGTCTTCTTATTCTGGCCGCGGGGGGATAGCTACGGCCGCCAACTGGCGGCCGTTGTGGTTAGCGCACATGCACATAGGTACCGGGTGCATCCTCCATGGCCGGGTAGTGCGGGTTGCCCAGGGCCGTGAGGGTCTCGCGGGTTTCCCCGGAGTGGGCCTGAATCCAGCTCAGCCATTCGGGCCACCAACTGCCCTGCACATGTTTGGCATCGTGATACCAGGCGCGCGGGTCGCCGGTCAGTTTGCCGTTCTCGAAGAAGTTGGCCTTGGGGTTGCCCGGCGGGTTGAGGATGCTCTGGATATGCCCGCTGTTGGACAGGATAAAGCGCCGGTCGCCGCCGAGCAGCAGGGTCGAACGGTAGACCGCGTCCCAGGGGGTGATGTGGTCGTTGATCCCGGCCACGCTGAAACTGTCCACCGTGACCTTCTGCAGGTCAACCGGGGTACCGCAGATTTCCAGGCCCTGGGCGCGGATGAGCGGGTTGTGCTTGAAGAAGTCGATCAGGTCGCCATGCAGGGCCGCCGGCAGGCGGGTGTTGTCATTGTTCCAGTAGAGGATGTCGAAGGCCGGTGGCTGTTTGCCGAGCAGGTAGTTGTTGATCCAGTAGTTCCAGATCAGGTCGTTGGGGCGCATCCAGGCGAATACCTTGGCCATGTCGCGGCCGTCCAGCACGCCCTGCTGGTAGGAGCGACGCTTGGCCGCCTCCAGGGTCTGCTCGTCGGCAAACAGCATGGCCGGGCTGTCGATCTGGCTGTCCAGCAGGCTGACCAGGTAGGTGGCGCTGGCGACCTTGCGCAGCTGGCGCTTGGCCTGCAGGTGGCCTTGCAGGGCAGCGATGGTCAGGCCGCCGGCGCAGGCCCCGAGCAGGTTGACGTTCTTGCTGCTGGTGATCGCCCGGCAGGCATCGATGGCCTCCTCGACCGCCTGCACATAGCTCGACAGGCCCCATTCGCGATGGCGCGGGTCGGGGTTGCGCCAGCTGATGACGAAGGTCTGCAGGCCGTTCTTCAGGGCGTACTGGACGAAGCTCTTGTTGCTGGCAAGGTCGAAGATATAGAACTTGTTGATCTGCGGCGGCACGATCAGCAGGGGTTTGGCGTACTGCTTCTCGCTCATCGGCTTGTATTGGATCAGTTCCAGCAGCTCGTTGCGAAACACCACGGCACCGCTGGTGGTGGCCAGGTTGCGGCCAACTTCGAAGGCCTGCTTGCTGACCTGGCTGGGCATGCCGTCATTGTTCACCAGGTCGTCGAACAGGTGGCCGAGGCCCTTGACCAGACTGCTGCCGCCGGTGTCGAAGAATTCCTTGAGCGCCTGCGGGTTGAGCGGGCTGTTGGAGGGGGACAGGGCATCGCCGAGCAGGGTGGCGATAAAGCGCGCGCGGGAGCGGTCGTCGGCGCTCATGCTGCTCTCGTCTATCCAGTGGTTGAGCTGTTTCTGGCAGGCCAGATAGGCCTGCAGGCTGCGCCTGTAGAGGGGGTTGTGGTGCCAGGTCGGGTCGGCAAAACGGGCGTCCTGGGGGTTGACCTGGTAGGGGGTGTCGCCGAGCAGGACCCGGCCCAGTTGACCGCCCAGGGCCAGCACGTGGCGGGCGCTGTGTACGGGTTGCTTGAGACCCTGCAGGGCTAGGCCACGCAACGTGGACAGGACATCACGCCCGCGCAGTCCAGCGACGGCGTTTTGCGCATTCATCGGGCGGTAGGAGGCAGGCAGGGTCTTTCTGGTCGGCTGGTCTCGCATTGGGCAACACTCCGTCGTCAAACCGTGAGACTTCAAGGTTTACAGATAAGCAGCAAGGCTTATACCAATGGGCGCGAAGGGGCATCCCAGACTACGTCGCACCAAGTTTCAGGTAATACCGCGTGCTCGAAAACGGGTCAAGGGTTGCCTGCGCGCACCACCGCTGTGCCGGACTTCGATCCGGCGTCTTGTCCGGGGGCGACGGTCAATGGCTGCGGGCGGGGGCGGGGTGCGGGTGCATGATCGCGCGTTGCCGTTCTTCCTCGAGAAATTTCATGATGATCGGTGCGACAGCTTCGGCGCGGGTCACCAGGAACAGGTGGCCATCGTCGATCACGTGCAGTTCGGAGTTGGGGATGCGCCAGGCCAGCAGGCGCATATTCACCAGCGGGATCAGCGGGTCGTCGTCGCCGGCCATCACCAGGGTCGGCTGGCGGATCTTGTGCAGCCAGTGGATGCTGGTCCAGCCCAGCCCTGCGAACAGCTGCCAGTAGTAACCCATCTTGCCGCCCGAACGGACTTTACTGGCATGCGCCAGGGCCAGTTTAGGGTCGCGGCGGAAGGCCCCGCCATAGATTTCCGGAGCGATCTGCACGCCATAGGACGGCTGCACATAACGCCGCGGGCTGGCCATGCACCAGAGCACCTTGGGTTTGCCGGGAATCATCACCGCGCCGGCCGAGGTGGCGGCGAGGATCAGCTTCTTGCAGCGCTCCGGGTAGTCGTGGGCGAATTGCTGCGCCAGGGCTCCGCCCCAGGACACGCCGATGGCATTGACCTGGCCGTAGTCGAGGTAGTCGAGCATGCGCGCCGCCAGCTTGGCCAGGCCGGGGAAGCGGTAGGGCGTGCTGGGCGTGGAGGAACCGCCGACACCGGGCACATCGAAGGCGATCACCTCCAGGCCCGGGTCGAGGGCGCGGACGAAGGGCATGACCAGCTCCAGGTTGGCACCGATGCCGTTGAAGATCAGCAAGGGAGTCATCTGGCCGTTGCCCGGGCGAACGGCGGTACGAATGGTCTGGCCGTCCAGTTCGATGGTACGGAATACAAAGGGTAACGACATACGCAAAAGCCCTATCAATAAAAACACTGGGTCAGACCGTCCAGGTCATTCCCAGAACCGCCAGGGCAGAGCCTGGTTCGCCACGCGCGGGCCGATGGGCCCAGGCTGGCGAGCGGCACCTCCAGTGCCGCGGGCAGCGTTGCGCAGTGCGCAGTCGATTAGCGTTCGTGCACGTAGGTGCCGGGGGCGGCTTCGCCCGCGGCATATTTCTTGTTGCCCAGTTGCCCGGGAGCCTTTTTCTGCTCGCCGGAGCGCTCGGCCAGCCAGGACTGCCAGTGCAGCCACCAGGAGTCGGCATGCTTGGTCGAGCTGGCCTGCCAGGCTTTGGGGTTGAGCGGCATTTCGCTATTGGTCATATAACGCGCCTTGGGGTTGCCAGGCGGGTTGAGAATGCTCTGGATATGCCCGCTGTTGGACAGTACGAATTCGACCTTGCCGCCGAACAGGTTGGCCGACTTGTAGCAGGACTCCCAGGGGGTGATGTGGTCGGTGGTGCCGGCGACGCAGAACAGGTCGCAGGTGACCTGCTTGAGATCGATTGGCGTGCCGCAGACTTCCAGGGCCCCGGGGCGGATCAGCGGGTTGGACTTGAACATCTCGATAAACTCGCCATGCAGGGCAGCCGGCAGGCGGGTGGTGTCGTTGTTCCAGTAGAGGATGTCGAATACAGGCGGCTCGTTGCCCAGCAGGTAGTTGTTGACCCAGTAATTCCAGATCAGGTCGTTGGGGCGCATCCAGGCGAACACCTTGGCCATGTCGCTGCCTTCCAGCACTCCGGCCTGATAGGAGCGGCGCTTGGCGGCTTCCAGGCTTTTCTCGTCGGCGAACAGCGCCACATCGGTTTCCAGGCGGTTGTCCAGCACGCTGACCAGCAGGGTCAGGGCATGCACCTTGTGCTCGCCGAGGGCGGCGTAGTGGCCCAGCAGGGAGGTGGTGGTGAGGCCGCCGGAGCAAGCCCCGAGCATGTTGATGTCCTTGCTGCCGGTGACGGCGGTAACCACGTCGATGGCTTCCTTCAGCGCTTCGATATAGCTCGACAGGCCCCACTCGCGGTGGGCCTTGGTCGGGTTGCGCCAGCTCACCACGAAGGTCTGGATGCCGTTGCGCAACAGGAAGCGGGCCACGCTTTTTTCCTGCGACAGGTCGAAGATATAGAACTTGTTGATCTGCGGCGGCACCACCAGCAGCGGACGCTGCTGGACCTGCTCGGTGATCGGCTTGTACTGGATCAGTTCCAGCACTTCGTTGCGGAAGATCACTGCGCCGTCGGTGGTGGCCAGGTTCTTGCCGACCTCGAAGGCATTCATGTTGACCTGGCTGGGCATGCCGCCGTTGTTGACGATGTCCTTGGCCAGGTGCGACAAGCCGTCGAGCAGACTCTTGCCGCCGGTTTCGAAGAAGCGCTTGACCGCCGCCGGGTTGGCCACGGTGTTGGTCGGGGCCATGGCTTCGGTCATCAGGTTGATCACGAAGTGGCCGCGGCTGGCATCCTGCTCGGACAGGTTGCTGTGCTCGACCCAGTCATGCAGTTCCTTGCGCCAGGCCAGGTAAGTCTGCAGGTAGCGCTTGTACAGCGGGTTCTGGCTCCAGGCCGGATCGGCAAAGCGGCGGTCGCCGTCTGCGGGCTTGAGTTCGGACTGGCCGAACATCACATTCTTCAGTTCCATGCCGAAATGGGCGACATGCTTGGCGCTGTGGAAGGGCTGTTTGATGGCCTGGCGCAATACCAGGCGGGCTGAAGTCAGCAGGTCTTTACCGCTGATGCCGATCACCGGGTTAAGGCCGAGAGTGTTCTCGGAGGCCTGGCGCTTCAGGTCATCATTGTTCTTGTCAGTCATCTACAACGCTCCATTGTCCTGAGACGAAATACCGGCGTACTGCTGTGCACGGTGACACAGGGCTAGAACCTGCTCTAAGTCAGCTGCGCGTCGGTCCTGCTGCGTTAAAAACAGACTCGGAATGCTCATGTACAAAAGTACACTCCGCTTCCTCACTAGTTTTTGCCTTGCATGACTCTAGCTCGCGAGACTTTTAGCCGGTTCCATGAACCAGGTATTGCCCGGGTTGCCGAGGGCGGATCAGCTCCGCAGTCTTCTCTGCACCCGAGATGCCCGGGCGCAAGGAAACTTCCAGCTACTTGGTTACCCGAGTTTGTGAAATTGTGCAAGCTGGTCGCGATATGGACCGAATGCGTGGGGAGTATGCCGGGAAGGATTAGAAAATGCGCTCTAACCGGCTAGGCACAAGGGTTTAGGCGGGCTGCCGGGGTGCGACGGATTGTCGCCCGGCAGGCGTCGTGAGGGTATAAAACTGAAGCGCCCGGGCCATTCCTGACGGCCCGTCGCGCCTGCGCTTCAGAGCATCAGCTTGACCACGCTTTCGTTGGGGTCGCGGGACTTGCCGGCGGCGGCAAGCGCGGCCAGGTAGTCGGCCCACAGGCGTTCCTGTGCGGTGGCCAGTTGCTCGAGGTAATCCCAGGTAAACAGGCCGCTGTCGTGGCCGTCGTCGAAACTCAGCTTGAGGGCGTAGTTGCCGGCGGGTTCGATCTTGCTCAGGCCGACATGCAGTTTGCCCGCCTGCAGGATGGGCTTGCCGTGGCCCTGGACTTCGGCCGAGGGCGAGTGCACCCGGAGAAACTCCGCCGGCAGGCTGTAACGCTCGTCGGGGCCGTAGTGCAGCTCCAGGGTTTTCGAGGCTTTGTGCAGTTTTATCGCGGTAGGAATACGCATGGGCGGGTTCCGCAGGGAATGTAGGAGCGAGCTTGCTCGCGATCATGTTAAATCGCCAGCAAGGACTAGGCGTCCCCCTCGCTCCTACAGGCTGCTGTTAGAGGATATAGCGCGAGAGGTCTTCGTCCTGCGCCAGTTCGCCGAGGTGGCTGTTGACGTAGGCCGCGTCGATGACGATCGGCGTGCCGTTCTGCTGGCCGGCCAGGTCGCCTGCGCTGAAGGAGACTTCCTCGAGCAGACGTTCGAGCAGGGTGTGCAGGCGGCGCGCGCCGATGTTCTCGGTCTTTTCGTTGACCTGATAGGCAATCTCGGCGATGCGCTTAATGCCTTCGGCGACGAACTGGATACCCAGGCCTTCGGTATTCAGCAGTGCGGCGTATTGCTCGGTCAGCGAGGCGTGCGGCTCGGTGAGGATGCGTTCGAAGTCTTCTGGGGTCAGGGCTTTCAACTCGACGCGAATCGGCAGGCGGCCTTGCAGCTCGGGCACCAGGTCACTCGGCTTGCTCAGGTGGAAGGCCCCCGAGGCGATAAACAGGATGTGGTCGGTTTTGACCATGCCCAGCTTGGTGTTCACCGTGCAGCCTTCGATCAGTGGCAGCAGGTCGCGCTGTACACCTTCGCGGGACACATCGGCACCGCTGGTGTTGCCGCGCTTGGCGACCTTGTCGATCTCGTCGATAAACACGATACCGTTCTGTTCCACCGCTTCCAGGGCCTGAGCCTTGAGTTCTTCCTCGTTGACCAGGCGCGCGGCTTCTTCGTCGCGCACCAGCTTGAGTGCTTCTTTCACCTTGAGCTTGCGGCTCTTCTTCTTGCCCTTGCCCATGTTGGAAAACAGGCTCTGCAGCTGGTTGGTCATCTCCTCCATGCCCGGCGGGGTCATGATTTCGATGCCGGCCGGTGCATCGGCCACTTCGATCTCAATGTCCTTGTCGTCCAGCTGGCCTTCGCGCAGACGCTTGCGGAACAGCTGGCGGGTGTTGGAATCACTGCCCGGCGCGGCTTCCTCGTTGAAACCCGTGCGGGCCGGTGGCAGCAGGGCATCAAGGATGCGCTCCTCAGCAGCATCTTCGGCGCGGTGACGGACCTTGATCATCTCCTGCTCGCGCAGCATTTTGATCGCCGCATCGGCGAGGTCACGGATGATCGACTCGACATCGCGGCCGACATAACCGACCTCGGTGAATTTGGTCGCTTCCACTTTGATAAAGGGTGCGTTGGCCAGTTTGGCCAGACGTCGGGCGATTTCGGTTTTGCCGACGCCGGTTGGGCCGATCATCAGGATGTTCTTCGGTGTGACTTCGGCGCGCAGCTCAACCGGCAGCTGCATGCGCCGCCAGCGGTTGCGCAGGGCGATTGCCACAGCGCGCTTGGCGTCGTCCTGACCGATGATATGGCGGTTGAGTTCGTGAACGATCTCGCGGGGCGTCATGGACATGCGGCGTACTCCAGAAAAGACCGCGCCTTACTCGGCGCAGTCTTCCTCTTCAATAGTCAGGTTTTGATTGGTGAAGACACAGATGGAGCCGGCAATGTTCAGCGCGGTTTCGGTGATTTCACGGGCGCTCAAGTCGGTTTTCTGCAACAGGGCCATGGCCGCGGCTTGGGCGAAGCCGCCGCCGGAACCCATGGCGATCAGGCCGTGTTCGGGCTCAACCACATCACCGTTGCCGGTGATGATCAAGGAGGCGTCTTTGTTGGCCACGGCCAGCATGGCTTCCAGGCGGCTCAACGAACGGTCGGTGCGCCAGTCTTTGGCGAGCTCGACAGCGGCGCGCACCAGGTTGCCTTGGTGTTTCTCCAGCTGGCCTTCAAAGCGCTCGAACAGGGTAAAGGCGTCGGCGGTGGCGCCGGCAAAACCGGCCAGCACTTGGCCGTGGTACAGGCGGCGCACTTTTTTCGCGTTGCCTTTCATCACGGTATTGCCGAGGGACACCTGGCCGTCGCCGCCCATGACGACTTTGCCGTTGCGGCGCACTGAAACGATGGTGGTCAAGGGGAGAGTCTCCACGCAGCGGGGCGAAAGTGCCCAATGCTGAGTGAAGTGGGGGCAGCGGTGGCCCGCTTCAAGCCCTGGGCGCGCGCCGTCCGACAAATAGTCGTCAGACGGTGCCCGAGAGCCTGAAATCGCGTGGTTTATTGCGCCTGGCGCTGCTGTAACAACAGATTGCTGAAGCCGCTGGCGGCCAGGGACTTCTGCGCCTGGCCGAGCTGCTCGCGGGTGGCGAAGGGGCCGACCAGCACGCGGTGCCAGGTTTCCTCACGCACCGTACCGGACTCCACCTGCACATTCTGTCCGAGCAGGATGATTTGCGCGCGCAGGCCGTCGGCGTCGTCCTTGCGGCGGAACGAGCCGGCCTGGAGGAAGAACTGCGAGCTGACCGGGCCTTTGGCGACCACCGGTGGCGGTGGCGGCACCTGGCCGTTGAGCGCGGCCTCGGCGCGGGCGGCATCGATCTTCGCTGCTTCCTCAGGGGTGACCGGTTTCTGCGCCGGTGGTGCGGGTGGCTCGATGGGCTGCGGCGGCAGTATCACTTCCGACTCCGGCAGCAGGGTGTAGAAGTCGTACTTGGGCTTGGCTGGCTCGTGGGTGGCCGGCTTGCTGGCCGCCGCTTTGCTGGCCTGGGTGGCGCGCGCCTGTTCGACCTTGCTGCGCTTGATGTCGTCGCGACCCGGTTCGAGGCTGAACAGAAACACCATAAAGCCGCCGATCACCAGGCCGCAGACCAGCCAGAACCAGCCCGGCACCGGCTTCTTCGCCGGGGCCTGATAGCGGCTGGCACCGCGCTTGGGTGCGGCTTTTTTCTTCGCCGCCACCTACATGCGCTCCAGGGTGTCCAGGCCGAGCAGTTCCAGGCCCTGCTTGAGCGTGCGAGCGGTCAGCGCGGCCAGGCGCAGGCGGCTGTTGCGCACACCTTCGTCCTCGGCGGAGAGGATCGGGCAGTTCTCGTAGAAGCTGGAGAACAGCCCGGCCAGGTCATACAAATAGGCGCAGAGCAGGTGCGGCTCGCCCTTGTCGGCAACGCTGGCGAGTACTTCGTTGAATTGCGCGAGCTTGCCGCCCAGTTCGATTTCGTGGGCGGCCTGCAGCTCGAGGCTGCCCTCAATCTGCTCGAAGCCCTTGCCCAGCTTGCGGAATACGCTGGCCACACGGGTGTAGGCGTACAGCAGGTAAGGCGCGGTGTTGCCCTCGAAGCTCAGCATCAGCTCGAAGTTGAAGCGGTAGTCGCTGGTGCGGTGCTTGGACAGGTCGGCGTATTTCACCGCACCGATGCCCACGGCGCGGGCGATCTGGCGCAGTTCGGCTTCGGGAAGCGTGGGGTTCTTGTCCTTGACCAGGGCGTAGGCACGCTCTTCGGCCTCATCGAGCAGGTCGACCAGCTTCACGGTGCCGCCGTCGCGGGTCTTGAATGGGCGGCCGTCGGCACCGTTCATGGTGCCGAAACCCATGTGTTCCAGTTGCATCGTTTCAGGGACGAAACCTGCCAGGCGCGCAGCAGTGAAGACCATCTGAAAGTGCAGGGCCTGACGCTGATCGACGAAGTACAGCGCGCGGTCGGCTTTGAGTACGTTGGCACGATAGCGGGTGGCAGCCAGGTCGGTGGTGGCGTAGAGGTAACCGCCGCCAGCCTTCTGCACGATCAGCGGCAGCGGGTTGTCATCAGCGTTCTTGAACTCGTCCATAAACACGCACTGGGCACCGTCGCTTTCGCTGAGCAGGCCCTTGGTCTTGAGGTCGGCAACCACCTTGGCCAGGTCGTCGTTGTAGGCGCTCTCGCCCTTGACGTCGGCCATGGAGAGCTTCACCCCGAGGCGGTCGTACAGCGCCTGGCAGTGGCTCAGGGAGATGTCGTTGAAACGGTGCCACAGGCGCAGGCATTCGGCATCGCCGGCCTGCAGCTGCACCACCAGCTCACGGGCCCGCTCGGCGAACTCAGGGGAATCGTCGAAGCGCTTCTTTGCCGCGCGGTAGAAGCCTTCCAGGTCGGCCAGCTCGCTTTCGGCGGCGGCCGGGTTTTCCTGCATGTAGGCCAGCAGCATGCCGAACTGGGTGCCCCAGTCGCCCACGTGGTTCTGCCGGATCACCTCGTCGCCGAGGAACTCCAGCACCCGCGCCACGCCGTCGCCGATGATGGTCGAGCGCAGATGGCCGACGTGCATCTCCTTGGCCAGGTTGGGCGCGGACAGATCGACCACCACGCGCTGCGCAGGGCCGGCCTTGCATACGCCGAGCTTGGCGTCGGCCAGCAGGGCGTCCAGGCGCGCGGCCAGGGCCTGGGTGTCCTGGTAGAAGTTGAGAAAGCCCGGGCCGGCGATCTCGACCTTGCTGATGGCGGCCTCGCTAGGCAGAGCGGCGATCAGCTTCTCGGCCAGGTCACGCGGTTTCAGGCCGGCCGGTTTGGCCAGCATCATGGCGATATTGCTGGCGAAGTCGCCGTGGCTCTTGTCTCGGGTGTTCTCCACCTGAATGGCCGGAGTCAGGCCCTCGGGCAGCACGCCGTCGGCGGTGAGGCGGGACAGGGCTTGCTGGATCAGGTGGCGAATAGTGTCTTTCATGGTCTCTCGGGTCGCCCGTGGGCATTGGTCGAAAACTGCGCATTATAAAAGCAGCGGCAGGCGGCAGGCCACAAGCAGGGTGCGCTCTGGGCAGTATTTAGCTGGGGTGAGGCCTGACGCGCATGGCGCACCCTACCTTAAAACAGATCGATGGGGTCCACATCCAGCGACCAGCGCACCGCGCGGCCGCTGGGCATCTGCTCCAGGGCCAGCATCCAGCTGTTGAGCAGGCGGTGCAGCGGCGCGCGGGCGTTAGCCTGGACCAGCAGCTGGGCGCGGTAACGGCCGGCGCGGCGCTCCATGGGCGCGGGTACCGGGCCGAGCAGTTCGATACCGCTGAGTTGCAGTTCGTTCAATAACAGCTCGGCTTCCGTGCAGGCATCGTCGAGAAAGCCTTCGGCCTGGCCCGGCTTGTGCGCTTCGGCGCGCAGCAGGGCGAGGTGACAGAACGGCGGCAGGCCGGCACCGCGGCGCTCGCTCAGGGCCTGCTCGGCGAAGGCGAAGTAGCCCTGCTCGGTCAGCTGCACCAGTAGAGGATGGTCGGCCAGGTGGCTCTGGATAATCACCTTGCCCGGCTCTTCGGCGCGACCGGCGCGGCCGGCGACCTGAACGATCAGCTGGGCCATGCGCTCGCTGGCGCGAAAATCCGCAGAGAACAGGCCGCCGTCGGCATCCAGGATCGCCACCAGGGTGACGCGGGGGAAATGGTGGCCCTTGGCGAGCATCTGGGTGCCGACCAGGATGCACGGTTCGCCGCGCTGCACGGTGTTGAACAGGCTGGTCATGGCTTCCTTGCGCGAGGTGCTGTCGCGGTCGACGCGCAGTACCGGTACGCCGGGAAAGAGAATTTCCAGGCGTTCTTCGGCGCGCTCGGTGCCGGCCCCGACCGGGCGCAGGTCGACGTTGTTGCATTTCGGGCAGTTGCTCGGCTGGCGCTCGACATGACCGCAGTGGTGGCAGCGCAGCTCGCGCGAGCGCTGGTGCACGGTCATGCGCGCATCGCAGCGCGGGCATTCCGACAGCCAGCCGCAGTCGTGACAGAGCAGGGTCGGGGCAAAGCCGCGGCGGTTGAGGAACACCAGTACCTGCTGGCCGGCCTGCAGGGTCTGGGCGATGGCCTGCTGCATGGGCCCGGAGATGCCGGAGTCCAGCGGCCGGCTTTTTACATCCAGGCGCAGAAAGCGCGGCTGCTTGGCACCGCCGGCGCGTTCGCGCAGGTGCAGCAGGGCGTAGCGGCCGCTGTGGGCGTTGTGCAGGCTCTCCAACGAGGGGGTGGCCGAGCCAAGCACGATCGGGATGTTTTCCTGGTGGGCGCGGACCACGGCCAGATCGCGGGCGTGGTAGCGCAGGCCTTCCTGCTGCTTGTAGGAGGCGTCGTGCTCCTCGTCGATGATGATCAGGCCCGGGCGCTGCATGGGGGTGAACAGCGCCGAGCGGGTGCCGATGATGATGTCCGCCTCGCCATCGCGGGCCGCCAGCCAGGCGTCCAGGCGCTCGCGATCATTGACCGCCGAGTGCAGCAGGGCGATACGGGCGTTGAAGCGTTGCTCGAAGCGCACCAGGGTCTGCGGCCCGAGGTTGATCTCCGGGATCAGCACCAGGGCCTGCTTGCCGGCCTCCAGGGTCTCGCGGATCAGCTGCAGATACACCTCGGTCTTGCCGCTGCCGGTCACCCCGGCCAGGAGAAAGGCGTTGAAACTGCCGAGGCCCGAGCGGATCGCCTCGCTGGCGGCGCGCTGTTCGGCATTCAGCGGCAGTTCCGGCTGGGCAAGCCAGCTGGCGTGGCGCGCACTCGGCGCATGGCGGCGTACTTCGACCTGTACCAGGCCCTTTTCCTGCAGCAGGTCGAGACTGTCCTTGTTCAGCTGCAGTTTGCTCAGTAGCGGGTGAGCAACGCCGTGGGGATGCTGGGCGAGGGTTTTCAGGGCGTCGCGCTGGCGTGGCGCGCGGCTCAGGCGTGGATCGTCCAGCTGTGCGCCCGCAGCGATGGACCAGAAGCGTTCCTGGCGCACTTCCGCCGGCTCGCCCTGGCGCAGCAGTACCGGCAGCGCCCAGCTGAGGGTGTCACCGAGGCTGTGTTGGTAATACTGGGCGGTCCACAGACACAGCTTGAACAGCGCGGGCGGCAGCGGCGACTGGGCGTCGAGCAGCTGCAAGGCGGGTTTGAGCTTGTCCGCTGGCACCTCGCTGTGGTCCGTCACCTCTATAAGGATGCCGATCATTTCCCGCCGGCCAAAGGGCACGCGCAGCCGCGCGCCAGGCTGCAGGGCGCTGCGTGGCACACCGGGCGGGGCACGGTAGTCGAACAGGCGGCGCAGCGGCGAGGGCAGGGCGAGGCGCAGAATGGCGTCGGGCACGCAAAGGCTCCAGCTGGAAGGGCGCGATCTTAGCATGCAGCCGGGCGACGGTCGGTGACTGCCGCGGCTTGCGTCGCCGCGGTGCTCTGGTATCATCGCCGGCCTAATTCCGTGCGGTACCCGACAATAGTGTCGAGTGGCGGCACGTCAGCCCGAGGAAATACCATGAAAGCCGATATCCATCCTACTTACGAAGCCCTCACCGCTACCTGCAGCTGTGGCAACGTGATCGAAACTCGCTCCACCCTGACCAAGCCGCTGGCCCTGGACGTGTGTAACGAGTGCCACCCGTTCTACACCGGCAAGCAGAAAATGCTGGATACCGGCGGCCGTGTTGATCGCTTCAAGCAGCGTTTCGGCATGTTCGGTGCCAAGCAGTAAGCTTGCGCACAGCGACGGAGACCCGCATGGGTTGCCCCGCGCTACTGAAAAAGGCGTCCCTTGTGGGCGCCTTTTTCGTTTTCGGCTTTTATTCGGGTGCCGCGCTGGCGTTCTGTCCAGCCCCCGGCAACTTGCCCAGCGTCCAGGTTCAGCGGGTGGTGGACGGCGACACCTTGCGCCTGGTCGATGGGCGCAGTGTTCGCTTGATCGGCCTGAATACGCCTGAGCTGGGACGCCAGGGGCGCTCCGCCGAACCCTTCGCCGAAGTCGCGCGCAAGCGCCTGCAGGCTCTGGTGGCGGCCGGCGATGGGCGCGTCTCGCTGCAGCTCGGCCAGCAGACCAGGGATCACTACGGGCGCACCCTGGCCCATGTCTACGACAGTCGCGGGCGCAACCTGGAGGCGCAGTTGTTGGCCGAAGGGCTCGGCTATATGGTGGCCATTGCACCCAACCTGGCCCTGGTGGACTGTCAGCAGAGCGCAGAACGCGGCGCGCGTCAGGCGCAGCTGGGGCTCTGGCGCAACCCGCCGATTCGGAGCCCTGGGCAATTGCAGCGCGGCGGCTTTACCTTGGTTCGGGCCAGGGTCGAGCGTGTCGAGCGCAATCGTGGTGGTGTGTGGCTGGAGCTGGGTGATTCGACGGTGCTGCATGTGGCCGCCCAGGCCCTGGATGGCTTTGACCTGCGCCAATTGCAGGGCTTGGCCGGGCGCAGGGTCGAGGCCCGGGGCTGGTTGATCGACCGCTCGCGGCGCGGCGGCTTGTCAGCGGGGCAGGCGCGCTGGATGCTGCCCTTGACCCATGCGGCGATGCTGGAGGTGCTGCCGTGAATCTGCGGCTATTGGCTGTGCTGGTGCTGTTGATGCAGCTGGCCGGTTGTGCGGTCAATCCGGCGACCGGACGCAACAATTTCGTGATGATGAGCGAGCAGCAGGAGTTGGATCTCGGGCGGCGCTATAACCAGCAGATCCTCAAGCAGAACCCGCGTTACGCCGACGAGAAGCTGCAGGCCTATGTCCAGCAGGTCGGCGAGCGAGTGGCGAGAAGCAGCCACCGCAACCAGTTGGCCTATCGGTTCACCGTGGTCGACAGCCCGGATATCAACGCCTTCGCCTTGCCAGGCGGTTATATCTATATCCACCGCGGGCTGCTCGCCTACCTCAATTCGGAAGCCGAGTTGGCCGCCGTTCTGGGCCATGAGATCGCTCATGTGACCGCCCGGCACAGCGTGCAGCAGCAAAGCCAGTCCACCGCCTGGGGCGTGCTGGGCCAGGCCGTGGCGATCGGTACCGGCGTAGGGGCCGCAGCCGATGTCACCAATGTGCTGGGCAGCGCCTTTGTCCGTGGTTATGGCCGCGATATGGAGCTGGAGGCCGACGGCCTGGGCGCGCAGTATCTGGCCCGTAGCGGCTACGATCCGCAGGCGATGATCGAAGTGGTCAGGGTGTTGAAGAATCAGGAGGTTTTCAGTCGCGATCAGGCCGCCAGGCGCGGTGAGGCGCAGCCGGCCGGCGGTTATCACGGTCTGTTCGATACCCACCCGGATAACGACCGGCGTTTGCAGCAGGTGCTGGGCCCGGCGCAGGCCTTGGCGACCGGCCAGCAGGAGGTCAATCGCGAGGCCTTTCTCAGGCACTTGGAAGGTTTGCCCTTTGGTGATTCCGCCGAAACCGGCGTGCGCCGTGGCCAGCGTTTCTACCATGCAAGCCTGAACTTCACCCTGGCGTTTCCCGAAGGCTGGGGTCTGCTCAATCGCCCGGATGCGCTGATCGGTCACACCGCCGATCAACAGGCGTTTATTGCCATGACCCTGGAGGATAATCCGCAGAAACTGACGCCGGCTGAGCTGCTGCGCCAGCGCGTCGGCAGCCAGCGCCTGATGGCCACTGTCGAGTTGCAGCAGGCCGGCCTCAAGGGCTATAGCGCGGTGATTCCGGGCAATGCGGCCAAGCGCGTGGCGGTTATCCAGCATGGCGCAGGGGCTTATCTGTTTGTCGCCGCGGTGCGTGGTCGTGCCGCGCTGGCAAGCCAGGATGAGCAGTTTCTAAGCGTGATCAAAAGCTTCCGACCGATGACCCGGGCCGAGTACCAGCAGGCGCAGCCGCTGCGCCTGCACAGGGTCAAGGCCAGGTCGGGGCAGACCATCGAGGCGCTGGCCAAGGGCAGCAAGCTGCCGGGCGACGCCCTGGCGACCCTGCGTTTGCTGAATAATCTCTATCCTGACGGCGAGCCGAAGCCGGGGGATTGGCTTAAAGTCGTACGCTAAGTCGCTGGACACTGGCGGGCTTGTCAGTCTTGTGCAGCTGTATACAACTTGCGTATCCTCGGCCGCCTGCCTGTTCAACAGCCCAAAGCGGAAATGCCACCATGTCTGATCTGAAAACTGCCGCTCTCGAATATCACGCCCATCCCCGTCCGGGTAAGCTGAGTGTCGAGCTAACCAAACCCACCGCCACTGCTCGCGACCTGTCGCTGGCCTACAGCCCGGGTGTCGCTGAGCCTGTGCGTGAAATCGCGCGTGATCCGGAGCTGGCGTACCGCTACACCGGTAAGGGTAACCTGGTGGCAGTTATTTCCGATGGCACCGCGATCCTGGGTCTTGGCGACCTCGGTCCACTGGCCTCCAAGCCGGTAATGGAAGGCAAGGGTGTGCTGTTCAAGCGCTTTGCCGGTATCGACGTATTCGACATCGAAGTCGAGTCCGAGAGCCCGCAGGCCTTTATCGACACCGTACGTCGCATCTCGATCACCTTCGGTGGCATCAACCTGGAAGACATCAAGGCACCCGAGTGCTTTGAAATCGAACGCACGCTGATCGAACAGTGCGACATTCCGGTGTTCCACGATGACCAGCACGGCACCGCCATCGTGACGGCCGCTGGCATGCTCAACGCCCTGGAAATTGCCGGCAAGACCCTGCCGGAAGCCAAGATCGTCTGCCTGGGGGCCGGTGCTGCTGCCATCTCCTGCATGAAGCTGCTGGTGAGCATGGGTGCCAAGGTCGAGAACATCTTTATGATCGACCGCAAGGGCGTGATCCACGCCGGCCGCGACGATCTGAACCAGTACAAGGCGGTGTTCGCCAGCGAAACCGACAAGCGCACCCTGTCCGATGCGCTGGATGGCGCTGACGTATTCGTCGGCCTGTCGGGTGCCAACCTGCTGGCTCCTGAAGACCTCAAGCGCATGGCGTCGACCCCGATCGTCTTCGCCTGCTCCAACCCGGATCCGGAAATCAAGCCGGAACTGGCCCATGAAGTGCGTGATGACGTGATCATGGCCACCGGTCGTTCCGACTACCCGAACCAGGTCAACAACGTACTGGGCTTCCCCTTCATCTTCCGCGGTGCCCTGGACGTTCGCGCGACCCGCATCAACGAGGAAATGAAGATCGCCGCTGCTCTGGCGCTGCGTGACCTGGCCAAGCTGCCGGTACCGCAGGAAGTCTGCGACGCCTACGGCGGCATTGCCCTGTCGTTCGGCCGCGAGTACATCATTCCGAAGCCGATGGACCCACGCCTGATCACCGTCGTCTGCGACGCGGTGGCCAAGGCCGCCATCGAAAGCGGCGTGGCGACTCTGCCGTATCCGAAGCATTACCCGCTGCAATCGGTGGATGACGTGTTCAACGGCTAAGCCGACACGCAATAAAAAACCCGCTTCGGCGGGTTTTTTATTGCGTGTCGGTACGCTGTTGCATGCAGGGAACGGCGGCGCTTGCGTGTGACGGGGCTATCGTCCCGTGGCGCACCCTGCCCGTGGCGTAGGCCGTTGGGCAGGGTGGGCGCAGAGGCTAGAACAAATCGAAGGGGGCCGCTTCGTCAGCCGGTAGCGGGCTGCCGGGAATGCCCAGGCCCATCTCGAACTCGCCCATGGAGGGCGGCGAGTCTTCGCTCTTGAACAGCTCGTAGTAGGCGTCCTGTGTGCCCGGGCTGGCGATGCGGCCGCTGTGCGGGTCGATGCGCAGGGTCAGCATGCCTTCGGGTTCCACCGGCAGATGGCTGGGCCTGTCTTTCAGTGCCGCCGCCATGTAGTTCATCCAGATGGGCAGGGCTACGGTGCCGCCATATTCGTTGCGGCCGAGGCTTTCGGGCTGGTCGAAGCCGGCCCAGACGGTGGTGATGTAGTCGGCGTTGTAGCCCGAGAACCAGCTGTCTTTGGATTCGTTGGTGGTGCCGGTCTTGCCTGCAAGGTCGTTGCGGCCGAGTGCCAGGGCGCGGCGTCCTGTACCGCGCTTGATCACATCCTGGAGCATGCTGGTCATGATATAGGCGGTGCGCTCGTCGATGATCCGTTCGGCGATGATGGGCTCGGCCTGGTTAGTGACTTGCAGTCCGTCGGCCTGCTGGGCGTCCTTGTCCGCGCTGTCGGGGGTTTGTGCCGGGTTGGCAACAAACAATAGCTGCCCGGCGCGATCTTCTATGCGCTCGATCAGGTAGGGCTCGGTTTTATAGCCGCCGCTGGCGAACACGCTCCAGCCTTCGGCGATTTCCATAGGGGTCAGGCTCGCCGTACCCAGGGCCAGGGAGAGGTTGGGCGGGAGGTCCTTCTTCTCGAAACCGAAGCGTTCGATATAGCGCAGGGTGCTGTCGATGCCGAGATCTTGCAGTAAGCGAATGGAAACCAGGTTGCGTGAGCGGTACAAGGCTTCGCGCAGGCGGATCGGGCCGAGGAAGGTATTGTTGTCATTCTTCGGCCGCCATACCTGCGCCAAGGCATCGTCGGCAAAGACGATAGGCGCATCGTTGACCAGGGTGGCGGCGGTATAGCCTTTATCCAGTGCGGCACTGTAGACAAATGGCTTGAAGCTGGAGCCTGGCTGGCGTTTGGCTTGGGCGGCGCGGTTGTAGTTGCTCTGCTCGAAGGAGAAGCCGCCAACCAGTGCGCGGATGGCCCCGTCGTGTGGATCGAGGGATACCAGTGCGCTTTGCACGGCGGGCAGTTGCACGAAGCGCAGGCTGTTGTCTGCCTGGCGTTGCACGCGAATCAGGTCGCCGACCTGCACAACGTCTTCTGGGCGCTGGGGGCGCGGGCCGATGCTGTTGGTATGGAGGAAGGGGCGTGCCCATTTCATGCTGTCCCAGGCCACTGCCGTTTCTTCGCCGGAACGGGTCAGTACGAGGATGCCGCTGTTCTCGACCGCGGTCACAATTGCCGGCTCGAGGCCACCCAGGGCGCTGAGCTTGTTCAGCGCAGTCAGCCAGCTTTCCCGAGGCATGCCCGGCAGGCGGTTTTCCGGTCCGCGATAGCCGTGGCGTTGATCGTAGTCGATCAGCCCTTCGCGGACGGCGTGGTTGGCGGCCTGTTGCAGGTCGCTGGGCACCGTGGTGGTAACGTTGAAGCCTTCGGTATAGGCATCGCTGCCGTAGCGGCCGACCATCTCGGCGCGGGCCATTTCCGCCACGTAGGGTGCATCCAGTTCGGGCCTTGGGACGTGGTAGCTGGCATTGATGGGTTCGGCCAGCGCCTCTTCATAGCGCTGTTGATCGATGCGCCCGAGGCTGTACATGCGCCCGAGAATCCAGTCGCGCCGCTCCATGGAGCGCGACGGATTGACCAGGGGGTTGAAGCGCGACGGGGCTTTGGGCAGGCCGGCAATCATGGCCATTTGCGCCAGGCTGATTTCGCGAATGGGTTTGCCGTAATAGACGTGGGACGCCGCCTCGATGCCGTAGGCGCGGTTGCCCAGGTAGATCTTGTTGACGTAGAGCTCGAGGATTTCGTTCTTGCTCAGCTCTCGCTCTATCTGCAGGGCCAGGAGAATTTCATTGATCTTGCGCGAGAAGCTGCGCTCGCTGGTGAGGAAGAAATTCTTCGCCACCTGCATGGTGATGGTGCTGCCGCCACTCTGGATCTGACCGCTTTTCAGAATTTGCGTTGCAGCGCGCATCAGGCTGGTCAGGTCGACGCCATAATGATTGGCAAAATTATCGTCTTCGGCCGCCAGCAAGGCGCTGATGAAATCCTCGGGTATATCGGCGAAAGCAATGGGGGAGCGGCGCATTTCGCCGAATTCGGCGATCAGCTTGGCGTCACTGCTGTATACCCGCAGAGGAATCTGCAGCTGGATACTGCGTAACGATTCGACGGAGGGAAGGCTAGGGCTAAGATAAAGAAACGCGCCGCTGAAACTGAGTAGCAGGCCACAAAAAGCAGCGACGCAAGACCAGCAGAAAAATCGCAGAAGACGCATCAAGATTTTTGGATTTCCAGATAAAAGAACGAGTTAAGCGAAACTCAAGGTTAAAAGAGAAAAACTGATCACATTATAAGCGGTTTTTTTGCCGGGTAGCCATTTGCGCTTCTGTCAAGACTGTTATTTAATGTGAAAAAACATAAATAGTCCGTAAGTCGCGGATGCCAATAGGAAATCGGTCGTGCTAGGGCTCTTCAATAAGAAAGCGAATACGCTACTCGGGATCGATATCAGTTCGACCTCCGTCAAGCTCCTCGAATTGAGTCGCTCAGGAAGCCGCTACAAGGTAGAGGCTTACGCTGTCGAGCCGCTCCCGCCCAATGCTGTGGTCGAGAAAAACATCGCCGAGCTCGAGGGCGTCGGGCAGGCCCTTTCACGCGTCCTGGCGAAAGCCAAAAGCGGCGTGAAAACGGTCGCTGTGGCCGTCGCGGGTTCTGCGGTGATTACCAAAACCATCGAGATGGAGGCCGGGCTTTCCGACGACGAGCTGGAAAATCAGCTGACGATCGAAGCCGACCAATATATTCCCTACCCGCTTGAAGAGGTGGCGATCGACTTCGAAGTGCAGGGGCCATCCCCGCGCAATGCGGATCGCGTCGAAGTGCTGCTGGCGGCGTGTCGCAAGGAGAATGTCGAGGTGCGCGAAGCCGCCCTGGCGCTGGCCGGGCTGACAGCCAGAGTGGTAGACGTCGAAGCCTATGCCTTGGAGCGTGCCTATGGCTTGCTCGTCGAGCAAATGGGCGGCGGTCGCGATGAGCTGACCGTAGCCGTGGTCGATATTGGCGCGACCATGACCACCCTCAGCGTTCTGCACAACGGGCGGACCATCTACACCCGCGAGCAGTTGTTTGGCGGCAAGCAGCTTACCGAAGAGATTCAGCGTCGCTATGGCCTGTCGGTGGAGGAAGCCGGTCTTGCAAAAAAACAAGGCGGTCTCCCGGATGACTACGACAGCGAAGTTTTGCAGCCGTTCAAAGAGGCTGTAGTCCAGCAGGTCGCGCGTTCCTTGCAGTTTTTCTTTGCCGCGGGCCAGTTCAATGATGTCGATTACATCCTGCTCGCCGGCGGCACGGCTTCCATTCCCGACCTCGATCGCCTGATCCAGCAAAAGATTGGCACGCAGACCCTGGTGGCCAACCCCTTTGCCGATATGGCGCTGAGCGGCAAGGTCAATGCGGGTGCCCTGGCCAGTGATGCGCCGGCATTGATGATCGCCTGTGGTCTGGCAATGAGGAGTTTCGACTAATGGCGCGGATTAACCTTCTCCCGTGGCGCGAGCAACTGCGTGAAGAGCGCAAGCAGCGCTTTCTGGTCACGCTGGCCGGCGTTCTTGTGGTCGCTGCCGGCGTAGTCTTCCTTGGCGACCAGTATCTGAGCGGCGCAATTGAGCAGCAGGACGCCCGCAATGAATTTGTGCGCAAGGAAATTGCCGTGCTGGATGCGCGCATCAAGGAAATCAGCGAGCTGAAGACCCGTCGCCAGCAGCTCTTGGAGCGGATGAAGATCATTCAGGATCTTCAGGGCAACAGGCCTATTATCGGCCGCGTATTCGACCAGCTGGTTCGGACTCTTCCCGATGGTGTCTATTTTAGTGGCGTTAAAATGACGGCCAAAGATATCGCCATCGTCGGTGCGGCAGAGTCGAATAATCGGGTTTCCAGCTTGATGCGCAATCTTGATGCGTCGGAATGGCTGACTCAACCGAACCTGACCGAGGTCAAGTCGGTCACGGCTGGAGCTGTGGATCAGGCTAACGTGTTCAAGCTGAGTGTGCAGCAGACGCAGCCAGCGCTTGATGCGCAGGAGGTCAAGTAATGAGCCTGAATGATTCGTTGGAAGGTCTGCGTCAAATAAACCTGAGTGAGCTGGATTTTAATAACGTTGGCTCGTGGCCTGCGGCAATAAAATTTATTGCCAGTCTGCTCCTGCTGATAGTTGTTCTGGCCCTGGGGTATAACTTTCATCTGAAGGAATTGCAGGAAAATCTTGAGCGTAGGCAGGCGGAGGAGGTCTCACTAAAGGAGCAATTTTCTGCCAAGGCTTTCCAGGCTGCCAACCTTGAAGCCTACAAAGAGCAGATGGCGGAAATGGAAGTTTCCTTTGGTTCCATGCTCAAGCAGTTGCCCAGTGATACCGAAGTTCCGGGGCTGCTGGAAGATATAACCCGGACCGGGTTGGGCAGTGGCTTGGAATTCGAAGAGATCAAGTTGCTGCCCGAGGTGGCTCAGCAGTTTTATATTGAGTTGCCGATTCAAATCAAAGTGGTTGGTAGTTATCACGATCTGGCGACTTTTGTTAGTGGCGTTGCGAGCTTGCCGCGTATTGTGACGCTGCATGACTTTGAGTTATTGCCATCCGCTGCGGACAGCAGTTCGACCTTGCGTATGAGTATCTTGGCCAAGACTTATCGCTACAATGATAAGGGGCTGGAAAAATGAAGTTCTCGAATTTGTTGTTCTTCTGTGCTGCGCTGGGGTTGAGTGGCTGTGGCGCAAGTCATGATTTCTCCGATCTTCAGGTCTATATGGATGAGGTGCGTGCGCGTCCCAAAGGTGCTATTGAGCCACTGCCAACATTTCAGCCCTATGAGAGTTTTACTTATGCTGCGGCTTCACTGCGTAGCCCTTTTCAGCCACCTGTAAAAATAGATATGACTCGGCGGCAGAAGGGTTCGCAGGATGTAAAACCCGATGAATTACGACCTAAGCAATTTCTTGAAGACTTTAATATAGAGGTCTTTCAAATGGTCGGCACGCTCGCAAATGACGGCGGTGTATTTGCCTTGGTCAGCGGTGCCGGTGGTGTCCATCGGGTCAAGGTGGGTGACTACTTGGGGCGTAATCATGGGCGCATTCTGGCCATTGATGAGTCGAAAATCGATGTGGTTGAAATCGTTCCAGATGGTGAAGGTGGCTGGCTGGAACGACCGCGCAGCCTCTCCCTTAAGGAGCGCTCTTAATAAGAGCGGAGTGAATATGAAGAAAAATAACCGGTCTGCCCAACGGAACCTGATAATGAACAGCTCCCTTTCGCGTTTAGGTCTTTCCCTGTTAGCAGGGTTGTTGTCGCCATCGCTCTTGGCGGCGGATCTGCAAAAGCTTGATGTTGCGGCGTTGCCTGGCGATAAGGTCGAGCTGAAGTTGACTTTCGATGAGCCGGTATTGGCCCCGCGTGGCTATACCATCGAGCAGCCAGCGCGTATCGCTCTGGATTTGCCGGGCGTTTCCAACAAGCTGGGTGCAAAGAATCGTGAGTTGGGCGTGGGCAATGCGCGAAGCGTTACTGTCGTAGAGGCCAAGGACCGTACTCGGTTGATCATCAATTTGACCAATCTGGCTCCTTACAGCACCCGTGTTGAAGGTAATCATCTCTATGTGGTTGTAGGCGAGGGTGCGCGTACGGCGACCGCCGCTGTGCAGTCTGCCCCCGTTGCTACCGCTGCGCCGGCCAAGGTTTATGCTCCGCAAGGTCGGGCAATCAGCAATATCGATTTCCAGCGCGGCGATCAGGGTGAGGGCAATGTCGTCATTACCTTGTCGGATGCTTCGGTGAGCCCTGATATTCAGGATCAGGGCGGCAAGATTCGTCTGGATTTTGCCAAGACCCAGCTCCCTGAGCCCCTGCGCGTACGTCTGGATGTGAAGGATTTTGCCACGCCGGTACAGTTTGTCAGCGCCAGCGGTTCGGCCGACAAGGCCAGTATCGTTATCGAGCCTACGGGGCTCTATGACTACCTGGCGTACCAGACCGATAACAAGCTGACCCTGAGTATCAAACCTCTGACTCAGGATGATGTCGAGGCGAGGAAGGCTGAGCGGTTTGCCTATACCGGTGAGAAGCTTTCGCTGAATTTTCAGGATATCGACGTTCGTTCGGTGCTGCAGCTGATTGCCGACTTTACCGATTTGAATCTGGTGGCCAGCGATACGGTTGCCGGCAATATTACGTTGCGCCTGCAGAATGTGCCCTGGGATCAGGCCCTGGATTTGGTGCTGAAAACCAAGGGGCTGGATAAGCGCAAAATCGGCAACGTGTTGTTGGTCGCGCCGGCGGATGAAATTGCCGCGCGTGAGCGGCAGGAGTTGGAGTCGCAGAAGCAGATTGCCGAGCTGGCTCCGCTGCGTCGCGAACTGATTCAGGTCAATTATGCCAAGGCCTCCGATATGGCCAAGTTGTTCCAGTCGGTCACCAGTGCCGACGGCGCTGGTGATGAGCGCGGGTCGATCACAGTCGATGACCGGACCAACAGTATTATCGCCTACCAGACTCAGGATCGCCTGGATGAGCTGCGTCGTATTGTTGCGCAGTTGGATGTGGCGGTTCGTCAGGTGATGATCGAGGCGCGAATCGTTGAGGCCAGTGTTGATTTTGACAAGAGTCTCGGGGTGCGTTGGGGCGGTGCGGTTCGGTCAGGCAATTGGCGCAGCTGGGGTAAGGATGGCAACATCGGTATTGAGGATGAAGATGGCCTGAGCTGTGGCCCTTTTGCGGGTAACTGTACTCTTCCTGTGACTGAGGGCGGCGGGAGTCCTGTCCCGTTTGTCGATATGGGGGCTATCAACAGTAGTTCCGGTATTGGTATTGGCCTTATCACCAATAATGCAATTCTTGACCTCCAGCTAAGTGCCATGGAAAAGACGGGTAATGGCGAGGTGGTCTCCCAGCCGAAAGTGGTGACCTCGGATAAAGAGACCGCGAAGATACTCAAAGGTGCGGAAATTCCTTATCAAGAGGCCAGTTCCAGCGGGGCAACCTCTACTTCTTTTAAAGAGGCTGCGCTGTCTTTGGAGGTCACTCCGCAAATTACGCCAGATAACCGTATCATCATGGAGGTCAAGGTCACCAAGGATGCTCCGGATTTCGCGAACTCGCTCAATGGCGTGCCCCCGATTAACAAGAATGAAGTCAATGCCAAGGTGCTGGTCGCCGATGGTGAGACCATTGTGATTGGTGGTGTGTTCTCTAATACTCGAACTAAAGGTGTGGATAAGGTGCCGTTCTTGGGCGATGTCCCTTATTTGGGGCGTCTGTTTCGCCGTGATACCGTACGGGACTCGAAATCCGAGTTGCTGATTTTCCTCACCCCACGCATCATGAACAACCAAGCCGTTGCGGTGAGCCGTTGATTAAGTGCGTAATTTGATTCTCGTTGGCCCGATGGGTGCTGGTAAAAGCACCATCGGGCGTTTGCTTGCCAAAGAGCTGCGGTTACCGTTCAAGGACTCGGATAAGGAAATCGAGCAGCGCACGGGTGCGGATATTCCCTGGATCTTCGATGTTGAGGGTGAGCAGGGTTTTCGTGATCGTGAGCAGGCTGTGATTGCCGAGTTGTGTGAGGTGGATGGCATGGTGCTGGCCACCGGCGGTGGCGCGGTGATGCGCGCGGAGAATCGTGCGGCGCTGCGCGGCGGTGGTCGTGTGGTGTATTTGCATGCGTCGGTCGAGCAGCAGGTCGATCGCACGTCGCGTGATCGCAACCGACCTTTGCTGCGTTCGCCGAATCCTGGAAAAGTGCTGGCCGATCTGCTGGCTATTCGTGATCCCCTTTATCGCGAAATTGCAGATGTGGTAGTGGAAACCGATGAGCGCCCACCCCGTATGGTCGTTCAAGAGATACTGGAGCGCATCGAAGCGCTTCCTCCCCGTTAAAGCGTAGGCTGAACTGCGCTATCCTAGGGCCCTTTGCAATCTGGGGGCTTTATGCAAACTCTTCATGTCGAGCTCGGCGAGCGTACCTACCCCATTTATATCGGGAGCGACTTGCTGCGCCGTACGGATTTGTTGGCGGCGCATATCGCTGGCCGGCAGGTGGCCATTGTCACCAATGAAACGGTTGCCCCTCTTTATCTGGCGCCTCTAGAGCAGGCGCTGGCGGGCTATAGCGTGACGTCTGTGGTCTTGCCGGATGGCGAGGCCTTCAAGACCTGGGAAACCCTGCAGCTGGTGTTCGACGGATTGCTGGGCGCGCGGCATGATCGGCGCACGACCGTCATCGCCCTGGGTGGTGGTGTGATCGGGGATATGGCCGGCTTTGCCGCAGCCTGTTACCAGCGCGGCGTCAATTTTATTCAGGTACCTACCACCTTGTTGTCGCAGGTCGATTCGTCGGTAGGCGGCAAGACCGGGATCAATCATCCGCTGGGCAAGAATATGGTGGGGGCGTTTTACCAGCCGCAGGCAGTTCTGATCGATACCGCCAGCCTGGCGACCTTGCCGGCTCGCGAGCTGTCCGCAGGTCTGGCCGAGGTGATCAAGTATGGGTTGATCTGTGATGAGCCATTTCTATCCTGGCTGGAAGAGCATATGGCAGCATTGCGCGGCCTCGACCAGGAGGCGCTGACGGCTGCCATCGCCCGCTCCTGTGCGGCCAAGGCGCGAGTGGTTGCGGCCGATGAGCGTGAGTCTGGCGTGCGCGCCACCTTGAACCTGGGGCATACCTTTGGCCATGCCATCGAGACCCATCAAGGCTATGGCACCTGGCTGCATGGCGAGGCCGTGGCGGCCGGAACCGTGATGGCGTTGGATATGTCCGAGCGTCTGGGCTGGATTTCCGCCGCCGAGCGCGATCGTGCGGTGCGCCTGTTCGTGGTGGCCGGGCTGCCGGTCGTTCCGCCTCTGGAAATGACCCCGGAGGACTTTATGGAACATATGGCCGTCGACAAGAAAGTGCTGGACGGCCAGTTGCGCCTGGTTTTGTTGCGAGGTCTGGGAGAGGCGGTTGTGACCGCCGAGTTTGCCCCAGAAGTGTTGAATGCCACGTTGCGCGCAGACTATGCGGCGCAGCTGGATCGGCTTAAAAATTAATGAGTGCACCATGACCAGTTTGCATGCTGACGAGGCGTTTCTCGATCATTACCACTTCACTCACGATCCCTTTGCGGCGCGGGTGCCGGGTTTCAAGTTCTATCCTGCGCAGCGCAAGCCGGTTCTCGGGCAGTTGCACCACCTGGCGCGCTACAGCCAGCTGCTGCTGGTGGTCAGTGGTCCCGAGGGGGGTGGCAAAACCTTGCTGCGTCAGGCACTGGTGGCCAGTACCAATAAGCAGGCGGTGCAGAGTGTCGTGGTTTCCGCCAAGGGTGCATCCGATCCTGCCAGTATTCTGCGCCTGCTCGCCCAGGGTTTGCAGGTGCAGCGTGGCGATCTGCCTTCGATTCTGGCTCAGGTCGGCCAGTTGGCGCTTACCGGGCAGGAAGTCTATGCGCTGGTCGATGATGCGCAGGACCTCAGCGATGCCGCGCTGAGCAGTCTGCTGAGTCTGGCTGCGGGCAATGCGGAGGGGCGTCCCCATGTGTTTCTGTTTGCCGAGTCGGGGATTCTCTCGCGTCTCGAGCAGCTGGCGGCCGGAGAAGAATGCTTTCATGTCATCGAGTTGCAGCCATACAGCGAAGACGAGACGCGTGAGTACCTGGCGCTGCGGCTGGATGGGGCCGGGCAGGGCATCGAGATCCTCTCGGACGAGCAGGTTGCCACTATCCATGAGCAGTCCGGTGGCTGGCCAGGGGCGATTAACCGGGTGGCGCGCGAGACCTTGATTGAGGCCATGCTGGCGGACCGCCAGGCTGCTGGCCGTAAAGGCTTTGCCTGGAATTTGCCGAAGAAGCATGTGTTGGCCTTGCTGGTCGTGAGCCTCGGGGTGCTGGCGGCCTGGATGATGCAGGGGCGCGAGACGGCTGAGGAGAATGTGCCGGTTATCGCGCAGCTGCCGCTCGATCAGGCGGCGACTTCTGCGCCTGCAGCCGGGGCGGTGGTGCCGGACAAGGCGGCACCTTCCATTCAGTTCGAAGGAGCCAGTCAGCCGATGCCTTTGCCCCTGGTGGGCGAGGCGCAGCCGGTGATTCGTCAGCCCCTGGCCCAGGCCGCGGGCTTGAGCGGTGCGGAGGAGGGTGATGGTGCGGGTGGCGAAAGTGTCGTCGACCTGCCCGCACCTGCGCCTATCGTTCCCATTACGCCTACGCCGGCAGCCGTTGCGGCCCCCGTGGTGGTGCCGGAGCCTGTTAAGCCGGCTCCGGCTCCGGTACCGGCACCCGCCAAGCCGGCTGCCCCTGTGGTCGCTGCGCAGTCTGCGGCTGGGAGTGGCTGGTACGCTACGCAGGCCGGTTCGCGTTTTACCCTGCAGATACTGGGTTCGCGCTCCGAGGGTGGTGCGCAGGCCTTTGTTCGTGAGCATGGAGCCGAGTACCGCTATTTCCGCAAGCAGCATCAGGGGCAGCCGCTCTATGTGGTGACCTATGGCAGCTTTGCGAGCCGTGATGCGGCGCAGGCGGCGTTGCGCGGCTTGCCGGTCAAGGTGCAGGCCGGCAAGCCGTGGCCGCGCAACTTCGCCGGTATTCAGCAGGAGATTGCTCAGGCGCGCTAGCCGAGGCGTCGCGTGCCGTTCTGACTGGCTGGTCGTTAACACGACCTTTCGGTCTATTCCTTCGTTTTAGCGACATAAGCTTTCACTGCTTCGTCACTAAGATTTGTGACGATCTGGGTGGGTATGTACAATGACCACCCTTTCGCCTGCGCAAAGCTGGGGCTTAGTCCTGCGCGCATGGTAAGTGGTTGAATTAGAAAGTAATTGCCTTGAAATAGGCCGTCTGGTGAGAGTCCCTATGAAAGCAGGTTTGTACCGTCCTGATGAGTTCAAGGATAACTGCGGCTTCGGCCTGATCGCCCATATGCAGGGTGAGGCTAGCCATCACCTGCTGCAGACAGCGATCGAAGCCCTGACATGCATGACCCACCGCGGCGGGATCAACGCCGACGGCAAGACCGGCGACGGTTGTGGTCTGCTGATCCAGAAACCCGATGCTTTCCTGCGGGCCATGGCCCAGCAGCATTTTGCCGTCGAGCTGCCCAAACAGTACGCCGTGGGTATGGTGTTCTTTAATCAGGACCCGGTAAAAGCCGAAGCGGCCCGCGAGAATATGAATCGCGAGATCCTGGCCGCCGGCCTGAGCCTGGTCGGCTGGCGCAAGGTGCCGATCGACACCAGCGTGCTCGGCCGCCTGGCCCTTGAGCGTCTGCCGCAGATCGAGCAGGTGTTTATCGGTGGCGAAGGTCTGTCCGACCAGGAGTTCGCGATCAAGCTGTTCAGCGCCCGTCGTCGCTCCTCGGTGAGCAATGCCGCCGACAGCGATCACTACATCTGCAGCTTTTCGCACAAGACCATCATCTATAAAGGCCTGATGATGCCGGCCGACCTGCAGCAGTTCTACCCGGACCTGGGTGACGAGCGCCTGCAGACCGCCATTTGCGTGTTCCATCAGCGCTTCTCCACCAACACCCTGCCGAAGTGGCCGCTGGCGCAGCCGTTCCGCTTCCTCGCGCACAACGGTGAAATCAACACCATCACCGGTAACCGCAACTGGGCGCAGGCGCGTCGCCTGAAGTTTGCCAACGACCAGATCTTCGATCTCGAAGAGCTCGGCCCGCTGGTCAACCGCGTAGGTTCCGACTCCTCGAGCATGGACAACATGCTCGAGCTGATGGTCACCGGCGGCATCGACCTGTTCCGCGGCGTGCGCATGATCATTCCGCCGGCCTGGCAGAACGTCGAAACCATGGACGCCGATCTGCGTGCGTTCTACGAATACAACTCCATGCATATGGAGCCCTGGGATGGTCCGGCCGGTGTGGTACTCACCGATGGCCGCCATGCCGTGTGCCTGCTCGACCGTAACGGTCTGCGTCCGGCGCGTTGGGTCACCACCAAGAATGGCTATATCACCCTGGCCTCGGAAATCGGCGTGTGGAACTACGCACCCGAGGACGTCTTGGCCAAGGGCCGCGTCGGCCCGGGACAGATTCTCGCGGTGGACACCGAAACCGGGCAGATCCTCGGCAGCGACGATATCGACAACCGCCTGAAGTCGCGTCATCCCTACAAGCAGTGGATGCGCAAGAGCGCCACCCGTATTCAGGCGACCATGGAAGACAACGACCATGGTTCGGCGTTCTACGACCAGGACCAGCTCAAGCAGTACATGAAGATGTACCAGGTCACCTTCGAAGAGCGTGACCAGGTGCTGCGTCCGCTCGGCGAACAGGGCCAGGAAGCGGTCGGTTCCATGGGTGACGACACGCCGATGGCCGTGCTCAGCCAGCGCGTGCGCTCGCCGTACGACTACTTCCGTCAGCAGTTCGCCCAGGTCACCAACCCGCCGATCGACCCGCTGCGCGAAGCCATCGTCATGTCGCTGGAGATCTGCCTCGGTGCCGAGCGCAATATCTTCACCGAGTCGCCAGAACACGCTGCGCGGGTGATTCTCAGCAGCCCGGTGATTTCTCCGGCCAAGTGGCGCGCCTTGATGAACCTGGATCGCCCGGGCTTCGAGCGCCAGCTGATCGACATGAACTACGACGAGTCGCTCGGTCTGGAAGCGGCCGTGCGCAATATGGCCGATCAGGCCGAAGAAGCCGTGCGCGCCGGCAAGGTGCTGCTGGTACTGTCTGACCGGCATATCGCCCCGGGCAAGCTGCCGGCCCACGCCGCCCTGGTCACCGGTGCGATTCACCACCGCCTGACCGAAAAAGGCCTGCGTTGCGACTGCAACATCCTGGTCGAGACGGCCACTGCCCGCGATCCGCACCACTATGCGGTGCTGCTCGGCTTCGGCGCTTCGGCGGTCTATCCGTTCCTCGCCTACGAAGTGCTGGGCGACCTGATTCGTACCGGCGAAGTGCTCGGCGATCTGTATGAAGTGTTCAAGCACTACCGCAAGGGCATCTCCAAGGGCCTGCTGAAGATCCTGTCGAAGATGGGCATCTCCACCGTCGCTTCTTATCGCGGTGCGCAGCTGTTCGAAGCGGTCGGCCTGGCCGATGACGTCACCGAACTGTGCTTCCGTGGTGTGGCCAGCCGCATCAAGGGCGCGCGCTTCGTCGATATCGAAAACGAGCAGAAGCTACTGGCGTTTGAGGCCTGGAACGCGCGCAAGTCGATCCAGCAGGGCGGCCTGCTCAAGTTCGTCTACGGCGGCGAGTACCACGCCTACAACCCGGATGTGGTCAGCACCCTGCAGGCTGCCGTGCAGCAGGGCAGCTACGAGAAATTCAAGGAATACACCACCCTGGTCGACACCCGACCGGTGTCGATGCTGCGCGACCTGCTGCAACTGAAGCTGGCCGAGCTGCCATTGGCGCTGGATCAGGTCGAGCCGCTGGGCGAGATTCTCAAGCGCTTCGACTCCGCCGGGATTTCCCTCGGCGCGTTGTCGCCCGAGGCTCACGAAGCCATCGCCGAGGCGATGAACCGTCTGGGCGCGCGCTCCAACTCCGGTGAGGGCGGTGAAGACCCGGCCCGTTACGGCACCGTGCGCAGCTCGAAGATCAAGCAGGTGGCCACCGGCCGCTTCGGTGTCACACCTGAGTATCTGGTCAACGCCGAAGTGCTGCAGATCAAGGTGGCCCAGGGTGCCAAGCCCGGTGAGGGCGGCCAACTGCCCGGCGGCAAGGTCAACGGTCTGATCGCCAAGCTGCGTTACGCAGTGCCGGGCGTGACCCTGATTTCGCCACCGCCGCACCACGACATCTACTCCATCGAAGACCTGGCGCAGCTGATCTATGACCTCAAGCAGGTCAACCCGGCCGCCCTGGTGTCGGTCAAGCTGGTCGCGGAAGCCGGGGTCGGCACCATCGCCGCCGGTGTGGCCAAGGCCTATGCCGACCTGATCACCATCTCCGGTTACGACGGGGGTACCGGTGCATCGCCGCTGACCTCGATCAAGTACGCCGGCGCGCCGTGGGAACTAGGCCTGGCCGAAACTCACCAGACCCTGCGCGGCAACGACCTGCGCGGCAAGGTGCGGGTGCAAACCGACGGCGGCCTGAAGACCGGCCTGGACGTGATCAAGGCCGCCATTCTCGGGGCCGAGAGCTTCGGCTTCGGTACTGCGCCGATGATCGCCTTGGGCTGCAAATACCTGCGTATCTGTCACCTGAACAACTGCGCCACCGGCGTCGCGACTCAGAACGACAAGCTGCGCAAGGATCATTTCATCGGCACCGTCGAAATGGTGATGAACTTCTTCACCTACGTCGCCGAAGAAACCCGCGAGTGGCTGGCCAAGCTGGGTGTACGCAGCCTGGAAGAGTTGATCGGGCGTACCGATCTGCTGGAAATGCTGCCGGGCGAAACCGCCAAGCAGGAGCATCTGGACCTGACGCCGCTGCTCGGCAGCGACCACATTCCGGCCGACAAGCCGCAGTTCTGCCTGGTTGACCGCAACCCGCCATTCGACCAAGGCCTGCTGGCCGAGAAGATGGTCGAGCTGGCCAAGTCGGCCATCGATGCCGCCAGCGGCGCCGAGTTTGAGCTGGATATCTGCAACTGCGACCGTTCCATTGGTGCCCGTGTCTCCGGCGAAATTGCCCGTGCGCATGGCAACCAGGGCATGGCCAAGGCACCGATCACCTTCCGCTTCAAGGGCACTGCGGGCCAGAGCTTCGGCGTGTGGAACGCCGGTGGTTTGAACCTGTACCTGGAAGGCGACGCCAACGACTATGTCGGCAAGGGCATGACCGGCGGCAAGCTGGTGATCACCCCACCTAAGGGCAGCCCGTTCAAGACCCAGGACAGCGCCATCATCGGCAACACCTGCCTGTACGGTGCCACCGGCGGCAAGCTGTTCGCCGCCGGTACCGCGGGCGAGCGTTTCGCCGTGCGTAACTCCGGTGCCCATACCGTAGTGGAAGGCACGGGCGACCATTGCTGCGAATACATGACCGGCGGCTTTGTCTGCGTGCTAGGCAAGACCGGCTACAACTTCGGTTCCGGCATGACCGGCGGCTTCGCCTACGTGCTCGACCTGGACAACAGCTTCTACGACCGCGTAAACCACGAACTGGTGGAGATCCAGCGGATCAACAACGAATCGATGGAGGCTTATCGTAGCCACCTGCAGCGCGTACTCGCCGAGTACGTCCAGGAAACATCGAGTGAGTGGGGCACCAACCTGCTGGAAAACCTCGACGACTACCTGCGCAAGTTCTGGCTGGTCAAACCGAAGGCGGCAAGCCTGAAGTCGTTGCTCTCCAGCACCCGTGCCAACCCGCAATAAGAATGCGCCTGAAGTGGTTTGATGAGGTATTGCAATGACTGAACGTCTGAATAACGACTTCCAGTTCATCGAAGTCGGGCGCAAAGACCCGAAGAAGAAACTGTTGCGTCAGCGTAAGAAAGAGTTCGTCGAGATTTACGACAACTTCAAGCCTGCGCAAGCGGCCGACCAGGCGCATCGTTGCCTGGGCTGCGGTAACCCCTATTGCGAATGGAAGTGCCCGGTGCACAACTTCATTCCCAACTGGCTCAAGCTGGTGTCCGAGGGCAATATCCTCGCCGCCGCCGAACTGTCGCACCAGACCAACACCCTGCCGGAAGTCTGCGGCCGCGTGTGCCCGCAGGACCGTCTGTGCGAGGGTGCCTGCACCCTCAACGACGGCTTCGGCGCGGTGACCATCGGTTCGGTGGAGAAGTACATCACCGACACGGCGTTTGCCATGGGCTGGCGTCCGGATATGTCGCGCGTGGTGCCAACCGGCAAGCGCGTCGCGGTGATTGGTGCCGGCCCGGCGGGTCTGGGCTGCGCCGACGTACTGGTGCGCAACGGCGTGACCCCGGTGGTGTTCGACAAGAACCCGGAAATCGGCGGCCTGCTGACCTTCGGCATCCCCGAGTTCAAGCTGGAGAAGAGCGTGCTGAGCAATCGCCGCGAAGTCTTCACCGGCATGGGCATCGAGTTCCGTCTGAACACCGAGATCGGCACAGACATCACCATGCAGCAGCTGCTGGATGAGTACGATGCCGTGTTTATGGGCATGGGCACCTACACCTATATGAAGGGCGGCTTCCCCGGCGAAGACCTGCCGGGCGTCACCGATGCGCTGGATTTCCTGATCGCCAACGTCAACCGCAACCTCGGTTTCGAGAAAAACGCGGAAGACTTTATCGACATGAAGGGCAAGCGCATCGTCGTCCTCGGCGGCGGCGACACCGCGATGGACTGCAACCGCACCTCGATCCGTCAGGGGGCCAAGTCGGTCACCTGCGCCTATCGCCGCGACGAAGAAAACATGCCGGGCTCGCGCAAGGAAGTGAAGAACGCCAAGGAAGAAGGGGTCAAGTTCCTCTTTAACCGTCAGCCTATTGCGATCGTGGGGGAAGACAAGGTCGAAGGCGTGAAGGTTGTCGAGACCCGTCTCGGCGCACCGGATGCCCGTGGTCGTCGCAGCCCCGAGCCGATTCCCGGTTCCGAGGAAATCATCCCGGCGGAAGCCGTGCTGATCGCCTTCGGTTTCCGCCCGAGCCCGGCTGCCTGGTTCAGCGATTTCACCATCGAGACTGATAGCCAGGGTCGTGTAGTGGCGCCGGAGCAGAGCCAGTTCAAGCACCAGACCAGCAACCCGAAGATCTTCGCCGGTGGCGATATGGTCCGCGGTTCCGATCTGGTGGTAACGGCGATCTTCGAGGGCCGTAATGCCGCCGAAGGTATCCTGGACTACCTGCAGGTCTGATGAGCCCGCGTAGGATGGGTTGAGCTTGGCGATACCCATCGCTGTTTTGATGGGTAACGCCTTCGGCTAACCTACGCGCCCGCCCCATCCTACGGCCGCGACAAATTGACCCTATAGACAAAAGGCACGGCACTCGCCGTGCCTTTTGTTTTGCGCTCTGCGAAAATACCCGCACTTTTTTGCTGCCTTCCATGTCTCGGGAATTGTTATGACCGCCCTGAAGAACGACCGCTTCCTTCGTGCCCTGCTCAAGCAGCCTGTCGACGTCACCCCGGTGTGGATGATGCGCCAGGCCGGTCGTTACCTGCCGGAATACCGCGCCACCCGCGCCAAGGCCGGCAACTTCGTCAAGCTGATGAAGAACCCGGAGCTGGCCTGCGAGGTCACCATCCAGCCGCTGGATCGCTACCCGCAGCTGGATGCGGCGATTCTGTTCTCCGACATCCTGACCATCCCCGATGCCATGGGCCAGGGCCTGTACTTCGAGACCGGCGAAGGTCCGCGCTTTAAGAAAGTTATCAGCAGCATGGCCGATATCGAAGCGCTGCCGATCCCCGATCCGGAGCAGGATCTGGGTTATGTGATGGACGCGGTGCGTACCATCCGCCGCGAGCTGAATGGCCGGGTGCCGCTGATCGGTTTCACCGGCAGCCCCTGGACCCTGGCCACCTATATGGTCGAAGGCGGCTCAAGCAAGGACTTCCGCAAGTCCAAGGCGATGCTCTACGACAACCCGCAGGCTATGCACGCGCTGCTCGACAAGCTGGCGCAGTCGGTCACCGCCTACCTCAATGGGCAGATCAAGGCGGGCGCGCAGGCGGTGCAGATTTTCGATTCCTGGGGCGGTTCGCTGTCGGCGGCGGCTTATCAGGAGTTCTCCCTGGCCTATATGCAGAAGATCATCGACGGCCTGATCCGCGAACACGACGGCCGCCGCGTGCCGGTGATCCTGTTCACCAAGGGCGGCGGTTTGTGGTTGGAGTCCATGGCCGAGACCGGTGCCGAAGCCCTCGGCCTGGACTGGACCTGCGATATCGGCAGCGCCCGCGCCCGCGTCGGCAGCAGGGTGGCGCTGCAGGGCAATATGGACCCGAGCGTGCTGTACGCCAACCCGGCGGCGATCCGCGCCGAAGTCGGGCGCATCCTCGCTGCCTATGGCCATGGCAGCGGCCAGGTGTTTAACCTCGGCCACGGCATCACCCCGGAAGTCGATCCGGCTCACGCTGGTGCGTTCTTCGAAGCGGTGCATGAGTTGTCTGGGCAGTACCACCAATAAACTCTGCATAAAACAAAGGCCGCTAATGCGGCCTTTGTTTTGTCTGCGGTTCTTAGAACCTGACTCGGATCTCGCGAGCTAGAGCGAGACAAGGCGCTACGTTAGTAACAGCCTTCGGCTGGTCAAAATGACCGAGGAAGCGGAGTTTACTGGTGTAAATGAGCATGACTCGTTTCACTCGCCCTTTGGGTCGCGCTAAAGCGCGTTAGCCGCAGGCGGCTTGCCGAGGACATTTTTAACGCCGTATCGCCGACGCGCAGCAGAGCCGTGGCAGGTTCTCAGGGCTTACGCAAATCGCGCACGGCCTTTACCAGCGCCAGCTGTTCGGTTTCGCTGAGTGTGTCGGCGTAGCCGGGCATGGCCCCAGGGCCATTGGCAATGGCATCGAGGATATCGCTGTCGCTGTTGCTGTCCTGCCACTTGGCCTTGCTCAGGTTCTGGGCAAAGTACAGCCAGCCGCGCAGGGTGTTGGCGCGGCCGTCTACGGCGTGGCATTTGGCGCAGTGCTGGCGATACAGCGGCTGGCCATCCACTTCGGCCAGCGCGGGCAGGCTGCCAAGTAGGGTCAGCGCGCCAAGTAGACCGACCAGCGCCGGCTTATTTGACATTGGCCAGGTTACCCTTGAGCGCTACGCCCGCCATGATCGCGCCGGCGTGGCATTCGTACTTCTGGCTGTCCTTGTATTCGACGTTCTTGTAGTTGCTGGCCAGGTCGACCACGGCGTTGGCACCGGCAGCCTTGGCCGCGTTCTGCAGACGGATCAAGGCCGATTGCAGCGCCCAGCTGCAGGCACCTTCGTCGCTCTTGTTGAAGGCGTTGGTCTTCTGGCTGGTGGTGACGCCGGATTTGACCACGCTGACCGAACCGGCCGGCTTGTTGCCCGCCAGGTAGAACTTCACGCTGCCGTCCAGGCGGCCGGCACTCAGGGCTTCCTGCACAACCGCGTCGAACGGCAGAAAGTGGGTGGTATCACGGGCCTGGCTAACGGCCGGCAACAGGCTCAGGCAGGCGGCAGCAAGGATCCAGTTCTTGGCTTTCATCGGGTGACTCCTTTCTTGTGAGTTTCTGGTCAGGGTGTTGCGCAAAAAATCAGTGTAATCCGGCTCGTGTTCAAGCCCAGCGCTTGAAGATCAGCGAAGTATTCACCCCACCAAAGGCGAAGTTGTTGTTCATCACGTATTGGTGGCTCATCTGGCGGAATTCGCCGCGCAGGTAGTCCAACTCGCCGCAGGCCGGATCGACCGTGTCCAGATTCAGGGTCGGCACATAGCTGTCCGCGTTCATCATTTCGATGCTGAACCAGGACTCCAGCGCGCCGCAAGCCCCGAGGGTATGGCCGAAGTAGCTCTTCTGCGAGCTAATCGGCATCTGGCTGCCGAACAGCTCCTGGGTGGCCAGGGTTTCGGCCACATCGCCCTGCTCGGTGGCGGTGCCGTGGCCGTTGACGTAGCCGATGGCGGAGGGTTCTAGACCGGCATCCTGCAGCGCCAGCTGCATTGCCCCGCGCATGGTCGCCTGTACCGGTTTGGTGGCGTGCTGGCCGTCGGCATTGCAGCCAAAACCGACGATTTCGGCATGGATGGTCGCGCCACGGGCCAGTGCGTGTTCCAGCTCTTCGAGGACCAGAATGCCGGCCCCTTCGCCGATCACCAGGCCGTCGCGGCCGGCGTCATAAGGGCGCGGCGACAGGTGCGGGGTGTCGTTTTTCAGGCTGGTGGCGTACAGCGCATCGAAGACCATGGCTTCGGTCGGACAGAGTTCTTCCGCGCCGCCGGCGAGCATCATCGGCAGGCGGCCGAACTTGATCGCCTCGTAGGCGTAGCCGATGCCCTGGCTGCCGCTGGTGCAGGCACTGGAGGTGGGGATCAGGCGGCCCTTGAGGCCGAAGAAGATGCTGATATTGGCCGCCGTGGTGTGCGGCATCATGCGGATATAGGAGTTGGCATTCAGGCCGTCCGCCACCGAATTGAGCAGCATATTGCCGAAGGCCTTGATCTCGTCGGTGCTGCCGGTGGAGGAGCCGCAGGCCACGCCCATGCGTCCGTCCTGAATGCACGGATCACCAAGCAGGCCGGCATGTTCCAGCGCGCGTTCGGCGGCGTACACCACGAGCTTGGAGACCCGGCCCATGCTGCGGGTCTGCTTGCGGTTCCAGTGCTTGGGCTGGACGAAGTCATCCACCGGGCCGCCGAGGCGGGTGTTCAGCTCGCTGAACCTGTCCCACTCATGCATATAGCGGATACCGCTCTTGCCGGCCTTGAAAACCGCCTCGATCGTCGGCCAGTCGCTGCCCAGGGAGGTCACGCCGCCCATGCCGGTCACTACAACCCGTTTGCATCCGTTCATCAGCACAGCCCACCGTTCACCGCGAGGACCTGGCGGGTAATGTAGGCCGCCTCCTCGGACATCAGAAAATTCACCGCGCCGGCCACTTCTTCCGGGGTACCCATGCGAGCGGCCGGGACCATCTTGAGGATTTCCTCGATGGGCACATCGGCATCCAGTATCTCGGTGTCGATCAGCCCCGGGGCGACGCAGTTGACCGTGATCTTGCGCTTGCCCAGCTCGATCGCCAAGGCCTTGGCCGCACCGATGATACCGGCCTTGGAGGCGCTGTAATTGACCTGGCCGCGATTGCCGATCAGCCCGGACACCGAGGTGATGCAGACGATGCGCCCGGCCTTGCGTCGCCGCACCATGGGCATGGTCAGCGGATGCAGGACGTTATAGAAACCGTCCAGATTGGTGCGCATGACGATGTCCCAGTCCTCTTCGCTCAGCGCCGGAAAGGCACCGTCACGGGTCAGGCCGGCATTGCACACCACGCCGTAATACGCGCCGTGCTGCGCCACATCGGCCTCCAGCGCGGCGCGGCAGGCGGCGCGGTCGGAGACATCGAACTGGAGGATGCGCGCCTGCTGGCCCAGCTGAATAATCTGCGCCTGCACCGCTTCGGCTTCCTCGCGGCGGGCGCGGCAATGCAGCACGATGTCATAGCCGCCCTTGGCCAGACGCAGGGCAATCGCACGGCCGATGCCACGGCTGGAGCCGGTGACCAGAATGGTTTCGCTTATGGCCGTTGTTTCGTTCATGACTGGGATTCCTCAAATTCTTCCTGAAGATAGCTGGCCACCTGGGGCGGGCGGAATACGTTGAGGCGCGCACAGGCGTCGATGCCGGGGCCGCGCAGGTGGCATTCGAACACGCCCATGCCGTTGTCGTCCTGTAGCGAGCGGGTGGCGTGGATATGCAGCTCGGCTCCCGCCGGGAAGCGTTCGACGTTGCACTCGTACTTGCGCGTGCCGAGGAGAAAGCCCAGCTCCACCGGCTCACCGCGCAGGCGCGCCTGGCAGCCGGCGTAGGCGGCGATGCTCTGGGCCATCAGCTCGACGCCGAGCCAGGCCGGCAGGCTACCGTCGTCCAGGCTGAACAGGCCGCCGTCGCGCACGCGCAGCTGGGTTTCGATGTCCTCGTCGCCAAAGCGCAGCACCTGATCGATCAGGATCATGTCACCGGCGTGGGGGATCAGTTCGGCGATCGGCCATTGACTCATGGCTGTTCTCCTGGCGCTGCGCTCCGCTCTTCACTCGACTCTTCGCCGAGGAGCAGGCTGATATTGTTGCCGCCAAAGGCGAAGGAGTTGCTCATCAGTCGGCGTGGGCGGCTCTTGCTCAGCTGCGTACCGGGCGCGACCAGATTTAACGCCGGCAGCGCCGGGTCGACCTGGCCATCCCAGAGATGCGGTGGCAGCAGCTGCTGCGGGTTGTATTCGCTCAAGGTCAGCCAGCAGAAGGCCGCCTCCAGCGCGCCGGCCGCGCCGAGGCAGTGGCCGACCATGGGTTTGCTGGATGAGCAGGGCACGCCGTGGGGGAAGATCGCCTGCACCGCCCGGCTTTCCATGGCGTCGTTGTGGCTGGTGGCGGTGCCGTGCAGGTTCAGGTAATCGACCTGAGCAGCACGGATGCCAGCGGCTGCCAGGGCTTTGCCCATGGCCGTCTGGGCACCGAGGCCGTCGGGCTGCGGTGCGGAAATATGGTGGGCGTCGCTGCTGGCCCCGCCGCCCAGCAGGGTGATTGCTACGGCACACCGGGGCGCGGCTGCGCCGCTGAGCGGCTCTCTAGTCATTGGCTCTTTAGTCATTAAGAACAGCGCCGCGCCCTCGCCGATATTGATGCCGTGGCGATTGACGGAAAACGGCTGGCAGCGTTCGGCGGCAACCGCTTCCAGGGCGGAAAAGCCGTTGAGGGTCAGGCGACACAGGCTGTCCACGCCGCCACAGAGCACCGCATCGCACACCCCCAGGTTGAGCAGGCGTTGCGCGCTGAGCAGTGCCCGCGCGCCCGAGGTGCAGGCGGTGGAAATGCAGAAGCACGGCCCACTCAGGCCCAGCCAGTCACTGAGAAAGTTCGCCGGTGCGGCCAGCTCCTGCTGGGCGTAGTCATAGTGCCCCGGCAGTTGGCCCTGTTTCAGGTATTCAGCGATGCTCTGGCTGGCTTCTTCGATACCCGAGGTGCTGGTACCGAGGATCACGGCGATACGTTCGCTGCCAAAGCGGGCGATGGCGGCGCGAATCTCGTCTTCTATCTCCAGGGCGGCAGCCAGCAGCAACTGATTGTTGCGGCTTGGCGGATGGCCCGGCAGACCGGGTAACTCAGGCAGGTCACCGGGCACTGCGCCGACGGTCAGCGCGCGCTCGGCCACCCAGCCGCTTTGCGCGCGCATGCCGCTGCTGTCGCCGGCAAACAGCGCCGTTGCCACCGCCTGTTTGCCTTGGCCGAGGGCGCAGTTGAGGCCCAGTGCAGAGAGGTATACGGCCATCAGGGAGCCTTATCGTCGGGGAGGGCGCTGACCTGATAGGTCAGGGCGGGCGAGCGGTACAGGGTGAAATCCAGCGGCGCACGGTAACTGATTCGCCACTGCGGGTTAAGCCGGCGTGTGCCATCGGCGTCCAGTTGCCAGCTGTCGGCCGGGTAGTGCCGGGCCAGTTGCGCGCTGGGCGTGAGGGCAAACAGCAGCGCGGCGAACAACTCACGGGCTTCGCCGTTGGGCGGCAGCAGGCCGTCATTCTGCCACTGGCCGGCGCGCAGCAGCTGCCGCGCCAGGGGGACGCCGAGGGGGTCGAACAGTGAGGCGCGCAGCGCGTCCTGCTCACGTTGCAGCACCAGCCACCAGGTTTGCTGGCTCTCGGCCTGGCTGCGCTGCACCTGCAGGGCCAGCGGCAGCGGTGCGGCCAGAACCGGCGACTGTGCGGGCAGCGGCGTATGTGCGGCGCAGGCCACGAGCAACAGGCACAGGCCGAGCAGCAGCCCCAGGAATGGCCGGGTCGCACGCATCAGCTGACAGGCTCCAGCGGCTTGCGCGCCACCACATTGACCAGAGTTTCATTGCGTTGGCCGACCGGCTTGGGCTTTGCCAGCCCCCAGCGCTCCAGTAGGCCGAAGTCCTTGGCGCGGCTCCACCACAGATAGGGGTAGGAGATGTTCTGCTCGCCAAACTGCAAACCCTGGTCGCGCAGCATGGCCAGATAGCCTTCCGCGCTTTTCTGCACGTGCATCGGGTGGCGAAACAGCCAGCGGATCACCCAGGTGTCGATATAGAACTGGGTCGACTCGGCAAACAGCAGATAGCCGCCCGGCTTGAGCACGCGGCAGAACTCGGCCAGGGCCTGCTCCTGCTCGACCAGATGATGGAAGGTCTGGTGGCAGAACAGCAGGTCGACGCTGGCATCCGCCAGGTCGATGGCCGCGCAGTCGCTGGCGATCAGCTGCACGTCCAGACCCAGGCGTTCCGCCTCGGCGCGCGAGCAATCGAGGCTGTGCGGGTCGGCGTCCAGGCCGATCATCCGCGCCGGCTTGAAGGCCTCTGCCAGCAGGCCGAAGGATTTGCCCTGACCGCAGCCTGCATCCAGCAGCACCGGTGCCTCTGGCGGCGGACCAGCGAACAGGCCGCGCAGGTCATTGATCGCCACGCGCAGCACATGGTGCTGCCAGACATGGCTCTGCAGAAACCAGAAGCCGAAGCGGGTTTCCTCGACGTAGGTGGCGGCCGGGTTGCTCATAAATGTCCTTATTTAGTTATTGGCGCAGAGTTCAGCCAGCACCCGCAGGCGGCGGCGCGGTTCGGCGACGTAGGGGTTCTTCTCATCCCAGGCGTAGCCGGCGAGGATCGAGCTGATCATCCGGCGGATTTCCGGCTGGGCCTTTTCGAAATAGATCACGTCCTGGAAGCTGCCGTCGTACCAACCCTCGACATACACACGGAAGGTGTCGACGCCGCGCTTAAGCGGGATGGCAAAGTCCTGCTCCCAGTCCACCGTCTCGCCGCTTAGCTGACGATGCAGGACGCCGGCGGCCATGCTCGCCGAGCGCATGGCGATGGTCACCCCGGAGCTGAACACCGGGTCGAGAAATTCCGCCGCATTGCCCAGCAGGGCAAAGCCCGGGCCGTGCAGGGTTTTGACGTTGGCCGAGTAGCCGCCAATGCGCCGCGCCGGGGTGTCCCATACGGCGTTTTTCAGCACCTTGTGCAGTGACGGGGCTTCTTCGACGAATTGCTTGAGGCAGGCGTCCAGATCCTCTGGGCGGCCCGCATAGCGGCTGGCCTCGGCCACCACGCCGACCGAGCAGCGGCCGTTGCTGAACGGGATGGTCCAGAACCACACATCGCGCAGGGTCGGGTGGGTGGTGATGAGAATCTTCTCGCGGTCGAAGCCAGTGCCTTCGCTGCGGTCTTCGACGTGGGTAAACAGCGCCTGGCGCACCGGGAAACTCGACGGCGTGTCGAGGTCGAGCAGGCGCGGCAGTACGCGGCCGTAGCCACTGCCATCGAGGACGAAGGTGCATTCGACCTGGTACTCATGGCCGTCTGCCAGGCGACGCACGCTCAGGCGTGGGCAGTCGCCGCTGCGCACGCCGCTGCGCACGCCGCTGAAGTCGACGGCGAAGATTTCCTCTTCATAGCGGATTTCCACACCCTGCAGTTCGGCCTGGTCGGCCAGCAGCTTGTCGAAGTCGGCGCGCAACACCTGATAGGTCGAACCCTGACCCTTGGTGAAGGTGTCGCGGAAGTCGAACTCGGTATAGCGCTCGCCCCAGCTAAAGGCCGCACCATGCTTGGTCTGAAAACCCGCCGCGCGCACCGCGTCGAGCATCCCGGCTTCTTCGACGAAGTCCAGGCAATGCGACAGCAGGCTCTCGCCAATCGAGAAGCGCGGGAAGCGCTGGCGCTCCAGCACCAGCACGTCATGACCGCTGCGCTTGAGCAGCGCCGCGGCAATCGCCCCGGACGGGCCGGCACCGATGACTACGACCTGACGCTTTTCGACTTCAAGAGACTTCATCGCGGCTTATGCCTCATTAATGACCGGTAATGGTTCGGGGTGTTCATGCACTGTGTGTCTGGTTTGTACTGATCTGCCGAGTGCCGGCCCAGGGCGCGAGCAGAAAGCAGAACAGCAGGCCGAGGCTGATTGCCAGACCGAAGTTGGCGATCGCCGGGGTGTCGCTGATCAGCAGCAGGCCGAACGACAGCCAGCTGGTCAGTGCCGAGAGCAGGGTGCCGAGCAGGCTGACGGCCGGGCCGCCGATGTTCTCGCGCATCAGGATGGCGTAATCGACGCCGATGGCGGTGATCAAGAGCAGGCCGAACAGGCTGAACAGGGTCAGCGGCTGGCCCAGCCAACCCAGGCAGGCCAGCGCCGCCAGTGCCGCCAATAGCGGCAGGCAGACCACCCGCAGCGCGCCGCCGAGGCCGAAGGGCAGGCACAGCAGTAACAGGATCGCCACGCTGGAGATAAGCTTCAGTTCTGCGGCGCTAAGCTGGGTGGCGCTGAACAGCGCGTTGAGTTCGCTGATCCGATCAACCAGCTGCACCCCCGGCAGACCCTCGACCAGCGGCTTGAGTTCGCTGCTGTTGCTAAGCCCCTGCAGGCTGACCAGCCCGGCCACGCCAGCGGCCCCGTCTTTGCTATGAGCGCCCAGCCATAGCGGTCGCCAGGCCTCGCCCAGGGGACTGGACAGGGCTTGTTCAAGGCTGGCCTGGTTGTCCTGTTGCAGTTCCAGCAATTCGTTATGCAGCGCAGCTGGCGGGATACCCAGGTCGAGCAGCTGCTGCCAGTGCTGCGGCAGTTCGCCCAGTGCAGTGCGCAGTTGCTGCAACTGGCTGTCGGGGGCGACCAGTTGGCTGAGGGCGCGGTAGTCACGCAACTGACCGTTCTGCACCGCCTGATCCAGGCGTTGACTCAGCGCCGCCTGGCGTTCCAGCAGCTGCTGCGGGTTAGCGGCGCGCACCAGAAAGAACTGGCTGGTGGGCTGCTGCCCGGTCAGCTCGGCGATGCGCTGGGCCTCGGCCAGCAGTTTTGGCTCCTGTCCCAACCATTGGCGCAGATCGTTCTGGGTATGCAGCTGCCACAGGCCACCGGCGCAGAACAGCAGCAATAGCACCAGCAGTGGTGTGCTGCCGACCCTGGCCAACAGGCGTGCCCGTCCGGCCAGCAGGCGCTGGCTAAAACTCAGCAGCTGCGGCGATGGGCTTAGCCGTAGGCCGCGCAGCCAGGCCGGCAGCAGACAGACCGAGCACAGGTAGGCGGCGATCAGCCCGGCGGCGGAAAACAGCGCGACCTGGGTCAGGGCTGGAAACGGGGTAAAGGCCAGTGCCAGGTAGCCGATCAGGTTGGTGCCCAGGCTCAGGCTCAGGCCCGGCAAGGTGGCGCGCAATGCGCCCCAGCTGCTCCAGCCGTCCGCGCCCGCGGCGGCGCTCCAGCTCTTGCTTAAGTAATGCTGCGGATAGTCGGCGGCGACCCCGACCAGGCTGGCACCCAGCACCAGGGTCAGGGCGTTGATCTGGCCGAACACCAACACGCAGGCGGTGCAGCCGGCCAGTAGGGCCATGGCTATCGGCAACAGGCTGACCAGCACCCGCACGCGGCGGAAGGCCAGCAGCAGAAGCAGTAGGGTGCCGAGAGTGGCACCGCCGCCAATCAGGCTGATTTCGCGGGTGGCCTTGACCTGCCCGGCAGCGGCGTACAACACGCCGCCGGCCGCCAGCAGTTGTCCGCCGGCGGTTTCGATCTGCGCGCGGGTAGCGGCGACCTGGGCGGCAATCAGCGGAGGCTCCTGCATATCGAAGGCGCTACCCCGGGCGCTGGCGCGCAGCAGGGCCCAGGTCATGCCGGGTTCTTCCAGCAGCAAGGCGCCACTGCTCAGGTCGGCCTGAATACGGCTGCCGGGGTTCAGCGCCTGTTGCGCGCGCAGGCCCAGGCCCAGCCAGTCCTGCTCGATGGGCAGCAGGCTAAAGCCGGCGAAGGTGTCGAACAGCTGGGCGGCGCGTTGTTCGATCAACTGCTGCGGTTGCTCCAGCAACAGCTGGCGATCCGCCGCCGGCAACAGGGCCAGACGGTTGTTGCGCAGGTAATCGCGCAGCGCGGCGAGGTCGCTGTCGAGGTTCCACTGCACCTGGGCGAAACGCCCGCTGCCGCGCCACTGCTCGCCCACCTGCTGCGCGAGGGCAATCGCCTGCTCGCGTTGCGGATGACCGATCAGTAGCAACAGGTCGCGATTGAGCGGCTCCTGCATACGTTGCTCGGCCTGTTGCACCAGAGCGTCGCCGCTGCCTGCGGGTAATAGCGCGAGCATATCCGCCGCTACCGGTGGGCCATTGCGCCACTGCCAGGCGGCGAGCGCCAGCAGGGCCGCAAGCAGCAGCAGAAAACCGCGCGGCAGCCAGCGTTCACTGGGCAAAGTCGCGTTGCTCCTGCTCAGTCAAGCCCTCGCCGGCCTGGCTCTCGGGCAGGCGCAGCACGCTGTGGTCGCCCTGGGTTTCATGCAGCTCGATGCGCTGCACCAGCGCGCCGCCGTCGATCTGGATGCGGCTGAAAATCTGCTTAAGCAGCTGCGAACGGGGTGTGAGGCGCAGTTGCCAGGCCTCAGCCGTACCACTTAGTTGCAGCTCGAAATCCCGCGCCAGGCCGCTGTGGTCGCCCTTGAGTACGGCGAGAAACAGCCGGCTTTGCTGGGCAGCGACATCCTGGCCGGGCTGCTGTTGCCAGCCGCTGGGCGTGCGTTTGGCGATGCCCTGACTGTCGATGCGGTAATCCTGCTTGAGCGGGCTTTGCAGCTGCCAGAGCAGGCCAAGGTCGCGGCTCAACACGAACTGACCGTGACTGGTCAGCGGCTGCGGCAGGGCGCGCAGGTGCTTTTCCTGAATCAGCGGGCCGCGCACCACCGCAGGCTTGGCCAGCTGGGCGCTGAGCTGGTCGAGGTCGAAGGCATAAGCATCGGATGCCAGAAGCAGCAGCGCCAGCTGTAGCCCGGATGCAACCCGGGAGCGGTGCAAGGTTGGAGAACGCTCCCCGGATTTCATCCGGGCTACGAAGTTGTGCCAACGCGTAACTAACGCTCGAACGAAACCAGACGGGCCAGGACTTGGGGTCCCCTGAGGAGGCCGAGTGGAATCCCTGCGTAAGGGGGTGAGCGGCATGGATGTCGCGAGAGCTGCGATGGGCCAGGGATGGCCCTTCGCAGCGTGCCCCTGGAGCAGGGATGGAGCGAGGGAAGTCGAGCGCAGCGAGACCCGGATGTGGGGCGCGCTTTCTCTTTGGTTACTTTCTCTTTGCGCGCGCAAAGAGATACGCAGCGAAGCGGAGTAACAGCCACAGGCTGACCCGAAGGGCGAGCGTAGCGAGTCAAGAATTCGTCCGACAGGACGAAACCGGTTAGCAAACACTGCTCCCAAAACACCGCGTTGGGTATCGCAAAGCTCAACCCAACCTACGGGGTTGAGCGCGCGGTTCAATCCGGCCCAAAGACTGTTCACGCCAACACCTTCTCAACCGCCTCGATCAACACCTTGGGTGAAGCAAACTGCATTTCGCGGGTGGCGATTTCCACCGCCACTTGCACGCTGCTGCCACGGGTCATGCGCTCGCCGCTGGCGGCGTCAGTGATCAGGTAGTTGATCTTCAGGCGGTTCTCCCACTCCACCAAGTCGGCGCGCACGATGATTTTTTGGCCGAACTGCGCGCCGCGGATATAGCGCAGCTGCAGGTCGATCACCGGCCAGGCGTAGCCGGCGTCGCGCATCTGCACGTAGTTGTGGCCGAGCTTGTCGAGCAGGGCGCAGCGCGCCTGTTCGAAGTATTTGACGTAGTGGCCGTGCCAGACCACTTCCATCATATCGACGTCGAAGAAGGGGACCTGCAACTCGATCTCGGCCTGCAATACACCTTTGCTACGCATAGAGCCTCCAGTGCTGCTCGCGGATGCGCACCAGGCACAGGCGCAGTTCGGCTTCCAGGGCGCGGTCTTCGATCACCGGGTGGAAGTCCACGGCCAGCTGTTCACGCATGGCGGTGATCGGCGCGGGAATGTCGATCTTGCCGTCGCGCTCACGCAGCCATACGCCCTGGTTGGCGGCCAGCAGGGTGGCGGCGGCGACCTGCTCGGTCAGCTCCAGGCTGCGCAGGGCATCGCGGGCGGCGATGGTGCCCATGCTCACCTTGTCCTGGTTGTGGCACTCGGTGGAGCGCGAGAACACGCTGGCCGGCATGGTGTTTTTCAGCGCTTCGGCGGTCCAGGCGCTGGTGCCGATCTGCACGGCCTTGAAACCGTGGTTGATCATCGCGCTGACGCTCGGCGCGCCGGACAGGTTGCTCGGCAGGCCGTGGTTGTAGCGCGTATCGACCAGCAGGGCGAGCTGGCGATCGAGCAGGTCGGCGACGTTGCCCACCAGGTTTTTCAGGCTGTCCATGGCGAAGGCGATATGCCCGCCGTAGAAGTGCCCGCCGTGCAGCACGCGCTCGGCTTCGGCATCGATCAGCGGGTTGTCGTTGGCGCTGTTCAGTTCGATCTCGATAAATTGGCGCAGCAGGCCCAGGCTGTCGGCCAGCACGCCGAGCACATGCGGCGCGCAGCGCAGCGAGTAGCGGTCCTGCAGGCGGTGCAGCGGCGCGGTTGGCGCGTCGATGGCCAGGTCTTGACGCAACCAGGCGGCGACTTGCATCTGCCCCGGGTGCGGCTTGGCGGCGAACAGGCGCTCGTCGAAGTGCTCCGGGTTGCCCTCCAGCGCCACCACGTTAAGCGCGGTGATGCGCGTGGCCAGCTTGAGCAGGTAGTCGGCGCGCGAATAGGCCTGGCAGGCCAGGGCGGTCATTACCGCGGTGCCGTTCATCAGCGCCAGGGCTTCCTTGGGGCGCAGGGTCAGCGGCGTCCAGCCGAGTTCCTTGTGCACCTCGGCTGCGCTGCGGCGTTCACCCTTGAACATCACTTCGCGCTCACCGCTGAGGGTGGCGGCGACATAGGACAGCGGCGTCAGGTCGCCGCTGGCACCGACCGAGCCTTCTTCCGGAATCAGCGGCAGCACATCAAACTCGAGAAACGCCTGCAGGCGTTCGAGCAGCTCCACCCGTACCCCGGAGACACCCTGGCACAGCGACTGCAGGCGCGCGGCCAGCACCGCGCGGGTGGCGGGCTCATCCAGCAGCTTGCCCAGGCCGCAGCCATGGAAGGTGTACAGATGACGCGGCAGCGCCTCGACCTGGTGCAGCGGCACGGCCACCACGCAGGAGTCGCCGTAGCCGGTGGTGACGCCGTAGATCACGCCTTCCTTGTCCAGCAGGCTGTCGAGAAAGCGCGCGCCCTTGGCGATTTTTTCGCGGTAGGCGGCATCGCTTTGCAGCTGCGCCGGGGCGCTGCGGCTGGCTAGGGCGACAACCTGTTCGATGCAGAGGGGCTGTTCGCCAAACACGATTGGATCAGTCGTCATCTTCATTCCAGAACGGGTAGAAATTGAACCATTGCAGGGGGGCATCCAGGCAGCGTTGCGCGAGCTGGTCGGCGTAGCGCTGGGTCCAGTGGCGGATCACCTCGTCCCGTTCGCTGCGCTTCCAGTGCAGGCGCTCGGCGAAGGGTTCGATGATCACCTGATAGCGTTCATCGATTTTCAGGCAGTGAATCAGATTGACCGGACATTGCAGCAGCCCGGCCAGCAACCATGGGCCTTGCGGGAAGGCGGCGGGCTTACCGAGAAAGTTCACGCTGACCTTGCGGCTGCCCTTGAGTGGCACGCGGTCGCCGGCAATCGCCAGCCATTCGCCGCGTTCCAGGCGCTCGGACAATTGCAGCATGATCGCCGCGTCCAGTTCACTGACTTGAATCAGACGCAGGTGGGTGGCACCGGCCTCGCCGAGCAGGCGGTTGAACTGTTCGGCGTGTTTGGTGTGCACCAGTACATTCATCGTCACCTGCTCGCCGAGTTCGGCCAGGGCGCGGCAGACTTCCAGATTGCCCAGGTGCGCGGCCACCAGCATCTGCCCGCGGCCTTGCCGGTGCAGCTGGATGCAGGCGTGGCTGGGGTCGATCAGGCTGACCTGCTCCAGGCCGAGCTTGCCATTCCATACATCGAGCTTGTCGAGCAGGGCGTCGGCGAAGCTTATAAAGTGGCGGAACACGCTGTGCCGGGTCGGTTGCAACTCTGCGCGGCCGCTCCAGTTGGCCAGGTTGCGCTGGTACTGGCGGATGCTGCGCCGCGCCTTGGCACCGAACAGGTAGAAATACAGCACGATCAGGTACAGCAGCGGGCTGATCAGGCGGCGGCCGAGCAGGCGCGCCAGCAGCGCGGTAAATTTCATCAGGATAAAACTGCCGCGCTCGCGCTGCCCGGCCCAGTGCTGCTGGCCACTCATGCGCGCCACCTGCGCCAGAGGATCTGCGGGGCGCGCAGCAGCATGCCGAAGAACAGCGTGGCGTGCATCTTCGAGATCAGCGCGTTGTCGTGCCACAGGCGAAAGTGCGAGAGGCCGTCCAGCGGATAGTGCACGCGGGTCGGCAGCCAGTGCATCGGCTGATTGCGCCAGGCCAGGCGCACCAGAATCTCGGTGTCGAAATCCATGCGCTTGCCGATGGTTACCGCCTCGATCAGCGCCAGGGTGGCCGGCAGCGGGTACACCCGGAAGCCGCACATGGAGTCGCGGATGCTCAGCGACAGGGTGTTGATCCACACCCATACGTGGGTCAGGTAGCGCGCGTAGAGGCGGCCTTTCGGCACGCTCTCGTCGTACTGCGGGTAGCCGCAGATCAGCGCCTGGGGCGCGGCTTGCGAGGCTTCGATGAAATGGGGGAGATCGCTGAGGTCATGCTGGCCGTCGGCATCCACCTGCAGTGCATGGCTGAAACCCAGTCGTGAGGCCTCGCGCAAACCGGCCATTACCGCGCCGCCCTTGCCCTGATTGACCGCCAGGCGCAGCAGATGAGTGTCGGGTTGCTTGGCAAGCTGATCCATCACCGCCGCGCAGGTCGGACTGGAGGCATCGTCCACCAGTACGCAGGGTAGGCCGGCCGCGTGCAGCGCGGCGACCACCACGGGCAGCGCGTGTTCGTGGTTGTAGACCGGGATTACCGCGCAGGGCTTATGGAAAGCTACCTGCGTTGCCATCGCTGCGTTAAGAGCAGGCTCAGAATGCTCATTTAGCGCTTGTAAACTCCGCTTCTTCGCCTGCTCTTGCCTTGCGCTGGCTTCCTCGCCAACGCTTTCCGGGGTGTGTTTAGACACTGGCAGCCCCCAGCAGAATCCGTCCGGAGGAGCAGGCGGCTTCGCCATTGCGGTAGGCGAAGTACAGCTTGCCGCGCGCCGCGTCGAAACGCAGGCTCAGCTGCAGCCGATCGCCGGGGCGCACCAGTTGCTGGAATTTCAGCACTTCCATGCCGCCGAAGCGTGGCGGCAGATCCTCGATCAGGCGGCGCGCCAGTTGCTGCGCCCAGTCGACCTGGACCACGCCCGGGAGTATCGGGGTTTGCGGAAAGTGGCCGGTGAAGTGCGCGAGATCCAGCGGCACCTCCAGCTGCAGCTGCCATTCGCCGTCCTGCTCGACAGCCGACAGCGGTTCCACCTGGGTTGGCCGTGGTTCGGCCAGCCGCGCCTCGACTTCGGCCTGAGCCAGCTTGCCCTGGCTGTTGTAGGGCAGCTGAGCGAGCAAGCGCCAGCGTCGGGGCAGGGCGATGGCTTCGCAATGGCCGGCCAGATGGCGACGCAGGGTTTCGGTGACGGTCTTGCGCCCCTGGTTGCGCAGCGCATGCAGACCGGCCGGGCTCAGGGCCACCAGCGCGCCGAGGTAGGCGCGGCCTTGTTGGACCACGCCCAGGCGCGCATCGCTCAGCCATTCGTGGCCACTCAGCGCCTGTTCGAGCATGGGCAGGGAGATGCGCTTTTCTTCCAGTTTGATAATCCGGTCCAGGCGCCCGCGCAGGGCGAAGCGGCCATCGGCCTGCAGTTCCACCGCATCGGCGGTTTGCTCGCGGTGGCCGGCCGGCAGGTAGGGCGAGGTCAGGTGCAGCGCCCCTTCGGCGTTCTGTCCCAGTTCGACGCCGGCAAAGGGGGTCCACAGATCAACGCCCTGACGCCAGGCGATGCCGCCGGTTTCCGAGCTGCCGTAGATTTCCGTGGGCCATTGGCCGAGCAGGCCTTGCAGTTCGGCGGCGGTTTCAGCCGGCAGCGCGCCGCCGGAGGAAAATACCTGGCGCACCGCCCTCAGCGCCGGCCAGTTGAGGTTATTGCCCATTCTTTTCAGTAGAGCCGGGCTGGCGACCCAGGCGAAGTCAGTGCCGTAGGCCAGGCTTTCGCGCTGCAGGTCTTCGGGAAACGGCTGGGCGCGGCGCAGAAAGACGCGGCCGGCGCACAGCGGCCAGAGCACGCGAAACAGCAGGCCGTAGATATGCTGGGTGGCGACGCTGCCGAGTATGGTCGCCTGGCCCAGTTGCGCGCCCCACAGCTGTTCCAGGGCCGTCACTTCATTGGCCAGCTGGCGCAGGGATTTGTCGATCAGCTTGGCCTCGCCGCTGGAGCCGGAGGTGCACAGGGTCAGTCGGCACTGGTCGAGATCGAGCGGGGTGGGCGGCAGCGCAGCGCTGTCTGCGTTAAGCAGGCCGCCGAGCGTAGCGACGCCCGACGTAGCGACGCCCGAACTGTCCAGCCATAGGTCGCACTGCGTACTCATGCGCTGGCGGGTCTGCGGTTGGGCGTCGGCCGGCAGCAGCACGGTAATACCGGCGCGCCAGGCGGCCAGCAGGGCGATCGCCAGTTCAGCGGCATCGTCGAGGTACAGGGCCAGGCGCTTTACGCCACGGCTTTGCAGCTCAGCCGCCAGTAGCAGGGCGTGCTGGCGCAGCTGGGGATGATCCATGTCTGCAGTTACTGCGCGACCTGGGTGGGCGTCGAGCAGCAGGTGCTCGAGGGGCAGCCAGTTCATTCATGTCTCCTTACACGCTGGCGCACCAGCCATTCGCCGGCAAACAACAGGCCCATCAGGCCATAGGAAATCAGCCCGGTGTACAGGGTCCACCAGCTCAGCGGGGCCCAGACATTCAGCGCCACCACCACCAGGCCGTTGGCCAGAAAGAACCCGGCCCAGACCGTGGTGACCAGGCGCGTGTAGCGTATCGCCACCTCCGGCAGCTGCGGTTCGCTCAGACGCGCCAGGCGCTCGATCAGCGGCGGGCCGAACTTCAGACTGAGGCCGAACAGCGCCAGTAACAGGGCGTTGAGCAGCACCGGGTACCAGCGCAGCAGTGCGGGCTCACCGGCCAGGCCCAGCAGCAGGCAGAAGGCCATGGCTGCGCCAGCCATCCAGCGGTTGCCGGGCTTGCCGCGCTGGCTCAGGGCGCGGGCCAGCCACAGGCCACCGAGCAGCGCTGCGAACAGGCGTGGCGACAGGTGCTCCATGCCGTAGTACACGGCAAAGGGGTAGAGCAGCCCCGCCAGCAGCAGGAGCAGGCCCAGTAGGCGACTCATTATTCGGCAGCGGGCGTATTGACCAGCTGCAGCACCGCCTCGACCACGTCGCCGACGGTGCGTACCGCCTTGAACTCTTCGGCGGCGAGCTTCTTGCCGGTCTGGCGCTTGATGTGGTCGATCAGGTCGACCGCATCGATGCTGTCGATCTCCAGGTCCTGGTAGAGGTTGGCGTCCAGGGTGACGCGCTCGGCTTCCAGTTCGAACAACTCGACCAGGGCGCCCTGCAGGGTGGCGAAAATATCTTCACGGGTTTGCATCGGTGGCTTCCTCAGGCGGGCTGTTGCGATGACACGAATGCCGCCAGGCTGGCTACGTTGGCAAAGTGCTTGCGGGTGTCTTTGGCTTCGGCGTCGATCTTGATGCCGAAACGCTTCTGTATCGCCAGGCCGAGTTCCAGGGCATCCACCGAGTCCAGGCCCAGGCCTTCGCCGAACAGGGTCAGGTCGGCGGCGATGTCTTCTGCGGCCATATCCTCGAGGCCGAGGGCGTCGATGATCAGGTGCTTAATTTCCAGCTGCAAATCGCTCATCTTTGGCGAGCTCCTTAATAAAGTGTTGATGCAGGGCATCGTTGAGTTTGCGCGAGGCAACTGGAGCGGGCCCCAGGGTGTGGAAGTGTTGCGGGTCGATATCCTCGCCTACGCGCAGGCGCAAGTGGAAGCGCCGCGACGGAATGCTGTACCAGGGCTCGGCCTTGGTCAGGGTGGTGGGGCTGACACTGATCGCCACCGGGGTGACCACGCGCGCGCCGCGAATGGCGATGGCCGCCGCGCCGCGGTGAAACTGCGGGCTGTGCCCCGGCATGGTGCGCGTGCCTTCGGGGAAGATCACCAGGGTCTGGCCGCTGTGCAGGGCAGCGGCCGCCTCGTCGAGCATGTCCATGCTGCCGCTGTTGCTGATATAGCCGGCGGCGCGGATCGGCCCGCGCATCGAGGGATTGTCCCACAGGCTCTGTTTGACCACGCAGTTGGCGTCGCGAATAAAGGCGATCAGCACCACCACATCGATCAGCGAGGGGTGGTTGGCGATCACAAGTTGCCCGGGGCGACCGAGGCGTTCGATGCCCTCGACCTCATAGGTCAGCACGCCGCTGCGGTACATAAAACGCACGAACAGGTAGAAGGTCTTGCTCACCACCGCGCGGGCGCGGGTGCGCCGGGCCAGGGCGTCGCCCGGCAGCAGGGCGAGCAGGGGGAAGATCAGCACGCGCAGTAGTACGCCGCCGAGGCCGAACAGGCTGAAGCTCAAGGCCGTGGCCATCAGCCGCCAGACATAGGGCGCGCTGTAACGGCTCAGGCCTTGTTGCGAGACCATATCCATTGCCGGCTCTTCCAGTGATGTTGCAGGGAGGTCTGCCCGCTGCACAGGGCGCGTACCAGATTGATCGCATGGGGCCACTCGCTGGCCACACCGGTGGCGCTGCGCAGCTGCAGTTGCCAGTCGCTGCCCGCCGTCAGCAGCAGGGCGACCGCGTAGGGAAAGGGCACATCGTCGATATAGGGGGCGTACAGCGCGGGCGGGGTTTCCTCGCAGATGACCAGCAGCACCGCCGGTGCCCCTTCGGCGAGCAGTCCACAGGCTTCCAGCACGGCATGTTCCAGGCCATCGCCGGCGGCGGCCAGGGCGGTCATCTCGCTAGTGTCGCCACGCTGGATCGACCACAGGCCGATAATCGCGTTATGCACCGAGAGGCTGAACTGGGTCGGCGACAGCGGTTCGCCGTGGGCCAGGTCGGTGAGAATGGCCAGGGTGCGCGGGGTTTCGCCGTGGCGGCAGGCGAAGACCATGGGCATCGGGCCCTGTGCTTCCGCCAGAGGCCAGGCGACATGGAAGGCCATGCGAGCCAGGCGGCTCAGGCGGCGGCGCTGCATGGCCGGGAGAAAGCCTACGTCGGGCTGTGCATCGCTATCAGGCAGGCGAGACGGGGTCCGATGCCAGGCGCACCAGTCGTCCATGCTGTCCAGGCCGGGGGCCCAGGCACGCCATTTTTCGATCCTGAATTCGGTCACGAGGGAGGCTCTTTCCGGCCCTGTATTGGGTGTCATGTCTGTTGTCGTCAGGCATGCCAGCGGGGGCATTGGCAATGCGCATGGCGAGGTGCCGGCATTATCCTGTCCGCGGCGGCCCTAAGCAAATCGGCTGTGTGGCGGTCTGACCGGAGGTGTCGGCTTGTTTGCCGAAAATCTCCCCCTTGTCATGTACTTTGCATAGAATTCACCACCATTTCGGTGCTCAGGGGGTGTTTCATGCGGCGGGTGATCTTCAATCAGAAGGGCGGGGTGGGTAAATCCAGCATTGCGTGCAACCTGGCGGCGGTGAGCGCCTCCCAGGGCTATCGCACCCTGTTGGTCGATCTGGATACCCAGGCCAACTCCACCCATTACCTGACCGGCCTGAGTGGCGACGACATCCCCATGGGTATCGCCGAGTTCTTCAAGGGCACCCTGAGCAGCGGTCCGTTCGCCAAGAAGGGCACTGTGGACATCTACGAGACGCCTTTCGACAACCTCCACGTGGTCACCGCCACCGCCGAGCTGGCTGACCTGCAGCCGAAGCTGGAGCAGAAACACAAGATCAACAAACTGCGCAAGCTGCTGGAAGAGCTGGGCGAGGATTACGAGCGGATTTACCTGGATACCCCGCCGGCTCTGAATTTTTATACGGTTTCGGCGTTGATTGCCGCCGATCGTGTGTTGATTCCCTTCGATTGCGACAGCTTCTCACGCCAGGCGCTGTATGGCCTGCTGCGCGAGATCGAGGAGCTTCGGGAAGACCACAACGAAGGCCTGGAGGTCGAGGGCATAGTGGTCAACCAGTTCCAGCCGCGGGCCACGTTGCCGCAGCAACTGCTCGACGAGCTGATCGGCGAGGGCTTGCCGGTACTGCCGGTCAACCTGATGAGTTCGGTACGGATGCGCGAGTCGCACCAGGCCTGCATGCCGCTGATTCACCTGGACCGCAACCACAAGCTGACCCAGCAGTTTGTCGCGCTGCATGATCTGCTTAACGCCAGCTGACGGGACGGGACACTAAAAAAGCTGCCGAGGCAGCTTTTTTAGTGTCTGCGCGACGACCCTAGCGCACCACGAGGATGTCGCAGGGGGCCTTGTGCAGAAAGTGCTGCGCCAGGCTGCCGAGCAGGGCTTGCGACAGCGCGCTGCGGCCATGGCTACCGAGTACCAGCAGTTCGGTCTCCTGGGTTTTCAGGTGCGACTGCAGGCAACGCAGGATGCCGCCCTGTTGTACCGAGTGGCTGAGGGTCGGGCCTTTGGCCGGCAGGTTCTGCTGTTCGTCCTGAAGCAACTGGTCGATCAGAGCCTTCTGCGTGGCCAGTTGTGCTTCGACCTGCTGCTGGGTGCCCTTGTCCGGCTCGAACACATGCAGGGCGTGCAGCTCGGCGGTTTCCGGCAGCAGGCGGTAGGCCTGGCCCAGGGCGCTGCAGGCGCACAGGGAGAAGTCGATGGCCGAGAGGGCGCGCCGGTAGGGCTGGAAGTCGTTGCGGGCCACCAGCAGCAGGGGCACCGGGCAATGGCGCGCGATGCGGTCGAGGCTGGTGCCGGAGAAGAAGTCATGGCGCTGATGATGCGCGCCGAGTACCAGCAGGTCGTAAGCGCCTTCGGCCAGTTGCTGCAGCACCACTTCCGAGGGTTTTTGCCCGCTGCGGATCAGCAATTTGGTGGTGGGCGGGGCGTATTGGGTCAGGCTGCGATCCAGGGCCTGCTTGGCCTGGTCGTGCTCCTGGCTGCTCTTGCTCGGGTCGAGCACATGCAGCACGGTCAGCCTGGCGTTGAACTGCCTGGCTAGTTGGGCGGCACGGCACAGGGCCATATCGGCAGTGTCGCGTAGATCATGGGCGATAAGAATGTGCGTGGGCATGGTCGGCTCTCTCCTGCCGATACCTGTCGGCAAATTTATTGTGACCTCGAGTAATAGCTGCACATTTGACCCAGAGCAAGGCCAAGGTTCAGCGTGCGCGTAATTGATACAGCCCGCTACTCTCGGCAACTACTTCACCACCGTCATCGGTCAGCTGCAACTCCAAACGATACTCGGCTTTGCCCTGTTCTGTGACCTGTTTTTGCAGACGCTGGATTTCCTCGGCGGCGAGCCGCGCCTCGACCCGAATATCGCCGGTTGCCGGGCGGCGAAAACGCAGATTGAGCTCCTTGACGATGGGGTAAAAGCGCTGGGCATCGAAGCTGGTAAGAAACAGCGCGCCGCCGGGGATCTCGGCCAGGGTGAACAGTGCGCCGGCGTACATGCTGCCGATATGGTTCTGGTTGCCGGCCAGCGGCATGCGCAGGCGCACGTGGCCGGGTTCCAGTGCCTCGGCCTTGAGGCCGCTGCGCTGGACAAAGGCGATCTGTTCTTCGGTGAGCTGGCGTACCAGTTCGATAGGCATCGACATGCTTGGCTCCACACTTATTGTCGTGCAGCCAGCCTAATGGTTGGTCGTTGGCAGGGTAATGACCGCGGCGGCGGTGCGGGATTGACCGATCCGCTCAGTGCGGCCTGTCAGATGCCCTGCTGACGCAGCCAGCCGAGCAGTTGCGGCAAGGGCAGCGCACCGCTTTGCCGAGCGACTTCGACGCCACCCTTGAGCAGGATCAGGCTGGGGATAGAACGAATGCCCATTTCCGCGGACAGCTGCGGGTTGGCTTCGCTGTCCAGCTTGGCCAGGCGGCAGTGGCCTTGCAGCTGGCCGGCAGCCTGCTCGTAGATCGGCGCAAAGCTGCGGCACGGGCCGCACCAGCTGGCCCAGATATCGATCAGCAGCGGCAGGTCGCCCTTGTTCTGTGCAGCGAAGCTGGCCTGGGTCAGTTCGAAGGGCTTGCCGGGCAGCACCTCGGCCTTGCAGCGGCCGCAGCGTGGCGCATCGCTCAGGCGTTCGCTGGGGATGCGATTGAGGCCGTTGCACTGCGGGCAGGGGATCAGCAGGGGATTGGACATGGACGACTCCAGAGGCGGTTATCCCTTATCTGGAGTCGCTTGCGCGGATATCAAGGGTGATCAGCCTGCGGCGGCGTCCAAGGCCTGGGTCAGATCGGCGAGGATGTCGTCGCTGTGCTCGATGCCGATCGACAGGCGCACCATGTCGCGCGGTACGCCGGCGCGTTCCAGCTCTTCGTCGTTGAGCTGGCGGTGGGTGGTCGAGGCCGGGTGGCAGGCCAGTGATTTGGCGTCGCCGATATTCACCAGGCGCACCACCAGCTTGAGCGCATCGATAAAGCGCGCGCCGGCTTCCTGACCGCCGACGATGCCGAAGGAGAGGATCGACGCCGGCTTGCCGGCGCAGTAGCGCACGGCCAGGTCATGCTCGGGATGATCCGGCAGGCCGGCGTATTTGACCCAGGCCACCTGTGGGTGGTTTTGCAGGTAATGGGCGACCTTCAGCGCGTTCTCGCAGTGGCGTTCCATGCGCAGGGCCAGGGTTTCCAGCCCCTGCAGGATGAGGAAGGCATTGAACGGCGATAGCGCCGCACCCGTGTTGCGCAGCGGCACTACGCGGCAGCGGCCGATAAAGGCGGCAGGGCCGAAGGCTTCGGTGTAGGTCACGCCGTGGTAGGACGGGTCCGGCGTGTTGAGCAGGGGGAAGCGCGCCTTGTTGTCGGCCCAGGGGAACGTGCCGGAATCCACGACGATGCCGCCGATGCTGGTGCCGTGACCGCCGATGTATTTGGTCAGCGAGTGCACGACGATGTCGGCACCATGTTCGAAGGGGCGGCAGAGGATCGGCGTGGCCACGGTGTTGTCGACGATCAGCGGCACGCCATGGCGGTGCGCGGCAGCGGCCAGCGCCGCCAGGTCGACGATATTGCCGGCCGGGTTGCCGATGGATTCGCAGAACACCGCCTTGGTGCGCTCGTCGATCAGCGCTTCGAGGGCGGCGATGTCGTCATGGGCGGCGAAGCGGGTCTGGATGCCGAAGCGCGGCAAGGTGTGGGCCAGCAGGTTGTAAGTGCCGCCGTAGAGTTTGGCCACCGAGACGATGTTGTCGCCGACCTCGGCCACAGTCTGGATCGCGTAGGTGATGGCGGCCATGCCCGAGGCCACGGCCAGCGCGCCGACGCCGCCTTCCAGCGCTGCCACGCGCTCTTCGAGCACGGCGTTGGTCGGGTTCATAATGCGCGAATAGATATTGCCGGTGACTTTGAGGTCGAACAGGTCGGCACCGTGCTGGGTGTCGTCGAAGGCAAAGGAACTGGTCTGATAGATCGGCACCGCCACCGCCTTGGTGGTCGGATCGGGGCTGTAGCCGGCGTGGATGGCCAGGGTTTCCAGTTTCATGCGCACGTTCCTTCAGGGCAGATTGAAAGATGCGCAGCATGGACAAAGCAGCCAGGCCCGGTCAATGCGCTGGAGCAATGAAACGGGCCCTGGTTGAGTGCTATATGTTCACGGCTTTTGCCGCTACACCGGGGTCAGCGGGAAGAACCAGGGAATCACAAAGCTGGCCACCACCCAGAGCAGCAGGTTGAGCGGGATGCCGACCTTCATAAAGTCGGTAAAGCGGTAACCGCCGGCGTTGTAGACGAAGGTGTTGGTCTGGTAGCCGATGGGGGTGGCGAAGCTGGCGCTGGCGGCGAACATCACCGCCACCACGAAGGCGCGCGGATCGACCCCCAGGTGCTGGGCCATGCCGATGGCAATCGGGGTGACCAGCACCGCCACCGCGTTGTTCGACAGCATCTCGGTGAGGATCGAGGTAAACAGGTAGATAAAGCTCAGCATCAGCAGCGGCCCGGCCCAGGGCAGCCAGTCCATCACGTTCTGCACCAGCAGGCTGACCAGGCCGACCTTGTCCATGGCGATGCTGATGGCCAGCATGCCGAAGATCAGGCTGAGAATCTTCCAGTCCACCGCCTTGTAGGCGTCCTCGACATCCAGGCAGCGGGTCGCCAGCACGGTGACTGCGCCGATGATCGCCAGCCCCTCGATGGGCATCAGGCCGAAGGCGGCGAGGAGCATGACCGAGAGCGTGGCGATGATCGCGATCGGGGCCTTGTCGCGGCGGAAGGCGCGTTCCTGCACGGCGTTGAGGCTGATCAGCTCGCCGTTGTCGGCGAAGCGCTTGATCTGCGCCGGCGTGCCTTCCACCAGCATCACGTCGCCGAACTGCAGTTCGAAATCGTCCAGGTTGCCCTGGATATTCTCGTCCTGGCGGTGCACGGCGAGCACCGCGATGCCGTAGCGTGCGGTGAGGTCGAGGTCGCGCATGGGGCGGTGGCTGTAGCGCGAGTTGCGCCCGACTATGGCCTCGGCCAGCACCACGTCATGGCTGCTGATGGTCTCGAAGGCGTCGCTGCGGTTGAAGGTCAGGTGGCCGCTCTCGCGCAGTTCCACCACATTCTTGACCTGGCCGTGCAGCACCAGACGGTCGCCGCTGACCAGCAGGGTGGTGGCGGTGGGCTCGGTCAGCTCCAGGTCCTCGCGGAACAGCTTGAGCACCTGCAGGCCGCTGCCGCCGTTGAGGTTGGCCTCGTGCAGGGTCTTGCCGATCACCGGCGAGTCGTGGGGCACCAGCAACTCGGTCATAAAGGTGCGGTCCAGGTCCGGGCGCAGCTGCTTGGACAGGGTCTCGCGCTCGGGCAGCAGGTGGCGGCCGATGGTCAGCAGGTAGAGCATGCCCACCGTGGCCAGGATCAGGCCCGCGCCGGTGATCTCGAAGATGCCGAAGGGCGCGAGGCCGGCCTTGCGCGCCACGCCGTCGACCAGGATGTTGGTCGAGGTGCCGATCATGGTCAGGGTGCCGCCGAGGATGGTGGCGTAGGACAGCGGGATCAGCAGCTTGGACGGCAGGGTGCCGGCGCGCCGGGCCAGGGCGATGGCCACCGGGGTGAGGATGGCCACCACCGGGGTGTTGTTCAGGCAGGCGGAAATCACCAGGGCGGTGAGGGTCAGGCCGGTGAGTACGCGAACCGGGCTGGTGCCCACCAGATTGCCCAGCCAGTTGCCCAGGGCGTCGATGCAGCCGGTGCGCTCCAGGGCGGCGGACAGCACGAACATGCAGGCGATGGTCACCGGTGCCGAGTTGGACAGCACGCTGAGCACTTCGCCGGGGCTGAGCAGCTGGCTGATCAGCAGGGCGGCCACGGCAATCGCCGCGACTATGTCCGGGCTCCACTTCTCGCGCACGAAGGAATAGAGCAGCCAGACCAGCAGGGCGGCCACGAAGAGCAGAGGCAGGGGCAGCGAGTCCCAGAACATGAATGTCCTTAACGTGCGAATCTGAGGTGTCGGGCACGCCAGATCAGACGGGGCGGCCACACAAGGCGGAGAAGATAAGGCTTGCTGCTTAGAGAGTCTAAGAATGTTTGGAAAGGTTTATATGCCTTTTCGATTTAATAGAAAAGGCTGTACCGCCGGCTCTACCGCGCACTGTGCCTGTGCGCCGGGTCGGTGGCGGATTAGGCTCAAGGCTTTATCGAGTGGGAGGTGATATGCGACAACTAGGCATTCTGGGCGGTATGAGCTGGGAGTCCACGGCCAGCTATTACCGCCTGCTCAATCAGGGCGTGCGCCAGCGTCTGGGCGGTCTGCACTCCGCGCCCCTGGTGGTGCATTCGCTGGATTTCGCCGAGATCGCCGCGCTGCAGCAGCAGGGCGACTGGCCGGCTGCCGGGCAGATCCTGGCGCAGGCGGCCCGGGGCCTTGAGCGCGGCGGGTCGACGGCCCTGCTGCTGGCGACCAACACCATGCACAAGGTGGCCGGGGCCATCGAGGCGGCGGTCGATATCCCCCTGCTGCATATCGGCGATGCCGTCGGCCAGGCCCTGCAACGCCAGGGCGTGCGCCGCGCGGCCCTGCTCGGTACGCGCTTTACCATGCAGGAGGATTTCTACCGCCAGCGCCTGGCCGAGCGCTTCGCGATTGAGGTGATCACCCCGGACGCGACGCAGATGGCGGAAATCGACCGGGTGATCTTCGCCGAACTGTGCCAGGGCCGGTTTCTGCCCCAGGCGCAGGCGTTCTATCTGGACTGCTTGCGCGCGTTGCAGGAGCAGGGGGCCGAGGTGGCCATTCTTGGCTGCACCGAAATTGGCTTGCTGCTCGATGGCCTGGACGCGCCGCTGCCGCTGCTCGACAGCACCGAGTTGCATGTGGCGATGGGCTTGGAGTGGATGTTGGGTGGTTTGTAGGGTGGATGGCGCTCTATCCATCCACCGGGGCAGTTGGTGGATAAAAAGGCGTCACCCACCCTACTGCTCTGTTCAGGACGAACAGCTGATTTCCAGATGCTTGCCCCACTCCGGTGGGCGCTGGGCGTAGCGCTCGAAACCGGGTTGCTCGTCGAAGGGCCGGCTGAGCACCTGATGCAGTTCGCGCACAGGGCCATAGTCGCCCTGTTCGGCGGCCTCGATGACCTGCTGGGCCAGGTAGTTGCGCAGGATGTACCTGGGGTTGGCGGCATGCATGCGGGTGCGCCGTTGTGCCTGGTCGTCGCCCTCGCGGGCGCTGCGTGCCAGGTAGTCGGCGGCCCAGGCATCGAAACCGGCCAGGTCGGTGAAGTCGTCACGCAGGCGCGCCACGGCCTGTGCCGGCGCGCTATCGCCGAGTTCGCGGAAGAACAGGCTGTAATCCACCGCGCTGCTCTGCAGCAGTTGCAGCAGGCGCTGCACCAGGGCTTCGTCGTCGTCATCGGCGCTGAGCAGGCCCAGGCGCTTGCGCATCAGGTCCAGGTAATGGGCCTGGTACAGCGGCAGGAACAGGCCGAGGGTTGCGCGCAGGGCCTCCACCTCCACCAGCGGGGTCAGGGCCTGGCCGAGGGCGGCGAGGTTCCACTGGGCGATGGGCACCTGGTTGCTGAAGCTGTAGCGCCCCGTGTCGTCGGAGTGGTTGCAGATATGCTTGGCGTCGAAATCATCGAGGAAGGCATAGGGGCCATAGTCGAAGGTGATGCCGAGAATCGACATATTGTCGCTGTTCATGACCCCGTGGCAGAAGCCATAGGCCTGCCAGTGGGCGATCAGTTCGGCATTGCGCTCGACCACCTGACGGAACAGCGCCAGGTAGGGCTCGGGTTGCTCCAGGCAATCCGGGAAATGACAGGTGAGGACATGCTCGCCGAGCTGCCTGAGCTGCTCATGCTGCTGGGTGTAGTAGAAGTATTCGAAGTGGCCGAAACGCACATGGCTGGGGGCCAGGCGCAGCAGCATGGCCGCACTTTCCTGCTTCTCGCGCCATACCGGGGTGCTCGAGCCGGTCACGCACAGCGCCCGCGAGGTGGGGATGCCGAGGGCATGCAGGTGTTCGCTGGCGAGAAACTCGCGGATCGAGCTGCGCAGCACCGCACGGCCGTCGCCCATGCGCGAGTAGGGGGTCTGCCCGGCACCCTTCAGGTGCAGGTCCCAGTGCTGCCCGGCGTCGTTGACCACCTCGCCCAGCAGCAGGCCGCGGCCGTCGCCCAGGCGCGGGTTGTAACCGCCGAACTGGTGCCCGGAATAGACCATGGCCCGCGGTTCGGCCGCGTCCCACAGCTTGTGCCCGGAGAACAGCTGGGCGAACACTTCGCTGTCGGCCTCGGCCGGATCGAGATCGAGCAGGGCCATGGCCGCCGAGCTGGCGACCACCAGGCGCGGCTCGGCGATAGGTTCGGGTAGCACCTCGGTGGAAAAGGCATCGCCGAGACGGGCGAAGCGATTATCGAAGGTCAGCTCGGTCAACGACTTCAAGGCAGGACTCCAGGCAGTGACGCCACCGAGCCAGGGCTCGGCGGCGGGTGGTCGGCGGCACCGTTGCGCGCGCAGTGCCAACGGTAGACCCCCGGCCAGGCGCGATGTTTACTGGGGATCGGGCGTGGGCGTGGTCGGCGTGATCGGGTCCTGTTCGCTGCTGGGCTGTTCGACCTGGGTGGTCTTGCCGGTACCCAGGTTGAGTTCCAGACCCTGCAGGTTCTTGACCATGACCTCGACCTGGTTGAAGGCCATCTCGACATTGTGCTCGCGGAAACTCAGGGCGATGCGGGTGAGGATTTCATCGGTGGAGGCATTGCGGTCGCCCAGTTCGCGCACATGGAAGCGCAGCTCGTAGTCGAAGGTGCTGGCGCTGATGGTCAGGAAGAACAGCAGCGGCTCGGGGTCGCGCAGCACCCGCGGGTTTTCCATGGCGGCCTGCAGCATCAGCTTGCGCGCCAGCGCCAGGTCGGTCTCGTAGGCCACGCCGATCTTGATGATCACCCGGGTAACCGTATCGTTCAACGACCAGTTGACCAGCTGGTCGGTGACGAAGGTCTTGTTCGGGACGATGATTTCCTTGCGGTCGAAGTCGGTAATGGTGGTGGCGCGGATGCGGATCTTGCTCACCGTGCCGGACAGGTTGCCGATGGTCACCACGTCGCCGATGCGCACCGGGCGCTCGAACAGGATGATCAGACCGGAGATAAAGTTGGCGAAGATCTCCTGCAGGCCGAAGCCCAGACCCACCGACAGTGCCGCCACCAGCCATTGCAGCTTGTCCCAGCTGACCCCCAGGGTCGACAGGGTGATGACGAAGCCGATGCCGACAATCGCGTAAGAGAGCAGGGTGGTGGTGGCGTAGGCGCTGCCCTGGGCCAGTTTCAGCCGGGAGAGCACCAGCACTTCGAGCAGACCCGGCAGGTTGCGCGCCAGGGCCACGGTGATGCCGACGATAAGCAGCGCACCGAGCACGTCGCTGAGGCTGATCGGCACCAGGGTGGCGGCATCGCCAGTGCCGCTGCTGTATTCGTAGAGGGCGAAATTGTCCAGGTAGGAAAACACCGAGATCAGGTCGGCCCAGACCCAGTACAGACCGACGATAAAGCTGCCAAGCAGGGCCAGGCGGATCAGTCGCAACGACTGCTGGTTGACCTGTTCGATATCCAGGGTCGGCTCCTCGACCACGGTTTCCTGGCCTTCGCCGCTGTCCTTGCTCTGCGCCTGGCGCTTGGTCATGGCGCGCTGGTAGGCCAGACGCCGGGCGGCCACGCTCAGGCCGCGGACGAAGGCGGCTTCGATGATCAGCCAGATCATCAGCAGGTAGAGGGTGTTGATCAGGCGGTCGCTGAGTTTCAGTGCCGTGTAGTAGTAACCGAAGCCCACGGCGACGATCAGCGCCAGGGGCAGCAAGCTCATGGCAATGCCGATCAGCATGCGGAAGGCCGAGGCATGCTCGCGGGCCGGGCCGCTGAGCAGCAGCTTGTGCAGCAGCCAGGCCATCAGGGCATAGCAGCTGAGCACCACCGCCAGGCCGATCACGTCGTCACCGAGGCTGGCCGGTTGACGCCCTGCGATGGTGACTATCGCCACCAGGGCCATGACCACCAGGCCCAGGCGGCGAATCTGCCGATGCAGGAAGGCGACCTGGCTGCGCCCCCAGCGGAAGTGCAGTTCGGCCACGCCACCGTCGGCGAGCATGCGGTACACCGTATAGAACACCAGCCAGGCCTGGGCCATCTGGAAGAAGGCGGTCGCCAGGTTGGCGTTCTGCCCGCGGGCGTCCATCTGCAGGGCGAAGCCGCACAGGACCAGGAACAGGGTGCCGGGCAGCGCCAGCAGCAGGTTGAGAAGAATCGCCATGGGCGTGTGCAACTGGCTGTCACGCTTGAAGTGGCCGATGTCCTGATGGTACTCGCCGAGCTTGCGGTACAGGTAGCCGCGCCGCCACAGCAGTACGGCGATCAGTAGCAGCAGCGGCAGGAACAGCAGCGGCCGTTCGACCAGGCCCGCTCCGAGCTGGCGCAGGGTGGCCCCCCAGGGCATTTCAGTAAGCTGGCGTTCGAGCAGGCTCGGTACCGACTTGAACCATTCCAGGTCCAGGGGTTTGTTGCTGGGGATCCAGAACATCTGTTCGTCGAGGGTGGTGCGCAGGGTCTGGGCGGTGCTTTGCAGCTGCTTCTGGTTCAGTTGCAGGGTGATCGATTCGTTGAGCAGGGTATTCAGTTCGCGATTGAGGCGGTCAATCAGTTCGCGGCGAGTGGCGAAGATGTCCAGCAGATCGGCGCGCTGGTTCTGCACCTCTTCGATATCGCTCTGCTGGGCCAGCAGCTGGTCGACATGGGCGCTGGGGTTGCTGAGGCTTTCGCGCTGCTGGTTGAGCTCGAACTGGTACAGGCGCAGGTCGGCGATCTGGTCGGGCAGCTTGCTGTCGATCTTCAGGGTCGGCAGCGCCTGCTGCTGCTGATAGAGGATGCGCGACAGCAGCAGGCTGCCCTGTAGCACGCTGATTTGCTCCTCCAGGGCTTGATCGCTCTGGTTGAGGCTGTCGAGCTGCTGTTTGGTCTTTAGGTTTTCCCGGGTCAGCTGGTTGAGGCGCTCGGTGGCGCGCAGCAGGTAGTCGGAAAGTTTCAGGTTGTAGGCGCGCTCCCGCGCCAGCAGGGTGCTTGAGCCGGTCTTCTCGGCCTCGCGGGATTGTTCCTCGACGGTCTGGGCGGACAGCGCACGACGTTTTTCATTGATCAAGGTCTGCAGGTCGAGCAGTTCCTGTTCGACCCGGCGGATGCGTTCCTCGAGCAGGGCGCGGCGGCTGTTGCCGAGGTCCTGCAGGGCGCTGTTGCCGGCCAGCTCCTGGCGGCGCAACTGGGTCTTGGCGTCCAGCATGGCCAGCTCGGCGCTGAGCAGGTCGCGGCGCTCGGCGCTCAGCGGCTTGCTGCCGTCCCGACCGTTTTTCAGGAGGTTGTTGATTTCCTGGCTACGGGTCTGGTTGTTGCTGATCTCGGCCTGGGCACGCTCCGGGCGGGTTTGCGCGGTGATGACCAGGCTGTTGGCGTCGATGATCTGCTTCTGCCACTCGCTGAGCTGGGCGTTGCGCTCGCCCAGCAGCTGTTCGAGTTGCGCCACCTGGCTATTGGCATGGCGCTGGCTGACTTGGGGGGGCTGGCTGGCCTTGAGGCGCTCGAGCTCGCGCTGGGCCTCGCCAATCAGGCGCGGGGCCTGTTCGAGCTGCTGCTTGAGGTCGCTCAGGCGCTGCTGGCTGTCGGCCTGTTCGCTCAGCCAGTCCAGGGTTTTTTCCAGGGTCTGCTTGAGCGCCTGCTGTTCGGCCTCCGGCAGCTTGCGCTCGGCCAGGTTGTCCAGGCTGCGCTGGATCTCGGCACTTTTTGGCGACTCGGCGGCTTGCAGCCAGGGAGCACTGAGCGACAGCCCGAGCAGGGCGATGACAAGGTAGGCGCGTAAAGAGGGCATGGTGGCGATCGTAGGGCTCGAAAGACACTGAGTTTAGAGGAACAGCCCGGGTCCTGGGCGACTACCTTCGGGGAATCTGACGCCGACCTTGCGTACCTTGTTCCCTTCCATCGCCGCCACGGTCCAGGTCAGGCCTTGCCATTCGACCTGGTCGCCGATTACCGGCTCGCCGCCGATCTCGTGGGCGATAAAGCGCCCCAGGGCTTGCTGGCCGTCCAGGCCGTCCAGTTTCAGGCCATAGAGCGCGGCGACTGCCGCCAGCTCGGCATCGCCTTCGAGGACGAAATCGCCGAAGAAACGCAGGTCCTGGCCGCGCTTGGGGGCCTGGCTGAACAATTTGCCGAGGGCCGGCAGATCGTGCTCGTGGCCGACCACGCAGAGCAGGTCACCGGCTTCCAGGGTAGTGCTGCCGGAGGGATGGAGCAGTTCCTTGCCGCGAAAAAGTGCGGCGATGCGCGTGCCGTCGGGCATCTTCAGCTCGCGCAGGGCCGCGCCGATGCACCATTTTTCCGCGCCCAGGCGGTAGATAAACAGCTCCCACTGACTGGTCGGATGCACGTCGAGGCCGGCGCGCGACACCGGGGCCGGCTCCGGCGGTACGGTGACGCGCAGCAATTTGGCCGCCCAGGGCAGGCTGGTACCTTGCAGCAACAGGGAGACCAGGACGATAAAGAAGGCCACGTTGAAGAACAGCTGGGCGTTCGGCAGGCCGGCCATCAAGGGGAATACCGCGAGGATGATCGGCACCGCGCCACGCAGGCCGACCCAGGCGATAAAGGCGCGCTCGCGGTCATGGAAGCCCTTGAACGGCAGCAGGCCGAGGAAGATCGACAGCGGGCGGGCGAACAGGATCATCCACAGCGCCAGGCCCAGAGCCGGCAGGGCAATCGGCAGCAGCTCATGGGGGGTGACCAGCAGGCCGAGGACCAGGAACATGCCGATCTGCGCCAGCCAGGCCAGGCCGTCGAGCATATGCAGGATGCCGTGGCGCGAGCGGATCGGCTTGTAGCCCAGCAGCAGGCCGCACAGGTAGATGGCCAGAATACCGCTGCCGCCCACGCTGTTGGTGATGGCGAAGATGATCAGCCCGCCACTGACCACCAGCAGCGGATACAGGCCGCCCGGCAGGTCCATGCGGTTGACCAGCTTGAGCAGCAGCCAGCCGCCGCAGAGGCCGAACAGCGCGCCGATGCCGAACTGTTGCAGCAGTTGCAGCAGCAGTGCCCAGTCCAGGCCATTCTGGCCACTGGCGAGGATGGCGATCAGGGTAACGGTGAGGAACACCGCCATCGGGTCGTTGCTGCCCGACTCGATTTCCAGGGTGGCGCTGACCCGTTCGTTGAGGCCGCGCCCGCCGAGCAGGCTGAATACCGCGGCGGCATCGGTGGAACCGACGATGGCCCCGATCAGCAGGCCTTCCATCCAGCTCAGCTCGAACAGCCAGGCGGCGGCCATGCCGGTCAGCCCGGCGGTGATCAGTACGCCGACCGTGGCCAGGGACAAGGACGGCCACAAGGCCACGCGAAAGCTCGACACCCGGGTACGCATGCCGCCGTCGAGGAGGATGATGGCCAGGGCCAGGTTGCCCACCAGATAGGCCAGGGGGTAGTTGTCGAAGACGATGCCGCCGGGGCCGTCGGTACCGGCGAGCATGCCGACGGCGAGGAAGATCACCAGAATGGGGATGCCGAAACGCGAGCCGAAGGCGCTGACCAGAATGCTCATGGCCACCAGCATTGCCCCGATCAAGAACAGGTTGTTGATGGCGGTGGCGTCCAAGTGTGGCTCCGGGCAAATGGGCGGGGTGCCGCTGCTATGCAGAGGTCATGCCGGATTCTAACCCGTGGCTTCGCCAGGCTGTCAAAAAAACGCCCCGCTTCGGCGGGGCGAATTCTTGCCAGATAAATCAGCCAGTTAGGCGCTGTTTTCGCTGGCGGCCTGGTGGCCGTGGCCTGCTCCGTAGGGTGCGCCGTGCGCACTAAGGCCTCGCCCAGAAGCGCTGGTGCGCATGGCACACCCTACGGGTATGTGGTGCCGGCTAGAACCAGGCGTCCTGCATGCCGAGACAGGTATCGTCGCGGGCTTCGAGGATGGTCAGGTCGTGGTGGCAGCTCGGCACTTCCCAGGTCAGGAAGTAGCGCGCGGCCTGCAGCTTGCCCTGATAGAAGTCGGCATCCGCGGGGTTACCGCGGGCCAGGCCTTCTTCGGCGCGGATCGCCTGTTCCAGCCAGCGCCAGCCGATCACTGTATGGCCGAACACCTTGAGGTACAGCGCCGAGTTGGCCAGGCCCTGATTGACCTGGCCGCTCATCAGGTCGCCCAGCAGGGCCAGGGTCACGGTTTGCAGGCGCGCCAGCAGTTGCTCCAGCGGCTGGCGCAATGCGGTCAGCGAGGCATGCGCTTCGGCGCGCTGGCAGCTGCCGTGGATCAGCTTGAGCAGCTGCTTGAGCGCCGCGCCGCCGTTCATCGACACCTTGCGCCCGAGCAGGTCGAGGGACTGGATGCCGTGGGTGCCTTCGTGGATCGGGTTGAGGCGGTTGTCGCGGTAGTACTGTTCCACCGGGTAATCGCGGGTGTAGCCGTGGCCGCCGAGAATCTGGATGGCCAGTTCGTTGGCCTTGAGGCAGAACTCCGAGGGCCAGGATTTGACGATCGGCGTGAGCAGGTCGAGCAACTCCAGGGCGGTCTTGCGTTCCTCTTCGGTGGCCAGGGTCTGGGTATCGTCGAACAGCCGCGCCGCGTACAGGCCGAGGTCGAAAGCGCCTTCCACATAGGCTTTCTGGGTCAGCAGCATGCGCCGCACATCGGCGTGCTCGATGATCGCCACCTGGCTCGAGGTCGGGTCCTTGCCATCGGGCAGACGGCCTTGCGGGCGCTGGCGGGCATAGTCGAGCGAGTACAGGTAGCCGGCGTAGCCGAGCATCACCGCACCCATGCCGACGCCGATGCGCGCCTCGTTCATCATCTGGAACATATAGCTCAGGCCTTGGTGCGGCTTGCCCACCAGGTAGCCGACGCAGTCGCCGTTATCGCCGAAGTTCAGCGCGGTGGAGGTGGTGCCACGCCAGCCCATCTTGTGGAACAACCCGGCCAGGACCACGTCGTTGCGCTTGCCCAGGCTGCCGTCAGCGTTAACCAGAAACTTGGGCACGATAAACAGGCTGATGCCTTTCACCCCGGGCGGGGCGTCCGGCAGCTTGGCCAGCACCATATGCACGATGTTCTCGCTCAACGGGTGGTCGCCGCCGGAGATAAAGATCTTGTTGCCCTTGAGCCGGTAAGTGCCATCACCGGCCGGTTCGGCGCGGGTACGCAGATCCGACAGGGAGGAGCCGGCATGCGGCTCGGTCAGGGCCATGGTGCCGAAGAAGCGGCCGTCGATCATCGGCTGCAGGAAGCGCTGCTTCTGCTCATCGCTGCCGAAGGTCTCGATCAGGTTGGCCGCGCCCATGGTCAGGAACGGATAGGAAGTGGTCGCCGCGTTGGCCGACTGGAAGTGGGCGAAGCAGGCCTGCGACAGCAGATTGGGCAGCTGCATACCGCCGACGTCGAACTCGCGGGTGGCATTGAGAAAACCGGCTTCGAGGAAGGCATCCACCGCCGGCTTGACCTCGGGGATCAGCACCGCCGCGCCGTTGACGTACTCGGGCTCGTGTTCGTCGTTCTTGCGGTTGTGCGGGGCAAACAGGTTTTCCGCGATGCTGCGGGCGGTGTCGATGGCCGCATCGAAGGTTTCGCGGCTGTGCTCGGCGAAGCGCTCGCGCTGGGTCAGGCCTTCGGCGTCGAGTACTTCGTAAAGTTCGAAGGCCAGGTTGCGGGCGCTGAGCAGGGACTCGGACATGGGGATACCTCCGGTTAGGATGGTGCGAGTCTAAGCAGCCCCAGGTCGGTCTCCCAGCACTATCAATAAGCGTGATAACGGGCCGTTAGGCCGGGGCGGCCGGGTCGGGGGGATGGCGCTTTCTCCATCCCGCAGATCGCGAGGGTGGATGAAAAAGACGTCATCCACCCTGCGAGGTTGGGCGACCAAGGTCGGGCTTATTGGATAAAACCCTGAGCCAGCTCGCGGGTCAGCTCGGCTGCGCCGATGGCCTTGCAGCCGCTGACATTCTGCCCGGCCCAGAGCGGCGAGAAGTCACCATTGCCCTGGCTTTCCGCCTGGCCGCGCAGCGGCGCAATGGCCGCCGTGGCCAGGGGGAAGGCCGGCGCGAGCGAGCTAAGCGGACCCAGTTCGCGCATCACCCGATTGACGATACCCCGCGCCGGTCGGCCGCTAAACAGGTTGGTCAGGGCCGTGTGCTGCGCCGCCGGGCTGTGCAGGGCGGCGCGGTGGATGGCGCTGGTGCTGGCCTCGTCGCAGCACAGATAGGCGGTGCCAATCTGCACCCCGGCCGCGCCGAGGGCCATGGCGGCGCGCACGCCCCGTGCATCGGCGATACCGCCGGCGGCGATCACTGGCAGCTGCACGGCCTGGACGATCTGCGGCAACAGGGCAAAGGTGCCGAGCTGGCTGCTCAGCTGATCGGTGAGAAACATGCCGCGATGGCCGCCGGCTTCCAGGCCTTGGGCGATGATTGCATCGGCACCCCTGGCTTCGAGCCAGAGCGCTTCCTCCACCGTGGTCGCCGAGCTCAGCACCTTCGCCCCGCAGGCCTTGACCCGCGCCAGTAGCTCGGCCGAGGGCAGGCCGAAGTGAAAGCTCACCACCGCCGGGCGATAGTCCTCCAGCACATCGGCCATCTCGGCGCTAAACGGCAGGCGACCGGGGCCGCTGGCGATAGTCGCCGGGTCGATGCCGAACTCGGCGTAGTAAGGACTCAGGGCCTCGCGCCAGGCTGCTTCACGCGCGCTATCAACAGGTGGCGGGGTGTGGCAGAAGAAATTGAGGTTGTAGGCTTTGCTGGTTTTACCGCCCAGCGCCTGCAGCTCCTTGCGCAACCCGGCCGCGTCGAGCATGGCGCAGGGCAGCGAGCCGAGCGCGCCGGCATTCGATACGGCGGCCGCCAGGCCATGCAGCTGCACACCGGCCATCGGTGCCTGAATGAGGGGAAGGTCGATATTCAGCAGGGAATTGAGGTCCATCTGTTTAAGCTCCCGTGTGGCGAGTCGAATGTGAGGGGATAAACCAGCTCCAGACCAGTGCCCAGAGAATGGCCAGCGTGCCGAAGGCGAAGCTTTGCTCCAGATTGCCGCCATGTCCCAGCCACAGGCCCGCGAGCCATGGCCCGGCCAGTTGCGCGCCGCCATACAGGGCGATCAGCGCGGCAGATAGGCGTATGCCTTGGTGTGGCTGCAGGGTGCGCGCCAGTCGCTGGGTTAGCAGAACACTGCCCATGAACGTACCGCCGACCAGCACCGCGCACAGTAGTAAGCCGATGGTACCGGGCATGAGCAATGGCGCAGCACAGCCGATTGCCTGTAGCAGGTAGGAGCAGAGTAGAGCACGGCGATCTCCGAGGTGGCTGCCCAGGGCGTTCCACAGCGCAATTGAGGCCAGGCAGGCCAGGGCCGTCCAGCGCCAGGCACCGCTCAGCAGGGGGGCGTCGGCCGGCAGCTGCTCGCGGGCCAGGGCCGGCAGAAAGGTCATCGGCAGGATGTAGCCGAGACCGGCACCGGCGTAGGCGAGAAACAGCGGTGTGCTGGCGCGATCGAGCAGTGCCGACGCGGGGCGCTGGATCGCAGCCGGCTGGGGTTGCAGGGTCAGGCGCGCGAGCAGGCAGGCGCTCAGTGCGGCCAGCGGCAAGGCCAGCGCGGCCACTGGCCACCAGCGTGCGGCACCCTCAAGTCTTGCGGCCGGCCAATCCGCCACGCCGCTGGAGAGCAGCAACCCGCCGCCCAGGCCGAGGTAGACCAGGCCGCTGAGGCGCGTGCGTTGCTGCTGCGCCAGCCATTCCAGGACCAGTGCGGGTGCCTGGACGAACACCAGGCCGTTGCTGATGCCGTTGGCCAGGCGTAGCCAGAGCAGGCTGGAATAGTCCTCGGTAAATCCCTGGGCGAGGGTCAGCGCGGCGTTCAGCAATAGCGCCACAGGCAGCGCCACGCGCATCTTCGCCGGCGCGTGCAGGGCCAGGGCGAGCAGGGCGCCGAGCAGGTAACCGATGTAGTTCCAGGTCGCCAGGCGCGCCCCCTGTTCCAGGCTGAGCAGGCCGTCGGCGATCAGGTGTGGCAGCAAGGGGGTGAAGGCGAAACGGCCAAGCCCATGCACCACCATCAGCGCACTGGCACCGGCCAGCAGGGCGAGGAGGATATGACGGGGCTGGGCTGAGGGCATGGGGCTACGCCTTGATCGAGGCTTGGCACCTTAGTCGTTGTGTTTGCGTGACTGGTAATGAAAAATACTGAGCATGTTTTTCACTTTTAGTGATTGTGAGGGCTGTCATGTCGCCTTGGGAACGTCTCAACCCGCAGTTGTTGCGGCATTTTCTTGCGCTCAGTCGTGCCGGCTCACTGAGCGCGGCGGCGGCGCAGCTGCATTGCGTGCCGTCGAATGTCTCGGCGCGGCTGCGCCAGTTGGAAACCCAGCTGGGCGCGGTATTGTTCCAGCGGCAAGCCCAGCGCCTGCGCCTGACGCCCGCCGGCGAGCGCCTGCTGCCGCATGCCGAGCAGCTCGAACAGCTGTGTCAGCAGGCCTGGCGCTGCGTGCAGGAGGATGTCTGGGCCGGCGAATTGCGCCTGGGCTCGATGGAAACCACCGCGGCCGTGCGCCTGCCCGAGGTGCTGGCGGCCTTTCACCGGGATGCGCCGCGGGTCGATGTCAGTCTGCTGACCGGCACCAGTCGCCACCTGGTCGAGCAGGTCCTGGCCGGGCACCTGGACGCCGCGCTGATTGGTGGCCCCTTCGAGCATCCGCTGCTGGATGCCGAGGTGATCTGGCGCGAGGAGCTGATGCTGGTGATGCCCGCCAGCAGCGCCGAGACGCTGCTGCAGGGGCCGGTGACCTTGCTCGGTTTCCCCAATGGCTGCCATTACCGCGAGCGCCTGGAGCGCTGGAGCGAGCGCCATGCGCTGCAGGTCGCGACGCGCCAGAGTTACGGCTCGATCGACGCGATACTCGGCGGTATCGCCGCCGGGATGGGGATCGGCCTGTTGCCGCGCAGCCTGTTGCAGCTGCATCCGCGTGGCCGTTTGGTGAGCACGCGCGCCATCGAGGCGGATCTGGCGACGGCACCGACCTTGCTGGTGCGCCGCGGCGATGCGCCGGCACACCCGGCGCTGGAGCATTTGCTTGAGTTGTTACGCGTACAGCCGTTGCAATCGGTCGCTTAAGCGACGCGGCAACCGAGTAAACTGGCCGGCCACAGGAGCCCGCACATGAACTACCGTCACGCCTTCCACGCCGGCAACCATGCCGATGTACTGAAACACTATGTCTTGAGCCGCCTGATCGCCTTGCTGTCGCGCAAGGAGGCACCGTTCGCCTACCTCGACAGCCATGCCGGCGTCGGCCTGTATGACCTGCGCGGCGATCAGGCCAGCCGCACCGGCGAGTGGCTCGAAGGCATCGCCCGTTTGTGGCAGGCCACGGACGTGCCGGACCCGCTGCTCGACTATCTGGAAGTGATCCGCGCGATGAACCCCGATGGTGAGCTGCGCCATTACCCGGGTTCCCCCGAGCTGGCGCGCCTGCTGACCCGCGAACAGGACCGCCTGCACCTCAACGAGAAGCACCCGGAAGACGGTCGCCTGCTCAAGGAAAACATGACCGGCGACCGCCGCGTCGCCGTGCACCTGGGCGAGGGCTGGTATGTGCCGCGCGCCCTGCTGCCGACCCGCGAGAAGCGCGCGCTGCTGTTGATCGATCCGCCGTTCGAGCAGGTCGACGAGATGGAGCGCTGCGCCCAGTCCCTGGGCGAAGCCATCGGCCGCATGCGTCAGGCGGTGGTGGCGATCTGGTACCCGATCAAGGATCTGCACCAGCTGCGGCGCTTCTACAGCGACCTGCAGAAGAGCAAGGCACCCAAGTTGCTGCGCGTCGAACTCTACGTGCATCCCACCGATGACGCGGCGCGGCTGAATGGCTCCGGCCTGGTGATCAGCAATCCGCCCTGGGGCCTGGAAGATGAGCTCAAGCAGATTCTGCCCTGGCTCGCCGAGCTGCTCGGGCAGAGCCAGGGCGGTTGGCGCATGGATTGGCTGATCGAGGAAAAAGCGCCCCACGCCTAGGGTTTCCTTCTTCATTACCCGGCAGAGGGCGAGACCGAATAGAGGCGGCAGCGTCGGGTATTACGCCAGTGGTTTCGTCGCGTGGGCCGGTAAGACGTTGATCTGGGTCAAGCGTGCCCGCAACTTCTGCGGCCGGTCGACGGCCGCCATACTAAAGCCGTGCTGCCCTCGCGGTGGGTCTCTGTTTACTGTCTGTTTGTAGGATTGTCAGACAATAATTATGCGGAGACTGCGATGTTCGAACGATTCTCGCCAGATACCATGCTGGCCATCAAGAAATACGCTTACTGGCTGTGGCTGCTGCTGGTCGCTGGCCTGCCGCTCAGCTACTGGCTCTCGCTGGATAGCGCAGCCCCGTCGCTGTGGGCCTTCTTCCTGGTGTTCACGGTTTTCGGCTTGGGGCCGATTCTCGATGCCTTCTTCGGCCGCGATCCGGCAAACCCGGACGAGGAGCGGCAGGCGCCGATCCTGAGCAAGCAGGGCTACTATGTGCTGTTGACCCTGGCGACGGCCCCTGTGCTGGTCGTTAGCTTGCTCTGGGCGGGCCAGGTGTTTGCGACCTACGAGGCCTGGGGCTGGTTCGGCAAGCTGGGTTGGCTGCTTTCGGTCGGGACGGTGATGGGGGCTGTCGGCATCGTCGTCGCCCACGAGCTGGTGCACAAGGATTCGGCCCTGGAGCAGGGTGCCGGTGGACTGATTCTGGCCGCTGTGTGCTATGCCGGCTTCAAGGTCGAGCACATCCGTGGCCATCACGTGAAGGTCTCCACGCCGGAGGACGCCTCTTCGGCGCGTTTCGGCCAGTCGCTCTTCCAGTTCCTGCCGCACGCCTACAAGCACAACTTCCTCAACGCCTGGACGCTGGAGGCCGAGAGTCTCAGGCGCAAAGGCCTGCCGGCGTTCTGCTGGCAGAACGAGCTGATCTGGTGGTACGCCTTGAGCGGGCTGTTTCTCGTCGGCTTCACCTTGGCTCTGGGTTGGCTGGGAGCGGTGTTCTTCCTTGGCCAGGCCTTTGTCGCGGTGACCCTGCTGGAGATCATTAACTACGTGGAGCACTACGGGTTGCACCGGCGCAAGCTGGAGGATGGCCGATACGAGCGGACCAACCATCGGCACTCGTGGAACAGCAATTTCGTCTTCACCAATCTGGTGCTGTTCCACCTGCAGCGACATTCCGACCACCATGCCTTCGCCAAGCGACCTTACCAGGTGCTGCGCCACCACGATGACAGCCCGCAAATGCCCAGCGGTTACGCCGGCATGGTCGTGCTGGCACTGATTCCACCGCTGTGGCGGGCGATCATGGATCCCAAGGTGCGCGCCTATTATGCCGGTGAGGAGTTTCAACTGAGCGCGACGCAGGTGAGCGCTGCTGCCGCGCAGACCTGAAGAGCGGCGGAGCCGGCGCGGGGCAAGCCTGGCCTGGAAGATGAGCTCAGCAGATCCTGCCGCGGTTGGCCCAGCCAGGAAGGCTGGTGTATGGATTGGCTGATCGAGGAGAAGCCGGCCTGCGAGCTGAGTAGGACGGGTATCGCCTGGCGATACCCGTCGCACCACTTATGGCAGCATCGTCGTTAACGTTGTTGCTCAAGCTGCAACTGCTTGGCGCGTTCGACATAGTGCTGGTACTGGGGAATAGCGATGGCTGCGAGGATGCCGACCACGGCAACGAATATGACCACGCCGACTATCGCTATCACCGCGCTAGAGCCGCCTTTGACGTTGCCATACTTGCGCTGCCAGGTGCTCTCGGTGCTGCAGAAAAACACGATGCTTTCAATCAGGGAAACGACAGACGGAATTCCCGTTCCCCAGAACAGCAAATAGACCACTCCCCACCATTGCCCCAGGTAGAAACGGTGAATGCCGAGGCCGCCCAAAAACAGCGCCAATACGCCGGCGGTGATTCGGCTTTTCGGGTTGAGGTTCTGGCTGGCCAGGCAGCTTGGGCACTGTTTGGCATCGGCGGCAATCTTGCTGCCGCACTGGCGGCAAAAGACGCTGGCAATGGTCAGGTCGGCTTGAGGGGCCTGGTAGGGCTGGGCATCCATGATCGAGGGCATCCATTTTGGGTGGGCGCGCACTCTATCAAGGCTATTTGATATCGCCAATCGGGGCGGGTCAGTGCTGCCGCTAGCGCCCTTCGCCTGGCTCGACAAAATAGCTTAGCTGCTGACGCGGATTGAGGTACTCCAGCGCCTCGCGCGGCAGTTGCGCCGGGCGCAGGCTGGCGGCGATGCCCAGGCGCGGCTCCTGCGTCAGATCGAGGATCAGCGCCTCGCCCTTGGGCACGGCGGCATCGTAGACAATCAGCGTGGGTTTGAGCGGCTGGTTCGGGTTGATGCCGAGCACCAGGCCGTAGCGCTGGTCGTCCAGCTGCACCAGGCTGCCGGGCGGGTAGACGCCCATCACCCGGATAAAGGCCTTGAGCGCCACCGCATCGAAGCGCGCACTGTATTGCTTGAACATCAGCGCCAGGGCCTCGTGGGGGCTGAGGCCATCGCGGGGGTTGAGCGGGTTGCACAGGTTGTCGAACTGGTTGGCGATGCACACCAGGCGGCTCAGTCGGCCGATGGCGGCCTCGCGCAGCTGGCGCGGGTAGCCACTGCCGTCGCAGTACTCGTGGTGCTCATGGATGATGCGCAGCACCTCGTCGTCGAGCATCAGCTTCTGGCCCATACGCAGGCCGAATTCGCAATGCAGTTGCAGCAGTTGCTGTTCCGGGCGGGTCAGCGGCTCGCTTTTCAGCAGCACCTTGCTCGGCACTTCCAGCTTGCCGATATCGTGCAGCAGCGCGCCGAGGCCTAGGATATGGCAGGCCTCGCTGTCCAGGCCGAGTTGGCGGCCGAGCAGCAGGACCAGCACCGTGACGTTCAGCGCATGCAGGTAGCTGTCTTCGGCGGCCTTGCTGTTGATGCTGTGCAGCACCACGCCGCTGCCGCCGAGCAGGGTCTCGACCATCGCGCCGACAATCTCGCCGGCCTGCTGGATGGCATCTTCCGGGCGGCTGCGCAGGGTCTGGTTGAGGGTCTTGACCTGCTGGCTGGCCTGGACGAACGTGCGGTCCACTTCGGCCAGGCGCTTGCGCAGGGCCTTGAGCTTGTCCGCGCGGGCCTGGCTGGCCTGTTGTTGCGGGCTGAGTGTCGGTGTGGCGACGGGCTCGGCCGCAACCAGGGCCGGGCTGGCGTCCAGCGGCGCGCAGTCGCTGCGCGCCGGGTCATAGCGTAGGCGCTCCAGGCCCAGGGCACGTAAGGCCGTGATCTGTCCCTGATCCTTGATCTTGAAGTTGCTGAAGGCAAAGTTGTGTTCCCACCAGGCCAGTTCGAGCTGGATATACAGGCCGATACACAGCTGGTCGGGGGAGATGTAGGCAGCGGCTGCAGGCATGCGGGTATCGGCAATGATGGCTAATGGATGGCAGTCTAGCGGTTTGCCTGTGAACTGGCAGCCATCTTACCGATACTCGCCGGCTCAGGCCGGCAGGCACACCCCCGTGCCGCCCAGACCGCAATAGCCGCCGGGGTTTTTCGCCAGGTACTGCTGGTGATAGGCCTCGGCGTAGTAGAAGGGCGGGGCCTCGCGGATTTCCGTGGTGATGGGGCCGAAGCCGGCCTTTTCCAGCTCGCCCTGGAAGCGCGCCTGGCTGGCCAGGGCCGCGGCCAGTTGCTCGTCGCTATGGCAGTAGATCGCCGAGCGGTACTGGCTGCCGCTGTCGTTGCCCTGGCGCATGCCCTGGGTCGGGTTGTGCGCTTCCCAGAACACCTTGAGCAGCGCCTCGTAGCTGATGAGCTGCGGGTCGAACACCACCAGCACCGCTTCGGTGTGGCCGGTCAGGCCGGAGCAGGTTTCCTCATAGGTCGGATTCGGCGTATGGCCGCCGGCATAGCCGACCGCCGTGGTCCACACGCCCGGCTGCTGCCAGAAGCGCCGTTCGGCCCCCCAGAAGCAGCCCAGGGCGAAGACCGCCTGCTGCAGGCCGGCGGGGAACGGCGGCTGCAAGGGGTTGCCATTGACATAATGCGCGCTCGGCACCGCCAGGGGCGTATCGCGGCCGGGCAGAGCCTGTTCGGCGCTGGGCAGTTCGAGTTTGTGGGCGAGAATTTGCGAGCGCAGAACCATGAGCGATTTCCTCAGCAGATGCATGTGTGTCATAGACCGTTACGGGCCGGGCTTGTTACAGACCGCTTAGCCCCGGTTTGGATAGCGCTTGAGTCGTTCCAGCAGTTCGCGGCCGGCAATCGGCCGGTCGAACAGGTAGCCCTGGCCGATATCGCAGCGCTGGCGGCGCAGGAAATTGAGCTGCGCCGCCGTCTCGATGCCTTCGGCCACCACCTTGAGCTTGAGGTTGTGGGCCATGGCGATCACCGCCGAGGTGATTTCCATGTCGTCCTGGTTGTCCGGGATGTCCTTGATAAAGCTGCGGTCGATCTTGATCACGTCGATGGGGAATTTCTTCAGGTAGCTGAGCGACGAATAGCCGGTCCCGAAGTCGTCCATGGCCAGGGTCAGGCCCAGGCTCTTCAGGCGGCTGAGCTGGTGGCGGGTGTCGTCGGTGGCCTCCAGCAGCAGGCTTTCGGTCAGCTCGAGCTCGAGCAGCCTGGGGTCGAGCTGTTCCTCATGCAGGATGGCGGCGACTTCGCCCACCAGGTCGGGGTCGGAAAACTGCTTGGGCGACAGGTTGATGGCCATCTGCAGATTATCCAGGCCGATCGCGCCGAGCTGCTTGCTCATGCGGCAGGCCTGGCGCACCACCCATTTGCCGATGGGGATGATCATGCCGGTTTCTTCCGCCACGCCGATAAACCTGTCCGGGCTGATCATGCCCTTGTCCGGGTGGTGCCAGCGCAGCAATGCCTCCATGCCCAGCAACTGGCCGCTCTTCAGGCACAGCTTGGGCTGGTAGAAGACTTCCAGTTCGTTCTGCATCAGCGCGCGGCGCAGGTTGTTCTCGACGAACAGCTTGTAGTGCGCCTCGGCATTCAGTTCTTCGGTGAACAGCTGCAGCTGGTTCTTGCCGTTGGCCTTGGCCTTGTGCAGCGCCAGGCCGCTGTGCTTGGTCAGGGTTTGCGGGTCGTCGCCGTGCTCGGGGGCACAGGCCAGGCCGATGGAACCGGTGACGCTGATCAGCTGGTTGTCGACGAACAGGGGCTTGTCCAGGGTCTTGAGCAGGCGCTGGGCGATCAGCAGGCTGTCGGCAGGGCCGGCTTCGAGCAGCACCGCGAATTCGTTGCTGGCAAAGCGCGCCAGCACGCTGCCCGCGGCCAGGCTGTTGCGCAGGCGGCGAGCCAGGCTGATCAGCAGCTTGTCGCCGGTCTGGTGGCCGAGGCTGTCGTTGATTCGCTTGAAGTTGTCGATATCCACCAGCAGCAGGCTGACCGGCTTGGCCGGGCTGTCGGCAAAGTGGCGTTCCAGTTCGCGGATAAAGGCGTAGCGATTGCCCAGGCCGGTGAGATTGTCGCGGAAGGCCAGGCGTTCGATATGCTGCTGCGCCTGCTTGCTCTCGGTGACGTCTTCGTAGATGCCGATGTAGTGGGTCAGCTGGCCGTCATCGGCATACACCTTGGACAACGACAGGTGACCCCAGTAGGGGTCGAGGTTCTTCCGGCGGCTCTTGAATTCGCCCTGCCAGCTGTTGTGCTCGGCCAGGCCGGAGCGGGCATCGAACAGCAGCTCGCCGAGGTTCTCCAGGGCGGGCATCTCCGACAGTCGGCGGCCCTGCACCTCGGCGCTGCTGTACAGGGTGATGGCGGTAAAGCTGGGGTTGACGTACTCCACCAGGCCGTCGCGGTCGAGCAGGATAAAGGCGCTGGAGCTCTGTTCGACGGCACGCTGGAACAGGTACAGGGTGCTGGTGGCCGTACGCCGCTGCTGGTTGCTCAACACCTGGGCGTACTGGTCGGCCAGCTCGCCGATAAAGGCGATTTCGTCGGGCTGCCAGCTGCGCCTGGAGCCTGTGTGCTCCAGGCACAGCACGGCGACCACTTCGCCGTCGACGCGGATGCTGGCGTCGAGCATGGCGGTGATCGTCAGCGGCTGTAGATAGTCTTGGTTCAGCTCGCGGGTGCGGGGGTCGTGTGCGGCGTCGTGGGCATCCAGCACGCGACCGCTGTGCAGAGCGCTCAGGTAGTCGGGGTAGGAGCTGGCATCGATGGCCTCCTGCTCGATACAGCCGCCCAGATCGCGCTGGTACAGGGCCATGGGCTGCAAGCGCTGGCCGTCCAGGTGCCAGATCCCGGCGCGGGCCACGCCATAGGCATCGCAGGCGCTCTTGCTGATCAGCTCGGCGGCCTCGCGCAGCGGGTCGTCGTCGCCGTAGTGGTGACGGGCCAGGCGCACGATCAGGTTCTGCTTGGCCTGGGAGCGGTGCCGCTGCTCGGCCGGTGGTTGCGCGTCGCCGGATGGCACCGCGGGTAGTGCCTCCTGGTTCGGGTTGAGTATCAGCAGGTAGCCGCGCAGCAGATGCCGCCCGTGCTGCTTGAAGGCCTCGCCCTGCTCCAGCAGGGTCAGGGTGCCCTTGGGGCTGTGCAGGTTGTACTGCACGCTGTAGTGGTTCTGGCTGGCGATTTGCTGGGCGATGCTGTCGTGCAGCCGATGGCGGGCCGCGGGCTCCATCAGGCTGGCATAGGGCGAGTCGAGCAGGGTGCAGAGCTGCTGGGCGGGCAGGCCCAGTTGCTGCTCGCAGGCAGGATCGAGGTACAGCAGTGTCCAGCTGGCTTCATTCAAGCGCTCGAAACGCAGCATGCCGAGGCGCGATGGCACTGGCAACTGTGTCACAACCTCGGCCGCTAAACGGCTGGCGGCATCTGGATGGCTTTTCATTCAGTGGCGGGCTTCCAGTATGCTGAGCGGGGCGAGGGTCAGACTTCCCTCCACATATAGCGTCGGCTAGCAGGCCGTTGAAAAACTACCTACGTTGCCGACACGGCGTTAAAAACAGGCTCGGAATGCTCATTTACAGCTCGTAAACTCCGCTTCCTCGCCTGTTTTTGCCTTGTCTCGGCTGCCTCGCCTACATTTTTCAACGGCCTGCTAAGGGTGCATCATGCAATTGCGACTGACAAGAAAACTAATCTGCGCGGTATTGCTCGGTGGTTGTGTGGCGGTCTCGCCGGTATTTGCTGGCGAACCCAGCGGCGGTTTGAGCAGCGCCGAGCAGAGCAACTACCTGGCCGAGCTGAAGCGTCTGTATCTGACCCAGGATGAGCGTCAGGCGCTGCTCGCCCATAGCAATGACCTGCTGAAAACCTATGCCCTGCGCGCCGCCTACCAGGTCGGCCAGGCGCAGCGTGAGGATCGTCTGTATCAGCTGAGCGTGGCGGGCCCCGGCGAGTTGCTGCTGCGCGAGGAGGTGCGCAGCGAGAACGGCACCGACGTCGCAGTGCGCAACCAGCGCATTGCCCTGTTCGGCGTCGATCCCTATGTGCGCTACGACTGCCCGGCCAGCGGTATCCGCTGCGTGCTGCACAACCCCCAGGACGGCAGCCCGTTGCTGAGTATCGTGCGCGACCACAAGGGCGCGGCCGAACTGGCCAAGGCCCTGAGCTTTCTGATCCGCAATCTGCAGAAGGGCTGAAGGCCAAGCGCCTTGCTGTTGTAGGGTGCGCTGTGCGCACCAAGAGTGCGCGACCTTCCTTGATGCGCACGGCGCACCCTACCCATTGCTGAGCTTGCAGGCCGGGCTACTCCTCTCAAAAAGTGTCGTATGTCATGCGTGGCGGCGCAAAAGGCCAAAAATGACCGGGAGCCATTTTTAACGTCGCGCAGCGACGGCCGGAGGTGGCGGCCATGGATGGCAAGCCACAAAAACGCCGGGAGCGCTTTTGCGCGCAAGCCCCGAAGGGGTGAAGCACATGGATGTGCTGAGCACAAAAAAAACCCCGCCAAATGGCGGGGTCGAGGATAACGAGCGTGGCTGCTCGAAAATTGATGCGTTACAGCAGCATGGTGCGGATGTCCGCCAGCACGTCGCCCAGGCGCTTGGTGAAGCGCGCCGCGGCGGCACCGTTGATCACCCGGTGGTCGTAGGACAGCGACAGCGGCAGCATCAGCTTGGGCTGGAACGCCTTGCCATCCCAGACCGGCTGGATGGTCGCCTTGCTCACACCGAGGATCGCCACTTCCGGCGCGTTGACGATCGGCGTAAAGCCGGTGCCGCCAATATGGCCGAGGCTGGAGATGGTGAAGCAGGCACCCTGCATATCGTCGGCCGACAGCTTCTTGCTGCGCGCCTTCTCCGCCAGTGCGGCGGCTTCTGCAGCCAGCTGCAACAGGCTCTTCTGGTCGACGTTCTTGATCACCGGTACCAGCAGGCCGTCCGGGGTGTCCACGGCAAAGCCGATGTGCACGTATTTCTTGCGGATGATCGCCTTGCCGCTCGGAGCCAGCGAGCTGTTGAAGTCCGGCAGTTCCTTGAGCAGGAAAGCGCAGGCCTTGAGCAGCAGCGGCAGCACGGTGAGCTTGACCCCGGCTTTTTCCGCCACGGCTTTCTGGGCGACGCGGAAGGCTTCCAGCTCGGTGATATCGGCCGAATCGAACTGGGTCACGTGCGGTACGTTGAGCCAGCTGCGGTGCAGGTTGTTGGCACCGACCTGCATCAGGCGGGTCATCGCCACTTCTTCGATTTCACCGAACTTGCTGAAGTCCACCACCGGGATCGGCGGAATGCCGGCCCCGCCGGTTGCGCCGGCTTCCGGGGCGGCCTTGGCCTTCTGCATCATCGCTTTGACGTACAGCTGCACGTCTTCCTTGAGTACGCGGCCTTTCGGGCCGGTGCCAGGCACGGCATCCAGTTCGACGCCGAACTCGCGGGCCAGCAGGCGTACCGCCGGGCCTGCATGCACCTTGCTGCCGCGGCGAGCCGGGGCACCGGCGACCTTGGCCGCGGCTGCCGCCAGGGAGGCGATGGCGCTGACTTCGGCGGCAACCGCCGGATGCGCGCCGGCCGGAACCTTGTGCATATCGCTGGCGGCTGCAGGTGCGGCGGCCGGTGCTGCGGCGGCTGGAGCCGCAGCGGCTCCGGTCACTTTCAGCTTGAGGATAAAGTCGCCAGTGCCGACTTCGTCTTCCAGCTTGACGCTGATGCTTTCCACCACGCCGGCAGCCGGCGAGGGGATTTCCATGCTGGCCTTGTCCGACTCCAGGGTGATCAGCGACTGGTCGACTTCGACCGTATCGCCGACCTTGACCAGTACTTCGATGACCCTGGCCTTGCCGTCCGAGCCGATATCCGGCACATGCACGTCCTGCACGCTGCTGCTGGCCGGTGCGGCTGGCGCAGGTGCGGCGGCCGCTGCGGGAGCGTCAGGCGCTTTAGGCGCTTCGGCCGGTGCCGCAGCAGGAGCCGCAGGTGCTGCTTCGGCAGCCCCTTCGACTTCCAGCTCGAGCAGTTCGTCGCCTTCTTTCAACGTGTCGCCCAGCTTCACTTTCAGGCTCTTCACCAGCCCGGCTTTCGGCGCGGGAATCTCCATGCTGGCCTTGTCCGACTCCAGGGTCAGCAGGCTCTGATCGGCTTCGATGCGGTCGCCGACTTTGACCATCAGCTCGATAACTTCACCCTCACCACCACCGATGTCGGGTACGCGAATCAATTCACTCATCGTTTCGCTCCTTAGCAGTCCAGTGGGTTGAGTTTTTCCGGGTTGATGCCGAACTTGGCGATGGCCTCGGCCACCACTTTGGGTTCGATATCACCGCGGTCGGCGAGGGCTTCCAGCGCGGCCAGGACCACCCAGTTGCGGTCCACTTCGAAGAAGTGGCGCAGCTTCTTGCGGCTGTCGCTGCGGCCGAAGCCGTCGGTGCCGAGCACCTTGAATTCCTTGCTCGGGACCCACTGGCGAATCTGTTCGGCGAACAGCTTCATATAGTCGGTGCTGGCGATGACCGGACCCTGGCGGCCGCTCAGGCACTCTTCCACATAGGTCTGCTTGGGCTTCTGCTCCGGGTGCAGGCGGTTGTTGCGCTCCACGGCCAGGCCGTCGCGGCGCAGCTCGTTGAAGCTGGTCACGCTCCACACGTCGGCCCCGATGTTGTACTCGTCGCGGAGGATCTTCGCCGCCTCGCGCACTTCGCGCAGGATGGTGCCGCTGCCGAGCAGTTGCACGTGATGGGCGGCTTCCTTCTTGTCTTCCTCGAGCAGGTACATGCCCCTGATGATGCCGTCCTCGACACCGGCCGGCATGGCCGGCTGCTGGTAGGACTCGTTCATCACGGTGATGTAGTAGAAGACGTCCTGTTGCTGCTCGGTCATCTTCTTCATGCCGTCCTGGATGATCACCGCCAGCTCGTAGCCGTAGGTCGGATCATAGGTGCGGCAGTTGGGGATGGTCGCGGCCAGCATGTGGCTGTGACCGTCCTCGTGCTGCAGGCCTTCGCCGTTGAGCGTGGTGCGCCCGGCGGTACCGCCGATCAGGAAGCCGCGGGTGCGGCTGTCGCCGGCGGCCCAGGCCAGGTCGCCGATACGCTGGAAACCGAACATCGAGTAGAAGATGTAGAACGGCAGCATCGGCTGGTTATGGCTGCTGTACGAAGTACCTGCGGCAATAAACGAACTCATGGCACCGGCTTCGTTGATGCCTTCCTCGAGGATCTGGCCCTTCTTGTCCTCGCGGTAGAACATCACCTGGTCCTTGTCCACCGGCTCATACAGCTGGCCGACCGAGGAGTAGATGCCGAGCTGGCGGAACATGCCTTCCATGCCGAAGGTACGGGCTTCGTCCGGGATGATCGGGACGATGCGCGAGCCGATGTCCTTGTCCTTGACCAGCTGCGCGAGGATGCGCACGAAGGCCATGGTGGTGGAAATTTCACGGTCGCCCGAGCCGTCGAGGATGGCCTTGAGGGTCTCCAGTGGCGGGGTCGGGATGCTGAAGCTCTTGGCCCGGCGCTGCGGCACGAAACCGCCCAATGCGGCGCGGCGCTCGCTCAGGTAGCGGGCCTCGGCGCTGCCGGGCTCCGGCTTGAGGAACGGCAGGTTTTCCAGCTCCTCGTCCTTGACCGGGATGTCGAAGCGGTCGCGGAACAGTTTGAGGCTGTCGACATCGACCTTCTTGGTGTTGTGCGCGGTGTTTTTCGCTTCGCCCGCACCGGTGCCATAACCCTTGACGGTCTTGGCCAGGATCACGGTCGGCTGCTCTTTGTGGTTGACCGCCTGGTGGTAGGCCGCATAGACCTTGTAGGGGTCGTGCCCGCCACGGTTGAGCTTCCAGATCTCGTCGTCGGAGAGGTCCTTGACCATCTCTTTCAGCTCGGGGCTGTTGAAGAAGTGCTCACGGACGAACGCGCCGTCCTTGGCCTTGTAGTTCTGGTACTCGCCGTCGATTACCTCGTCCATCCGGCGCTGCAGGATACCGTCGACGTCCTTGGCCAGCAGCGGGTCCCAGAAGCGGCCCCAGACCACCTTGTTGACGTTCCAGCCACCGCCACGGAACACGCCTTCGAGTTCCTGGATGATCTTGCCGTTGCCACGTACCGGGCCGTCGAGGCGCTGCAGGTTGCAGTTGATGACGAAGATCAGGTTGTCCAGCTTCTCGCGGCCGGCCAGGGAGATGGCTCCGAGGGATTCCGGCTCGTCGCACTCGCCGTCGCCCATAAAGCACCAGACCTTCTGCTTGCCGGCCGGAATAAAGCCGCGCGCTTCCAGGTACTTCATAAAGCGTGCCTGGTAGATCGCCTGGATCGGGCCCAGGCCCATCGACACGGTGGGGAACTGCCAGAAGTCGGGCATCAGCCAGGGGTGCGGATAGGACGACAGGCCTTGGCCATCGACTTCCTGGCGGAAGTTGTTCATCTGCTCTTCGCTGATGCGGCCTTCCATAAAGGCGCGGGCGTAAACGCCGGGCGAAGCGTGGCCCTGGAAGAAGATCAGGTCGCCGCCGTGCTCCTCGGTGGGAGCCTGGAAGAAGTAGTTGAAGCCGATGTCGTACAGGGTCGCCGAGGAGGCGAAACTGGAAATATGGCCGCCCAGGTCTGAATCTTTCAGGTTGGTGCGCATCACCATGGCCAGGGCATTCCAGCGCACCAGCGAGCGAATGCGGCGTTCCATGAACAGGTCGCCAGGCATGCGTGCTTCGTGGGTGAGCGGGATGGTGTTGCGGTATGGCGTGGTGATCGCATAGGGCAGTTGCGAACCACTGCGGGTGGCCAGTTCGCCCATACGGGTCATCAGATAGTGCGCGCGGTCTTCACCCTCGTGTTCGAGGACGGACTCAAGGGCGTCCAGCCATTCCTGGGTTTCGACGGGATCGAGGTCTTGCATGGCTTGCTCCAGGGCGGAAAGGCTTCCAGAATCGGAGGCCAGGTTTCGTGGCCGACTTCGTGAGTGGCCGCGTGAATTCTTGGATTGACCGGGGGTAGGACCGGCTGCGTGTAGTTTTACTACATTCCGACGTCGATTTCAGCCTTTTGGATACAATCTTTGGTAGTAAAACTACAATTATTTTCGCTGACACTGCCCGCCCCGCTCTAGCGCGAGGTATTTGCCGGATTGCGGGGTTCACTGTCAGCTCGCCAAAAAGGATAGACCATGAGCCTGCCCGTGCTGGCCTCTTTACCTGCCGCCCTCGAGCCCCTGGCGCTGCGTGCCGAGCAATCCTTGCAGCAGGCCGTCGACGCCTTGTCGGGCGAGGCCCGGGGGCAGTTTGCCGCCTGGTCGGTCGAGCGTCGGGTGCTGTTGCGGCGGGTCGGGGCGGCCAGCGATTTCGTCGTGCAGCAGGCGCTGCGCGATCCGCAGATGCTGCTGGAGCTGGCCGCCAGCGGCGAGCTGGAACGCGCGCTGAAGGCCGGTGAAATGCGCGCTCAGCTGGCCGCGCAGCTGGCCGAATGTGCCGATGAAGAGGACCTCGGGCGGCGCTTGCGGCGCTTTCGTAACCGTCAGCAGCTGCGCATCATCTGGCGCGATCTCAGCCGCCAGGCCGACCTGATCGAGACCTGCCGCGACCTCTCGGAAATGGCCGACATCTGCATCGACCTGGCCTATCACTGGCTCTATCCCAAGCATTGCGCGCAGTTCGGCACGCCCATCGGCCGGCGTAGTGGTACGCCGCAGCATATGGTGATTCTCGGCATGGGCAAGCTGGGGGCCCATGAGCTCAATCTGTCCTCGGATATCGACCTGATCTTCGGCTACCCGGAGGGCGGCGAGACCGAAGGGGTCAAGCGTTCGCTGGACAATCAGGAATTCTTTATCCGTCTCGGTCAGCGCCTGATCAAGGCGCTGGACGTGATTACCGTCGACGGTTTCGTATTTCGCACCGATATGCGTTTGCGCCCCTACGGATCAAGCGGTTCGCTGGTGTTCAGTTTCAATGCCCTGGAGCAGTACTACCAGGACCAGGGGCGCGACTGGGAACGCTACGCCATGATCAAGGCGCGGGTGGTCGGTGGCGATCAGCTCGCCGGGGCGCAGCTGCTGGAGATGCTGCGGCCCTTCGTCTACCGGCGTTACCTGGATTTCTCCGCGATCGAGGCGCTGCGCGGCATGAAGCAGCTGATCCAGCAGGAGGTGCGGCGCAAGGGCATGGCCGAGAATATCAAGCTGGGTGCCGGCGGCATTCGCGAGGTGGAGTTTATCGCTCAGGCCTTCCAGCTGATTCACGGCGGGCGCGACCTCAGCCTGCAGCAGCGCTCGTTGTTCGCGGTGCTCGATACCCTGCGCGATCAGGGCTATCTGCCGGCGGCGGTGACCGACGAGCTGCGCGACGGTTATGCCTTTCTGCGTTACGCCGAACATGCGCTGCAGGCCATCGACGACCGGCAGACGCAGATGCTCCCGGACAATGACCAGGACCGCGCGCGGGTGGCCTTTATCATGGGGTTCGACAGCTGGCAGGCGTTTCATGAGCGTCTGATGCACTGGCGCGGCCGGGTCGACTGGCATTTCCGTCAGGTGATCGCCGATCCCGATGAAGATGCAGAAATCGCCGAGGATGAGTCTGTCGGCGGCGAATGGCTGCCGCTGTGGGGGGACGTGCAGGACGAGGCCGCCGCCTGTCGCCAACTGGCCGAGGCCGGCTTCGTCGATGCCCAGGCGGCCTGGCAGCGCCTGGCGGGGCTGCGCAATGGCAATCAGGTGCGGGCTATGCAGCGCCTCGGCCGCGAACGCCTGGATGCCTTCGTGCCGCGTCTGCTGGCGCAGGCGGTGGAGCATGAAAATCCGGATCTGGTGCTGGAACGGGTGCTGCCGCTGGTCGAGGCGGTGGCGCGGCGTTCGGCCTATCTGGTGCTGCTGACGGAAAACCCCGGTGCCCTGCAGCGCCTGCTGACCCTGTGTGCGGCCAGCCCGTGGATCGCCGAGCAGATCACCCGCTTCCCTTTATTGCTCGACGAACTGCTTAACGAAGGCCGGTTGTTCAAGCCGCCGCTGGCACCAGAGCTGGCCGCAGAGCTGCGCGAGCGGCTGATGCGCATCCCCGAGGACGACCTGGAGCAGCAGATGGAGGCGCTGCGGCATTTCAAGCTGGCCCACCGCCTGCGCGTGGCCGCCTCGGAAATCGCCGGCAGCCTGCCGCTGATGAAGGTCAGCGACTACCTGACCTGGCTGGCCGAGGCGATTCTCGATCAGGTGCTGGTCCTGGCCTGGCGGCATACCGTGAGCAAGTACGGCGCGCCGCGGCGTGCCGACGGCAGTGTCTGCGATCCGGATTTCGTCATAGTCGGTTACGGCAAGGTCGGTGGCATCGAGCTGGGTCATGGCTCGGATCTGGACCTGGTGTTTATCCATGACGGCGATCCGCATGCGGAAACCGATGGGGTCAAGCCCATCGACGGCGCGCAGTTCTTCAATCGCCTGGGCCAGCGGATCATTCACCTGCTGACCACCCAGACCAACTCCGGCCAGCTCTACGAGGTGGATATGCGTCTGCGCCCCTCGGGTGCGGCGGGGCTGCTGGTCAGCTCGCTGGGTGCCTTCGAGCGCTACCAGGAAAACGAGGCCTGGACCTGGGAGCACCAGGCCCTGGTGCGCGCTCGGGTGCTGGTTGGCTGCCCGCGGGTGGGCAAGGCCTTCGAGGCGGTGCGCGCCCAGGTGCTGGGGCGCGAGCGCGACCTGGGCAAGTTGCGCGGCGAGGTCGGCGAGATGCGCGCGAAGATGCGCGACAACCTCGGCAGCAAGGCCACTGCGGCCGGCACGGCGGCGAACGCCTTCGAGGCCACGGCCCCCTTCGATCTCAAGCAGGACGCTGGAGGTATCGTCGATATTGAATTTATGGTGCAATACGCGGCCCTGGCCTGGTCGCGTCAGTACCCGGAACTGCTGGAGTTCACCGATAACATCCGCATTCTGGAAGGGCTGGAGCGAGTCGGCATGCTGCCGGGCGAAGATGCCCGGTTGCTCCAGGATATATACAAGGCCTACCGCTCGGCGGCCCACCGCCAGGCGCTGCAGAAGCAGCCCGGGGTGGTGAGCGGTGATCAGTTCCCGGACGAGCGGCGCAGCGTGATGCGCATCTGGCGGGAGCTGGGCTTGAACTGAATTGATCCGGCCGGGCGTGCTAGGTGCCCGGCATAGGCTGTACCAATCGAACTTGAGGAGCAGGCAACTATGTCGATGGCCGATCGTGATGGCGTGATCTGGTATGACGGCGAGCTGGTGCCGTGGCGCAACGCGACCACCCACGTACTGACCCACACCCTGCACTACGGCATGGGCGTATTTGAAGGCGTGCGCGCCTACAACACCCCGCAGGGTACGGCGATCTTCCGCCTGCAAGCGCACACCGACCGCCTGTTCGATTCGGCCCACATCATGGGCATGAAGATTCCGTACAGCAAAGACGAAATCAACGAGGCCACCCGTGCCGCCGTGCGTGAGAACAACCTGGAAAGCGCCTACATCCGCCCCATGGTGTTCTACGGATCTGAAGCCATGGGCCTGCGCGCCAGCGGCCTGAAGGTGCAGGTAATAGTCGCGGCCTGGAACTGGGGTGCCTATATGGGCGACGAAGCCCTGCAGGTCGGCATCAAGGTGCGCACCAGCTCCTTTACCCGTCATCACGTCAATATCTCGATGACCCGGGCCAAGGCCAACGGCAACTACATCAACTCCATGCTGGCCCTGCAGGAAGCCATCTCCGGCGGTGCCGACGAGGCCATGCTGCTGGATCCGGAAGGCTATGTGGCCGAGGGCTCGGGGGAGAACATCTTCCTGGTCAAGAACGGCGTGATCTACACCCCGGAAGTGACCTCCTGCCTGAACGGCATCACCCGTAACACTATCCTGACCCTGGCTGCCGAGCACGGCATCGAGGTGGTCGAGAAGCGCATCACCCGCGACGAGGTGTATATCGCCGACGAGGCCTTCTTCACCGGCACCGCCGCCGAAGTCACGCCGATCCGCGAAGTCGATGGCCGGCAGATCGGCGCAGGCCGTCGCGGTCCGGTGACCGAGACGCTGCAGACCGCCTACTTCGACCTGGTAACGGGTAAAACCAGCGACCACGCCGAATGGCGCACCCTGGTTAAGTGAAGCTACTGCGGGCTGCGCGCGCTATGCGGCGTTGCTCCTTGTGACCCACATGGATGTGGGGAATGCCGATTCCCGCCTGGAGCGGGAACGGCCCTAGCCGTCGCTCGTGACGCTTCACACTAGATTGGCGTTTCGTACGATGGGTTGAGCATGGCGATACCTGTCAAGGTGGCGCTGTCGGTTTAAGCGTTGAGTCTGTCCGGGAGGCGAAAGCCTCCTTGGTCGTTTCTGGAAACCGCATGAAAATACTGATCGTAGGCCCCAGTTGGGTGGGCGATATGGTGATGGCGCAGACGCTGCTGCAGTGTCTCAAACAGCGTCATCCCGAGTGCGAGATCGATGTGCTGGCCCCGGACTGGAGTCGGCCGATTCTCGAGCGCATGCCCGAGGTGCGTCAGGCCCTGAGCTTTCCCCTGGGCCATGGCGTGTTGCAACTGGCCACCCGGCGCAAGATCGGCAAGTCCCTGGCCGGCCAGTACGACCAGGCGATTCTGCTGCCCAACTCGCTGAAATCGGCCTTGGTACCCTTTTTCGCCGGTATCCCCACGCGCACCGGCTGGAAGGGCGAGATGCGCTACGGCCTGCTCAACGATGTGCGCACGCTGGATAAAGAGCGCTACCCGCTGATGATCGAGCGCTTTATGGCTCTGGCCTTCGAGCCTGGCACCGACTTGCCGCAACCTTATCCGCGGCCGAGTCTGCGCATAGAGGAAGCCAGTCGCGCCGCGGCGCTGGCCAAGTTCGGCCTGAGTCTGGACCGGCCGGTGCTGGCGCTGTGCCCGGGGGCCGAGTTCGGCGAGGCCAAGCGCTGGCCCAGTGAGCACTACGCCCAGGTCGCCGAAGCGAAGATCCGCCTCGGTTGGCAGGTGTGGCTGTTCGGTTCGAAAAACGATCATCCGGTCGGCGAAGAGATCCGCTCACGACTGATTCCCGGTTTGCGCGAAGAGGCGGTGAATCTGGCCGGCGACACCAGTCTGGCCGAAGCCATCGACCTGCTGTCCTGCGCCGCTGCCGTGGTCTCCAACGACTCCGGTCTGATGCATGTGGCCGCGGCGCTGAACCGGCCGCTGGTGGCGGTCTACGGTTCCACCTCGCCGCAGTTCACCCCGCCGTTGGCCGAGCAGGTGGAGATCGTGCGCCTGGGTATCGAGTGCAGCCCCTGTTTCGACCGCACTTGCCGCTTCGGTCACTACGACTGCCTGCGTCAGCTCAAGCCGCGCCCGGTGCTCGAGGCGCTGGATCGCCTGGTGGCCGATCCGATCGAGGTCGAATAGTGCGGGTACTGCTGATCAAGACCTCTTCGCTGGGTGATGTGATTCACAGCCTGCCGGCCCTGACCGATGCCGCCCGGGCGATTCCCGGTATCCAGTTCGACTGGGTGGTGGAGGAGGGCTTCGCCGAGATTCCCGCCTGGCACCCGGCCGTGGGCCAGGTCATCCCGGTGGCGATCCGCCGCTGGCGCAAGCACCTGTGGCAGACCCTCAAGAACGGTGAATGGAAGCGCTTCAAGCAGCGCCTGGGCGAAACCCAATACGATCTGGTGATCGACGCCCAGGGGCTGCTGAAAAGCGCCTGGCTGACCCGCTATGTCAAGGCCCCGGTGGCCGGGCTGGATCGCGATTCGGCGCGCGAGCCCCTGGCCAGCCGCTTCTATGATCGGCGCTACGCCGTGGCCAAGGACCAGCATGCCCTGGAGCGTACCCGTCAATTGTTTGCCCAGGCCCTGGGTTATGCCTTGCCCGCAGGGCTGGGCGACTACGGCTTGAGTCGGGCGCAACTGGCCGATGCCCAGGCGCAGCCCTATCTGCTGTTTCTGCACGGCACCACCTGGGCCAGCAAGCACTGGCCGGAAGCCGACTGGCGCGCGCTGGCCGCGCGCATGAGCGAGCAGGGCTGGGCCGTGCGCCTGCCCTGGGGCAATGAAAGCGAGAAAGCCCGTGCCGAGCGTATCGTCGCCGGCATTGCAAACGCTGCAGTGCTGCCCAAACTCAATCTGGCCGGCGTGGCCAAGGTGATCGCCGGGGCCCGTGCCTGCGTGGCGGTGGACACCGGCCTCGGCCATCTGGCCGCGGCCCTGGATGTGCCGAGCATCTCCCTGTACGGCCCGACCCGGCCTGGCCGCGTCGGTGCCTACGGCCGCTCGCAGATTCACCTGTGCGCCAGCGGGCCGGATGCGGGCTCGGGCGACCGGCACAAACCCTGTTTCGACGGCCTCGATGCCGAGCGCGTCGCCACGCAATTGCAGGCCCTGTTGCTGGCCCAGCCGCTGGGTAAGGAAACTGTCTGATGCAACTGGCTTTTATCCTCTACAAATACTTCCCCTTCGGCGGCCTGCAGCGCGACTTTATGCGCATCGCCCTGGAGTGCCAGGCGCGCGGCCATGCCGTCCGCGTCTACACGCCGATCTGGGAAGGCGAGGTGCCCGCGGGCTTCGAGGTGGTGGTGGTGCCGGTCAAGGCGCTGTTCAATCACAAGCGCAACGAAAAACTCAGCGCCTGGATCGCGGCCGACCTGGCCAAGCGCCCGGTGGATCGGGTGGTGGGCTTCAACAAGATGCCCGGGCTGGATGTCTACTACGCCGCCGACGGCTGTTTCGAGGACAAGGCGCAGACCCTGCGCAACCCGCTCTACCGCCAGTGGGGGCGCTACAAGCATTTCGCCGACTACGAGCGGGCGGTGTTCGCCCCCGAGTCGAAGACCGAAATCCTGATGATTTCCGAGGTGCAGCAGCCGCTGTTTATCAAGCATTACCGCACCCCGCTGCAGCGCTTTCACCTGCTGCCGCCGGGCATCGCCCTGGATCGTCGCGCGCCGGCCAACGCCGCCGAGATTCGCACCGAATTCCGCGCCGAGTTCAAGCTGGGCGATAACGAGCTGCTGCTGGTACAGATCGGCTCCGGGTTCAAGACCAAGGGCCTGGACCGCAGCCTCAAGGCCCTGGCCGCCCTGCCGCAGGAACTCAGGCAGCGCACCCGGCTGATCGCCATCGGCCAGGACGATCCGCGCGCATTCAAGCTGCAGGCCAAGGCCCTCGGCGTTGCCGATAAGGTTGAGATTCTCAAGGGCCGCAGCGATATCCCGCGTTTTCTCCTAGGGGCCGACCTACTGATTCACCCGGCCTACAACGAAAACACCGGCACCGTGCTGCTGGAAGCCCTGGTTGCCGGCCTGCCGGTGCTGGTCAGCGATGTCTGTGGCTATGCCCATTACATCGCCGATGCGGATGCCGGGCGGGTGCTGGCCAGCCCCTTCGAGCAGGCGCGGCTCAATCATCTGCTGGCCGATATGCTCGCCGACGACCAGCGTCGGGCGTTCTGGTCGCGCAACGGCTTGGCCTACGCCGCTCGCGCCGATCTGTATTCCATGCCGCAGAAGGCAGCTGACGTGATACTGGCGACCCATTTATGAAATTGTTGTTGGCCGAACCCTTTAAAAGCCTGTGGGCCGGCAAGGACCCCTTTGTCGCGGTCGAGGCCCTGCAGGGCCAGGTCTACCGCGAGCTGGAAGGTCGCCGCACCCTGCGCACGGAAGTGGCCGGGCGCGGTTATTTCGTCAAGATCCACCGTGGTATCGGCTGGGGCGAGATCGTCAAGAACCTGCTCAGCGCCAGGTTGCCGGTGCTCGGCGCACGCCAGGAGTGGCAGGCCATCGAGCGCCTGACCGCGGCCGGGGTGGCGACCATGACTGCGGTGGCCTATGGCGAGCGTGGGCGCAATCCGGCGGCGCAGCATTCCTTTATCGTCACCGAGGAGCTGGCCCCGACCGCCGACCTCGAGCAGCTGAGTCTGAACTGGGCCCACGAGCCTCCCGAGCCGCGGCTGAAGTGGGCGCTGATCGCTGAGGTGGCGAGCATGCTCGGCACCATGCACCGCGCCGGGGTCAATCATCGCGACTGCTATATCTGTCACTTTCTCTTGCACACCGATAAGCCGGTGAGCGCGGACGATCTGCGCCTGTCGGTGATCGACCTGCACCGCGCCCAGGTGCGCAGCGCGACGCCGCTGCGCTGGCGCAACAAGGACCTGGCCGCGCTGTACTTCTCGGTGCTGAATATCGGCCTGACCCGGCGCGACCGGCTGCGCTTTCTGCGCGGCTATTTTGCCGCGCTGAAGGGCCCGCAGCCGTTGCGCCAGATTCTCGGCGAAGAGGCGCAGCTGCTGGCCTGGCTGGAAAGCAAGGCGCAGCGTCTGCTTGAGCGTTACGCCCGCAAATATGCGCCGGGTGCCGGGCAATGAGTGAGTGGCGGGTTACCGATATCTGTCCCCCGGAGCTGGTCGCTGAGCTGGCCGATCTGCAGCGGGTGTTTGCCCTCGAGGGGCAGCGCCTGACCCGCGACCCGCTGTCGGAGGTGGTGCGTATCGAGCGTGATGGCGTGTGCTATTACGTCAAGCGCTACTGGGGCGCGGGCAAGGGCTTGCGCCGCTATATCGGCCGGCCGCGGGTCAAGGCCGAATGGCAGAACCTCAAGTATTTTGCCAAGTGGGGCATCCCTACCGCGCCCATCGTCGCCTATGGCCTGGAGCGCAAGGGCGGGGCCTTTGTGCGTGGCGCGCTGATCACCCGCGAGCTGCCGCGCACCGAGGATATGGCGCTGCTGGCGCGGCGCAAGGACGAGCGCCTGGCCGACCGCAGCTGGGTGGCGCGGGTCAGTGTGCAGCTGGCCCAGGCCACCCGCACCCTGCATGAGCATCACTTCACCCACAACGATTTGAAGTGGCGCAATCTGCTGGTCAACGATCAGGCCGAGCTGTTCTTTATCGACTGCCCGACCGGGGCATTCTGGTGGGGGCCGTTGCTGCGCTATCGCATGGTCAAGGACCTGGCCTGCCTGGACAAGGTGGCCAAGTACCACCTGAGCCGTACCCAGCGCCTGCGTTTCTATCTGCAATATCGTGACCGCGAGCGCCTGAGTGCTGCGGACAAGTGCAAGGTGCGCCGCATCGTCAAATTCTTCGAGGGGCGGGAATGAGTGATTTTGTCGCGGCTGCGGATCGGGCCGTTCTCGAAAGCCAGGGGCTGGCCAGCTTCGAGGCGCTATGGGCCTTGCAGCTGGAGGCGGTCGACGAACCCAATACCGAACGCGGCGGCTGGAGCAGCGTGTATCGCCTGGAGCTGGGCGGGGCGGCCTTCTACCTCAAGCGCCAGAGCAACCACCTGACCCGCAGCCTGCTGCACCCTTTCGGCGAGCCGACCTTTGCCCGCGAATTTCGCAATATCCAGGCCTATCGCCGGCTGGGCATTCCCGCGCTGCAAGCGGCCTTCTTCGCCGAGCGGCGCGTGCCCGGCGAGCGCCGCGCCATTCTGCTGACCCGTGCGCTGGACGGCTGGCGCGACCTCGAACACTGGCTGCAGGGCTGGAATTCTACCCCCGCGGCGACGCGCCAGGCCATCCTGCGCGCCTGCGGCGAGCTGGCGCAGCAGCTGCACGCTGCCGGGCAGATGCACGGCTGTTTCTACCCCAAGCATATTTTCCTCAAGGCCGACGGCGCGGGTTTCGCCGCGCAGCTGATCGACCTGGAAAAGACCCGTCCCCTGCTGTTCGGACGGCGCGACCGGATCAAGGATCTGGAGCCGTTGCTGCGTCGGGCCAGCGTCTGGAACGAGGCCGAAGTGCGCGCGCTGCTGCTGGCCTACCTGGGCGCTGCGGGCGAGCTGGAGGGCTGGTGGCAGCAGCTGGGCGCGCGCCGGCGGCACAAGGAGGCGCGCTGATGGAGCTTGCTCAACTGGCCGAGACCGGCCGCGCACCCAAGCTGCCGCTACGCCTCGAGCTGGCTGGCGAGGCGCTGGAGTTGCAGCGCCTGCTGCGGGTGCTGCCGGGACAGCGTTATGTCGCCCTGGCCCAGTGGTGCGGTCGTCCAGTGCTGGCCAAGCTGCTGGTCGGCGGCAAGGCCGAGCGGCATTTCCAGCGCGAACTGCAGGGCGCGCGTCTGCTCGCCGAGCAAGGCCTGCCGACCCCCGCGCTGCTGGCGCAGGGCTGGCAGGCGGGGCAGGGCGGCTGGTTGCTGTTCGACTACCTCGAGGGTGCGCAGAGCCTGTGGGATGCCTGGCAGGTGGTGGCCAGTCGGCCGCTCCTGGACGCGGCGCAGCAGGCCGTGCTGGGCGAGGCCCTCGGCGCGATTGCGCAGATGCACGCCAGGGGCCTGTGGCAGGCCGACCTGCATCTGGACAATCTGCTGCGCCATGCCGGCCGGGTGTCGATTATCGATGGCGGTGGGGTGTGCGTCGAAGTCGCCGGCAAACCGCTGTCACGGGCGCGGGTGCTGGAAAACCTCGGCATGTTCTTCGCCCAGCTGCCTGCCGAGGTTCAGCCCTTTATCGAGGAGCTGCTGGTGCATTACCTGCTGGCCAATGGCGAGCATGCGTTGCCGCTGGAAGCGCTGCTGGCCGAGGTGGCCAAGGTGCGGCGCTGGCGTTTGCGCGACTATATGCGCAAGATCGCCCGCGATTGCAGCCTGTTCAGTGCAAGGATCGGCGCGTTCGGCTTGCGCGTGGTGCGCCGCGACTGCCTCGATGAGCTCGCGCCGCTGCTGAACCAGGCCGATGCGCTGCTGACCCGGGGGCGTGCCCTGAAGTTGGGCGGCTCCGCCACGGTGGCCCAGGTTCGCCAGGGCGAGCGTGAGCTGGTGGTCAAGCGCTACAACGTGAAAAACCTCGGCCACTGGCTGAAGCGCTTCTGGCGTCCCAGCCGCGCCTGGCACAGCTGGGTCGAGGGCAACCGCCTGCACTTGCTGGGTATCGCCACCCCGCAGCCATTGGCCGTGCTGGAGCGGCGCTGGTGCTGGCTGCGCGGGCGCGCCTACCTGATTACCGAATACTGCGGCGGGCAGGATATAATCGCGCGTTTTCAGCCCTATCTGGATAAAGATGGGGACGAATCGCCCCCTGAAGCCGACCTGTTGGCGCTGGATCGCCTGTTCGCCGCCTTGCTGCGCGAGCGCATCAGCCACGGCGATTTCAAGGGGAGCAACCTGCTTTGGATTAACCAGCGGGATGAAGGCCAGGGCCGTTGGTCGTTGATCGACCTCGACGCCATGCAGCAGCACCGCAGCGCACGCAGTTTCGCCCGGGCCTATGCCCGCGACCGCGCCCGTTTTTTGCGCAACTGGCCGGCTGATTCACAGCTGTTCAAGCTGCTCGACCAACGTATACCGCTGACGCCCGCCGTCGGCTCAGCAGACTAAAAGAGGCAAAACCAGTGGCACTGACGATTCTCGGCCTTTCCGGCGCCCTCAGTCATGATCCATCCGCCGCCCTGTATATCGACGGCAAGCTGATCGCGGCCGTCGAAGAAGAGCGCTTCGTGCGCGACAAGCACGCGAAGAACCGCATGCCCTATGAATCGGCCAAGTTCTGTCTGGAGCAGGCCGGGATCAAGCCCTCCGACGTCGACGTGGTGGCCATTCCGTTCGCGCCGATCAGCATCTTCGAGAAGGCCCGCTGGCAGTACGCCAAGCGCTACTGGTACGCACCGGACCGCGCCCTCGACGCGATCCTGATGGGCAATCGCCGCTACAAGCGCTACTACAAACATATCCAATGGTGCCTGCAGCAGCTCGGCTTCGACCTGAAGAAGATCAAGATCGAGCCGGTCGAACACCACCTGGCTCACGCCGCCAGCGCCTATCACTGCTCGGGCTTCAAGGAAAAGACCGCGATCCTCGGCATCGACGGCAAGGGCGAGTACGCCACCACCTTCTTCGGCTACGGCGAGAACGGCAAGATCCACAAGATCAAGGAATTCTTCGATCCGGATTCGCTCGGCGGTCTGTACGGCGCGATCACCGAATTCCTCGGCTTCGAGATGCTCGACGGCGAGTTCAAGGTGATGGGCATGGCACCCTATGGCGACGCCAGCAAGTACGACTTTTCGCGTCTGGCCAAGTTCGAGAACGGTGAGTTGGTGATCAACACCGACTACGCCAACGTCATCGGCCTGCGCCGTTATAAAGAAAACGGCAAGGGCTTCTACTTCTCCAAGAAGTTGATCGAGTGGCTGGGCCCCAAGCGTCAGGGCGATATCGCCGACGACCCCTATATCCATTACGCCGCCAGCATGCAGGCGCTGTTCGAGAAGCTGGCGCTGCAGATGATGGAGCACTACCTGGGTGACATCATCCGCGAGACCGGCAAGATCGCCTTCGCCGGCGGCTGCGCGCTGAACGTCAAACTGAACCAGAAGATCATCGCCCGCGACGACGTCAAGGAACTGTTCGTCCAGCCTGCTTCCGGCGACGCCGGTACCGCGGTGGGTGCGGCCGCTTACATCTCGCATCAGCGCGGTGTGCCGGTGGAGAAGATGGAGCACGTTTACCTCGGCCCGTCCTACTCCAACGAAGACGTGATCGCCGCCTGCGCCCGCCACCCGAGCAAGCCAGTGTTCAAACAGATCGACAATATGCCGCAGCGCATCGCCAAGATCATGGTCGACGCCAACCCAGTGGCCTGGTTCCAGGGCCGCATGGAGTTCGGTCCGCGGGCCCTCGGCGGCCGTTCGATCATCGGTTGCCCGAGCGTGCCAGGCGTAGCCGACCGGATCAACGAGCAGATCAAGTTCCGCGAGCGCTGGCGCCCCTTCTGCCCGTCGATGCTCGACAGCGTCGGCCCGCAGATGCTCAAGGTCGACCACCCGAGCCCCTTTATGACCTTCACCTTCGAAGTCAATGAAGAGTGGAAGAGCCGCGTCGGCGAAGTGGTGCACGAGGATGGTACCTCCCGTGCCCAGGTGCTCAAGCGCGAATACAACCCGCGCTACTACGACATGATGCTCGAGCTGGAAAAGCTCACCGGCAACGGCGTGTCGCTGAACACCTCGCTGAACCGCCGCGGCGAGCCGATGATCTGCTCGCCCACCGACGCGCTGAACATGTTCTACGGCTCTGACCTGCAGTACCTGATCATGGAAGACATCCTCGTGGTCAAGGACGGCAAGGATTGGTATGAGAACATCTGAGACCGGTAACGCTCAGCCCCAGTGGGTGCTGCAGTTTTGCCACGGCTATGACGGGCCGTTTCTGGACTGTGCCCGGCAGTACGCCAGTCTGTTTGCCGGGACGCGCTACAGGGTGTGCACGGTGTTTCTCACCGGCGCACCGGACCCTGCGGTCGTGGCGGGCTGCGCCTCCGATGAGGTGCTGTTTCTCGATTACAGCTCCAGGGACGTGCGTGGCCTCAAGTTGCGCGCGATGCGGGATCTGCGTGCGCTCGTGCGCACCCGGGACTTCCGCCTGTGCATTGCCCACCGCTTCAAGCCGGCCTATATCGCCTGCCTGGCAACGGGCTTGCCGGTTATCGGGGTAAACCACGCCTTCGGCGTCTATCAGCGCTGGCCGCGGCGGCTGTTCGCCCAGATCTTTCGTCGCCGTTTGAGCCTGCTGGCGGTGTCCGAGTCGGTGCGCGACGATATTCGCCGCTGCTTGCCGGCCTGGCCGGCGACGCGCATCGAGGCCCTCTACAACCGCATCGACGTCGAGCAGTTGCAGGCGCTGCAGCTCGACCGCGCACAGGCCCGCGAGGCGCTGGGTTTGCCCGCGCAGGCCTGGGTGGTGGGCAATGTCGGGCGCCTGCACCCGGACAAGGATCAGGCCACGCTGATTCGTGGCTTCGCCCGGGCGCTGCCGCAGCTGCCAGCCGGTAGTCTGCTGGCCATACTCGGCAGCGGCCGCCTGGAGGACGCCCTCAAGGAGCTGGCACGCGAGCTAGGGGTGGCGCGCCAGGTCGTGTTTCTCGGCCAGGTCGCAGAGGCCAGGCGCTACTTCAAGGCCTTTGATGCATTTGCCCTGAGCTCCGACCACGAGCCGTTCGGCATGGTGCTGCTGGAGGCCATGGCCGCCGGTGTGCCCCTGCTCGCCACCGCCTGTGGCGGGGCCCGTGAAGTGGTCGAGGGCCTGGGTATCCTGTTTCCCCTGGCGGACCCGGATGCCTTGGCCCAGGGCATGTGCCACCTGGCGCAGCTCGATGAAGCCCAGCGCCTGGCGTGCGCGGCGGCGATGCAGCAGGCGCTGCTCGAGCGCTTCTCCGATGCGGCGATAACGCGCCGGTTCTGGACCCTGCCGCTGGTCGCTGCTGCCCTCGGGGAGGGCGCATATGGGCGAGAGTAAGCCAGCCGTGCCGGGCCCGGGAGCCTGGGCCGCCAAGGCGCGAGCGCTGGATCGCTATCGCTGGCTGCTGTTGCGTGAACAGCATGGCCGTCTCGGTGCCGCTGTGCGCTATGGCCGCGATGCGCTGCTGGATCTGCTCTTCGGCATTCGTGCCCGCCTGGCCCTGCCCGCGGCCGACGTGCTTGCCGAGCCCTGCGATTTTCTGCTGCTGCAAGGCGCGCCCAAGGTCATTCCGCTGCAGCGGAAAAAACGCCTGATCGAGACCCTGCGCGCCCGGGGCTACCACCTGGTCGAAGCCGGTCAGGAGGACCCGCGCCATATCATCGCCGGGCGCATGCTGGCGCGCCCGGCACAGCCCGTGCCGCTGCGTTACTTCGGTTATGCGGCCTATGCCGAATGGCTGGTGCAGCGCCATGCTCCGCAGCTGCTGATCAATGATCGCAACGGCAGTTTCTGTTCGCCCTTCTTGCGTCTGGCCCTGAATACCCGCGGGCGTCTGCTGGTGCACCTGGCCCATGCCAGCACGGTGGAAAGCTCGCGGCGGCTGGGGATGAACGACTACGACTATTACCTGCTGTTCGGTCAGAGTTCGCTGCAGGCCCTGCAGGCGCGGGCACTGCGCTTTGGTTCCTCGCGGGTGATTCTGGCCGGCTCGCATATGATCGACCGCACCTTCGAGCTGCCGCCGGCCGCGGTCGAGCTGCGCAGCGTGCTGCTGCTCGGCGTGGGCCCGGACAAGGAAAAGCAGCCCGACTACCTGGCCACCTATGCCCTGCTGGTGAACTGGGCCAAGCAGAACCCGGGCTATCGCGTGCTGGTCAAGCGTCACCCACGCAGCCGCGCGCAGTTCTGGCAGGAGGCGGTCGAGGCCAGCCCCAATATTGTCCTGCTGCCCGGCGACTGCTCCCTGGCGGCGGCGCTGGAACAGGCGTCGATAGTCGTCAATATCATGTCCAATGCGGTTATCGAAGCCGGCCTGGCGGCGCGCCCGGTGATCTATATGAATTGCACCGATGACCAGGATGTACTGGCTCAGGCGCAGTATTTCGGTCCGGCCGTACGCAGCGTCGACGAACTGGCGCGGCGGCTGAGCGAGGTCGAGGGCGCTTATGCGGCGTCCATTGCCCGGGCCCAGGACTTCTCGAAATTCCATCTGGAAAATGCCTTTGCCGGCCTCGAGGCGAGTAGCCAGATTCTCTGCGCGCTGCATGGCCGGCGTGTGGACGGACTTGCCTGGCAGCGCCTGGATACGACGATTACGGAGTGCGGGTAGTGATCAATGCCTTGCTGTTCAACGATACCTCCTATGAAAAGCATCATGGTTCGCAGCTGGTGGTGCGGCAGATCTACGCGCTTGCCAAGGAGGCCGGCATCAGCATCAGTCGTGCCTGTCCGATGCGCCATGACTGGCGCAACAACGAGCAGCTGAAAGCGGACATCCGCCGTGCCGATCTGTGCCTGATCAATGGTGAGGGCACCCTGCATGACGATGCTCCGCAGGCCCTGATGCTCGGCGAGCTGGCCAGCTACTGTCGGCAGCATGGCGTGCCCTGTTTCCTGATCAACAGTGTCTGGCAGCGCAATGAGCAGCTACTGGCCCATGCGGGTGATTTTGCCGGCATCTATCTGCGCGATGAGTTCAGCCAGCGTGAGCTGGCGGCCCAGGGCGTGGCGTGCAAGGTGGTCCCGGATCTGACCCTGAGCTATAGCCATCAGCCCGCCGCCCGCGAACAGCGCTCGGGCTATCTGGTCAGTGACAGCGTGTTCAGCACGCGCACGCTCGAGGCCTGGGCCGAGGTATGCCGGGCCAGTCGCGCCGATATCGGTTTTCTGAGTATCAAGAACCTGCCGATTATCCAGGTCGGCAAGGGCTTTCCCGATTACTGCATCAAGAGTATCGCCAAGCTTTTTCAGTCCAGTCGGGGGTGGCTGCAGAGCCATTTCAGGCGTTACCCGGCGGCGCTGCCGCCCGAGCAGATCGATATGCTCCGGTGGCGCTACAGTGCCCTGGGGCTGGCGCGATTCTTGAAGCGGTTATCGAGCTCCGGCGGTGTGGTCACGGGGCGGTTTCACTGCGTGACCCTGTGTTTTGTCACGCGCACGCCCTTTTATGCGATCGGCTCGAACACCCACAAGATTCAGGCGCTGTTGCTGGAAGCCGGGTTGCCCGGGCGGATTCAGGAATCCTATGGCGCGGCGCTGGCTGCCCGCGAAGAAATCGGCTTTTCTGCTGTCGAACGGCAGCATCTGGAGGCCTTTCTGCTGGACTGCCAGCGCCGGGCAAAGGACATGTTCGCTGAAATTGTCGAGCAGGCCAGGACGTTCAAATGATGCGGCCGGCTGAGCGTGCGCCGGGATGTGTGGCGCTGGCGAGCGCTGTTGTTTATCTTGCCTGCGGCCTTTGCGGATCTATTGGCCCGAGTATCGAGAAGAGTGAGGGAGTGCTTGGTGGACGATAGGCTGGAGAGTTGGCCCTTCTTCGAGCATGCCCGTGTGATCAACCTGGACACGCGCGCCGATCGCTGGGATGCGATGCAGCGGCAGTTTAAGCGTCTGGGCATCGAGGGTGTGCAGCGGTTTGCGGCGATAAGCCCGGGCGCGGAGGTCGTCGAGCAGGAGGCGTTGAAGCCACTGCGCGAGTTTCTGACGCGGGTCGACGGCGACAGCGAGCGGCTCGAGGGCAAGCTGCGCGCGACCTGGGGCTGCATGCTCAGTCACCTGGGCATCATTCGTGAAGCCAAGGCGCAGGGCTGGCCCCATGTGCTGATTCTCGAGGACGATTGCGAACTCGAACCCTACGCCTTGCCGGTATTGCGGCGGGCGGCCGAGCAGTTGGCGGCGCAGCCCTGGGACATGCTGTACCTGGGGGGCACCTTCAAGAAGGGTGGCAAGCGCAGTCGTTATTCCGCGAACCTGGAGCGTGCCAGCCGTATTCGCCTGGGGCATGCCTATGTGGTCAACGCGCGGCTCTACGACCGCATCCTCGCCGAGTGCGGGGAGTCCGGCCTGCCGATCGATTGGTACTATTCCGAAGTGCTGCAGTCCCAGGTCGAGTGCTTTCTGCTGCGTCCCGTGCTGGCCTATCAACGCTTGCTCGATATGAGCGATATCGAGTCGGTGGTGCGCAGGCCGGAATTCAAGACGCGCAAGACCCTGCGTCGCTTGTGGAGCCGCCTCCGCTATGGGGCGCGCTGAGCTGGCGGGTGCGTCTGTGACGGGTGTCTGGACGCGCGCCGTGCTGGTGAAGTGGCTGGCCGTCGGGCTGATCTGGTGGCTGGTTGGCATGCTGCTGATGGGCAGCAGCAAGTTCTACCATCAGGCCCTGATGGCGTTGTTCTGGCTACCCGGGCTGCTGGCGCTGCTGGTCCATGCCGAGGTGCGCCGCCAGTGGCTGCAGCCGCTGGCGCTGGCGCTGCTGGTGCTGATGGCATGGTCGGCCACTTCCGCACTTTGGGCACCGCAGTTCGAGACCCGGGAGCTGAAGATATTCTTCTATATATTCCTGGCGGCCAATGCGCTGATTGCCCTGGCCGCTCTTGAGCCGGCGCTGCTGCGCAGGAGCCTTGTCCTCAGCGGCCAGGCGGTCGGTGGGCTGGCGTGGCTCAGTGCGTTCTGGTTCTACGGCTGGGCGGGCAATACCTGGGGCACCCGGCTGGTCGGTACGGGCATCGTCGATCATCCGATTCTGGCCGCCCAGCTGTTCGGGGCCATGGGGATTGTCCTGCTGTACCTGCGCCGGGAGCTGCCCGCCACCCTGCAGGGGGCTGCCTGGCTGTTCGGCTGTTGCGGTTTCGTGGTGTTTCTCGCGCTCAGCCAGTCCAAGGGGCCGTGGCTGGCGGCATTGCTGACCCTGCTGCTGGCTCCGCTTTGGCACCGTAGCGCCCGGTTGTTGCTGGTCAGCGCGGGCTGTGCCGGCGGCGCGGTTCTGGCGGCGCTGGTCTGGCCGGAGCTGCTGCTGCAAAGGGGCCTGTCATACCGCCCCGAGCTGTTTGTGCAGGCCCTTGGGCTGATCGAGCAGCGGCCGCTTCAGGGTCTGGGTATTACCGCTGACTACCTGTTGCGGGTGCCTTCGTCGGGCCGCTACTTCGAGCACGCGCACAATATCTATCTGCATATCGCCGTGACCCTGGGGTTGGTCGGACTCGCCGGTTGGCTGGCGTTGCAGGCCCTGGCGCTGAGCGCGGCATGGCGGCTACGCGAGCATGTCGAGGGGCGTATGCTGTGCGCGCTGTTGTGTTTCGCGGGTATCGCATTATTGACTGATGGTATCGGCCCCTGGGTCAAACCCCGCGAGGAGTGGTTCTGCCTCTGGTTGCCGATATTTCTGGTGATGGGCTTGGCCGTACAAGGGCGAGCAGGGACGATTCGGATGGCGGCAAAGTATGAGTAGAGTCGATCGACAGCTGACGCTGGAGCAACAGCTGCAGGCGTATTGGAATGATGGGCAGGCATTCGCCGCTTGCCGTGGCAGCTGCTCCGGGGCGGTCTTCGTGGTGGCATCCGGGCCTTCGGCAGCGGACTTCCCGATGGAGCGTTACCGGCATATCCCGATGATTGCCATGAATGGCTCGATCATGCGCTTTGTCGAGGCGGACCTCAGCCCTTTGTTCTATATCTGCGACGACCGCGGGTTTGTCCGCCTGCGCCAGCCGCTGGTGAGCCAGGGCATCGCCCGCTCCCAGCACGCGGCCCTGGGCTACGGCGCGCTGGAGGTGCTGCTGCAGGAGGCACCCGAAGCGGTCGATGGCCACTCCGTGTACCTGATGCAGCGCAGCAATCGCCCGCTGAACGGACGGGCGCTGTCGGATCGCCGTTATGCCTGGAGCGTGCGCAAGGATCCGGATATGGCGTGCCGCTTTTCCCTGTTCCGGCAGAAGCCGAACCGTGTGGGTTTCAGTCGCAACATGAGCAAGGGCTATTTTGGCGGCAGGACCATCCCCTTCGCGGCCCTGCAGCTGGCCTGTCACCTGGGCTTCTCGCAGGTGTTCCTGGTCGGCGTGGATATGAACGCGCAGCCGGGGCGCTTTTATGAACAGGGCGAGGCGGCTTTGCCGACCCGGCTCGATGAAGACTATGAGGATTACATCTTGCCCAGCTTCCAGTTACTGGCTGAGCAGGTCGTCGGTCCGGGGTTTCAGGTGTTCAACCTTTCGCAAACCAGCCGGCTGCCGGTGGATCTGGTCCCGGTCATCGATCTGAATCAGCTGGATGCCTTGCTGGCTTCGTCATAGCAGCGCATCAGGTCATCCCAGGGGAAGTTCTGCACACTGCGACGCAGCAGATAACCGCGCAGGTGCTCGAAGTTGCGCCGAATCAGGGTGGGGCGCAGGGGGCGATTCTTGAAGCGGATATCGAGAAAGTCGATCAGACCGAAATCGTCGTCCGGGGTGTACAGGATGTTGCCCAGATGCAGGGAGCGGAAATAGATGCCGCGTTGATGCAGCCGATAGATATAGCGGCCCAGTTGCGGCAACAAGGCATCGAAGCGGGCGCGTGAGTTATGGAACAGCTTGTCCAGCGGCGTGCCTTCCAGGGGGCGGTAGAGGCAGGCGCTCACGGCCTGGTCGCGGTCGATCCAGCAACTCTCGTGGATCCTGGGGGTCTTGATACCGAGGCGCTGCAGGTGCTCCGCACGTTCGGCGAAACGGCGCGAGTCGGGGCGTAGGCGGGCGATCAGCGGCAGACGCCGGCTGCGGAAGATCTTGACGATGTCGCCTTCGGGCAGACGGATTACCTTGGGGCCTTTGCTGTCTTTTTCCAGAACATCGCCGGCACTCAGCCAGCCTTGCAATTCGTTCGCTGTTACAATCCGCATCTTTGTCTCTCTAGCCAGTCGTATGAGGCTTGCCGAATGGCCAATTCTACCCAGCAATCCAGTCTGAAAGTGTACTTACGGTTGCTGCGCTATGTGCTGCCCTACTGGGGGCTGTTCGCCATCAGTATTCTCGGCTTCCTGATTTTCGCCTCTACGCAGCCGATGCTGGGCTATATCCTCAAGTTCTTTGTGGACGGATTGAACAACCCCGAGGCGAGCTTCTTCGCCGCTGTGCCGTACCTGCGTGACATCGCCTGGTTGAGCCAGTTGAAGCTGTTACAGGCCGTGCCGATGCTGATCGTGCTGATCGCGCTCATGCAGGGTATCGGCTCCTTTCTCGGCAACTATTTCCTCGCCAAGGTTTCCTTGGGCCTGGTGCATGATATGCGGGTGGCGCTGTTCAATAACCTGTTGACCCTGCCCAATCGCTATTTTGACAACCACAACTCCGGCCATCTGATTTCCCGCATTACCTATAACGTGACCATGGTCACCGGGGCGGCCACCGATGCGATCAAGGTGGTGGTGCGCGAAGGCATGACCGTCATCTTCCTGTTTGCCACGCTGCTGTGGATGAACTGGCAGCTGACTTTGGTGATGGTCGCGATTCTGCCCATCATCGGCCTGATGGTCGTCAGCGCGAGCAAGAAATTTCGCAAGCAGAGCAAGAAGATCCAGCTGGCGATGGGCGACGTGACCCATGTCGCCTCCGAAACCATTCACGGTTACCGGGTGGTGCGCAGCTTTGGTGGCGAAGATTACGAGCAGCAGCGTTTCTGCAGTGCCAGCACCGAGAACCGGCACAAGCAACTGAAAATGGTAAAGACCAACGCGGTCTACACCCCGAGCCTTCAGCTGGTCATCTACAGCGCCATGGCGGTGTTGATGTTCCTGGTACTGCTGTTGCGCGGGGATGCCTCGGCCGGCGATCTGGTGGCCTATATCACCCTGGCGGGGCTGTTGCCCAAGCCGATCCGGCAGTTGTCCGAGGTCAGCTCCACGGTGCAGAAGGGCATTGCCGGTGCCGAAAGCATTTTCGAGCAACTCGACGAGGCCCCGGAGATCGATCGCGGCACCCAGGAGCGCGAGCGCGTCAGCGGGCGGCTGGAAGTGGTCAACCTGAGCTTCCAGTACGAGGGCACCGACAAGCCGGTACTGGACGACATCAGCTTCGTGGCCGAGCCCGGGCAGATGGTGGCGCTGGTCGGCCGTTCCGGCAGCGGCAAGTCGACCCTGGCCAACCTGATTCCGCGCTTCTACCACCATGATCAGGGGCAGATCCTGCTCGACGGGGTGGATGTCGAGGAGTACACATTGCGCGACCTGCGGCGGCATATCGCCCTGGTCACCCAGCATGTGACCCTGTTCAACGATACGGTGGCCAACAATATCGCCTACGGCGACCTGGCGGGCGCGCCGCTTGACGATGTGCGCAAGGCCTCGGAGCTGGCCTACGCGGCCGAGTTTATTGAACAGATGCCGCAGGGCTACGCCACCCTGGTGGGCGAAAACGGCGTGCTGCTGTCCGGCGGCCAGCGTCAGCGCCTGGCGATCGCGCGGGCCCTGCTCAAGGATGCGCCACTGTTGATTCTGGACGAGGCCACCTCGGCCCTCGATACCGAGTCCGAGCGGCATATCCAGGGCGCGCTGGACGAAGTGATGAAAGGGCGTACCACCCTGGTGATCGCCCACCGCCTGAGCACCATCGAGAAGTCCGACCTGATTCTGGTGATGGACAAGGGGCGGATCGTCGAGCGCGGCACCCATGCCGAGCTGCTGGCGCTCAATGGCTATTACGCGCGTCTGCACGAGAAGGACTTTGTCGATGCGCTGCAGCCGGTCCCGGAGTCGGCGACCTGAATGTCCGAGGGCTTGTGTGGCCGTTGGCTGCCGGGGGCTTGGCGGGCGTGACCAATGTTATGATTTGCGCAGATTTTCTGCCGTTTTCGGGGTGTTTATGAAATTGTCCATGCCGCGTTTCGACCAGGCCAGTGTTCTGGTGGTGGGCGATGTCATGCTCGATCGTTACTGGCATGGCGGCACTTCGCGGATCTCCCCGGAGGCACCGGTGCCGGTGGTCAAGGTCGAGCAGATCGAGGACCGTCCGGGTGGCGCGGCCAACGTCGCGCTGAACATCGCCGCCCTGGGTGCGCCAGCCGTGCTGGTGGGCGTGACCGGTCGCGATGAGGCCGCGACGAGCCTGAGCAACAGCCTGCAGGCCGTGGGGGTCAGGACCCATTTTCAGTCCATCGAGAGCCAGCCGACCATCGTCAAGTTGCGGGTCATGAGCCGCCATCAGCAATTGCTGCGCATGGATTTCGAGGAGCCTTTCAATACCGACAGCGCGGCCATGGCCGCCAGCGTCGAGGCGCTGCTGGACGGCATCAAGGTGCTGGTGCTGTCCGACTACGGCAAGGGCGCGCTGCAGAACCACCAGGCTTTGGTGCAACTGGCGCGCGACAAGGGCATTGCGGTGCTGGCCGACCCCAAGGGCAAGGACTTCTCGATTTACCGCGGAGCCAGCCTGATTACCCCGAACCTGCACGAGTTCGAAACCATCGTCGGGCATTGCCGCGATGAGGCCGAGCTGGTGGCCAAGGGCGCGGCGCTGATGACCGAGCTGGAGCTCGGCGCGCTGCTGGTGACCCGCGGCGAACACGGCATGACCCTGTTGCGTCCGCAACAGCCAGCGCTGCATCTGCCTGCCCGGGCCCGTGAGGTGTTCGACGTCACCGGTGCCGGCGACACGGTGATTTCCACCCTGGCCGCCAGCCTGGCGGCGGGCGAAGAACTGCCGCAGGCGGTGGCCCTGGCCAACCTGGCGGCCGGCATCGTGGTCGGCAAGCTCGGCACGGCGGCCATCAGCGCACCGGAGCTGCGCCGCGCAATTCAGCGCGAAGCCGGTTCAGAGCGTGGCGTGCTGGGCCTGGAGCAACTGCTACTGGCCATCGAAGATGCACGCGCCCATGGCGAGAAAATCGTCTTTACCAATGGCTGCTTCGACATTCTGCATGCCGGTCACGTGACCTATCTGGAGCAGGCCCGGGCCCAGGGCGACCGTCTGGTGCTGGCGGTCAACGACGACGCCTCGGTCAGCCGGCTGAAAGGGCCGGGGCGGCCGATCAACTCGGTCGACCGGCGCATGGCGGTGCTGGCCGGTCTCGGCGCGGTGGACTGGGTGGTGAGCTTCAGCGAAGACACCCCGGAAAACCTGCTGCGCGCGGTCAAGCCGGATGTGCTGGTCAAGGGCGGCGACTACGGCCTGGAGCAGGTGGTCGGGGCCGAGATCGTCACCGCCTACGGCGGCGAAGTGCGGGTGCTGGGGCTGGTGGAAAACAGCTCGACCACGGCCATAGTCGAAAAGATTCGCGACCGCTCCCGGTGATGCCTCTGCGCACCCACTTCTGCGGGTGCGCGGCTGCATGGCAGGGCGCTGCTGCACCCCAGCCGCCCGGCGTCTTGACCCATATCCACAGACTGGCTGCTTCGGCGGGTACTTGCCTTTTTATCCCTAATCGCTCGGCGGGCTTCGGCCCGCAGGCAGCCCAGGCCAAGGGACAAGTCCTGCATGAACACTGGGTTTCGTAGCGACATCAACGGTTTGCGAGCCTGGGCCGTCATGGCCGTGGTGCTTTATCACTTTGCCGTGCCGGGCCTGGTTGGCGGCTTTGCCGGCGTCGATGTGTTCTTCGTCATTTCCGGCTTTCTGATGACCTCGCTGGTCTTCGTGGGTCTGGAAAACCGGCGCTTTTCCCTGTGGCGCTTTTACCTGGCCAGAGCCCGACGGATTTTCCCGGCCTTGCTCGTGGTATGCCTGGTGGTGCTGGCCGTGGGCTGGTGTGTGTTGATGCTGGACGAGTACCAGCAGCTGGGCCGGCATGTACGCGACAGCCTGCTGTTTATCTCCAACATTCGCTACTTCAAGGAATCGGGCTACTTCGACGCGGCGTCCCATGAGAAGTGGCTGCTGCATACCTGGTCGCTGTCGGTGGAATGGCAGTTCTATATGGTGTTGCCGGTGTTGTTGCTGCTGGTGTGGAAGCTGTTCCCTGGCCGCCGCGCGGCCTTTATCGCCCTGGCCACGCTGTTTGTCGCCTCATGGCTGGTGTGTCTGGTCTGGACCCTGAACGAGCCGGACCGGGCCTTCTATCAACTGCAGGCGCGGGCCTGGGAGATGGCGGCCGGCGGCTTGCTGTTTTTCCTCGCCCAGCGCTTTCGCCCACGTGCTGCCGTTGCCAAGGCGGCCGAGTGGTCAGGTTTCGCGATGATCGTCGCGACCTTCCTGCTGGTCGATGCGCAGGCGCTCTGGCCGGGCTGGCTGGCGCTGTTGCCGGTCGGCGGCACCTGCCTCGTGCTGCTGGCGGGCCGCGAGCGCTCGTGGCTGAGCGGCACGGCCCTGACGCAATGGCTGGGCAGTCGCTCGTACTCGATCTATCTGTGGCACTGGCCGCTGGTGGTGGGGTTGGCCTATATGGGGCTGCTGGAGCAGCCGCAATGGCTGGTGGCGGGTGTGCTGCTGAGTGTGCTGCTCGGGCATCTCTCCTACGTGCTGATCGAGGAGCCGGTGCGCAAGGGCGGACGCGTCTGGGCTCCGCGGTGGGAGGTGCTGGTGCTGTGCTGCAGCCTGCTGCTGGTGGCGACGATGGGGCAACTGGTGCGCAAGACCGGGGTGCCCGAGCGCTTGTCCGCGGCGGTTATCGAACTGGAGGCGCAGCGGCAGAACCGCAATCCGCGCCAGAAGGAATGCCTGGACACGGGCGAGCCCTGCCGCTACGGCGGGGAGCGCATACGCCTGTTGCTGCTGGGCGACAGTCACGCCGATACGCTGGTCACGGCCATCGTTGACAGCCTGCCGACCGCGCAGGATGGCCTGTTCTTTCGCGGTCTGCCGGGCTGCCTGATGCTTATCGGGGCGAAGGACATCGATCCGGAGCGCACGGGTTGCCTGCAGCTCAACCAGTGGATGGTCGCCGAGCAGGAGTCGCTGTATCCGGGCGTGCCGATGTTGCGCGTGGAGCGCACCTCGTTCCATGTATGGGGCGGGCTCGACCCGGATGAAGAACAGCCCCTGGGCACCCCCGGCGTGTATTTCTCGCAGAAATACGATGAAACCACGGCCGAGTTCCTGCAGGAGTTCCGCCAGGAGTATGTGGCCACGGCGTGTCGCCTCACGGCCATTCGGCCCCTGTACCTGATGCGGCCCATCCCGGAAATGGGCATCAATGTGCCGCTGGCCATGGGGCGGGCGCTGCTGCTCGGCAAGTCCCGCGAGCCATCCATCAGCCTCGAGGCCTATCACCAGCGCAATGCCTTTGTCTGGAGCGTGCAGGACCAGGCCCGTGAGCAGTGCGGCGCGCAGATCCTCGACCCGCTGCCCTACCTCTGCGACGCACGGCGCTGCTATGGCAGCCGTGATGGCAAACCGCTGTACTACGATGACGATCACCTCAGCGAATACGGTAATCGGCTGCTGCTGCCGCTGTTCAAAACGCTGTTCGACTGATTGCTCTGCTGGCTTTGCTGCCGTAGCCAGGTGGCGCGGCGGTCATAGCCGCTCGCTGTGCTGGCGCGCATTATCCTGGCATCCCCCGTATGGAGCGAGATGCCATGACTGCCAATATCCAGGGCCGTGCCCTGGCCATGTTGAACCGATTCGCCCAGGCCGACTGGCCGGATCGTCTGAAACTGCGCAAGCCCGTCGAAAAGCTTATCTACAGCGGTAGCCGGGCGAGCTTTCGCGCCGCCGCGCAGCGTGCCGACAAGGCGGGCGGTACGCCGCGGCCAGTTGCCGCGGATGGCCTGTTCGACCTGTCGCTGTCCGACGAGCAGCAGATGCTGGTGGAGATGCTCGAAGCCTTCGCCGGCGAAGTGCTGCGGCCCCTGGCCCATGACGCCGATGCACAGGCGGCGCTGCCGGCGGCCTTGCTCAACCAGGCCCACGAGCTGGGCTTGACCCATTACGCGGTGAGCGAGGCCCAGGGCGGCATGGCGGGGGAGCGCACCACCCTGAGCAATGCCCTGATCGCCGAGGCGCTGGGCAAGGGCGATCTGTCCCTGGCCGCGGCCCTGCTGGTGCCGTTGTCGGCGGCCAACTGCATCCGCCGCTGGGGCAATGCCACGCAACAAGGGCGCTGGCTGCCGGCCTTCGTCGGTGATGAGCCGGCCCCGCTGATGGCCATCGCGGTCAATGAACCCACGCCGTTATTCGACCCGCAGCAGTTGCAGACCCGCGCGCACAAGCGCGGTAAGCACTATCTGCTCAGTGGCGAGAAATGTCTGGTGCTGCGCGGCCTGGATGCCAGCCAGCTGATCGTCGCGGCCCAGGCCGCCGATGGTCCCGGGCTGTTTATCGTCGAGGCCGGAGCCAAGGGGCTGCAGCGCAGCCCGCAGCCGGCCATGGGCCTGAAAGCCGGCAGCACTGCGCGTATCCGCCTGAACAAGGTCAAGGTGGCGCAGGAGGCGCGCCTGGCGGGCGAGGGCTTCGACTACCAGAGCTTTCTCGATCACGCCGCTCTGGCCTGGTGCGCCCTGGCCGTCGGCACGGCCCAGGCGGCGCTGGACTACGTGATTCCCTACTGCAATGAGCGGGTGGCCTTCGGCGAGCCGATCAGTCACCGCCAGGGCGTGGCCTTTATGGTCGCGGACATGGCGGTGGAAGTGGACGCCATGCGCCTGATGGTCTGGCGCGCCTGTGCCCGTGCCGAACAGGGCCTGACGTTCCAGCGCGAGGCCTATCTGGCGCGCCTGCTCTGTAGCGAGAAGGCGATGAAGATCGGCACCGATGCCGTGCAGCTGCTCGGCGGCCACGGTTTTACCAAAGAGCATCCGGCCGAGCGCTGGTACCGCGATCTGAGAGCGCTGAGCATTATGGCCGGCGGCTTGCAACTTTGAAGGGGCACAACGCATGAATCTGGAAACCCCGAAGAAATTCCAGGGCCTGGTCACCCAGGCCCATCAGGTGGCGGAGCATTATTTCCGACCGATTTCGCGCAAGTACGACAAGGCCGAGCATGCCTACCCCAAGGAGTTGGATCTGCTCGCCGCGTTGCTCGACGGCATGAACGCCGGTTCCCCGGATGCCATTGGTGCCACCTCGGCGAGCAAGCGTGGCGCGGCCCGTGAGCAGCAGGAAGGCATCAAGAACGGCGGCAATATGTCCGCGCTGCTGGGGGTGATGGAGCTGTGCTGGGGCGATGTCGGCCTGCTCCTGGCCATGCCGCGCCAGGGCCTGGGCAATGCGGCCATCGCCGCGGTGGCCAATGACGAACAGCTGGCACGCTTCGGCGGCACCTGGGCGGCCATGGCCATCACCGAGCCGGGCTGCGGTTCGGACTCGGCGGCGATTCGCACCACGGCGGTGAGGGATGGCGATCACTACGTGCTCAACGGCGAGAAGATCTTCGTCACCTCCGGCGAGCGCGCCGCTGCTGTGGTGGTTTGGGCCACCCTGGACAAAGGCATGGGCCGGGCGGCGATCAAGTCCTTCGTGGTCGAACATGGCACGCCGGGCATGGCGGTGACGCGGCTGGAGAAGAAGCTCGGGATCAAGGCCTCGGACACTGCTTCGATCAGCTTCAGCGACTGCCGGGTACCGGCGGCCAACCTGCTGGGCAACCCGGAAATCGATGTGCAGAAGGGGTTCGCCGGGGTCATGGAGACCTTCGACAATACCCGCCCGCTGGTGGCCGGCATGGCGGTGGGCGTGGCCAAGGCCTCGCTGGACCGTACCCGCGAACTGCTCAAGCAGCACTGCAAGCTGGATTACCGCAGGCCGCTGCTCGGCGTCAGCCACGCCGAGGCGACCCTCTATCGCCTGGAGGCCGAGTGGGAAGCCGCCCGCCTGTTGACCCTGAAAGCCGCCTGGATGGCCGACAACAAACTGCCCAACTCCAAGGAGGCGTCAATCGCCAAGGCCAAGGCCGGGCGGGTGGCCAATGAAATCACCCTCAAGTGTGTCGAACTGGCCGGGGCCCTGGGTTACGGCGAGGACGAACTGCTGGAGAAGTGGGCGCGGGACTCGAAGATCCTCGACATCTTCGAAGGCACCCAGCAGATCCAGTTGCTGATCGTGGCGCGGCGATTGCTGGGCAAGAGTTCCGGCGAGTTGAAATAGCCGGCGCGCCATGCACCTTTTCAAGCCGTCCCTGTTTGCCCCGTCTTGACGGTTGTGCCGTTCACTTAAACCGAGTGAGCGGCATTTTTTTCTAGCCGCCGTGCTTATGCCTCCCAGGCCTGCTAGGCCTTGGCGGTGCGTTTGGCTGGCTGCAGCTTCTGCTGGCCAAGCCAGTCCTTCCAGCTGATCCGTTCGTCGCGTACCAGCCAGCCGTCCTGGGGCGCGAAGCTTTCCGCCAGCCACAGGCCGCGGGTGCTGGCCGGGCGCAGCTGGCCGTGGCTGAGGGTAAAGAGTTCGGCGCTGGGCTGGCCCTGCACCAGCGGCAGCAGAAACAGGTCGGGGCGCGTGCGGTCGAGGCGGGCGATCAGCTGGCCATCCTCCAGGTGCTCATCGACATGCAGCAGGCTCAGCTGGCGGATCTCCTTGGGCAGTTGCAGGTGCAGGTCGTATACCAGTTGCAGCGAGGCGGTCGGCAGGTGCACGTAGGCCCGCGGCCGTTCCAGCAACTTGAGGTTGCCGCATTGCACCGGGCGCGCCGCGCCGGACAGCGGACTCAGGCTGAAATGCGTGGTTTCCCGGTAACGCAGGCTGGCTTGGTAGGGGGTTGGCAGCCAGGTGCTGCCGAAGCGTCCGCCCAGCCAGCCTTCCGGAGTCTCCAGCAGGCATTCTTCGGCCACCTCCTGGATGGCGGTGAGCAGCGGCAGATTGAGCTCGTGGGCCGGCACATAGCCGGAGATCAGCTTGAGCACCACATCGCCGCGATCGACGCGCCGTTGGCGCACCAGCAGCCAGTAGTCGCGGCCCTGCCAGCTGAGGGTCAGGCGCACCGAGACGCCCAGGTTGGCCAGTTCCACGGCAAAGCGCTGGCTGTCGTCGACCGTCACCGGCTGGCGTTTTTCCAGCATCTGGCTGAAATTCAGCGGTCTGCCCAGGCCCTGGTAGCACAGGCCCTCGGGCGTGGCCTCGACGAACAGCTGCAGGGTCTTGAAGCTGCTGGGGTCCTTGCGGATCAGGTCGCGCGGCATGGCAACTCCTAGCTGGCGTGGCTGTGGCCGGACAGCTTGGCATAGTTGGGCAGGCGTGAAAGCTTAGGCAATATCCTGTAGCACAGCCGCCGCGGTGGCGACGTTTTGCGTCAGGTGTTCGGGGTTGATGGTGCCGATAATCGCGCTGCTGACCGCCGGGTGGGCGAAGATCAGCTCGAAGCTGGCACGCACCGGGTCTTCTCCGGCCTGCAGGGCATGGCCGCTGGCCAGGGCCTTCTTGATCAGGATGCCCTTGCCGTGGGCCTCGGCGTAGTCGAGCACCGGCAGTTCGGCCTGCTCGCTGAGGTTGTAGGTGACCATGGCGATATCGCCCTGCTGCAGGGCCAGCAGACCGCCGTCTACGGTCTTGCCGGAGAGGCCGAAGGCGCGAATCTTGCCCTCGCGCTTGAGCTCGGCCAGGGTTTCGTAGACGCCGCTGTTCTGCAGGATGGCGACATCGTTGCCGTCCGAGTGAACCAGCACCAGGTCGATAAAGTCGGTCTGCAGGCGATTGAGGCTGCGCTCCACGGAAAAGCGCGTGTGTTCGGGGCTGAAGTCGAAGCGCGACTGGCCGTTCTCGAATTCTTCGCCGACCTTGCTGACGATCACCCACTGCTGGCGCTGGCCGCGCAGCAGGGGGCCGAGGCGGGTTTCGCTGCTGCCATAGGCCGGGGCGGTGTCGATCAGGTTGATGCCCAGGTCATGGGCCAGGGCCAGCAGCTGCCGCGCCGCGGCATCGTCGGGAATGCTGAAGCCATTGGGGTATTTCACCCCCTGGTCGCGGCCGAGCTTGACCGTGCCCAGGCCCAGTGGCGAAACCAGCAGTTCGCTGGCACCCAGCGGGCGGTGCAGGTTGTGCAGGCTATGCAGTGCGTGCATTAGAACAGTTCCTCCCAGGCGGCGGGGGCGACGGCCGGACGCGGCAGCGCGGGCAGCGGCCTGTGGCTGGCGGGCTGGATGGCGTCGCGGGCCAGGGCGGCGAGCACGCGGTCGGCAAAGTCCGGGGCTAATGCCAGTTTAGTCGGCCAGCCGACCAGCAGCCTGCCCTGTTCGTCGAGAAAGGCATTGTCCGGGCGGACCAGGCCCGATTGCGCCGGCTCGGCGCGCTCGACCCGCAGGGTGGACCAGTGTGCGGCCGACAGGTCGACCCAGGGCAGCAGCTCGCTCAGCTCGCGCCGGGCTGCCTCGATCTGCGCCGCTTCGTCGCGGGCCACGCCCTCGGCTTCGGCCAGGTCGCCGCCCAGGTACCAGACCCATTCGCCGTCGGCGGCCGGATGGGTGGTGACGGTGACCCGCGGCTTCGGTCCGCCGCCCAGGCAGTGGGCGTACAGCGGTTTCAGGGTCGGCCCCTTGACCAGCACCATATGCAGCGGGCGCAACTGCTGGGCGGGCTGGCTCAGACCCAGGGCCGCGAGCAGCTCGGCATTGCCGCGGCCGGCGCTGAGAACGATGCGCTGGGCGCGGATCTCACGGCCATCGACAATCAGCCCGGCCAGTTCGCCATTGTCCCGCAGCGGTCCGATGCATTCGGCGGCCAGCAGGCCATCGCCGGCCAGCTCGGCCAGGCGCGCGATCAGGCTCGGCACATCCAGCACCAGCTCGGCCAGGCGATAGACCTTGCCCTTGAATTTGGGATGTTGCAGGGCCGGCGGCAGTTGTTCGCCCTTGACCTGATCGACCCGACCGCGCACTGCCTTGCTGGCGAAGAAGCTGGTGATATTGCCGGCCAGGCTGCCGGGGGACCACAGGTAGTGGGCATCGGAGAGCAGGCGCACGCCGGTCAGATCCAGCTCGCCATTGCCCTGGAGGGCTTCGCGCCAGCGCCGCGGCATATCGGCGATGGCCTCCGAGGCCCCGGACAGTGCGCCGTGCAGGGCGTATTTGGCCCCGCCGTGGATGATCCCCTGGGATTTCACGCTCTGCCCGCCGCCGAGTCGGGCGTTTTCCACCAGCAGGGTGGCAAAGCCCTGGCGGCGCAGGCGCGCATTCAGCCAGAGACCGGCGATACCGCCGCCAACGATCAAGACATCAGTGCTCAGGGCCTGGGACATGCGTGGATCTCGTCGGGAAAACAGGCGCGCAGTATAACGGCAAGCGGTCAGCGCTAAGCCATACGCGGCACGTTCGAGGGCGTATAGAGGCCGCTGTGGTTACTGGCCGCTTGCCACTCAAGCCTGTCGTCAATGCCCGACGCTTTGTGAGAACAGCTGGATGACCACCACCCCGGCGACGATCAGGCCCATGCCGAGCATGGCCGGCAGGTCCAGGCGCTGCTGGTAGAGAAACACCGCGGCGATGCTCACCAGGACGATACCCAGGCCCGCCCAGACCGCATAGGCGACGCCCACCGGGATGGTTTTCACCACCAGGCTGAGCATCCAGAACGAGATGCCGTAGCCGACCACGACCAGCAGCAGCGGCAGGGGTTTGCTGAAGCCGTCCAGGGCCTTCATCGAGGTAGTGGCGATGACTTCGGCGGTGATGGCGATGGCGAGATAGAGATAACCGCTCATAAAAGTGCTCCAGCGCTGGGTGTGCGGTGCATGTAGGCACCTTAGGGAAAATAAAGTGAACCGCTACTGGGGCGAGCTCCGACAGAGGGTGACAGGCTACCCAAATTGGAGTCCCTTATGTGCCGCCTTGATTTAGAAAGAGTGCGTTTGTCTACTGGCGTTGAGTATGCCCGGTTGTTTCGTTTCGGCGCACTCACGTTGCATCGTGTGGCAGTGGTCTTGTCGCGTGTGCACAAATGAGCGTCACCTGGCTGCCGTGCTGGCAGATCTCCCCCCGCGCAGCGGATCAGTTTGCGACGTGTGAGCGTGCTCTAGCGCACTGTTCTGATGGCGATCTGCTTAGTGGCCGTGCGCCAGCAGGCAAGGTTGGCTATGGTCACTTTGCCAGCTTCAGGTTTAAAGGGTCAGGACTTGCTTACCCAGGCGCTTGTTGGGCGTCGGCTTTACCCGTCCGAGTCGGGGCGATCCCAGCTAACCTGTGGCGAAACAATAACAACAATAGAGCTGCGGCAGCGTTATGTAACCCGCGCAAAAGAGCATCCGGGGCAAGGGCAGCACAGCGTGCCGGCCTGGTCTCAGCAATTGAAGCGTGCATGCATGGAAGCAAGGTAGCCTGGCCGCGCGACCCAACCATAGGTTTCGCCATGAATACTTTGCGATATACCCAGCAGCGCCTTCGGCGGGGGGCTTCTTTTTTGTTGCTCGGTGCCCTTGCCGGCAACGTTCAAGCCGAGTTGGTGCTCAGCCTAGAGCCTGCGCAAAACCATTTGAGTTTCAGTGTGCCACTCAGTGAGCCTTTGGCTGCGGGTGATCAGTTAGCTGTTGAGCTGGATGGTTATGACGTCACTGCCTTGCTCAGCTGTACGGCGGGTGACTGTCAGCTGGCCCTGCCGGTGCCTTTGAGTGCTGGCACGCATCCATTGCGGGCAATGATCTTTTACGACAACGGCGATATCGCCACCGTGCTGGAGGCTCGCGTACAGGTTGCTGACGGTGAAGGTAGCGTGGGCGCGGGCGAGCAAGGCGCGGCACCAGGGGCTGCGGCTAATGACACGTCTGCGGCGGCAGTGCGCGGCGCTTCGGCGATGGTGGTGCGCCAGAGCGTCAGCGCCTTGTTCAGCAGTGGTTATCGCCTGGACGAAAAACAGCCGAGTAACTATCGCGGTGTTCCGCGATTGGCCAGTAATGGTGGGCTGAGTTATCGCGGTAGCGGTGAAAGTACCGGGTGGCGCTGGGATGCCGAGTTGGACGCGATGTACGACAGTCTTAGTGAAAGTAATCCTGACGGTGATCAGTGGGTGCTACCCAATTACCGTCTTGCCGCCTCACGTGGCACCGGCCTTGGGCGTCAGGGGCTGGCGTTGGGCACTTACAACCTGGCCCGCGAAAACCTACTGTTCAGCGCCTACCAGCGGCGTGGGGCCGTGGTGAGCGTGGGCGATGATGTAGGTAGCCCACTGAAGCTCGATGTATTCGCGCTACAAAGCGAGCCCATCACGGGTTACAACAGCCGCCTGGGTTACCCGAGTAATTCCCAGGAGCGCAGTAGCGGGGCACTCTTGACCCTGAGCCCTTGGCAGGATGCGCCGCAGTTGCTGCAACTGAGCAGTGGCTTGATCAAGGGTGAAACCACCGACAGTGGTACCGGTATGTGGACGCCTGATGAGCAGGCTCGCTATGGCGGCGACACCTGGAACCTGGCAGTGGATTCCCGCTTGGGCGATAACAGCGTGTGGCTGCATGCTGACTACGCCCGTGCCAGTTTCGACAGCGATGGTATTGGCTATGGCCAGGATGAACGCAGCGACAGCGCTCACGAATTGCTGGCGCAGTTCAACTCCGGTAGCTGGCTGCCCGCCGGCCCTTTCGACCAGTGGACCCTGACCTTGCAAAACAAGCAGGTCGGCCTGGATTTCTTCACCCTGGGTAACCTCGGCTTGCCGGGCGACTTACAGCTCAACCGTGCCAACTGGCTTGGCTATCTGGGCAGCCTGCAGTTAGAGGCAGAGGTCGCGCAGGAAACCAATAATCTTGATGACCGGGCTGATGTGGCCAACCAGGCGGTCGACCGTCAGCGGTTCAGTGCCTATTACTTCCCGATGGTGGATGCCGGCGCGCTGCCTTGGCGATTGCTCGGCGTACCCTCGTTGAATGCCGGCCTGACCCGCACGCGTCGGCACCAGGATCGCGCTGATGCCCAAGTGGTGGGTTATGACCTCAACGACGAGACATTAGAGCGTCTGGCCGGCGTCAGCTTCTACCACAATCGCTGGAATTGGTCGGTGCAACAGACCTGGCAGGACACCCAGGACTATTCCAATCCGGTCGAACAGCAGGGCTTTCTGGTGTACACGCCGCCTTCTGATCAGCGCAACCGCTTCACGACCGTGCAAGTCGGCTTTATGCCCATGGAGGGGCTGAGCGTCTCTACCAACTGGCAATGGAACAAGCTGCAGCAAACAGATGACGACAATATCTCCCGCAGCACAGGCCAGGGGCTGGATCTGGCCTGGCAAATAGTGCCGCAGCGCTGGCGTCTGAATGCCTCGTATTTTCGCGGGCATGACAGCAGCCGTTTCGGCAATGAGGACTTCCTCGGCGATGACCTGCGCCAGCAAACCGCCAACCTGCAGCTGACCTGGAGTGTGAGCCAGCCGCAGGGTCTGCAGCCGGGGCTCGATTGGTTTGTCAAAACCAGTTACGCCAAGCTCGACAGCAAACTCTTCAATCAAGGCATGGAAGACTGGCAGGTTCTGCTCGGTTTCGACCTGCGTTGGGATACCCACACTCAGTGACAGTTTTCCTGCGCGCTTTTCAGTTGGCGTGCTACTGGAGATGATCATGGACAGACAAAGAATGTCGAAGTTTTTCACCGCCTTGATGCTGGTTTTACTGGTGCCTGTGGCCTTAGTTGAAGCAGCTCTGCCGGGCCAGCCTCCACAGCCGGGCCAGCCGCCACAGCTAGGTCAGCCTCCACAGCCGGGCCAGCCGCCACAGCTAGGCTCGCCGCCACAGCCGGGCCAGCCGCCACAGCTAGGCTCGCCGCCACAGCCGGGCCAGCCGCCACAGCTAGGCCAACCGCCACAGCCGGGCCAGCCGCCACAACTAGGCCAACCTCCGCAGTCGACGCCCGTGCTTGGCGCTGCACTGACCAGGGCCAATGCGCAGCCGGCCCAGCGCCAGTTGCTGGCCACTCAAGGCAATAGTTTTGGTGTGGTCTGGCAGGTTGCCGCCACCCCAGGCTACAGCGCCGGGGTCTCATCTAGAGAGGCGCAGATCGTTAACCCCGCCACCGGTGCCGTACTGGCTACTGTGGGTGGTTTTTTGTCGCAGGCAGGCGGCGCTCCGTTCATGTTCAGCGAGTTTATCGACTTGCCTGCAGTCAGCGTGCAGGGCTGGGTTAATAGTGGCCTGCGTCGGTTGTTGCTGGTGCGTAACTTCAATGGTTCGGGCCCCAGCGTACGCGCACAGGTAGTACTGAATATTTCCAGCAGCGCCTTGCGTGCGCCGCGCGAGAACAACGAGGGTGAGCTACTGGTGCAGCGCTTGAACCTTAGTTTTGTCGATAACCAGCGGGTCAAGGTGGTGCAGCCGGCCGACGAGGTGAAAGCCAAGGTGCAGATTAGCTACAGCGGCAACGGGCAGTTGCAGGGCCGCTGGCAGGTGGCTGAGCCAGCCAGCACCCAGGGGGCACCGGTGTACCGCACCTTGACCCTGGTCAGCCAGTACTTGGGTGCAGCGCAGCAGACCGTACTGACCAGCCCGCTGTTGCCGAGTAATGCCGCGGGCAAATACCTGGTGCGCTTTTGCGTCACTAATAGAGAGATGGTTGCAGCGGATCAGTTAGTTCTGGATGCCGGTTGCCCGAGTGAGGCGTTGACAGTGGAAACGGTGTATCAAGTGCTCGGTAGCGCTGAGTCCGAGGCATTAATAGAGGCCAGCCCCCAGAGCGGCACAGTGACGGCGGCAAGTCCATTTCAATGGCGCGCGGTGCCAGGTGCTGTGGTCTATCAACTGCAGGTGTTTACCAGTAGCGCAGCACCTGCTAGTGAAGGCAATAACCTCGATCAGGCACCGAACTTTATTGCCGGTATGTTGCTGCCAGCCGGGGTGACTGAAACCACCTGGTCTAGCTGGCTGCTGAGTAAGCTTGAACCTGGGCAGAGTTACCTGTGGCGGGTGACCGCCCACGATCAGAGCGGCAGCTTGATTGGTCGCAGTCGTGAATGGCGCGTGCGCTATCAGCCCTGAGGATATGGCGTGACTGAAGAAACCGATGAGCAATTGCTGCAACGCATAGCTGGGGGCGATCAGGCGGCGTTGCACGTGTTCTATGAGCGTTTCCATGGCGCGGTTTATCAGTTTTCCCTGCGTACCCTGAACAACGCCGCCGATGCTGCTGACGTGCTCAACTTGGTGATGTTGGAGGTGTGGCAGAAGGCGGGCAGTTTTGCTGGGCAGTCGCAGGTGCGCACCTGGTTGTTCAGTATTACCCGCAACAAGTCGGTCGATCTGCTCCGGCGCAAGCGCCCCAGCGAGCCATTTGATGAGGCCGTGCTGGAAGCCGATGCTGAAAGCTTTTGTGAGCATTTTGCAGGCTTGCAGCTAAAGCAGCAGGGCGCTCAGGTGCGCCACTGCCTGGACAAGCTCAAGGACAGCCATCGCCAGGTGGTGTACCTGACGTTCTTCGAAGACATGGCCTACCCCGATATCGCCGAGGTAATGAGCATTCCCTTGGGGACGGTAAAAACCCGCATGCTGCACGCCAAGCAGCAATTGTTGCAGTGCCTGGGACGGCTGCTGAGGATGGACGCGTGAAATACGCGGATAACGCTCTGTTCCTAGCCCGAAATAGTGAACCGCAGTCCGGCTGCAGCCGACCTAGTGGCACAGGTTGCGGAGGTGTTAAATGAGCAATGAACAGAGTGATGAGGCCCTGCTGGCGTTACTGCCGTGGTACCTCAATGGACAGTTGGAAACCGCCGAAAAGACCCAGGTCGAAGCCTTGTTAGCGCGTTCTGAGAGCGCTCGTGACGAGCTGGAGACTTTGCGGAAACTTGCGCAGGCGGTGCGAACAGAAGAGGCTGAGCATAATCGTCAGCACACAGTTCCCACGGAACTGGGCTGGGCGCGATTGCAGCGCAGTCTGGCCCAGTCGGCAGCAGTGGCTAAGCCCCGGCGAGACTGGTGGCGGCCTTCGCTGGCGGCGGCTGCGGCGTTGGTCGTGGCCTTGCAGATTGGTATTCTGGCGCGGCCGACCAGTCTCGAGTCCGATTGGCGCTTGCAAAGCGGCGGCGCGGTGCAGCAGCTAACCGGTGGCTATAGAGTGCAAGTGCGCTTTGTCGATCACGCACAGTGGCAGCACGTGCGCGCCTTGCTGTTGGACATCGACGGCGTGTTGGTGGATGGACCCTCGGCACTGGGTGTCATGCAGGTTTATGTGCCGGCCAATCGCCGCTTTGCAGATGCTCAGGCCATGCTGAGCTATGTGCAACAGCAGTCGGTGGTGCAGTACGCCGCCTTGCTCGGTCAGGGGCGCTAGTGAGGGGGCGGCGCTGGTTGGGCTGCTGGCTGGCGCTACAGGTGGCGATGCCGCTGCACGCCGCTACGCAGTCTACGGGGGCGCCCGGTACACCGCCGCCTGCCGAGCAGGTACCCGCGCGCGTGGTACTGCCGGTGGTGCGTGAGCCAAGCCTTCGCGCCACTGATCCGGCAGGGTTGCCCGGCGCGCCGGCACCTGCCGAGCGGCTGCCGGGTAGCGAAAAGCTGCCAGCGCAACGCGAGCCAGGCCCACGTAACACTGATCCGACTGGGTTGTCCGGTTCACCGGTGCCTGCTGAGCGGCTGCCGGATAGCGAAAAGCTACCCGCGCCACGAGAGCCAGGTTCCGGTGCGCCAACCATCCGCAGGGCGAGTGATGAGAGGGGGCGCTTGCTTGATCAGTCGCTGCCGCCCAAGCAATGGCGCGGTATTAAACAACCGGCAACTGACGCGCAGGCACCCTTACGTGAGTGGTTGGTCTTCAGTCGTAACCTGGCTGAGGCGCAGAGTCAGCGGCAGGCCTTGCAGCCTTTTGCATTGAGCATCTTGCGCCGGCAGCAGCTGGGTGAGCTGGGGCGGGTGATCAGCGTTTATCGAATTCCTGACAGTGTCGATCTGCAACAGCTGGAGACGCGCTTGCGCCAACAGTTTCCGGATTGGCTGCAAGAGCTGAATTTACGCTACCTGCCCCTGAGTGACGCGCTTGAAGACGGCAATGACGATCCGCTGGAACGCTGGGGGCAACACGCCGTCGGGCAAACGCAACTATCGCCAGCCAATTGCAGCGCGGGGTTGGTGGTGGCCATGCTGGATGGGCCGGTTAACCCGAACCTGGCAGCGTTCGCGGGGGCTGCACTGAGCTATCAAAGTGTGGTCAGTGAAGCCTTTCGTCCGCGCAGCCTGGCTGCTGATCGGCATGGCAATGGGATTGCCGCCTTGCTGGTGGGCCAACAACAGGTGCGTGGGTTAATCCCAGGCGCGAGCGTATATGCGCTGGGGGTGTTTGGTGACGATGCCGAAGTCGGTTTGCATACGCGTACCGACTGGTTGTTGAGCGGGCTGGATCGCTTACTGGCGTTGCCGGCACCGGTGCAGGTGGTCAATCTCAGTTTTGGCGGTGGTTACAGTCGCCTTCTGGAAAGCATTGTTCAGCGTCTGCAGTCCCGTATGCAGTTTGTCGCTGCGGCAGGGAATGATGGGGCCGAGAGTTTGCGTTACCCGGCGGCCTATCCCGGCGTGGTCGCGGTGGGGGCAGTGGATGCTCGCTTGCAGCGCCTGCGCCAATCCAACTTCGGGGCCGGTCTGAGTCTGGTCGCCCCCGGTGAGGATATCTGGACCTTGGATGAGCAGGGTCAGGGCTACTTTGCCAGCGGCACGTCATTGGCCGCGCCTTTTGTCAGTGCCGCCTTGGCCCTGAATGGCTCGCTTGAGCAGTTACGGATGCGGACCAAGGATCTCGGCCCGGCGGGTGAGGACCACTGGTATGGTGCTGGTTTGGTGCAGCTGCCGGGCTGCCGATGAGGCTTGTGTGTGCTTTGCTCCTGAGTAATTGCAAAAAACTTTGAACCGCTTGCTGGGTGACTGACGACAGAAGGATGAAAGGCGCGGTCATCGCTTCGGCCAGCGCTTCTGTACGCTACTCAAGAGGATGGACAAATGGATATGCAAGTAAACGCCAAGAAGATGGCCAGCATTGGTTTGCTGGCCATGCTGCCACTGGCGGCACTCCAGGCCGCGCCGGAAGTGAAGTCGGTGACCTTTGGCTATAGCAGCAGCAAGGCCAAGGAAACCAAGTTTCAGGTGAAATACAGCAACGGCAACTATCAATCCCTGACCCCATCGGTAGTCATGAAACTTGGCGATGGGCATGTGAGCTGCGAAAAGCACACGGCTTTTGGCGGGGCCAAGCTGTATCTCGGCTCGCCCTGGTATGTGAATAACAGCATTGCCGACAACGGTGCTTTTGTTGACAGCAATGTCCTCGTTACGGAAACGACCTATGTCGGCAATCAGGCCGTGACTGAAGCGAATCCTCAGGGTTTACGCTTTGATATCAATCTGGCCCAAGTCAGCAAACAGATTTTTGACCCGGTGCAAGTGGTCAAGGATGAGCTGGCCAAGGCCAAGAATCAGGGTATGAGTGAGGTCGACTTCCTCAAGCAGGACCGCCTGTTTGAAGTCAAGCGCAAGGTGACGCTGGCTGGGCGTTGCTATGGCAATAACACCCAGGCCGCCATGGGCTGGGAAATCAGTGAGAAAAACGTCAGCTTTATGGTGCAGTACCAGGGCGATCCGAACGTGAAAGAGACGCCAGTTCTGGGCTTGCAGGCACCGGCCAAGCCAAAACCAGGCTTTCAGCAAGGCAAAATCAACCTCAAGGTTACCGATGGCAACATCCTCACCAACTCGTTGAACTACAGCAACCTGAACTGCCCGGCCAATCTGGACTTCTCGGTGAAATACAAAGGCGTGGGCAAGGGGCGGGTGGTATTCCATGTGATCGAGAACAATCAGACCGTCTATGAGTCGGCACCATCCGAATATGAGGCGGCCGATGGCTGGGTGCAGAAGAACTTCAAGGTTAATGTGCCGGCAAGCCCACAGAACATGAACAGCAAGGTGCAGCGCAAATTCAGCTTGTCCTTCCGCGTCAGAGATCAGGATGGCAATGCTTTCAACTGGGTTCCGACGGGTAACTTCCAGGGGCTGAACTGGTCGCATACCTGTAAAGCCAAAGTTGCAGTGCCAATGGGGCAGGGCGGAGTCATCTATGCGCCGAACACCCCTAAGCCCGGGATGCAGATCAAGGCTCAGCCAAGCAGCCCACAGCCACCGGTTGCGCCGGCTAACGTGCAAGCGCAACCGACGCCACCCGTGCAGGCACCGTTGCAAATCAAGGCGCAGCCAAGCAGCCCACGGCCACCGGTTACGCCGGCTAACATTCAAGCGCAGCCGAGGCCACCTGTGCAGGCACCGTTGCAAATCAAAGCGCAGCCAGTGGAACCACAAACGCCAGTACGCCAGGCAGACTGAGTTTGCCGCAGCAACCACCAAGACCGCCGTGAGATACGGCGGTTTTTTATGTTTTGGATTTTTGTAAGTCATCTGTGAACTTGGAGTAGCTGCGTTCGAACGGGCAGCTTGCTAAGCTGCGCCCCCATGAATAGAAGCCTCTACACCTTGCTGTTTCATCTCGGTCTGCCGCTGGTGGCCGGGCGTCTGGCCTGGCGTGCCTGGCGGGCACCTGCTTATTCCCGGCGTATTGGCGAGCGCTTCGCCCTTGGCCTGCCAACCCTCAAGCCGGGCGGGATCTGGCTGCATGCGGTGTCGGTGGGCGAGAGCATCGCCGCTGCGCCACTGGTGCGTGAGCTGCTGGCGCGCTATCCGCAGCTGCCGATCACCATCAGCTGCATGACGCCGACCGGTTCCGAGCGCATCCAGGCCCTGTTCGGTGGCCCCGAATACGCCGGCCGGGTGCAACACTGCTACCTGCCTTACGACCTGCCCTGGGCGGCGGCGCGTTTTCTCGACCGGGTGCAACCGCGGCTGGCGGTGATCATGGAAACCGAGCTGTGGCCCAACCATATCCACCAGTGCGCCCGGCGCGGGATTCCCGTGGCGCTGGCCAATGCGCGGTTGTCCGAGCGCTCGGCCCGCGGTTATGCGCGTTTCGCCAAGCTGACCGCGCCGATGCTCGCCGAGCTGAGCCTGATTGCGGTGCAGACCGCCGCCGAGGCCGAGCGTTTTCGCAGCCTGGGCGCGCGGCCCGAGTGTGTCGAGGTGACCGGTTCGATCAAGTTCGACCTGCGTATCGACCCTGAGCTGCTCGACCGCGCGGCGGCACTGCGTGGGCGGTGGCAGGCCGAGTCGCGCCTGGTGTGGATAGCCGCCAGCACCCATGCCGGCGAGGATGAGATCGTCCTCGCCGCTCATCGCCAGCTACTCAAGCTGAACCCCGACGCGCTGTTGATCCTGGTGCCGCGCCATCCCGAGCGCTTCGGCTCGGTGTTCGAGCTGTGCCAGCGCCAGGGCTTTAGCACGCAGCGGCGCTCCAGTGGCGCGCCGCTGGCGGCGGGCGATCAGGTGCTGCTGGGCGACACCATGGGCGAGCTGCTGTTTCTCTACGCCCTGGCCGATCTGGCCTTCGTCGGCGGCAGCCTGGTGGCCAACGGCGGGCATAACCTGCTGGAGCCAGCGGCCCTGGGCAAGCCGGTACTCAGCGGCCCGCACCTGTTCAACTTCCTGGAGATTGCCGCGCAGTTGCGCGAGGCCGGGGCGTTGCGCGAAGTGGCGGATGCCGACGACCTGGCGCAGCAGATCGAGCAGCTATGGCGCGCGCCCGAGGCGGCGCAGGCCATGCGCGAGGCGGGGCTGGCTGTGCTGCAGCGCAATCAGGGCGCGCTGGCGCGCTTGCTGGCGGGGCTGGAGCGCCTGGTAAAGAGCAAGCGGTAGAGGGCGTAGGAGCGGCGGGGGTGCCCAACCCATGCCCGCGATTGCGGTTTCGCGGGCATGGCCCGCTCCTGCAAAGAGTTGTTCCATAAAAAAGCCCGCTGAATTCAGCGGGCTTTTTCGTCTTGCCTGCTCAGTACTGCGGGTTGCCGCGCAGCTGGGCTTCGGCGGCCTTGGCCAGGTCCGGCGGGAGGAAGTCGCGGTCCGGGTCGTAGTCCGCTTTCAGGTACTGCTCCAGGGCTTCCAGGTCGGCCGGGCTAAGGGTGCCGGCGGCCTGCTTGAGGCGCAGGTTGTTGATGATGTAGTCGTAGCGGGCGTTGTTGTAGATGCGCACCGAGCTGTACAGCTGGCGCTGGGCATCCAGCACGTCGACGATATTGCGGGTACCGACCTGATAGCCGATTTCGGTGGCTTCCAGAGCGCTCTGGCTGGAGATGATCGACTGCTTGCGTGCCTGCACGGTTTCCACGTCGGTGTTGATCGCGCGGTGCAGGTTACGGGTGTTCTGCACCACCTGGCGGCGCAGGCTTTCGCGCAACTGTTCGCTCTGGTTGACCCGCTGGTAGGCCTCGCGCACCTGGGAGCTGGTCAGGCCGCCGCTGTACAGCGGGATATTCAGTTGCAGGCCAATGGAGCGCTGCTCGACATCGTCGCTAAAGCGCGGCGGGGTGCCCGAGTTGCTGAAGCCGAGGCTGTCGTTGTCGCCCTTCTGGAAGCTGGCCACCGCATCCAGGGTCGGTGCGTGACCGGCTTTACGCTGGCGCAGGGTTTCTTCGGCGGCGCTTACCGCGTAGTTGCTGGCTTGCAGATTGAGGTTCTGCGCCGCGGCGGTGTCGACCCAGGCCTTGGCGTCATTCGGCGTCGGCGCGAGGATCGGCAGGCTGTGTTCGATGCCTTCCAGGGCGGCGAAGTCGCGGTTGGTCAGGGTGATCAGGGCCTGGAAGGCGTCTTCCACCTGCTGCAGGGCGATGATCCGGTTGGCGCGAGCGGTGTCGAAACCGGCCTGGGCTTCGAGCACGTCGGTTTTATCCGACAGGCCGACATCGAAACGCTCGTTGGCCTGGTCCAGCTGGCGCTTGAACGCCGCTTCCTCGGCCTTGGTCGAGGCCAGGTTGTCCTGGGCGCGCAGCACCGCGAAGTAGGTTTCGGCGCTCTGCAGAATCAGGCCCTGTTCGGTGGCCGAGAGCTCCAGGGCGGCCTGCTCATCGGTGGCTTCGGCGGCCTGCAGCTGGAACCAGCGGTCGGCACGGAACAGCGGCTGGCTGAGGTTGGCTTGGTACACCGTGCCGCTGCGCGAGATGGACTGCGAACCGAGCGAGGTGTCCACATCGGTGCGGGTGTCGCTCAGGTTGGCCCCGGCGGACAGGTTCGGCAGCAGGCCGGCGCGGGCCTGGGGTACCACTTCGCGGCGTGCTGCATAGTCGGCGCGGGCAGCGGCCAGGTCGGCATTGTTGGCGGCGGCTTCCTGGTAAACCGTGACCAGGTCGGTTTTGCTCGATGCGGGGGCTTGTTCGGCCCAGGCAAATCCGCTGGAGGCGGCGGCCACGGCTAAAGCCAGAGAGAGTCTGCGCAACATTAGGGAGATCCTGAATTTGGCGGTAATCGGCAAGGCTAAGGGGCGCTGCCTGGAGGGTCAAGATTTGTCTGAAGCGCAGCGAGTGTAGTTTGCAACAAGCCATGGCGTGCAGCGCCGGGTTTTCCGTGTCACGTCACTTTCCGACGCATGGGTCATGAGAAATTGACTCGCGGGTTGGTTTTATTGGTCGCGGTTGATTAGACTGGCCGCGTTCTTGTCGGGGTGCCCCAATTGCGGGGCTGAGATTGGCAGCTGCCGGATCCCGTTGAACCTGATCAGGTTAAGGCCTGCGTAGGGAACAAGATGTGCTCGCTGCCCTCGCGAGCCCTCTGGCACCGCCCCAGGTGCGCCTCACGCCGCTCATCCGCCAGGTTCGCTCCGACATTCAGCCCTGGAGAGCCGCCGATGAGCACACAAGAAAAAAACCTCAATCCGATCCTGAGTGAGTCCGCCCAGGTCGACCAACAGTCGATCCAACCCTTCACCCGGTCGCAGAAAGTCTATGTGCAGGGTTCGCGCCCGGACATCCTGGTGCCAATGCGTGAAATCAGTCTGGACGTCACCCCCACCGATTTTGGCGGCGAGATCAACGCCCCCGTGGTGGTCTACGACACCTCCGGCCCGTACACCGACCCTAACGTCATTATCGACGTGCGCAAGGGCCTGGCCGATGTACGTTCGCCGTGGATCGAGGCGCGTGGCGACACCGAGCGCCTGCCCGGCCTGAGCTCGAATTTCGGCCAGCAGCGCCTCGCCGATGCCGAGCTGACCAAGCTGCGTTTCGCCCACGTCAACAACCCGCGCCGGGCCAAGGCCGGGGCCAACGTCAGCCAGATGCACTACGCGCGCAAAGGCATCATCACCGCCGAGATGGAATACGTCGCCATCCGCGAAAACATGAAGCTGGAAGTGGCTCGCGCCGCCGGCCTGCTCGATCAGCAACACGCCGGCCACAGCTTCGGTGCCAGCGTACCGAAGGTCATCACCCCGGAATTCGTGCGTGACGAGATCGCCCGTGGCCGCGCGATCATCCCGGCCAACATCAACCACACCGAGCTGGAGCCGATGATCATCGGCCGTAACTTCCTGGTGAAGATCAACGGCAATATCGGCAACTCGGCCCTGGGTTCTTCCATCGAGGAAGAAGTGGCCAAGCTGACCTGGGGCATTCGCTGGGGGTCGGACACGGTCATGGACCTGTCCACCGGCAAGCACATTCACGAAACCCGCGAGTGGATCATCCGCAACTCGCCGGTGCCGATCGGCACCGTGCCGATCTACCAGGCCCTGGAAAAGGTCGGCGGTGCGGCCGAAGAACTGACCTGGGAGCTGTTCCGCGACACCCTGATCGAACAGGCCGAGCAGGGCGTCGACTACTTCACCATCCACGCCGGCGTGTTGCTGCGCTATGTGCCGATGACCGCCAAGCGGGTCACCGGCATCGTCTCGCGCGGTGGTTCGATCATGGCCAAGTGGTGCCTGGCGCACCATAAAGAGAACTTCCTCTACACCCATTTCGAAGACATCTGCGAAATCATGAAGGCCTACGACGTCAGTTTCTCGCTGGGCGACGGCCTGCGCCCGGGCTCGATTGCCGACGCCAACGACGAAGCGCAGTTCGGCGAGCTGGAGACCCTCGGTGAGTTGACCAAGATCGCCTGGAAACACGACGTGCAGTGCATGATCGAGGGCCCGGGCCACGTGCCGATGCAACTGATCAAGGAGAACATGGACAAGCAGCTGGAGTGCTGCGACGAGGCCCCGTTCTACACCCTCGGTCCGCTGACCACCGACATCGCCCCGGGCTACGACCACATCACCTCGGGCATCGGTGCGGCGATGATCGGTTGGTTCGGCTGCGCCATGCTCTGCTATGTCACGCCCAAGGAGCACCTGGGTCTGCCGAACAAGGATGACGTCAAGACCGGTATCATCACCTACAAGATCGCCGCCCATGCTGCGGATTTGGCCAAAGGTCACCCCGGCGCGCAGATTCGCGACAACGCACTGAGCAAGGCGCGCTTCGAGTTCCGCTGGGAAGATCAGTTTAACCTTGGCCTGGACCCGGACACTGCGCGCAGCTATCACGACGAAACGCTGCCCAAGGACTCGGCCAAGGTGGCACACTTCTGCTCCATGTGCGGGCCGAAATTCTGCTCGATGAAGATCACCCAGGAAGTTCGGGTCTATGCTGAGGAACAACGCATTGCCGCACTCGACCTGGATGCCGAGGCCGGCATGCAGGCCAAGGCGGCGGAGTTTAAGGCGCAAGGTGCGCAGCTCTACCACAAGGTCTGATAGGGCTTTTGCTGCGCCATGTTTCGGTGCAGCATAGGGTGTAATCAGGACGGGCCTTCGGGCCCGTTTCTGTTAATCAGGGGGCGTTATGCAACGAGAAGATGTCGAAGTGATCGAGCGCGAGGCCTGCTTTAGCGGCTTCTACAAGCTCGATCGGCTGCGTTTGCGCCATCGTCAGTTTGCCGGTGGCATGGGGCCTGAGCTGAGCCGCGAGCTTTTCGTGCGCCATGATGCCGTATGCGTGTTGCCCTACGACCCGCAGCGCGATTGCGTGGTGTTGATCGAACAGTTCCGCGTCGGCGCGATGGAGAAAAGCACCAATCCCTGGCTGCTGGAACTGGTCGCCGGCTTGATCGACAAGGACGAAGAGCCCGAAGAGGTCGCGCGCCGCGAAGCCATCGAGGAGGCCAACCTACCGCTGACCTCGCTGTGGCCAATCACCCAGTACTACCCCTCGCCGGGCGGTTCCGACGAGCGCGTGCACCTGTTTGTCGGACGCTGCGACAGTGAAGGCGCGGGCGGTGTGCATGGCCTGGCGGAAGAGGGCGAGGATATCCGGGTGCACGTCTGGCCCCTGGAAGATGCCCTGGATGCGGTCAAGGATGGGCGTATCGACAATGCCGCGAGCATTATCGCCCTGCAATGGCTGGCGCTGAACCGTGCCGAAGTCCGGGGGCTGTGGTCATGAACCTGCTGCGCGAGCGCTATCGGGTCGACCTGGTCGAGCTGCAGGCGGCTTGCGAGCTCAACTATGCGCGTCTGATGCAACTGTTGCCGGCCATGCGCGAGCAGCCGCAGGCGCGCCGCGTGGCCCTCAGTCAGGGCGAGCACCAACTGGGCGTGCTGGCCCTGGAAGTGCTGGAAAGCTGCCCCTATACCTCGACCATCAGGGTGCGCCAGGAGCACAGCCTGGCCTGGCTACCGGTGCCGCAACTGGAAGTACGGGTCTATCACGATGCGCGCATGGCCGAAGTCATCGGCGCACAGAGCGCCCGGCGTTTTCGTGGCATCTACCCCTACCCCAATGCGGACATGCACCAGCCCGACGAGAAAACCCAGCTCAACCTGTTTCTCGGTGAGTGGCTCAGTCACTGCCTGGCCTGTGGCCATGAACTGGAGCCGGTTCGCTAGGCTTGTGTTGTCGCCGCGCAAGCGCGCGCGGGTGCGGCGTACGGGCTAGCCTTAAGGCGGGCGCTTGAATTACTGCGGGCGTTCTGTGATCTATTCCCATTTCGCAGGTTTACCGCCGACGGGGCTAGCCAGCATAATTCACGCATTGCGCTCAAGGAGACGGTCTTGCCGAGCAAGCCTACCGTTATGACTGCCACTGTTGATCCGTCGGTGCTGCTGGTGCAGCTGTCCGACAGCCATCTATTTGCCGAAGCGGCGGGTAGATTGCTGGGCATGGATACCCAGGACAGCCTGCAGCGGGTGATCGAGCGGGTGCTGCAGGAGCAGCCGCAGATCGACCTGATGCTGGCCAGCGGCGACCTGTCGCAGGACGGCAGCGAGGCCTCCTACCAGCGTTTTCGCGACATGACCGCGGTCATCCCCGCGCCGGCGCGCTGGTTTCCCGGCAACCATGACGAAGTCCCGGCGATGCAGGCCGTGTGCGCCGGCAGCGATCTGCTCGAACCGGTGATCGACCTGGGTAACTGGCGAGTCATTCTGCTCGATTCCTCGATCCCGGGGGCCGTGCCCGGCTACCTCAGCGATCAGCAACTGGGTCTGCTCGAGCGCGCCTTGAGCGAGGCCCCGGAACGCCATCACCTGATCTGCCTGCATCACCACCCGGTGTCCATCGGTTGCAGGTGGATGGAGCCCATCGGTCTGCGCAACCCGGAGGCCCTGTTCGCCGTGCTGGAGCGCTTCGATCAGGTGCGCGCATTGCTCTGGGGGCATATCCACCAGGAACTCGACCAGGCGCGCGGCGCTATCCGCCTGCTCGCCTCGCCGTCCACCTGCGTGCAGTTCGCGCCCGGCAGCGAAGAGTTCCAGGTCGACAGCACGGCACCCGGCTATCGCTGGCTGCGCCTGTACGACGACGGTCGCCTGGATACCGGTGTGTCGCGGGTCACCGGCATCACGTTCGAAGTCGATTACAGCGTCAAGGGCTATTGAGCTCTGCCGCAAGCTGCACGCCTGAGGCGGCCAGGGAAAGCAACTGTTCCCGGCTTATGGCTTGTCGCTTGCAGCTTGCCGTTATGACCTAGTAGCCTCGCGCCCTATGACTCACACCATCCTCTATATCCACGGGCTTAACAGCTCGCCGGCATCGCTCAAGGCCAGCCAGTTGTCGCGCGCCATGGCACAGCTGGGCCTGGCCGGGCAGTTGCGTGTCCCGGCCCTGCATCATCACCCACGCCAGGCGCTTGCCCAGCTCGACGCATTGATCACCGAGTTGGGGCGGCCGCTGCTGGTCGGCAGTTCCCTGGGCGGCTACTATGCCACCCACCTGGCCGAGCGGCATGGGCTGCGGGCGCTGCTGATCAATCCGGCGGTACGCCCGCACCTGCTGTTCGATGGCTACCTGGGCCCGCAGAAGAATCATTACAGCGACGAGACCTGGGAACTGACCGCCGAGCACGTGACGGCGCTGGCCGAGCTTGATGTGACAGCGCTGCAGGACCCCGCGCGTTACCAGGTGTGGTTGCAGACCGCCGACGAAACCCTCGACTACCGCCAGGCCCAGCGCTACTACCGTGGCTGCGCGCTGCGCATCCAGGCCGGCGGCGACCATGGTTTTCAGGGCTTTGCCGAGCGCCTGCCGATGCTTTTCGCTTTCGCCGGTATTCCTCGCCCGCTATGGCAGGATATCGACTTTTCCGCTCTCAATTGACGAACAAGAGACCCCATGGCCCAGCAAGGTTCTAGCTCTTACAACGCAGACGCCATCGAAGTCCTTTCCGGCCTCGACCCGGTGCGCAAGCGCCCGGGCATGTACACCGACACCAGCCGCCCCAACCACCTGGCCCAGGAAGTCATCGACAACAGCGTCGACGAAGCCCTGGCCGGCCACGCCCGCGCGATCCAGGTGATCCTGCACGAGGACAACTCCCTGGAAGTGCTCGACGACGGGCGCGGCATGCCGGTGGACATTCACCCCGAAGAGGGGGTGCCCGGGGTCGAGCTGATCCTCACCAAACTGCACGCCGGCGGCAAGTTCAGCAACAAGAACTACCAGTTCTCTGGCGGTCTGCATGGCGTCGGCATTTCCGTGGTCAACGCCTTGTCGACCAGCGTGATCGTCAAGGTCAAGCGTGACGGCAATGAATACCAGATGAGTTTCGCCGACGGCCACAAGGCCAGCGATCTGGCCGTGGTCGGTACGGTGGGTAAGCGCAATACCGGAACCAGCGTGCACTTCTGGCCGGACGGCAAGTATTTCGACTCATTCAAGTTCTCGGTCAGCCGCCTCAAGCACGTACTCAAGGCCAAGGCCGTGCTCTGTCCGGGGCTGAACGTCAGCTTCGAGGACAAGGCCAGCGGCGAGCGGGTCGAGTGGCTGTACGAAGACGGCCTGCGTTCCTACCTGATGGACGCGGTCAGCGAATTCGAGCGCCTGCCCAACGAGGCCTTTGTCGGCAGCTTCAGCGGCAACAAGGAGGCGGTGGACTGGGCCCTGCTGTGGCTGCCGGAGGGCGGCGACACGGTGCAGGAAAGCTACGTCAACCTGATTCCCACGGCCCAGGGCGGTACCCATGTCAACGGTCTGCGCCAGGGCCTGCTGGACGCCATGCGCGAGTTCTGCGAGTTCCGCAGCCTGCTGCCGCGCGGGGTCAAGCTGGCCCCGGAAGATATCTGGGAGCGCATCGCCTTCGTCCTCTCGATGAAGATGCAGGATGCACAGTTCTCCGGACAGACCAAGGAACGGCTGTCGTCTCGCGAGGCGGCCGCCTTCGTCTCCGGTGTGGTTAAAGATGCCTTTAGCCTGTGGCTCAACGCCCATCCCGAACTGGGCCAGCAGCTCGCTGAACTGGCGATCAGCAACGCCAACCGGCGCCTCAAGGCCGGCAAGAAGGTTGAGCGCAAACGCATCACCCAGGGCCCGGCGCTGCCCGGCAAGCTGGCAGACTGCGCAGGGCAGGACCCGATGCGCTCCGAACTGTTCCTGGTCGAGGGCGATTCCGCCGGTGGCTCGGCCAAGCAGGCGCGGGACAAGGAGTTCCAGGCGATCCTGCCGCTGCGCGGCAAGATCCTCAACACCTGGGAAGTGGATGTCGGCGAAGTGCTGGCCAGCCAGGAGGTGCATAACATCGCCGTGGCCATCGGCATCGACCCCGGCTCCAGCGACCTGGCGCAGCTGCGTTACGGCAAGATCTGCATCCTCGCCGACGCCGACTCCGACGGCCTGCATATCGCCACCTTGCTCTGCGCCCTGTTCGTCCAGCATTTCCGCCCGCTGGTGGATGCCGGGCATGTCTACGTGGCCATGCCGCCGCTGTACCGCATCGATCTGGGCAAGGAGATTTTCTATGCCCTGGACGAGGCCGAGCGTGACGGCATCCTCGACCGCCTGGTGGCCGAGAAGCGTCGCGGCAAGCCGCAGGTCACCCGCTTCAAGGGCCTCGGCGAAATGAACCCGCCGCAGCTGCGCGAAACCACCATGGACCCCAACACCCGGCGTCTGGTGCAGCTGACTCTGGACGATTACCCCGGCACCCAGGAAATCATGGACATGCTGCTGGCGAAGAAGCGCGCCGGCGACCGCAAGTCCTGGCTGGAGTCCAAGGGCAACCTGGCCGAGGTGCTGCTCTGATGCGGCGGCTATGCGCCGCCCTGTTGCTCTGCGGTTCCTCAGCCCTGGCCGCGGAGCCTGAGCTGGACGAGCTGCAACTGCTCGACGAGTATCCGGTCGCAGGCATTGCCGGCGGCAACCTCTCCGGGCTGGCCTGGTGCAACGACGGACTCTGGGCGGTATCGGACCGCGAGGACGACCGCTTGTACCGGCTGGAGCCCGAGGCGGGGCTGATGCGCGCCGAAGCCGAGTCGTTTATCGCCCCGTCGGCCCCCGAGGCGCGCATGCCCTGGGGGCTGCGTATGCGCGGCTGGGTGGCCGGTATGCTGCGCGGCGGCAAGCTGGATTTTGAAGGCCTGAGTTGCGATGCCATGGGCAATCGCTACCTGGTCAGCGAAGCCCGCGCCGCGGTGTTGCAGCTGCCCCTGGTGGGCGAGCCGCAATGGCTGGCCTTGCCCAGCGGTTTGCTGCGTCAGGCGCGGGCCAGCGGCATGATGTTGCATTACAACTCGCTGCTCGAAGGGGTTGCCATTGATCCGGCCGGCGAGCGCCTGTGGCTGGCAGCCGAGCGCATGCGCCGCGGCGTGCTGGTGGTGCACCGGCAGCGTCTGGGCTGGCGCTGTACCGGCGGTTGCGTGCTGTTCAGCGAGGCGGGCAGCGAGGCCGGGCCGGCGCAGCTGGGGGAGCTGGGCGGCGAGCCGCGGGACTTTTCCGGGCTGGCCTTCTACAACGAAAAACTCTTCACCCTCGAGCGTCAGGCCCACCGCATCTGCCGGCGCACCTTGAACAATGGCGAGGTCGAGAGTTGCTGGTCGTTCGCCGCCGCTGCGCTGACCGATGAGCGCCGCTATCCGCCGTCCCATGGCCTGACGGAGGCCCTGTGGATCGACGCCGAGGGGGCCTGGCTGGGCGTCGACAATGGTCGCTTCAGCCGCGCCGATGGCGAGGCCAGGCCGATTGTCTGGCGCTTCGCCGCCCCCGAAGGCGGCTGGGACGGCAAGCCGTGAGCGAACAACCTGCGGGCAAGCGCGCCGGGCGCGTGATGCTGGTGCTGGCCTGGGGCGCGGCCTTGCTGCTGGCGACCAAGTTCTTCGGCGACTGGGAGGAGGGCCGGCGCAACCCCAATGCCAGCCCCGAATCGCTGCATGGCAAGGGCTATGTGGAGGTGCACTTGGCCAGCAGTCGTCAGGGCCACTATCTGGCGGGCGGCAAGATCAACGGTGAAGCGGTGACCTTTCTCCTCGATACCGGTGCGACCCAGGTGGCGATTCCCACTCAGGTGGCGCAACGCCTGGGCCTGCAGGCCGGCGCGGCGATCGTTATCAGCACCGCCAATGGCCGCGCCACGGCCCATCGCACCCGGCTCGAGCGCCTGCAGCTGGGCGATATCCTCTTGACCGACGTGGACGCCCTGATCGCTCCGGGTATGGGCGGCGATGACGTATTGCTGGGCATGAGTGCCCTGAAACAACTCGAATTTACCCAGCGCGGCGGCACCCTGATGCTGCGCCAATCCACCTTGCAATGAGGCACGCATGAGCGAATCCCTCGATTTGAGCCTGGACGGCGTGGAACGCCGTTCCCTTGCCGACTTTACCGAGCAGGCTTACCTCAACTACTCCATGTACGTGATCATGGATCGCGCCCTGCCGCATATCGGCGACGGCTTGAAACCCGTGCAGCGGCGCATCGTCTACGCCATGAGCGAACTGGGCCTGGACGCCGACTCCAAGCACAAGAAGTCGGCGCGTACCGTCGGCGACGTGCTCGGCAAATTCCACCCCCATGGCGACAGCGCCTGCTACGAAGCCATGGTGCTGATGGCCCAGCCGTTCAGCTACCGCTACACCCTGGTCGACGGTCAGGGCAACTGGGGTGCGCCGGATGATCCCAAGTCATTCGCCGCCATGCGCTACACCGAGGCGCGCCTGTCGCGCTACTCCGAGGTGCTGCTCACCGAACTGGGTCAGGGCACCGTGGACTGGGTGCCGAACTTCGACGGCACCCTCAACGAACCGGCCACCCTGCCGGCGCGCCTGCCCAATATCCTGCTGAACGGCACCACCGGCATCGCCGTGGGCATGGCCACCGACGTGCCGCCGCATAACCTGCGCGAAGTCGCCGCGGCCTGCGTACGTCTGCTCGATCAGCCAAGTGCCACGGTCGAGCAGCTCTGCGAGCACGTGCTCGGCCCGGATTACCCGACCGAGGCGGAAATCATCACCCCCCGCGCCGATCTGCTGAAGATCTACCAGACCGGCAAGGGCTCGGTGCGCATGCGCGCGGTGTACCGCGTCGAGGACGGCGATATCGTGGTCACCGCGTTGCCGCATCAGGTCTCCGGGGCCAAGGTGCTGGAGCAGATCGCCGCACAGATGCAGGCGAAGAAGCTGCCGATGGTCGCCGACCTGCGCGACGAGTCGGACCATGAGCACCCCTGTCGCATCGTCATCATTCCGCGTTCCAACCGGGTCGATGCCGATGAGCTGATGCAGCACCTGTTCGCCACCACCGAGCTGGAGTCCAGTTACCGGGTCAACACCAACGTGATCGGCCTGGACGGCAAGCCCTCGGTCAAGGACCTGCGCACCCTGCTGACCGAGTGGCTGCAGTACCGGGTCAACACCGTGCGCCGCCGCCTGCAGTTCCGCCTGGACAAGGTCGAGAAGCGCCTGCACCTGTTGGAAGGCTTGCTGGTGGCCTTCCTCAATCTGGATGAAGTGATCCATATCATCCGCACCGAGGATCAGCCCAAGCCGGTGCTGATGGCGCGCTTCGGCCTGACCGATATTCAGGCCGACTATATCCTCGACACCCGCCTGCGCCAGCTCGCCCGCCTCGAGGAAATGAAGATCCGCGGCGAGCAGGACGAGCTGGCCAAGGAGCGCGCCAAGCTGCTGGCCCTGCTCGGCAGCGAGGCCAAGCTGAAGAAGCTGGTGCGCGACGAAATCATCAAGGACGCCGAGACCTATGGCGATGACCGGCGCTCGCCGATCGTCGCCCGCGCCGAAGCCCGCGCGTTGAGCGAGACCGAGCTGATGCCGACCGAGCCGGTCACCGTGGTGATTTCGGAAAAGGGCTGGGTGCGCTGCGCCAAGGGTCACGATATCGACGCCACTGGATTGTCCTACAAGGCTGGCGACGGCTTCAAAACCTGCGCGCCAGGCCGTTCCAACCAGTACGCGGTGTTTATCGACTCCAGCGGACGGAGCTACTCGCTGGCCGCCCATTCGCTGCCCTCGGCCCGTGGCCAGGGCGAGCCGCTGACCGGACGCCTGCAGCCGCCGCCGGGGGCCACCTTCGAGTGCGTGCTGCTGCCGGACGACAGCGCCCTGTATGTGATTGCCTCCGATGCCGGCTACGGCTTTGTGGTCAAGGGCGAAGACCTGCAGGCCAAGAACAAGGCTGGCAAGGCCTTGCTCAGCCTGCCCGCCGGCGCGCTGGTGGTGCCGCCCAAACCCCTGGGCAATCGTGAAGACGACTGGCTGGCGGCGGTGACCACCGAAGGCCGTCTGCTGCTGTTCCCCGTGCGCGACCTGCCGCAGCTGGGCAAGGGCAAGGGCAACAAGATCATCGGCATCCCCGGCGAGCGCGTGGCGACCCGCGAGGAATACCTCACCGACCTGGCCGTGCTGCCCCTGGGCGCGACCCTGGTGCTGCAGGCCGGCAAACGCACCCTGTCGCTCAAGGCCGATGACCTGGAGCACTACAAGGGCGAGCGCGGCCGGCGTGGCAACAAGCTGCCGCGCGGCTTCCAGCGCGTCGACAGCCTGCTGGTCGAGGTGCCGGCCTGAGTGTCAGGCGAGCCCGCTGCCGGAGTGCGGCTCGCCGGGCCCTGATGTACCGTACTGGAGTCGAGCGCCGCTTTGGCGGATGATAGGCGGCCGTGTGGTGCGCCGATCCGTTTATGCGCATCTGCCATTTTATTTAGACATGCCGGCGCGTTTGCCGGCTGGGTGTAGGTCATGACTGTAATGCGTTTTCCTGTTGTCCTGCTGCTGGCGGGGGTGCTTGGCCTGGCGGGCTGTGCGCGCTACCAGCAAACGGCGTTGTACCAGCTCGATGGCGGCAACCTGAGTGTGCCGACGGCCAATCAGGGGCTGGCGGTGCTGCTCGGGCCGGTTTCGATCGCCGATTATCTGCAGCGCGAGTCCCTGCTGCAGCGCCAGCAGGACGGCAGCCTGACCTCGGCCGAGAGTGCCCGCTGGGCTGGTAATCTGGCCGCCGAGCTGGATCAGCAGTTACTCCGCCAGCTGGCTTCGCGGCTCAATAGCCAGCGCCTGGTCGCGGCCCCCGCGGCCCCGGGCTTCAAGCCCCAGGTAAAGGTTGCCCTGTCGATTACCCGGCTCGATTCGGGGCCGCTACGCCCGGCGGTGCTGGAGGCGCAATGGCGTCTTTCGGCGGCCGACGGCAAGCTGCTCGATGGTCGTCTGGTACGCCTGGAGGAGGCCCATCAGGGGTCCATCGCCGATCAGGTACGGGCCCAGAGCCTGGTGGTGCAGCAGTTGGTCGAGCAACTGGCTCTGGCCGTCGAGGAGTACGCCGTGCCGGCCCCGGTGGCGGCACAGCCTGCGCCCAAGCGCAAGCCGGCCAAGCCTGCGCCGCAACCGCCGACCCCGCAGATTCCGGTGGCCGAGCCGCAGCGTATCGAAGGCGAAGTCTTTCGTTTCTGAGTAAGAGCGCTTGAGTCGGGCCAGCCGTCAGGCGGGCCCGTCGGCTCAGTGGCTCTCGTGCATGCGCGCCAGTTGCCGCTCCAGCAGCGAGGGGTAGGGCTCCAGTAGACGCTCCACACAGCACGCCCCTTGTGGGCTGGCGATGGCGCGAATGCGCGCGCACTGGCGTACCAGCGGGTCGTCGGCGACGCTGCGCTCGACCAGTAGCAGGTTGCGGCTGTGCTGCGACAGGGCCAGGGCATTCTGGGCGGTTTCGCTGAGCAGCAGGTCACCCTGGCTCAGCTCGAGCAGGTCTTCGCCCAGGGTCAGGCCCAGCTGCAATTGCAGGGTGATGCCGCTGTCGGCCACTTCGATCTGCAGGGCATGGCCCAGGGCGCGCATCAGTTCGCCGCAGCAGAGGGCGTGGGTCAGGTAGTCTTCGCCGCTGTCCTGGCGATGGAACAGCATCAGGCTGCTGCCGTCGCTGAGGGTGTGCAGTTCGGCCTGATAGAGTGACGCGGCCTGGTCCAGGCAGTCGCGGTAATGCTGCAGCAGTTCCAGCAGGCGCGCCCGTGGCAGGCGGCGCAGTTGCTCCTGGGCACCCAGCTGAATGGCCAGGACGGCACTGGGCTGCGGCTCGTTGCTGGCAACGGGGACACTGACAGGGGCGGGGGCCTCGTCGAAATCGTCCTCGTCCTCGACACGCAACTCGGCAAAGGGGTCTTCGTCTTCCTCAAGCACGCCGTCCGCATTCGGCCCGGCAGACACGGGCTCCTGCTCATCGAGCTCGTCGAAATCCTGCTCGCGCAGGTCGGGCACCTGGAAGTCGGGGGCCTCGTCGAACGGTTCGTCCTGGTAGTCGTCGCTGTCGTCCGCGTACGGCTCGTCGTCGAAGGCCTGAGGCTCTGGCTTTTCCGGGACCAGGCGGGCTTGCAGCTGGCGCGCCAGGTCGCCGATTTCGTCCTGACGTCCCGCGCCAGGGGCGGGGTCGTCCGGGTCGCGTAGCCAGACCCGCAGTTGCAGCAGCGGGGTGGAGATATGCCGGCCCAGGCGCATGCTCAAGGACAGGGTCAGGGCCAGCAGGATCACGCTGAGAATGCCCATGCTCTGCAGGCTGATGGTCATCGGCTGCTGGAATTGCTGCATATCCAGGCTGATGCGCAATTGCCCGGCGATCACCTCCTGGAAGGTGATGGGGGTCGAATATAGCCCCTCGGTCTCCCCCAGCATGCTTTTGCTTGGGCGTGCGCCGGCCTCGGCGAGGATACGGTTGTCCACGCTGTAGATGGCGGCGTGGGCCACCAGCGGGTTTTTCACCAGGTTGTTGAGCAGCACGTTGAGGCTGAGGATATCGTTGGATACCAGCAGCTCGGTGGCCGAGGTCGCCGTCTGGGTGATCAGGCTGGTGCCCAGGGCTTCGGCCTGCTGTTGCATGGCGTGCTTGAACTGCATGCCGATCACCCAGCCGTAGATCACCAGGGCCAGGGCCACCAGCAGCAAACTATGGCTGACGATGCGCAGCGCCAGGGGGATACGCCGCTGACGCAGGGCCTGGAACAGCAACAGGAAGAAATTATCGGGTTTAACGGGGGCGGGCCGGTTCACGGGGCTCGGCTCTTGTCGACTGGAGTTGGCGCGCAGTATAGCGGCCGCCCAGCGGCGGGCAAAGCGCTGCGTTGGCGGCGAAAATGGGTAGAATGTGCGCCCTTTCCCCGGTTTGCTGAGTGTTCAGCGGGCCGTCAGCCATCCATCATGCCCCGGAGGGTGCGCCTTGCGCGAAATCGTCCTGATCAATATCACCGGTGAAGACCGTCCCGGCCTGACCGCCGCCATCACTGGGGTGCTGGCCCACGGCGGGGTCAATATCCTCGACATTGGCCAGGCTGTTATCCACGACACCCTGTCCTTCGGCATTCTGGTGGAAATTCCCGATACCGAGCGCGCCTCCTCGGTGCTCAAGGACATTCTGTTTACCGCCTACAAGCTCGATCAGCAGGTGCGCTTCACCCCGGTCTCCGAGGCGGACTATCAGCAGTGGGTCGGCGGCCAGGGCAAGGCCCGGCATATCGTCACCCTGCTGACGCGCAAGGTGACCGCCGAGCAGTTGCAGCGGGTCAGCGCGATCACCGCGCGCTATGACCTCAATATCGACCATATCGATCGCCTGTCCGGGCGTATGCCGCTGGATATGCCGGCCGAGCAGGGCAAGGGCTGCATCGAGTTCTCGGTGCGTGGCGAGCCCGCCGATCCGGCCGCCCTGCGCGCCGAGTTCCTCAGCGTGGCCCAGGAGCTGAACGTCGATATCGCCTTCCAGCGCGACTCGTTGTTCCGCCGCAACCGCCGCCTGGCGGTGTTCGACATGGACTCCACGCTGATCGAGGCGGAAGTGATCGACGAGCTGGCCAAGGCCGCCGGGGTCGGCGAGCAGGTGGCGGAAATCACCGAGCGGGCCATGCGCGGCGAGCTGGATTTTGCCGCCAGCTTCCGCGAGCGCCTGGCGCTGCTCAAGGGCTTGCCGGAAACCGTGCTGGCCGATATCGGCGACTCCTTGCGCCTGACCGAGGGGGCGGAGACCCTGTTCAGCGAGCTGCGCCGCCTGGGTTACAAGACCGCGATCCTCTCCGGTGGCTTCACCTACTTTGCCAGGCAGCTGCAGGCCAAGCTTGGCATCGACTATGTGTTCGCCAACGAGCTGCAGACAGTCGATGGCCTGGTCACCGGCGTGGCGGTGGAGCCCATCGTCGATGCCCAGCGCAAGGCCGACCTGCTGCGCGAACTGGCCGCCAAGGAAGGACTGCGCCTGGAGCAGACCATCGCCGTGGGTGATGGGGCCAACGATCTGCCGATGCTGGCGATTGCCGGCCTGGGCGTGGCGTTCCGGGCCAAGCCATTGGTCAAGCAGTCGGCCAAGCAGGCGATTTCGACCCTGGGCCTGGACGGCATTCTGTACCTGCTCGGCTTTCGCGACCGCGACGGCCTGGAGTAGGCGTACAGGCACAAAGAAGCCGCCCGAGGGCGGCTTCTTTGTGCCTGCTGTCCTGGCGGCCACCCCTTCGGGGGCGTCGCTGGGCAACGGCAAAAATGGCTCACGGCCATTTTTTGTAGCTGCGCGGCCTTACTCGTCGCCGGCCGAGAAGTCGTAATCCATCGACTGGCTCGGGCCTTGCAGATAATGGCCCTGGATATAGTTGACCCCGGCCTGCCAGAGGGTGGCCAGCACGCTGGCCGTCTCGACGAAGGGCACAATGGTCAGCTTGGCCTGGGAGTGCAGGCTGGCCAGTAGGGTTTTCAGCGCCTCCTGATTCTCTGCATTGCCCAGGTCCTGGGAGAAGGAGCTGTCGATCTTGACGAAATCGATATGCAGGTGCTTCAGGGTGTTGAACGGGTTGAGCGAGCAGCCGAACTGGCTCAGGGCCACCTTGCAATGCAGTTCGTTGAGACCCTGGGTCAGGCTCTTGGCCTGCTTCAGGTAAGCGATGGCATCCGGTTCGCTGAACTGGAAGACCAGCGAGTCGGACGGCAGGCGGGCGGCTTTCAGGGCGACGCTGAGCCAGGGCAGCAGGGTCTGGTCCTGCAGGCTGGCGCTCGACAGATGCACGAACAGGCGGGTGTTGTGGCCTTTGCTGCGGTGGTCGGCCAGCAGCTTGATCGAGTTGAGAATGACCCAGCGATCGATCTTTTCCGCCATGCCGGCCCCCATGGCTGCGGCGAACAGCTCTAGGGGAGGGATATCTTCGCCTTGCGGGCTGACCAGGCGCAGCAGCGCCTCGTAATGTTCGTAACTGTCGCCGCGCAGGCTGATGATCGGCTGGAACAGCAGGCGGAAACTGTTGTTTTCCAGGGCCTGCTGAATCATCGCGATGATATTGCCGCGGCTGGCGGCCGCCGCCAGTTCGTCGGCCGGGTTGAATAGTTTCAGCGCGTTGCCTTCTTTCAGTTCGTCGGCGCAACGGTGGGCGCGGTCGACGACTTCCTGGGCCTTGGCGGTCTTCTCGTTGAGTCCGGCGACGCCAATCGACAGGCTGGTCTGCACGGTGCGGCCGCTGACATCGAACAGATGGCCTTCGACCTTCTTCAGCAGCGCAGCGAGGTGTTCCTGGCACTTCTCCGGTGCCTGGCCCGGCTGCAGCACGGCAAACACGTCGTCGCCAAAGCGGGCGATCTGGGCCTCGCCGTTGAAGTGCGCGCGCAGCAGATTGGCCAGGTCGGTGAGCAGCAGGTCAATGCCCGCCAGACCGATATCGGCCAGCAGGGTGGCGTAGCGGTCGACCTGGATATAGGCCAGGCAGGCCGGCTGGCCGGCGTTGACCGCGCGTTCTGCCGCCGAGTCCATCAGTTCGAGGAAGTGGATGCGGTTAAACAGGCCGGTCACCAGGTCCTGGCTGCTGATCTCGCGCAGTTTCTCTTCCAGCTCGGCGTTGCCGCTTTGCGCGCGAATCACCACCTGAATGCAGGGTTCGCCATCGTAGGTAGCTGGGGAGAAGCTCATCTGCGCCGGGAAGCCCTGGCCGTTGGCCTTGATTCCGGTGCAAGCCAGTTCGTCGTGGCCTTCGACGTCCTGGTAGTTTTTCAGGAAGTCCTTGAAGCTGGCCTGATCGCTGCTGCCAATCAGATCGATCATCGGCATGCCTTCCAGCTCGTCGGCATCTTCATAGGCGAAGAGCTCAAGGTAGGCGCGGTTGGCGTAGATATGCATGCCGTCGTGCACGTAGGTGATGGCATCGACGGAGCTGTCGAGCAGCAGCTGGCAGCGTTTCTCCGCTTCGCGCAGGGCGACTTCGGAGGCGCGGCGGGCGCGGCGTTCCTCCAGGTTGCTCAGCTCGCGCTTGGCCACCAGCACCAGGCGCTCATCCTCGCCTTGCGGCAAGGCGTCCTGGGCCCCGAGCAGCAGGGCTTCGGTGACGCTGTCGGAGTCGTTGTCGGCCAGCAGCTGGATCACCGGAATGTCTTTGGCCAGGCGGCGAATGCAGCCGATGGCCTCGCTGGGCGGCAGCTGTTCGCTGCTCGGGGCACAGATCAGCAGGTCCCAGGTTTGCTGCAGGATGTCGAGCAGGTCATCGCTGGAACTCAGGCGATGCACGCGGGTTGCCCGGCCCGAATTACGGAACAGGCTGACCAGGCGCTCGGCCTCGTTCTGCGAGTCCTCGAGAATCAGTAGCCGAATAGTTTTTTTTTCGATGGCCATGGCTTAGATCAAGTCTGCGCCGAACGGGCGCGAAAAGGCGACAAAAGGGGGTGCGAGGGCAATCTACAGCGACTTCCAGAGTGAGTCAAAGTCTTCCTCCCCGCCTGCGTCGTGGCTTTTCGCCGCTGTGACGGGCTTCCCGTGGTCGCTGGGCGGTTGCTTGACGCTGCGGTATTCGAACTGGTTGAAACTGCCGGTGCTGGTTTGCCGATGGCTGAGAATGGCGTGCGTCTCTTGACCGTTGCTATTGATCAGCACCTTGTTGCCTTCCTGGAAGGGCAGGCGGGCGGTAATCAGGCTGGCCGGGCGCGAGATGGCGCTGATTTCCGGCAGCAGCAGGGCGCGCAGGTAGTGGCTGTTCTGTTCGGCCTTGCGCAGCAGTTGCAGGCCGCAGGGCTGGGCGTGCGGGGCGATCAGTTCGATGCCCATCTGCGTGCCGCCACCGCGTACCTGGCGGATCCAGCGCACCACCGCCACGCTCCAGCCTTGCTGCGGCAGGCCCTGGATGCCGAGCAGTTCGCCGGCCTGGAGCTGGTTGGGAACGTCCTTGGGCCAGGACAGGCAGTAGCCGCCTGGGCTGATATTGACGATCGACAGCGGATAGGTGGGGTAGCTTTCCGGGTCGCTGTTCTCGCTCGATTGCAGTGCCTGCGTCGGCTTGCTGTACTGGATTTCCTCCATGGGCAGGCGCTGCTCCCACTCGCCGACCTTCTGCACATCGAAGGCCTTCGACCAGATGTCCGGCGCTCCGCTATCCACCTTGAACACCGGGGCGGTTTTCTGGCTCGGCAGTTTCAGTACGTCATGGAAGGGGCGCTGTCCGGCGAGGAAGAAATGCAGGGCGCTCATGCCGATACAGATCGTCAGCTGGCCGCTGGCCTGGCTGCGCTGAAAGGTGCGCTCGGCGATATCGCCCCAGGCGGCGGCCAGGTGTTGCAGCATGTCCTGGCTGAAGCCTTCGGGGGCGACGAGGCGTGACTTGTCCAGGCTCTCCGCGGGCAGCAGCAGGTGCTCCTTGATCGCGTCGACCAGGTGGCTGGGGTCTATGCCGAGGGTGCTGGACAGTTCCTTGTCTTGAAACAGGGAGGTGTAACGAGGCGGCCCGTCTTGCTGGGGAGCGATGGCGAACAGGCTGGATGGGCTCTCGCCGGCCTGCAGGGTGACCAGGGTGCTCCAGGGTTCGAGAACTTCGGCAAGGCGGGCAATGGCATTCTGGCGCATCTGGTTGCAGCGCGCGCAGCCCAGAAGCAGGGCGACCAGATAGCTCTGCTCGACGCTCAGACCCTGGGCGTGCGAGGCCAGCGGGTCGCGGATCAGGTTTTTCTGCAGGCCGCGCTGGCGGGCGATCTGGTAGAGCTGGTGCAGTTCCAGCCACAGGCCTTCGGGGACCGGGCAGTACAGCTGGCTGGCGCGAATCAGCGGGCCGCACAGGCTGTGGCTGGCACGTTGCAGGGCAATATTGAGCAGCTGGTTGCGCTCGCGGCCGGTCTGGCTGACGAGGCGGGTGACGATCAGCTTGTAGCCGATGGCCAGGTGGTTTTGCAGCGCCTGGCACAGGTTGGCGACCTTGCGCGGGCGTTCGTCGAGGACGATGGCCTGGTTGAGGAAGTGGCGCTCCAGTTGCTTGCAGACGAAATAGACTTCGGGGCGCAGGATCTCCAGGAGTTGCAGGCGGTTGTCCGAGGGCGTCAGCAGCTGGTTGATCTCCACCAGTGCCTGGTACAGCTGGCGGGCGGTCTCGCCGATATTGGCCTTGGGCAGGCCGGCGATCCAGGTTTTCAGGTCGCGCGGGCTGGCATTGCTGAATGACAGACTCTGTTTTTCCGGTGTGGTGACGCGGAGCATCAGGTGAGAATTCTGTTTATCCATCTAGCTCGGCTACTCCGGCGCGCCGCCAGGGCGGGCGTTCTTATGCATGGTGTTCCGACTCTAGCAGCATCTCGCCGCTGTAGCAGCCAGCAGAAGGTCGGGCGCAGGGCCCGCGGCCACAGGATTGGCGTATGTCCTGTGGGTTTGCGGGCTGAGCGTTGGACCCCCGGATGCCGGCGGGGGTTCACCGTCTGCGCGTCAGCTGGCGCTGGCACCGCCCAGGCGCTGGCCCATCTGCACACCGCTGTTGGCCGCCAGTTGTTCGGCCCACTGCACCTGCTGCGGGCCGAACAGGACGATGGCCGTGGAACCGAGCTTGAAGCGGCCCAGTTCGGCCCCCTTGTCCAGGACGATGGGCGCGCGGGCGGCCTCGTCGTAGCTGAAACTTTTCAGGGCGCGTTTGGGCGGGGTGACCAGGCCGGCCCAGACGGTTTCGATGGAGGCGACTATCATCGCGCCGACCAGCACCACGGCCATGGGGCCGCGCTCGGTGTCGAACAGGCAGACTACGCGTTCGTTGCGGGCGAAGAGTTCGGGGACGTTTTCTGCGGTGTTCTGGTTGACCGAGAACAGGCGGCCCGGCACATAGACCATCTCGCGCAGGGTGCCGGCCAGTGGCATATGCACGCGGTGGTAGTCCTTGGGCGACAGGTAGATGGTGGCAAACTCGCCGCCCATAAAGGGGGCGGCACGCGGGCTGTCGCCACCGAGCAGTTCGACCAGGCTGAAGCTGTGGCCCTTGGCCTGGAAGATCCGCCCGTGCTCGATCTTACCCAGCTGGCTGACCGCGCCGTCGGCCGGGCACAGCACCGCGCCGGGGGTCGGGTCCAGAGGGCGCGCGTCCTCCTTGAGGGCACGGGTGAAAAATGCGTTGAAGTGTTCGAAGGCCTGCAGGTCTTCGACCTGCGCCTCGGCCATGTTGACCTGGTAGTGCTTGGCGAACCAGCCGATCAGTCGATTCTTGAACCAGCCGGCCCGGCATTCGGCCGCACAGCCGATCAGGCGCGACAGCAGGTGATGGGGCAGCAGGTACTGGCTGAGGATAAACAGGCGGTCTTTCATCGGTGTTCCTTTAAGTGGAAAGCGGGTAGCGCTTTATTGCTCGATCGGCGTGTCCGGATGGTTGCCCCACTCGCCCCAGGAGCCGGCATAGGCCTTGACCCGCGGGTAGCCCAGCGCCTTGGCGATCAGGTAGGTGAGGCCTGAGCGGTGATGGGTCTGGCAGTGGGTGATCAGTTCCTTGTCGGGGCTGATGCCCAGCGCACTGAGAATCTCGGACATGTCCTGGCGGATACGCAGGGCGCGGGCCTGGTCCATGGAGGCGGTCCATTCGAGGTTGACTGCGCCGGGGATATGTCCGCCTCTCTGCGCCAGTACCTTCTCGCCCCGGTATTCGGCGGCCGAACGGGCATCCCAGATGGCCAGGTCGGGAGCGCCGAGGCGGCTTTGCAGGTACTCGCGGCTGGCCGTGGGTTCCTCGCTCAGGGTCAGGCTGAGCGCCTGCTGCACGGCGGCGGGTTGTTCCGTACTGAGGGGCAGGTCTTCCGCCAGCCAGGCATGCAGGCCGCCGTCCAGGTAGTGGTAACGCGGGTGGCCGATCACGTCCAGCAGCCAGATAAAGCGCCCGGCCCAGCCGCCACCCTCATCGTCATACACCACGTAGACGGCATCGGGGTTATGCTCCAGTTCGCCGAACAGTTGCTCAAGCTGCGCCTGTTCGGGCAGCAGGCCGGGTGCCGGCGGTTGGCCCAGCTGGGTGCGCTTGGGGTCGACAAAGCGTGCGCCAGGGATATGCCCGGCGGCGTAGCGTGCGCTGCTGGTCAGGTCGACCAGAATCAGCTCGGGTGCATCCAGGCGACTGGCCAGTTGGGCCGGTTCGATCAGCAAGGGCAACTCAGCGAAGGCGGTCATGCCGGGCCTCTTTTGACGGGAAAAGGACGGATTGTAGCGGAAGCCGAGGGTCTGTTGCCGTTTCGCCGCGCGCGCTGTTGTTGCGAAACGTCAATGGACTCTAGCGTGTCTAGCGTGTGCGGCTGGCAAAGCTGGCCAGGGCGCGCTCGATGCATTGCACGGTTTTGCCGAAGCCCTGTACCAGAGCGTCGCCGAGGGGGCGACCATTCTGGTCGGCGAACACCAGCATGACCACGCGGTTGTTGCTGGCGATCGAGCGGATCAGCAGGTGTTCGCTGGGGAACAGGCTTTTCAGCGAGCCGGGCAGCAGTGCCGAGAACTGCGCGACGTTGGCGGGGCTCAGGCGCAGCTGCGCCGGGGCGCTGAGCAGTCGGCGCAAGACCTGGCTCTGTTGCGGGTCGAGGCTCAGTTGACTGGCCGCCGGGTCCAGGCCGCTGTGTTGTTGCGCCACCAGGCGGCTGTGGTTGCGGTCGCTGAGGAGTACCAGCACACGTTGCATGCCGCAGGCCTGCAGAGCCTGGTTGGCGCAGGCGGTGAGCTGCAGCACGTTGCTGAATGGGCTGGGCTGGGCCAGTAACTGGGCACAGTGCTGACGCCAGGCGCTGGGCGGCGGCGTCTTGGGTGGCTCGACGGCGGCCTGCAGGTGGCGCGCCTGCCAAGGCCAGAGTAGGGCTTCGGCCGGGTGCCAAAGGCCTGCGTGCGAGTGCTGGCGTGCGCTGTTCACGGCCTGCTGGTGCAGGGCCTGCTGCACCTCGGCCAGGGGCAGCTGGAGAAACAGGCCGGCGAGGCGTTGCCAGCGTAGGCTGTGCTGGCTGTTCCAGGCGTAATGGGCGGACAGGGCCAGGCCGTTGGCCAGCAGGATGCTGTTGGCAGGGTGGGTCAGCCAGCGCTGCAGGTTGCTGTCCGCGTCCAGGCATTGCTGCTGTTGCAAGGGGTGTTGGTTATTGCGGGCAATATGCAGGGCCTTGACCAGCAGGCGGCGGTCGTTGAGCAGCAGGCGGTAGCCCTGGGTGATCCACTCGGGCAAGCGCCAGCGCTCGCTCAGGGCCAGACAGAGTTGCAGCAGGGGGACGCCGAGGACGTCCTGTTCGACCCGCGTCGCCGGTTCGCCCTTGACCAGTACGCGCTGTTCCCAGACTTCGAACAGCTCGGGGTGAGCGGTCAGCAGTGCCCAGATGGGGGCCAGGAACAGCAGGCTGCCCCAGTGCACCTCATGCCACAGGCGCGCCAGGCGGCCGGCAAACAGGCCGTTGGCCTGCTGGCTGGCGTGCAGGCTGATCAGCTGGATCTGCCGCAGGGCTTTGGGCAGCTGCTGTTCGGCCAGGGCGGGTTGCTGCTCCAGGAGGGTTTCCGTGCGTTTCAGGCCCAGGCGGCTGATCGCTCCTTCCAGGCTTTCCGTCGGCTCTTTGCTGGTCGCGCCCTGGCGGTTGGCCTCGCGCAGCACGCTGAGCGCCAGCGCCGGGCAGTGCTGCATCAGCTCGGCAATCTCGCGTATCGAACTGTTGTTGTTGGCCAGGCCGCGGCGCAAGCGTTGCTGGCTTTCGCTGGACACGGGCAACGACTGCCCATCCAGCAGCTTCAGCCAGTTCGGGAGGGTGCGCGGGGGCGGTAGGGGTATGGGCATTCGGGTTGAGCCAAGCTGGCTTTTGACCTTAACTGGCTATAGTCTCGCGCAAATCTTCCGATAAATAGAAGGGTTGTTTTTTTCGGCCCCGTCTCCCCTTGGCTTTGGCATGTTTTCTCTATGGTAAAAATCATCGGCATCATCGTTGTGCTCGCCAGTGTGCTGGGCGGCTTTATGCTCTCCGGCGGCCAGTTTATGGCCCTGGTGCACCCCTTCGAGGTCTTGATCATCGGTGGCGCGGCCTTGGGGGCCTTTCTCCAGGCCAACCCGGGTAGTGCCTTTGTCCATGTGTCGAAGAAGTCGCTGAGTATGTTCAGCTCGCGCTTCAGCCATGGCTACTACCTGGATGTGCTGAAACTGATCTACGAGATTCTCAACAAGAGCCGCCGCGAAGGCATGATGGCCATCGAGGCGGATGTCGAAGACCCCGCGGCCAGTCCGATTTTCAGCAAATACCCGGGCATCCTCAAGGATGAGCGGATGACCGCCTTTATCTGCGATTACCTGCGCATCATGTCGTCCGGCAATATGGCCCCCCACGAGCTGGAAGGGCTGTTCGATATGGAGATCGCCAGCCTCAAGGAAGACCTCGAGCACCCGGCACATGCCGTGGCCAAGGTGGCCGACGGTATGCCGGCCATGGGTATCGTCGCGGCGGTACTGGGTATCGTGATCACCATGTCGATTCTCGCGGAGGCGGACAACGCCCAAATCGGCCAGAAGGTCGGTACCGCGCTGGTCGGTACCTTTCTCGGAATTCTGGCTTCCTACGGTTTCTTCGGCCCCCTCGCGGGTGCCCTGGAGCACGATGCCAAGGAAGAGCTGAACGTCTACGAGGCGATCAAGGCCGGTCTGGTGGCTTCGGCCTCCGGCATGCCGCCTTCGCTGGCGGTGGAGTTCGCGCGCAAGGTGCTGTATCCGGCGCACCGTCCGAGCTTTATCGAGCTTGAACAGGCCATGCGCGGGAGCTAAAGCCAGGCATGGAAAACAATCAGCCGATTATCGTCAAGCGGGTCAAGAAGGTTGCCGGTGGCCATCATGGCGGTGCCTGGAAGATCGCTTTTGCCGACTTCGCCACGGCGATGATGGCGTTCTTCCTGGTGATGTGGCTGATGTCGGTGGCCACGCCGGAGCAGAAGAAGCTGATCTCGGGGTATTTCAAGGACCCTATCGGCTTTTCCGAAAGCGCCAGCCCCTATGTGATCGACCTCGGCGGCTCGCCGACGCCGGCCCCCGACCGCACCCTCAATCAGCAAGAGCAGGACCCCGCTGACGCGGTGGATGCGGCTGACGCGGAAGTCGACCTGGAGCAGGCCGAGTCGATAGCTGAAGAAGTCGAGCGCGAGCGCCTCGAGCTGTTGCTGCAGGAGTTGCAGAACAAGGTCGACGAGAACCCGCAGTTGCAGCGCTTCAAGGACCAGATACTGTTCGAGATCACCCAGGACGGCCTGCGCATCCAGATCATGGATGCCGAGAACCGGCCCATGTTCGCGTCGGGCAGTGCGCGTTTGCAGCCCTATTTCGAGGACATCCTGCTGGCCCTGACCGACACCATCGCGGCGGTGCCGAACAAGATCAGCATCAGTGGTCATACCGACGCCAAACCCTTTGTGGGGCGCGGCGATTTCGGCAACTGGGAGTTGTCCGCCGACCGCGCCAATGCGGCGCGGCGCGTGCTGATCGCCGGCGGCTACGACGAAACGCAGGTGGCGCGGGTGGTCGGCTATGCCTCGTCGGCGTTGTTCGATCGCGACGATCCCTTGAACCCGGTCAATCGGCGCATCGATATCGTGGTGCTGACGAAGAAGGCCCAGCGTGCCATCGAGGGCGCGCAGGGCGATGCGGCTGGGGATGCAGCGGACGCGCCAGGCGCACCCGATGCGGCGCAGCCGCCCGCGGCGGACGAGCCGATCCAGTCGGAGCAGTTGCGCGAGCGCTTGAATATCTTCGAGGAGGGTGTGCTGCGCTTCGATCAGTAGGGCGGATAACCCGCTCGAGGCATGGCCAAGGCCGCGATCGCTCGCGGCCTTGTGCTGTCCTCAGTACTCGGTTTCCGGCAGGCTGGCCAGGATATGCCGGTAGCTGGCCATGCGCTGGGGGTGCACGCGGCCTTCCTCCAGGGCCTTGAGCAGGGCGCAGCCGGGCTCGCGATCATGCTTGCAGTCGCGAAAGCGGCACTGACCGATCAGCTCATTGAATTCGATAAAACCGGCTTCGACATCTTCGCGGCTGACATGCACCAGGCCGAATTCGCGAATCCCGGGGGAGTCGATCAGTTCGCCGCCGCGCGGAAAGTGGAACAGCCGCGCGGTGGTGGTGGTGTGGGTACCCTTGCCGGTCAGCTCGGAGAGCGGTCCCACCCGGGTATCGACTTCCGGCAGCAGGCTGTTGACCAGCGAAGACTTGCCGACCCCGGACTGGCCGACGAATACGCTGACGTGCCCATCCAGTTGTTGTTGCAACTGCTCCATACCGTCGCCCTGATGAGCGGAAACCTCCAGTAAGGGGTAGCCGAGCTGGCGGTAGACAGCGAGCATGGCGTTGAGCGCCACGGCGTTCTGCTCGTCGATCAGGTCGGCCTTGTTCAGCAGCAGCAGCGGGCGAATGCCAGCGTGTTCGGCCGCCACCAGGTAGCGGTCGATCAGGTTGGCGTGGGGCTCGGGCAGCGGGGCGAAAACGATCACGATCAGGTCGACGTTGGCCGCCACCGGCTTGAGCTGGCCACGGGTATCCGGGCGGCACAGTTCGGTGCTGCGCGGCAGCTGCGCGACGATAACGCCGATGCCCTGGTTGCCCGCGCGCCATACTACCTGGTCGCCGGTGACCAGGGTCGGCAGGTTGGCACGCAGGTGGCAGCGGAACACCTGGCCGGCCAGTTCGCCATCCAGCGCCTCGACTTCGATCTGGACGCCGAAGTGGGCGATGACCAGGCCGGTCTGCTCGGGGCCCAGGTCGCCGCCTTCGAGAATCTGCACGGCCTGGGACTCGCGCTTGGCGGCGCGGGCGGCGCGCTCGCCCTGGATCTTTTCGATACGCCAGTTTTGCCGGCGGTTGAGTTGGCGTTTGGCCATGGGGCTTCCGAGAGAGTGTTTCGAGGCTGAAGTGCGCTTAAGGCGCTCGCGAGTTTAGCACGGGCGACCCGTTCGGCTCGTCGTGGAGCTAAACTGCGGCCGATCATGGCGCTGTGACGGGAGAGGTGGATGGTGCGGCACTTGGCTGGGCGGTATCCGCTAGTGCTGGCGCTGGTGGCGCAACTGGGTGCGTGCCTGAGCGTCGCGGTGCTGCTATATCTGGGCGCGCAGCTGTCGGCCTGGCGACCCGGTGCCTTGCCGGCCGCACTGCTGCAGGGGCTATTGGCCGCCGGCCTGGCGCGCGCCCTGGGGTTGTCGCGCTGGTGGGGCTGGCTGAACCTGGGCTTTGTCCCGGGACTGGTACTCGCCAGTGGCGCGGCCCTGCCGTCCTGGGTGTTTCTGGCCGGTTTTGCCCTGTTGTTGCTGCTCAACTGGAATAGCATCGGCGAGCGGGTACCGCTGTACCTGACCGGTGCGCAGACCCGTCGGCAGCTGGCGGCCATACTGGCGCAGCAATCGGCGGATTTTCGCTTTATCGATCTCGGCTGCGGCCCTGCCGGCAATCTGCTCGGTCTGGCGCGGCAGTTTCCCCAGGCGCAGTTCGTCGGCGTGGAAACCGCGCCGCTGTCCTTCGCCATCGCCTGGTTGCGGGCCCTGCCGCGCAGCAACTGCCTGATTCGCTACGAGAATCTCTGGCGCACCGACCTGGCGCAGTTCGATGTGGTCTATTGCTTTCTCTCGCCCGCACCCATGCCCCGGCTATGGGCCAAGGCCTTGGCCCAGATGCCGGCGGGCAGCCACTTGGTCAGCAATACCTTCGAGGTGCCGGGGGTGCCGGCCGACCGGCAGGTCGAGCTGCATGACTGGCGCAATTCACGATTACTCTTGTGGCAGATGCCAGGCTGCTAAACTGGCCGCCTTAGCCGAGGAGCCGTAGATGCAAAATCCGCAGAATTTGATCTGGATCGATCTGGAAATGACCGGCCTGGAGCCCGAGAAGGACGTGATCATCGAGATGGCCACCATCGTCACCGATAGCGACCTGAACATCCTCGCCGAGGGACCGGTGATTGCTGTGCACCAGAGCGATGAGCTGCTCGCCGGCATGGACGAGTGGTGCACCCGCACCCATGGCGAGAGCGGCCTGACCCGGCGCGTACGGGAGAGCAAGGTCGGTCCGGCCGAAGCCGAGGCGCAGACCATCGCCTTTCTCGAGCAGTGGGTGCCCAAGGGTCAGTCGCCGATCTGTGGCAACAGCATCGGTCAGGACCGGCGCTTCCTCTATCGCTATATGCCAACGCTGGAAGCCTACTTCCACTACCGCTACCTGGATGTCTCGACCTTGAAGATCCTCGCCGATCGCTGGGCACCGCAGATCAAGGAAGGTTTCCAGAAGAAGGGGACGCACCTGGCCCTGGACGATATCCGCGAGTCGATTGCCGAGCTCAAGTATTACCGCGAGCATTTCCTCAAGGTTTGAGGGGCGGGTCGTAAGCTGCAGGTTAGAGCGGTCGCCGGCGTTTATGCTGCGCCAGCGCCCACTCGACATGCTCGCGTACCAGTGCCGAGGGGTGTTCGCGGCGCGCCTGCAGGGCCTCCAGTACCGGGATGCTCGAGGGAGCATTGCCCAGCCCTACCGCGAGGTTGCGCAGCCAGCGCTCATAGCCGGCACGTCGCAGTGGCGAACCTTCGGTGCGGCTGAGAAATTCCTCTTCACTCCAGCGAAACAGGGCGGCCAGTTCGGCGTTGTCCAGGTTGTGGCGTGGCTGGAAGTCGCCCTGTTCGGTGGCTTTGGCGAAGCGATTCCAGGGGCAGACCAGCTGACAATCGTCGCAGCCGAACACCCGGTTGCCGATCGGCGCGCGCAACTCTTCGGGGATCGCGCCCTTGAGCTCGATGGTCAGATAGGAGATGCAGCGCCGCGCATCCAGCACATAGGGGCCGACGAAGGCGGCGGTGGGGCAGATGTCCATGCAGGCCGTGCAGCGCCCGCAATGTTCGCTGGCATGGGGCGGGTCCACCGGCAGCGGCAAATCGACGAACAGCTCGCCGAGAAAGAAGTAGCTGCCGGCCTTGCGGTTGAGCACCAGGGTGTTCTTGCCGATCCAGCCCAGGCCCGCCTGTTCGGCGATGGCCTTCTCTAATACCGGCGCGCTGTCGACGAAGGCGCGGTAGCCGAACGGGCCGATCTGCGTCTGGATGCGCTCGGCCAGCTGCTGCAGGCGCTTGCGGATCAGCTTGTGGTAGTCGCGGCCCAGGGCGTAGCGCGACACATAGGCCTTCTCGGGCTGAGCGAGGCGCTGGGCCATCTGGGTGTCGCCGGGCAGGTAGTCCATGCGCAGCGACACCACCCTCAGGGTGCCGGGTACCAGTTGCTCCGGGTGCGAGCGCTTGCTGCCGTGGGCGGCCATATAGTCCATCTCACCCTGGTAGCCGGCGTCCAGCCAGCGTTGCAGGTGCGCCTCGTGCTCGCCCAGTTGCACATCGGCGATGCCGACCTGCTGAAAGCCCAGCTCGCGGCCCCAGTCCTTGATCGACTGGGCGAGGGCGGCAAGATCGAGTGAGGCGCTGGACATACTGGGCGGGCAACCTGGGCTGGGGTGCGTATAATTCTGCCAGACAACGGAGCTCACGCATGCCGCATTCTCCCGACAATCTTCCTTTGGCCCTGTACAGCGCGGCGCAAGTGCGCGCGCTGGATGCCCGGCTGATCGCCGCCGGCACCCCCGGCTTCGAGCTGATGACGCGCGCCGCCCACGCCATCTGGCGTGCCTTGCGCCGGCGCTGGCCGGCCGCGGGGGCGATTACGGTATTGGCCGGGCGCGGCAATAATGCCGGCGACGGCTACCTGGTCGCGGCGCTGGCCCTGCGTGCCGGCTGGCAGGTGCAGGTGCTGGCGGTGGGCGACCCGGCGCAGCTGCAGGGCGATGCGGCCCGGGCGCGTGACGAGGCGCTGGCGGCCGGCGTGCGCATTCAACCCTGGAGCGAGTGCGCGGCGCTGAGCGGGGTGGTGGTCGATGCGTTGCTGGGTACGGGGCTTAGCGGTGCGGTGCGCGAACCCTATGCCCAGGCCATTGCCCTGCTCAACGCCAGCGACCTGCCGGTGCTGGCGGTGGATATCCCTTCCGGGCTGTGCGCCGACAGCGGCCAGGTGCTGGGCGTGGCGGTGCGGGCGCAGCTGACGGTGACCCTGATCGGCCTGAAGCTGGGCCTGTTCACCGGGGTTGCCGCCGACTGGGTGGGCGAGTTGCAGTTCGCTGACCTGCAGGTCGATGCGCAGCTGGTTGCCGCGCAACCCTTTAGCGCCCAGCGCCTGGCCGGGGGCAATGTGCCGCGGTTACCGCCACGCCCGCGCAGCGTGCACAAGGGCCAGTTGGGCCATGTGCTGGTGGTGGCCGGCGACCGCGGTTTTGCCGGGGCCGGCCTGCTGGCGGCGCAGAGTGCGCTGCGGGCGGGTGCCGGGCTGGTGAGCCTGGCCACCCGCGGCGAACACCTGGCGGCGGCCCAGGCCCGGCTACCCGAGGTGATGGCCGCCGGCGTGGCGTCGGCCAATCAGTTGCGGGCCCTGGGGGCGCGGGCCGATGTCTGGGTGGTCGGGCCAGGACTGGGCCAGGCGGCCTGGGGGCGCAGCCTGCTGTCGGCGGCAGCCTGCAGCGAGGCGCTGCAGGTGTGGGATGCCGATGCGTTGAACCTGTTGGCCCTAGGCGGCATCAGTATGCCGTGTGCTGCGGTGATTACCCCGCACCCGGGGGAGGCCGCACGTTTGCTGGGGCTCGACAGCGCCGCGGTGCAGGCGGATCGTCCCGCCGCGGCCCGAACTCTGGCTCGGCGTTATCAGGCGGTGTGCGTGCTCAAGGGCGCGGGTACCCTGGTTGCCGATCCCGACGGGAGTTTGCTGCTCTGCGAGTACGGTCATCCGGTGATGGCCGGTGCCGGGCTGGGGGATGTGCTGGCGGGGCTGATCGGGGCGCTGCTGGCCCAGGGCCTGCCCGCCTTCGCCGCAGCCCGTCTGGCGGTCTACCTGCATGCCCGTGCGGGCGAGGTGCTGGCCGAGCGGGGCCGTGGCCTGGCGGCCAGTGACTTGTGTGCGGTTATTCGTCAGTTATTGCAGGAGCAGTCCGAGTGTCTGAGTTAGAACTGTTTGTCGCCGATGAAGAGGCGATGTTGGCGCTGGGTGCGGCGCTGGCCAAGGCGACGGCCGGGGTCGGGGTCGGGGTGATTTATCTGCATGGCGACCTGGGGGTCGGCAAAACCACCCTGTCGCGCGGCATCATCCGTGGCCTGGGACATGTCGGGGCGGTGAAAAGCCCGACCTTTACCCTGGTCGAGCCCTACGAGATTGACAGCGTGCGGGCCTTCCACTTCGACCTCTATCGCCTGGTGGATGCCGAGGAGCTGGAGTTTCTCGGCATTCGCGACTACTTCGATGGCGACGCCCTGTGCCTGGTCGAGTGGCCCGAGCGCGGTGCCGGCGTTTTGCCAAAGGCGGACATGGACATTACCATTAGCCCGCAAGCGGCCGGCCGTGCGCTGCGTTTGCAGGCACACAGCGTGCGCGGTGAAACCTGGTGTGCCATTTTGGCCTCCGGGGCATGATCAGAATATGGGGTTGGCTATGCGCATAGGCGCGCGTTTCATCGTACTTGGAGTGGCATTGGCCGGTTTGGTCGCCGATGTACTGGCCGCTTCGGATGTGCGCAGCGTCAGGCTGTGGCGGGCACCGGACAACACCCGCCTGGTATTTGACCTGTCCGGCCCGGTGCAGCACAGCGTGTTTCTGCTGTCGGCCCCCGATCGTATCGTTATCGATGTCGGCGGGGCCAAACTGGCCACCGGCTTCGACCAACTGGCCCTGAGCAACACCCCGATCACCGGGGTGCGCTCGGCCCAGCGTACTGCCGAAGACCTGCGGGTGGTGATCGATCTGTCGGCTCCGGTGACGCCGAAGAGCTTTACCCTGGCCCCCAATCAGCAGTACGGCCATCGCCTGGTGGTCGACCTGTTTGACCAGGCATCGGGGGCGGTGCCGGAGCTGCCGAGCGCCGCGGTCGCGACTGCGCCGCCGGTGCCGGTCACGCCGACCCAGGCACCCGTCAAGCTGACCCCGGTGCCGAACGGCAAGCGCGATATCGTCATCGCCATCGACGCCGGCCATGGCGGCGAAGACCCGGGTGCCCTGTCTCCGGTCAAGGGCCAGTACGAGAAGCACGTGACCCTGGCGATAGCCAAGGAACTGCAGCGGCAGGTCAATGCGGAGAAGGGCTTTCGCGCCGAGCTGGTGCGTACCGGCGACTACTTTATCCCGCTGCGTCGGCGCACCGAGATCGCCCGCAAGAAGGGCGCGGATCTGTTCGTTTCCATCCATGCCGACGCCGCGCCGCGGGCTGCGGCCTTTGGCGCTTCGGTGTACGCCCTGTCGGACCGCGGGGCCACCTCGGAAACCGCACGCTGGCTGGCCGACTCGGAAAACCAGTCTGACCTGATCGGCGGTGCCGGCAATGTCAGCCTGGACGACAAGGACCGCATGCTGGCCGGGGTGCTGCTCGACCTGTCGATGACCGCCTCGCTGTCCTCCAGCCTGAATGTCGGCAACAAGGTGCTGGGCAATATGGGCCGGGTCACCCCGCTGCATAAGCGTCGGGTCGAGCAGGCCGGCTTTATGGTGCTGAAATCGCCGGATATCCCGTCGATCCTGGTAGAGACCGGGTTTATTTCCAACCCCAATGAGGCGCGCAAGTTGGCCAGCGCCGGTCACCAGCAGGCATTGGCGCGCTCGATTGTCAGTGGCGTGCGGCAGTTCTTCCATGAAAACCCGCCGCCGGGCAGCTATGTGGCCTGGTTGCGCGATAACGGCAAGATCGCCCTCGGTCCGCGCGAGCATGTGGTCAGCTCCGGCGAAAGCCTGGCACTGATCGCCCAGCGCTACCAGATCAGTCTGGCGGCCTTGCGCGGTGCCAATGGGTTGAAGGGCGACGTGATCAAGGTCGGTCAGAAACTGCAGGTGCCGGCGACGGCTCTGGCGGCGCAACCATGAGCCAGGCCAGTCGTATCCAGCTGCTGAGTCCGCGGCTGGCCAACCAGATTGCCGCCGGGGAAGTGGTCGAGCGGCCCGCCTCGGTGATCAAGGAGTTGCTGGAAAACAGTCTGGACTCCGGAGCCCGGCGCATCGAAGTGGATGTCGAGCAGGGCGGGGTCAAACTGCTCAAGGTGCGCGACAACGGCAGTGGCATCGCCCCGGATGATCTGCCCCTGGCCCTGGCCCGGCATGCCACCAGCAAGATCCGCGAACTGGAGGATCTCGAGCAGGTGATGAGCCTGGGTTTTCGTGGCGAGGCCCTGGCCTCGATCAGCTCGGTGGCGCGCCTGACCCTGACCTCGCGCACCGATGGTGCCGAACAGGCCTGGCAGGTGGAAACCGAAGGCCGCGACATGCAACCGCGAGTGCAGCCGGCGGCGCACCCGGTCGGCACCTCGGTGGAGGTGCGCGATCTGTTCTTTAATACGCCGGCGCGGCGCAAGTTCCTCAAGACCGAGAAGACCGAGTTCGACCACCTGCAGGAAGTGATCAAGCGCCTGGCCCTGGCCCGTTTCGATGTGGCTTTCCACCTGCGCCACAATGGCAAGACCGTGCTCGGCCTGCACGAGGCCCCCGATGAGCTCAGCCGTGCGCGGCGGGTGGCTGCGGTCTGTGGCTCGGCTTTCCTCGAGCAGGCCCTGCCCATCGATATCGAGCGCAATGGCCTGCACCTGTGGGGCTGGGTCGGTTTGCCGACCTTCTCCCGCAGTCAGGCCGATCTGCAGTATTTCTATGTCAACGGGCGCACGGTGCGCGACAAGCTGGTGGCCCACGCGGTGCGCCAGGCCTACCGCGACGTGCTGTTCAACGGCCGCCATCCAACCTTTGTGCTGTTTCTCGAGATCGACCCCGCGGTGGTCGATGTCAACGTGCACCCGACCAAGCATGAGGTGCGCTTCCGTGACGGGCGCATGGTCCATGACTTCCTCTACGGCACCCTGCATCGCGCCCTCGGCGAGGTGCGCCCGGAAGATCAGCTGGCAGCGCCGGCCGGCATTGCCGAGATGGTGCGGCCCAGCGGGCAGGCGGCCGGCGAGTTCGGCCCCCAGGGCGAAATCGGCCTGGCCGCCAGTCTGCTCGAGCCTGCACCCGCTGCCTCGGTGTGGCGTTCCCCGGGGGCCGGCTATCAGGGCGCGCGCGCCGAGCCGGCCTTGCCCGCGGCGGAGGCCCAGGGTGCCTACCGCGAATATTTCGCCCCGCTGCCGGCGGTTGGCGCTGCCGCGGCTGCGCTGCCCGAGGCGCAGGGCGATATCCCGCCGCTGGGCTATGCCATCGCCCAGCTTAAAGGCATCTATATCCTCGCCGAGAATGTCCAGGGCCTGGTGGTGGTGGATATGCACGCCGCCCATGAGCGGATTACCTATGAGCGGCTGAAGGTGGCCATGGCCAGCGAGGGCCTGCGTGGCCAGCCGCTGCTGGTGCCGGAGTCGATTGCGGTCAGTCAGCGCGAGGCCGATTGCGCCGAGGAGCATGCCGAGTGGTTTCAGCGCCTGGGCTTTGAGTTGCAGCGCCTGGGTCCGGAAAGCCTGGCCATCCGGCAGATTCCCGCCTTGCTCAAGCAGGCAGAGGCGACCCGTCTGGTCCACGATGTGCTGGCCGATCTGCTGGAGTACGGCACCACTGACCGCATCCAGGCGCACCTCAACGAGTTGCTCGGCACCATGGCCTGCCACGGCGCGGTGCGCGCCAATCGCCGCCTGACCCTGCCGGAAATGAACGCGCTGCTGCGCGACATGGAACACACCGAGCGCAGTGGCCAGTGCAATCATGGCCGCCCGACCTGGACCCAGCTGGGCATGGATGATCTCGATAAGCTGTTCTTGCGGGGGCGTTAAGTGACCAGTCCATTGCCGCCCGCCATCTTTCTGATGGGGCCGACGGCCGCCGGCAAGACCGATCTGGCCCTGGCCCTGGCGCGGGTGCTGCCCTGCGAGTTGATCAGTGTCGACTCGGCGCTGGTCTACCGCGGCATGGATATCGGCACGGCCAAGCCGGATAAGGCGACCCTGGCCGAGTTCCCTCACCGCCTGGTGGATATCCGCGATCCGGCCGAGAGCTATTCGGCGGCCGAGTTTCGCGCCGACGCCCTGGCGGCCATGGCCGAGGCCACCGCACGCGGGCGCATTCCACTGCTGGTGGGCGGCACCATGTTGTATTACAAGGCGTTGCTGGAAGGTCTGGCGGATATGCCCGGGGCCGATCCGCTGCTGCGCGCGGAGTTGGAAGCGCGTGCCGAGCGCGAAGGCTGGCAGGCGCTGCATGACGAGTTGCGTGGGGTCGACCCCGAGTCTGCGGCGCGGATCCACCCCAACGATCCGCAGCGCCTGATCCGTGCGCTGGAGGTCTATCGCCTCAGCGGCCTGAGCATGAGCGCGCACCGCCAGCGCCAGGCCGCAGAAAATACTGCGGCCGGCGCGTCGGCAGGGGGGCAATTCCCCTATACTGTCGCGCAATTGGTCATCGCGCCGGCCCAGCGTTCGATCCTGCATGAGCGCATCGCCCAGCGATTTCGCCTGATGCTGGAACAGGGTTTGCTCGAAGAGGTCGAAGGCCTGCGCCGCAGAAGTGACTTGCACCCCGGCTTGCCGTCTATACGAGCTGTAGGTTATCGCCAGGTGTGGGATTACCTCGACGGCAACCTGAGCAGGGCGCAGATGGAGGAGCAGGGCATTATTGCCACGCGCCAACTGGCCAAACGGCAGTTCACCTGGTTGCGCGGTTGGGGTGATGCGCATTGGCTGGACAGTCTGGACTGTGACAATCTGCCGCGTGCCTTGAAATACCTGGCAGCGGTCTCCATATTGACCTGAGACCTTGCCGTTAGCCGTCTACTCTGTGAAATGGGCGGTTTGAACCGTTTACTGGTTTTACTAAAAATTATTGAAAATTGATCCTTAAAGGAGTGCGGCACATGTCAAAAGGGCATTCGCTACAAGACCCTTACCTGAATACCCTGCGTAAGGAACGCGTCCCGGTTTCCATCTATCTGGTCAACGGCATCAAGCTGCAGGGCCAGATCGAGTCTTTCGACCAGTTCGTGATTTTGCTGAAGAATACTGTCAGCCAGATGGTCTACAAGCACGCCATTTCCACCGTGGTGCCGAGCCGTCCGGTGCGTCTGCCGAGTGCAGCCGAGACCGAGCAGGCAGAAGCAGAACCTGGTAACGCCTGATCTAGGAGGTTGTATTGTTCTTCGAGCGCCATGAAGGTGGGGAACGGGCTCTCCTGGTTCATCTGGATGGTCAGGATTCCGCGGCGCGTGAAGATCCGCAAGAATTCCAGGAGTTGGCCATTTCGGCGGGTGCCGATACGGTGGCCTTCTTCACTGTGCCGAGCAGTCGGCTGACCGCCAAATACCTGATTGGTAGCGGCAAGGTTGAAGAGTTGCGTGATCAGGTCAAGGCCACCGAGGCCGACCTGGTGATCTTCAATCACGTGCTGACGCCCAGCCAGGAGCGCAACCTCGAGCGAGTGTTCGAGTGTCGGGTATTGGACCGTACCGGTCTGATCCTCGATATTTTCGCCCAGCGCGCGCGTACCCATGAGGGCAAGTTGCAGGTCGAGCTTGCCCAGCTGGATCATCTGAGTACGCGCCTGGTGCGCGGTTGGACTCACCTCGAGCGACAGAAAGGCGGTATCGGTCTGCGCGGCCCAGGGGAAACCCAGCTGGAGACCGACCGCCGCTTGTTGCGTGTGCGTATCCGCCAGATCAAGCAGAAGCTCGAGAAGGTGCGCAGTCAGCGCGAGCAGGCGCGGCGCGGGCGGCAGCGTGCCGATATTCCCTCGGTGTCTCTGGTCGGCTATACCAACGCCGGCAAATCGACCTTGTTCAATGCTCTGACCGAATCGGATGTGTACGCCGCCGATCAGCTGTTCGCCACCCTGGATCCGACCCTGCGCCGTCTGGAGCTGGACGATCTGGGGCCGGTAGTGCTGGCCGACACGGTGGGCTTTATCCGTCATCTGCCGCACAAACTGGTCGAAGCTTTTCGCGCCACCCTCGAGGAGTCGAGCAACTCCGACCTGTTGCTGCACGTCATCGACGCCCACGAGCCCGAGCGCGATCAGCAGATCGAGCAGGTCATGGCGGTGCTGGGTGAGATCGGTGCCCATGAGCTGCCGATGCTCGAGGTATACAACAAGCTGGATTTGCTGGAAGGTGTCGAACCGCAGATTCAGCGCGATGCCGACGGCAAGCCGCTGCGGGTCTGGTTGTCGGCCCGTGACGGGCGCGGCCTGCCGTTGTTGAAACAGGCCATCGCCGAGTTGCTGGGCGATGAGCTGTTTATCGCGACCTTGCAGTTGCCGCAGGGCCTGGCGCGTTTGCGCGCGCAGTTTTTCGCCCTGGGGGCGGTGCAGAGCGAGGCCCATGCCGAGGATGGCAGCAGTCTGTTGGCGGTTCGGCTGCCGCGCATCGAGTTGAATCGGCTGGTCACTCGGGCGGGGTTGAAGCCGTTGGAATTTATCGAGCAACACACTTTGCAATAAAGCCTGCGTCAGTGGTTTTGCCGCTGGCTGCATGCATTCGGTAGCATTGGCGGGCGCGCCGTGGGCGCGTCTTTGCTTTATCAGATGGAGAGCGCTATGGCTTGGAATGAGCCGGGTGGCAACTCGAATAATCAGGATCCATGGGGTGGCCGTAAAGGCGGTGACCGCAAGGGGCCACCGGATCTCGATGAGGCCTTCCGCAAGCTACAGGAGAGCCTCAACGGGCTGTTCGGTGGCGGTAAGAAACGTGGCAGCGATACCGGCTCCGGCAGTGGCGGCGGTTTCGGCCTGCTGTTGGTGGGGCTGGCGGTGCTGGCCGCGGTCTGGCTGTACAGCGCCATTTATGTGGTCGATGAGCAGGAACAGGCCGTGGTGCTGCGTTTCGGCAAGTACTACGAAACCGTAGGGCCGGGCCTGAATATCTATTTCCCGCCGATCGATCGCAAGTTCCAGGAAAACGTCACCCGCGAGCGTGCTTACAGCAAGCAGGGGCAGATGCTGACCGAGGACGAGAACATCATCGAAGTGCCGCTGACCGTGCAGTACAAGATCAGCAACCTGCAGGATTTCGTGCTCAACGTCGATCAGCCGGAAGTCAGCCTGCAGCACGCCACCGACAGCGCCGTGCGCCATGTCGTGGGTTCCACCGAGATGGATCAGGTGCTGACCGAAGGCCGTGAGCTGATGGCCAGTGAGGTCAAGGATCGCTTGCAGCGCTTCCTCGACAACTACCGCACCGGTATCAATGTCACCCAGGTCAATCTGCAGAGTGCGGCCGCGCCGCGCGAAGTGCAGGAAGCCTTCGATGACGTGATCCGTGCCCGTGAGGACGAGCAGCGCGAGAAGAACCAGGCGGAAACCTACGCCAATGGCGTGGTGCCGGAGGCTCGTGGTCAGGCCCAGCGCCTGATCGAGGATGCCAGCGGTTACCGCGAGGAAGTGGTCTCCCGTGCCCAGGGTGAGGCGGATCGCTTCACTGCCCTGGTGACCGAGTACCGCAAGGCACCGGAAGTCACCCGCGAGCGTCTGTATCTGGACACCATGCAGGAGCTGATGAGCAACACCAGCAAGGTGCTGGTGACCGGTGACAAGGGGCAGAACAACCTGTTGTATCTGCCGCTGGACAAGATGATCGATGGCCGCAGCTCGGCTGCACCCAGTTCCATCTCGGGTGCGGGTGCCAGTGAGGCGGGGTCGCGTGTGAGTATCGATCCGCGTCAGGTTGAGCTGCGCACAAGGGAGAGCCGCTGATGAGCAATAAATCGCTGATCGCCCTGATTGTTGGCGTGGTCGTGGCACTGGTGGCCTGGAACAGCTTCTATATCGTGGCGCAAACCGAGCGGGCGGTGCTGTTGCAGTTCGGTCGGATCGTCCAGCCGGATGTGCAGCCGGGCCTGCATGTGAAGGTTCCTTACGTCAACCAGGTGCGCAAGTTCGATGCGCGCCTGCTGACCCTGGACTCCACCAGTTCGCGTTTCCTCACCCTGGAAAAGAAGGCCCTGATGGTCGATGCGTTCGCCAAGTGGCGAGTGCTGGATGCCGAGCGGTACTACACCGCGACGTCCGGCATGAAGCAGATTGCCGACGAGCGTCTGGCCCGTCGTCTCGAAGCTTCGCTGCGTGACCAGTTCGGTAAGCGCACCCTGCACGAGTCGGTGTCGGGTGAGCGCGATGCGCTGATGGCGGACGTGACTGCATCGCTCAACCGTGCCGCACAGCGTGAGCTGGGCATCGAGGTGGTGGATGTGCGGGTCAAGGCCATCGACCTGCCGAAGGAAGTGAACCGCAGCGTGTTCGACCGGATGGGCTCGGAGCGTGAGCGTGAGGCTCGCGAGCATCGCGCCAAGGGTAAGGAGTTGGCCGAAGGTATTCGTGCCGACGCCGATCGTCAGCGCCGCGTGCTGCTGGCCGATGCCTACCGCCAGGCTGAAGAGCTGCGCGGTGATGGCGACGCCCAGGCCGCGGCGATCTACTCCAAGGCCTATGGCATGGACCAGGAGTTCTACTCCTTCTATCGCAGCCTGAGAGCCTATCGCGAGAGTTTCGCCGATAAGCGCGATGTGCTGGTGCTGGATCCGAGTAGCGATTTCTTCCGTTATCTGGAGAAATCCAAGCCGTAAAGGCCGCTGCAGGCCGCACGCTACAAGCCGCAGGTCAGCGTCTGGCGCTCACTTGTTGCTTGGAGCTTGTGGCCTGAAGCTTTTAGCGTGGTATCATGCGGCAGCCGGGAAAATCCCGGCTTTTTTGCGTCTGTGGGAACCATGTGGCAGGAACTTGGCATCGCATTGTGTCTATTGCTGGTGCTGGAAGGCATCCTGCCCTTCCTTGGTCCGCGTGTTTGGCGCGGGGCGCTCATACAGTTGACGCAGCTGTCTGATCGACAGCTGCGTCTGATGGGGTTGGCCAGCATGCTGCTGGGCACAACTTTCCTTTATTGGCTTCACTGAAGGCTTGTGCCGCCCGGTTCAAGAGGGGAATGGCGAAATGGCAACGGTAGACCGCTGGCTCCTGCCAGATGGCATCGAAGAAGTACTGCCGCCGCACGCGGCGCGTATCGAAGTGGCGCGTCGCCAGGTGCTGGATCTGTTCCAGCGCTGGGGCTATGAATTCGTGGTAACGCCGCATATCGAATACCTGGAGTCGCTGTTGACCGGCGCGGGCCAGGATCTCGACCTGCGTACCTTCAAGGTGACCGATCCGCTGTCGGGCCGGCAGATGGGCTTTCGCGCCGACATCACGCCGCAGGTGGCTCGCATCGATGCGCACACCCTGCGCCGCGAAGGACCGAGCCGTCTGTGCTACGCCGGCAGCGTGGTGCACGCTCAGCCGCGCGCGCTGACTACCTCGCGCAGCCCGATTCAGTTGGGTGCCGAGCTGTATGGCGACGCCAGTCCGGCCAGCGATGTCGAGGTGATCAGCCTGCTGGTCAATACCCTGGAGCTGGCGGCGGTGCCGGATGTGCACATGGATCTTGGTCATGTCGGTATCTACCGCGGCCTGGCGCGTGCCGCCGAGTTGTCCGGCGAAGCCGAGCAGCAGCTGTTCGATGCGTTGCAACGCAAGGCCGTGGATGAAGTGGCCGAGCTGACCGCGACGCTGCCGGATGAATTGCGCAAGATGCTGCGCGCCCTCAGCGAACTGTGCGGTGGCCGTGAAGTGCTGGATCTGGCCCAGGCCTGTCTGGTCGAGGCCCCGGACGATGTGCACGCGGCGCTGGACGATCTGATGGCGATTGCCGATTCCCTGAGCCTGCGTTACCCGGAGCTGCCGTTGTACTTCGATCTGGGCGAGCTGCGCGGTTATCACTATCACACCGGCGTGGTGTTCGCCGCCTTCGTGCCCGGGGTTGGCTATGCCATCGCCCAGGGTGGCCGCTATGACGATATCGGTGCCGACTTCGGTCGCGCCCGCCCGGCTACCGGCTTTTCCACCGATCTGAAAACCCTGGTTGGCCTGGGGCAGATGCAGCTGGGCGAGATGCCGGCCAGTGTCTGGGCTCCGGATAACCATGATGTGTTCTTGTGGCAGGCGATTCAGCGCTTGCGTCTGGACGGTCAGCGTGTGGTCCAGGCGTTGCCTGGGCAGACGGTTGCCGATGCCGGCGCGGCGGGTTGTGATCGCCAGCTGCTGTTGCGTGACGGCCGTTGGCAGTTGGCGGCGCTGGCGTCCTGAGGGATCGCCGGGCCGCTCGTCCTGAAATGTTTCCGTCGGCTGTGGCCGGCATCAAGTTTGCGCGAAGAGGGTTAGTGTTATGGGTAAGAATGTCGTAGTTCTGGGCACCCAGTGGGGCGATGAGGGCAAGGGCAAGATCGTCGACCTGCTGACCGAACAGGCTGCAGCCGTAGTGCGTTACCAGGGCGGCCATAACGCCGGCCATACCCTGGTGATCGACGGCGAAAAAACCGTTCTGCACCTGATCCCCTCGGGCATCCTGCGCGAGAACGTGCAGTGCCTGATCGGCAACGGCGTTGTGGTCGCCCCCGACGCCCTGATGCGTGAAATCATCAAGCTGGAAGAAAAGGGTGTGCCGGTGCGCGAGCGCCTGCGTATCAGCCCGTCCTGCCCGCTGATCCTGACCTATCACGTGGCCCTGGATCAGGCCCGTGAGAAGGCCCGTGGTGATGCCAAGATCGGCACCACCGGCCGCGGCATCGGCCCGGCCTACGAAGACAAGGTAGCTCGCCGTGGTCTGCGCATTGGCGATCTGTTCCACCGCGAGCGTTTTGCCGCCAAGCTCGGCGAGCTGCTCGACTACCACAACTTCGTGCTGGTCAATTACTACAAGGAGCCGGCCATCGACTTCCAGAAGACTCTGGATGAGTGCATGGAATACGCCGAGCTGCTCAAGCCGATGATGGCCGACGTCACCGCGGTACTGCACGAGATGCGCCGCGAGTCCAAGGACATCATGTTTGAAGGTGCCCAAGGTTCGTTGCTGGATATCGACCATGGCACCTACCCCTACGTCACCAGTTCCAACACCACGGCGGGCGGTATCGCCACCGGTTCCGGTTTCGGCCCGATGTACCTGGATTACATCCTCGGTATCACCAAGGCCTACACCACCCGCGTCGGCTCCGGGCCGTTCCCTACCGAGCTGTTCGATGAAACCGGTGCCTTCCTCGCCAAGCGTGGCCATGAGTTCGGCTCCACCACGGGTCGTGCGCGTCGCTGCGGCTGGTTCGATGCGGTGATCCTGCGTCGCGCCATCGAGATCAACAGCATCTCCGGTCTGTGCCTGACCAAGCTCGACGTGCTCGACGGCCTGGAAACCATCCGCATCTGCGTCGGCTACAAGGATCAGAATGGCGAGGTGCTGGTCGACGCGCCGACCGATGCCGACAGCTACCTGGGCCTGCAGCCGGTCTACGAGGAGCTGCCGGGCTGGAGCGAGTCGACCCTGGGGGCCAAGACCCTGGAAGAGCTGCCGGCCAATGCCCGTGCCTATATCCTGCGGGTGCAGGAGCTGGTCGGTGCGCCAGTCGACATCATTTCCACCGGTCCTGACCGTAACGAGACCATCGTGCTGCGTCATCCGTTTGCCTGATCGCCGCAGGTTGTGCAACAAAGGGTCGCCATGGGCGGCCCTTTGTCGTTCTGGCTATTACAGTTTCGCCGGTTGCGGTCGATCCATGGGGTATCGGTCGTTCTGATTCTGAAGGGGTGGTGCCTTGTTCTCTCTACTGCATAGTCGCTTGTTGCGTCCGGTGTTTATCGCCCTGGGCGTCGCCATGTTGTTGCAGGTGCTGCTGGCGGTCTGGCTGACCCGTACGACGGTGGACGACCTGGTGAGTGATTTGGCGGCGCGGATGCAGGACGACAGCCAGCGTCTGGGCGCTGAACTGGCCGCGGCCGAGCGCGAGGTGGTGCAGGGCCTGGGGGCGCTCTCGACGAATACCCGCGAGAGTCTCGGGGCGGCCTTGTCCGAGCGTTTGCAGGCCGAGCGCGAGCAGTTGCGTGGCGTGCTGGAGAACAATCTCAAACAGTCCGGCACCGCCATGGCGCAGCTACTGGCCGGTGTCGCGCCCAAGGCCATCTGGGATGACGATGTGCCGGCCCTGACCGCCTTTGCGCGGATTGCCCAGCGCGATCCGGCGGTGCTCTTTGCGATTTACTACGACGCGGCGGGGCAGCGCCTGACCCGGAATTTCAATCGCAGCGACGCGCGGATCAGGGCGCTGGTTGCGGCGGGTCAGGGTGATACGCCATTGGACAGGCTGGTCGATGCGGCGTCGCGCGATCCGCAGGTGCATATGCTAGAGATGGACATCAATCCCATGGGGGCGCAGATCGGCAAGGTCCAGCTGGGTTTGTCCCGGGCGGCGATCGAGCAGGAGCTGCAGGCGCTGGATCAGCGTTTTGCCGGCCTGGTCGGCGATGCCGGCGAGTTGGTCGACAGCAGCCTGGCCGGGGCCTCGCGCGACAGTGCTCAGGCACTGCAGCGGCGGCTGCTCGAGGCGCAGCAGGCCGCCGAGGGCATGGCGCAGAGTAGTCTGGGTTCGGTGCAGGTGGCGGCGGACAACCTGCGCTGGCGAATCGCTCTGGGCCTGCTGGTGGTGGGCGTGCTGACCTTGCTGGCGGTGGCGCTGGTACTCGGCTGGCGGGTGCTCAGTCGTTTGCAGTTGCTGGTGGCGGCGCTGCATGACCTGGCGGCGGGCGAGGGCGACCTGACCCGGCGGGTCGAGCTGGTGAGCGGCGATGAAGTCGGCGACATGGCGGCGGCGGTCAATCGGTTCCTGGCCAAGTTGCAGCCCATCGTGCGCGAGGCGGGCGAGGTGGCGGTGCGCACCGGGCAGGAAATCGCCAGCCTGGCCTCGCGCAGTGCGGCGGCCGAGGCGGCCGCCGGGCGGCAGCGCGACGAGGTGGCGGGCAGCTTGCAGGCTCTGGCGCAGATGGCGGGCGAGGCGCAGGCGGAAAGCCAGGCGATGCAGGAGGCCTTGCGTCGGGTTGCGGCGATTCGTCAGGCGACCCAGGACAATGCGGCCATCGCGACGCGAGTCGGCGGGGCGATCGAGGAGTTGGTGCTTAGGGTTGGCACCGGTGCGGCGGTGATCGAGCGGCTGGCCAAGCAGAGCGAGCAGATCGAGGTGGTGCTGACGGTCATCCATGGCATCGCCGAGCAGACCAATCTGCTGGCCTTGAATGCGGCCATCGAGGCGGCGCGTGCAGGCGAGAGCGGTCGCGGCTTTGCCGTGGTGGCCGATGAAGTACGGGCCCTGGCGAGCAAGACCCAGCAGTCCACCGGCGATATTCAGGCGCATATTGGGGCCCTGCAGAAGGGGGCGCGTGAGGCAGTCGGGGCCATTGCCCAGGCGGGTCAGCAGGCGGACCTGGGCTTGGCGGCATTGCGCGAGAGTGCCAAGGTGCAGCAGTCCGTGCAGGCGGCGGTGGAAGAGGTGCATGGGGCAATCAATGCGGCGACCGCGGCGGCGGCCCATCAGGCCGAGGGGGCCGATGCGGTGCGCGGGCGGGTCGAGGTGATTCATGCCGAAGCCCAGCGTGCAGCCGAGGCGGTGGCGGCCACGGCTGACAGTGGGCGGGTGCTGGATGGCCTGGCCCGGCAGTTGAAGGCCAGTCTGGGGCAGTTCCGCGTTTAGCCCGTGGGGTCGGCGGCAGCCGGGCTGGGTCCGGCGGGTTGCCGGGGTAAATCCAGGGCAATAAAAAACCGAGCGCTTGGCTCGGTTTTTTGAATTGGTGCCCAGGAGAAGACTCGAACTTCCACGACCGTAAGGTCACCAGCACCTGAAGCTGGCGTGTCTACCAATTTCACCACCTGGGCATTGCAGCAAGCTTCGTCGTTGCCGACACGGAGCGTTGCGTCCGTTTATTGCAGGAACCCAGTCATTGACTCGATTCTTGAATTTGGTGCCCAGGAGAAGACTCGAACTTCCACGATCTTGCGATCACTGATACCTGAAACCAGCGCGTCTACCAATTCCGCCACCTGGGCACTGAAACGATGATTACTCATCAGTTCCGTGTTACAACGTCTGTTCGACGCTGTGGGCGCGAACTATACGGGCGACCTTTTACCTTGTAAAGCCCTGCGGTCGAAAAAAATATTGTCGCTGGAAAAGCTGACCGAGAAGCCTTTTTCGCGCTTCAATAGGCATATGACTCACCTATATATACATAAGCAAAGGTAGCCCCTACTCAATGGCCGATTGGCAATCCCTCGATCCCGAGGCCGCACGTGAAGCGGAAAAATACGAAAACCCTATTCCAAGTCGTGAGCTGATCCTGCAGCACCTGGACGAACGTGGCTCCCCTGCCGCCCGCGAAGAACTGGCTCAGGAGTTCGGTCTCAGCACGGATGAGCAGCTGGAGGCTTTGCGCCGCCGCCTGCGGGCCATGGAGCGTGACGGTCAGCTGATCTATACCCGGCGCGGCACCTATGCCCCGGTGGACAAGCTCGATCTGATCCTCGGGCGGGTCAGCGGCCATCGCGATGGCTTCGGCTTCCTGATTCCCGATGACGGCACTGACGACCTGTTCCTCAGCCCGGCACAGATGCGCCTGGTGTTCGATGGCGACCGCGCCCTGGCCCGTGTCACCGGGCTCGACCGTCGCGGTCGGCGCGAGGGTGGTGTGGTCGAGGTGATTTCCCGCGCCCATGAATCCATCGTCGGCCGCTACTACGAAGAAAGCGGCATCGGCTTCGTGGTCGCCGACAACCCGAAGATCCAGCAGGAGGTGCTGGTCACGCCCGGGCGTAATGCCGGGGCCAAGCAGGGTCAGTTCGTCGAGGTGAAAATCACCCATTGGCCGACGCCGCGTTTCCAGCCCCAGGGCGATGTGGTCGAGGTGGTCGGCAACTACATGGCCCCCGGCATGGAAATCGATGTTGCCCTGCGCAGCTACGACATTCCCCATGTCTGGCCCGAGGCGGTGATCAAGGAGGCGCGCAAGCTCAAGCCGGAAGTCGAAGAGAAGGACAAGGAGAAACGCGTCGATCTGCGCCACCTGCCGTTCGTCACCATCGATGGCGAAGACGCCCGCGACTTCGACGATGCGGTGTACTGCGAGAAGAACGGCAGCAACTGGCGGCTGTTCTCCGGCGGCTGGAAACTCTATGTGGCCATCGCCGACGTCTCCCACTACGTCAAGGTCGACTCGGCGCTGGATGCCGAGGCCCAGGTGCGCGGCAACTCGGTGTATTTCCCCGAGCGGGTGATCCCGATGCTGCCGGAGGAGTTGTCCAACGGCCTGTGTTCGCTCAATCCCCAGGTCGATCGTCTGGCCATGGTCTGCGAGATCAGCATCTCCAAGACCGGCAAGATGACCGACTACCAGTTCTATGAAGCGGTGATTCACTCCCATGCGCGCCTGACCTACAACAAGGTCAGTGCCATGCTCGAAGATCCCAAGGGCGGCGAGGGCAAGGCCCTGCGCAGTGAGTACAAGCAGGTGCTGCCGCACCTCAAGCAGCTCTACTCGCTGTATCAGGTGCTGCTGGCGGCGCGTCACGAACGCGGTGCCATCGACTTCGAGACTCAGGAAACCCGCATCATCTTCGGCACCGGGCGCAAGATCGCGGAGATCCGTCCGACCCAGCGCAACGATGCGCACAAGCTGATCGAGGAGTGCATGCTGGCCGCCAACGTGGCCACCGCGGCCTTTATGCAGAAGCATGAGATCCCGGCGCTGTACCGCGTGCATGACGGTCCGCCGCCCGAGCGGGTGGAGAAGCTCAAGGCCTTCCTCACCGAGCTGGGCCTGTCCCTGCATCGCGGCAAGTCCAAGGACGGCCCTAGCCCTAAGGATTATCAGCTGCTGCTGGAAAGCATCCGCGAACGTCCGGACTATCATCTGATCCAGACCGTGATGCTGCGCTCGTTGAGCCAGGCGGTGTACAGCGCCGACAATCAGGGCCACTTCGGCCTGAATTACGAAGCGTACGCCCACTTCACCTCGCCGATTCGTCGCTACCCGGATCTGTTGATCCACAGGGCGATTCGCAGCGTGATCCGCTCCAAGCAGGACACCCCGCACGTCAAGCGCGCCGGTGCGCAGAGCATGCCCAAGGCACGCATCTACCCCTACGACGAGCCGGCCCTCGAGCAGCTCGGCGAGCAGTGCTCGATGTCCGAGCGGCGCGCCGATGAGGCCACCCGCGATGTGGTGAACTGGCTCAAGTGCGAGTTTATGAAGGACCGCGTCGGCGAAACCTTCCCTGGGGTGATTACCGCGGTGACCGGTTTTGGTCTGTTCGTCGAGTTGAAGGACATCTACGTCGAAGGCCTGGTGCATGTCACCGCGCTGCCGGGCGACTACTACCACTTCGACCCGGTGCACCATCGCCTGGCCGGTGAGCGCAGCGGGCGCAGCTTCCGTCTGGGCGACAGTGTCGAGGTCAAGGTCATGCGCGTCGATCTGGACGAGCGCAAGATCGACTTCGAGCTGGCCGAAGGCAAGGCGCTCGCGCCGGCAGGCCCGCGGCGTGGCGGCTTCGAGTCGGCGGGCAAGACGGGGCGACGCAGTGAGCGTGCAGCCGGTAATACCGATGTGGCCAAGAGTCGTGAAGTGAAAAAGGCTCTGCTGTCCGAATCCAAGGGCAAGGGCAGCAAGGCACGCACCGGTAAGGCCGATGCGGCCAAGCCCGCTGCCAAGGCCGGCAGTCATCGCAAGGGTGGCGCGGGTGCCGCGCGCAAGCCTAAGGCGAAATCATGAGTCAGCTGGAGAAGATCTACGGCGTGCATGCTGTGGAAGCCCTGTTGCGTCACCACCCGAAGCGGGTCAAGCAGGTCTGGCTGGCCGAGGGGCGTAACGATCCGCGGGTACAGGTTCTGCTGGGTCTGGCGGCAGAGGCCCGGGTAAGCGTCGGCCAGTGCGAGCGGCGCGAGATGGACGCCTGGGTCGAGGGTGTACACCAGGGTGTGGTGGCGGATGTCAGTCCCAGTCAGGTGTGGGGCGAGGCCATGCTCGAGGAGTTACTCGATCGCGCCGAAGGCCCGCCGCTGTTGCTGGTGCTCGATGGCGTCACCGATCCGCACAACCTCGGTGCCTGTCTGCGCACCGCCGATGCCGCCGGTGCCCTGGCGGTGATCGTGCCGAAGGACAAGTCGGCCACCCTTAACGCCACGGTGCGCAAGGTGGCCTGCGGTGCCGCCGAAGTGATCCCGCTGGTGGCCGTGACCAACCTGGCGCGCAGCCTGGAGAAGCTCCAGCAGCGCGGCCTGTGGGTGGTCGGTACCGCCGGCGAGGCGGAAATGGAGCTGTACGATCACGACCTGACCGGGCCGACCGTGCTGATCATGGGTGCCGAAGGCAAGGGCATGCGCCGGTTGACCCGCGAGCACTGCGATTATCTGGTCAAGCTGCCGATGGCCGGCAGCGTCAGCAGCCTCAACGTCTCGGTGGCCACTGGGGTCTGTCTGTTCGAGGCATTGCGTCAGCGCAAGGCTGGCGGCAAGAAGTAGCTGTGTGGCGGGTGCCCAAGGGTGCCCGCCGCTGTTGTTCCCTGAGTAGCGTCTTTCCTTTCCGGGCCTTTGCTGCGGATTGCTCAAATAATCACCAGTTCGTCTTGCTTGTGCCTGGGGGCTTCACTAGAATGTCGCCCCTTGCCGCTCCGGCAGGCGCTTTTGCGCCCTTCTGATCGAGCAAGACAAACAGTGTCATTCACTCCTTGCCTGACCGCATTTGGCGGCAGGCTACAACCCGTAAGGAGCATTTATGCGTCATTACGAAATCATCTTTCTGGTTCACCCGGACCAGAGCGAGCAAGTCGGCGGCATGGTTGAGCGTTACACCAAGCTGATCGAAGAAGACGGCGGCAAGATTCACCGCCTGGAAGACTGGGGCCGTCGTCAGCTGGCCTATGCAATCAACAATGTTCACAAGGCTCACTACGTGATGCTGAACGTTGAGTGCACCGGCAAGGCCCTGGCCGAGCTGGAAGACAACTTCCGTTACAACGATGCCGTGATCCGTAACCTGGTCATCCGTCGCGACGAAGCCGTTACCGATCAGTCCGAGATGCTTAAGGCTGAGGAAAATCGTAGCGAGCGCCGCGAGCGTCGTGATCGTCCTGAAAGCGCCGACTCCGCCGATGGCGATGACAGCGACAACAGCGACAGCGATAACGCTGACGAGTAATCCACGGATCTATTGAGGAGCCAATCTCATGGCACGTTTCTTCCGTCGTCGTAAATTCTGCCGTTTCACCGCAGAAGAAGTGAAAGAGATCGATTTCAAGGATCTCAACACGCTGAAGGCCTACATCTCGGAAACCGGCAAAATCGTTCCTAGCCGTATTACCGGTACCAAGGCTCGTTATCAGCGTCAGCTGGCTACCGCTATCAAGCGCGCCCGCTTCCTGGCCCTGCTGCCTTACACCGACAGCCACGGCCGCTGAGACCAGATGTTCGACAAGAAGTAAGGGATAGATCGCATGCGCGCCTTGGCTGAATTCATTATGCGCGGCCGTATGCAGGCCACCCTGGTGGTGGTCGTTTCTGCGGCATTGCCGCTGTTGTTCTGGTTAAGTGCTGCCGCCGGATGCCTGGTGCTCCTGCGGCGCGGTTTGAGTGATGCCCTGGGCATCCTCGTCTGGGCCCTGCTGCCGGCCATAGGCTGGTGGTACTTTGGTGAGCCGCGCACCCTGTTGGTGTTGCTCGGTGCGCTGGGGTTGGCGTTGGTGTTGCGCGCCAACCCGTCCTGGAATCGCGTACTGCTATGCAGTGTGGCATTGGGCCTGGTGTACGGGTTGGTCTTGGGTGCGGTGTTCCGCGAACCCATCGAGGCAATGGCGCTTGAGCTGCAGAAGCTGATGCCGCAAATGCTCGATGGGGTTCACCAGCAGATGTCGGTGGACGAGCGAGCGCGCCTGGATAGCCTGATTGCACCGGTGCTGACCGGTTTGATAGCGGCGTTGTTGCAGATAGTCAGCCTGCTGAGCCTGATGCTTGGGCGTTTCTGGCAGGCGCAGTTGTATAACCCGGGTGGTTTCGGGCGCGAGTTTCGCGCGTTGCGACTGCCGATACCGCTGGCGATGTTGCTGCTGGGGTGCATGCTGTTGGGGCCCAATCTGGGGCCGCAGATGGCCATGCTGACCCCGCTGAGCAGCGTGCCGCTGGTGTTCGCCGGCATCGCCCTGTTGCATGGGCTGGTGGCGCAAGGTCGGCTAGGCAAGTTCTGGCTGGTCGGGTTGTACATCACGCTGCTGCTGTTTATGCAGCTGACTTATCCGTTACTGGTGGTTTTGGCCATTGTCGACAGTCTGTTTGATTTTCGTGGTCGCTTCGAGCGCAAGCAAGGCTCGGGCCCCACGGACGGTGAAGGTTAAAAGTTAAGAGGTTATTACCAAATGGAACTGATCCTGCTGGAAAAAATCGCCAACCTGGGCAACCTGGGCGATAAAGTGAACGTTAAGGCCGGTTACGGCCGTAACTTCCTGCTGCCGCAAGGCAAAGCCACTGCCGCTACCCCGGCCAACGTTGCGGCTTTCGAAGCCCGCCGCGCCGAGCTGGAGAAGCTGGCTGCCGAGAAGAAGGCTTACGCCGAATCCCGCGCTGCCCAGCTGGCTGAACTGGAAGTCACCATCACCGCTACCGCGGGCGATGAGGGCAAACTGTTCGGTTCTATCGGTACTCACGACATCGCTGAAGCCCTGACCGCCTCCGGCGTTGAAGTGGCCAAGGCTGAAGTGCGTCTGCCGAACGGCACCATTCGTCAAATCGGCGAATACGACGTGGCCGTGCACCTGCACAGCGACGTTGAAGCAACCGTACGGGTTGTCGTAGTAGCAGCCTAATCGGCCAGCCGGCAGGCTGGGTGACAACGTAGCGAGCGAAGGTTAGACAAGGCGAAATCGGGCGAAAAAGCGCAGTTTACGTGTTGTAAATGAGCATTTTGAGCCTGATTTCAACGCGGTATAACCGAGCGCAGCAGATGTCACTCAGTCTGCCAAGCGGGCTTGCACTTAGGTGCAAGCCCGCTAACAATCAGGCACGACATTGCGCAAGCGATGTCGTGCCTTTTGTTTTATGAACACAGAATTCTGCCCAGAGCCTTATGAACGACATCAGCCTGCCCGAACAGTACGACCTGCAAACCTCCGCCCTGAAGGTGCCGCCGCACTCGATCGAGGCCGAGCAAGCCGTACTGGGCGGTTTGATGCTCGACAACAATGCCTGGGAGCGGGTGCTCGATGCGGTGTCCGATGGCGACTTCTATCGGCATGACCACCGCCTGATCTTCCGCGCGATCTTCAAGCTGGCCGAGCGTAACCACCCCTTCGACGTGGTCACCGTGTCCGAGCAGCTGGATCAGGAAGGGCAGCTGTCGCAGGTCGGCGGCCTGGCCTACCTCGGCGAGCTGGCGAAGAACATTCCCTCGGTGGCCAACATCAAGGCCTATGCGCAGATCATTCGCGAGCGCGCCACGTTGCGCCAGTTGATCGGCATCAGCGGCGAGATCGCCGACAGCGCCTATATGCCGCAAGGCCGAACCGGAGCCGAGATTCTCGACGAGGCCGAGCGGCTGATCTTCCAGATCGCCGAGGCGCGGCCGAAGACCGGCGGCCCGGTGGGGATCAACGATATTCTGGTCAAGGCCATTGACCGCATCGACACCCTGTTCAATGCCGGTGATGCGATCACCGGTCTGTCCACCGGCTTTACCGATCTGGACGGATTGACCAGCGGTCTGCAGCCAGCGGATCTGATCATCGTCGCCGGCCGACCGTCCATGGGTAAGACCACCTTCGCCATGAACCTGGTGGAAAACGCCCTGATGCGCAGCGACAAGGTGGTGATGGTGTACTCCCTGGAGATGCCGTCGGATTCCATCGTCATGCGTATGCTGGCCTCGCTCGGGCGTATCGACCAGACCAAGGTGCGCGCCGGTCGCCTGGACGACGACGATTGGCCGCGCCTGACCAGCGCGGTCAACCTGCTCAACGACCGCAAGCTGTTTATCGACGATACCGCCGGTATCTCGCCCTCGGAGATGCGCGCACGGACTCGCCGCCTGGCCCGCGAACACGGCGAGATCGGCCTGATCATGGTCGACTACCTGCAGCTGATGCAGATTCCCGGCTCCAGCGGCGACAGCCGAGTCAACGAGATTTCCGAAATCTCCCGCTCGCTCAAGGCCCTGGCCAAGGAATTCAACTGCCCGGTGATCGCCCTGTCGCAGCTCAATCGCGGCCTGGAACAGCGGCCGAACAAGCGCCCGATCAACTCCGACTTGCGTGAATCCGGTGCGATCGAGCAGGACGCCGACATCATCATGTTCGTCTACCGTGACGAGGTGTATCACCCCGAGACCGAGTACAAGGGCGTGGCCGAAATCATCATCGGTAAGCAGCGTAACGGCCCGCTGGGTACCGCGCGGCTGGCGTTTCTCGGCAAGTTCTCGCGCTTCGAGAACCTGGCACCGGGTAGTTACCAGTTCGACGATGAGTGATCGATCCTGCTCTAGATCATGCCCTTCAGGCGTTTAGCTCTTGTACAGCGGTGCGATGGCGTGCTCGCCTAGATAGGGTTTGAGGTAATCCTCCAGGCGCTGGCCCACCACCGCTTCAAAGGTCTCCGCGCGGTCCTGCAGTTGCTCGACGCGGTCGATGCGGAAGTTGCGAAAGTCGTTGCGCAGCTCGCACCAGCTGCACAGCGTCCAGGTTTGCCCCCAGAAAAACAGCCCCAGCGGCCAGACGCAGCGCTGGCTGGTTTCGCCGCGTTCATCGCGGTAGCTGATTCGCAGTTTGTGGCGCTGGCGTATGGCCTGGCGCAGCTGGCCGAGCCAGTGCACGGGATACGGATTGGTTTCGGGAGCAAACAGCTGGTTGCGATTGAGCTCGTCGCGCAGCTCGTTGGGCAACACGCCGTGGATCTTCGCCAGTGCCGATTCGGCGGCCCGCTGTAGTTGTGGGTCGGCCCAGGCCTTGACCATGCGCGCGCCCACCAGCAAGGCCTCTATCTCCTCGCGCTCGAACATCAGGGGCGGCAAATCCATCGGTTGGCGCAGCACGTAACCGACGCCGGCTTCACCTTCCAGGGGGACTCCGGACAGGGAGAGGTCCTGGATATCGCGATAAATAGTGCGCACCGATACCTGCAGGCGCTCGGCCAGCCACTGGGCGGTGGTCAGGCGACGGCTGCGCAGAAACTGCACGATTTGAAACAGACGGTCGGCGCGCCTCATGTTGCCTCGGTGCTCTTGCTCGGGATTACCGGGCGCGCTGACGCACGCCCGGAATGCTGGGTTCAGGACATGCTGTGCAGGCCCACTTCATTACCTTCGCTGTCTTTTATCACAGCGATAAAGCCATGCGGTGCGATGGACATCTTGCTCTGGATGATGACGCCGCCGGCAGAGGGTACCCGGTTGACCACGGCGTCCAATTGGCCCTCGACGTTCAGGTAGATGCGGGTACCGCCAATGCCACTCTGTTGCTCGGCCGACTCGCTCAGGCAGCCACCGACACCACTTTCCTGGGCATGGGGGAACAGGGCCATGCGTCCGCCCATGCCTTCCATTACCTCCAGCGGCGTTGCCAGGGCGCGCTCATAGAAGCCGCGGGCACGCTCGAAGTTGCTGACAAATAGTTCGAACCAGTTGATCGCATTCATGTTCTCTCATCCTTGATGATTGTGGGCGACAGGCAGCGGCAGTATCTGACGGCGCGTTCTAGCCTGTGGAGCCCACTCTAGAGGAGTGCTACTGACAGCTTATTGTCAGTAGCCTTTGCTTCGGTGCAATTAAATGTCAGTCGCTAACCGCGGTGCCGCAGGTATGTGGCATGTGCTGAGCGACCTGGCGCTTGCAGCCCAAGAGCTGAGGGTTAAGATGCTCGGCTTTAGCCTGCCGTGGAGCCCTGTCATGCGTCCTCTTGTTGCCACTATCGACCTGTCAGCCATCGTCCATAATTATGCGGTGGCCAAGCGCTGTGCGCCGGGGCGGCAGGCATTCGCGGTGGTCAAGGCGAATGCCTATGGGCACGGCGTGCGCGAGGTGGTGACGGCCCTGCACGATGTCGCCGACGGCTTTGCCGTGGCCAGCCTGGAGGAAGCTGCGGAGGTGCGCGCGCTGCACGGTGAGGCGCGGATTCTGTTGCTCGAGGGCTGCTTCGAGGCGGACGAGTACCAGTTCGCCGCGCAACTGGGCCTGGATGTGCTGCTGCACAGCGAGCAGCAGGCGCAGCAGCTGCTCGCCGCCAGCCTGACGCGGCCGCTGAATCTGTGGCTGAAGCTGGACAGCGGCATGCACCGCCTGGGTTTCAGCGCCGCGGCGGTGCGTGAGTGGCACGGGCGTTTGCAGGGCATGGCGCAGGTGGCCGAGCTCAATCTGCTCAGTCACTTCGCCTGTGCCGACGAGCGCGGCAGCGAAACGACCGAGCTGCAGCTCGAGCAGTTTCTCGATCTGCTGGACCTGGATTTCGCCCAGCGTTCCCTGGCCAACTCGGCGGCGATCCTGACCATTCCCGCTGCTCATATGGATTGGCTGCGCCCGGGCATCATGCTCTACGGCGCGACGCCCTGTGTCGATCTGGGCTCGGCCGAACTGGGCCTGCAGCCGGCCATGAGCCTGACGGCGCAGCTGCTCGCCTGTCGCGATGTGCCCGCGGGTGAGGCGGTTGGCTATGGCGGCACCTGGCGCGCCGAGCGCGCCTCGCGGATCGGCACGGTCAGCTGTGGTTATGCCGATGGCTACCCGCGCCATGCGCCGAGCGGCACGCCGGTGCTGGTCGGCGGGCGGCGCGTGCCACTGGTCGGGCGGGTCTCGATGGATATGCTGACGGTCGATCTGACGGATTTGCCCGATGCCGCTGTGGGCGATGCGGTCGAGCTGTGGGGCGCACAGCTACCGGTGGATGAGGTGGCGCAGGCCGCGGGTACCATCGGTTACGAGCTGCTGAGCAAGGTGACCTCCCGGGTGCGCCGGCGTTATCGCAACTGAGCGGCCTCGTGGCCGGTTAGCTCAGTCCGCTGGGGACATTCAGCACATCCAGGTGCAGGCGTGCGCTGCTGCTCAGCTCGCCGTCTTCACCGCACACCGCCGAGCCTGAGCGGCCGCGGCCCTTGACCTTGTAGAGCATCTCGTCGGCGGCCTTGTACAGGCTGGTGAAGGTGTGGGCATGCTGCGGGTAGAGCGCCACACCGATGCTGATGGTCACGGTCAGGCGTTCGGCCCCGTAGCTGACCGGCTGCGCCAGCTCGGCGAGCAGCCGGCGGGCGATATCGCGGGCATGTTCCTCGGCATCCGCGCCGCAGATCAGCACGGCGAATTCGTCGCCGCCCAGGCGTGCCACGGCGTCGCCTGCGCGCACATGGTCGCGCAGGCGCTGGGCAATGGCCCGGAGCATCTGGTCGCCGGCGTCGTGGCCATACCTGTCGTTGATCGGCTTGAAGTGGTCGAGGTCGATCAGCAGCAGGGCGACCGTCTGGTTATGGCGCTTGGCGTTGGCCAGGGCGGCTTCGCAGCGCTCGACCAGGTAGCGGCGGTTGGGCAGCTCGGTCAGCGGGTCGTGGAAGGCGGCATGCTGCAGTTCGTGTTCACGCTGACGCAGGCGTTCGTTGGTGGCGGCCAGCTCGGCGGTGCGCAGCTCAACCGAGCGCTGCAGGTCGGCGGCACTGGCCTGGGCCAGGGCCAGGCGTGCGGTTTTCTCGCGGTCGGCCTGGAGGATGGCCTCGGCCTTCTCCTGTTTGAGCATCTGGATGCGGTAGGCCAGGGCGAAGGAGAACAGGATCGCTTCGGCCGCCACGGCAAGTGGGAACAGGTAGGCGGTGGACTCGCCCGGCTGCACCACGCCGGCGGCGCGCAGCACCAGAATCACGAAGCTCAGCAGCACGCTGCCATAACCCAGCAGGTAGAACAGCGCCGGGGTAAAGCCCTGTTTCCAGCGGATGGCGGCGCTGAGCAGCAGGGTGGGCACGGTAATGATCGGAATCAGGCCGATCAGCATCCCCGTTTCACTGCGATAGCCGGCCAGGTTGACGGCCAGGGCCAGCAGGTAGAGCGCGATGCAGCCATTGAGGAGGTGATGGGCGATGCGCAGTGTGGTGCGGGTGGAGAGCAGTTCCTGGGCAAAACGCAGGATGCCGAGGCTGACCAGGATGGGCAGGGTGATGCGATCCAGCCAGACCGGTACCGGCCCGTCGGGCCACAGGTACTGGAAGCCATGGCCGCTCATGCTGGCGATAAACACCAGCGAGGCCGCCATGGTCAGCACGTACCAGAGGTAGGCACGGTCGCGCAGGGCCAGCAGGATAAACAGGTTGTACAGCAGCAGGGCGAGGATCACCCCGTAGATCAGGCCGAGCACCAGATGTTCGCGCTTGGCCAGTTGTTCGAGGTCGTGCAGCTGCCAGATCCGCAGCGGGAAGGAGTTGCCGGCCGGGTCATAGGTGCGCAGGTAAATGGTTTGTGGTTGCTCGCTCAGCGGCGGCAGGCGGAACACCGCGCGGCGGTAATCGTGGTCGCGGCCTTCGGCAAAGCCGACGCGCTCGCCGGCCTGGCGTGTTTGCCAACGACCTTGGTTGTCGGGCAGAAACAGTTGCAGGTCGAGCAGGGTGACCGAGCCGACTTCCAGCCACCACTGCGCGGGCGCGTCGCTGGCGCGTTGCAGGCTGAGCCTGATCCACCAGGGGTTGCTGCTCTGGCCGACACTGGTCCGCCCGGCGGCCGGTTGAAAGCGGCTTTGCACGGCGGGGTCGGTCATGTCGGCAATACTCAGCTGGCCGCCGACATCTTCCAGCAGTTCGATCTGGCCATTGAGCCCGCTGCCGCTGCTGGGTGCGCTCAGCAGCACCGGGCTGGCGCAGGCCAGGCCGCTAAACAGGCTCAGCAGCAGGAGGATTGCTAGGGTTCGGCGCTGCACTGCGGACTTCCCGATGTCGAGTGGCGTTTGGCGCGAGTATAGGCACAGCGGCGCGATCGTTCACCGAAGTTGCCTGCTGCTCGTGGGTTTGGCGATAAATGGATGCTGCCGGCCTTTGAGCAATCAGCCCAACCCGCTGGGCACATTCAGCACGTCCAGTTGCAGGCGGGCGCTGCTGCTCAGTTCGCCGTCTTCGCCGCACACCGCCGAGCCGGAACGGCCGCGGGCCTTGACCTTGTAGAGCATCTCGTCGCCGGCCTTGTACAGGCTGGTGAAGTTGTGGGCATGTTGCGGATAGAGCGCGACCCCGATGCTGATGGTCACGGTCAGGCGTTCGGCCCCGTAGCTGACCGGTTGCGCCAGTTCGGCGAGCAGCCGGCTGGCGATATCGCGGGCATGCTCCTCGGCATCCGCGCCGCAGATCAGCACGGCGAATTCGTCGCCGCCCAGGCGTGCCACGGTATCGCCTGCGCGTACATGCTCGCGCAGGCGCTGGGCGATGGCCTGAAGCATCTGGTCGCCGGCGTCGTGGCCATGCTGGTCGTTGATCGGCTTGAAGTGATCGAGGTCGATCAGCAGCAGGGCGACCGCCTGGTTGTGGCGTTTGGCGTCGGCCAGGGCGGCTTCGCAGCGCTCGACCAGGTAGCGGCGGTTGGGCAGCTCGGTCAGCGGGTCGTGGAAGGCGGCGTGTTGCAACTCGCGTTCGCGCTCGCGCAGGCGTTCGTTGGTGGCTGCCAGCTCGGCGGTGCGCAACGCCACCGAGTGCTGCAGTTCGGCGGCATTGGCCTGGGCCTGGGCCAGGCGTGCGGTTTTTTCCCGGTCGACCTGTTGCAGGGCCTGGGCCTTCTCCTGTTTGAGCATCTGGATGCGGTAGGCCAGGGCGAAGGAGAACAGAATGGTTTCGGCGGCCACCGAGAGTGGGAACAGGTAGGCGGTGAAGTTGCTCGGTTCGATCAGGCCGGCTGCGCGCATCACCAGCACGATGGTGCTGCTCAGCACTGCGCCGTAACCGAGCAGGTAGAAGCGCGCCGGGAAGAAACCCTGATAACAGCGCACGCCGGCGCTGAACAGCGCGGTGGGCACGGTGACGACCGGGGTCAGGGCGATCATCAGGGCCCCCTCGGCGCGGTAGCCGAAGGCGTTGATCAGGATGGCGATGACATACAGCACGCAGCCGGCATTCAGCAGGCGATGCGGCCAGATCAGGCCGCGCTTGGTGTAGAGCAGCTCCTGGGTGAAGCGCATGACGAAGATGCCCCAGAGCGAGGGCAGGGTGATGCGGTCCAGCCAGAAGGGTACGGCGCTGTCGGGCCACAGGTACTGGAAGCCATGGCCGGTCATGCTGAGGATAAACACCAGCACGCAGGCGGTGGCCAGCACGTACCAGAGGTAGGCCTTGTCGCGCAGGGCGATCAGGATAAACAGGTTGTACAGCAGCAGGGCCAGAATCACCCCGTAGATCAGGCCGAAGCCGATATTTTCGTTGCTGGCCAGTTGTTCGAGGTCCGAAAGCTGCCAGATTTTCAGGGGGAAGGAGTTGCCGGCGGGGTCGAGGCTGCGGAAATACAGGGTAAGGGGCTCTTCGCCCAGTTCCGGCAGCTTGAACAGCATGCGCCGGTAGGGATAGTCGCGGCCCTCGGCATAGGGCACCGCGGTGCCGGTTGCGCGCTCGTGCCAGCCGCCCTGGCCATCGGGCAGGTAGAGGTGCAGGCTGAAGATGGTGATGCCGGCGTTTTCCAGCCACCACTGGCTGGGTGCGCCGGCAGCGCGCTGCAGGCTGACCTTGACCCACCAGGGGTTGCGGCTCTGGCCGACGGTGGCGCGTCCGGCGGCGGGCTGGAAGCGGCTCTGCACCGCCGGATCGGCCATGTCGGTAATGCTCAGCTGGCCGCCGGCATCTTCCAGAAGCTCGATATCCTGGCTCAGCAGCATGCCGCTGCTCGCGGGTGTCAGCAGTATGGTGGCGCAGGCCTGACCTGCGGCGCAGGCCAGGCTCAGGAGCAGCAGGAGGGATAAGGCGAGTCGCGGCACCCTTGACTCCTAAAGTCGATGGTACTTCTGGGTGAATATAAGCACAGGCGAGCGGAGGATCACAAACAAACTGGCAGATGGCTATCGGCGCGCTAAACCTAGCGCTCTAGTCGGGTTTGGTTAAAATTTGTGCTATATTTCGCGCCCGCGATTTTTCGTTCCTGTAGCCAGCGCCGGTCATCCTCATGCAAGCAGCCAAGCCGTTATTCGATTATCCAAAATACTGGGCCGAGTGCTTCGGGCCGGCCCCTTTCCTGCCGATGAGCCGGGAAGAGATGGATCAGCTTGGCTGGGACAGCTGCGACATTATCATCGTCACCGGTGACGCCTACGTCGACCATCCGTCGTTCGGCATGGCGATCATCGGCCGGTTGCTCGAGTCCCAGGGCTTTCGCGTCGGCATTATTGCCCAGCCAAACTGGCAGTCGAAAGACGACTTTATGAAGCTCGGCGAGCCGAACCTGTTCTTCGGCGTCGCCGCCGGCAACATGGACTCGATGATCAACCGCTACACCGCCGACAAGAAGATCCGCTCCGACGACGCTTACACCCCCGGCGGCATGGCCGGCAAGCGTCCGGATCGCGCCAGCCTGGTCTACAGCCAGCGTTGCAAAGAAGCCTATAAAAACGTGCCGATCGTGCTCGGTGGCATCGAGGCCTCGCTGCGCCGTATCGCCCATTACGACTATTGGCAGGACCGCGTGCGCAACTCGATCCTGATCGACGCCAGCGCCGATATCCTGCTGTACGGCAACGCCGAGCGCGCCATCGTCGAAGTGGCCCAGCGCCTGTCCTACGGCCACAAGATCGAAGACATCACCGACGTGCGCGGCACCGCCTTTATCCGCCGCGATACGCCGCAAGGCTGGTACGAGGTGGATTCCACCCGCATCGACCGCCCGGGCAAGGTCGACAAGATCATCAACCCCTACGTGAACACTCAGGACACCCAGGCCTGCGCCATCGAGCAGGAAAAGGGTCCGGTCGAAGACCCGAACGAAGCCAAGGTTGTGCAGCTGCTGGCCAGCCCGCGCATGACCCGCGACAAGACGGTGATTCGCCTGCCGTCCATGGAAAAAGTGCGTAACGACCCGGTGCTGTACGCCCACGCCAACCGCGTGCTGCACCTGGAAACCAACCCAGGCAACGCTCGCGCGCTGGTGCAGAAGCATGGTGAGGTGGACGTGTGGTTCAACCCGCCACCCATCCCGATGTCCACCGAAGAGATGGATTACGTGTTCGGCATGCCCTATGCGCGCATACCGCATCCGGTCTATGGCAAGGAGAAAATCCCGGCCTACGACATGATCCGCTTCTCGGTGAATATCATGCGCGGCTGCTTTGGCGGCTGTACCTTCTGCTCCATTACGGAACATGAGGGGCGGATTATCCAGAACCGCTCGGAAGAGTCGATCATCCGCGAGATCGAAGAGATTCGCGACAAGGTGCCGGGCTTCACCGGGGTGATTTCCGACCTCGGCGGGCCGACCGCGAACATGTACCGCATCGCCTGCAAAACCCCGGAGATCGAATCCGCGTGCCGCAAGCCGTCCTGCGTGTTCCCGGGCATTTGCCCGAACCTGAATACCGACCATTCCAGCCTGATTCAGCTGTACCGCAGCGCCCGCGCGCTGCCGGGGGTGAAGAAGATCCTCATCGCCTCGGGTCTGCGTTACGACCTCGCCGTCGAGTCGCCGGAGTATGTCAAGGAGCTGGTCACCCACCACGTCGGTGGTTACCTGAAGATCGCCCCGGAGCACACCGAGGAAGGCCCGCTGAATCAGATGATGAAGCCGGGCATCGGCAGCTACGACAAGTTCAAGCGCATGTTCGAGAAGTACTCGAAAGAGGCGGGCAAGGAACAGTACCTGATCCCGTACTTTATCGCCGCGCACCCGGGCACCACCGACGAAGACATGATGAACCTGGCCCTGTGGCTCAAGGGCAACGGCTTCCGCGCCGACCAGGTACAGGCCTTCTATCCATCGCCAATGGCCACTGCCACCGCCATGTACCACTCGGGCAAGAACCCGCTGCGCAAGGTCAGCTACAAGAGCGACGGCGTGACCATTGTGAAGAGCGAAGCGCAGCGCCGCTTGCACAAGGCCTTCCTGCGTTATCACGACCCGAAAGGCTGGCCGATGCTGCGTGAGGCGCTGACCCGCATGGGCCGCGCCGACCTGATCGGGCCGGGCAAGAACCAGCTGATCCCGCTGCACCAGCCGGCCACCGACAGCTACCAGAGCGCGCGCCGCAAGAACTCGACGCCGGCCGGTAGCAAGAAGGTCGGTGCGGCCGCACGTGGCGCGGGCGACAAGACCCGGCCGCTGCTGACCCAGCACACCGGCCTGCCGCCGCGCGACACCGGTGCCGCGGGTGGCAATCCCTGGGACAAGCGCGAACAAGCCAAGGCCGCCGCCCAGGCGCGCAATCAGCAGGCTGCGAAGGAGCGTTCGGACGCCGCCAAGGGCAAAGGCAAGAAGCCGCCGAAGAAGCCGGTCGCCCCGCGCTGATTCTGCGGGAATAAAAAACGCCAGCTTCGTGCTGGCGTTTTTTATGGTGGAGGTAGGACCGCTGATCAGCGGTGTAGGGTGGATGACGCCTTTCTCATCCACCACGGTGTCGCTAGTGGTGGATGGATAAAGCGCCATCCACCCTACGGCCTCAGCCGTAGCGCTTTTGCGCCTCGATGGCCAGGCCGCTGCCAATGCTGCCGAAGGTGTTGCCTTCCACATGCCGCGCGTTGGGCAGCATCGCCGCGACGCTCTGGCGCAGTGCCGGGATGCCGCTGGAACCGCCGGTAAAGAACACCGTATCGACCTGCTCGACAGTTACCCCAGCATCGCCGAGCAGCTGGGTTACGCTGCCGCGCACGCGCTCCAGCAGCGGTTCGATGGCATTTTCAAACAGCTCGCGGGTCAGCTCTGCGACCAGGCCGGCTTCCAGGCGGCTAAGGTCGATGGGCCGTGCATCCTGCTCGGTCAGGGCAATCTTGCTGTCTTCCACTTGCATGGCCAGCCAGTGGCCGTCGCGGCGCTCGATCAGCTGGAACAGGCGGTCGATGCCGGTCGGGTCGACGATGTCGTAGCGCATGCTCTGCAGCTGGCGCTGCGACTGCGCCGAATACACCGCGTTGATGGTGTGCCAGGTGGCGAGGTTGAGGTGAGTGCTGGTGGGCATCGGCGCATCGCTTTTCATCCGGCTGCCGTAGCCGAACAATGGCATCACGCCGGCCAGGGAGAGCTGCTTGTCGAAGTCCGTGCCGCCGATATGCACACCGCCGGTGGCGAGAATATCGGCATGGCGGTCGGCCACAGCGCGGCGTTCGGGTGCCAGGCGCACCAGGGAAAAGTCCGAGGTGCCGCCGCCGATATCGACGATCAGCACCAGCTCTTCGCGGCTGATGCCGGACTCGTAGTCGAAGGCCGCGGCAATCGGTTCGTACTGGAACGACACGTCCTTGAAGCCGAGCTTGTGCGCCACCGCCACCAGGGTGTTCTGCGCCTCCAGATCGGCCACCGGATCATCGTCGACGAAGAACACCGGGCGGCCCAGCACCACTTCCTCGAATGGTCGGCCGGCCACGGCCTCGGCGCGGGTTTTCAGCTCGCCGATAAAGAACCCGAGCAGGTCCTTGAACGGCAGCGCGCTGCCCAGCACCGTGGTTTCGCTTTTCAGCAGCTTGCTGCCCAGCAGGCTTTTCAGCGAGCGCATCAGGCGGCCTTCGTAACCTTCCAGGTATTCCTGCAGGGCCAGGCGACCATAGACCGGGCGGCGCTCCTCGAGGTTGAAGAACACCACCGAGGGCAGGGTGATCTTGCCGTCTTCCAGTGGAATTAGGGTCTCGGCGTCGGGGCGCAACCAGCCGACGGTGGAGTTGGAGGTGCCGAAGTCGATGCCGCAGGCGCGGGCGGGAGTGGAGAAAGTCATGCGACGCGCTGTTCCTGAATAAGTACCGGGAGGTTTCTGGGCAGCCTGTGGTGACGGCCTGGCGAGTGGCCGCCGTGCAGGCGTGGCCGCAAAAACGGCCGCGCATTCTATGCGAGTGCCGCGCTTTGCGCTTGTGCCTTTTGGGCCGGCGCGACGGATAACCCCGCCGGCCGTCTGCGCGGCTCTAAGCCAGGCTGAGAAAGGCGAACAGGCCCAGGCCCAGGCAGAGCCGGTAGATGACAAAGGGCAGCATGCTGATGCGTTCCAGCAGCTTGAGGAACCAGTGGATGCACAGCAGGGCACTGACGAAGGACACCAGGGTGCCCAGGCCGATCTGCGTCCAGTTCACCGCGTCGCCTGCCTCAACCAGTTTGAGGCCTTCATAGCTGCCGGCCATGACGATGATCGGGATCGACATCAGAAAGGAGAAGCGCGCCGCGGCGGTGCGACTGAGGCCGAGCATCAGGGCGGCGGTCATGGTGATGCCCGAGCGCGAGGTGCCGGGGATCAGTGCCAGCACCTGGGCGAAACCTATGATGGCGGCGTCTTTCCAGCTCGCCTGGTATTCGTCCTTGGCTTGCCGGGCGCGGCTGTCCGCCCACCACAGCAGCAGGCCGAAGAGGATGGTGGTGCTGGCGATCACCCAGGCGGAGCGGGCGTAGTGTTCGATCTGTTCGCTGGCCAGCAGGCCGAATGCCATTGCCGGCAGGGTCGCCACGGCAATCTGCCAGGCCAGGCGCGACTCCTGGTTGTGCACGCCGCCGAGTGAGCCGTACCAGGCAACCAGCAGGCGTTTGACCTCATGGCGGAAGTAGCAGGCCACCGCCAGCAGGGTGCCGACGTGCACGGCCACATCGAAGGCCAGGCCCTGATCGGCCCAACCCAGTACCTGGGACGGCAGGATCAGGTGGGCGGAGGATGAAATCGGCAGGAATTCGGTCAGCCCCTGAATCAGGGCCAGGGCAATGGTTTCCAGGGGATTCAAAAGGGCTCCTTGACGGGCCAGCTGGGTGGGCATGGGGAAGGCCTGGAGCGGGCCAGGCAAAACGGCGGCCATTTTGCCTGGCCCTGGTGTCGCAAGGCCAGTCGCTGGCGCGACGCAGTGTCTACATCAGGCCCAGGGTCAGCGCCGCCAGTACCAGGTAGCGACCGCCCTTGGCCAGGCTGACGATCGGCAGGAACACCCACAGGCGTTCGCGCATCACCCCGGCGACCAGGGTCAGCGGGTCGCCGATAATCGGTACCCAGCTGAGCAGCAGCGACCAGCGGCCATAACGCGTATACCAGTGCTGGGCCTGTTGCAGGCGGGCGTCGCTGACGGGAAACCAGCGCCTGTGACGCAAGTGCTCGAGGTAGCGCCCCAGCAGCCAGTTGAGCAGCGAGCCGAGTACGTTGCCGCAGGTGGCCGCCGCCAGCAAGGCCCACAACGGGTAGGCCTCGCCGAGCAGCAGGGCGACCAGCACGCTTTCCGATTGCAGCGGCAGCAGGCTGGCCGCGCCCAGTGCGGACAGAAACAGGCCCAGATAAACCGACAGGCTCAGCATACGCGACGGGTACGGGCCGCGCCCGGTGTGCTGCTGCGGTCCCGACGGTGTTGGCTCAGGGCTGTTGGTCCTGCTCGGCGTTCGCCATCACTTCTTCCAGCTTCAAGCCGGTCAGGCCGTGGATGGTGCGCCACAGATAGTAGAAGATCGCCATCAGCATGATCATCGAGGGAATCGCGATCATCGGGTAGCTGAGCAGGTTCATCCGCCCCAGCTCGGCGTTGAACGCTTCGCTGCCGGACGGGCTGACCACGATCCACTTGGCCAGCACGTAGTTCATCACCGAGGAGAAGAAGAAGGTGCCGCTCAGCCAGTAGGTGGCCCTGAGCAGGCGGGCCTCGAACTGGGCGGTATTGCCGCCTTGCTCCAGGCGCGCATGGATCTTGTCGACGTTGAGCACGGTCTTGTTGAACAGCAGGGTGCGGATCAGCGGGTAGCGGGTGCGGGTCGAGACCAGCACGGCGATGCCGATCAGCCCGGGGATGGCCGCCTCCTTGATCGCCAGCCACTGGTTGTCCAGCTTGAGTAGGCCGATGCCGCCGGTGAGCAGCACGCTGAGCAGGCCGAGCAGGGCGATAAAGTTGAATTTGCGGTACTTGATCAGCTCGAAGCTGCCCCAGCCGAGGGGGAAGGCCAGCGCCAGCACCAGCGCGCCATCGGCTCCGAGCCTGGCATCGCCGCTAAGCTTCATCAGAATCAGCGAGGGGATCAGGATGCTGATCAGCAGATCGATCAGCGGGCGCGGCTTGTGTGTGGCATGGGCGGTCTGTGTGGTGTCGGTCATGTCATTCAGCGTACAGGAAAGAACCCCGATCATCGCCTGCCTGGGCCGCGGCTGCCAGTCCGGCGGTCGCCTGGAGTGTGAAAAAGTGTGAGTGGCGCGGCTCCGGCCACGACTGTCGAGCCGGGGCGGCGCTTTTCTGGCAGCTTCTCGGCGGGCAATCCGCCAGCGCCGCTAAAGGGTTGATGCTAAATTGATACTGCAGGACGTTTCACCGAGGGAGGATCTTCTTGGCGGTGCCAGTCGGACGTGGTGCCGGATTCCGTGCGCTGTCTGGGAGTCGACCTTGATGTGCAGTCGTGATCCGTGGTGGCGAGCGTTGCAACTGTTCGCGCTGTTTGTCTGTCTGAATGCACCGGTCTGGGCTCGCGACTGCATCGGTGTGGTCCCGGCGGGAGCCTCGGCCTTCTGGTCGCAGCTGGAACTGGGCACGCAGCAGGCGGCCCGGGAACTCGACATCGATGTTCTCTATCGCGGGCCGAGTCGTGAAGGCGGCGTGGACAGCCAGTTGCAGCTGATCGAGCACTTCGTCGCCCGCGGCTGCAAGGCCCTGGTCGTGGCACCCAGTGGCGAGGCGGTAGGTGCGCTGGTGGCTGAGCTGCTGGCGCAGGGTATCCCCACTATTTATATTGACCGCGCCCTGGCGAGCGGAGCGCCGCAGGGCTTGGTGGCGACCGATAACTTTGCCGCCGGCCTGCGTGCCGGCCGGTATATGGCCGAACAGCTGCCGGGCCGGGGGCGGGTGGCCCTGTTACGCTTGCGCCCGGGTTTGCAGTCGACCGGCGAGCGCGAGCGGGGCTTTCGCGAGGGGGCCGAAGCGGGCGGCTTGCGGGTTGTGCTCGACGCCTATGTGGGGGACGACAGTCAGCTGGTGCTGCGAACCCTGACACCGCAGCTGGCGCGACTCGATGGGCTGTTCACGCCCAATAGCAGCAGTACCCGTGCGACGCTGGCGGCCCTGCGTCGCCTGGGCAAGGCCGGGCAGTTGTTGCATATAGGTTTCGATGGTGATGAGGTGCTACTCGAGGCGCTGCGCCTGGGCGATATCCACGCCTTGCTGATTCAGCAGCCGCGTCTGATCGGTTATCGGGCGGTCATGCTGGTCTGGCAGATGCACCGCACTGGCGTGCCTCAGGCCCCGGTTGCTACCCGCCTCGAGGCCAGCCTGATTACCCGCGCCAATATGCGCGAGTTACATGAGCAATTGCAGGATGTGCCTGCGCCGCCCTGAGGGCGCGGCAGTCGCCCTGCGACAGCAGATTTCTCCAGTGCGCGGGCCAGCGGCGACGCGGCTGGCGGTCCACTGGCGGGCTACACCGCCGCTTTATACAGGTGTCGAGTGATGGTGATGGGGTTGAAGGTCGTGACCTTGCTACTGGCGAGCTGCTGGGCCGCCTGTGCGAGTGCGCAGTTGCGTCTGTACACCGAGGACTATCGGCCGTTGAGCTATATGGACAATGGCAAGCTGACCGGCATGGTGGTCGAGGTGGTCGAAGCGCTTATTCAGCGTACCGGGCAGCCGGCGAGCATCGAGCTGGTACCCTGGACGCGGGGTTATCAGCAGGCCCAGCGCGAAGTCGACACGGCGGTGTTCCCCACCGTGCGCACCGCCCAGCGTGAAGACAAGTTTCATTGGGTCGGCCCCGTCGCCGCCGGCAATACCAGCTTCTATAGCCATCGGGGCGCAGGGCTGCGGGTGCGCAGCCTGGCGGATGTCGAACAGCTTGGCACCCTGGCGGTACCCAAGCTCTGGTATTCCTATGAAGTGTTGCAGGAGCAGGGCCTGAAGAATCTCTACGGCGTGCCCACCCCGCAGCACATGCTGAGGATGTTCAAGCACGGGCGCACCCAACTGATGGTGGCCAACAGTCTGGTACTGGACGAAATTCTTGCCGGCCAAGGGATGCGCCGTGAGCAGGTCGAGTGGCAATACACCCTGACGCGCGACACGACCTATATCGCCTTTTCCCGCAAGACCGACGTCGGGCTGGTCGCGGACTGGCAGCAGGCCCTGGACAGCATGCGCCGCGACGGCAGCCTGGAGCGTATCCATCGCCGCTGGTTCATCCATGCCAGCGAGGCCGAACTGGCGGAAATTCTCGTCGAGCCCTAGGGGCTGTTAGCGTTTCTGCCTTGGCGGAAATGCGCCAGGATGACAGCCTTATGGCGCATTTCCGCCAGAGTCGGCGTCAGCGTCCGTTGCCATCTGTTCGACGCGGGGCGCTGTGTCCCGTCGCGCCGGGCATGGCATGGGTTGGCGGGCAAATTGCATTTTCCGGCAGCCTGGCGATCCGCTGCGCTGTCGCCGTGCCCCGGCGCTCGAACCCCGATGTACCGCTGCTCAGGAACTCTCTATGCCGACTCTGCAACGCGCTTCCCACCACAACCTGCGCCGGGCCTTTCGCGCTCTGCTGGCTACCGATGCCTGCTACCACACCGCCTCGGTGTTCGACCCGATGTCGGCCCGGATTGCCGCCGATCTGGGTTTCGAGGTCGGCATCCTCGGCGGCTCGGTGGCCTCGCTGCAGGTGCTGGCGGCCCCGGACTTCGCCCTGATCACGCTCAGCGAATTCGTCGAGCAGGCCACCCGGATCGGCCGGGTCAGCCGCCTGCCGGTGATCGCCGACGCCGATCACGGCTATGGCAATGCGCTCAACGTGATGCGCACCGTGGTCGAGCTGGAGCGTGCCGGGATTGCCGCGCTGACCCTCGAGGATACCCTGCTGCCGGCGCAGTTCGGGCGCAAGTCCACCGACCTGATCGGCATCGATGAGGGGGTCGGCAAGATCCGCGCGGCCCTGGCAGCACGGGTCGACCCGGATCTGGCGATCATCGCCCGCACCCATGCCGGGGTGCTGGATGTCGGCGAGGTGATTCGCCGCACCCAGGCCTATCAGGCTGCCGGTGCCGATGCCATCTGCATCGTCGGCATCGAGGATTTCGCCCATCTGGAGCAGATTGCCGCAGCGTTGAGCGTGCCGCTGATGCTGGTCACCTATGGCAACCCCAAGCTGCGCGACAATGCCCGCCTGGCCAGCCTCGGTGTGCGTATCGTGGTCAACGGCCACGGGGCCTACTTCGCCGCGATCAAGGCCACCTACGACTGCCTGCGCGAGGAGCGCGGCGTCGATGCCAGCGACCTCAGCGCTTCCGAGCTGGCGCTGAAGTACACCCTGCCCGAGGAATATATCCTCTGGGCCGAAGCCTTTATGGATGTGAAGGAGTAGCCGGACGGGCTGCACTTGAGATTCGTCGCGCGCGCGCGCATATCGTTAAGGTGACTAACCTCGGGAGTACGGGCGATGGCCAGTGGCTGGGCAAATGACGGAGCGGTACAGGAGCAGATCGACAGCAGCATCGAGGACGCTATCCAGCGCGCTCGCAGCCAGCTCCCCAGCGGCGAGAGCCTGAGTCACTGCGAAGAGTGCGCCGCAGCCATTCCCGAAGCGCGGCGCAAGGCCGTCCCCGGCGTGCATCTGTGCGTGGCCTGTCAGACCGAGTACGACAGGGAACAGGCCAGATTCAGCGGCTATAACCGCCGGGGCAGCAAGGACAGCCAGCTGCGTTGATTCAGGGGGTGACGGAGTAGCCGCGCCCGCTCATACAGTTGACGTAGGCCTGGCTCGCACTGCTCTGGGCCTGGGCGGCTGCGTCGGCGTTGCGCCGATCTTCGCGGCGGTTCTGGCGTTGACGTGAACCGCCGGCCACCACGCCGACGGCGGCGGCGTCGCGGGCCCGGTTCTGTCGGTACTCCTGCTTGATATCGTCGTCCACCCGGTCATAGGCACCATCGTACCGGCGGCCGCGCACCTCGGCAGCGGTTGCACCCAGTGCGGCTCCTTTGGCGGCTCCGCGCAGGCGTTCGCCGCCGCGATTATCGCTGCTGCTGGTTGTTGTGCTGCTCGGAGCGGAGCCGGCCTGGCCCTGGCAGGCGGCGATATCGCTCTGGATCTGTTGCTGGCTCTGGCCCTGCAAGGGCGTCAGGGTTTGCGCCTGGGCGAGCGGCAGGCTGAGCAGCAATAGATAGCCGAGCAAGCTTGGCCGTGTCGAAAATCGGTACATGTGGCACCTCCCGCGCCAGTCCTGGAATGTGTAGTCTAACTCCGAGCGGGCATTGCCCGGTGCCGCAGGTCAGAAAAGAAAATAGCGCTGGGCCATCGGCAGCACCTCGGCCGGTTCGCACCAGAGCAGCTGGCCGTCGGCCTTGACCTGGTAGTTCTGCGCATCCACTTCGATAGTCGGCAGGTAGTCGTTGTGGATCAGGTCGGTCTTGCGCACCTCGCGGCAGCCCTTGACCACGCCGATCTTTTTCTTCAGGCCAAGCTGTTCGGGCACGCCGGCAGCGAATGCGGCCTGACTGATAAAGGTGAAGCTGGTGGCGTGCCGGCTGCCGCCGTAGCTGGCGAACATCGGCCGGTAATGCACCGGCTGCGGCGTCGGGATCGAGGCGTTGGCATCGCCCATCAGGCTGGCGGCAATCGCCCCGCCCTTGAGGATCAGTGTCGGCTTGACCCCGAAGAAGGCCGGACGCCAGAGCACCAGGTCGGCCCATTTGCCCACTTCGATGGAGCCCACCTCGTGGCTGATGCCGTGGGTGATCGCCGGGTTGATGGTGTACTTGGCGATATAGCGTTTGGCGCGGAAGTTGTCGTTGCCCGGGCCGTCGCCGGGCAGTGGGCCGCGCTGTTGCTTCATCTTGTCGGCGGTCTGCCAGGTGCGGGTGATCACCTCGCCGACCCGGCCCATGGCCTGGCTGTCGGAGCTGATCATCGAGAAGGCACCGAGGTCGTGGAGGATGTCCTCGGCGGCGATGGTCTCACGGCGGATACGGCTCTCGGCGAAAGCCACGTCCTCGGCGATGCTCGGGTCGAGGTGGTGGCAGACCATCAGCATGTCCAGGTGTTCGTCGATGGTGTTCTTGGTGAACGGCCGGGTCGGATTGGTCGAGCTGGGCAGCACGTTGGCAAAGCCGCAGGCCTTGATGATGTCCGGCGCATGACCGCCGCCCGCACCTTCGGTGTGGTAGGTGTGGATGGTGCGGCCCTTGAAGGCGGCCAGGGTGGTTTCGACAAAGCCGGATTCGTTCAGGGTGTCGGTATGGATCGCCACCTGCACATCGTACTGGTCGGCCACCGAGAGGCAGTTGTCGATGGCCGCGGGAGTGGTGCCCCAGTCCTCGTGCAGTTTCAGGCCGATGGCCCCGGCCTTGACCTGCTCGATCAGTGGCTCGGGTAGCGAGGCGTTGCCCTTGCCGGTAAAGCCCAGGTTCATCGGGAAGGCGTCGGCGGCCTGGAGCATGCGTGCCATGTGCCAGGGGCCGGGCGTGCAGGTGGTGGCGTTGGTGCCGGTGGCAGGCCCCGTGCCGCCGCCGATCATGGTGGTGACGCCGCTCATCAGCGCCTCCTCGATCTGCTGCGGGCAGATAAAGTGGATATGGCTGTCGATGCCGCCCGCCGTAAGGATCATGCCTTCGCCGGCGACCACCTCGGTGCCTGCGCCGATGGCGATGGTCACGCCGGGCTGGATATCCGGATTGCCGGCCTTGCCGATGGCTTTGATGCGGCCGTCCTTGAGGCCAACATCGGCCTTGACGATGCCCCAGTGGTCGATGATCAGCGCATTGGTGATCAGGGTGTCGACCACATCAAAGGCACAGAGCTGGCTTTGGCCCATGCCGTCGCGGATCACCTTGCCGCCGCCGAACTTCACTTCCTCGCCGTAGGTGGTGAAGTCCTGCTCCACTTCGATCCACAGCTCGGTGTCGGCCAAACGCACCCTGTCGCCGACGGTGGGGCCGAACATATCGGCGTAGGCTTGTCTGCTGATCTTCATTGGTCATCTTCCCGTAGGGTGCGCCGTGCGCACCGCGGCTATCTGCATGGTTTCTGGTGCGCGCAGCGCACCCTACGCACCGGCTGAACTAGAGCTCGCCCATCACCCGGCCGGCAAAGCCGAACACGCGGCGATGGCCGGCCAGATCGACCAGTTCGACTTCGCGGCTCTGCCCCGGCTCGAAGCGCACGGCGGTGCCGGCCGGGATATTCAGGCGCATGCCTCGTGTGCTCGGCCGATCGAAGGTCAGTGCGTCGTTGGTTTCGAAGAAGTGGTAGTGCGAGCCGACTTGGATCGGCCGGTCGCCGCTGTTGGCCACTGTCAGGCTGAGGGTGCGACGGCCGGCATTGAGCTCGATTTCGCCGTCCTGGATCTGGTATTCGCCGGGGATCATCGCTGCTTCACTCCAGGGTCAATTGCATAAAGGTCAGGTCAAGCCAGCGGCCGAACTTGCGGCCCACTTGCGGCATCTGTCCGCTGGTAACGAAGCCGAGGCGTTCATGCAGACGGATCGAGGCGGCGTTCTCGCTCTCGATGGCGGCGACCATCACGTGCAGGTCTGCCGACTTCGCCCGCTCGATCAAGGCCTTCAACAAGGCCAGGCCGAGGCCGCGGCCGCGCTGGTCGGCGCGCACGTAAAGCGAATGCTCCACGGTATGGCGAAAGCCTTCGTTGCTGCGCCAGCCGCCGTAGCTGGCATAGCCCAGCACCTCGCCGTTGCTGCCCTGGGCAACCAGCACCGGAAAGCCGGCGGCCTCGCGCTCGAGCAGCCAGGCGCGACGATTGGCCAGGTCGGCCAGGGCTTCGATCCACAGCGCCGTGCTGTGTAGCACCGCATCGTTGTAGATGGCCAGGATGCCGGGTAGGTGCGCCTCGTTGGCGTCGACAATCGAATAACTCATGCTCAGGCGATCGGCTGATGGACGGTGACCAGCTTGGTGCCATCCGGGAAGGTGGCCTCGACCTGGATTTCCGGGATCATCTCCGGGATGCCTTGCATCACCTGATCGCGGGTCAGCAATGTGGTGCCGAAGTGCATCAGCTCGGCGACGCTCTGGCCATCGCGGGCACCTTCGAGCAGGGCGGCGGAGATATAGGCCATGGCTTCCGGGTAATTGAGTTTTACCCCGCGGGCCAGGCGGCGTTCGGCCACCAGGCCGGCGGTGAAGATCAGCAGTTTGTCTTTTTCGCGAGGGGTCAGGTCCATGGTTCAGGTGCTCCAGATTCTTGGGGGAACGGCCGTGCGGCCGAGCAGGGCCGGGCGCAGCAGCTGCCAGAGTTCGATCAGCCAGGCGCGGGCGTGCAGGGCTTCGCTGGCCAGGCAACGGGCCACCAGCAGGCCGGGTAATTGGCTCAAATCGCCGCGTACTGGGCTGGTTAGATGACGGCAGCGCTCAAGCGACTCGGCGTCGATCTCGCCCGTGATCAGCAGGGTGGCAAATACCGGTTGGCCGCCCAGGCCGATGGGCGAGTCGAGCAGGCCATCGCCGCCGACTACGCGCTGGCGTTCGTGCCAGAGCAGTTGGCCGTCGCGGCGGATATTCAGTTGCGCTTGAAAGTGTCCGGCGTCGAAGCGCTCGCCGCTGGCGGGGCGGCCGAGGGCGACAATGTCCCAGTAGAGCAGCTGGGCATCGCCCAGCAGCTCGATCTCGGTGCTCAGTTCGGCCTGGGCGGCGGCGTAGACGATGGTTTCCTGCGGCAGCCATTCCAGGGTGGCCCCGGCTTCGACGCGCAGTTTGAGGCTCTGGTAGGCCGGGCCGGCGGCGCGATACCACTTGGCCGCGCCGGGGCTGGTCAGCTGCGCCCATGCACCGCTGCCGACCGTGGCCGAAATATCCAGGCGGTCGCCGCCGGCGATGCCGCCAGGCGGGTGCACGATGATGTGCTGGCACACCTGCGGGCCTTCGCCATACAGATGCTTCTGCACCCGCAGCGGGCCTTTGTGGCGGCGCAGGGTGGGGCGGGTGCAGTCGCCATCGCGGCCATAGCCCAGCTCCAGTTCGGCGTGCCAGCTGGGGGTAAAGATACTCGCGGGGGCGTTCACACGCTCACCTTGTTGCGCCGTTGCCACCAGCTTTGGCCAGCGGAATAGAGGGTCAGTAGCACCAGCCCGAGGCTGACCAGCAGCCACCATTGCAGGTGCATACCGTAGTAGGGCGGTGCGTGCATAAAACCGCTGAACCAGAACCCGGCTATTGCCAATGCGAGCAGGCTGGCGCACAGGGCACGGCCCCATGAGCGGCAATAGGACGTAGGGCGTAACACCGCGAGCAGCAGCAGGCATTCGGCGAGGATAAGCGCGCAGAAGGTCAGCACGGCTTGCATGGGGTAATCCGGCTCCGTGCCGGGCGGCAAGTGACGGCGCATCCAGTAGTCAGGCATAAAACCGCCCCAAATAACCATGGCCAGGCCCGTTGCGCTGGTCAGCGGCAGAAGCAGGTTGCGCAAGTGGTTCATCGCGTTCTCATATCCCTGAGCGAGGCGCCGATTATGCGCAAAGTACAGACTCGGCGTCGCCATTCAGATAGCCACCAGGCCACGTACGCCATCGGTTTCCATGGTCTCGCCTCGGCCCTGCTGGACGATCTCGCCACGGCTCATCACCAGGTACTGGTCGGCCAGTTCGGCGGCAAAGTCATAGAACTGCTCGACCAGCAGGATGGCCATATCGCCGCGTTCGGCGAGCTTCTTGATCACCACGCCGATCTCCTTGATCACCGAGGGCTGGATGCCTTCGGTGGGCTCGTCGAGGATCAGCAGGCGCGGTTTGCTCGCCAGTGCGCGGCCGATGGCCAGCTGTTGCTGCTGGCCTCCGGAGAGGTCGCCGCCGCGGCGCTGTTTCATCTCGCGCAGCACCGGAAATAGCTCGTAGATAAACTCCGGCACCACCTTGGCTTCGCTGCCGGGAAAGCGTGACAGGCCCATCAGCAGGTTCTCTTCCACGGTCAGGCGGCCAAAAATCTCACGGCCCTGTGGCACATAGGCGATGCCGGCGTGCACGCGCTGGTGCGGTTTGAAACCGGTAATGGCTTTGCCTTCCCATTGCACCGCGCCTTCTTTGGCCGGGATCAGGCCCATCAGGCATTTCAGCAATGTGGTCTTGCCTACACCGTTACGGCCAAGTAGGCAGGTGACCTCGCCGACCTTGGCGTCGAAGGACAGGCCGCGGAGGATGTGGCTACCGCCGTAATACTGGTGAAGCTGTTGGACTTGCAGCATGTCGATGTCCTTGTTTCTGCGAAGGGTCAGCGGCCGAGATAAACCTCGATCACCCGCTCATCGGCCTGCACCTGCTCCAGCGAGCCTTCGGCCAGCACGCTGCCCTGGTGCAGCACGGTGACGTGGTCGGCGATGGAACCGACGAAGCCCATGTCGTGTTCCACCACCATCAGCGAGTGCTTGCGTGCCAGGGACTTGAACAGCTCAGCGGTGAACTCGGTTTCGGCGTCGGTCATGCCGGCCACCGGCTCATCGAGCAGCAACAGCTGCGGGTCTTGCACCAGCAGCATGCCGATTTCGAGAAACTGCTTCTGGCCGTGCGAGAGCAACCCTGCGGGGCGATTGCGCGATGCATCGAGTTTGATCGTCTGCAGCACTTCGTCGATGCGGTCTTTCTGCTCGCCAGTCAGTTTGGCGCGCAGGCTGGCCCACACCGACTTGTTGGTTTTCTGCGCCAGCTCGAGGTTCTCGAACACGCTCAGGGCCTCGAAAACCGTGGGCTTCTGGAACTTGCGGCCGATGCCGGACTGGGCGATGTCCACTTCGCTCATCTGGGTCAGGTCGAGGGTTTCGCCGAAGTAGGCGACGCCGTTATCCGGGCGGGTCTTGCCGGTGATCACGTCCATCATGGTGGTCTTGCCGGCACCGTTGGGACCGATGATGCAACGCAGCTCGCCGACGCCGATATACAGGGTCAGGTTGGTCAGGGCCTTGAAGCCATCGAAGCTGACGTTGATGTCTTCCAGGGTCAGGATGGTGCCATGGCGGATGTTCAGCCCTTTGTTCGCCAGGGAGCTGGCGCCAATCGCATCGCGTCCGCTGCCGGCGGGATCGAAGGCGGGTTCGAGCATAAGTTCGGGGACCGGAGTGGCGCGCATCATTGCTCTCCTTTCTTACGCAGCAGGCCGATTACGCCTTTGGGTAAGAACAGCGTCACGACGATAAACAGCAAGCCCAGGGCGAACAGCCAGTACTCGGGGAAGGCCACGGTAAACCAGCTCTTCATCCCGTTGACCAGGCCGGCACCGAGCAACGGGCCGATCAGCGTGCCACGACCACCGAGGGCGACCCAGACGGCGGCTTCGATGGAGTTGGTCGGTGACATTTCGCTGGGGTTGATGATGCCCACCTGCGGCACATAGAGCGCGCCGGCCAGGCCACAGAGAACGGCGCTGAGTACCCAGATAAACAGCTTGTAGCCGCGCGGGTCGTAGCCGCAGAACATCAGGCGGTTTTCCGCGTCACGTAGTGCGGTGAGTACGCGGCCGAACTTGCTGCGCGCAAGCCGCCAGCCCAGGTACAGGCTGGCAACCAGCAGCGCCACGGTGGCGAGAAACAGCACCGCGCGGGTGTGCGCCGAGGTGATGTCGAAACCCAGAATCGTCCTGAAATTGGTAAAGCCGTTATTACCGCCAAAGCCGGTCTCGTTGCGAAAGAACAGCAGCATGCCGGCAAAGGTCAGGGCCTGGGTCATGATCGAGAAGTACACGCCCTTGATCCGCGAGCGGAAGGCGAAGAAGCCGAATACCAGGGCCAGTAAACCGGGGGCCAGCACCACCAGACATAGCGCCCAGAGGAAGTTGCTGGTGCCGTACCAGTACCAGGGCAGCTCGGTCCAGGCGAGGAAGCTCATAAAGGCCGGCAGGCCATCACCGGCTGCTTCGCGCATCAGGTACATACCCATGGCGTAACCGCCCAGCGCAAAGAACAGGCCGTGGCCGAGCGACAGCAGGCCGGCGTAACCCCAGACCAGATCGAGCGCCAGGGCGACGATGCAGTAGCAGAGGATCTTGCCGACCAGGGTCAGGCTGTACGCCGATATATGCAGGGCGTTGTCCGCCGGGAGCAGGTGCAGCAGCGGCATGGCCAGCAGCACGGCGAGAACCAACAGGCCGATGGCGATTGAGACTTGCGGACCGAGCTTGGCGCTGGCGCGGGCCAGCAACGTTTGGTTGAGTGGCATAGTCATCAGTCGATCACCCGTCCTTTCAAAGCAAACAGACCTTGCGGGCGTTTCTGAATAAACAGAATGATCAGCGCGAGGATAAGGATCTTGCCGAGTACGGCACCGATCTGCGGTTCGAGAATCTTGTTGGCGATGCCCAGACCAAAGGCCGCCATCACGCTACCGGCGAGTTGGCCGACGCCGCCGAGTACCACCACCAGGAACGAGTCGATGATATAGCTCTGGCCGAGATCGGGGCCGACGTTGCCGATCTGGCTCAGGGCCACGCCGCCGAGGCCGGCGATGCCAGAGCCGAGGCCGAAGGCGAGCATGTCCACCCGCCCGGTCGGCACGCCGCAGCAGGCGGCCATATTGCGGTTCTGCGTCACGGCACGGACGTTGAGGCCGAGACGGGTCTTGTTTAGCAGCAGCCAGGTCAGCACCACCACAAACAGGGCGAAGCCGATGATCACGATGCGGTTGTACGGCAGCACCAGGTTCGGCAGCACCTGAATGCCGCCGGATAGCCAGTAGGGGTTGGCCACCTCGACGTTTTGTGCGCCGAACAGCACCCGCACCAGCTGGATCAGGATCAGGCTGATGCCCCAGGTGGCCAGCAGGGTTTCCAGCGGGCGGCCGTAGAGGTGACGGATCACCGTGCGCTCCAGGGCCATGCCGATGGCCGCGGTGACGAAGAACGCCACCGGCAGCGCGACCAGCGGGTAGAGCGCCAGGGCTTCTGGAGCGAACCGCTGGAACAGCACCTGCACCATATAGGTGGAATAGGCACCGAGCATCAGCATCTCGCCGTGGGCCATATTGATCACCCCGAGCAGGCCGAAGGTGATGGCCAGGCCCAGCGCTGCCAGCAGCAGGATCGAGCCGAGGCTCAGGCCGCTAAAGGCCTGGCCGAGCAGTTCACCGATCAGCAGTTTGCGTTTGACCTGGGCCAGGCTGGTTTCCGCGGCGGTACGCACTGTCGGGTCACTTTCCACGGCCGGATCAAGCAGGGTTTCCAGGCGAGTACGGGCCAGTGGGTCGCCGGTTTCGCCGAGCAGGCGTACAGCGGCCAGGCGCACGGCCGGGTCGCTGTCGACCAGCTGCAGGTTGGCCAGGGCCAGGGTCAGGGCGTCGCGCGCCGCATCATCGGTTTCGCTGGCGACCTGGGCGTTGAGCAGTTGCAGCTGGGCCGGCTTGGCACTCTTCTGCAGTTGCCTGGCGGCGGCCAGGCGCAGCGCAGGCTCTTCAGCGAGCAACTGATGACTGGCCATGGCGGTGCTGATCAGACCGCGCAGGCGGTTATTCAGGCGTAGCTTCTTGGGTGCTTCGACCGGCTGTGCGTTGCCTTCGGCGGCCTGATAAGCACCACTCACTTCGATAAAGGCGGTCTTGCTGCTGTCGGCGGCTACGCGGCCTTGTTGCAGGGCTTCGAGCAGCGGTAGGCGCGCGCTGTCGGGGGCGGCGGACCAGCGTTCCAGCAGGCTGGCCTGCTTGGCCGGGCTGGCGGCGACAAAGTCCTGGGCGTCACCGGCGTGCGCGGCCAGGGGCAGCAGCAACAGCAGGCTGAGCAGAATTCGGGTAAGGGCGATGGGCATGGGGCAGTCCTTTGGGAATGCCATCCGCAGCGCTGACGCTGCGGATGGCCAGCCTTGGCCCGGATCTTATCCGGGCAGGGCGTTCCCGGATAAGATCCGGGCTTACTTGCAGGTGCTTAGTTCGACTTCACCGCGTAATCCGGCTTCTTGTCGTTGCCTTCGATATAGGGGCTCCACGGCTGGGCGCGGATCGGGCTGCTGGTTTCCCAGACCACCGAGAACTGACCGTCTTCCTGAATCTCGCCGATCATCACCGGCTTGTGCAGGTGGTGGTTGGTCTTGTCCATGGTCAGGGTGTAGCCGCTCGGCGCGGCGAAGGTCTGCCCGGCCAGGGCGTCGCGGACCTTGTCGACCTCGGTGCTGCCGGCCTTCTCGACGGCTTGTGCCCACATATGGATGCCGACGTAGGTGGCCTCCATCGGGTCGTTGGTCACGGCCTTGTCGGCACCCGGCAGGTTCTTGGCCTTGGCGTAGGCCTTCCACTTGTCGACGAACTCGCTGTTGACCGGGTTCTCCACCGACTGGAAGTAGTTCCACGCGGCGAGGTGGCCGACCAGCGGTTTGGTGTCGATGCCGCGCAGTTCTTCCTCGCCCACCGAGAAGGCCACCACCGGCACGTCGGTGGCTTCCAGGCCCTGGTTGGCCAGTTCCTTGTAGAAGGGCACGTTGGAGTCGCCGTTGACCGTGGAGATCACCGCGGTCTTGCCGCCGGCGGAGAACTTCTTGATGTTGGCCACGATGGTTTGATAGTCGCTGTGGCCGAAGGGGGTGTAGACCTCTTCGATGTCCTTCTCGGCCACGCCCTTGGACACCAGGAAGGCGCGCAGGATCTTGTTGGTGGTGCGCGGGTAGACGTAGTCGGTGCCGAGCAGGAAGTAGCGCTTGGCCGCGCCGCCGTCTTCGCTCATCAGGTACTCGACCGCGGGGATGGCCTGCTGGTTGGGCGCGGCACCGGTGTAGAAGACGTTCGGCGACAGTTCTTCGCCTTCGTACTGCACCGGGTAGAACAGCAGGCCGTTGAGCTCTTCATAGACCGGCAACACGGATTTGCGCGACACCGAGGTCCAGCAGCCGAAGGTGACGTCGACCTTGTCCTGGGTCAGCAGCTGGCGACCGCGTTCGGCGAACAGCGGCCAGTTGGAGGCCGGGTCGACCACCACGGGTTCGAGTTGCTTGCCGAGTACGCCGCCCTTGGCGTTGATCTCGTCGATGGTCATCAGCGCCATGTCTTTCAACGAGGTTTCGGAAATAGCCATGGTGCCGGACAGCGAGTGGAGGATGCCGACCTTGATGGTCTCGGCGGCCTGCACGGTGAACGGGAACAGACCGCTGAGCAGCAGGGCGCTGGCGGCAACGGTGGATTTCAGAAAGGGACGACGTTTCATTGTTATGGCTCCGTGCGCAACGATTGGGAGAGACCTAGGCGTCCGACAGGTTCCTAGTGGTCGTCAGTCCAATGGCAGCATCCGTGCCAAGCGCCGCAAAGCCCTGTTTTAGAAGGCGTCGGCGCGATCAGGAGGTAATCGCCGGGTTGGCCGATGCGCCCCTTTGGTGCGCCCGCCCGGCCGAAACGGCGCTCTACGGTGGTGGTGCACCGAGTTAGAGCGTCAGGTAATTCTTTACCCCGGTAAAGATGATCTGCGCAGCCAGGGCGCAGACAAACAGGCCCATCAGGCGGCTGACGATCTGCAGGCCTTGATCGCCGAGCAGGCGTTCGAACTGGTTGGACAGGTACAGCACCACGCCGACCGTGAGGCTGGCCAGGAAGATGCCGACTACCGCCAGCAGCTTGTCGTCCCAGTGCGGCTGGCTGGCCCCCATCAGCAGCAGGGCACCGATGGTGCCGGGGCCGACGGTGAGCGGGATGGTCAGCGGCACTATGGTCACGTCCTGCTGCACGTTGTCGCTCTGCACCGCCGGTTTGCCCTGGGCCATGCCCAGGGCCGAGATAAACAGCACGCTGCCGGCACCGATGCGGAAGGCGTCGATGGTGATGCCGAACAGGGTGAAGATGTGTTTGCCGAACAGGTACAGCAGTACGCTGGCGATCAGCACCCCGGTCGCCACCTTCCAGGCCAGGCGCTTGCGTTCCTTGACCGTATAGCCGCGGCTCAGGCCGATAAAGCAGGACAGCACGAAGAAGGGGCTATAGAGCACCAGCAGTTTCAAATACAGGCTGAACAGCGCGGACGCCATGGAAAAGACTCGTCTCGTGGAGTGGGTGGGAGTGTAGAGGCAGGCCGGCGTTAGCGTCGCCGGGCTGACGCATGATCCGGGATTCGCCCCGGCCTCGCCAGTGCCGGGCGGGCCGAGGTTCGCCGCTTATGACAGCAGGGCATTGCGCTGGCGGCGAATTTCCCGCTCGGCGACCCAGTGTTCGATCAGCTCGCGCAGCTGCGACAGCTCCACCGGCTTGGACATATGGCCGTCCATCCCGACCTGGCGCGCGCGCTCCTTGTGTTCGTTGAGGATGTGCGCGGTCAGGGCCACCACCGGAGTGCGGTTGCGGTGCTCGGCGGCTTCCCAGGCGCGCAATTGCTCGGTGGCGGAGAAGCCGTCGAGCACCGGCATTTCGCAGTCCATCAGCACCAGATCGTACTGCTGGGCTTTCATCGCGCTGAGGGCTTCCTCGCCGTTGCTGGCGGTGTCGGGCTGCAGGTTGAGCTTGCCGAGCATGCCACGGATCACCTTGGTGGAGATGCTGTTGTCCTCGGCCACCAGGATGCGGAAGTCGCTGGGGACATTCAGTGGGGCGCTGACCGCGGTCGGGGTGAACAGTGGCGAGTCGCCCTTGCCGCGCTGGGCCAGTTCGTCGGCCAAGGTGGTGCGCAGGGTGTAGCCGGCCACCGGTTTGGCCAGGATGCGTTTGATCCCGGCGTTGCGCGCGATGATCTTGCTCGGCGCATTGCTGATGCCGGTGAGCATGATCACCAGGATGTCGTGGTTGAGGTTGGGGTCTTCCTTGATCCGCGCGGCCAGCTGCATGCCGCTCATGCCGGGCATGTCCTGATCGAGCAGCACGGCATCGAAATACTCATGCAGGTGCGCCTTGGTACGCAGCAGGGCCATGGCCTCCTTGCCCGAAGGCACGGCGCTGACCTGCAGGCCCCAGGCGCTGCACTGCTGCACCAGGACCTTGCGGCAGGTGTCGTTGTCGTCGACCACCAGCAGCCGTGCACCCTGCAGCGAGGCGTCGAGGTCGGCGGGTGGCTGCTCCAGGCGGGTGCTGTCCAGCGGCAGGCTGACCCACAGGGTCGAGCCCTGATTGCCACCGCTCTGGATGCCGAACTCGCCGCCCATCAGGCGTACCAGCTGGCGGGCGATGATCAGCCCCAGGCGGCCGCCGAGCTTGGTCGCGGCGAGGAAGTCCTTGCTGTGCAGCTCGGCGTTGAGCAGGGCATCGCGCTCGCTGGCATCCAGTGGCTTGCCGCTGTCCTGCACGGCGATGCGCAGACGCGGCTTGTCGTGGCTGGTGTCGAGGGCCACGACCAGAAGGATTTCGCCTTCGTCGGTCTGCTTGAAGGCGTTGTCCAGCAGGCTCAGCAGGGTCTGGCGCAGGCGCGTGGGGTCGCCGCTGATCACCCGCGGTACCTGCGGCTGCATAAAGCTGATCAGTTCGACCTTCTGCTGCTCGGCCTTGGCGCGGAAGATATCCAGGCTGTCTTCGATCAGGGCATTGAGGTCGAACTGCACGTCGTCCAGCTCGATCTGACCGGATTCGAGCTTGGAGATATCGAGAATTTCGTTGATCAGGGTGAGCAGCTCGTTGCCCGAGCTGTGGATGGTCTGCACGTAATCGCGCTGCTTGGCCGAGAGCGGCGTGCCGAGCAGCAGCTCGGTCATGCCCAGTACGCCGTTCATCGGGGTGCGGATTTCATGGCTGATCTTGGCGAGGAATTCGGCTTTGGCTTTCAACTCCGCCGAACTGGCGGCCAGGGCGCGGCTGGTACTGAACTGGTCCTGCATGATGCGTCGCTGTCGCTCGCTCAGGGCCATGCTCAGGATAAAGCTGCTGACTACGGTCATGGCCAGCAGCCCGTAGGCCAGCCAGTCGGTCTGCACCGCCCAGTAGCCGAACAGGATCGGCAATGCGCCGATAAAGGCCACGCAGAACAGCAGCACGGCCAGGCTGAACAGGCGTGCCGGGCGGTAGCCGTGGTACCAGTGCGACAGCGAGACCAGCAGGATGCTCAGCCCGGAGAGCGCGGTCAGCAGGTAGACCAGTTGGTTGAACTGCAGGCTGGTGGCCACCAGCAGGGCCACGCAGAGCAGGCTGATCAGCCCCACCTCGATGCTCAGCAGGTAGTTCAGCGGCGTGCGCGGGCAGACCTGGCGGAAGAAACTGGCGGTGAACGACAGCGCGCAGAGCATGGCCGCGAGCATCGACAGGTTGGCGATCTGCGGCTGCAGGCTCTGCAGCTCGCCGAGCCAGGGCGTGCTGATGCCCAGCAGGCTGACGGCGCTCAGCAGCACGCAGGCCTGGGTCGCGGCCAGCCACAGGCCGCTGGGGGCCCGGGTATAGGCGAAGCGCACGAGGTTGTAGAGCACCAGCATGGCCATGCCGCCGAGCAGCAGGCCGAAGAGTATGCCGCGGCTGTCGTCGGCAGCCATGCTCTGCACGCTGTGCAGGCCGATGGTCGGGCGCAGGGCGTGCTCGGAAGCCAGGCGCAGGTAGATGTCCACGGGAGCATCGAACTGGGGCAGGGGCAGGAGGAAGTCGCGACTGGCCAGCGGGCGGCTGGAGAAGGGCAGGTGGCTGCCGGTATGGGTCTGGGCGATCAGTTGGTCGCCGTGCAGTACATAGAGGTCGAGGTAGGCCAGGTAGGGGGCGAAGACCCTGAGTATCCGGGCCTCGGCGCTGGCCGGCAGGCGGTGGTGCAGCCACAGCGCGGCATTGTTGCCGGGGGTGTACAGCGCGGCCAGGTCGGTGCGGGCGAAGCGCGCCATCTGCCGGGGCGTGCGCACGTCATCCAGTTGCAGTTCGGCACCGGGGTCGGCCAGTTGCGCCCAGACAGCCTGTGGCTCCGCCTGGGCGGGGGCTACCGCGAGCGCCATCAGCAGCAAGCTGCCGAGCAACAGGTATGTGGCATTCCTCAGCCGGCGCACGGTGAATTCCCTTCGAAAGTAAGTGGTCGGATTATAGCCAAGCTGTACCGTGACGAAATATGACAAAGGTGGCCATTTGGCCACCTTTGCAGGGCTTTAGCGCTGATTCGGTCTTCAGCCTTCGCCGCGTTCGCGGGCAATGGCACGGTAACCTATGTCATGCCGATAAAAACAGCCATTCCAGCTGATCTGCTGTGCCAGGCGATAGGCCTGCTGCTGGGCGTCGGCGACACTGGCACCGATGGCGGTGGCGCAGAGTACGCGACCACCGGCGGTGACCACCTGGCCATCCTGCAGAGCGGTACCGGCATGGAACACCTTGCCGTCGATCTGTGCGGCGGCGTCCAGGCCTGCGATCACCTCGCCCTTGGCGTAGTCGCCCGGGTAGCCGCCGGCAGCCAGGACCACGCCGACGGTCGGACGCGGGTCCCACTTGGCTTCGACCTTATCCAGCGCCTTGGCCAGGGCGGCTTCGACCAGCAGCACCAGGCTCGACTCCAGGCGCACCATGATCGGCTGGGTTTCCGGGTCGCCGAAGCGGCAGTTGAATTCGATAACCTTGGGCTTGCCGGCCTTGTCGATCATCAACCCGGCGTAGAGGAAGCCGGTGTAGACGTTGCCTTCGCTGGCCATGCCGCGCACGGTGGGGTAGATCACCTCGTCCATCACCCGCTGGTGCACCGCGGCGGTGACCACCGGGGCTGGCGAGTAGGCTCCCATGCCGCCGGTGTTCGGGCCGCTGTCGCCGTCGCCGACGCGTTTGTGATCCTGGCTGGTGGCCATCGGCAGCACGTTGGCACCGTCGACCATCACGATAAAGCTGGCTTCTTCGCCATCGAGGAATTCCTCGATCACCACCCGCGAACCCGCCTCGCCAAAGGCATTGCCGGCGAGCATGTCGCGCACCGCGTCTTCGGCCTCGGCCAGGGTCATGGCGACTATCACGCCCTTGCCCGCGGCCAGGCCGTCGGCCTTGATCACGATCGGCGCGCCGACCTTTTGCAGGTAGGCCAGGGCCGGCTCGACTTCGGTGAAGTTCTGGTAGTCGGCGGTGGGGATCGCGTGGCGGGCGAGGAAGTCCTTGGTAAAGGCCTTGGAGCCTTCCAGCTGCGCGGCGGCGGCGGTCGGGCCGAAGATGTCCAGCTTGCGTGCGCGGAACAGGTCGACCACGCCTTTGACCAGCGGCGCTTCCGGGCCGACGATGGTCAGCTGCACGTTCTGCTCGGCGAAGTCGGCCAGCTGCTCGATGGCCAGCACGTCGATGGCGACGTTTTCACATTTGGCTTCAGTGGCGGTGCCGGCGTTGCCGGGGGCGACGAATACCTTCTGCACGCGCGGGTCTTGCGCGACTTTCCAGGCCAGGGCGTGTTCACGACCGCCGCTGCCGATAATCAGTATGTTCATGTTTCTCTCCCAATGGAGGCCGGCGTATGGCCGTTTGGTGGATAAGCGAAGCGTTATCCACCCGACAAATTTCGAGGTCGCGATCGGGCTGGTAGATGCAAGGCGTCCGGCGCTTCACCCAGCGCAGTTGCTTTCTGGCAATGAGCATGGGGGGAGGGCCGGACAACGCCGCAGATGCCTGTCCGAGTGCGGCCGGTTTTAGTGCCTAAAGTGACGCATGCCGGTGAACACCATGGCAATACCGGCCTCGTCGGCGGCGGCGATGACTTCCGCATCGCGCATCGAGCCACCCGGCTGGATCACCGCGGTGATGCCGTTGGCGGCGGCGTTGTCCAGGCCGTCGCGGAAGGGGAAGAAGGCGTCGGAGGCCATCACCGAACCGGCGACCTGCAGGCCGGCATGCTCGGCCTTGATTGCGGCGATACGGGCGGAGTTCACTCGGCTCATCTGGCCGGCACCGACACCGATGGTCTGGCGGCCCTTGGCATAGACGATGGCGTTGGATTTGACGAACTTGGCCACTTTCCAGGCGAAGATCAGGTCATGGATTTCCTGCTCGCTGGGCGCGCGCTGGGTGACGATCTTCAGGTCGGAGGCAGCAATCATGCCGATATCGCGGCTCTGCACCAGCAGGCCACCGTTGACCCGCTTGAAGTCCCAGCCGGCGCTGCGCTCGGCCGGCCATTCGCCGCACTCGAGCAGGCGCACGTTGGCCTTGGCGGCGACCACGTCGCGGGCGGCCTGGGAAATTTTCGGGGCGATGATCACTTCGACGAACTGGCGCTCGACGATGGCCTGGGCGGTCGCACCGTCCAGCTCGCGGTTGAAGGCGATAATGCCGCCAAACGCAGATTCTGTATCCGTGGCGTAGGCCAGTTCGTAGGCCTGACGGATACCGCCTTCGGCGTCGGTGGCCACGGCCACGCCGCAGGGGTTGGCGTGTTTGACGATCACGCAGGCCGGCTTGACGAAGCTCTTCACGCATTCCAGCGCGGCGTCGGTGTCGGCGACGTTGTTGAACGACAGCTCCTTGCCCTGCAGCTGGATGGCGCTGGCCACGCTGGCCTCGCCTTTGTCTGCTTCGACGTAGAACGCCGCGCTCTGGTGCGGGTTTTCGCCGTAACGCATTTCCTGGGCCTTGATGAACTGGCTGTTGAAGGTGCGCGGGAAGGCCCCGCGCGCTTCGGTACTCAGGGTGTCGCGGCTCTGGTCGATGGTGCCCAGGTAGTTGGCGATCATGCCGTCGTAGGCCGCGGTGTGCTCGAAGGCTTTCAGGGCCAGGTCGAAGCGCTGGGCGTAGCTCAGGCCGCCGGCTTTCAGCGACTCGAGGATGCCGGCGTAGTCGTCCGCGTTGACCACGATGGCCACGTCTTTATGGTTCTTCGCGGCGCTGCGCACCATGGTCGGCCCGCCGATATCGATGTTCTCGATGGCGTCGGCCAGGTCACAGCCGGGCTTGGCCACGGTGGCGGCGAAGGGGTAGAGGTTGACCGCGACCAGGTCGATCGGCTTGATGCCGTGCTGTTCCATTACCGCGCCGTCGAGGGCGCGACGGCCGAGGATGCCGCCGTGGATCTTCGGGTGCAGGGTTTTGACCCGGCCGTCCATCATTTCCGGGAAGCCGGTGTAGTCGGCGACTTCCACTGCGGCTACGCCGTTGTCCTTGAGCAGCTTGTAGGTGCCGCCGGTGGAGAGGATTTCCACGCCAAGGGCGGACAGCTCGCGAGCGAATTCGAGGATGCCGGTCTTGTCGGAAACACTGATCAAGGCACGGCGAACGGGGAGGCGGGTGGTCTGGTCGGTCATTTCAGAGTCCATCAGGGCGGAAGTATCAGCAAAAAAGGCGGCTGTTGTGGGCCGCCCTTTTCGGGAGTTCGGGGTCAGAGCAGGTCGTACTGCTTGAGCTTCTTGCGCAGGGTGCCGCGATTCAGGCCGAGTAGTTCGGAGGCCTTGGTCTGGTTGCCCTTGACGTAGTTCATCACGGTTTCCAGCAAGGGGGCCTCGACCTCGGTGAGCACCAGGTTGTAGACGTCGGTGACGTCCGCGCCTTCGAGGTGGGCGAAATAATTGTGCAGGGCTTTCTCGACGCTGCCGCGCAGGGTTTGCCCTTCTTCGCTCGGCGTGTTGAGGTGCTGTTTCAAACTGCTGTTGTCACTCACAGGAGCCATTCCACTCTCTAAAGTCTCGCTCAACATCGTCATGCGGCCACCCCTTCTCCATTGTTATGCCGTTCGCCGAAAAACTCGCGAACGTTGGCGCATTGCGCGTCCGTACTGTCCAGACGATTGAAGTGGGCGCGGAACTCCCTGGCGCCCGGCAGGGTTGCGAGATACCAACTGACATGCTTGCGGGCGATACGTACGCCCATTACATCGCCGTAGAAGGCGTGCAGTGCCGTCAGGTGCTCAAGCAGAATACGTTCCACTTCGAACAGGCCGGGTGCCGGGAGCTGTTCACCGGTACGCAGGTAGTGTTCGATCTCACGGAATATCCATGGCCGGCCTTGGGCGGCACGGCCGATCAGCAGGCCGTCGACGCCGGTGGCGGCCAAGACGGCCTTGGCCTTCTGTGGCGAGTCGATATCGCCATTGGCCAGCACCGGTATCGACAGCGCCTGCTTGATCGCGGCGATGGTGTCGTACTCGGCCTCGCCGGTATACAGGTCGGCGCGGGTCCGGCCGTGTACGGCCAGGGCGACTATGCCGGCGTCTTCGGCGATCTTCGCCACCTCGACGCCGTTCTTGTTCTGCCGGTCCCAGCCGGTGCGGATCTTCAGGGTCACCGGCACGTCCACGGCGGCGACCACCGCCTGGAGGATCTCGCGAACCAAGGCCTGGTCTTTCAGCAGGGCGGAGCCGGCGGCCTTGTTGCAGACCTTCTTGGCCGGGCAGCCCATATTGATGTCGATGATCTGCGCGCCCAGTTCGACATTGCGCCTGGCTGCCTCGGCGAGCATCTGCGCGTCGCCGCCGGCGATCTGCACCGAGCGTGGTTCGGGATCGCCTTCGTGGACCATGCGCAGGCTCGACTTGCGGGTATTCCACAGGCGCATATCGCTGGTGACCATCTCCGACACCACCATGCCTGCACCCAGCCGCCGGCACAGCTGGCGGAACGGCTGGTCGGTGACGCCCGCCATGGGGGCGAGGATCAGCTGGTTGGGCAATGTATAGGGGCCGATGCGTAGCGCCGACATAGGGCTTCCCTGCTCAATAGACCTGCGAAGAGATCTGCTGTTGAGGCCGATAGGAGAGTGCGAAAAAGGGTGGGCATGATACCCGCTCTGGATGACCGGAGAAAGGCTGTTTTGAACAAATTCTGAACAGCTCTCGGCTTATCGCGAAGGGTTTGGTTGCGGGGGGATTTCCAGCCAATTCGCCAGGTGCGCCTTATTCCGGCGAGTGGAAGCTCAGGCTGTAGTTCACGGCCTGGGTGCCCGGGTCGAGGATGTCCAGGGCAATATGGATGGGGGTTTGCGGCGGCATCTCGGCCTTGCCGGCGAGTTCGCCTGCCAGGTATTCGCTGGGCTTGAAGCGGCGACTGGCGAGGAGCTGGCCGTTGATATCGGCGAAGCGCATCTCCAGCAGCGGGAAGGGCTGGGAGAAGGGTGCGCGGTTGTAGAGGATGGCGTCCACCACCAGCGCGCCGCTGAATTCGGGGTGGCTGCGCACCACCAGGTTGCTGCTCTTGACCTGGGTGATATCGACCTTGGACGGCAGCTGGCAGCCGAGCAGCGGGCAGAGTTGTTCGAACCAGGGGCGGTACTGGTCCTGGCGGGCCAGTTCGTTGAAGTGGTAGTTCACGTACTGGGTGGCCAGGGCGCTGGCCGCGAGCAGGTTCAGCAGGCCCCAGCCGAGCCAGCGGCCCCAGGGCTTTTTCGCCGGCTGCCAGTCCAGTTGCAGGGGATCTTCGTCGAGGTCGAACTGGTAGCTATCGCGCAATTCGGGTTCGCTGCGTGCCGTCAGGCTGGGTGTGGCCTTGCGCGGCGCAGCGGGCGCGCTGTCGACCGCGTCCTCGTCATCGTCTTGTTCCGGCAGTGGTTCGCGTTCGGCGCGCAAGCCGAAGTGCTGTTCCACGGGTTCGGCGTCATCCTCTGCCGCGGCGAGCGGCTCGCCCTCAGGCGTATCCGCTGGGGCGGCGGCCGGTTTCTGAGCGGGAGGTGTCGGCGCTGCACGGGAGGCTGGCGCAGCGGGCGCGGATTGGCCCGCGTCCTCGTGCAGTAGCGCTTCGGCCCAGCGTTCGTCATGCGCATCGGCCTCTTCCGGCTCGGCCGCCGGGAAGCTCTCGCTGCGGCTGGGAGCCTGGTCGATGGCCAGGAACTGCCTGGACAGTTGTTGTTCCTGTTCCTCCAGCTTGGCCAGTTCCTCATCCAGATCGAGGCTGTCGAGATCCAGGTCGTCGTGAATCCACAGGGTCTCGTCGGCTTTGTCGCTCGGCGCGGCACTGCTCGCAGGGGGCGACGCTGGCGGCGCTGTGGGCGCTGGCGCGGGTTTGTCCGGCGCGGCGGCCGACAGTTGCGCGCCCTGTTCGCGCAGTTGTTGCGCCGCATTGAACACATGCAGGCAGGCCCCGCAGCGCACGGCACCATGGGCGGCTCCCAGCTGCGCGAGATTGACGCGAAAGCTGGTGCGGCAATGGGGGCACTGGGTGACGAAACTCTGGGTCATGCGGCGATCCGGCTAAACAGGAGGATTAGTCTAACCCAAGTGCCCGGCGAGCAGCAGTCGGGCGCGCGGTCAGCGGCGTACGCCGCTGATGCGTACCCAGCCGTCTTTGTCGGCGGTGGGGTCAAGGGCAAAGGCGTCGGCATAGGCGGCGCGCACCTCGTCGGCTTGTTCGGCGAGGATGCCCGACAGCGCCAGGCGGCCGCCGGGCTTGACCAGGCAGGTGATCTGCGGGGCCAGCGCCACCAGCGGGCCGGCGAGGATATTGGCGACCACCACGTCGGCCGGCTGTTGCGGCATGTCGGCCGGCAGATAGAGCGGGAAACGCGCCGGGTCGATGCCGTTGCGCCCGGCGTTGTCGCGCGAGGCTTCGATGGCCTGAATGTCGATATCGGTACCCACCGCCTGCGGCGCGCCAAGCAGCAAGGCGGCAATCGCCAGGATGCCCGAGCCGCAGCCGAAGTCGATCACGCTGCAATCCTGCAGGTTCTGGCCGTCCAGCCATTCCAGGCACAGGGCGGTGGTGGGGTGGGTGCCGGTGCCGAAGGCCAGGCCCGGGTCGAGCAGCAGGTTGACCGCGTCGGGCTCGGGTGCGGCATGCCAGCTCGGCACTATCCACAGGCGCTGGCCGAAGCGCATCGGCTGGAAACCGTCCATCCAGCTGCGTTCCCAGTCCTGATCGGCGATCACTTCGGCCTGGTGCTCGGGCAATTCGGCACCGGTCAGCAGTTGCAGATGAGCGAATACCGCCTCGGCCGGGGTGTCGGCCTCGAACAGGGCGAGCAGGTGGGTGTGCGACCACAGCGGGGTGGTGCCCAGGTCCGGCTCGAAAATTGGCTGATCTTCGGCGTCCATAAAGGTTACCGACACGGCGCCCACTTCCAGCAGGGCGTCTTCGTAGGTTTCGGCCTGCTCCGGGGTGATGGCGAGACGGACTTGTAACCAGGGCATGGCAAACCTCGTGAGCACTGTGGCGTGATGGTGCAAATTGGCGCGCAGCTTACTTGAAGCGGTGGGGCGGCTGCCACCGCCGCGCCGCGCAGAAACGACAAGGGCTGCCGAATGGCAGCCCTTGTCTAGAGCCTATTTATGATCTGCTGCGCGTCGGCCCTGCTGCGTTAAAAACAGGCTCGGAATGCTCATTTACACCAGTAAACTCCGCTTTCTCGCCTGTTTTTGCCTTGCATGACTCTAGCTCGCGAGATCCTAAACAGGCTCTGATCGCGCTATGCCGAAGCTTAGTGCTTATCCATACCGAGTTTCTTTTCCAGGTAGTGGATATTCACCCCGCCCTTACAGAAGCCCTTGTCGCGGACCAGGTCGCGGTGCAGGGGCACGTTGGTCTTGATGCCGTCGACGACGATTTCATCCAGGGCGTTGCGCATACGGGCCAGGGCCTCGTCGCGGGTCGCGCCGTAGGTGATGATCTTGCCGATCAGCGAGTCGTAGTGCGGAGGCACGGTGTAGCCGCTGTACAGGTGTGAATCCATCCGTACGCCGTTGCCGCCCGGGGCGTGGAAGTGCTTGACCTTGCCGGGGCAGGGCATGAAGTTGTCCGGGTCTTCGGCGTTGATCCGGCATTCCAGGGAATGGCCGCGGATCACCACGTCGTCCTGGGTAAACGACAGCTTGTTGCCGGCGGCGATGCTGAGCATCTCCTTGACGATGTCGATACCGGTGACCATTTCCGACACCGGGTGCTCGACCTGGACGCGGGTGTTCATCTCGATAAAGTAGAAGTGGCCGTCTTCGTAGAGGAACTCGAAGGTGCCGGCACCGCGGTAACCGATCTCGATACAGGCGTCGACGCAGCGCTTGAGCACTTCGGCGCGCGACTGTTCGTTGATGTACGGTGCCGGCGCTTCTTCCAGGACCTTCTGGTGGCGGCGCTGCAGCGAGCAGTCGCGGTCGCCCAGATGGATGGCGTTACCCTGTCCGTCGGACAGCACCTGGACTTCCACGTGACGTGGATTGCCGAGGAACTTCTCCAGGTAGACCATCGGGTTGCCGAACACCGAACCGGCTTCGCTGCGAGTCAGCTTGGCCGATTTGATCAGGTCTTCTTCCTTGTACACCACGCGCATGCCGCGACCACCGCCGCCGCCGGCGGCCTTGATGATCACCGGGTAGCCGACGTCACGGGCAATCGCCAGGGCGACTTCTTCGTCTTCCGGCAGCGGGCCGTCGGAGCCGGGAACTACCGGCACGCCGGCGCGCTTCATGGCGTCCTTGGCCGAGACCTTGTCGCCCATCAGGCGAATGGTGTCGGCTTTCGGCCCGACAAAGGCGAAGCCGGAGTTCTCCACCTGTTCGGCGAAATCGGCATTTTCCGCGAGGAAGCCGTAGCCGGGGTGGATGGCGGTGGCACCGGTGACTTCGGCGGCGCTGATAATCGCCGGAATATTCAGGTAGGACAGGGCACCGGACGCCGGGCCGATGCATACCGACTCGTCGGCCAGGCCCAGGTGCATCAGTTCGCTGTCGGCGGTGGAATGTACCGCGACGGTCTTGATGCCCAGCTCTTTACAGGCGCGCAAGACGCGCAGGGCGATCTCGCCGCGGTTGGCGATCAGAACTTTTTCCAACATCGCAGGCTCTCCGCGGTTCAAACGATGGTGAACAGGGGCTGATCGTATTCCACCGGCTGGCCGTTCTCGCCCAGGATGGATTCGATGGTGCCGCTGGTTTCTGCCTCGATGTGGTTCATCATCTTCATCGCCTCGACGATGCAGAGGATGTCGCCTTTCTTCACGCTCGAACCGACTTCGACGAAGTTGCCCGAGGTGGGGCCGGAGGCGCGGTAGAAGGTGCCAACCATCGGCGAACGCACCACGGTGCCATTGAGCTTCGGCGCGGCTGGCGCAGCGGCTTCGGCAGTGGCGGCCGGGGCGGGTGCGGCGGCAGCTGGTGCTGGTGCCGGAGCCGGGGCGTACATGGGTTGTTGCATAAAGGCCGGCTGCTTGCTGTGACGGCTGATGCGTACGGACTCTTCGCCTTCGCGAATCTCCAGCTCGTCGATGCCGGACTCTTCCAGCAGCTCGATCAGTTTTTTGACTTTACGAATATCCATAGTTTTTCAACTCCCGGTGAGGTCAGGGGCGCTTAAGTTCAAGTTGTTCGAGTGCAGCCTCCAGGGCCAGTCGATAACCGCTGGCGCCAAGGCCGCAGATCACCCCTACAGCTACATCGGAAAAGTAGGAGTGATGGCGGAAAGCTTCGCGTTTGTGCACGTTGGACAGGTGCACTTCGATGAATGGGATGCTCACCGCCAGCAATGCGTCACGTAATGCGACGCTTGTGTGGGTAAAAGCGGCGGGATTGATCAGAATAAAGTCGACACCTTCGCCCTGTGCGGCGTGAATGCGCTCGATCAGTTCGTACTCGGCATTGCTCTGCAAATAGAGCAGATGATGGCCGGCTTCGCGGGCGCGACGCTCCAGGTCCAGGTTGATCTGCTCCAGGGTGGTGGAGCCGTAGGTGCCCGGTTCACGGGTGCCGAGCAGATTTAGGTTGGGGCCGTGCAGCACCAAGAGGGTAGCCATGATCCTGTGTCCTTGTTTTTACACTCGCAGGACTATGCCGGAGTCGCCTTGCGACTGTCCAGTTCTCAGCAATAGCCTGCACGATGACCGTAGTTTGCGCCATTAATGTGACTGACTTGCTTAAAAGCGTTCGCGCGCCTGGCTCAGGCGGGCGGCAAAAGCGCTGGCATCGATCTCGCCGACGACACGCAAATCCCGCCATTCGTTGCCCTTGGCGTCGAACAGCAGGATCGCCGGTGGCCCGAACAGCTGGTAGCGGTCGAGCAGGGCGCGTTGCGCGGCGTTGCTTTCGGTGATGTCGAAGCGCAGCAGTTGGTAGTCGCCCAACTGGCTGCCGACCTGCGGGGCGCTGAGCACTTCGCGCTCGATCACCTTGCAGCTGATGCACCAGTCGGCGTACCAGTCGAGCAGCAGTGGCCGGCCGGCGTTCTGCGCGGCGCTGAGGGCCGCCTCCAGTTGCGCCGGGGTGCTGATGGTCTGCCAGCTGCCGGCTTGTTGTGGGCTGGCCTGCAGGCTGGGCGCGGCGTCGCGGCCCAGGGGGCGCAGCGGGTCGTCCTGACCTTGCAGGGCCCCGGTCCAGGCGGCCAGGGCGTAGATCAGCAGCGGCAGGCCGAGCAGTTGGGCGAGCTTCTGGTGATGGGTCTTGGGGGTCAGCTCCAGCGCGCCGAGCCACAGGGCCACGCCGGCCGCCAGCAGACCCCACAGAGCCAGGCTGACCGGCCCCGGCACCACCCGCTCGAGCAGCCAGATGGCCACGGCCAGCAGCAGGGCACCGAACAGGTTGCGCACGGTGAGCATCCAGGGCCCGGATTTCGGCAGCAGCGCGCCGCCGCCGACGGCGAACAGTACCAGCGGCGCACCCATGCCCAGGCCCAGGGCCAGCAGTTTCAGGCCGCCGCCCAAGGCGTCGCCGCTGGCGCTGATATACAGCAGGGCACCGGCCAGCGGGGCGGATACGCAGGGTGACACCAGCACGCTGGAGAGCACGCCGAGGGCGGCCGCGCTGACAACGGTGCCGCCATGCAGGCGCTGGCTCAGGCGCTGCAGGCGGCCGTCGAGGGCCGCCGGCAGGCGCAGTTCGATAAAGCCCAGGCTGGCCGCGCCGAACAGGGCGAAGAAGATGGCGAACGGCACCAGCACCCAGGGCGACTGCAGCCGCGCCTGCAGATTGAGTTCGGCTCCGAACAGGCCCATCAGTGCGCCGAGGATGGCAAAGCTCAGGGCCATCGGCAGCACGTAGGCCAGCGACAACACCAGGCTGCGCACGCCGCCCGGCTGGCCGCGCAGCACCACACCGGTGAGGATCGGCAGCATCGGCAGCACGCAGGGGGTGAACGTCAGGGCTAGGCCGCCGAGGAAGAACAGCGCCAGGTCGGTCCAGCGCCAGGGCGTCGCGGCATCCGGGCTGCTGGTGCCGGCGGACGCTGCGCCGCCGCCAATGGCCAGCACCGTGGTTTCCGGCGGATAACACAGGCCCTTGTCGGCGCAGCCCTGGTAGTTGACGCTGAGGTTGAACGGCAGATTGTCTGGGTTGTCGACCTGCACCTCGATATCCAGCACCTCGTAGTACACCTCGACATCGCCGAAGTACTCGTCGGTCTTGGCCTGGCCGGCCGGTAGAACGACCTCGCCCAGGCGCACGCTCGTCGGTTCGGCACTGAAGCTGAACCGATGACGGTAGAGGTAGTAGCCCTCGGCGGCGACGAAACGCAGTTTGACCGACGCACTGGAGCTGTCGATCAGGTTCAGCTTGAAGGCCTCGCTGACCGGCAGGAAATCCGCGCTGTTGTTCAATGCCGCGCCCAGTTGCGCAGGTACGGGGCGCTGGTCGAACAGGCCGGCGCTGGCGGGCAGGACCAACAGAAGCAGGAACAGGCTGAGTAAACGGTGCATGGCGGGCTCGTGATGCGGGCGTTCGCGCATCATAACGGAGCCGGCGTGCCGAGGGCACGGCCCAGGCTGTAAGCGGTCTTGTCGGCACGCTAAAAGGGGCGCGGCAGATTGCCGCGCTGGTGGCCGTCAAACGCGAAAAGCCTGCACCGCGGTATGCAACTGGCCGCCCAGGTGCAGCAGCTGCTCGCCCTGGTTGCGCCCCTCGCCGATGCGCAACAGGTTGTCGCCGCCCAGCTTGTGGATGCGCTCGCTGTGGCCGCGGATCTCGCTGACCGCACCGCTCTGCTGGGCGGTGGCGTCGGCGATGCGCTCGGCCATGCTGGCGATGGTGCGGATCGCCGCGACTATCTCGTCCAGCGCGCCATCGGCCGCTTCGGCCTGGCTGGCGGTCTGTTCGGCATGCTCGACCTGGGCGCGCATGGCCTGTACCGACTGCAGAGCGGCCTGCTGCAGGCGGCCGATCAGCGCCTGGATCTCGGCTGTCGCGCCGCTGGTGCGTTGCGCCAGCGAGCGCACCTCGTCGGCCACCACGGCAAAGCCGCGGCCCAGCTCGCCGGCCCGCGCGGCCTCGATGGCGGCATTCAGGGCGAGCAGGTTGGTCTGCTCGGCGATGCCGCGAATCACCGTCAGCACCTTGTCGATGGTGGCGGTTTCCTCGGCCAGGCGCTCGATGGCCTGGGCGTTGCCCTGCACCTCGCCGACCAGCGCGTGCAGGCCATCGAGGCTCTGGCCGATCACCTGTTGTCCCTGGCCCAGGGCGCGGTCGGCGTCGCGGCTGGCATCGGCGGCCTGGCTGGCGTCGCCGGCCACCTGCTGGATGGTCGCCTGCAGCTCGCCGAGGGCGTCGTGGATCTGCGCGGTATCGCCGGCCTGGCGCTCGGCCCCGCCATGCAGGCCGCCGCTGAGCTCGGCCAGGGTGCGACTGGAACCCACCACCTGTTCGGCGTGCTGGCGGATGGTGCCGACCAGATCGACCAGGTAGGCGCGCAGGCGATTGAGCGAGGCCTCGATATCCGCCAGCTCGCGGATCTGTGAACCCAGACGGATATCCGTGGCGAAGTCGCCCTGGGCCCAGGCGGAGAGGGAGGGCACCAGGCGGGTGAGGATCTGCGTCAGGCGGCGCTGGATGCGGTCGATCAGCAGAGCGATCAGCAGGATCAGGCCGATCATCAGGCCCAGAATCAGCTGCACTTCGCCCTGGATACGCCCGTGCTCGGCGCGCACCAGGGGTTTCAGGGCGGCCAGGGCCTGCTGCACCCGATCGACCTGGGCGCGGGTGCTGCTGGCCAGTACGCCGCGTTGCTCGATCAGCTCGCGGGTGCGCTGCAATTCGGCCGGATAGCGGTTGATCAGGTTGGCCAGGTCGCGCTTGAGGGCGATGCCGCGGTCTGCGGCCTGGTTGTTTTCGTTGACCGTGTCCAGTCCCAGCAGGTCGGCAAAGGCGTTGCCGGGGGACTGCTCGGCCTCGACCACGCCGAGCAGCGGCAGGGCATCCAGTCGCCGGGCCTGCTTTTGCAGGGCGGCCAGTTCGCGTTCGACCTCGCTGACCAGTTCGCCGCGGCCACTGCTGACCAGCTTGCCCCGAGCATGGCCCAGGCGCGTCAGGTGGCGGGCGGCATTGAATAGCGGGCGGCGATAGTCGGCGGCGCTGGCGGGTTCGCCGTTGTCGGCGTAGCTCGCCAGTTGTTCCAGTGCCGCGTCCATTTCCCGTTCGGCCTGCAGCAGCAGCCCCTGGGGGTCGCCGGACAGTTTGCCGGCGGCCAGCAGCTGGTCGGCGCTGAAGCGCTGCAGTTCGCTCAGACTGGGGCGCAGGTTTTCCGCCAGCTGTGCCGGCAGCTCGGTGAGCGCCAGCTCCAGGGCGGCCAAGGATTGCAGGGCGGCGCTATGGCGCAGGGCGTCGCCGCTTTCCAGGTAGGCGGCGATGTTCTGCGCGCTCTCGTCCTGAAACTGCTGCGACAGGCTCAGGTAGCGCTCCATCAGCTGGTAGGGGCGCTGCAGGGCGCGCTGCGACCACCAGAGCGTCGCCGCCAGGGCCACGCAGACCGCGACCAGCAGCAGGGTATTGAGGTTGGTAAGGGATTTAAGACGCATGGGGCTCGACCGATGGAGAACGGTACGGGCCACCTCCGAGGTTTCGGGGTGGCCGGCTAAGCCTCGGAATTTATTGCTTTTTTATGACCGGAGTATGACTGCGTGGGCTGCGTCACAGCTTTTCGCCGTCACTTTAGTCGCCTTGATAAATCTCCACCCGGTTACGCCCGCCATGCTTGGCCACATAGAGCGCCTGGTCGGCCTGCTGCGAGAGCAGTTTGCCGTCCAGTTCGGGGGCGAGTTGGGCGATCCCGCAACTGAAGGTGCAGGACAGTTCGTGGGGCTGCGCCGAGTACTGGATTTCGGCGAAGCGCTGGCGGATCTCGTCGAGCACCCGCTTGGCCGACTGGGCGTCGGTGTCGGGCATCACTACGGCGAACTCTTCACCGCCGTAGCGGCCGATATGGTCGCTCTTGCGCAGGCGCTGCTTGAGAAACAGCGCCAGGCTCTTGATCACCCGATCGCCCATGGGGTGGCCGTAGGTGTCGTTGACCTTCTTGAAGAAATCGATATCGATCATCGCAAAGCTCAGCGGCTGGCTGTCGCGCTCGGCACGAAAGCGCGCATCCTCGAGCAGTTGCAGGGTGTGGGTGTGGTTGAACAGGCCGGTCAGGCTGTCGCGCACCATGCGCGCCTTGAGGTTGCGCGCGCGGGCGGCGCGGTTGCGCACCGTGGCGATCAGGTGGCGCGGCTTGATCGGCTTGGTGAGGAAGTCGTCGCCGCCTTCGCTCATGGCGTCGAGTTGCTTGTCCAGATCGTCTTCGGCGGACAGGTAGATGATCGGCACGCTGACATAGCGGTCATTGTGACGGATCACCTTGGCCAGTTCCGGGCCGTTGCACTCGGGCATATACATGTCGAGGATGATCAGGTCCGGCTGGAACTCGGCCAGCTGGCCCATGGCGGCAATCGGTTCGATCAGGGTGCGGGTGATGATGCCGGCACTGTTGAGCACCCGTTCGGTGTGGGTGGCCTGGGCCCGCGAGTCGTCGATGATCAGCGCCTTGTAGGGCTCGTACTGGGCCACATGGGTGAGCACTTCGATCCGCTCGAACAGGTTCGAGGCATCCAGGTTGCCAGTGAAGAACTCCTGGCCGCCGGCCCGTACCGCGGCCAGGCGGGTGGGTGTGTCGGTATCCTGGCGGCTGAAAAACAGCAGGGGGAGCTTGTGCTCCAGGCCTTCCTGCACCGCCTGGGCCAGTTGCAGGCCGCAGCCCGGGCCGGAGAAGTCGACGTCCATCAGGATGGCGGCCGGGTGGCGCTCCAGCACCGCATCGCGAAAGGCATTGGCGCTGTCGAAGGGCAGCGCGGTCATGCCGAAGAACTCCAGGCGCTGGGCCAGCTGCTCGGCCTGGTCGAGATGCTGCAGGGCCAGGTAGACCGGCTTGCGCAGGGGCGGCAGGACGGTCTGTTCGAAGCGGTCGCCATGGCGCAGGCCGGTGCGCGACAGGCGCTGCATCAGCAGGTTGAGCTGGCTGATCAGCTCGCTGTTGAGGCGGCTACGGTTGCTCGCGACCTGCTCCAGGCAATGACCGATTTCCCCGGCCAGCTGACCATGTTCGGCCTGCTCGAAGCGTTCGGCGTAGCGCTGCAGCAGCTGGTTGGCCTGGACCAGTTCGCGCATGCCGCTGTCATTCCACTCGCTGCGCTGCAGGCGTTGCCAGACCTCGAGCAGCTGGCGTGCCTGGTTGATCACGCGCTGGGCGAAGTGCTGTTTGAGGCGGTCGCTGCTGGGGTCTTCGTGCTCGGTCATGGCCTTTGGTCTGCTTGGGCGGCCTGGCGGCCGCAAGTGGTGGCGCATTGCCAGCAATGCTACCACTGGCAATCGCCTCTGCGGGTGCCGTCGATCTATTGACGGCGGCCTTCTGTCTAGGGCGTCACACTCTGTGACAACGGCAACCGGCAGTAAGTTTGCCGCGCGACGCTGCGCAGCGCGTCGCGCTTCACTTATAGTGCTAGGGTCTGTTGCCGCTTCCGCGCGCTTGTGATGGCGCGGCAATAGACCCTAGGGTCTGTTCGCAACCCTGCCCAGGGCTTGCGGTCGAATCACCGAGTTGAGCAAACAAAGGACAAGGCCATGTTGGATTGGAAGAACCGAACTGCCGGCGCACGCAATGGTGCTGCGGATTCCGTCGATAACGTACGCAGCTATTTCGCCGGCGGCTGGGCCGTCCGGGTGATCGGCGCTCTGCTGGGGGGCTACCTGCTGCTGGCCGTGATCGTGGGCTGGTACTGGAGCCAGGAGCCGGCGCAGTTCTCGGTGCAGCAGCGTGCTGAAGCCGCCTCCCAGGCCCGCGGGCACAAGCTGGTCAATGGCTACACCACGGCCGAAACCCTCAAGCAGGTGGCCAGCACCCTGCTCGACAAGCCGGGCGGCTATCTGTCCAACGACCTCGCCCCGCCGGGCCTGTGGCTGGACAATATGCCCAGCTGGGAGTTTGGCGTGCTGGTGCAGGTGCGCGACATGTCCCGCGCGCTACGCAAGGACTTCACCCGTTCGCAGTCGCAGTCCACCGAAGACCCGGACCTGGCCAAGGCCGAGCCGCGCTTCCACTTCGACAACAAGAGCTGGGCGCTGCCGGCCTCCGAGGCCGAGTATGCCGAAGGCATCAAGTCCCTGGATCGCTACCTGGCGCGTCTGGCCGATCCGGGCCAGTCCAATGCGCAGTTCTATACCCGCGCCGACAACCTCAACAACTGGCTGGGCGATGCCGCCACGCGCCTGGGCTCGCTGTCGCAACGGCTGTCGGCCAGCGTCGGCCAGGTACGCCTGAACACGGCGGTGGTCGACCCGAGCCTGCTGGGTGATGACGCACCAGCCGATTTTGTCGCGGGGGTCAATTACGAGACGCCGTGGCTGCAGATCGACAACGTGTTCTACGAAGCCCGCGGTCAGGCCTGGGCGCTGGCGCACCTGCTGCGCGCCATCGAAGTCGACTTTGCCGATGTGCTGGCGAAGAAGAACGCCACCGTCAGCGTGCGCCAGATCATCCGCGAGCTGGAGGCCGCCCAGGAAACCCTGTGGAGTCCGATGATCCTCAACGGCAGCGGTTACGGCCTGCTGGCCAACCACTCGCTGGTAATGGCCAACTACATTTCGCGGGCCAATGCCGGGCTGATCGACCTGCGTCAGCTGCTGTCGCAGGGCTGAGCCATGGCCTGGTCCGAAGCCGAGGTGGCGCACCGCGCCGCCTCCGACGCCGAGCTGATCGCCTGGGTCGACGAGCAGGACCGACCCCTGGGCGGCGTGCTGCGCGCCGAGTTGCGCGAGCGCCGGCTGATCGGGCGGGGCAGCTATATCCTGCTGTTCAACGGTGCCGGCCAGTTGTGCGTGCACCGGCGCACCCTGAGCAAGGCGCTGTATCCCGGTTACTGGGATGTGGCGGCCGGCGGCATGGTGCTCGAAGGCGAAAGCTATGCCGAATCGGCCGCCCGCGAGCTGGCCGAGGAACTGGGTATCGAGGGTGCGCCGCTGGTCGAACACGCGCACTTTTTCTACGACGCCCCGGAAAGCCGCCTGTGGTGCATGGCCTATTCGGCGGTGTCCGATGCGCCCCTGGCACTGCAGCCGGAGGAGGTGCTGGAGGCGCGCTTTATCTCCATCGACGAAGCCCTGGCCGAGACCCGGCACCTGCCCTATTGCCCCGACTCGTTGGCCGCCTTGCAGCGTTATCTGGCGGCCCGGGCGTAGGATGGGTTGAGCGTAGCGATACCCATGCGGTTTTGGCCTTTCCCGCATCCTTGAGTTGATGGGTTACGCCTGCGGCCCATCCTACGTTGTGCTTTGTCCGAGATTTTGAGCGCAGCTGTAAATCATCCACAACGGCGTCGCCAATCCACCGATTAATGGCGCATTTTTACACTTAGCAGCGCGGGTTTTTGCCGTTACACTGCGCGGCCTTCAAGCCCTGGCCGTGTATCGCCTGGGTGCGCTGCCCCTGCCTGAGTGGGGCTTCGCGGTCGACTCTGAACACTCAGTCGATCAGTCGCTATCCTGACCCCTTCGAGGACCAACCGGTGGTCAAGAAAGCTTCCGCATTTGCCGCCCTCGGCGGCCTGGTGTATTCCACCGACAGCGGCCGGCATTGCCCGGACTGCAGTCAACCGGTGGACGCCTGCATCTGCAAACAGACCCTGATCCCCGAAGGGGACGGCATCGCCCGCGTGCGCCGCGAAAGCAAAGGCCGCGGCGGCAAGACGGTGACCACCATCAGCGGTGTGCCCCTGGCCATCGAGGCGCTCCAGGAGCTGACCAGCGCGCTGAAGAAGCGCTGCGGCTGCGGCGGCTCGCTCAAGGACGGGGTGATCGAAATTCAGGGCGATCACGTCGAACTGCTGATCGCCGAGCTGATCAAGCGTGGCTTTAAAGCCAAAAAATCCGGCGGCTGACCCCAGGTTTTCTAAACTTCCCCAGCACATGGCCAGTCCATCGCCGGGTAATCGTCATTTCCAGACTTTAATCTGCACAGGCCCCGGTCGATCCGGGGCCACTATCGCCAGCAAGGGAGACTTCGATGTCTGCACGACGCACACGCAAAGATGACGGCAGCCAATGGACGGTAGCGGACAGTCGCAGCGTCTATGGCATTCGCCATTGGGGCGCGGGTTATTTCGCGATCAATGACCAGGGCCGCGTCGAGGTGCGTCCGAACGGGCCCGAGAGCACGCCCATCGACCTGTTCAAACAGGTTGATGAACTGCGCTCCAGTGGTCTCAGCCTGCCATTGCTGGTGCGCTTTCCGGACATCCTGCAGGACCGCGTGCGCCAGCTGACCGGGGCCTTCGATGCCAATATCGCCCGTCTCGAGTACCAGAGCCCCTATACCGCGCTGTACCCGATCAAGGTCAACCAGCAGGAAGCGGTGGTGGAGAACATCATCGCCACGCAGAACGTCTCCATCGGCCTGGAAGCCGGCTCCAAGCCGGAGCTGATGGCGGTGCTGGCGCTCGCGCCGAAGGGCGGCACCATCGTCTGCAACGGTTACAAGGACCGTGAATTTATCAAGCTGGCGCTGATGGGGCAGAAGCTCGGCCACAACGTGTTTATCGTGATCGAGAAGGAATCCGAGGTGCAGCTGGTGATCGAGGAGGCGGCCGAACTCAAGGTCGCTCCGCAGATCGGCCTGCGTGTGCGCCTGTCGTCCCTGGCATCGAGCAAGTGGGCGGACACCGGCGGCGAGAAATCCAAGTTCGGCCTGTCGGCGGCGCAGCTGCTGTCGGTGGTCGAGCGCTTCCGCGCGGCCAAGCTGGATCAGGGCATCCGCCTGCTGCATTTCCATATGGGCTCGCAGATCGCCAACCTGGCCGACTACCAGCACGGCTTCAAGGAAGCCATCCGCTATTATGGCGAGCTGCGCGGGCTGGGCTTGCCGGTCGATCATATCGACGTCGGCGGCGGCCTGGGGGTTGACTACGACGGCACCCACTCGCGCAACGCCAGCTCGATCAACTACGACATGGACGACTATGCCGGCGTGGTGGTGGGCATGCTCAAGGAGTTCTGCGATGCCCAGGAGCTGCCGCATCCGCATATCTTCTCCGAGAGCGGCCGCTCGCTGACCGCGCACCACGCCATGCTGGTGGTGCAGGTCACCGACGTGGAGAAACACAACGACGCGGTGCCGGTGATCGAGGACAAGGCCAGCCTGCCGGAGACCGTGCAGTACCTGGTCGATCTGCTTGGCCCGACCGATATCGAGATGGTCACCGAGACCTACTGGCGTGCCACGCATTACATGAGCGATATCGCCAGCCAGTATGCCGATGGCAAGATCGGCCTGACCGACAAGGCCCTGGGCGAACAGTGCTACTTCGCCCTGTGCCGGCGCCTGTACAACTCGCTCAAGGCGCGCCAGCGCTCGCACCGTCAGGTGCTCGACGAGCTCAACGACAAGCTGGCCGACAAGTACATCTGCAACTTCTCGGTGTTCCAGAGCCTGCCGGACACCTGGGCCATCGGCCAGGTGCTGCCGATCCTGCCGCTCAACCGCCTCGACGAAGAACCACTGCGCCGCGCCGTGCTGCAGGACCTGACCTGCGACTCCGACGGCAAGATCCGCCAGTACGTCGACGAACAGAGCATCGAGACCAGCCTGCCGGTGCATGAAGTGCGCGAGGGTGAGGACTATCTGCTGGGGATCTTCCTGGTGGGTGCCTATCAGGAAATTCTCGGCGATATGCACAACCTGTTCGGCGATACCGACTCGGTGAACATCTACCAGAACCAGGATGGCAGCGTGTACCACGCCGGTATCGAGACCCACGACACCATCGAGGACATGCTGCGCTACGTGCACCTGTCGCCGGAGGAGTTGATGACCCACTACCGCGACAAGGTCGCCAGCGCCAAGATCAGCCCGCGTGAGCGTACCCAGTTCCTCGACGCTTTGCGGCTGGGGCTTACCCGTTCGTCTTACCTCTCCTCATAAGTTCACGCTGAATGCAAAAGGCCCCGCAGTGCGGGGCCTTTTGTTTTCTGCTGACACTGATCAAGAACCGTAGCCCGGATGCAATCCGGGGGGCGATTAAGCGCCCAGAGCTGTAGGGTGGATTGGGGCGCGTAGCTGACGCTCTTTTCATCCACCTTCGAGGTGCAATTGGTGGATGGGTGACGCGTCATCCACCCTACGCCAAGCCAGTAGCCCGGGTGCAATCCGGGAAGAGTTTCTGCGTTGATTAGGCTCCGAGCAGGCTCTGCCCGCATACGCGTAGCACCTGCGCGGTGGCTGCGCCTGAACCCGGCTGGGCGAACCAGGCCACGGCCTCGGCGACGTCCTGGGGCAGGCCGCCCTGGCCCATGGAGTTCATCCGCCGGCCGGCTTCGCGGATGGTCAGCGGGATGGCGGCGGTCATCTGGGTTTCGATAAAGCCGGGGGCCACGGCGTTAATGCTGATGCCGCGTTTGCCCAGGGCCGGGGCCCAGGCCTGGGCCAGGCCGATCACCCCGGCCTTGCTCACCGCATAGTTGGTCTGGCCCAGATTGCCGGCGATGCCGCTGATCGAGGCGATCAGCACCACGCGGCCGTTGTCGTGCAGCTTGCCGGCGTCCAGCAGGGCCTGGGTCAGCACCTGCGGGGCGTTGAGGTTGACGTTGATCACCGAGTTCCAGAATTCGTCGCTCATCTTCGCCAGGGTCTTGTCGCGGGTGATGCCGGCGTTGTGCACAACGATATCGATACCGTCCGGCAGCGCCTCGACCAGCTGTGCGGCGGCATCACTGGCGCAGATATCCAGGGCCAGGCCGCGTCCGCCCAGGCGCGCGGCCAGGGCGTCGAGCGCTTGCTTGGCGGGCGGCACATCCAGCAGCACCACCTCGGCCCCATCCCGGGCCAGGGTCTCGGCGATGGCCGCGCCGATGCCGCGCGAGGCACCGGTGACCAGGGCCTTCTTGCCGGCGAGCGGGCGGGTCCAGTCCTTGACCTGTTCGCTGCAGGCGTTCAGACGCAGCACCTGGCCGGAGACATAGGCGCTTTTCGGCGAGAGGAAGAAGCGCAGCGCACCTTCCAGCTGCGCCTCGCCGCCCTTGCCGACATAGATCAGCTGCACACTGCCGCCACGGCGGATTTCCTTGCCCAGGGAGCGGCTAAAGCCTTCCAGCGAGCGCTGCACGCTGGCGGCAATCGGGTCTTTCAGGGATTCCGGGGCGCGGCCGAGGATCACCACGCGCGGACACTTGCCCAGGCCCTTGAAGGTCGGCTGGAAGAAATCGCGCAGCTCGATCAGTTGCTCGAAGCGGGTCAGCCCGCTTGCGTCAAACACCAGCGCCTTGAGTTTGGGGCCGTGCTCGGCGGTCCAGCGTGGCAGCTCGAACTGGCCTTCGCGAGGGGCGAACAGGGCGTCGGTCAGCTTGTTGGCGAATGGCAGCACGGCGCTGGCCAGGCTGCCTTCGCCGCCGATCAGCAGGGCTCCGTCCACCGGCCGGCTGCGGCCCGCCATCCAGCGCTCCAGCAGCAGCGGAGCAGGCAGACCGAGTGCGCCGACCAGGCGGCGGCCGGCGTTGGAGTTGGCGAAGGCGAGATAACGGTCGGACATGGAGTGGCTCCTGCGCATGGATCGAAAGTACGCCCACTCTACGCAGGCCACGGCAATGCGCAATTGACCGCACCGCCTGCCGCGCCGGCAAGGCGGCCAATGCGGGTGGCCAGGTATAGGCTAGCCTTGGCCTCATCCATCTGCCTCACTAGCCAAGGACCTCTCCATGACCCAGCCGCGTCGCGTCGCCATTGTCGGCGGTAACCGCATTCCGTTCGCCCGTTCCAACACCCTCTACGCCACCGCGAGCAATCAGGAGATGCTGATCAGTGCGCTGGACGGCCTGGTCGAGCGCTTCAACCTGCACGGCGAGCGCCTCGGCGAGGTGGTGGCCGGTGCGGTGCTCAAGCATGCGCGCGATTTCAACTTGACCCGCGAGTGCGTGCTGAGTTCGCGCCTGGCCCCGGAAACCCCCGCCTATGACCTGCAGCAGGCCTGCGGCACGGGCCTGGAAGCGGCGCTGCTGGTGGCCAACAAGATCGCCCTGGGACAGATCGAATGCGGCATCGCCGGCGGCGTCGACACCACCTCGGATGCGCCGATCGGAGTCAACGAAGGGTTGCGCAAGATTCTCCTGCAGGCCAACCGCGGCAAGAGCACCGGCGACAAGATCAAGAGCCTGCTGCAGATCCGCCCGCGCCATCTGGCTCCGGCGATTCCGCGCAACGGCGAGCCGCGCACCGGCCTGTCCATGGGCGAGCACTGCGAGTTGATGGCGCAGGCCTGGGCCATCCCGCGTGACGAGCAGGATCAACTGGCCGTGGCCAGCCATCAGAAGCTGGCCGCCGCCTATGCCGAAGGCTGGCACGACGACCTGCTCACGCCCTTCCAGGGCCTGACCCGCGATCAGAACCTGCGCGCCGATATCAGCCTGGAAAAACTCGCCACCCTCAACCCCTGCTTCGAGCGCAGCCCGCGCGGCACCCTGACCGCCGCCAACTCGACGCCGCTGACCGATGGCGCGTCCCTGGTGCTGCTGGCCAGCGAAGACTGGGCCAAGGCCCGTGGCCTGCCCATCCTGGCCTACTGGAAGGATGGCGAAGCGGCGGCGGTGGACTTTGTCGGTGGCCAGGAGGGCCTGCTGATGGCCCCGGCCTACGCGGTGCCGCGCCTGCTGGCGCGCAACAAGCTGAGCCTGCAGGACTTCGATTACTACGAAATTCACGAGGCCTTTGCCGCCCAGGTGCTGTGCACCCTCAAGGCCTGGGAAGACGCCGACTACTGCAAGACCCGCCTGGGCCTGGATGCGCCGCTGGGCTCCATCGATCGCCGCAAGATGAACGTCAAGGGCAGCTCGCTGGCCGCCGGCCACCCCTTTGCCGCCACCGGCGGGCGTATCGTCGCCAACCTGGCCAAGCTGCTGTCGGTGGCACAGGAAGGCCGTGGGCTGATCTCGATCTGCGCCGCCGGCGGTCAAGGTGTGACCGCGATCCTGGAAAAGTAATCAAACAGCGGTATTCGCACGCTGTGCGGGTACTGATGTATGCAACTCCGTGATTTGGAGCGGCGCCACTCATAAGTGGTGCCGCTCTTTTTTTATGGCCTGCCCCGATCATCTGTTGCTGGCCGCTGTTGTAGGGTGGGTTAGTGGCGCGGACCTGGGTTGGCGAAGCAATGGTGGGATGGGGTGCCACGTAACCCACCAAGCGGTGATCGAGTTGGCCCCGCTGGTGGGTTACGGCGCAGCTGACTTAGGCCTCGGCAGATAACCCATGGTCATGCGCAATCCCCATGGATGGAGAGAATGTCGCAAGCCCGCCGGGAGCGGGGGCGACCTAACCCACCCTACGAATTTGCTCTATTCCGTCTCGGCACTGGCTTCCTGCTTAAGCAACGCCGCCTTGCGTTCCAGGCCCCAACGGTAGCCGCTGAGGCTGCCATTGCTGGCGATCACCCGGTGGCAGGGCACCAGCAGGCCCAACGGGTTGCTGGCGCAGGCGCGGGCCACCGCGCGTGGGTGGCTGCCCAGTTGCGCGGCCAGCTCGGCGTAGTTGCGCGTTTGCCCGGTCGGGATCTGTTGCAGGGCGCGCCATACCTGCTGCTGAAACGCCGTACCGCGAATATCCAGCGGCAGCTGGGCGGCGCGCTGCGGTTCGCCGACCTGCGCCAGTACTCGACGCAGCTCCTCGCCCAGGCCAGTGTCATCCAGATGCAGTTCGGCGGCGGCAAAGCGTTGCTGCAGTTCACTCAGCAGGGCGGCCGGGTCGTCGCCAAACAGCAGGGCGCAGACGCCCTTGGCGCTGCTGGCCAGCAGCAACAGACCGAGCGGGCAGGGCGCGATGCTGTAGCGCAGCCGCTCCCCCGCGGCCTGTTTGCGCCGCTGCGCCGGGGTCAGGGCCGCCGCTTGCTGATAGAGCGCACGGGTGCCGGAGTAACCGGCACCGAGGGCGGCATCCAGCACGCTGCCTGCCGCGGGCAACTGCCGCTCCAGGCGCGCGCGGCGTTGCGCCTCGCTCCAGGCCTTGGGCGTCAGCCCGGTGCGGGCCTTGAAGGCGCGCGCCAGGTGCGAGGCGGACAGGCCGATACGGGCGGCCAGCTGGGCCAGGGTCAGGGGTTTGTCGCTGCTGTCGAGCAGGCGGCAGGCGGCACTCACCAGTTGGTCGAGCTGTTCGGCGGGGCTCAGGCCCTGGGGCGAGCAGCGCCGGCAGGGGCGAAAGCCGGCCTGCTCGGCTTCGGCCGGAGTGCGCTGGAAACTGACATTGCGCCGCAGCGGCCTGCGCGCCGGGCAGCTCGGCCGGCAGTAGATGCCGGTGGAGTGCACGGCGAAGACGAACTGGCCGTCGTACTGGCCATCGCGGTTGCAGACGGCTTGCCAGCAGCTATCAGGATCGAGCATCGCTTGGCTCCCATGGGACTATGGGGCGATTGTCGACCTTTGTCGGCGCTGCGCCAATCCGAATCAGACTTTCAAAGGTCGGCGGCTCTCACTGCCAGTCGAGGCTTAGCTCGGCCTGCCAGGCGAAACGCTCGAAGAGGGCTGCGATCAGGTGCTTGAGCTTTTCCAGGTCCTGCGGGTTATGGCTCAGTGCGGTGATGTGCAGGCCTGTGCTGTCCGCATGCAGGTGGGAGAGACCCAAGGCGAACTCGATGCGGCCCTGCTGCTCATCGAAACTGACCGGCAGCTTGTGGGCGAACTGCGCGCACAGACGGCTGATATAGCGCGCCGGCGTAGCGGTGGCGACATGGCTGGAGGCGATGCAGGGGGCACTGATACCGTTGCAGCGGCTGGAGTGGGTATGGCGCTGGGCGGCCAGGCTGTCGCGTACGGGCAGCATGGTGTGCGGGTAGAGGGCAGGCCTTCGAGTCAGGGAGCGGACGCCGGATTGGGCATATTTCAAGGTTCGTTCCCCAATCACTGCTGGCTCAGGCGAGGTGCCTTCGCGGGGGCAAGATAACGTCCAGCGCGTGTTGCATGCTCGCGGGGCACTACTCGCTGGTTTGTAGCCCATCGGACTGTACTTAATCCCTTTTGGTTGCATCGATGGCTTGCTTGTAGCGATTGGTTTGCTTCGCTTGGCCGGTGTTGGCGTGCAGCCAGCAGGCGTGGTTGAGCGGTTCTCGCCCGGCCGGAGGCGGCTGGGCCAGCCTGCCGGGAAGCGGGTCTTGCCGACAGGAGGGTGGGCGCTGCACAAAGATTGCCGTATAACGGGCGGCAGATGCGCATTGGGCAACACAGGACCCCTGATTAAAGCTGATGAAGACGCCAAAACGTATTGAAGCCCTGGTCGAAGCGGGTCTGGTCGACGAAGTGATACGCCCGCTGATGAGCGGTAAAGAAGCCGCGGTTTATGTGGTGCGCTGTGGTGAAGAGCTGCGTTGCGCCAAGGTCTACAAGGAAGCCAATAAACGTAGCTTCCGCCAGGCCGCGCAGTATCAGGAAGGCCGCAAGGTGCGCAATAGCCGCGACACCCGGGCCATGGCCAAAGGCTCCAAGTACGGCCGCAAGGGCCAGGAAGATGCCTGGCAGAATGCCGAGGTCGCGGCCCTGTTCCATCTGGCCGGTGCCGGGGTGCGGGTGCCCAAACCCTATGACTTCCTCGAAGGCGTGTTGCTGATGGAGCTGGTCACCGACGAGGAGGGCGCGGTGGCTCCGCGTCTCAACGATGTCGACCTGCATCCTGACGATGCCCGCGAGTTCCACGCCTTTATGATTCACGAGGTGGTGAAGATGCTCTGCGCCGGGCTGGTGCATGGCGATCTATCGGAGTTCAACGTGCTGCTCGGCCCCGAAGGCCCGGTGATTATCGACCTGCCGCAGGCGGTGGATGCGGCGGCCAACAACCATGCCTTCAGCATGCTGGCGCGCGATGTCGGCAATATGGCCGATTATTTCGGCCAGTTCGCCCCGGAGTTGAAGTTCACCAAATACGCCAAGGAAATGTGGGCGCTCTACGAAGAAGGCAAGCTGACCCCTGACACGCCGCTGACCGGCGAATTCGACGATCCGGAGGAGTCGGCCGATATCGATGCGGTGATGCGCGAAATCAAGGCGGCTCTGGCCGATGAGGAGCGTCGCCAGGCGCTGCTCAATGCCGACGACGAGCCCCAGGGCGTAGAACCGCCGCCGCCCTGGGCGCAATAGGCTGAGACGCTGAGAAAAAATGCCGCTCACCCGATCGGGCGAGCGGCATTTTTTATGTCAGCCATTTATGGCTGCCACCCTTCAGTCTGTAGGGTGGATAACGCTTTTTTATCCAGCATCTGGCCGCGAAGTGCAGGGATATCCACCCTGCGGGGCCCGCCATGACCCTCGGAGCCGGGGGCTACAGGCGGGCGGCCTTGAAGGTATCGCAGCGGCCGACAGCGCCCCCTTCGAAACCGGTCTTGAACCAGCGCACGCGCTGTTCCGAGGTGCCATGGGTGAAAGAATCCGGCACCACCTGGCCGCGGGCCTGTTTCTGCAAGCGGTCATCGCCGATGGCATTGGCGGCGTTCAGCGCTTCTTCGATATCTCCCGGTTCCAGCCAGTCATGTCGACGTTGGCCGTGGTAGGCCCACACGCCCGCGAGGCAGTCGGCCTGCAGCTCCTGGCGCACCAGTAGGCCGCTGGCCCCCTCCACGCGCTCGCCGCGCTGGCGGGCGGCGTTGACCTTGGCCGAGACGCCGAGCAGGGTTTGCACGTGGTGGCCGACTTCATGGGCGATCACATAGGCCTGGGCGAAGTCGCCGGCCGCGCCAAAGCGTTGTTCCAGCTCGCGGAAGAACGCCAGGTCGATATACACCCGCTGATCGCCCGGGCAATAGAAGGGGCCGACCGCCGAGTTGGCGAAGCCGCAGGCGGAATTGACCCCGTCACGGAACAGCACCAGGGTCGGGTCCTTGTACTGCCGACTGGCTCCCTGGAAGATTTCCCGCCAGGTGTCTTCGGTGTCGCCGAGGATGGCGCGGACGAACTCCGACTGCTGGTCATTGGCCGCCGGCGGGGCGCTTTGCGGCGCGCCGAGCGAGCTGCCCTGCATGGCCTGGCCGGCCAGCTGGCCGAGAATCTGCATCGGGTCCTGGCCGCTGAGCAGGCCGATGATCACCACCACGGCAACGCCGCCCAGGGTCAGGCCCTTGCCGCCGCGCAGGCCGCCGCCCTTGCCCCGTGCATCCACCACGTTGTCGCTGCGTCTTCCGCGTTTCCAGCGCATCTGTTTATCCCTGGCTGTGTATCGCTGCTATTCGAATATTGGCCTGTCGCCGCTGCATCAATTGCCCGGGTACTGGCTAAGCACCTGATCCTGGCCCTGCTTGTCCAGGCCGATCACTTCGTAGGCCTGGCGCACGTCGCCGTATTCCATGCCCGGCGAACCGGTCGGCATGCCCGGCACGGCTGCGCCGAGCAGATCCGGGCGCTGGCGCAGTTTGAGAATGTCCGCGGCGGGCACATGGCCCTCGATAAACTGGCCGTCGATCACCCCGGTATGACAGGAGGCCAGGCGCGGCGGTACGCCCAGGCGTTGTTTGAGCGCACTCATGTCGCTTTCGACATGGTCGTTGACCTGGAAGCCGTGGTCTTCCAGGTGGCTGATCCAGGCCTTGCAGCAGCCGCAGTTGGGGTCGCGGTGCACATCGATGCTGAGCACCTCGGCGGCCTGGGCCAGACCGGCGAAGCAACAGAGAAACAGGGCTGAAAGACGCATGGAAGGATCCTCTTGGTGACGGGGTGAGCATAGCGCGCTTGCCGGGTGCGTCGTAACTGCTGGCTGTCGCTGCAGATGGCGTATGCTGCGCTGACCATCGATGGCGAAGGAAACTGGCAATGCTGTTTGCGCGCGTGGTTCTGCTGCTTCAACTGCTGGCCCTGACGGGTTTGGGCCTGGCGTATTTTATCCTGCCCCACGAAATGGCCAACCTCAGCGGCATGCTGTTGATGGCTCCGGCGGCGGCGACCGATGTGCGTGCCTATTACGGCGGCCTGCAGCTGGGCCTGGCGGCCTTTATCGGCCTGTCCCTGGTGCGCCTCGACCTGATGCGCGCCGCCCTGACCCTGCTGGTGCTGGTTTACAGCGCCCTGGCCCTGGCGCGCATCGGCGGCCTGTGGCTGGATGGCGGTGCCCAGCAGACCTTCAACCTCTACGCGCTGCTGCTGGAAGTGGTGTCGGTGGGGCTGTGCTTCTGGGCGCTGCGGGGGTTGCAGCGCGTCTGAGTCAGCGTGCGGCGGGGAAGCCTTCGAGGATTTTGGCCACGCCGTGATCGAAGTTTTCTTGGCTCATGTCCGGGTTGTGCAGTTGCCGGTTTATCTGCGCCTGAAACAGCACTGCCTGGGTCTTGCTATCGAGAATGCGCAGGGCCAGGCGCGCACGTTCATCTTCGGTGGCGCGGGCCTGGGTATAGACCGTGCCGCCGACGGCCACCGGGGCGAGCTCAATGCCTTGCTCCTGCTCCAGGCCCAGGGCGTAGATGACTTGCATATCAGGCTGCGCTTCAGTGAAGCGGTAACCCTTGGCGCTGAGTGCGTTCTGCACCGCCTGGTTAAAGCGCTGCTCCAGATCCATACGATGACCACTGGCCCTGACCGCCCGCACGCTAAAGGTCTGATATGGCGTGGCTTGCACAGGCTGCAGCACCTGTATCGACTGTTCTGGCGTGCTGGTGCAGGCACTCAGCAGGGGCAGCAGCAGGGCTAACAGATAACGACGCATCGACGACTCCTTTACGGGTGGGCACCAGGCACCCTGGCCACCGCAGTCTAGGCCGGGTGCCGAAACCTTGCGCCAATCCGCCGATGGGTCTGCTGCTTGCACCCTGTGTAGCTGTGGGTGGCGCGGTAACGCTAGCGCCGCTCCAGCAGCACGCCCGACTCCATATGGTGGGTGTAGGGGAACTGGTCGAACAGGGCGCAGCGCGTCACTTTGTGGCTGTCGCTGAGCTGGGCGATATTGGCGGCCAGGGTCTCCGGGTTGCAGGAAATATACAGGATGCGCTCGAAGCGCCGGGTCAGTTCGCAGGTGTCCGGGTCCATGCCGGCGCGTGGCGGGTCGACGAACACGCTGCCGAAGTCGTAGCTTTTCAGGTCGATGTCGGCCAGGCGGCGGAACGGCCGCACCTCGTTGAGCGCTTCGGTCAGCTCTTCGGCGGACAGGCGCACCAGGCTGACGTTGTCCACGCCGTTGCCTTCCAGGTTGGCCAGGGCGGCGTTGACCGAGGACTTGCTGATCTCGGTGGCCAGTACCTTGCGCACCCGGGTGGCCAGCGGCAGGGTGAAGTTGCCGTTACCGCAATACAACTCCAGCAGGTCGTCCTGACGTTCGCCCAGGACATCAAAGGCCCAGCCGAGCATCTTCTGGTTCACCTCGCCGTTGGGCTGGGTGAAGGCTCCTTCCGGTTGGCGGTAGCGGAAGCTACGACCGGCGACCTGCAGCTCTTCCTCGACGAAATCCCGCCCGATGACGATGCGTTTGCCGCGCGAACGGCCGACGATACTCACCTGCAAATCCGCCGCGAGCTGTTCGGCGGCGGCCTGCCAGGCGGCGTCCAGGGGACGGTGGTAGCACAGGGTGATCAGCGCATCGCCACTCAGGGTGGTAAGGAACTCGACCTGGAACAGCTTGAAGCTCAGCGCCTGGGAGGCCTGCCAGGCCGCTTTCAACCGTGGCATCAGGGCATTGATCCGCACGCTGGCGATGGGGAAGTCTGCGAAGAAGATCGGCGTGTGTTTGTCGCCGGCCTCGAACATGGCGTAGTGACGGTCTTCACCTTCGCGCCACAGGCGGAACTCGGCGCGCAGGCGGTAATGCTCGCGCGGCGACTCGAACACCTCGGGGGCGGGGGCGTCGAAGGGGGCGAGCAACTCGATCAGACGCTGCTTCTTTTCGGTGAGTTGGCTGGCGTAGCTGGCGGGATCGAACTGGGAACGGCTCATGGGGGACTCGAACAGTGAATAAGTTGCAGCCGTAGGCTGGGGCTGGCCTCGTAAGCCTGCGACGCAGAGGGTGATGGTGGGTTACGGCGCGTCAATATTGGCGGTGTTGCCAGATATCGTCTATGCGCCTAACCCACCCTACGGTTCTTTACGCGAACCAGCCCAGCTTGACCACGAACAACAGCGACAAGACCACCAGCGCCGGGTTGAGCTCGCGCCAGCGCCCGGCCAGCAGCTTGATCAGGGTCCAGGCGATAAAACCGAAGGCGATGCCGTTGGCGATGGAGAAGGTCAGCGGCATGGCCAGGGCGGCGACCACCACGGGGGCGGCGACGGTCAGGTCGTCCCAGTCTATCTGGGCCAGGCTGCTCATCATCAGCACCGCGACGAACAGCAGCGCCGGCGCGGTGGCGAAGGCCGGTACGGCACCGGCCAGGGGGGCGAAGAACAGGCTGAGGAGGAACAGCAGGGCGACCACGCAGGCGGTCAGGCCGGTGCGCCCGCCGGCGCTGATGCCGGCGGCGGATTCGATATAGCTGGTGGTGGTGCTGGTGCCCAGCGCGGCACCGGCCATGGTGGCCGTGCTGTCGGCCATCAGCGCGCGGCCCAGGCGCGGCATCTTGCCGTCCTTGTCGAGCAGGTCGGCCTTCTGCGCGACGCCGACCAGGGTGCCGGAGGTGTCGAACAGGTCGACGAAGAGGAAGGCGAAGATCACGCTGAGCAGGCCGATATCCAGCGCGCCCATGATGTCCAGTTGTAGTAGGGTCGGCAGCAGCGACGGCGGCATCGACACCACGCCGGTAAGCTGCGACAGGCCGAACAGGATCGACAGGACGGTGACCAGCAGAATGCCGATCATCACCGCGCCGGTGACCTTGCGGTAGGCCAGGGCGGCGATGACGAAGAAGCCCAGGCAGGCCAGCAGCGTGCCGCCCTGGCTCATGTCGCCGAGGGTCACCAGGGTGGCCGGGTGATCGACCACGATACCGGCGTTCTTCAGTGCGATGATCGCCAGGAACAGGCCGATACCGGCGGCGATGCCGGCGCGCAGGGCCATGGGGATGCTGTTGATGATCCACTCGCGGATCTTGAACACCGAGAGCAGGAAGAAGATCACCCCGGAGAGGAACACCGCGCCCAGCGCCACCTGCCAGGTATGACCCATGGTCAGCACCACGGTGTAGGTGAAGAAGGCGTTGAGGCCCATGCCCGGTGCCAGGGCGATCGGGTAGTTGGCGACCAGGCCCATGATGGCCGAGCCGATGGCCGCGGCCAGGCAGGTGGCGACGAACACCGCGCCCTTGTCCATGCCGGTTTCGGCCAGCATGTTGGGATTGACGAAGAGGATATAGGCCATGGTCAGGAAGGTGGTCAGACCGGCGAGTACCTCGGTGCGCACCGTGGTGTCATGGGCCTTGAGGTGGAACAGTCTTTCCAGCATGCGGAACTCTCCGTAACGGCGGTGGTGCCGTGTTTATGCAAAAAGAAAGCAAAGCACATCCGCGCGCAGGTGCAGGATTTTGCTGGCGATCCGGGAAAAGGCGCGCATCATATCAGCTCACCCGAGAGGGGTGAATTTATGACCGAACAGACAGTTTTGAGTCCAAGGAGAGCGCTATGACCGCACGGGCCCTTATCAGTGTTGCCGACGGTGTCGAAGACCTCGAGTGTGTGACCTTGATCGATGTGCTGCGGCGCGCCGAGATCGAGGTGGTGGTGGCCAGCATCGAAGGCCGGCGCATGATCACCTGCGCCCGCGGCACCCGGCTGACCGCCGACACCATGCTGGTGGATGTGCTGGCCCAGGCCTTCGACCTGATCGTGCTGCCCGGCGGCATGCCCGGTGCCCAGCGTCTGGCCGAGCATGAACCGCTGGCCGAACGGATGCGCCAGCAGGCCAAGGCCGGCAAGTTGTTCGCCGCCATCTGCGCCGCGCCGGCCGTGGCCCTGCAGCAGTACGGCGTGCTCAAGCAACGGCGTATGACCTGCTACCCGGCATTCAGCGACCGCTTGAGCGGCTGCACCTTCGTCGACCAGGCGGTGGTGGTCGACGGCAACTGCATCACCAGTCAGGGGCCAGGTACTGCCCTGGAATTCGCCCTGACACTGGTCGAGCAACTGCTCGGCAAGGCCGTGCGCAAGCAGGTGGCCGAGACGATGCTGGTGCATTAAACGCTGGTAAAAAACGCGCGCCTGCAAATGCCCGTTGCGGCGTTGCGCCAGCTGAGAAGCAGGTGATTGCGCCAACTGCATGCGGCAATAGCCGCGTGCGTGCGCATTCCCTGGCGCACGATCGGTACCGCGCTGCTGGTCGCGTTGGCCACCGTCCCGATGAGATGCAAAGCCGCCGCGAGCACTGCTCGTAAGCAGGCGCTTGTCTCGCCGCGAAAGACTCCCTGCTTGAGCCGAGCGATGCCAGGCCTGCGCGGTGAGCGGTGAGCGGCCAGCCTGGGCAAGCGCGGCGCTGGGTCAATAGGATTGTTGACTAGCACTCGGCAACGGAGCGACGAATCGCCTGTTGTTCAAGCAGGGTGCTGAGCTGACTGTCGCGGCGGGCGATGAACTGCCGCAGGCGCTGTCCGTAGTCTGCCGGCACCGCACCACGCACCGAGGGACGCTGCGCCAGGGCCAGGCGCCAGCGTTCGACCTTGTCCAGGTCGGCGAAGGTGGCGAAGTCGGCGATCCGCTCGAACACCTGCCAATAGCGGAATACCGGGGCGAAGGCCGCATCCACCAGGGAGAAGGCCGCCCCGGCGAACCAGGGACCGTCTTCCAGTTCGTCCTCCAGTTGCTCGAAGCGCCGCCTCAGCGCCAGGTGCTGGGCTTCCAGCTGCGTCGCGTCGGCGGCGTTGTAGAAGCGCGCGATGTCGTTGAGCACGGCCGAGGCGAACTCGATCCAGGCGCGGTGACGGGCGCGCTCGAAGGCGTCTGCTGGATGCAGGCGCGGCACCAGGGTTTCGTCGAGGTACTCAACGATCACCGTCGACTCGAACAGCACGCCGCGCTCGCTGCGCAGCAGCGGCACCTTGCCCAGCGGCGACAGGGCGAGGAACCAGGCCGGTTTGTCGGCGAGGTCGATGTCGCGGCGGCAGAACGCCACCCGCTTTTCCGCGAGGACGATGGCCGCGCGCTGCACGTAGGGGCACAGCGGGTGGCTGACCAGCTCGAACGAAGTGTTCATGCGTGGACTCCTTCGGCTTTCAGGGCCAGCGGGCCGTCGCCGAGCAGGACGTGGACGATGGACATGGCGGAGAGGAACAGCGGGTATTCCCAGCCGCCGTTGGGGTTGGAAAACACCCAGCCGTTGCCGGCATGGATCAGCAATGCGCCGAGCAGGATCGGCAGCAGCGCCAGGGATACCCAGCGGCCGTGCCAGCCGAGCAGGATCAGCAGGCCGCCGAGGGTTTCGGCGATGATCAGCGGCAGGGCCATGGCGGCTGGCAGGCCGGTTGCGGCCAGCCAGCTGGCGAGGCCGGCGACGCCGAAGGTGAGCAGTTTGAGGAGCAGGCCGTGGCTGATCCACATGGCGGCCAGGGCGATGCGCAGTAACAGGCTCGCGCTGCTCGGGTAGTGGGCGATGCGGGACATGTCGAATTCTCCAGTGAGGCTAAGGTGCCGATGAGGACAGCCTATGCTTTGCAAAATGGCGGATAAACTCCCAATATCTGCAAAAAGCCTATGCGAAAATGCATCGATGGACTGGAGCGATCTGCAATACTTCCTCGCCGTCGCCCAGTGCGGCTCGATCAGCCAGGCCGCGCGCATCCTGCGGGTCAACCACAGCACCGTGCTGCGTCGTTTGCAGCGCCTGGAGGAGCAACTCGGGGTGGCGCTGTTCCAGCGCCTTCCCGGCGGCTATGCCTTGACCACGGCGGGCGAGGCCCTGGCCGGGCAACTGGACGGGGTTGCCGAGCAGATCGAGCGAGCCGAGCGCCAGTTGCTGGGCCAGGACCTGCAGGTTCGCGGCAGCATCCGCCTGACCTCCACCGACACCCTGTTCGCCAGCCTGCTGACCCCGCTGTTGGCAGAGTTCCGTCAGCAGCACCCGGGCCTGTCCCTGCAACTGGTGATCAACAACAGCTTTCTCAGCCTGACCCAGCGCGAGGCCGATATGGCCGTGCGCGGCACCAACCGGCCGCCGGAGAACCTGGTAGGGCGTTGCGTCGGCCGGATTCAGACCGCGCTCTATGCCTCGTCCGCCTATCTGGCCAGTCGGCCGGCGACGCTGGCACTGAGCGAACACCTGTGGGTCGGCCCCGATGACAGCCTGGCCCATCTGGAACAGGCCACCTGGCTGGCCGCGCGAGTGCCGGCCGAACAGGTGGTGGCGCGCAGCGACAGCCTGGTGGGGATGGTCGAGTGTGTGCGCCAGGGCATGGGCCTCGGCCTGCTGCTCTGTCCGCTAGCCGAGGCGCGGGGCGATCTGCTGCGCCTGGCCGACGCCGATCCAGCCCTGGATACCCAGGTCTGGCTGCTGACTCATCCGGATCTGCGCAAGGTGGCGCGCATTCGTGCCCTGAGCGACTTCCTCTACCAGCACCTGAGCGCCGATCCGCGCCTGCTGCACTGAGAGGCTGTGAAAAAACTCCCGCCTACTGCGGCCGCCACCAAACGCTCGCTGCTGGCGTTGCGCTACGCGAACGCCCGGAGACGGTCTCGCTACGCCGCTCGCTCTGTCTACAGCCTGCGCGCAGAGGCTCAGGCGGTTGTGCTTTGCTCGTGCTGCGGGCTCAGGTGATCGCGCTTGGCCAACTCCGGGAACAGTTTGATCCAGATGCCGCTGACCAGCAGGGCACCGACCCCGCCGATCAGCACTGCCGGCACCGTACCGAACCAGGCGGCGCTGACCCCGGCGCGGAAGTCGCCGAGCTGATTGGACGCGCCGATAAACAGACCGTTGACCGCGCCGACGCGGCCGCGCATCTCGTCCGGAGTTTGCAGCTGCACGAATGCGCCACGGATCACCATGCTGATCATGTCCGCCGCGCCCAGTACCACCAGCGCCGTCAGGCTAAACCAGAGTGATGTGGACAGGCCGAAGCCGATGGTCGCCACGCCGAAGATCGCCACCGACGTAAACATCACCGGGCCGACCCGTCGCTCAATGGGGAAGCGCGCTAGCCACAGTGACATCAGCAATGCGCCCACCGCTGGTGCCGAGCGTAGCAGGCCGAGCCCCCACGGCCCGGTGAGCAGAATGTCCTTGGCAAACACTGGCAATAGCGCGGTGGCACCGCTGAGCAGCACCGCCAGCATGTCCATCGACACCGCGCCAAAGACGGCGGGGCGGCTGCGAATAAAGCGAAAGCCGGCCAGTAGCGAATCCAGCGAGACCTTCTGTTTCAGCGGCAGTTGGCGCGCCGGCAGGCTGAGCATCAGGCTCAGGGCGCAGCCATACAGCAGAACCGCCGGGCCATAGACCCATTGCGTGCCTACGGCATAAAGCAAACCGCCTAAAGCTGGCGCAATGATGGTGGCAGCCTGCATGGCCGAGGCCGCCGCAGCTACAGCAGCTGGGAATAGCCCTGGCGGCACGATATTCGGCAGCAAGGCCTGAGTGGTGGGCATCTCAAAGGCGCGGGCAGTGCCGAGCAGAAAGGCAATCAGGAATATCATCTCGCGGCTGATGCCGCCGGCGCTGCTGCCCAGTAGCAGGCACAGGGCAATCAGCCCCTGCGCGCCCTGGCAGAGCGCAGCTACCTTGCGCCGGTCGAAGCGGTCGGCAACATGCCCGGTGAGCAGAATAAACAGGATCTTCGGCAGAAACTCGATCAGCCCGATCAGGCCAAGGTCGAGCACGTTGCCGGTCAGTGCATACATCTGCCAGCCAATCGCCACGGTAATCATCTGGAAGCCGCTGGCGGTAAATACCCGGGCGAACCAGAAGGCCAGGAACGGACGCTGGTGACGTAAAAGCTGAGACATGGCCGAAAGAACTCGCACGGCTAGCGGGAGGCGCAGCCTAGCATGTGCCGGGGTGAGCAGTGCGCTGAAGACTGGTTTAGAGCAGCTGCGTAAAATTTATCTGACTATAAGGACAGGTTTTTATTCTGTTGTAGCAATGGCTTGGGTAGAATTTGACGTTCAGGTCAATAAATCTGTCGTCTACGCTGATTCTGCTCCGTGCTTGTAAGCGGTGCGCCTGTCTCTCTTTTGTTCACGCACATGGCCAAGCTGGTCTGGCCCCGAGGAACGGACATGTCCACTCCTGAGTTATCCCGCCGCGCCTTTCTGCAAGGCAGCGTCATTGCCGGTATCGGCATCAGTTTCGCGCCGCTGGGGAGCAAGGCCTTTGCCGCCCTGTTCGAAGCGCAGGTGACCGCCATGCCGCAGCCCTGGTACGACGCCAGCGGCAAGGCCGTGGCGCGTATCGACGGGGTTTCCAAGGTCGTGGGCGGCAAGGTGTTTGCCCGCGATATCCGCGCCAAGGACATGCCCGGCTGGCCGCAGCAGCAGGGCCATGCCCTGTTGCTCAAGGCGACGCGCACCGAGCAGTTGTATCAGGGCTTTGACCTGTCAGTGCTGCCGGCCGAATTGCAGCCGCAGCGTGTGGTTACTGCCAGCGACCTGGTCAGGGACGGCATCGCCTTCCCGGATGGCCACAACCTCGACCCGCTACTCCCCGAAGGCCAGGTGCCGATGTTTATCGGCCATCCGGTGGCGCTGCTGATCTGGAAGGATTTCGAGCGCTATCGCCAGGCCAAGAACATCCTCAAGTTCAACGACAAGGTGATCCGCTACGGCGACAAGGCTCCGGCGTTCCAGAGCGATCCTTACGGCAGCTTCCGCTTCGTGCGCGTCGGCGGCAGCACGCCGTTCGACCCGGACACCTTCTCCAGCCTCAAGGACAGCATGCTGTTTCCGCTGATCCACAACCGCAAACCGGCCTGGGGCGAAGGCAAGGTCAGCGGCGACCTGACCCAGCAGGGCCTGTACCACGCAGAGCAGATGCTCAACCAACTGCAAACGCCGCCGGACGATTGGCTGGTGTTCGACGAGCGCTTCAAGACCCAGTCCATCGAGCCGGCCGCGCTGGAAGCCGACAACGGCAACGGCTGGTATGACGCCGCCAGCGGCACCCTGCATTTCGTGGTCGCCACCCAGTGCCCGTTTGAAGTGGCCGAGCAGACTGCACACATGCTCGCGCCGTCGCGCTTCGGGGTGAAGAAGCTGAGCATGCACCCCGGTTACACGGTGGGTTACGGCTCCAAGGACAACAACATCTTCGTGTTCTACGCCGCCCTTGCGGCTATGTACGGCGACGGGGTGCCGGTGCGCCTGGCCAATGACCGCTACGAGCAGTTTCAGAGTGGGATCAAGCGCCATCCCTTCGACATGCATTACCAACTGGCGGTGAACAAGCAGGATCACAGCTTCCAGATCTTCCGCGGGCATATGGATGTCGATGGCGGTGGCCGTGCCAATTACAGCTCCTCGGTGGCGGCGGTCGGGGCCACCGCAGCGCAGTCGATCTACTACCTGCCGCGCAGCGATCTGGCGGCGACTGCCTACTATTCTCGCGGCGTGGAAGCCGGCTCGATGCGCGGTTACGGCACCCTGCAAACCATGGCGGCCACCGAGATGATGGTGGACGAAGTGGCCGAGCGGCTGGGCGTTGATGCCATCGCGCTGCGCAAGAAGAACGTGTTCCAGTCCGGCATGAAGAACACCCAGGGCGCGATCCCGGCCGGTGCCCTGCGCCTCGATGAAATCCTCGACAAGGCCGCGCAGCACGAGATCTGGAAGGACCGCGTGGCACGCAAGCAGCGCTTCGATGCCGAGGACCCGGACAATCTCTATGGCGTTGGTTTCGCCATCTGCCAGAAGGACTTCGGTACCGGTTCCGAAGCGCCGATGGCCAGCCTGGAGTTCAGCGCCGACGGCCGTGTCAGCCTGCGCCAGATCGCCATCGACATGGGCACCGGTATGGCCACTTCGCAGGCCTTGCTGGTCGCCGATTACCTCGGCCAGCCTGCCGATGAAATCAAGACCGGCGAAACCGAGTGGAGCGAGCTGGCCCTGACCACCAGCGGCAACCCCTACATGATCAGCCAGGCCGAGCAGGATGCCGCGTTGCAGAACCCGCGCTGGGTCGGCAAGCTGGCCTCGCCCTCGTCGGCGACCAACTCGTCTTACTACACCGGGCACTCCACCCGCGAGGCGGCGCGCCTATTGTTTATCCATGGCCTGTGGCCGGCCGCCCTGGCCATCTGGGGCCGTGGCGAGCACGGCGGTCTGGCCAACCCCTATGTGGTACGGCGCGAGAATGCCCATTGGGTCGAGGGCAAGCTGACTGCCGACGGTATGCCACCGATTCCCTTCAAGCTGCTGGCGCACAAGGCCCATGAGCTGGGGCTGGTGACGGGCGTCAGCGTGCACGGTTTCAACCGCTGGAGCTGGGCCGAGGGCGAGTTCGAGATCAACGGCCGGCGCGAGCGCGTGCCGCTGGACGCCCTGGCGGTGAAATACGGTGACGGTGCCGCCGCGGCGCAGAAGGCGCAGATGAGCCGCAACGGTTTCCACCTGCTCGACCGCGTCAGCATCAACTACCCGGTCACCCAGTTGAACAACGCCATGGTCACCTACTACAGCCCGGTCGCCACCCTGGTCGAGGTCAAGGTCAACAAGGGCAGCGGCGAGGCGCGGGTGATCAACCATCACTCCTGGCTCGAATGTGGCCGGGTGATTGTCGAGGAACTGGTACTCGGGCAGCTCGAAGGCGGTATCGCCATGGGCATCGGCCATGCCCTGCTGGAGGACATGCCGCTGTACGAAGGCGGCCCCGGCGACGGTACCTGGAACTTCAACCGTTACCAGCTACCGCGTGCCAAGGATTGCGCCGTCTGGACCCAGACAGCGGAGATTCTGCCGCCCCTATCGCCCAGCGACCCGGCCAAGGGTATTGCCGAGGTGGTGATGATTCCGGTGGTCGGTGCCATCGTCAACGCGGTGGCCCACGCCACCGGCAAGCGCTTGCGCGACCTTCCTCTGACCCCGGCCCGCATCAAGGAGGCCCTCCATGGCTAAGCGCGTTTTGAGCATGATCATCAACAGCCAGGCTGTCGGCCCTGTTGAGGTGCCAGACGATCTGATGATGATCGACTTCCTGCATGAGCACCTGAACCTCACCGGCTCGCGCTTGGGTTGCGGTCAGGGTGTGTGTCACGCCTGCGTGGCGATTCTCGACAAGCCCGATGGCACCAGCGAGGAGATCCGCACTTGCATCACCGGCGTGCATTTCTTCGACGGCAAGCGCGTGCGCACCATCGAGGGCCACGCCAAGCGCGATGCGCAGGGCGAGGTCAGCGAGCTCAACCCGATCCAGCAGAAGTTCGTCGACAAGTTCGCCTTCCAGTGCAGCTACTGCACCCCAGGCTACGTCAACGCCGCCACCGTATTGGTGGAAAAACTCCAGCGTCAGCCGGTCAAGCGCAGCGAGTTGGAAGGGGAGATCGAAGACGCCCTGGGCAAGCACATCTGTCGCTGCACCGGCTACGTGCGCTACTACAGCGCCGCGCGCGATGTGGTGGAATCACTCGGCCTGGTCAAGGAAGGTTAAGCATGAAGAGCATTCTGATCGCTGCCGCCCTGTTGCTGCCCTTGGCTGCCCAGGCGGCCGATAAGCAACTGATCGAGCGCGGCAAGTACCTGGCACGCGCCGCCGACTGCGTGGCCTGCCACAGCATCGAAGGCGGTGCCGAGTACGCTGGCGGCCTGCCGCTGGAGTCGCCGTTCGGCACCATCTACGGCACCAATATCACCCCGGACAAACAGTACGGCATCGGTGAGTACAGCGCAGATGACTTCTATCGCGCGGTGGCCGAAGGTGAGCGGCGTGACGGCAGCAAGCTCTATCCGGCGATGCCCTACACCTCCTATCACCTGCTCAAGCGTGAAGACTCCGACGCCATCTACGCCTACCTGATGAGCCTGGAGCCGATCGCCAAGCCCAGCCCGCAGACCGCCCTGAGCTTCCCGTTCAATCTGCGCTTCGGCCTGAGCTTCTGGAACATGCTCTACAAGAACCGCGTGCAGTTGCAGCCGGTCGAGGGCAAGAGCGAGACCTGGCAGCGCGGTCAGTATCTGGTTGAAGTGCTCGGCCACTGCGGCGAGTGCCACACCCCGCGCAATGCTCTTGGTGCGTTGCAGCAGGATCAGCGTATGCAGGGCGGCGTGTTGCTCGGTTATGAAGCCCCGAGCCTGTTGGCTGAGGACTTGGCTCAGCGTGGCTGGAACCCTGAGGACTTGGCAACCTTCCTCAAGCACGGGATCAGCGCCCAGGGCTCGATGTTCAACGAGATGTACCCGGTGCTGCATCACAGCACCCAGTACCTGCCGCTGGATGACCACCAGGCCATGGCCACCTACCTGCTCGGCGACCAGCCGCCCGAGGCGCGCAAGGTCGCCAGCGTGGCCTTGGACAAGCTCGACGAGAGTGCTCAGCAGGGGCGTCAGCACTACCTCAACCTGTGCGCCGGTTGCCACGGCGCGGCGGGCGAGGGCATTCCTCACGTGGCCGTGGCCATGGACGGCAACACCACCCTGCGCCTGAACGATGCGCGCAACCTGTTGCGGGTGATCGATGACGGCATCAAGGAACAGCAATTCACCGGTTTCGAGCGCATGCAGCCGATGCCGGGGTTCAGCGACACCCTGGACGACACGCAGCTGCGCGACCTGCTGCATTACCTGCGGCAGACCTGGGGCGGCCAGGCGGCCGAGTTGAGCCCGCAGCAGGTCAGCCAACTGCGCAGCGAGAAGGGCCATTGAGGCTGGGTGAACGCTGATGCAGCACCTTGATCAGCAGGTCGTGCGCCAGGCGTTGCAATGGTCGGCGGCGGGGCAGCGGGTGTGGCTGTGCACGGTGCTGGCCACCTACGGCTCGGCACCGCGTGCGCCGGGTTCGCTGCTGGCTGCCACCGCGAGTGGTGAGTGGATTGGCTCGTTGTCTGGCGGCTGCGTCGAGGATGAATTGCTTGAGCAGCTGGCCGCCGGCGCGTTCCCCGAGCCGATTTATGTGCTGCGTTATGGCGATGGCAGCGACCCGCGCTCGCGGATCAGCCTGCCCTGCGGCGGCGTGCTGGAAGTGCTGGTGGAAAACCTGCCGGCCGACTGCGAGGTTCAGGCCCATCTGCGTGAGCTGGAAGGCGCGCTGGCCGGCCAGCGTCGGCTGATTCGCGAAGTGGCCCTGCCAAACGGCGAGCGTCGCTTGTTGGCTGATGGCGCTCAGGGCCCACGGGTGGAGCGTCAACCAAATCTGCTGCGCCTGCGCGTCGGCGCGGCCCAGCGCTTGCTGCTGGCGGGTTATTCCTCGGTGGCTCAGGTGTGTGCCGAGTTCGCCCAGAGCCTGGGCTTCGAGGTGCTGCTCTGTGACCCGCGTGACGAGGTGCTGCAAGGCGTCGAGTTGCCGGGGGTGGAGATTCGCCGCGAGCTGCCATCCGAGGTGATCCGCCTGGGCGGTTGCCATGCCGACACCGCCGTGGTGGCACTGACCCATGATCCGCGCATCGACGACCTGGCAATGATCGAGGCGGTGCGCACCGAAGCCTTCTATATCGGCGTGATGGGTTCCATGGCCACCAGCGCCAAGCGCTTCGAGCGCCTGCGCCGGGTCGGCGGTCTGGACGAGGCCCAGTTGGCGCGGATCATTGCGCCGATTGGCCTGAGCCTGGGCAGCAAGACCCCGGCGGAAATCGCCCTGGCGGTATTGGCCGACATCCTGCGGGTGCGCAACGGCCTGGCGCGGGATGCGCTCTGAGATGGCCAAGGTGATCGCCTTGATGCTCGCCGCCGGGCGTGGCACGCGTTTCGGCAGTGACAAGCGCCTGGCCCGTTTGCCTGGCGGTCGCAGTCTGCTGGCCGCCAGCGTCGAGAGCGCGTTGCAGGTGTTCGCTGAGGTGCATGTGCTACTGCGCCCAGGCGATGACCCGCAGGCGCTAGGGCTGCCAGTCGCTTGCCGGATTATTCGTTGCCATGATTCCGACCAGGGCATGGGCCATAGCCTGGCTGCCGGTATCCGCGCCATGGCCGGGCAAGACGCCGAAGCCATCGCGGTGCTGCTCGGCGATATGCCCTGGATCCGCGCGGACAGCCTGCAGCTGCTGTGCAGTCATGCGGCGGCCGAACGTATCGTCTATCCGCGGTACGACGGCCAGCGCGGCCACCCGGTGTTGTTCGGTCGCGCCTTCTGGTCGCAACTGCAGACCCTGCGCGGTGATGAAGGTGCGCGAGCCCTGCTGCAGGCGAATGCGTCGGCCTGCCACGGGATTGTTCTGCATGATCCCGGCGTGCTGCGCGATGTCGACCGCCCCGAGGCGTTGCTCGAGCCCTGAGGCGCAGCCCTTGTGGCAGCTCGTCGCGCGACAATCAACCACAGCAGAATTTGCCCAGCGAGGCGCTACTCTTTAGGCATGCCTTGATCCGCGTCAACACCTTTGGAGCGTGGTTGTGAAGGCGTTTTACCCTGCTCGATAGCCCCCAAATAATAACTCCCCTGACTGCTGACCCGTGACTGGCTGGCACCCCGTGCGCCATGCCCCGTACCATCTGACTGAGGAAACACCATGTTTGGATTGGAGGCTCTCGATCTCGCCCGAATCCAGTTCGCATTCACCATCTCGTTCCATATCATCTTCCCGGCCATCACCATCGGCCTGGCCAGTTACCTGGCCGTGCTCGAAGGCCTGTGGCTGAAGAGCGGCGAGACGGTGTACCGCGACCTGTATCACTTCTGGGCGAAGATCTTCGCGGTCAACTTCGGCATGGGCGTGGTCTCGGGTCTGGTCATGGCCTACCAGTTCGGCACCAACTGGAGCGCCTTCTCGGATTTTGCCGGGGCGGTCACCGGGCCGCTGCTGACCTATGAGGTGCTCACCGCCTTCTTCCTCGAGGCCGGCTTTCTCGGGGTCATGCTGTTCGGCTGGCACCGCGTCGGTCCCGGCCTGCACTTCTTCTCCACGCTGATGGTGGCGGTCGGCACGCTGATCTCGACCTTCTGGATTCTCGCCTCCAACAGCTGGATGCACACCCCCCAGGGCTTCGAGATCATCGATGGGCGGGTGATCCCGGTGGACTGGCTGGCCGTGGTGTTTAACCCCTCGTTCCCTTACCGCCTGGCCCATATGGCCACCGCCGCGTTCCTCTCCACCGCGTTCTTCGTCGGAGCGTCGGCGGCCTGGCACCTGCTGCGCGGCCGCGACAACCCGGCGCTGCGCAAGATGCTCTCGATGGCCATGTGGATGGCGCTGATCGTGGCCCCGATCCAGGCCATGATCGGCGACTTCCACGGCCTGAATACCCTCAAGTACCAGCCAGCGAAGATCGCCGCGATCGAGGGGCATTGGGAAAACCACGGCGATGAGCCGACCCCGTTGATCCTGTTCGGCTGGCCGGACATGCAGCGCGAGGAGACCCGCTTCAAGATCGAGATTCCCGCCCTTGGCAGCCTGATCCTGACCCACAGCCTGGATAAGCAAGTGCCGGCGCTCAAGGAGTTCGCCAAGGAAGATCGGCCCAACTCGACCATCGTGTTCTGGACCTTTCGGGTGATGGTCGGCCTGGGCATGCTGATGATCCTCACCGGGCTCTGGGGGCTTTGGTCGCGCATGCGCGGCACGCTGTTCCAGTCGCGTCCGCTGCTGCATCTGGCGGTGTGGATGGGGCCGTCGGGGATCATCGCCCTGCTTGCCGGTTGGTACACCACCGAAATTGGCCGTCAGCCGTGGATTATCCATGGCCTGATGCGCACCGCCGATGCCTCGTCCGGGCACAGCTTCGCGCAGATGAGCCTGACCCTGGTGCTGTTCGTGGTGGTCTACTTCGCCCTGTTCGGCGCGGGCATCGGCTACATGATGCGCCTGGTGCGCAAAGGCCCGATCACCGACGAAGGCAAAGAAGTTGCTGAAGGTGGGCCTGGCCAGAAACGCACGCCGTCACGGCCGCTGTCAGCGGCCGAAGAAGGCCTGGACGATAACGACAGCCTGACTGAGAGGACTTGACCATGGGTATCGACCTTTCGCTGATCTGGGCTGTGATCATTGCCTTCGGGGTGATGATGTATGTGGTCATGGACGGCTTCGATCTGGGCATCGGCATTCTCTTTCCCTTCGTCAAAAGTGAAGGCGAGCGCGATGTGATGATGAATACCGTGGCCCCAGTCTGGGACGGCAACGAGACCTGGCTGGTGCTCGGCGGCGCGGCGCTGTTCGGGGCCTTTCCGCTGGCCTATGCGGTGGTCCTGAGCGCGCTCTACCTGCCGCTGATCTTTATGTTGCTGGGGCTGATTTTCCGCGGCGTGGCCTTCGAGTTCCGCTTCAAGGCCAAGGCGGCCAAGCGGCATCTCTGGGACAAGGCCTTTATCGGCGGCTCGCTGACCGCGACCTTCTTCCAGGGGGTGGCGCTGGGGGCCTATATCGACGGTTTCGAGGTGGTCGACCGGGTCTATGTCGGCGGTGCGCTGGACTGGCTGACGCCGTTCTCGCTGTTCTGCGGCCTGGCGCTGATTGCCGCCTACGCCTTGCTCGGCTGCACCTGGCTGATCATGAAGACCGAAGGCCGCCTGCAACAGCAGATGCATGACCTGGCGCGGCCGCTGGTGTTCGTCCTGCTCGGCGTCACCGGCATCGTCAGCCTGTGGACGCCGCTGGCCCATGCCGAGATCGCCGAGCGCTGGTTCAGCCTGCCGAATATCTTCTGGTTTATGCCGGTGCCGCTGCTGGTGCTGCTGTGCACCTGGGCGCTGCTGCGGGCGGTGGCGCGCAATGCCAACTACGCGCCGTTCCTGCTGACCCTGACGCTGATCTTCCTCGGCTACAGCGGCCTGGGCATCAGCCTGTGGCCGAATATCATTCCGCCGTCGATCAGCATCTGGGAGGCCGCCGCGCCGCCGCAGAGCCAGGGCTTTATCCTGGTCGGGGCGCTGTTCATCATTCCCTTTATCCTGATGTACACCGCCTGGAGCTATTACGTGTTTCGCGGCAAGGTAACTGAAGAAGATGGCTACCACTGAGGGCCTGTTTCCGGTCTGCTGCGCGTCGGCCCTGCTGCGTTAAAAGCCGGCTCGGATGCTCATTTACAGCAGTAAACTCCGCGTCCTCGCCTGCTCTTGCCTTGCATGGCTCTAGCTCGCGAGACCTCAAGTAGGTTATGAGGGCCGCAAGATGAACGACATAGAAGAGAAAAAGCCGCTATGGCAGCGTCTCGGCTGGCTGGTGGCGATCTGGGCCGGCAGCGTGCTGGCCCTGGGCGCGGTGTCCTATCTGCTGCGCCTGTTTATGCAGGCGGCGGGGATGGGTACGCCCTGATCGTCGAGCCGAAGAGGGGGGGCTCAGGGCAAGGGCGCAGCCGGAGTTGAGAGGGCCGTGCGCAGGCAGGCGGGCATCCACTGGGTGCGGCGATCGTTGCCAGTCATCCTCGCAACCTTCGGGCGCTCGGCATGCCTGTCGACCGCCAGCATCGTGCATTCAGGATGCTCTGTGGTGGCCACAACGCCCTGTTCTAGGGGCTTTATCGAAAAACTCATACTTAAGTATGATGCCTAAAATCCAGCCTTCGATCACTTATCAACCCTCTGTTCGCTGAGTAGGTTTCTCCGTGCATTCTGCACACTTGGAGAGCCGCAATGATAACAACAACAGGGCCCGGATTATTCCAGCCACATGCCCTCGCCCTTGCCATAGCCCTCGGGGCCGCAGCGCCGGCGCAGGCCATCACGTTCGCCATTGGGGAGATCGAAGGTCAGTTCGATTCATCCTTGTCTGTGGGCGCTAGTTGGTCGATGCGCAGCGCCGACCCGGACCTGATCGGTGCGAATAACGGTGGCCAGGGTCAGTCGCAGACCGGCGATGACGGTCGGCTGAACTTCAAGAAGGGGGAAACCTTCTCGAAGATCTTCAAGGGCATCCACGACCTTGAGCTGAAATACGGCGACAGCGGCGTGTTCGTGCGTGGCAAGTACTGGTACGACTTCGAGTTGAAGGACGAAAAGCGTCTGTTCAAGGATATCGACGACCACAATCGCAAGACCGCCGCGCAGGCTTCCGGTGCAGAGATCCTCGATGCCTTTTTCTACCACAACTATGCAGTTGCCGATCTGCCGGGCACATTTCGGATCGGCAAGCAGGTGGTTAGCTGGGGTGAGAGCGCCTTTATCCAGAACTCGATCAATGCGATCAACCCGGTCGATGCCGCCGCTTTCCGTCGTCCGGGTGCCGAGGTCAAGGAAGGCCTGATTCCGGTCAATATGTTCTACCTCTCCCAGACCCTGACCGACAATCTGTCGGCCGAGGCCTTCTATCAGTTGGAGTGGGATCAGACCGTGGTCGACAACTGCGGCACTTTCTTCTCTTCCAGCGATGTTGTCGCCGATGGCTGCGACCACAACGACACCGTGGGCTCTCCGGCCATTGCGCCGCTGCAACCCATCGCGGCCGCCGGCGGTCAGGGCTTCGAGGTGGCGTCCGAGGGGGTGGTCGTGCCGCGAGCGGGTGATCGTGATGCGCGCGATGACGGCCAGTGGGGACTCGCCCTGCGCTGGATGGGCGATGACGCGGAATATGGTGCCTATTTCCTCAATTATCACAGCCGTACCCCGATCTTCAGCACCCAGACGGCAGGCTCAGCGACCCTGGCCGCGCTCCCCGGGATTCTTGCCGCCACACCTGCGCCTTTCCGCTCCGGGTTGGCGCAGAGCGTGATGCTTGGCAATGGCAGTTATTTCCTCGAATACCCCGAGGATATCCGTCTGTACGGTCTGAGTTTCGCCACCAGCCTGCCCACCGGTACGGCCTGGTCCGGCGAGTTGAGCTACCGACCGAACATGCCGCTGCAACTGAACAGCACCGATCTGACTCGTGCCTTGGTCAATCCCATTACCGGTGGCAGCACTTCGCCGATCGCCACCGCCCCAGGGGCGGATAACAACGGCTATCGACGCATGGAAGTGACCCAGGCGCAGACTACCTTTACCCACTTTATCGATCAGGTGATGGGGGCGGATCGCCTGACTCTGGTAGGTGAACTCGGTGTAACGCGCATCGGCGGGCTTGCCAGCCCGGAAGATGGCGAGCGTTTTGGACGTGACTCGCTGTTCGGCGTTTTCGGTTTCGAGGGGGACACTCACGGCTTCTATACCTCGACCTCATGGGGTTACCGCACCCGGGCAATCTGGGACTACAGCAATGTGTTCGCCGGCATCAACCTCAAGCCCAACTTGTCCTGGTCGCACGACGTCGACGGCTACGGTCCGGTGTTCAACGAAGGGGCCAAAGCCATCAGCGTCGGCCTGGACGCCGAGTATCGCAACACCTACAGCGCCAGCCTGTCGTACACCGACTTCTTCGGTGGCGAATACAACACGGCCGTCGACCGCGACTTTCTCGCCCTCAGTTTCGGCGTGAACTTCTAATCAGGTCCCACAGAGAACTCGCATTATGAAAACAACACGCAAGCTAATCAGTGCGCTCACCCTTTCGTTGCTGGCGAGCAGTGTCCTCGCTGCCGTATCCCCGGAGGAGGCCAGCCAGCTCGGTACCCTCCTGACGCCCTTGGGCGCGGAGAAAGCCGGCAATGCCGACGGCAGTATTCCGGCCTGGACCGGCGGGCTTGGCAAGGGCGCGGCGGCGGTGGATGAGCGCGGCTTTCTCACTGACCCGTTCGCCGGCGAGCAGCCGTTGTTCACCATTACCGCGCAGAACGTAGCGCAATACCGCGACAAGCTGTCCGAAGGCCAGGCGGCCATGCTCGAGCGCTACCCGGACAGCTACCAGATGCCGGTCTATGCCACCCATCGCTCGACGGCGGTACCTCAGGCAATCTACCAGGCCGCTCGGGTCAGCGCGCTGCAGACCGAACTGATCGAGGGCGGCAACGGCTTGAAGAACTTCGCCGAGAGTCGTTACTACCCCTTTCCGATTCCCCAGAGCGGCCTGGAAGTGCTGTGGAACCATATGACGCGCTACCGCGGCGGCAACCAGCGCAGCACCACGGTTCTGGCGACCCCGCAAGTTAATGGGGCCTTCACCCCGGTGCATGTCGAAGAGGAAGTGGCCTTCCCCGACGGCATGCCGGATCTGGCGACGGACAAGGCCGACAACGCCCTGTTGTTCTTCAAACAGCGGGTCACCGCGCCTTCTCGCCTGGCGGGCAACGTGCTGCTGGTGCACGAGTTCCTCGATCAGGTCAAGGAGCCGCGTATGGCCTGGCTCTACAACGCCGGCCAGCGCCGCGTGCGTCGCGCCCCGCAGGTGGCTTACGACGGACCGGGCATGGCGTCTGACGGTCTGCGCACCTCGGATAACTTCGACATGTACAACGGTGCACCGGATCGCTATGACTGGAAGCTGCTGGGTAAGCGAGAGATGTACATCCCCTATAACAATTACCGGCTCGCGTCGTCGCGCCTGAAATACAGCGACATCCTCAAGGCCGGCCACACCAACCAGGAGTTGGCCCGCTATGAGTTGCATCGGGTATGGGTGGTGGAAGCCACGCTGAAGGCCGGCGAGCGGAACATCTATGCCAAGCGCCGTTTCTTTATCGCCGAGGATTCCTGGCAGATCGCCGCGTCCGAGTTCTATGACGGTCGCGGTCAGTTGTGGCGGGTCGGCCAGAGCATGCTGCTGCAAAACTACGCTGCCGAGACCCCGGCCAGTGCCTTCGACGCGCTCTACGATCTGCTTAGCGGACGCTATGTGGCGTCCGGCCTGAGAAACGAAGAGAAGCGTCCCGCCGAGTTCGGCACTCTGGCGTCGATCAAGGACTTCACCCCGGCTGCGCTGCGCAGCGCCGGTGTGCGCTGAGTCCTGTCCGCTGCTCCATCTTTGAGGCGGCCTTGCGGTCGCCTTTTTTATGGCTGCGCCTCGCGTGCTTTCGCCATTACGCGCGTCCTGTGCCGGTGCGGGGTAATATCGCGTGAGCTCCTATAGTCTCGTCAAGGACAAGACCGGAGCCGTGACCATAACCAAGCATGACCACGCCTAACGAGCCTCGACCCATGACTCTCGCCGAATCATCCAGCCGATCCGCGTGCACCTTGCCGCGGTTGTCTGCCGCGCATATCGCCCGGCCGCGCCTGAGCCAGCGGCTGCTGGCCAGTGAATGCCGGCTGACGCTGATTTGCGCACCCGCCGGCTATGGCAAGAGCATGCTGCTCAACGAATGCCTGCGCCAGGCCAGCCCCGACACTCGGCTGGTCTGGCTCGACCTGCTCGGCCATTCGTTGGACCCCGCCGAATTGCTCAAGCGTTTGGCCGCTGCGTTGCGCTTGAGCCATGGGGGCGGCGATCCCGAAATTGAACTGGCGCACCTGCTGGGGCGTATCGAGCAGCCGCTGTGGGTCGTGCTCGATGATTACCCCAGGCAGCGTTGCGATGAACTCGATGCCTGCCTCAGCCGACTGCTCGAGCGCGCGCCGCACACCTTGCGTTGGTGGATCAGTGGCCGGCGGCGGCCGGCCTGGAGCCTGCCGCGGCTGTTGTTGCAGGGCGATCTGATGGAGTTGGGCGTGGCTGACCTGGCGCTCGATCGGCAGGAGCTGAACGCCTTGCTGCAGCGCTATCAGGTGCAACTGTCCAGCGAGCAGTGCGCGCTGTTGCTGACACAAAGCGAGGGGTGGCTGGCGGCCATCTGCCTGCTGCTTATCCAGGGGCATTCGCAGGATCTGCCCGAGCGGGTGAGCGCCAATCCGCCGCTGCTGCAGGAGTACATTGTCCGCGAGCTGCTTGCCGACCTGTCCGAGCGATTGCGTCAAGCGCTGCCCCTGTTGGCCCATATGCCAAAATTCTGTGTCGAGCTGTGCGTGCGCCTGCTGGGCGAGGAGCGCGGAACCCAGGTCTTCGAAGAGCTGCTGCAGCGTCAGCTGTGTCTGCATGAGCCTGACGGTTACAGAGAATGGTTCCGCCTGGGCCGGCCCCTGGTTGCCATGCTCAAGTCTCAGCCGGGCAGCCAGGTACCCTGTGCGGCCCATGCGCAGGCCAGCCGTTGGTTCGCCCTCCAGGGCGAGGTGCGCGAAGCCGTGGAGCACGCCCTCTGGGCGGAGCAGCCGGATGTGGCGGCCAGCTATCTGCAGCGCTTCGGCCAGGATCGACTGTTGATCGGGCAAAACGTCGCGCAGTTCCTGGCTTGGCGTGACGAGTTGCCGGCGGGGCTGTTCGTGAGTACCGCGCGGCTGATTACCTTGCAGGCTTGGGCGTTGATCATCTGCTCGAGACTGGAGGAAGTGAACGCCTGTCTCGACGATCTCGCCCGCTTTCTGCCGCAGCCCGATGCCCGTCGTCAGCAGCAGTTACTGGCCCAGTACCAGACGATTCAGGGCGTGCTGCAGCGCCAGCTTGGCCTGAGCGGTGCCCGCCAGCACTGCCTGGAGGCGTTGCCGATGCTGGCCTCGTCAGCCTGGACGCAGCGCGCGCTGTGCTACCAGACGCTGACCCAGCAGGCCCTGGCCGAGAACGACCTGCAGGCTGCCCAGGGGTACAACCACGAGGGGCTGCGCCTGACTCGCCAGCGCGGCAACCTGCCCTTCGAGGCGTTGCTGAGCATCGAGCGCGTTCACCTGCTGGAGATGCAGGGCGAGGGCGAGCGTGCGTTGGAGCAGGTCGAACAATCCCTGCAGGATATTCAGGCGGCGGGCCAGCGTGGGCCGGTGATGGTGCGTTTGCTGGTGTTGCGCGGCAAATTGCTGGCCGGACGTGGCAAGCATGACGACGCTGAGCACGCCCTGCGCGCGGCGTTGGAGGAGGCCGAGCGCTGTCAGGACGCTTACCTGCTATACGGTTACCTGGAGCTGGCCGAGTTGGCCGCGGAGAATGCCGAGCTCGACCGTGCCCAGCAGCTCTTGCGCAAGGCCGAGCGGCAGATGCAGTGGCTGAAAGTGCCGGAGGTGCGTTATCGCGAGGCGCTACTCCATGTCCAGGGTGTGCTCTGGCTATACCAGGACGAACCGGCGCGCGCGCTGGACTGTTTCCATCAGGTGCTGCAGAACCTGCAGCGGTTTGCATTGGTGGCCCCCTCGGGTTTCTACGATCTGCCGTTGCGTGCCCGCCTCTGTATTGCCCAGGCCGAGCTGAGGCTGGGCCGGGTCGACGCGGCGACCGCGGCGCTGCAGGGGCTCGAGCGGGAGTGCCGGGAATCCGCTCGGCGCGGCCTGGCCTGCGAGTGTCAGCTCGCCCTGGCCGAGGCCAAGCTGCTCGCTGGACAACAGCAAGCGGCCGCCGCTCTGCTGCGCAAGGCCTTGGCGGAGGCGGAGCGTCTTGCTCTGCTGCGCCCGCTGCGCAGCCTCTGGGATCGGCGCAGGGGCTGGCTGGAATCCGTGCTGCCAGCACCGGCCGAGCGTCAGGGTTGCCTGCGTTTGCTTGAGCCCGCGCCAGCCCAGTCGCCCTTGAGCAAGCGCGAGGCGCTGGTGCTGCAACTGATCGCCCAGGGCCACTCCAACCAGCAGATCGCCGAGCAACTGTGCGTTTCGCTGCATACCGTCAAGAGCCACGCCCGCCATATCAACGTCAAATTCGGCGTCGAGCGCCGCACCCAGGCGGTCGCGCATGCCAAGGCGCAGGGCTGGCTAAGCTAAGCGGCGGGACACCAATAGCCGCCTGCAGTGAGCCCCCAGGCACCCTGCCTGGCGCGGCGTGCCGCGAACAGTCGAGGTGCTCTTGCGACGGCGCTCGATATTTTCACAAGCGCTGACGGCCATTCTGCTGCCATCTAACTGCTGCACCTTGGGCATGACGACGTTGGTGTCGGCCTGGTCCTGCGCGATTTTCCGCGCAGGCCTTTCTTATCCCTCGGCTTGATAACGAATTGCTTGGCCCGAAGGCGGGCAGGCCCAGATTAATTTCGATTATTCTGTCAAAAAGCTTGCACATGTTCCGCTCTGCGAAATATATTTCCATAAAATAGAGCGGAGATATGCAATGCAAGCCACTGTGCAGTTCGAGCGACGGGCCAATCTGGCCCTGATCACCGTTAATAATCCCCCGGTCAATGCCTTGAGCCAGCCGGTTCGCCAGGGCTTGCTGGACGCCTTTCGCGCCGCCGAGGAGGATGCACGGGTCGACGCGGTCGTCCTGCTCTGCGCCGGCTCCACCTTTATCGCCGGTGCCGATATCAAGGAATTCGGCAAGCCGCCGCAGGAGCCGAGCCTGCCCGAGCTGGTCAACGCGATCGAGGCTTGCAGCAAGCCCAGCGTGGCGGTTTTGCATGGCACGGCGTTGGGCGGCGGTCTGGAGGTGGCCCTGGGCTGCCACTATCGGATCGCCCGCTCCGATACCCGGGTTGGCCTGCCGGAGGTCAAGCTCGGCCTGCTGCCAGGGGCCGGCGGCACGCAACGCCTGCCGCGCCTGGCCGGGGTGGCCAAAGCGCTGGAGATGATTGTCAGCGGTGCGCCCATTGCGGCGGCAGACGCCTGCGAGTACGGCATCATTGACGAGTTGTGCGACGGCGACCTGGCCGCGGCCGGCAGCGCTTTTGCCCAGCGCCTGCTGGCCGCGGGCCGTGGCGTACGCCGCAGCGGCGAGCAGCGGATCGCGTCGGTCGATGTGGATGTCGCGCTGTTGATCGAGGCCAAGCGCGCCGAGGTGCGCAAGCGCTCGCCGGGCCTGTTCGCGCCGCTGCGCTGCGTGTCAGCGGTCGAGGCCGCCACCTTGCTGCCCCTGGCTGAGGGGTTGAAGCGCGAGCGCGAGCTGTTCCAGGAGTGCCTGGCCTCGCCGCAACGCGCGGCGCTGGTGCACGCGTTCTTCGCCGAGCGCCAGGCCGGCAAGGTATCCGGCGTGCCGGCCGATACGCCGGTACGCGAGATCAAGTGCGCCGCCGTGATCGGGGGCGGCACCATGGGCGTGGGCATCGCCCTCTGCTTCGTCAATGCGGGCCTGCCGGTCAAGCTGCTGGAGGTCGACGCCGCGGCGCTCGATCGCGCCCTGCAACGTGCCCGTGACATCTATGCCGCGAGTGTCAAGCGCGGCAGCCTGACCCAGGCGGCGATGGACCAGCGTCTGGCCCTGCTCGAAGGGGTGACCGACTATGCGGCCCTGGCCGATGTCGATGTGGTGGTCGAAGCGGTATTCGAGGACATGGGGGTCAAACGCCAGGTATTCGAGCAGCTCGACGCCGTGTGCAAAGCGGGGGCGATTCTCGCCTCCAACACCTCCTCCCTGGACCTCAACGCCATTGCCGCGCTTACCCGCCGCCCGGCGGATGTGGTCGGGCTGCATTTCTTCAGCCCGGCCAACGTCATGCGCCTGCTGGAAGTGGTACGTGGCGAGCAGACCTCGGCCGAGGTGCTGGCCAGCGCCATGGCCCTGGGCAAACGCCTGAAGAAGGTTGCCGTGGTGGTAGGCGTCTGCGACGGCTTCGTCGGCAATCGCATGGTCTTCCAGTACGGCCGTGAGTCCGAATTTCTGCTGGAGGAGGGGGCCACTGCGCAACAGGTGGACGCCGCCTTGCGCGATTTCGGCATGGCCATGGGACCGTTGGCCATGCGCGACCTTTCCGGGCTGGATATCGGCATGGCGATCCGCAAGCGCCAACGCGAGACCTTGCCGTCCGAGTACCGCCTGCCGTGCCTGCTGGACAAGTTGTGCGCGGCCGGAATGCTCGGCCAGAAGACTGGCAAGGGCTTCTATCTATACCCGGCCGGCTCGCGCACCCCGCAGCCGAACCCCGAACTGGCGGCACTGCTGGAGGCCGCCTCACAGCAGCAGGGTATCGAGCGCCGCGAACTGAGTGCAGCGCATATCGTTGAGCGCAGCATTTTTGCCCTGATCAACGAGGGGGCCAAGATTCTCGAGGAAGGCATCGCGCAGCGGGCCAGTGATATCGACTCGATCTACCTGAACGGTTACGGCTTCCCGGCCTTCCGGGGTGGGCCGATGTTCTATGCCGATCAACTCGGCCTGGACCAGGTGCTTGCACGTGTTCGCGAGTTCCATCAGCGTTTCGGTGCCTGGTGGCAGCCCGCACCGCTGCTGGAAAAACTGGCCGCCGAAGGCCGCACATTCAACTCCTGGGAGCCCGGCCAATGAACGACGCCGTCATTCTATCCACCGCCCGCACGCCGATCGGCAAGGCGTTTCGCGGGGCCTTCAATAACACTCATGGTGCCGTTCTCGCCGGGCATGTGATCCGCCACGCCGTCGAGCGCGCGGGCATCGATGCGCAACTGATCGAGGATTGCATCCTGGGGTGCGGCCTACCTGAAGGGGCCACCGGCAAGAACATCGCCCGTCTGGCCACTGTGCAGGCCGGGCTGCCGATTGCTGTTGCTGGCGCGACGATCAACCGCTTCTGTGGTTCGGGCCTGCAGGCCATTGCCCAGGCTGCTCACTTTATCAAGGCCGAAGGCGTCGCGGCCATGGTCGCCGGCGGGGTCGAGTCGATCAGCCTGGTACAGCCAAGCGTCAATCAAGCCCACATCCAGGAAGCGGGCCTGTACCAGGTCAAACCGGACCTGTGGCTGCCGATGATCGACACCGCGGACAGAGTCGCGCAGCGCTACGGTATCGGCCGTGAAGCCCAGGACGAGTTGGCGCTGCTTAGCCAGCAGCGTACCGCGGCAGCCCAGCGAGCCGGATTGTTCGACGACGAGATCGTGCCGCTGCAGTCGATCAAGGTCAGCACCGACAAGGCCACTGGCGCGATCAGCCACGAGACCGTCAGCCTGGCGCGCGACGAATGCAATCGCCCCGGCACCAGTCTCGATGCGCTGGCCGGCCTCGAGCCGGTTCGGGGTGCCGGCAACTGGGTCACCGCAGGCAATGCCAGTCAGCTGTCCGATGGCGCGAGCGCGTGTGTGATCGTCGACAGCCGTATCGCCGAGCAGCAGAACCTGGATGCCCTGGGCATCTTTCGCGGCTTTGCAGTGGCCGGTTGCGAGCCGGATGAGATGGGCATCGGTCCGGTTTTCGCCGTATCCAAGCTGCTCAAACGTCACAACCTGAGGGTCGATGACATCGACCTGTGGGAGCTGAATGAAGCATTCGCCTCGCAGGTCATTTACTGCCGTGACCGCCTGGGCATCGATCCCGCGAAGCTCAACGTCAATGGTGGCTCCATCGCCGTCGGCCACCCCTACGGCATGACCGGCGCGCGCATGACCGGCCATGCCCTGCTCGAGGGGCGACGCCGAGGTGCCCGTTTCGTCGTCGTCACCATGTGCATCGCTGGCGGCATGGGTGCCGCCGGCCTGTTCGAAATCGCTTGAAAGAGGAACCAGGACAACCATGAATATCAACTACACCACCGAAGAGCTCGCCTTCCGGACCGAGGTCCGGGCCTTTCTTGCCGAGCAGCTGCCGGTCGATATCGCCGCCAAGGTCAAGCTGGGCAAGCACCTGTCCAAGCAGGATCACCAGCGCTGGCAGAAGATTCTCGCGGCCAAGGGCTGGTATGCCCCCGGCTGGCCGGTAGAGCTGGGCGGTACCGATTGGGGACCCGTGGAAAAGCACATTTTCGACGAAGAGGGTGCCGCTTTCGGCGCTCCGCGTCTGGTACCTTTCGGGGTGAACATGGTCGCCCCGGTGATCATCAAATTCGGTACCCAGCAGCAGAAGGACTTCTACCTGCCGCGCATCCTGTCGGGTGAGGATTGGTGGTGTCAGGGCTATTCCGAGCCGGGTGCCGGCTCCGACCTGGCCAGCCTCAAGACCCGCGCGGTGCGCGACGGCGACCACTATGTGGTGAGCGGCCAGAAGACCTGGACCACCCTGGGCCAGCACGCCAACATGATCTTCTGCCTGGTGCGCACCGACCCGCAAGCCCAGCAGCAGCGCGGCATTTCCTTCATGTTGATCGATATGCAAAGCCCCGGCATCAGCGTGCGGCCGATCATTACCCTGGATGGCGATCACGAGGTCAACGAAGTGTTCTTCGACAACGTCAGGGTGCCGGTTGGCAACCTGGTGGGTGAAGAGAACAAGGGCTGGACCTGCGCCAAGTATCTGTTGACCCATGAGCGCACCGGCCTGGCTGGTATCGGCGCTTCCAAGGCCGCACTCAGCAAACTCAAGCACATCGCCAGCAAAGAGCTGTGCGATGGCAAGCCGATGATCGAGGACCCGCTGTTCCGGGCGCAGGTCGCCGAGCTGGAAATGCAACTGTGCTCGATCGAGATCAGCACCCTGCGCATCTGCGCGGCAGCCGCTCAGGGCGGGGTGCCGGGCACCGAAAGCTCGATCCTCAAGGTCAAGGGCACCGAGATCCGCCAGGCCATCACCCACCTGCTGCGCAAGGTCGTCGGTCCCCACGCGTTGCCTCACCTCGAGGAAGAACTGGAGCTGGACTATCAGGGCGAACTGCTGCACGCCGACTACAGCCCCGCCCTGGCCGGCCATTACTTCAACATGCGCAAGCTGTCGATCTTCGGCGGCTCCAACGAAATTCAGAAGAACATCGTTTCCAAGATGATTCTCGAGCTGTAAGGAGACAAACAATGGACTTCAAACTGACCGATGAGCAGCAAATGCTGCAAGACACCGCGGCGCGTCTGGTGCGCGACCTTTATAGCTTCGAAGCGCGTGAGCAGCACGCCCGGACAGCGCTGGGTTTTTCTGCCGAGTTCTGGGCGCAACTGGGTGAGCTGGGCCTGACCGCCGTGCCGTTTGCCGAGGAACTGGGCGGCTTCGGCGGCAGTGGCGTCGAGACCATGCTGATCATGACCGAACTCGGCCGGGTCCTGAGCCTGGAGCCCTACCTTCATTCGGTGATATTCGCCGGTGGCCTGGTCGAGCAGCTCGGCAGCGCGGCGCAGCAAGATGCGTTGCTTGGTGGGGTGGCCAGCGCCCAGCTGCAGCTGGCGGTCGCATTCGAAGAGGCGCAGAGCCACTACCGGCTGAACGACGTCGAGACGCGTGCGCAAGCCGTCGAGGGCGGTTTCAGGCTGAGCGGGCGCAAGGTGGTGGTGATCGGCGGCCACAGCGCCGAGCAGATTCTGGTCAGCGCACGTACCAGCGGCGAGGCGCGTGATGAAGACGGCATCAGCCTGTTTCTGCTTGATCCGACGGCAGCGGGTGTTACGCGGCGCAGTTACTCGAACATCGATGGGCCGAAAGCCTGCGATCTGTTCCTCGATGAGGTGGTGGTGGCGAACGACCAGCTGCTCGGCTCGGTCGGCGGCGCACTCCCCGCCATTCGCTATCAGCAAGGCCGGGCGATCGCGGCGCAATGTGCCGAGGCCCTGGGCAGTATGCAGGAGGCCTGCAGCCTGACCCTCGACTACCTGAAGACGCGCAAGCAATTCGGTAGCGAAATCGGCAAGTTCCAGGCGCTGCAGCATCGCATGGTGGACATGCGTAGCGAGCTGGAGCAGGCCACGTCCATGGTGATCCTGGCGGCCTGTGTTGCCGATCAGGACGACTGTGCGGAGCGCTCGCGCCTCCTCGCCAGCGCCAAGTTCGTTTGCAGCCGAGCCGGTCGCTTTATTTCCGAACAGGCCATCCAGCTGCACGGCGGCATCGGTATGACCTGGGAGTACGTGCTGGCCCATCACGCCAAGCGCCTGGTGATGCTCAGCCACCAGTTCGGCGATGACGACCATCACTTGAAGGCCTACGCTGACCTGCTCGACGTCGCCTGATCAGCTGCGTTACGTCTGGCTGGCGTAAGCCAGCCATTGCTCCGGGCCATTCGTGGCCCGCTTTTCGTTGGCGAGCGGGCAGTCTCGCTGCGGACAATAACGGCGGTGCTCTGGCCAGGTCCGCGCGGCCAAAACTGAGCGCCGCCTCGCTCACCGTATCCGCTACCCGCGTCCGGCTATGGACGACGCTTGGCCCTTGCTTGCCGGCGTGTCGATTGCCTATTCCCCGTTTTTGCTGAGCGCTCTTGGCCTGCCGGCCGTTTGTGCGGAACCGCTCGATTTGTGTCGTTGCTCGGGGGCGCGTTATCAATATGGCGCGGCGTGCCTTCGGCTGGCCTGACAATGGACGTTATGCCGGCGGGAAGGCTCTGTGCCGCGGCTAACCACGGCCGTTTACGCCAGTAGCCCCCTGCAGTGGAGCGTCGCCTGGGCCGCGCTGAGTGGATGGTCTGCGCGCCGATTCAGGCGGGGGCCAAGCTGTCGGCGATTGCTATCGACTGCATTACGGGACGAGTGAGCAGAATCTTGCAGGGGATCTGGGTGCCTTCTACCGGCAGCGTGCGCGGCAGGCTCTCGAGTACGACTGAGTCTGGCATAGCGGCAGATCAAGACAGGGCGAATGCCAGGCGCTCAGGGCTATCCCTGAGTCGCGGGTCTTGAGTGGGGTGCCTCAGGTGGGGCGTGGGGATAAGCGGCCACGGGGCCTCTGGCGTCGAATCTGTTGGGGCGATGGATCTGCGGCGGGCGCGGCTCCATCGCCGGGCGCTATCAAGGCTGGGGCGAGCTCAGTGCGGTTGGCTCCATGCTGGCTGGCCTCGGCGTCGCTTCGGGCCGCCATTGATGCAGGCGCTCCAGGCTGGCGCGGTACGGCTTCAGGCCCATGCCAAGCAGAATAATGGCCCCGACCAAGGCAATGCCGGTGACGATCAGTAGCGAATAGCGCAGCGCCATGTCGTCGGCGAAGACGAAGTCGGTGACCAGCGCCACGGCGGTGGGACCCACGCCCAGACCGATCAGGGTAATGACGAACAGGTAGATCGCCGAGGCCTGACCGCGCATCGAGTTGGGCATGATCTCCTGAATGGCCGCCGGGCCGACGCCGAACGGCATGGCGATGGTGAATACGTGCAGCGCGATAACCGCCAATGCCAGCTCCCCGCTGCCCGCCAGGAAGGCAAGGCTCAGGGGCAGGGTGAGGATGGCCGAGACGATACCCACACGCAGCGGCGCATCAGCATAACCGCGGCGGTGCAGCAGGTCGGACAGGCGTCCGCCGGTAATGATGCCAAGCGAGCCGGCAACCGCCACGACTGAACCGTAGAGTATTCCCACTTCGCTGGCCGACCAGCCATAGGTGCGGATAAAGAAGGTGGGAATCCAGGAGGCACCGCCGTAGGCGGCGAAGGCCAGGCAGGCGAAACCGAAGTTGTGGTAGAGCACCGTGCGCCGATTGGCCTTGAGGTAGCCAGCCACTTCTCGCAGCGGCACCTCGACCCCGGCGTCTATGCCTTGGCGCTGCGGCTCCCTGATAGCCAGCAAGACCAGAGTAAAGACCGCTCCTGCAGCGCCGAGGATCAGGAAGATCAGTTGCCAGGGGCGGACTTCGCCGAGTAGCGGCAGCATCACGTCGCCTTGGGCCGAGGCGAACTTGACCACCAGGCCGCCCAGCAGAAAGGCCAGGCCAGAGCCGATATAGATGCCCATGGAGTACACGCTCATCGCCGTGGCGCGCAGTTTCGGTGGGAAGCTATCGGCGATCAGCGAATACGCCGAGGGCGACAGCGTTGCCTCACCCACACCGACCCCGATGCGGAACGTGAGGAATTGCCAGAAATTCTTCGCCGTACCGCATAGCGCAGTCATCAGGCTCCACAGCAGCACGCCGCAGACAATCAGTCCGCGTCGGCTTTTACGATCGGCCAGGCGTCCCAGGGGTATGCCACAGATGGTGTAGAACAGCGCAAAGGACAGCCCCATAAGCAGGCTCATATGGGTGTCGGTGATATCCAGGTCGCGCCGTATGGGGTCGACCAGCAGGTTGAGGATCTGGCGGTCAACGAAGGACAGTACATAAGCCAGCATCAGGATGGTGACCGTCAGCCAGGCGCGGGTACTTGAGGGATAGCTGTTGTTGTTATGCATGAAGTGGCTCCGGGTGGAGGCGGGTGGTACCGCGGAGCCGTCACTTTCCCTTAGATAAACGCCTTCATCAAGTTAAAAGTGACTCAAGAGTTCCATTTATTTGTGCTTGTGTTTCGCTATGCGAAATTCGCGATCAAGCGCCAAGGCTCTCGATGTCGTGGGCAAGCATGGCAAGCTGCTGCGCCAGTCCGCCCTTCAAGCTGTCCTCGCTGAGTTGGAACGAAGGCGCGCCGCAGGTCAGCACCATGATGCTGCCGTCGGAAAGTCGCAGCGGCACGCCGGCGGCGATGACGTTGCGATCCCAGTCGCCCAGGGAGAAGCAGAAGCCGTGCTGCTGGTATTCGGCGAACGACTCGCGCAACGATGCCTCGAGCATCGGCCATTGTTCGCCGTGCTTGGCTTCCAATGCGGCCAGCAGGTGCCCGCGCTCCTGTTCCGGGGTTGCGGCCAGATAGGCACGGCCGGCGGCGGTTGTCGCCAGCGGGAGGCGCACGCCGGCATCCATGCGCAGGGTGGTGACCTCGGCTGGACGGCAGTTTTCCACATAGATCATCGACAGCCGATCACGGCAGGTCAGGCCCACGGTGGTGTTGGTGCGTCGGGCGAAGTCGTCCATATAGGGCTTGGCCAGCTGGCGCACGCGCAGATTGGAGACATAGGCGTAGCCCAGGGCAAGGACGCCCGAGTCCAGCTGGTACTTCTCCAATTGGGGGGCATAGCTGAGGTAGCCGAGCTTGGTCAGGGTGTAGGTCATCCTGGACACCGTGGGCTTGGGCAGCCCCGTAAGCCTGGAAATATCCTGATTGCCCAGCACCACCGAGCCATGGGTAAAGGCTCGCAGCACGTCCAGGCCGCGCGCGAGCGCTTCAACAAACTTGCGGTCTTTGGAGGAGGGGTCGTCTGCTTCTTCGTTCATATGCATTCTGGCTCGGCGTAGGCGTGGTGGCGTGCGCACCATATCAGATAGCGCCGCAACAGGCAGCGTTGCGGCGGCAGGCGATTGCAGGACAGGAGGTGGTTTATTTACGCTTGTTTGCGGTATATAGTTTCGCACAGCAAAATAACAAACCACATAGGAAAGAAAAATGTCTACTTCTGCCAAGGGATACGTGGCCGCCGAACTGGCACGCCATAGTTTCCAGAATGTATACGATCTCCTGGTCAATGCCTGTGAGCGGCACGCCGAGAGGCCGGCTTTTTCCTGTGGCGAAAGCACGCTGAGCTACGCCGAGCTGAAGCAGCAGGCGGATGCCTTCGCCAGCTTTCTGCATCACGGCCTGGGCCTGCAGGCAGGTGATCGACTGGCTCTGCAATTGCCGAACTCCCTGCAGTACCCGGTCGCCGTGTTCGCGGCGCTGAAGCTGGGGCTGGTGCTGGTCAATACCAATCCGAAGTACACCGCGGCCGAGGCCCGTCATCAGTTCCGTGACTCTGGGGCAAAGGCGATTCTGGCGTTCGCCCCGTTGTTGCCGTTGCTGCGCAGCGTCCAGGCGGACAGCGCCATCGAGCACATCATCCTGACGCGCACCGGCGATCAGGAGGATCCTGAGGTGGGGTTCGCCGAGGCTGGCGTCCATGGCTTCGCCCAGGCGCTGCGGTCAGGGCGTGGCCTGCCAGAGGTCGAACCTGTTGCTGGCCTGGAGCGCCTGGCCCTGCTGCAGTACACCGGCGGTACTACCGGTGGGGCCAAGGGGGCGATGATCAGCCACCGCAACCTGCTGGCCAACCTGCTGCAGACCATGGAATTGTTCGATCAAAGCGGGCTGATCGACCCGGAGCGCGATGTGCGCATCGCGCCGATGCCGCTTTATCACATCATGGCTTTCGCCACCAGTTGTCTGCTGTCGGTGGCCATGGGGCTGCACACGGTATTGATCCGCGACGGGAGCAACCTGGACGAGACCATTACTGCCATGAAACGCCATCGATTCAGCCTGTTCAATGGCATCAACACCTTGTTCGTCGGGCTGATGAACCATCCGGAGTTTCACGTCATCGATTTCTCCCGCTTGAAATGGGTGACATCTGGTGGTGCGCCGCTGAACGGCGAAGTGGCACGTCGCTGGCTGGCGCTGACCGGTGCGCCGATTCGCGAAGGTTTCGGCCTGACCGAAACCTCGCCGGTGGTGGCCACATCCACCAGCATCAGTCCCTACCGCGAGGGCTATATCGGTCTGCCCCTGATCGAAACCGAGTTGCGCACCGTCGACGAGCAGGGCATCGATACGCCCGCCGGTGAGCCGGGTGAGTTGTGGGTGCGCGGTCCCCAGGTAATGGAAGGCTACTGGCAGCTCCCGGAGGAGACGGCTCAGGTGTTGACCGCGGACGGCTGGCTGAAGACCGGTGATATCGCCGTGCTCGATGAGGCGGGCTTTGTCAGGATCGTCGACCGCAAGAAGGATATGATCCTGGTCTCCGGTTTCAACGTGTATCCCAACGAGATCGAAGATGTGGTCATGCGTCACCCCGGCGTACGCGAGTGTGTGGTGGTCGGTGTGGCGGACGAACGCAAGGGCGAGGCGGTGAAGTTGTTCGTCAGCCTCAAGGAGGCAACGCTGGACGCCGACGCCCTGCGGGCCCACTGCCGGCGCTTCCTGACCGGTTACAAGGTGCCGAGTCATGTCGAAATTCTCGACGACTTGCCCAAGAGCTCGGTAGGCAAACTGCTGCGTCGCGAGCTGCGTGACCGTGCGCCAGGCGCTGCTGTCTGAGATCCCGACTGCCCCTGTGGGCCTCAGGTCAGCAGGGGCAGCAACAGCAGTAGCGGTAGGCTAATCACGACGAGCCGGACGTTCCAGCCGACGGCCAGGTGCCACGGTGAAACGCCGCTCAGGCGCGACAGCATCAGCGCCGAGGGGCCGAAGGGCGACAACAGCATGGCCATGGCGAAGCCGCAGACCAGCGCCACCGCTGGGCCGAGCGGCGGTACCCCGAGAGCGGCCAGTTGTGCCAGCAGCGCGGCCAGCAGACTCAAGGTCACGATAGGGGCCACCCCCACCAGTGCCAGGCCGATCATGCCGAGCAGGGTTGCGGCCTCTATCAGGTGCAACAGCCCCGGCCGCACGGCCAGGGTGGCGGCAAGGCCGTGCAGCGGTAGCAGTTGCCCGGCAAGCCCGCCGAGCAGGGCGGCACAGCCGAAGATAAACACCTCGTTACGCATCCCGGCCAGGGTGCTGGCGAGTTCATCATGCACGGCCGTGGCCTGTTTCAGGCTGTGCCAGAGCCACCCCGCGACAGCGGTGGGAAGCACCAGCATTGCCGCCTGGGTCGGGCTGAGTGGCGACAGGCTGGCAAGCAGGGTGATGGCGGCGATGCCCATTAGCCCGCCAATGATCGGTCCGCGTAGGGCGTGACTGGTTGCTGCGGGCAGCATGCCCGTCAGGGCTCCAAGGCGGTTGTTTTCGGCGCGCCAGCCGATGAGCGACAGCAGCAGTGCCGCCGCGATCCCAAAGGGTAGCAGCGTCGTCCAGCCCAGCCCGGGTAGCTCACGGCCGATGATCGCCATGGTGACGCTGGTGGGGGCGAGCAGGGGGACCAGGGCGAATCCTCGTAAAGCGCTGGTCAGTACACCGCGCTGGCCGGCATCGCGGGCCTCTTGGCTTAAGGGCTGGTTGTGCAGGTGCTGCTGCAGCGTGCCGCAGATCAGGTTGAGCATGCCGAAACTGAGCAGCGAACCGAGCAGCAGGGCGCAGGACAGGTAGCGCGGATAGAGCCAGATGGCCGAGCCGTTCAGCAGCAGATGGTGCAGGTTGGCCAGCTGCGGCAGGCGTTTGACCAGGCACTGAGTGAGCCCCAGGGCCGCAATAAAACTCGCGTAATAGGCGAAGGCGGCAGCCAGCTGTCCTGCCACGGCCAGGCTCGGCCTGGGCGAGAGGAGCCACAGGCCGGCCAGCGCCAGCGTGGCTAGGCCGAGTCGACGCGGGTAGGGCAGTAGCGAGCGCCAGTGGGCGACGAAGAAGAGCGCGTAAAGACCGGCGGACAGCAGGCTCGGCCAGAGGCTGCCGCTGATCAGTGCCAGCAGTTCGCAGGCCAGCGCCCATAGCAGTAAGGCCATCATCACCTCGGCGCGGCTCACTGGGGCAGCCCGCCAGCAATGGCCGCTTGCCGATTGGGCACAGCGGCTGGCGCGCTGTCCGGCAGGCGCTGCATTGCGTCCGATTGTCCCCGCTCGGTGGCGCTTGCATACGGCTCGGCAGCCGGGCTACGGGCGCTTGTGGCGTGTTGTTCTGCTGGCAGCAGAACCCGCGAGAAGGGGGTAGCCATAGGGGTAATTGATCTGTGCGGGATATTGCTTTCGAGGCTGACAGTCTTTAGTCTCAAGGTCAAATATTGAAATCAAGTTTCGCTTGGCGGAATGAAGGTTCTCTTCGGCAGGAGGTGTCATGGTTTTTCGAGTCGGTATCATAGGTGCTGGTGCGATGGGCAGGGGGATTACCCAGCTCCTCGCCACAGCCGGCCAGCAGGTTTGGCTGTATGACACGCGCGCCGAGGCCATTGACCAGGCGCTGGCGTTCAATCGCGAGCTGCTCGAGCGCAGTGTCGCCAAGGGGCGCATCAGCGCGGAAGACCTGGGCGCAACGCTCGAACGCATGCAGCCGGCCTTTAGCCTGAGCGAACTGGCCCATTGCGACCTGCTGATTGAAGCGATAGTCGAAAACCTCGAGGTCAAGCAGGCGCTGTTCGTCGAGCTGGAGGGCCTGGTCAGCCCGAGCGCGATTCTGGCCACCAATACCTCATCGCTCTCGGTGACGCGTATCGCCAGTGCGTGCCGTCACCCCGAGCGGGTCGCCGGTTTCCATTTCTTCAATCCGGTGCCACTGATGAAGCTGGTCGAGGTGGTGCGTGGCGAGCGCACCGACCCGGCGGTGATCGTGCGCCTGGTTGAGTTGGCGGAAAGAACCGGGCATTTCCCGGCGATTACCCCGGACACGCCCGGTTTCCTCGTCAACCATGCCGGCCGCGCCTATGCCACCGAGGCGCAACGGCTGCTGGGTGAGGGCATCGCCTCCGCACAGCAGATCGACCGCATCCTGCGCGACGGTCCGGGGTTCCCCATGGGGCCGTTCGAGCTGGCCGACCTGACCGGGCTGGATGTTTCACATGCGGTGATGGAATCGATCCACGAACAGTATTACCAGGATCCGCGCTATACCCCGTCCAATCTCGCGGCTCAGCGGGTTGCCGGCAAACTGCTCGGGCGCAAGAGTGGCGAGGGTTATTACCGTTACGACGAGGGCAAGCCGCGGCGCGACCCCGAGCCGGTTCTCGAGCCGGTCGTGCTCGACCGCCCATACTGGCTGGACAGCGACGATCCCGAGTTGCGCGCGCACCTGCGCCAATTGCTGGCCCAGGCCGGGGCTGAGCTGGAAAGCGGCAGCGCGCCCTCGCTCGCCGCCATCTGTCTGATCACGCCCCTGGGTGAGGATGCCAGCAGCATGATCCATCGCCAGGGGCTGCCACCCAAGCGCACCCTGGCGCTGGAAACCTTCTGCGATTTTGACCGCCGCCGTGTGCTGATGCGCCAGCCGGCGCTCGAGCCTGCAGTGCTGAATCAGGCTCGCCAGGCCCTGAGTGTCGACGGCGTGCCGGTGGAGGTGATCAACGACTCGCCCGGTTTCGTGAGCCAACGGATCATCGCCTGCATCGTCAATCTGGGCTGCGAGATTGCCCAGAAACGCATTGCCGATCCGCACACCCTGGATCGCGCCATCCCCCTGGCCCTCGGCTACCCCAAGGGGCCGTTGGCCTTCGGCGAGCACTACGGCGCGCCCCGTATCCTGGAAATTCTGCACAACATGCAGGCCTGCTACGGCGGCGAGCCGCGTTACCGGCCGAGCCCCTGGCTGCGTCGTCGCGTCCAGCTCGGCCTGCCCCTGACCACTGCCGAGGAATAAGCATGCTCGACGCCTATATCTATGCTGGACTGCGCACCCCCTTTGGCCGCCATGGCGGGGGGCTGTCCAGTATCCGTCCGGACGACCTGGCCGCTGCGGTTATCCGTGCGCTGCTGGAGCGCAGTGGCGTTGCCGGTGCGCATATTGAGGACGTGATTCTGGGGGCCACCAACCAGGCGGGCGAAGACAGCCGCAATGTGGCCCGCCATGCCGCCCTGTTAGCCGGGCTGCCGGCTACCGTCCCGGGGCAGACGGTCAACCGTCTGTGCGCCAGCGGCCTGGCGGCGGTAATCGACGCCGCCCGCGCAGTAACCTGCAACGAAGGTGAACTCTACCTGGCCGGAGGGGTGGAAAGCATGTCCCGGGCCCCCTTTGTCCTGGGCAAATCCGAGCAGGCCTTCAGCCGCGACTGCCGCATGTTCGACAGCACGATCGGCTCGCGCTTTCCCAATCCTCGACTTGTCGCGCAGTTCGGCAACGACAGCATGCCGGAGACCGGCGACAACGTGGCACGCGAGTATGGCATCAGCCGCGAGGCTGCCGATTTCTTCGCGGCGAGTTCCCAGGCCAAATACGCGGCGGCGCTGCGTGATGGCTTCTTCGCCGGCGAAATCCTGCCGCTTGAGGTGTCGATGGGGCGTAAGCGCCCGTCCGCGTTGATCGAGCAGGATGAGCATCCCCGCCCGGATTCCGATATGAGCGCCTTGGCCCGGCTGCAGCCTTTGTACGCGGGTGGGGTGGTGACGGCTGGCAATGCCTCGGGGGTGAACGATGGTGCGGCGGTGCTGCTGATAGGCAGCCGTCAGGCCGGGCAGCGCCAGGGTCTGCAGCCCATGGCGCGGATTCTGTCAGCCGCGGCTGTTGGCGTGGAGCCACGGATCATGGGCGTCGGCCCGGTTCAGGCGATCCACAAGGCGTTGGCTCGCGCCTCCCTGACACTGGCCGACATGGACATCATCGAGATCAACGAGGCGTTCGCCGCGCAAGTGCTTGGCTGCCTCAAGGGCCTGGGCGTAGCCCTGGACGATCCCCGCGTCAATCCCAATGGCGGTGCGATCACCGTGGGCCACCCGCTGGGCGCATCCGGCGCGCGCCTGGCGCTGTCCAGCGCGCGCGAGCTGCAACGCCGGGGCTCGCGCTATGCCGTGGTCAGCCTGTGCATCGGTGTCGGCCAGGGGCTGGCCATGGTGATCGAGCGGGCTTGAGACGGATGCTGACGAGAAAACCTTCAGGCCGCCTATGCGGCCGCTGGCCGGTTGGGGGATGTGACATTGCGCAGTAGTGCCATGGGCAGCTCTCGGTACAGTGGCGAACATACCTATGAGCTGATCCGCCTCTCGGCCTCTGCCCTGATCCATCAGCGCGGGTTCGAGGCCATGAGTATGCGTCAACTGGCGGAACGGGCCGGGATCCAGGCCGGCAGCCTGTATCGCTACTTTCCCAGCAAGCACTGCCTGCTCTTCGAACTGCTCTGCGATTACTTCGACGACCTGCTGTGCGCCTGGTACGAGGTCCGGCCGCGAGGCGCTGCGGCCGAACAGGCCCTGGCCGCTTTCGTGGAAAACCACCTGGTCTGGCATGCGCAGCGGGGGCAGCAGGGCGGGCTTATCGACCCCGGGGAGGCGCGTAGCCTGGCGGTAGCAGAGCAACTGCGGGTGCAGCAACTGGCCCAGAGTTATGCCCAGGAGTTGCGACAGATTATCGCCTGCGGGGTGCGCCAGGGCTGTTTCCACTGCGATGATGTGCCCTTCGTCAGCGACGCTATCTTGGCTTTACTCAGCACCGCTGGCCGAGGACGTACAGATGCCGTGATCGAACAATGCGCAAGCTATCGAGCCATGGTATTCAAGCTAGTGCGTTAGTCAGTGGCATCGGGGCGCAACCATAAACTCGCCGCTATCTATAAGGCGAGCACGTCCCTGTGCTGTTGTCAGTGGGGGGCAAGTGGCCTCAGCCGCGGATAGCTCGATAGCTATTTGATCGCCTTGAGCACCACAAACTTCGGCGTGGCCGCCACCTGCTCGACGCCGCGGAACAGGCGTTTGAGCTTGGCGTGGTAGCCCAGGTGGCGGTTGCCGACTATCCATAGCTCGCCGCCGGTGACCAGGGCCGCGCGGGCCTGCTGGAACATGCGCCAGGCGAGGAAGTCGCCGACCACCTGCTGCTGGTGGAAGGGCGGGTTGCACAGCACCAGGTCCAGCGAATCCGCCGCCTGTTCGGCCAGGCCATCGCCGGCGCGGATCTGCACCGGGCGCTCGCCCAGGGCCGCGCGCCAGTTTTCCGCGGCCGATTGCACGGCCATATAGGATTCGTCCACCAGCGTCAGTTCGGCCTGCGGGCTGCCCAGGGCGTAGGCGATGCCGAGCACGCCGTTGCCGCAGCCGAGATCGGCCACGCGCATGCGGCTGAGGTGTTTGGGCAGGTGGGGCAGAAAGGCGCGGGTGCCGATATCGAGGTCTTCGCGGCAGAACAGATTGGCGTGGTTGACGAGTTCGATGGCCGGTTTGTCCAGGCGATAGCGCGTGGGGTAGGGCGATACCGCAGCGGGTTTGGCTTGCGGTGTGGCGCTTAGCAGGCGGGCCTTCTTCACCGCCAGCGAGGCCTGCACCGGACCGATATATTTTTCCAGCAGGTCGCCGGCGGCCCGTGGCAGGTGCTTGACCATGGCCGCGGCAATCACCTGCGCACCTGGCGCGAGCTGGCCGTGCAGACGGATCAGTTGTTCCTCCAGCAGGGCCAGGGTCTTGGGCACGCGGATCAGCACGAGATCGAATGGTCCCTGGGCAACTTCGCTGGCTGGCACGAAGTTGACTGCCTCGGCGGCCAGTCGATTGCGTGCCAGATTGACCGTGAGCGCCACGCGGCCCAGGTGCGAGTCGCCGCTGCTGGTGATCTGGGCATGGCCGACCAGGCTGACGGCCAGGGCTCCGAAGTTGTCGTTGAGCAGCAGCACCCGCGCGTCCGCGGGCAAGCCCTGTTCATGCAACTGGTTGAGCAGGTACTCGTCGGCGGCGTCGAAGGCTTGCAGGGGCTCGGCCTGCTGCTCGGGCTGGCGGATCAGGTCGAGCTGGGCAAAAGGCGTAACGAATATAGGCATATGGACTACTGGTGTTTGTGGGCGGCGCTTTGCGCGACACTGTGACAGGCCGTTGAAAAACTACTGCGCTCGGCTATGCCGCGTTGAAGTTAGCCTCGGACTGCTCATGTACAACTCGTACACTCCGCGTCCTCGGATAACTTCGCCTTAACTAGGCGTCCCCGCCTAGCCTTCGCTCGCTACGTTTTCTAACGGCCTGCCAGATCTTCGGCGCAGCAGAGGGAGTGAAGTATGACCGCCAGCGAAGACAAGTTCACCCGACAGATTCTGAGCGATGTGCATGTCTGGTCGCCCAGCCTGTTCAGCCTGCGCTGTTCCCGCGATCCGGGGTTTCGTTTCCGCGCCGGGCAGTTCGCTCGCCTCGGCGTAGCGAAGGCCGATGGCAGCGTGGTCTGGCGCGCCTATTCGATGGTCTCGGCCCCCCATGACGAGTTTCTCGAGTTCTTCTCCATCGTCGTGCCCGGCGGCGAGTTCACCAGCGAGTTGAGCCGACTCAAGGCCGGCGACAGCCTGCTGGTCGACAAACAGGCCTTTGGCTTTCTCACCCTCGACCGCTTCGGCGATGGCCGCGATCTCTGGCTGCTGGCCAGCGGCACCGGTGTGGCCCCCTTTCTCTCGATTCTGCAGGACTTCGAGGTGTGGCAGCGTTTCGAGCGCATCGTCCTGGTCTACAGCGCGCGCAGCGCCAGCGAGCTGGCCTATCAGCCGCTGATTCGCGGCCTCAAGGATCTGGAACACCTGGCCGAATACGCCGACAAGCTGGTGTACCTGCCGCTGGTCACCCGCGAGCAGGCTCCAGGCTGCCTGCACGGGCGCATCACCCACCTGCTCAGCAGCGGCGAGCTGGAGCGCGCCGCCGGCCTCAACCTGAGCCCCGAGCATTCGCGCCTGATGCTCTGCGGCAACCCGCAGATGATCGACGACACCCGCAGCCTGTTGAAGCTGCGCGGGTTGCGGCTGAGCCTGAGTCGCCGGCCGGGCCAGGTGGCGGTGGAAAATTACTGGTGAGGCACCGGCGGTACTGAATCCTCATCGGCTTGCGTGGGATCGTTCGGTTTATCCGCCTGGGGCTCGCTGCCGCTTGGCGCACAGAGCGGCAGGCGGATGGCGAAGCGCACGCCCCAGCCGGGCTGGCTGGCCACCTCCAGCTTGCCGCCGAGCACCCCGGTGACCAGGTTGTGCACGATATTCAGGCCCAGGCCGCTGCCGCCCTGGCCCAGGCGGGTGGTGAAGAAGGGGTCGAAAATCCGCGGCAGGTGTTCCGCGGCGATGCCGTGACCGTTGTCGGACACGGCCAGCTCGATCCAGCCCGGCTCGTAGGGGAAGGCATAGAGGCCGATCTTGCCGTGCTCCAGGCCCTGCAGGCCATGGCTCAGGGCATTGTTGATGAGGTTGACCAGCACCTGGCCGAGGGCCCCGGGGTAGCTGTCCAGTTCGATCTCGTCGTCGATATTGCTGTCGATGACGAAGGGTGTCTTCTTCAGTGTCGGGCCCAGGGTGATAAGGATTTCCTTGACCACTTCGCTGAGCTGGAAGGTGCGGCGCTGGGCGCTGGCCTGGTCGACCGCAACCTGCTTGAAACTGGTGATCAGCTCGCTGGCCCGGCGCAGGTTGCGCACCAGGATGTCGGTGGCGGTCTTGCTGTCCTGCAGGAACCGATCGAGCACCGAGCGCTTGAGTGCCCCGGCGCTGACGGCGGCGCTGATCTCCCGGCTGTGGTCTTCCAGGGTGCTGGCGGCCATCAGGCTGTTGCCGACCGGGGTGTTCAGTTCGTGGGCGATGCCGGCGACCAGGGAGCCAAGGGCGGCGAGCTTTTCGCTCTGGACCAGCTCGTTCTGCGCGCGTTGCAGGGTCGCCATGGCGTTGCTCAGTTCTTCGTTGCTGCGGCTCAGGGCCTCGGTACGCTCGGCCACGCGCTGCTCCAGGGTGGCATTCAGCTCCCGGTAGGCCTGTTCGGCGCGCTTCTGGTCGGTGACGTCGATGTCCATGCTGACGAACTGCAGGCGGCCATCGGCCGCGGGGATGCTGAAGGTGGTGGTCAGCACGCAGATGCTGCGCTGCGGGTCGAGCTGCAGCTCGCTCAGGTAGGGCCCCACCGGCGTGCCCTTGGCGGCCTGGGCGAGGCTGGCGAGAAACATCGCCTGCTGCCCCGGGGTGTACAGCAGGCGGTCGAGGGTCTTGCCCAGGGCGGCTTCCCGGGGGATCTCGTAGATGCGCTCGCTGGCATGGTTCCACAGCAGGATGCGGCCGCTGGCATCGAACCACTGTACGGCGACGTTGGGCGTGTATTCCAGGGTGGCGAGCAGACGGTCCTCGCTTTCGCGCAGGCTCTGGGCGGTGTCCAGCAGTGCCTGCTCGCGCTCGAGGATGGCTCCGACCATCCGCTGCAAACTGGCGCGCAGGGTATTGAGCTCGCGGATGCTGCTTGGCGCCATGGGCAGGTCATAGTGGCCGTTGGCGATTTCCCCGACATGCCGGGTGAACTGCGAGATGCGCCGCGCCAGGGTCCAGCTGGTGCTGCCGGCGATCAGCAGGGCGATGGCGAGGGCCAGGCCGAGGGCGCTGAGGATGCGCCGCCAGGTGCTGTCGATCAGGGCATGGGCCTGCTGCTGCGGCTGCGCCACCAGCACCTGCCAGTCCGGACCCTTGACCTTGCGCGCCAGGCCTAGCAGCTGCTGGCCATCCAGGTCGAAGCTGCGCACCGACGGGTCGTGCAGAACCTGCAGATGCCCGAGGTTGAGCTGTTGTCCGGCCTGGGCGCTCTGCGAGTCGGCGATCAGTTGATGCTGGCGGTCGAGCATGCGGATTTGCAGCCGGCCATCCTGGCTCAGCTGGCGGGCCAGTTCGGGAAGCGGGCTGATGGCCACTTCACCGACCAGGGTGCGCGGGCCCAGAGGCTGCGCCAGGGCCACCGCCAGACGCGAGCTGACGGTGGAGAGAAAACTGTTGGACCAGACGCCCTGGCGGCTCAGTTGCGCCTGGCGAACGAAGTCGCGGGCGGAGATATCCAGGCCGAACAGGTTCTGCCGCAGCGTGCGGCGGTCGGCCGGCAGGCCGATGGCACTGATCTGGCCGGTGTCGTCGGTCAGGTAGATGGCCTCGTAGAAATCCGAGCTGTCGGCATAGGCATCCAGCAGGGTCTGGATCTGCTGGTTATCCAGGGTCTGGCTATTGTGGAACAGTTCGGCCAGGGCCCCGAGTTCGCGGTTGGCAATGCTGAAATGGCGTTCCAGTTGCTGGGTGATGGCCTCGGCGGCAAAGCTCTGGCGGTTTTCCACCTCATCGAGCAGCAGCGGTTCGTAATACAGGCGAAACAGCAGGCCGACCGCCAGCACCGGGATGCAGGCCACCAGGATAAAGCGACTGGCCAGGGTCAGCAGCAGGGGGTGGGCCGCGCCCAGCTTACTCAGGACTGCTGAAACGGCCATCGCGCACCACCATGGGGTAGAAAAGGCTGTCACTGTCGCCAAAGTCATCGAAGACGATCTGGCGCTGCACGCCCTGGAACTGGCGAATGCGCAGCAGCGCCTGCTTGGGGTGTTCGCCGGGCAGGCGCTGTTGCAGGGCCGCGAGCAGGACGTGGGTGGCGTTGTAGCTGGTCAGTGCGGCGGTATCGATGGGTTGGGCGAAACGCGCCTGGTAGCGCTGCTTGAAGGCGACAAAGGCGGCGGAGCTGTCGTTCAGGTCGAAGGCCTGGGCGGTGATCATGCCCTCGACCGCGCGCCCGCCCATTTCGATCAGGGTGTCGGCCGCGGCCCAGGCCGGGGTGGCGAGAAGCAACTGCGGAGCCTGCTGGCGCAGCTGAGTGGCCAGCAGGGCGGTGTCCAGGGCGCTGCTGATCAGCACCACGGCGGCGGGGCGGTCGGCCAGGGCGCGGCGCGCCAGGGCGGCGAAATCGGTCTGCTGGTCGCGGCTGAATTCCACGGTCAGGCCAACCTCGGCCCCGCTGGCCTGCAGGTGGCGGCTGAAGTCGGCGAGCCAGGGCCGGGTGTAGCTGCTGTTGCTCAGTTCGATGATCACATTGACCCGCCGCAGGCCACGCTGCCGGCCCAGGTGGTTGGCGATATCGCGGGCGTCCGGGTTGGTGTGGCTGAGGGTGCGGAAAAACTGGTCGTCGCGCCCGGCCAGTAGCGGGCTGAGCGGCGTTGCGCCCATGAGCAGGATGCCGGCCTCGGTAAATTGCGGGGCCAGCTGCTCGGCGATCAGGCTGGTCATGGGGCCGAGCGCGGCCTCGACGGGAACCGCGATCAGTTCGGCCGCCGCCTGTCGGGCTCGTTGCGGGTCGAAGCCGTCATCGCGGTACAGCAGCTCGATGGGCCGGCCCTGAATGCCGCCGGCGGCATTGGCTTCTTCGACGGCCAGCTGCATGCCATTGCGCCCGGCCAAACCGAGGCTGGCGCTGGGGCCGGAGACATCGACTATCACGCCCAGGCGAATGGGCGGCGGGGCCGCGACTTGTTCCTCGCAGGCGGCCAGCAGCAGGACGGCGCAGAGTGCCAGCAGCCCCGGCAGGCGTGGCCTAGCGGGCATCGTCATACTGGCCATCGCGGATAATCGTCAGGTAGGTCGCGCCCTGGGTGTCGCCAAAGGCATCGAAGCGGATCGGGCCCTGCAGGCCGGCATACTCGCGCTGGCGCAGCAGGGTCTGCTTGAGGGGTTCGTCGCGGTCCTGGGCGGCGAGGGCCTGCAGCACTATCCGGGTGGCGTTGTAGGTGGTCAGGGCAGGAAAGCTCGGCGCATGGCCGAAGCGTTGCCGGTAGTCCTGAATAAACTGCTGGAAGGCCGGGAGCTGGCTGTGCAGGTCCATATAGTGCGGGACTATCAGACCCTCCACGGCCTTGCCGCCGAGTTCCAGCAGCTGGCCGGTGCCGGCCCATTCCGCGCTGGCCAGCACGGTGTGCGGCTGGCGCTGGCGCAGCTGGTTGCAGAGCAGCGCCGTATCCTGGGCGCTGGTGATCAGCAGTACCACCTGGGGGGCCCCCTGCAGGGCCTCGGCCGCCAGGGCGGCGTAGTCGGTCTGCGGGCCGGAGGTAAAGCCAAGGACCTTCTGGGTAAAGCCGCCGGCTGCGTGCAGGTGCCGGGAGAAGTGCGCGGCCCAGGCTTCGCTGTAGGCCTGGTTGCGCAGGTCCAGCACCAGGTTCGCCCGTGCCGCCGGGTGCTGTTCGGCGAGGTACTCGGCCAGTTGCCGGGCATGTTCGGCGTGGGTGCCTATGGTGCGGAAGAAATAGTCGTCCAGGCCGCTCAGCGCCGGGCTGCTGACCGTGCCGGCCATCATCAGTACCTGGGCCTCGTCTGCCAGCGGTACCACGGCCATGGCCACGGCGCTGGTCATGGGGCCGAGGATGGCGGCGACCTGCTCCTGCAGCAGTTCGCGGATGACCTGGCGGCCCTGCTCGGGGTCGAGGCGGTCATCCTTGATCAGCAGGTGCAGTGGCCGGCCGTCAATGCCGCCGCTGGCGTTGGCCTGCTCCACGGCCAGTTGCGCACCATTGCGCCCGGCGGTACCGAGTTCGGCATTGGTCCCGGACAGGCCGCCGATAAAGCCCAGGCGGATCGACTCGGGTTCGCCGCAGCCGCCCAGGCCCAGGGCCAGATACAGGAGCCATCCGGCACATAGCGCCCGGCTCCCACGCGTGGCCATGGCCGGCTCCGTCACTGACCCGACGCCGTGATAAAACTCAGCAGCGCCGCCAGTTCGAGCGGTTTGGCGAACAGGTAGCCCTGGCCTTCGTGGCAGCCCATCTGGGTGAGCGAGACGGCCTGGCTTTCCTGCTCGATTCCTTCGGCGATCAGTTCCAGCTGCAGGCTGCGGCCCAGCTGGATAATGGTTTCGACGATGCGCTTGCTGCCATCGCTCTGCTCCATCTGGCTGACAAAGCTGAGGTCGATCTTCAGGCGGTCGACATTCAGGCGCTCGAGGTAGCTGAGCGAGGAGAAACCGGTGCCGAAGTCGTCCACGGCGAGACTCACGCCCAGACGCTTGATGCGCTCGAGCAGGTCGATCATAAAGCTGGCGTCGAGCATGGCCACCGATTCGGTGATTTCCAGCTCCAGCAGGCCCGGGTCGATGCCGCTTTCGTCGAGCGCGCGCTCCAGGGTGGCGAGGAAGTCGGCCTGGCGAAATTGTGCCACCGAGACGTTGACCGCCATGCGCAGCGCCCGGCCGCTGTGCTGGATGATCCGCTGCAGGTCCCGGCAGGCGCTGCGCAGAACCCATTCGCCAAGGCTGACAATCAGCCCGGAGCTTTCCGCCAGGGGAATAAACTGCGCCGGGGCGACGAACTGACCGTCATCGGTGCGCCAGCGCAGCAGGGCTTCGACGCCGATCAACTGGCGACTGCCCAGGGCGATCTGCGGCTGGTAGACCACGAACAGCCGCTCGCGCTCGAAGGCGCTGCGCAGCTCCTGGAGCAACTGCACGCGGGCGCGGGTTTCCTGCTCCATGGCGCGGGTAAAGTGGCTGATGCTGCCGCGTTGCTGGCGCTTGCCATGCTTGAGAGCGATATTGGCCGCCTTCAGGGCCTCGCCGCCGTTGCCGTCGATCTGGTCCAGGCAGGTCAGGCCGATGGTGGCGGTGATGCGCCGGCTCAGCTCGGCAAAGTACAGCGGTTGCTGGAACAGGCCACGCAGGCTGTCGGCGCTGACGACCCGGTTGCCGGCCAGGATGGCGAAGACATCCCCGGCAACCCGCGCCAGCAGCGTGCCGGGCGGCAGTGCCTGCTGCAGGCGTTCGGCGACCGCTTGCAGCAGGGCATCGCCGTGCTGGTGGCCGAGGGTGTCGTTGAGCTCGGAGAAGCCGTCGATATCGATCAGCGCCAGGGTGGTCTCGCCGGGTGTCGCGCCGGCCAGTGCCTGGTCGAGGGCCTGGACCAGGGCCAGGCGGTTGGGCAGGTGCAGCAGCTGGTCGTTGTAGGCATAGTCCTGCAGCAGGCTGAGCAGCAGCACGTTGTCCAGGCTGATGATGATGTTGCTGCAGAACACCTCGAGCAGTTGCCGGTCCAGCGCGTTCAGCGCGCGTCCGGTCTGCAGGTAGGCGGCCATATGGTTATGGCCCTGGCCGGGGAAGAACAGGGTGGTCGAATGGTTGCCGTAGCGGTTGCTGCGCTCGGCCAGAGCCCGATTGAGCGCCCGGGCGATCTGCTGATCGGGCAACTCCTCCAGCTGCTTGTCGATGCAGTCCATCAGGTTGCCGGCGGCGGCGACGATCAGGGCGTGGGCCGGCGAGGCCTGGTGGTCGTAGGCGCAGACCACGCCTTCGGGCGGCAGGCCGAGCAGGCCGCAGATCTGGGTGATGATCCCGGCGGCGAACTCGCTGACGCCCTGGCGCGCCAGGAGTTGGCTGCTGGCGCGGATCACCATGCCCAGGCCGTGGCGGCTGGCGTTGATGGTATGAATCTGGTCGTAGCCACGGATGGCCGCGGTCAGCGTGGTGTACAGGCGGTTGCGGGTCAGTTCGGACTTGGTCTTGTAGTCGTTGATGTCGTAGTCGCGGATGGCCTCCATCTCCGGTGCATAGCCCGGTTGGCCGGTGCGCAGGATGATGCGGATCTCGCTGTTATGCAGGTCTTCGCGGATCTGTCGGACCAGGTCCAGGCCGGCATGCTCCGACTCCATCACCACATCCAGCAGAATCACCGCGACCTGCGCCTGCTCAGTCAGCACACTGACGGCCTGGGCGGCCGAATAGGCATGCAGGAATTCGAGGGGGCGACCGAGGATCTCGGTATTGGCCAGGGCGAAGCAGGTCGACTGATGTACGTCCTGGTCGTCGTCTACGATCAGGATGCGCCAGCGGGGCTGGGTTGGGCTGCGATTGTCCGGGTGGGTTTCGTCGTCGAAAGCGAACAGGTCGTCTTCTGCTACATCGCTCATCTTCAGGCCTTGTAAAGTATGGCGTACGCTTCGCCGGCGCTGGGTTGGACCTCCGCGGGGCCTGACTGACCAGCCGCCAGGGCTGAGTTAGTAAGCTGGTGGTTAATAGTCTAGGCGAAAAAAAACTGCACACGGCCTGGCGGGTGCAGTTCCTGAGGCGGTTCGCGGGGGCGGCATCGACAGTGCCCCTCCGCGCGGGGTCAGCGGTTTTCTTGCTGACTCTTGAGCAGATCGCGGATCTCGCCCAGCAGTTCCTGCTCCTTGCTGGGGGCGGGTGGTGCGCTGGGTGCGGCTTCCTCTTCGCGCTTGAGCCGGTTGATCACCTTGACCCCCATAAAGATGGCGAAGGCGACGATCAGGAAGTCGATGATGCTCTGGATAAACTTGCCATAGGAGAGGGTGACGGCGGCGACATCGCCTTCGGCGGCCTTGAGCACCACGGCCAGGTCGGAAAAATCCACCCCACCGATCAGCACGCCCAGGGGCGGCATCACCATATCGCCGACGAAGGACGAGACGATCTTGCCGAAGGCGGCACCGATGATGATGCCTACGGCCACGTCGACCACGTTGCCTTTGACGGCGAAGGCCTTGAACTCACTGACAATGCTCATGTTTCTTTCCCTGATAGGTGGTGGTGCGCTGAAGTGTAATCCAGCTCGCGGCGCTTGCCAGCCAGCAGTCGGGCAGGAAAGTGTGCCACGGGTAGCGGCTTCGGCAGAGCCGGCCGCGCTGGTCTAGTCTGAACACAGAACCGCCATTGAGGATGCCGATATGCCACTGGAACATCATCCGCTCAGCCGTGAATTTCCCGAACTCAAGCCGCAGCTTGGGGCCTTGCTGGCGGCTGACGGCCATTTCGCGCGTCTGGCCGAGGAGTACGAAGAACTCGACAAGCGCATCTATGAGGTGGAGAGCGGGCGCATAGCCATGGACGAAATGCTGTTGCTGGGATTGAAAATGCAGCGGGTCAGCCTCAAGGACGAACTGGCGCAGTTGCTGCGTGGTGGTTCTTGAGCGGCCGACGTTGATCCCGGTCAAGGGCTGAGCGGCGAGCGGGGGGTAGGCTGCTTGCCAACATACCCGCCGAGGAGCGCCAGCATGCACGTTGAACACCACCCCTTGAACAAAGACTTTCCCGAATTGCGCACTGCCTTGCACGAACTGCGGGTCAAGGATGCCGATTTCGCCCGCCTGGCCGATGAGTACGAAACCCTGGACAAGCGCATCTGCCGCGTCGAGGACGGCGTCGAAGTACTGGCCGACGACGCCCTGGCGTCCCTCAAGCTGGCCCGCGTCGGCCTCAAGGATGAAGTGGCGCAGCGTCTTAAGGGGCCGGCCGAGCAGTGCTGTGGCTGCTGCAAGGGCTAGGATTAACAACGGTCTGTAGCTGTAAATATATCCAGCTATTTCGTATGATCCGGGCTCAGCTTTCCGAGGAGTCCGGCATGGCCAAGGCCAAACGTATGTATGGCTGCACCGAGTGCGGCGCGACCTTTCCCAAATGGGCCGGCCAGTGCGGCGAGTGCGGGGCCTGGAACACCCTGGTGGAAACCCTGCTCGAAGCCAATGCCGCCACCCCCAGCGGGCGCTCGGGTTGGGCTGGCGAGCAGGCACAGATCAAGACCCTGGCCGAGGTCAGCGTCGAGGAAGTGCCGCGCTTTTCCACCGCCTCCGGCGAACTCGACCGGGTGCTCGGTGGCGGCCTGGTGGACGGCTCGGTGGTGTTGATCGGCGGCGATCCGGGTATCGGCAAGTCGACCATCCTGCTGCAGACCCTGTGCAATATCGCCACGCGCTTTCCTGCGCTCTATGTCACCGGCGAGGAATCCCAGCAGCAGGTGGCCATGCGTGCCCGCCGCCTGGGCCTGCCGGAAGACAAGCTCAAGGTCATGACCGAGACCTGCATCGAAACCATCATCGCCACCGCGCGCCTGGAGAAACCCAAGGTGATGGTGATCGACTCGATCCAGACCATCTTCACCGAGCAGTTGTCCTCGGCACCCGGCGGCGTGTCCCAGGTGCGCGAGAGCGCGGCGCTGCTGGTGCGCTTCGCCAAGCAGAGCGGCACGGCGATCTTTCTGGTCGGCCATGTGACCAAGGAGGGCGCGCTGGCCGGGCCGCGCGTGCTCGAGCATATGGTCGATACCGTGCTGTATTTCGAGGGCGAGTCCGATGGCCGTCTGCGCCTGCTGCGCGCGGTGAAGAACCGTTTCGGTGCGATCAACGAGCTGGGCGTGTTCGGCATGACCGACAAGGGCCTCAAGGAGGTCACCAACCCCTCGGCGATCTTCCTCACCCGCGCCCAGGAAGAAGTCCCCGGCAGTGTGGTCATGGCCACCTGGGAAGGCACCCGGCCGATGCTGGTGGAGGTGCAGGCGCTGGTCGATACCAGCCATATGGCTAACCCGCGCCGCGTCACCCTGGGCCTGGACCAGAACCGCCTGGCCATGCTCCTGGCCGTGCTGCACCGGCATGGCGGCATTCCCACCTATGACCAGGACGTGTTTCTCAACGTGGTCGGCGGGGTCAAGGTGCTGGAAACCGCATCCGACCTGGCGCTGATGGCGGCGGTGATCTCCAGCCTGCGCAACAAGCCGCTGCCGCATGATCTGCTGGTATTTGGCGAGGTCGGGTTGTCCGGCGAGATCCGCCCGGTGCCGAGCGGCCAGGAGCGCTTGAAAGAGGCGGCCAAGCACGGTTTCAAGCGCGCCATAGTGCCCAAGGGCAATGCGCCGAAAGATCCGCCGCCGGGTTTGCAGGTGATTGCCGTGACGCGCCTGGAACAGGCGCTGGATGCCTTGTTCGAATAGCGGCGCATTTCTCCGGGAGCAAGGGCTGCTCTTCAGTCCCCTTCGCCGAGGGCGGCCAGTTCCCGTTCCAGCAGGCTTTCGTCGCCGAGGTTGAGTTCGACCAGGCGGCGCAGGTGGCTGATCGAGTCGAGGTCGATATGCCGGCAGACGAAGCCGAGCAGGTTGTCCTGGGTGCGGGTCAGTACCACTTCCATCCGCACGCAGGTATCGTCGGCCAGCCGGATGCTGGCTTCGAAGGGCTGGTGCGGGTCGCCGTTCCAGGTGCCGGGGCGCTTGACCAGCAAACCTTTCAGTGACACGTCATGCAACTCGACTGCCCAGCTGCGCTCACCTTGAATGATCTCGGTGGGGGCATCGAAAGCGATGCGATGAAAGCGCCGCCGCTCGTTGGCTGTATTGCTCATGCAAAAAAACTCCTGCGGGGTTTAATCCACTATAGCCAAGGTGGGTCTCGAGGGTACGGTTTGTTTGCCAGACGCGGCGGTGTGCTGGGCGAGCGGCAGAAAAAAGCCCGCCGGGGTGGGCGGGCTTTTCGGCTGCGGGCCAGAGACTGTTTACGATCTTGCGAGCTAGAGTCCTGCAAGGCGAAAACAGGTGAGGAAGCGGAGTGTACGAGTTGTACATGAGCATTCCGAACCTGTTTTCAACGCAGCAGGGCCGACGCGCAGCAGATCGTAGGCAGTCTCTGCTGCTTAGTTGCCGTAAACCGGGAACTGGGCACAGACCGCTTTCACCTGCTCGCGGATGCGCGCCTCAACGGCTTCGTCGCCCAGGTTGGCGAGGATTTCGCAGATCCAGCCGGCCAGCGCGCGGCACTGGTCTTCCTTGAAGCCGCGGGTGGTCACGGCCGGGGTGCCGATGCGCAGGCCGGAGGTGACGAACGGCGAGCGTGGATCGTTGGGCACGCTGTTCTTGTTCACGGTAATAAAGGCGCGACCCAGGGCGGCGTCGGCGTCTTTACCGGTGATTTCCTGCTTGATCAGCGACAACAGGAACAGGTGGTTCTCGGTACCGCCGGAGACCACGTCATAGCCGTTTTCGATAAACACGCTGGCCATGGCCTGGGCGTTCTTCACCACTTGCTGCTGGTAGGCCTTGAACTCGGGTTGCAGGGCTTCCTTGAAGCACACCGCCTTGGCGGCGATCACGTGCTCCAGCGGGCCGCCCTGGCCGCCCGGGAAGACCGCGGAGTTGAATTTCTTCTCCAGGGCTTCGTTGGCACGAGCCAGGATCAGCCCGCCGCGCGGACCGCGCAGGGTCTTGTGGGTGGTGGTGGTGACTACGTCGGCGAACGGCACCGGGTTCGGGTACACGCCAGCGGCAACCAGACCGGCGACGTGGGCCATGTCGACGAACAGGTAGGCACCGACCTTGTCAGCGATGGCGCGGAAACGTGGGAAGTCCAGGACCTGAGAGTAGGCACTGAAGCCGGCGATGATCATCTTCGGCTTGTGCTCTACCGCCAGACGCTCGACTTCGTCGTAGTCGATCAGTCCGGCATCGGTGATGCCGTACTGCACGGCGTTGTACAGCTTGCCGGAGAAGCTGACGCTGGCACCGTGGGTCAGGTGGCCGCCGTGGGCCAGGCTCATGCCCAGTACGGTGTCGCCGGCATTCAGCAGTGCCATATACACGGCGGCGTTGGCCTGGCTGCCGGAGTGCGGCTGGACGTTGGCGTAATCGGCACCGAACAGTTCCTTGGCGCGGTCGATGGCCAGCTGCTCGACGATGTCGACGTATTCGCAACCGCCGTAGTAACGCTTGCCCGGGTAGCCTTCGGCGTACTTGTTGGTCAGTACCGAACCCTGGGCTTCCATTACCGCCGGGCTGGTGTAGTTCTCCGAGGCGATCAGTTCGATGTGATGTTCCTGGCGCTGGGCTTCCTGCTCCATCGCGGCAAACAATTCGGCGTCATAACGGGCAAGAGTCAAATCACGGCTGAACATGGCATTCCCCTGAGAAAAAGCGGCTGGGCGGTAGAAAGAGGGGGCGAATTCTACCCCATCTCGGCCGAGCAGGGGTATGCAGCGCAGTCATGTGGCGGACAAGTGGGATTCATGGACAAGGCAGTCTTGAACTGCGCGTTTCTATTAACTTGAGCACTGCACGAAGACCCCTAGGGTGTCACTCGCCGCAGGCAGTGCACCAGGGTGGTTGGTGCGGCACAAAGCCTGACGGGCTGTCGCTCCGAGGCCGCCCTGCCCATCCTGCAAATTGTTTCTAGCTGAGCATAAACAGCGCGGTGCCGCTAAATAGCGCGGTGAATTGCCTGGCCGGCATCGGGCGGCCGAGCAGGAAACCCTGCACCTCGTCGCAGCCATGGCCGCGGAGGAAGTCCAGCTGGGCCAGGGTTTCCACGCCCTCGGCGATCACCGTGAGGTTGAGGCTGTGAGCCATGGCGATAATGGCGCGGGCGATCTGACCGTCCTGTTCGCCGTGGGGCAGGCCGTCGACGAAGCTGCGGTCGATCTTCAGCACGTCGATGGGAAACTGCTTGAGGTAGTTCAGCGACGAATAGCCGGTACCGAAGTCGTCGATGGCCAGGCACACACCCAGGCGCTTGAGGCTGGTCATGGTCTGCATGGCATTGGCCACGTCTTCCATCAGGATGCTCTCAGTGAGTTCAAGCTCCAGGCAGGCCGACGGGATGCCGCTGTCCTTGAGGATGCTGGCGATGCGCAGGTCCAGATCGCCTTCGGCAAACTGCCGGGCCGACAGGTTGACCGAGATCTTCGGCACCCGCACCTTGGCCTGATGCCAGTGACCGAGCTGGTGGCAAGCCTCGCGCAGCACCCACTCGCCGACCTGGACCACCAGGCCCAACTCTTCGAGCACCGGGATAAAGTCGTTCGGCGGCACCAGGCCGCGGGTCGGATGCTGCCAGCGCAGCAGCGCCTCGGCCCCGGTCAGGCGCTTGCCGTCGCCGGAGAACTGTGGCTGGTAGTAGAGCCTGAATTCGCCCTGTTCCAGGGCGTGGCGCAGGTCGCTTTCCAGCTCCAGACGCTCCAGGGCGCTGGCGTTCATATCGGCCTGGTAGAACTGGAAGTTGTTCTTGCCGCGCTCCTTGGCGTGGTACATGGCGGTGTCGGCGTTCTTCATCAGCTGGCTCAGCTCGCTGCCGTCCTGGGGGCTGAGGGCGATGCCGATACTGGCGCTGACGAAGAACTCGCGGCCTTCGAGAATAAACGGCTGGGCCAGGCTGGCGAGGATCTGTTCGCCGACATGAATGGCGCGCGTCAGCGCCCCCTCGCGGCTGGTATCGGATTGCAGCAGCAGGGTGAATTCGTCGCCGCCCATGCGCGCCACGGTGTCGTCGCCGTCGACACAGGCGGCCAGGCGTACGGCCACTTCCTTGAGCATGCGGTCGCCGGCGGCGTGGCCCAGGGAGTCGTTGATCGGCTTGAAGCGGTCGAGGTCGAGGAACATCAGCACCACCCATTCCTGGTGCCGCTCGCCATGCTGCAGGGCGTTGTGCAGGCGGTCCTGGAACAGGGTGCGGTTGGGCAGCTGGGTCAGGGCGTCGTAGTAGGCCAGGCGGTGAATCCGCTGTTCGCTGGCCTTGCGCTCGCTGATATCGCTGAAGAAGCACACGTAGCTGACCAGGTCGCCTTCGTCGTCCCGCACCGCGGTAATGCCGACCCAGGCCGGAAATTTCTCGCCGTTGCGTCGCTTCAGCCACACCTCGCCTTCCCAGCTGCCTTTCTGGTTGAGCTGGCGGATGACGAAACTGAGGTGGCTGGCCTGCTGGGTGTCGGCGGTGAGCATGCTCGGCAGCTGGTCGAGGATCTGCCTGGAGCTGTAGCCGCTGACCCGGCTGAAGGCGTTGTTGACCTGGACGATATAGCCGGCCGGGTCGGTGACCAGAATCGCCGCGGTGGAGTGCTCGAATACCGTGGCGGCCATGCGCAGGTCCTTCTCCGCACGGCGTTGCTGGCCGATGTCGCGGCCGACGCCGAGCAGGCCCTCGAAGCGTCCGCTGTCGTCCCACATGGGCACCAGGCGTAGCTCCACCGGGATTTTCTGGCCGTCGGCGCGCAGGCAGTCGAAGACGAACAGCTGCGGCAGGAACTGCGCGCGCAGCTCGGCCAGGCGTTGCGGATCGCCCAGGGCGTTGCGCACCCGCTCCAGCAGGGCGTAGAAACCGATCAGCTGGCGCGGGTTGGTGGCCAGGCCGTGGAAGCCGTTGGCCAGCGCCCATTCGCTGTCGTAACCGAGTACCTGCATGACCGAGGGGCTGACGTAGTTGAGCTGCAGCTTGTCGTCGGTGGAGAAGATCACGTCGCTGATGCTTTCCGCCAGCATCCGGTAGCGCTGCTCGCTGGTGCGCAGGGATTCGCTGCGCACGATCTGCTGGGTGATGTCCTTGGCCACGCCGATCAGCCGGCTGACCCGGCCGCGCTCATCGTAGGCCAGGGCCTGTTCGCGGATATCGAACCAGTGCCAGCTGCCATCGCGGTGCCGCCAGCGCAGCTCGAACTGCATCAGCCGGCCCTTGCCCAGCACCTGCTGGATATTGCGCATGCGCAGGTAGAGTTCGACGTCGTCGGGATGGAGGAGTTTTTCCCACAGGCGCTCGCCAATTTCGCGCAGTTCGGCCTTGTTGTAGCCCAGCTGCGGACCCAGATGGTTGTTGCTGTACATCACCCGCTTGCTGGCGATGTCGTGAACATAGATGGTGTCCGGAACCGCGCTGACCACATCGGACCAGAAGCGCTCGCGCTCGATCAGCGAGGTTTCGACGCGCTTGCGGCTGGTGATGTCGCTGATGCTCAGGGTCACCGAATTGAGTTCCTGCGGGTTCTCCGGTAGTCGCAGGAGCAGCCACAGGTGGCGTTCGTGGCCTTGGGGCGTGCTGATCTGCCGTTCCATTTCCAGCAGACCGTTGCCCGTGAGCAGGGTGCTGATCAGCTGCAGGCGGAAACCCTCGGGGTGCAGTGGGCCACTGTTGAACAGGTGTTGCCAGGCCTGTTCGGTGGAGTCGACGCCGAGTAGGCGCAGGGCCATTTGGTTGGTTTCGGTCAGGCGCAGGCGCTGGCAGAGCGCTTGATGGCGCAACGGCTCGGCCGCCAGCCAGCGTTGCAGGGCCGGCAGATCGCGGATCTGCTGTTGCTGCAGGTAGTCGTGCAGGTCGGCCAGGTCGAGCACGCAGAGGGCGGTGCCGGTGCCTTCGAAAATATCCTGATAGCGTCGGCGGGTTTCGCGCAGCACCTGATTGGCATGCTGCTCTTCGGTAACGTCGCGCAACACCCAGACGAAGCCGCCGTGCTGGGACTCTTCGCCCAGATCGCTGCGGCTGATGTCGTACAGCCGCGACTCCCCGTTCTGGCGGATTTCCACCAGGTCCGGGCCCAGCTCATGGGGCGCGCCGTTGCCGTGCAGCAGCATGGGGTCGAGGCGCGGCAGCAGCTGCAGCAGGTGCCAGTTATGCGCCTCGGCGTTGCCCAGGCCGAACAGGCTTTCGGCTTGGGGGTTGAGGTACTGCAGCTGACCGTTGCCGTCGGTCACCAGCACCCGTTCCTCGATGGCTCCCAGCACCGTCACGGCCTGTTGCAGGGAACGCCGCGAGGCGGTGTTGAGGGCATGCAGGTTGCGCTGCTCGTGGTGCAGGCGATACAGGGCGAACAGGGTCAGCAGGGCGCAGAGGATAAACAGCAGAAGCTTGCTGGCCAGTTGCGGCAGTTGCTGGGCGCGCACCTTGCGTTCGTTGAACAGCGCGCGCAGCTGCCAGTCGCTGCCCGGCAGCGGGCTGAGCAGGATGCTCTGGGCCAGGTTCTCGGCCGTGACGGGCGGTGCAATCGGGCTGTCCGGCGACTGGCTGTCGCCCTGGCTGGCGATGACCCGTTGCGAGTAACTGTCTTCCAGCAGCCACTGCTGGGGGCTTTGATGGTGTTCGCTGAGCCAGCTGCGCAGCGCCCGGTTGGTCAGGTGCAGGACCCAGAAACCCTCGTCCTGCGCCTGGCGCAGCATCAGGTAGATCTCGCCGCCGTCCTGGGCGCTGAAGGCATAGAAGTAATCGTGCTGCTGGCCGCGTTGAAACAGTTCGCCGAGGTAGAGGACGTTCGGCGGCGGGGCCCCGGCGCTGGCCAGCATCTGCCCCTGGGCATTCAGCCAGATCAGCCCGCGCAGTGTCGGAAACACGCCGCGTAGCGAACCGAGCAGGGCCTCGCTGGCTGCGCCCGACGCAGGTGTGCGGCTGTGGGGCTGCAGCAGGGCCTGGCCGGCGCTGGCCTTGAGCTCCATGTTCAGGCTCAGGTGATTGGCCAGCTGGTTGCTGTAGGCATGGCTGAGCTGGCGCTGGTTGTCCTGCAGTTGGTGCGATTCCAGGCGCAGTTGCCACAGCAGCAAGCCCAGCATCAGCATGACCAGCGCCACCAGCGTGCCCCTGGCCGGGCCGCTCATGGGCGCAAGCAGGGCTTCGCTGGAGAGGCGCGAAGCGGGTGGGGGCGTGACTCTAGGCAATGACCTAAATCCTGGGATGAGCTGTATCTGGGGAGTGTCCGGCTTCGTCATCCCTAGCGAAGGCCACTTGGTTCGCATCGGGCATAGCGCAACGCGGTGCATGGCCAGGCGAGTTAACCAATTCGAGTAAAAAATAACCAGCCTGTTCGGCGCGCCGCAGTCGCGACCCGGCTTGCTTGCGCGTGCCTGGCAAGGCGTGTGCCAGCCTGGAACGCAGCAGCCGGCTAGCATGCCATAAATATGGCGAAGTGCCAGTGCGGCCGACGAGCGTCGTTTGCTCTGACTTGCGCATTCCGGTAGCTTTGCCCGACGCGCGTGGCTGTGCGAATCCGTGGCCGAGCCGCCATTCGTGGCAGCGCAACGGCCCGATCAAAACGCAGGCAGCGGCCTGCTCGGCTGCGGTCCGTCACAACCTGCAGCCTTTATCTCGTTTTTCTGTCCAGAACCCAGGTTATCCATGGCCCAATACGTCTACACCATGCATCGGCTGAGCAAAGTTGTGCCGCCGAAGCGGGAAATCCTCAAGAACATCTCCCTGTCCTTCTTCCCCGGTGCCAAGATCGGCGTGCTCGGCCTCAACGGCTCGGGCAAGTCCACCCTGTTGAAAATCATGGCCGGGGTCGACAACGAGTTCGACGGCGAAGCCCGTCCGATGCCCGAGCTGAATGTCGGCTACCTGCCCCAGGAGCCGCAGCTCGACCCGAACAAGACCGTGCGCGAGGTGGTGGAAGAGGCCGTCAGCGCGATCAAGGACGCCCAGGCGCGTCTCGATCAGGTCTACGCCGCCTACGCCGAGCCGGATGCCGACTTCGACAAGCTGGCCGCCGAGCAGGCCAAGCTCGAAGCCATCCTGCAGACCAGCGACGGCCACAACCTCGAGCGTCAGCTGGAAGTCGCCGCCGACGCCCTGCGTCTGCCGGCCTGGGACGCCAAGGTCGCCGTGCTCTCCGGCGGTGAGAAGCGCCGGGTGGCGCTGTGCCGCCTGCTGCTGTCGGCCCCCGACATGCTGCTGCTGGACGAACCGACCAACCACCTGGATGCCGATTCGGTGGCCTGGCTGGAACACTTCCTCCATGACTTCCCCGGCACCGTGGTGGCGATCACCCACGATCGTTACTTCCTCGACAACGTCGCCGGCTGGATTCTCGAACTCGACCGCGGCGCGGGCATTCCCTACGAGGGCAACTATTCCGGTTGGCTGGAGGCCAAGTCGGATCGTCTGGCTCAGGAATCCAAGCAGCAGTCGGCCCATGAGAAGGCCATGAAGGACGAACTGGAGTGGGTGCGCAAAGGGGCCAAGGCCCGTCAGTCCAAGTCCAAGGCGCGCCTGCAGCGCTTCGAGGAAATGCAGTCGCAGGAATTCCAGAAGCGCAGCGAGACCAACGAGATCTATATCCCGGCCGGCCCGCGCCTGGGTGACAAGGTCATCGACTTCGTCGGCGTCAGCAAGGGCTATGGCGACCGCGCGCTGATCGACAACCTGTCGTTCAGCATGCCCAAGGGCGCCATAGTCGGGGTGATTGGCGGTAACGGTGCCGGTAAGTCGACCCTGTTCCGCATGCTGATGGGCAAGGAACAGCCGGATGGCGGCAGCATCGAGATCGGTGAAACCGTGCAGCTGGCTTGCGTGGATCAGAGCCGCGACGACCTCGACGGCAGCAAGAGCGTGTGGGAAGCCGTGTCTGGCGGCTCCGACATGATCAAGATCGGCAACTATGAAGTGCCGTCGCGCACCTATGTCGGTCGCTTCAACTTCAAGGGCGGCGACCAGCAGAAGTTCGTCAAGGACCTCTCCGGCGGTGAGCGCGGCCGCCTGCACCTGGCGTTGACCCTGAAAGAGGGTGCCAACGTGCTGCTGCTCGACGAACCGTCCAACGACCTCGATGTGGAAACCCTGCGCTCGCTGGAAGAGGCGCTGCTCGACTTCCCCGGTGCGGCCATTGTGATCTCTCACGATCGCTGGTTCCTGGATCGCGTGGCCACCCACATCCTGGCGTACGAAGACGACTCGCATATCGAGTTCTTCGAAGGCAACTACACCGAGTACGAAGCCGACCGCAAGAAGCGCCTCGGCGATGCAGCCAGCCAGCCGCACCGCGTGCGGCACAAGAAGCTGGCGCAGTAAGTTCGCGCTTTGCTGCGGCAATAAAAACGGGGCCTGCGGGCCCCGTTTTTATTGCCGCAGCGCTCGGCGCAAAGGCCTACCTGGCGATGAATAGTTACAGAATTCCTGACCGGCATCAGTGTCAAACGCCGTATACGCGCCACACTGGAAGCAGTACTCCTGAGGACTGCCCGCATGCCCGCTTTCGACCCTTACACCGCGCTCTATACCCTGCTCAACGAATACAGTGCCCGTGCCAACGCGATTCGCCAGGACCTGGCGCGCAGCCACTCGCCCGATTTCGCCGAGCAAGCCTTGCAGCGGCAGAACGATGAAGTGCTCGAAGCCTTGCTGGCTGAGGCCGAGGCGGGCATGCGCCAGGTCGGGCTGGCCAAGCTGCGTCTGGCCGAGGGCCGCTACGGGCTGTGCCTGCGCTGCGGCGAGGCGATCAACCCGGCGCGTCTGGTCGCCATGCCGGCCACCGAATACTGCCTGGCCTGCGCCGATCAGGCCGAGAGAAGATGAGCTGCGGTTGCCACAGCCGACTGCAATAGCGCCGAGCATGGCAGAGAGAGGCGCGAGGATGGCGACTTCCTGAAGCAGGCTTATGGCCTGGCTGCTGATATGGCCGCCACACTTTGAGGCAAGTCCGCTGCTTTTCACCTGCTCGGGATCAAGCTTACGGCTTGTGGTGTGGCCTCGATACGGCCATGATTTCACCAGCCCTCCGTCCAAGGATTTCCAATGCCAGACTCCGTTGCAGCCCATTTGCGGCTGGCACCCGAAGCGCTTACCCGTCCCTTCACTCCCGAGCAGTTCAACTTCACCAGCACCGAAGACCTGGAGCCCTTTCGCGGGGTGCTCGGCCAGGAGCGTGCGGTGGAGGCCCTGCAGTTCGGCGTGGCCATGCCTCGCCCCGGTTACAACGTATTTGTCATGGGCGAGCCGGGCACCGGTCGCTTCTCCTTCGTCAAACGCTACCTCCAGGCCGAAGCCAAACGCCTGGAAACTCCGGCCGACCGGCTCTACGTCAATCACTTCGACGAGCCCCGCGAGCCCCGCGCGCTGGAGCTGGCATCGGGCACGGCCGGCGCCTTTCTCGACGATATCAATCAGCTGATCGACAATCTGCTGGCGACCTTTCCGGCGGTGTTCGAGCACCCCTCGTTCCAGCAGAAGAAAAATGCCATCGACCGCGCCTTCAACAAGCGCTACGACCAGGCCCTGGATGTGATCGAGCGGCTGTCGCTGGAGAAGAGCGTCGCCCTGTATCGCGATAGCAGCAATATCGCCTTCACCCCCATGCTCGAGGGCAAGGCCCTGGACGAGGCCGAGTTCGCCCAGTTGCCGGAAACCGAGCGCGAGCGTTTCCACGCCGACATCGCGATCCTGGAGGAACGCCTCAACGAGGAGCTGGCCAGCCTGCCGCAGTGGAAGCGCGAGTCGAGCAACCAGCTGCGCCAGCTCAACGAAGAAACCATCACCGTGGCCCTGCAGCCGCTGCTGGCCCCCCTGTCGCAGAAGTATGCGGAGAACGCCGGGGTCTGTGCCTACCTGCAGGCCATGCAGGTCAATCTGCTGAAGACAGTGGTCGATCAACTGGTCGAGGTGGAGCGCATCGACGCCCAGACCCGCACACTGCTGGAAGAGCAGTATTGCCCCAGCCTGGTGGTCGGCCATCATGCCCAGGGCGGCGCGCCCGTGGTCTTCGAGCCGCATCCGACCTACGACAACCTGTTCGGCCGGATCGAATACAACACCGATCAGGGCGCGCTCTACACCAGCTACCGGCAGCTGCGCCCCGGTGCCTTGCACCGGGCCAACGGCGGTTTTCTGATCCTCGAAGCGGAGAAGATGCTCGGCGAGCCCTTTGTCTGGGATGCGCTCAAGCGCGCCCTGCATTCGCGCCAGCTGAAGATGGAGTCGCCGCTCGGCGACCTGGGCCGCATCGCTACCGTGACCCTCAATCCCCAGGTGATACCGCTGCAGGTCAAGGTCGTCATCATCGGCGCGCGCCAGCTGTACTACGCGCTGCAGGACCATGATCCGGACTTTCAGGAAATGTTCCGCGTGCTGGTCGACTTCGACGAGGACATCCCCCTCGGCGCGGAAAGCCTGGAACAGTTTGCCCAGCTGATGAAAACCCGCACCTCGGAGGAGGGCATGGCCCCCATGACGGCGGCGGCGGTGGCGCGGGTGGCGACCTACAGTGCGCGCCTGGCCGAGCACCAGGGGCGCTTGTCGGCGCGTATCGGCGACCTGTTCCAGCTAATCAGCGAGGCCGATTTCATTCGCCAGCTGGCCGGTGAGACCTTGACCGATGCCGGCCATATCGAGCGCGCGCTGAAGGCCAAGGCGACCCGCACCGGACGGGTCTCGGCGCGGATCATCGACGACATGCTGGCCGGCATCATCCTGATCGACACCGCCGGCGCGGCGGTGGGCAAGTGCAACGGCCTGACCGTGCTGGAAGTCGGTGACTCGGCCTTCGGCGTGCCAGCGCGCATCTCCGCCACCGTCTATCCCGGCGGCAGCGGCATCGTCGACATCGAGCGCGAGGTCAATCTGGGCCAGCCGATCCACTCCAAGGGGGTGATGATCCTTACCGGTTACCTGGGCAGTCGTTACGCTCAGGAGTTCCCCCTGGAGATTTCCGCGAGCATCGCCCTGGAGCAGTCCTATGGCTATGTCGACGGTGACAGCGCCTCGCTCGGTGAGGTCTGCACGCTGATCTCGGCGATCTCGCGCACCCCGCTCAAGCAGTGTTTCGCCATTACCGGGTCGATCAACCAGTTTGGCGAGGTGCAGGCGGTCGGTGGGGTCAACGAGAAGATCGAAGGCTTCTTCCGTCTGTGTGAGGCCCGCGGCCTGACGGGCGAGCAAGGAGCGATCATCCCCCATTCCAACGTCACCACCCTGATGCTCGACGAGCGTGTGTTGCAGGCGGTGCGCGCCGGGCAGTTCCATATCTATGCGGTGCGTCAGGTCGACGAGGCCCTGAGCCTGCTGGTCGGCGAGGATGCCGGCTCGCCGAATGCCGAGGGCCAGTTTCCCGCCGGCAGCATCAATGCCCGGGTGGTCGAACGCCTGCGCGAGATCGCCGAGATCGATCTGGGCGAGGATGACAAGGACGAGGCCAAGTCGGAGGACGCGCCAGCAGCCGTCAGGAAGACCAAGCCGGAAGATGTGCCGGCGGCCGTCAAGGAGAAGAAACCACGCGCCAAGAAGCCCGCGGCCGAGTGACTGGCCGAGGTCCGGGATTCGTGCAGTGGCTGGTCAGTCACTGAGCGAATTCCGGGGCCCTTCATGCGGTGCAGTTCAGGGCGGCTTTTCCTCGGTTCATCCACAGAGTTATCCACAGTTTGCGGGGATAACTGGCGACTTCCCTCGGGTGCGCACTCGGGTGTAGGCTGAAGATCTGCTCCCGAGAGGATCGCCGCCATGCCGCGCAGCCTCAATCTCACCCGTCACTGCCTGGGCCTGGATACTCGCATCGAATGCGTGGTGTTGCCGCTGGCGGGCAGTGCGGGCCTTTGGACACTGATCTGTGCCGCTGGGATTGCCGGCAACCAACCCTCTGCAATCAAGTCGCAAGGCCCGTTCCAGGGGGCTTTCGTCGCCGAAGGCGTGCTCACCGGTATCGCCGATAGCCTGCGTGACATGGGCTACGACGCGTGCGACGAGTTGCCAATCTGGCGTTTGCATATCCAGGCCGAACTGCGCCGCGTGAACAGCGAGCGCAGCCGCCATCTGGGCAACTACCTGTTTCAGCCGGAAACCTGAACGGTCGCTTGCGCAGGATTTGACCAGCAGGCGCAAAGGCTGCTGCCAGGTGGCTTGTGTCGATTGATCCTGAGCCTGCCCACAGCTTTATCCACAGATGCCGGGGATAACCCGGGCTTCTCGTTCCCGCTTGTGCCACGCCTTTGTCTGGCACGCCGCGCTGGGTATACTCGCCGCCAGTTTTGAGCCTCTGTGAGTCCCTATGGAACGCTTTATCGAAAACACCATGTACGCGTCGCGCTGGCTGCTGGCCCCTATCTACTTCGGTTTATCGCTGGCGGTGCTGGCGCTGTCGATCAAGTTCTTCCAGGAGCTGTACCACATCCTCCCGGATATCTTTACCCTCAGCGAAGCCGATCTGATCCTGCGTCTGCTGTCCCTGATCGATATGGCGCTGGTTGGCGGTCTGCTGGTGATGGTCATGCTTTCGGGTTACGAGAACTTCGTCTCCCAGCTGAATATCAACGAGGGCACCGAGAAGCTCAGCTGGCTGGGCAAGATGGATTCCGGCTCGCTGAAGATGAAGGTTGCCGCCTCCATCGTGGCGATCTCCTCGATCCACCTGCTCAAGGTGTTTATGGATGCCAAAAACTACGAGATCGAATACCTCAAGTGGTACGTGATCATTCACCTGACTTTTGTCGGCTCGGCGTTCGCCATGGGCTATCTGGACAAGCTGACCAAGTACGAATCGAGCTGATCCCCCTGATGCGTTTCTCGCCGCCCGGCCGTTGCAAAACGGACGGGCGGTTGGCTTTCTGCCTTGTGCTTCCCGGCTGTTCTGCAGCGACTATATTCTTATGGAGTATGTGCGAGTCGTTAGCGCGAGGTGGCCTCATGAACCTTCACGACCTTTCCAGTCATGCCCGCGCCGGACATGTCGATGAGTTGAACCTCATCTCCCTCGAAGGGGGCAACTATTACCTGCTGGAAGCACGCGTGAGCGGTCAGCCGTTCACGCTGGAGGATGGCCGCGGCCATATCCTCCATCTGCGCTCGCTGGAGCATGCCCGCGAGGTGCTGCAGCCCTTGCGCCAGCTGCCGTCGCTCCATCTGGTACAGGCGCAGGTGCATGACGAAATGTGCGGCATGCCCGATGAGCCAGGGATAAAACCGGGCTCGAAGTCATCGCACTGAGAGGACCTGTCTCCGCCTGGGGCGTGGCGGCGCACGCGGGACATGGCAGCGGTAGGGTGGCCGGCGCAGCTGTGCTAGGCTGGTCGCCCTTTTTTCAGCCCCAGCGGAGCCTTTGCATGTCCGAACTCAATCTTTCCACTGACGAAACCCGCGTCAGCTACGGCATCGGCCGCCAACTCGGCGGTCAATTGAGCGACAACCCGCCGCCGGGTGTGAGCCTGGAAGCCATTCTGGCGGGTCTGACCGACGCTTTTAACGGTCAGCCAAGCCGCGTGAGCGAAGCCGAGATGACTGCCAGCTTCAAAGTAATCCGTGACATCATGCAAGCCGAAGCTGCTGCCAAGGCTAAGGCTGCTGCCGGTGCCGGCCTGGCATTCCTGGAGGAAAACGCCAAGCGTGACGGCATCACCGTGCTGGCTTCCGGCCTGCAGTACGAAGTGCTGAATACCGGTGCTGGCGCGATGCCGACCCGCGAAGACACCATTCGTGCTCATTACCACGGCACCCTGATCGACGGCACCGTGTTCGACAGCTCCTACGATCGCGGTCAGCCAGCCGAGTTTCCGGTGGGCGGCGTGATCGCCGGCTGGACCGAAGCCCTGCAGCTGATGAATGCCGGTAGCAAGTGGCGTCTGTATGTGCCGAGCGAGCTGGCCTATGGCGAGCAAGGTGTGGGTAGTATCCCACCGCACAGCGTGCTGGTATTTGATGTGGAGCTGCTGGACGTTCTCTAACGGTCCAGGTGCTTTCTTTCGCGGGCATGGCCCGCTCCTATGAGGTTCCAGCGTGTCTGGTGTAGGAGCGGCGGGGACGCCTAGTCCATGCCCGCGATGCGTTTCAGGGGCGCAACGCCCGGGCGTAGCAGTAGAGAAACAGATTGCGCACCAGCTCCTTGAGCACCAGCGGTTCGCAGGAGTTCAGCTCGTGCAGATCCAGGTCGCCCTGATCGCGCAGTTCGTCCAGGGCATCGTCCTCCAGTACCGCACAGACTTCGCCCGTGTTGCGATTGAGAATGCGCAGGTAGGGTTGCGGACGGTCCAGCCAGGCGTCGATCAGATAGGTCATGACTCATCTCCCTTTAAATGGTTAGATGAGAATAATTCTTATTACATATATAGCAAGTGTTAATTTGACGAGGCGACAAGGGGGCGTGCGCGGTCTTTTGTCTTCGTAGGGTGCGCCGTGCGCACCAGCGATTCGTCACCCGCACTACTGTGTGCCGACGCAAGCTGTAAATCCCGGTGCGCGCAGCGCACCCTGCACATTGCTCCTCGCCGAGCAGCGTTTGGGCCTGCCCTCGTGCACGCATGATTGGTACATCGCCAATAAAAAGCCCGTCACGTGGACGGGCTCTTGTCTGTCGCATTAAGCCTCAGTGTGTGCGGGCTACGGCAAAGCGACTGAGTTCGATCAGGGCGTCGCGGTATTCGCTGGCGGGCAGGGCGTCCAGGCAGGCGATGGCGCGTTCGGCGTAGTCACGGGCCTGGCGGGCGGTGTAATCCAGGGCTCCGGCGGCTTCCACGGCGTTGCGGATGCTTTCCAGGTCCTCGATGCCGCCTTTCTGGATCGCCTGGCGCACCAGGGCGGCCTGTTCGGGCGTGCCTTCGCGCATGCAGTAGATCAGCGGCAGGGTCGGTTTGCCTTCGGCCAGGTCGTCGCCGACGTTCTTGCCCAGGGTGGTGGCGTCGCCGCGATAGTCGAGCAGGTCGTCGACCAGCTGGAAGGCCACGCCCAGGTGATCGCCAAAGGTGCGCAGGGCTTCGGTCTGTTCGGCCGAGGCACCGGCCAGGGCGGCGGCGCTGTGGGTCGAGGCCTCGAACAGCATGGCGGTCTTGCCGCGGATGACCTCCATATAGGTCGCCTCGGTGGTACTGGCGTCGCGGATCTTCGACAGCTGCAGCACTTCGCCTTCGGCGATCACCCGGGTGGCCTTGGAGAGGATCTTCATCACCGGCATCGAGCCGAGTTCGACCATCATTTCAAAGGAGCGCGAATAGAGGAAGTCGCCGACCAGCACGCTCGGAGCGTTGCCCCACTGGGCGTTGGCGGTGCTGCGGCCGCGGCGCATGTCGGACATGTCGACCACGTCGTCGTGCAGCAGGGTCGCGGTATGCAGGAATTCGATGGTGGCGGCCAGCAGGCGCAGGTTGTCGCCTTCGATACCCAGGGCCTTGCCGCTGAGCAGGACCAGCAGCGGGCGCAGGCGTTTGCCGCCGGCGGAGATAATATAGTCGCCGATCTTCTCGACCAGAGGGACTCGCGACACCAGTTGCGCGCGGATGATGCCGTCGACGGCGGTAAAGTCATCCGCCACCACGCGGTAGAAAGCCTGGGGTTGCATCGCTTGCACCTGCTACTCATGGGTTGCGCGGCATGCTAGGGGGCAGGGTAGGGGCTGTCAAGGCAAGGACTCGGCGCACTTGCATGGTGTCGGTTGCTTGCGTACAATCGCGCACCCTGAACTTCCCCCTGGGTATTTCCCTGCCTTACGCAATTGCAAGGGTGTCCTTCCGGCCCCAAGCAGCCATGCCAGCCGACACTTATTCCTATAAAGCGCTGGGTGAGCAGGATCAACGGAGATTTACCATGTACGCAGTAATTGTTACTGGTGGCAAGCAATACAAAGTCACCGAAGGCGAATTCCTCAAGGTCGAAAAACTCGAGCTGGCCACTGGCGAAGCCGTGACTTTTGACCGTGTTCTGCTGATCGGCAATGGCGACGACGTTCAAATCGGCGCTCCGGTTGTTGAAGGTGCCAAAGTTGTTGCTGAAGTGATCGCCCAAGGCCGTCACGACAAGGTCACCATCATCAAGTTCCGTCGTCGTAAGCACCACATGAAGCGCCAGGGCCACCGTCAGTGGTACACCGAGATCAAAATCACCGGTATCCAGGCCTGATTCGTTTCGGTCTGATCCCTTTATAGGAGTATTGAACTCATGGCACACAAAAAAGCTGGCGGTAGTACCCGCAACGGTCGCGACTCAGAAGCCAAACGCCTTGGCGTGAAGATGTATGGCGGCCAGGCTATCAAAGCAGGCAACATCATCGTGCGTCAGCGCGGCACCCAGTTCCATGCCGGTTACGGCGTTGGCATGGGTAAGGATCACACTCTCTTCGCGAAAATCGAAGGCGTGATCAAGTTTGAAGTAAAAGGCGCGTTCAACCGCCGTTACGTGAGCGTCGTTGCGGCTTAATTGCGCGACTGCTGGGAAAGCCCCGTCCATGCGACGGGGCTTTTTTGTTTCTTGGGGTTCTTGCCAAACTGTCCTGGGTGTAGCGTTCGATTTGAATGCAGGTCAATTTTGCAAGAACCTAGTGTTTCTCGTTTTGGATAACCCGCCTTGCTGCGGGAGGCGTAAAAATGAAATTCGTCGATGAAGTATCGATTTTTGTAAAAGCTGGCGACGGCGGTAACGGCATGATGGCTTTTCGTCGTGAAAAGTTTATCGAGAAGGGCGGCCCCAACGGTGGTGATGGTGGCGATGGTGGCTCGGTTTATATCGAAGCCCAGGAGAACCTCAACACCCTGGTGGACTACCGTTATACCCGTCGCTTCCAGGCGCAGAATGGTGAAAAGGGTGGTAGCACCGACTGTACCGGTGCCAAAGGCGAGGACCTGATCCTGCCGGTGCCCATTGGTACCACTGTGATCGACGCCGGCACCCAGGAAGTGATTGGCGACCTGACCCGCGCCGGCCAGCGCCTGCTGGTCGCCCAGGGCGGCTGGCATGGGCTGGGTAACACGCGCTTCAAGTCCAGTACCAACCGTGCGCCGCGACAGACCACGCCTGGCAAGCCGGGCGATGCGCGTGACCTCAAGCTGGAATTGAAGGTGTTGGCCGATGTTGGCCTGCTGGGTCTGCCGAATGCCGGCAAGAGCACCTTTATCCGCTCGGTATCGGCGGCCAAGCCGAAAGTTGCCGATTACCCCTTCACTACTCTGATTCCGAATCTGGGTGTGGTCAGCGTCGACCGCTACAAGAGCTTTGTGGTCGCCGACATTCCGGGGTTGATCGAGGGGGCTTCGGAGGGCGCTGGTCTGGGCATTCGCTTCCTCAAGCATTTGTCGCGTACTCGCCTGTTGCTGCATCTCGTCGATATGGCACCGCTGGATCTGACCGATCCGGCCGAGGCCGCTGCCACCATCGTCGATGAACTGACCAAGTTCAGCCCGTCGCTGGCCGAGCGCGAGCGCTGGCTGGTGCTGAATAAGGCCGATCAGATCCTCGATGAGGAGCAGGAAGCCCGTATCGCTGAAATCGTCGCGCGGATCGAGTGGCAGGGGCCGGTGTATGTGGTTTCTGCCCTGGCGCGCCAGGGTACTGAGAAGCTGTGTTATGACATCATGGATTTCCTCGAGGCTCGCGCTGAGCGGATTCAGGAAAATCCCGAGTTCGCCGCCGAGCTGGCTGAGCTGGATACGCGCATCGAAGACGAGGCGCGCGCCCAGCTGCAGGCGCTGGACGACAAGCGGGCGTTGCGTCGTTCCGGGGTCAAGGCAGTCGGCGATGTCGATGAAGACGACAGCTTCTGGGATGAAGAAGATGACGAGGATGGCCCGGAAATTATTTACGTCCGGGATTAAGCAAGAGTTCAACGCCGCTTAATAGCGGCGTTTTTGTAATCACAGTTCGCGGCTGGGGTTGGATGATCATGCGTGACAAGGTAACCGGTGCGCAGCGCTGGGTGGTGAAGATCGGCAGTGCCTTGCTGACTGCCGATGGGCGTGGCCTGGATCGTGCGGCCATGGCGGTATGGGTCGGGCAGATGGTGGCGCTGCGCGAGCAGGGCGTTGAGCTGGTGCTGGTGTCCTCCGGTGCGGTGGCGGCGGGCATGAGCAAGCTGGGTTGGGTGGCGCGGCCAAGCGCCATGCATGAATTGCAGGCGGCAGCGGCTATCGGCCAGATGGTGCTGATCCAGGCGTGGGAGTCGAGCTTTGCCGAGCACGGCCGGCGTACGGCGCAGATTCTTCTGACTCATGATGACCTGTCCGATCGCAAGCGCTACCTGAATGCGCGCAGCACGCTGCGTACCCTGGTGGACCTGGATGTGGTGCCGGTAATCAACGAGAACGACACCGTGGTGACCGACGAGATCCGTTTTGGCGATAACGACACCCTGGCGGCGCTGGTGGCCAATCTGGTCGAGGCCGATCTGTTGGTGATTCTCACCGACCGCGATGGCATGTATAACGCCGATCCGCGGCATAACCCCAATGCCGAGTTGATTTACGAGGCGCGCGCCGATGATCCGGCCCTGGATGCCGTGGCCGGTGGTGTGGGTGGTGCGCTGGGGCGTGGCGGCATGCAGACCAAGCTGCGCGCGGCGCGTCTGGCTGCACGTTCCGGGGCGCATACGGTGATTGTTGGGGGTGCGATCGGGCAGGTGTTGGCGCGACTCAAGGCCGGCGAGCGCCTGGGTACCCTGCTGGCACCCGAGCGCGGCATGCTGGCGGCGCGCAAGCAGTGGCTGGCCGGGCATCTGCAGACCCGCGGTGCCCTGGTGCTGGATGACGGTGCGGTCAAGGCGCTGGCCACTGGCACCAAGAGCTTGCTGCCGGTTGGCGTGAAGGCGGTGCAGGGTAGCTTCAGGCGCGGAGAAATGGTGGTCTGCGTGGCCGCGGATGGCCGCGAGATTGCTCGTGGTCTGGCTAACTACAGCGCGCTAGAGGCGCAAAAGATCATCGGTAGGTCGTCGGATGCCATCGAGAAGTTGCTGGGCTATGTCGATGAGCCGGAGTTGGTGCACCGGGATAATTTGATTCTGGTTTAGGGGAAGGCTGATGCGGATCGTAAAAGGATTGCTGGGTGTGCTTATGCTGCTGCCTGGGCTGGCGGCGGCGGAGCAGATTGGTGAGGTGTCAACGGTTTTCAAGTTGATGGGGCCCAACGACAAGATAGTGGTCGAGGCCTTCGATGATCCGCAGGTGGCGGGGGTAACCTGCTACCTGTCGCGCGCCAAGACCGGTGGCGTCAAGGGTGGTCTGGGCTTGGCCGAGGATCGCGCCGAAGCGTCGATCGCCTGTCGCCAGGTTGGGCCGATCAGCTTTCTGGGTGAGCTCGAGGAGGGGGAGGAGGTCTTTCGCGAGCGCACCTCGCTGGTGTTCAAGACTATGCAGGTGGTGCGCTTCTTTGACGAAAAACGCAATACCCTGGTTTATCTGGTGTATAGCGACCGGGTAATCGAGGGCAGCCCGCAGAATGCGGTGACGGCGATTCCAATTCTGCCCTGGCCGCAAAAGCCCTGAGTAAAAAAGCCCGAAGCGATTCGGGCTTTTTTGTACCCGTTAACTGTTGCGCGACGGTCAGATTTGCGCCGATTAGTCCCCTCGCTCTCCGGGGTGAGGGGTTGTGCCATCCAGGTCTGCGCAGCTGGCGGTTTGCCCTCTCGCTTCTTTGTGCGGAAGGTCCCGGCGGGTAGGTTGGGTGCGTTCCGCTGAGGCGCAACGCCACATGTCATTGCCTGTTGGGCTTCGCTGCGCTCAACGCCAGCCTACGGTTTATCGCCTCGCGACACGTGATGGGTGCAGGCCTTAAAGATTGCTCCGGCAATTATTGCAGGCAATAAAAAACCGACCATCAGGTCGGTTTTCTAAGAACTAGCAGCGTGTCGCTGGCAGCTTAGGCAGCTGCAGCTTCGCCCAGGGCCTTGATATGGCCATTCAGGCGGCTCTTATGACGAGCGGCTTTGTTCTTGTGGATGATGCCTTTGTCGGCCATACGGTCGATTACCGGCACAGCCAGGGTGTAAGCGGTAGTAGCAAGGGCGACGTCTTTGGCTTCGATAGCCTTGACCACGTTCTTGATGTAAGTACGAACCATCGAGCGCTGGCTGGCGTTATGGCTACGACGCTTCTCAGCCTGTTTTGCGCGTTTTTTGGCAGAAGGTGTATTGGCCACCGTCAAGCTCCTCGAAAAAATTCTGGGGGTTACAAACAAATAAGGCCGCGAATCATGCCGATATGAGGGCGTGCTGTCAAGCCTGTTGGCTTTTACCTGTGCTGGCCTGACCAGTGGTGGACCGCTACACTCGTCGCCTTTGCGCGCCAGGGATCGTCCGCGGCTGCGCTTGTTTGCGGAAATCGAATTATTACATGAATTTGCTCAAGTCGCTGGCCGCTGTTAGCTCAATGACCATGCTTTCGCGTGTATTGGGCTTTGTGCGTGACACCATTATCGCCCGCACCTTCGGCGCGGGCGTGGCCTCGGACGCCTTTGTGGTGGCGTTCAAGCTGCCCAACCTGTTGCGCCGGATTTTCGCCGAGGGGGCGTTTTCCCAGGCCTTCGTGCCGATTCTGGCTGAGTACAAGACCCAGCAGGGCGATGAGGCAGCGCGGACTTTTCTCGCTTACGTGACCGGGCTGCTGACCCTGGTGCTGGCCCTAGTGACCTTTGTCGGGATTCTCGCGGCGCCCTGGATCGTCTGGATCTCGGCCCCGGGCTTTGCCGACGAAGCCGATCGATTCGCTCTGGCCACCGATCTGTTGCGGGTGACCTTCCCTTATATCCTGCTTATTTCCCTATCGTCGCTGGCCGGGGCGGTGCTCAATACCTGGAACAGGTTCTCGGTGCCGGCCTTTGTGCCGACCCTGCTGAATGTCAGCATGATTGTCTTTGCCTTGTTCCTGACTCCCTATTTCGATCCGCCGATCATGGCGCTGGGCTGGGCGGTGCTGGTGGGTGGCCTGGCGCAACTGCTGTTCCAGCTGCCGCATCTGAAGAAGATCGGCATGCTGGTGCTGCCGCGGCTGAACCTCAAGGACACCGGCGTATGGCGCGTGGTGAAGCAGATGGGGCCGGCGATCTTCGGGGTGTCGGTCAGCCAGATTTCGCTGATCATCAATACCGTCTTCGCTTCTTTTCTGGTCGCCGGTTCCGTGTCCTGGATGTATTACGCCGACCGGTTGATGGAACTGCCGGCCGGCGTGCTGGGGGTAGCGCTGGGGACCATTCTGCTGCCGGCCCTGTCGAAAACCCATGCCGGTGCCAGTCGCGAGGACTATTCCAAGCTGCTCGACTGGGGATTGCGCCTGTGCCTGGTGCTGGCGCTGCCCAGTGCGGTGGCGTTGGCGATCATCTCCGAGCCGCTGATCGCCTCGCTGTTCCAGTACGGCAAGTTCACTGCGGGCGATACGCTGATGACCCAGCGCGCCTTGATTGCCTATTCCCTGGGCCTGGTTGGCATCATCCTGGTGAAAATTCTCGCGCCGGCCTTCTATGCCCAGCAGAACATCAAGACCCCGGTGCGTATCGGCCTGGTGACGCTGCTGGCGACCCAGGCGATGAATGTGCTGTTTATCTTCGTGATTCCCCTGGCCCATGCCGGCCTGGCGCTGGCCATCGGCCTGGCCGCCTGCCTGAATGCCGGGCTGTTGTACTGGCAGCTACGCAAGCGCGACATGTTTCAGCCGCAGCCGGGCTGGGCCATGTTCGCCGGCAAGTTACTGCTGGCATTGCTGGCCATGGCGGCGGTGTTGCTGCTGACCATGCAGCAGTTGCCGGTTTGGGCGGACGGCACCATGCCCTGGCGTCTGCTGCGACTGGGTGGGTTGGTCGGGGTGGGACTGTTGGCCTATTTAGCGGTGTTGGCGCTGCTGGGTTTTCGTTTGCGGGATTTTGCGCGGCGCAGCGCACTCTGATGGCGGCTGATTTGCTGCCTGTTGTCCGCTGCCCGGTGTGCGTATAATCGACCACTTTATGAACAAGAAGCGCGCTATGCAGCTGGTTCGAGGCCTACACAATCTGCGGCCCCAGCATCGGGGCTGTGTTGCCACCATCGGTAATTTCGACGGCGTCCATCGTGGCCATCAGGCCATCTTGGCGCGGTTGCGTGAGCGTTCCGCCGAGCTGGGGGTGCCGAGTTGCGTGCTGATTTTCGAGCCGCAGCCCCGCGAGTTTTTCGCCCCGGACAGCGCCCCGGCGCGCCTGACGCGCTTGCGCGACAAGCTGGCACTGCTGGCTGCCGAAGGTGTCGACCGCGTGCTGTGCCTGGCCTTCAACCCGCGTCTGCGGGAGTTGAGCGCGGCCGAATTTGTCCGCCAGGTGCTGCTCGACGGCCTGGCGGTGCAGCATCTGGAGGTTGGCGACGACTTTCGCTTCGGCTGTGACCGTGCCGGGGACTTCGCCTTTCTGGCCGAGGCCGGCGAACGCGAGGGCTTCAGTGTCGAGGCCGCCAGCACGGTCGAGCTGAACGGCATCCGGGTCAGTAGCACGCGGGTACGCGAGGCCCTGGCCGCTGGCGATTTCGTTCTGGCCGAACACCTGCTGGGGCGGCCCTTCCAGATCGCCGGGCGGGTCTTGCACGGGCAGAAGCTGGGTCGCCAGCTGGATGCGCCGACCGCCAATGTGCAGCTCAAGCGCAAGCGTGTGCCGCTCAAGGGCGTGTATCTGGTCAGCACCGAGATTGACGGCCGCGTCTGGCCTGGTGTGGCCAATATCGGCGTGCGCCCGAGTGTTGCGGGTGATGGCAGTGCCCACCTGGAAGTGCATTTGCTGGATTTTGCCGGTGATCTGTATGGCCGGCGTTTGACGGTGGCTTTCCACCACAAGCTGCGCGATGAGCAGCGTTTCGCCTCCCTTGAGGCATTGAAGACGGCAATTGCTGCCGATATTGCTGCCGCCCGTGCCCATTGGCGCGTTTAAGCACCCGGCTTCAACTGCTGGGTGCCAATCGCTTACGAAGAGCCTGAAATGACCGACTACAAAGCCACGCTAAATCTGCCTGATACCCAGTTTCCGATGAAGGCCGGCCTGCCGCAGCGCGAGCCGCAGATTCTGCAGCGCTGGAACGAGATTGGCCTGTATCAGAAGCTGCGCGCGCAGGGCGAAGGCCGGCCGAAGTTCGTCCTGCACGACGGCCCGCCCTATGCCAACGGCAGCATTCATATCGGTCATGCGGTCAACAAGATCCTCAAGGACATCATCACCCGTTCCAAGACCCTGGCCGGCTACGACGCCCCCTATGTGCCGGGCTGGGACTGTCACGGCCTGCCGATCGAGCACAAGGTGGAAACCACCTTCGGCAAGAACCAGCCCTCGGACCTGACCCGCGAGCGCTGCCGCACCTACGCCGGCGAGCAGATCGAAGGGCAGAAGGCCGACTTTATCCGCCTCGGCGTGCTCGGCGATTGGGACAATCCGTACAAGACCATGGACTTCGCCAACGAGGCCGGCGAGATCCGCGCCCTGGCCGAGATGGTCAAGCAGGGCTTCGTGTTCAAGGGCCTGAAGCCGGTCAACTGGTGCTTCGATTGCGGTTCGGCCCTGGCCGAAGCCGAGGTCGAGTATCAGGACAAGAAATCCGACGCCATCGACGTGGCCTTCCCGGTTGAGGATGCCGACAAACTGGCTGCCGCCTTCGGTCTGGCTAGCCTGCCGAAGCCCACCAGCATCGTGATCTGGACCACCACGCCCTGGACCATCCCGGCCAACCAGGCGCTCAATGTTCACCCCGAATTCAACTACGCCCTGGTCGATACCGGCGACAAGCTGCTGCTGCTGGCTGAAGAGCTGGTCGAGAGCTGCCTGGCACGCTACGGCCTGCAGGGCGAGGTCATCGCCACCGCCCAGGGCGCGGCGCTGGAGCTGATCCGCTTCCGCCATCCGTTCTATGAGCGCTTCTCGCCGCTCTACCTGGCCGACTATGTCGAGCTGGGGGCCGGCACCGGTGTCGTTCACTCGGCCCCGGCCTATGGTGAGGACGACTTCCGTTCCTGCAAGGGCTACGGCATGAGCAACGACGACATCCTCAGCCCGGTGCAGAGCAACGGCGTGTATGTCAGCGATCTGCCGTTCTTCGGCGGTCAGTTTATCTGGAAGGCCAATCCGGCCATCGTCACCAAGCTCGACGAAGTCGGTTGCCTGCTCAAGCACGAAGCCATCCAGCACAGCTATATGCACTGCTGGCGGCACAAGACCCCGCTGATCTACCGCGCCACCGCGCAGTGGTTCGTCGGCATGGACAAGCAGCCCAACCAGGGCACCACCCTGCGCGAGCGCGCCCTGGCTGCCATCGAGCAGACCGCGTTCGTTCCGGCCTGGGGTCAGGCGCGCCTGCACAGCATGATCGCCGGGCGTCCGGACTGGTGTATCTCGCGCCAGCGTAACTGGGGCGTGCCGATTCCGTTCTTCCTGCACAAGGCCACGGGCGAGCTGCACCCGCGCAGCGCCGAGCTTATGGAGGAAGTGGCCAAACGTGTCGAGCAGCAGGGCATCGAGGCCTGGTTCAAGCTGGACGCCGCCGAACTACTCGGTGACGAGGCTGCCGACTACGACAAGATCAGCGACACCCTGGACGTCTGGTTCGACTCCGGCACCACCCACTGGCACGTGCTACGCGGCTCCCATCCGCTCGGCCACGCCAGCGGCCCGCGAGCCGATCTGTATCTGGAAGGCTCCGACCAGCACCGCGGTTGGTTCCATTCCTCCCTGCTCACCGGCGCGGCCATCGACGGCCACGCGCCTTATAAAGAGCTGCTGACCCACGGTTTCGTGGTCGACGAGAACGGCCGCAAGATGTCCAAGTCCCTGGGCAATGTGGTCGCCCCGCAGGAAGTCAACGACAGCCTGGGTGCCGATATCCTGCGCCTGTGGGTGTCGTCCACCGACTATTCCGGCGAGATGGCCGTGTCCAAGGTGATTCTGCAGCGTAGCGCCGACTCCTACCGGCGGATTCGCAACACCGCGCGCTTCCTGCTTTCCAACCTCAGCGGTTTCGACCCGGCCCAGCACCTGCTGCCGGCTGAAGACATGCTGGCGCTGGACCGTTGGGCCGTGGATCGCGCCCTGCTACTACAGTGCGAGATCGAGGAAGCCTACGACAGCTACCGCTTCTGGAACGTCTATCAGAAGGTGCACAACTTCTGCGTGCAGGAACTGGGCGGCTTCTACCTCGACATCATCAAGGACCGTCAGTACACCACCGCCGCCGACAGCGTGGCGCGGCGCTCCTGCCAGAGCGCGCTGTTCCATATCGCCGAAGCCCTGGTGCGCTGGATCGCCCCGGTGCTGTCCTTTACCGCCGACGAGTTGTGGCAGTACCTGCCGGGCGAGCGTAACGAGTCGGTGATGCTCAATGGCTGGTACCAGGGCCTGAGCGAACTGCCGCAGGATTTCGAGCTGAGCCGCGAGTTCTGGGAGCGGGTCATGGCGGTCAAGGTCGCGGTCAACAAGGAAATGGAAGGATTGCGCGCGGCCAAGGCTATCGGCGGCAACCTCCAGGCCGAAGTCACCCTGTATGCCGAAGACAGCCTGATTGCCGACTTGAACAAGCTCAGCAATGAATTGCGCTTCGTGCTGATTACCTCCACCGCAGCGCTGGCCCCCTTGGCTGATGCCCCGGCCGATGCCGTGGACACCGAAGTGCCTGGCCTGAAGCTGAAAATCGTCAAATCGGCCCACCCCAAGTGCGGTCGTTGCTGGCATCACCGCGAAGATGTCGGGGTCAACCCGGCACACCCGGAAATCTGCGGTCGTTGCGTGGACAATATCGAAGGCGCGGGCGAGGTTCGTCACTATGCGTGATGATTTTCTCCCCTCGCCCTTCGGGAGAGAGGCCGGGAATGAGGACTGCTTTTGCGATAAGGGGTGCCGCTTATGAGCGCACGCTTTGGCAAGCTGCCCTGGCTCTGGCTGAGCCTGCTGGTGTTCGTGGTCGACCAGGCCAGCAAGTTCTGGTTCGACAACAACCTGAGCATGTACCAGCAGATCGCGGTCATTCCCGATTACTTCAGCTGGACCCTGGCCTACAACACCGGCGCGGCGTTCAGCTTTCTCGCCGATGCGGCCGGCTGGCAGCGCTGGTTCTTCGCGGCGATTGCCGTGGCGGTCAGCGTGGTGCTGGTGGTCTGGCTCAAGCGCCTGAAACCAGCGGAGAGCTGGCTGGCCCTGGCTCTTGCCCTGGTTCTGGGCGGTGCGCTCGGCAACCTGCTGGATCGTGTGGTATTCGGCCATGTGGTCGATTTTATTCTGCTGCACTGGCAGCACCGCTGGTATTTCCCGGCGTTCAATGTCGCCGATATGGCGATCACCGGCGGCGCGATTTTATTGGCGCTGGATATGTTCAAAAGCGAGAAGTCCGGAGAAAAAGCCCATGACTGACCTACGTATCGGCCCGGACAAGGAAGTCACCCTGCACTTCGCCCTCAAGCTGGAAAATGGCGATGTGGTCGACAGCACCTTCGATAAGCAGCCTGCCACCTTCAAGGTGGGTGATGGCAACCTGCTGCCGGGCTTCGAGCAGGCCATCTACGGCCTCAAGGCCGGCGACAAGCGCAGCCTGCCGATCGGCCCCGAACAGGGCTTCGGCCAGGGCAACCCGCAGAACGTGCAGGTGATGCCGCGCAGCCAGTTCCAGGATATGGAGCTGTCCGAGGGCCTGCTGGTGATCTTCAACGACGCCGCCAATGCCGAGCTGCCGGGCGTGGTCAAGGCCTTCGATGACAGCCAGGTGACCATCGACTTCAACCACCCCCTGGCCGGCAAGGCGCTGAGCTTCGATGTGGAGATTATCGAGGTCAAGGCGGTCTGATCTGTATCCCGGATGCAATCCGGGAATGTGCTAACCCCGGATTGCATCCGGGTTACGAAAGGCGTGGGGTCGTCTAGCGGTCTCGCGTTACATTGGTCAAACCCTGTGCCGCGCGCGCCGAGATAACCGTCATGCATATCAAACTCGCCAACCCCCGTGGCTTCTGCGCCGGCGTCGACCGCGCCATCGAGATCGTCAACCGTGCCCTGGAAGTCTTCGGCCCGCCGATCTATGTGCGTCATGAAGTGGTGCACAACAAGTTCGTGGTCGAAGACCTGCGCGCGCGCGGCGCGGTGTTCGTCGAGGAACTGGATCAGATCCCCGATGACGTTATCGTTATTTTCAGCGCCCATGGTGTGTCCCAGGCCGTGCGCAACGAGGCCGAGCGCCGTGGCCTGAAGATCTTCGACGCCACCTGCCCGCTGGTGACCAAGGTGCATATGGAGGTGGTTCGCTACAGCCGTGAAGGCCGCGAATGCATCCTGATCGGCCACGCCGGCCACCCGGAAGTCGAAGGCACCATGGGCCAATACGATGCCAGCAATGGTGGTGCCATCTACCTGGTGGAAGACGAGGCCGACGTTGCGCACCTGCAGGTGCGCAACCCCGAAGCCCTGGCCTTCGTCACCCAGACCACTCTGTCGATGGACGACACCAGCAAGGTTATCGACGCCCTGCGCAACAAATTCCCCAGCATCGGCGGGCCGCGCAAGGACGACATCTGCTACGCCACCCAGAACCGCCAGGACGCGGTCAAGCAGCTGGCCGCCGAGTGCGACGTACTGCTGGTGGTCGGCAGTCCCAACAGCTCCAACTCCAACCGCCTGCGCGAACTGGCCGAGCGCATGGGCACCCCCGCCTACCTGATCGACGGTGCCGAAGACCTCAAGCGCGAGTGGTTCGACGGCGTTGCCGGCATCGGCATCACCGCCGGTGCCTCGGCTCCCGAGGTGCTGGTGCGCGGCGTCGTCAGCCAACTGCAAGCCTGGGGCGCGGCCGGGGAGAGCGAGCTGGAAGGGCGGCCGGAAAACGTCACCTTTTCCATGCCCAAGGAGTTGCGGGTGACGCAGCTCTAAAGTTGTTAGTCGCCTACAGGCTGCCTGTCAGGCGACTCAGCAAGATGCTGGCGGGTCTTTATGTCTGCGTACTCTGCCGGTAGCGCTTAACACCAACTGCCTGACGGCATATTTGCCGCTTGCATGGCAAATGAACAAAGTGCCGGCCTGAAATGCGCCGCCGAGTAAATGGCTGCTGCCTGACGGTGTATAGCGGATATAGCGCCGGACCGGCGTATTGCCTTTGGCAATCACATTCCTGGGCAAAGGCTGGCCCTGGCGGAGTATCGGCTCGCCTTCATCGAATAGGCCGTTGTTGTTCAGGTCGACGTACACCTGCCAGCCGCTCTGCCAATTGCCGTCGCCATTATCGACCAGCACCGGCTGCCGCCGCTTGATCGATTCGCTGCGGGCCAGTACCAAGTCCGCCACCAGGTGATTGCTAGTAGTGACCAGCTGTTGGTTGTCGATAAACTGCACGGTGCCAGGCACTCCAACGCTTGTCAGCACGGTAAGGATGCCGAGCGTGGTGAGCAGTTCGGGCAGCGTAAAGCCGTGAGTGTTGTAATACATGGCATCCCTGCCTCCTGGGTCGTACGTTGATCCCAGCTTCCTGCTGGGAGACCAATGGTCTTGCTCTGGCCACCACTCATCGCGGTAGCGCGGTGGCGCGTGTGGGGCTGATTTATAACGTAGCCAGCGCCGACCGATTTGCAAGTCCGTGTTTCAGTCTTGTTACGCATGCCGTGTACCGCTGGCTACAGTGAGAGTGCCATCTGTCTAGCCGTTCAAGGTATGTCGCGCGGACAGCTGTCATTATCTGGCACAACGAACGAGCGGTTGATTTCGCTCTCGACGTGCTCAGCAGCGAAGTCGTAACCAGCCAGGAGGTGATCAAGTGCTGCGAACAAGACAAGGTGGTTTTACCCTGATCGAGCTAATGATCGTAGTGGCGATCATCGGGATCCTTGCGGCCATCGCCTACCCGAGCTACCAGCAATACATCATCCGAGGCAACCGTGCTGCCGCCCAGGCAGCGATGATGGATATCGCCAACCGCCAGCAGCAACTCTTGCTGGCTAACCGCGCCTATGTTGCTGCTGCCAATGCGGCAGCCTTTCAAACCAGCACCGGCTATGTGTTGCCTGCCGAGGTGTCAGCTAAATATGGCTTCAAGATCGAGTTGGGTGCGGGGGCCGTACCTTCCTTCGAGATCACATTCGTACCGACAGGGGCTCAGGCAAGCGATGGCAACCTGACGCTCAATAGCCAAGGGGCCAAGACCCCGGCGGAAAAGTGGTGACCATGCTTATGCCACTAATCATCCGTAATCAGCGCGGCGTCAGCTTGATCGAGGTGCTGGTTACCGTGTTTATTCTCACGGTAGGCCTGCTGGGGATGGCTGGGCTGCAATCGCGTTTGCAACAGTCCGAAATGGAAGCCTATCAGCGATCTCAAGCTTTGCTGCTGCTTAATGACATGGCCAATCGCCTAGCCACTAATCGCGCGAAGGCCATTACCTATGAAACCAGTTTGGACGGTATTGGCGTGGGTTCGGTATGTGAGACAGGCACTGCTACTCAGCAACAAGTGGATGCGGGTGAGTGGTGTAATGCTTTGCAGGGGGCGGCGGAAATGGAAGGCACCAACAGGCTGGGTACCATGATTGGCGGACGCGGTTGTGTCGAAGTGCTGGGTGGCGGTGCTTATCGGGTGAGTGTGGCATGGCAGGGGCTTGCGCCGTTGTCGGTGCCTGCCAACTCCGCCTGTGGTGCCGGAAAATACAATGGGCCGTCTGGCTCAAGTTGCACTGCGGATCTCTGCCGGCGGGTAGTGAGCAGCATAATCAGGGTGGCTGATTTGAAATGAAAACACAGGCCCAGAAACTGCCGATTGCACCGGGTGTGCCAAGAACTGCCAGAGGCTTTAGCCTCATTGAGCTGATGGTTGCAGTCGTTATCAGCCTATTGATGCTTTTGGCAGTTTTGCAGTTGTTTATTGATATATCCCGCACCAATGATGAAATGGCTAAGACCAATGTGTTGATTGAGAATGGGCGTTTCTCATTGCAGCTTATGCAGGCTGACGTTCAGCACGCAGGCTTTTGGGGGGAGTTGGACAATAATATCGATCCGCCGACAGCTATTCCCGATCCTTGTGTTGTTGCCGGCTGGGATGCTCCCGCTTATATGCTCAACCTTATCGGTATTCCGGTGCAGGCTTTTCCTGATGCTACGGGGCTGTCAGGTTGTGGCGTGACGGGTGTACTGGCCAACAGTGATGTGTTGATGGTGCGTCATGCAAATACCTGTGTGAAAGGTGCGGCGGGTTGTAATGGTGGCAGCGATACGGGCTGGCATATCCAGGTATCAGGGTGCCGAAATGTCGGCACTGAAGAGCCATACGTTATTGATAAGATGACTTTTCCCCTAAGAACCAAGACGTGCAGTTTGGCCACTCCCGTTCCTGCGGTCGACCTTGCGCCGCAGCGTAAGGTTGTATCGAAACTCTATTACCTGGCTGACAGTGGCGGTGTGCCTACGCTGATGCGCGTGGAGCTAGTCAATGGAGCCTATGCTGACCCGCAACCGCTGATTGAGGGGGTAGAGAGCTTTCGTGTTGAACTTGGTTTGGATACCGAGGGTAAGAACGGTCTTCCTATCAGTGCAAGTAATCCCGGCGATGGCAGTGCAGATGAGTTCAAGCGCTGCACTGCGTTGACCCCTTGCGTACTGGATGACTTGGCCAATGTGGTAGCAGTCAAACTTTATGTGCTGGTACGTAATACAGTGGCTACCCCCGGTTATACCGATAAAAAGGCATACCAACTAGGCAGTACAGCGGTTGCAGCGGCAAATGATGGTTTCAAGCGCCACGTATTTGCTACTACCGTTCGATTGGTCAACCCTTCAGGCCGCCGGGAGATCCCATGAGTAAATATGCTCGGAGATATGCTCAGCAAGGTGCAACCCTTATTGTGGGTTTAATCATGCTGCTGCTACTTACATTGATGGTCAGCAGCGCATTTATGTTAAGCGGGGTTAATCTATCGGCTGTGAATAACGTGCAGTTGCGGGATGAGGCCACGGCCGCGGCTAATGCGGCACTTGAAGAAGTGCTCGGCTCTTTGACAACCTTCACTGCGCCTGCGACTAGAACTATCGTTGTGGGGCAGGATACTGTCACCGTGGCCCCTGCTGTGTGCATACGGGCAATTGATGTTAAGTCTGAAAGTAGTGCGGACTCGTCGCCGAATATACTTATAGAAGGTGCGCCGAATGCGGGTGGCGCAACAGGCTACCAAGATACTTATTGGAATATCGTTGCCTCTGTGAATAATGCCGCAACCGGCGTTAATGTGGCGGTGAATCAAGGTGTGAAGATCAGGCTTCCTGCCAGTCCTAATCCTTGTCCTTAAGATGACCAATTTTGCTGTTGAGAGGTGCCGCTCATGAATGCCCTGAATTTTTTAAGTAAGCTGGTTGTGGGCGCGACGTTTGCCTTTCCTTTTGCGGTTGTCGCAGAGGATACGGATATTTTCCTGACTAATCCTAATGCGGCGACAGGGCGAACCAATCTGTTGCTGATGTTGGATAACGCTGCTTCAAACAACAGTAATGTGACATTGCTGGATGGGGTTAGCACAGGTAAAAAGTTAGAGATGTTGCGGCAGGTGCTGAATAATATGGTGGATCCGCTTGATTCACCCTATTTTCCTGCGTGTACGATTAATCTTGATGCTAATAATAAAGAGGTCAGTCGGACGCCGGCTGAGTGTATTACGCGCACCGAAGTTCAGGAGCTGGTGGAGGGGGTTAACATTGGTCTGATGATTGCCAATCCCTCTGGAGAGGGTAAGGGAGGCTATGTCCGTTATCATGTAAGGCCGATGAATGTCGAGGCAAATCGAGATGCGTTGCTAGCTAAGATAAACCCCTCTATCCCCGATTCTAATAATGCGCCTTATGCTAAATCCATGCACGAGGCTTATTTATATTACGGTGGCAAGCCGGACGACTATGTTGGTTTTGATGGTGGTCCAAGTCTATATGATATAGGGGCAAAATTAGGTGATGGGTATAGAAGTCCGATTACAGATGGCTGTGGCAAGAATTTTATTTTATTTATAGGCAATGGTGGTCCTGACTCTGGCGAGGAGAACGATACTACCAAGCTGTTGGGAGGGGTTGGGGCTACAGCGGTGCAGCCAAGCGGGATATTGGTAAGCGACCCCTTGGCGTTTACCCCGTCAAACTTTACCAGCAGTTGGTTTGATGAATATGCGCGTACCTTGTTTAAGCGTGATATCGGGCCGCCCGTGGGGACTCAGAATGTCATTACTTATACTATTGCCGTGCAGAACCCAGCCGACAATAACTACAGTACTGCGCCAATGAGGAGTTCGCGTGAGTTGCTCAAGAGTGCGGCTAACGTGGGTGGCGGAAAATACTTTGAGGCGAGTAATGGTCAGCAGGCCATGAAAGCCTTTGTTGATGCCCTTCGTGGAATGCAGCCGGTGGATAGCGTATTTGCCTCATCGACGCTGCCGGTGAGTGTGAATGTACGTGGCGAGTTTCTCAATCAGGTGTATATGGGGCAGTTCCGCCCTGATGCGGGCGCTGGACCGCGGTGGCCGGGTAATTTGAAGCAGTATCTGCTGGCCGAAGACGTTAACGGAAATCCTGTGCTGGCGGATAGCGGCACTTCAGCAAAGCCTGTGCAGGATAAAGTGGACGGTTTTTTGCTGGATGACGTAACCAGCTTCTGGACTTCTACTTCCAACTATTGGCAGTTCGAACCGCTGGGGAATCCAAAATCTGCAAGCGATGCGCCCGATGGTTCGGTGGTGGAGAAGGGCGGCGCTGCTCAGCGCATGCGCACTGCGTTTGCGACCGATCAGGCGGCGCGCAAGCTGTACACCTGTAATGGCTCCTGCAGCGCGGGAGCAGCGCTTTCCACTACATTGTTTAGTACTGCTAACACTACGCTCGTTACCGCGCTGGGAACCCCTCTGATTAACTGGGTTCGCGGTGCGGATAATATGGATAACGAGGATGGCAATAATGTTAGCACCGATGTGCGCGCGCGCCTTCATGGTGACTTGGTGCATTCGCGCCCGGCGGTGGTGAACTACAACCGTTATGGTAATGATAGCGATGTAATGGTTTATTACGGCACCAATGAAGGTATTTTCCATGCCGTCAAAGGCGGCCAGGATCCAGCCGACGGTCTCGAGCAGTGGGGTATGGTCTTCCCCGAGCACTTGAGTCAACTCAATCGCTTGCGTGAAAACTCCCCGGCAATTTCTAGTGCGTCCCCTAAACCGTACTTTGCCGATGGGCCGACGTCGATTTATCAGTTGGACGCCAATGCCGATGGCAAGTTTGAGTCTGCAGCAAACGATAAAGCTTATCTCTATATCGGTATGCGTCGCGGGGGGCGTTTCGCTTATGCGTTGGATGTTAGTAGCCCTTTAGAGCCAAAGTACCTCTGGAAAATTGATAACACCCAGTCTGGCTTTTCTGAGTTGGGGCAAACCTGGTCCACCTTACGCCCCGCCAGAATCAAAGCCTCGGTCAGTGATCCCGTGCTTATCTTCGGTGCTGGCTATGATCCAGAGAATGAAGACCTGCTGCCGGCGGGTGTCAATAACAAGGGGCGGGGTATATATGTTGTAAATGCACGTACCGGTGTCTTGATTAAGCACATATATGAGGCTGGTATGGGCAGTATGCCGGCCGATGTAACGCTGATTGACCGAGATGGTAACGGAAAGGCGGATCGAATTTATAGTGTCGATACTAAGGGTAACCTGTGGCGCTCGGATATTGATGATGTTAACCCTGCTAATTGGCTGACATTTAAATTGGCATCTCTTGCTGGTGCAGGTGTCGACGCGCGGAAGTTTCTCTATCGCCCAGACGTTGTGCTGGGTGACCAATTTGATAGTGTTCTTGTGGGCAGCGGCGATAGGGAGCGGCCTTTCGATACTACAATTGAAAACCGCTTCTATATGATCAAGGATTACAACACCGATTTGACCGGTGGATTGCTCTGTGCTGATCCCGTTACTCCGCCAGATGAGGGCGGTAGGGCCTGTACGGAAGCGGATTTGGAAAATCAGACTGGGAGATCCACTTCATTGTCTTTAGCAGCGCACGGCTGGTTTATTGAAATGAGCGTCGGGGAGAAGGTAGTCAGTGATGCTGTGACCGAGGATGGCGTAACTTTCTTTAGCACCAATAGGCCCTTGCCTGCTGCTCCGGGTGTCTGCACTAGCAACTTGGGCGGTGCCCGGATCTATGCAGTTGGCTACGACTCCGGGCTTGCGGTTTATGATTTCGACCTTGACGGCATTTTGGATTTGTTTACTGATGTCCCTGGCGGCGGATTTCCACCACCTCCAGTTCGTGCTCAGGTTCCGGATCTGCCGCCGGTCATTTGCTTTGGGCCTTTTTGCATACCCCCTGTGCCGGGTTCGGCAAGTACTGAGCGCTATCGTACTCACTGGTATATAGAGCAATGAGCGAGCCAATGGTTATGAGGGGAGGTAACGGTTTGAGAGTTAAGGCTATGCCCGCTCGCTCGCTGGCGTTCACTTTGGTTGAGTTGTTAATTGCCATTGCGATACTCGCGATCTTAATGGGTATCGCTGTACCTGCGTATAACGAGATGACCCTTGGGGGTAAGCTGCGCTCTCAGGCCAACGATCTGGTCGCGGGCGCGGTGCTGGCACGCAGCGAGGCGATCAAGCGCAACTCCGCTGTTCGGATGTGCGTCTCTGCCGATGGTGCTAGCTGTGCTGCTGGGGGCTGGGAGCAAGGTTGGGTGGTGTTCCACGATGCCGACGACGACGGGGCGCTGGATACAGGAGAGGCGGTATTGCTGCAGCATCAGGCAGCCGCTTCCGGTTTTAAAATTACCGGGACGGTCGCCAGCGTACGCTTTCAGGGATCAGGTGTAGGGGCTACCCAGGCCACATTGACGGTCTGTCGCGCCACCCCCAGCGTTGGAGGTCAAGAACGTGTGGTCAATATCACTGCGACAGGACGTACATCGGTGACCAAGACCAATACCGCGACCTGCTCCTGATTCCTGAACCGTTTCTTGTAGCTCAACCGGCGTAACGGGCTGCCCCTGCTGGCATCCCCCTGGCCACTATTAAGCAGCGGCGATTCGGCACAAAGGGCGGCTGGCCTGTGCCGGGTTGCCCTTGTGCGTTGTACCAGCCTCAGCCGATCGGGCTATTTGTCCCCCCTTGTCCCCACCGCTTGCTGCCCTCCGCTCCCTCAGTCTTTCGGCACGGCCCCGCCTGCTCTCCGATAAACCCATTAGCCTTTCTCAAACCCAGCCTGCTGCGCACATTGCGTTGCCTGTCACATTTCGATGTGTGGCGAAGTCGCAGTTCTTTGTATCAACAATGTAAAACGGGCGTGCCAGTCAGGTATGATCCCGAAGCGCAAATAACCGCTAGTCGGTTTTTTTGACCGTTTGTCCATGGATGGGCGTTTGCAGGGGAGGGAGGTAGCGGTTCTGCGCACCACACAAGATGACATCTATGGAGTGGATGCGATGTCGCAGAAAGGTTTTACGCTGGTCGAGCTGATGATCACGCTGGTAGTGCTTGCCATAGTGCTCAGCATTGCCGCGCCGTCATTTAGCAGCATGCTGCAGGATAACCGTGCTTCCACCCTGGGCAGCGAGCTTCAGGGGGCGCTGCAGTTCGCCCGCTCGGAGGCCGTCAAGCGTCGTCAGAACGTCGTCATCTGCCGTAGCAATGCTGCGGGCAGTAGCTGTGAAAATGGCACGGACTGGAGTGGTGGCTGGCTCGTGCGGCAGGCGAGCGGCTCGGTGATCAAGGTCTGGGATAGTGCCTCAGGCCTGGCAATCGTCGGGCCGAATGCCGGAGTGAGCTTTCTCGGCAGCGGTATGGCCAGTAGCGCCAGCAACTTTTCCGTGAAACCCAGCATCTGTAGCGGCGAGCAGAAACGCCAGATCGCAGTTTCCGTAACCGGTGCTGCCACCTTGAGTAAGGCGGCTTGCCAATGAGAAATTCCGTTGTCATCAACCAGCGTGGCACCACGCTTATCGAAGTGCTTGTCGCCATCGTCGTCCTGTCTGTCGGGCTGCTGGGTATGGCGTTGCTGCAGGTTACTAGCGTGCAGAGCAATTACAGCGCCTATTACCGCTCCCAGGTGACCATACTCGCCAGTGACCTGGCCGATCGCATGCGGGCAAACCGTACGGCGGCGCTTGGCAGCGCTTATGTATTCGACTTCCCCACCTCTTCCAGTGCTCATTCCGTGAGCGGTACCCAGGCGCAGAAAGACAAGGCCGAATGGCTGAATGCCTTGGCCCTGGCCTTGCCGGAGGGTACCGGTCGGGTCGAAAAGAGCGGAACGCTGGTGACCATATCTGTGCGCTGGAATGACAACCGCGGACGGATCAAGGCTGCCGATGACGCTGATACTGGCATCGAAACATTCGTTTATCGGACCGAAATATGATCAGTACCTTGATGCAGCGGCAGAAAGGTCTTTCTCTCGTCGAACTGTTGGTCGCCATGACCCTCGGCTTGTTGCTGATGGCGGGTATATTGCAGACGTTTCTGGCGAGCAAGCAGACCTACAGCGCCAATACTGCGCTGTCCCGCGTGCAGGAAAATGGCCGTTTCGCCATGGAGTTCTTGAGCAGCGATATTCGCCATGCCGGCTACAAGGGCGAGTGTCAGGCACCGCTGAATAACCTGCTCAATGAGAGCAGCAGCGGTTACAAGGCGGATTATTTTGACTTGAGCCAGGCCGTAAGCGGCCGCACCAATGCATCCCCGTCCTGGGTGACTGATCGCACCGCTGGCGATGTGATTCACCTCAAACATGCGGTCAATATCGCCGGGGTAACGGCCAGTGGAAATACTCTGGCTAATTCGAACACGATCAACCTGACCGCAGCCAGTGGTGTCGCTCAGGGTACGATCATCATCGTCTCCGATCCTGTCGGCTGCGACATGTTCCAGAATCGCAGTAATCCAAATGCCCAGACGTTGACGCGAGGCGCTACGGGGTCGCCTGGCAACAAGAACCCAGGCAGTAATCCCTTCAGTCATGCCTATGACTCATCCATGGAAATTCTCCGGCTACAGAGTGTTGCGTATTACGTGGGCAATAATGCCGCCAATGTGCCCACGCTGCGGCGTATCAGTTTCACCGCGGGTGCTGCCAACAAAGAAGACCTGATTGAAGGCGTTCAAGATATTCGGGTGCTCTATGGTCTTGCCGGCAGTGACAGGCAGGTCAGCAGCTATGTTTCGGCAAGCAGCGTAAGTGACTGGAGTCAGGTGGTCTCTGTGCGGGTTTATCTGTTGCTGGTCAGCGCCGAGACCAATGTGGTTGCGGAAAATCAGACGGTCGACTTTAACGGGGTCGCGGTGACGGTGCCGAACCGTCGTCTTGCGCAAGTGTTCTCGGCCACCATCGGAATTCGGAATCGCCTGCCATGAAGAGACCCATGACCGCATTACCGAGCAATAACCAGCGAGGAGCGATTCTGGTCATCGCCCTGTTTATGTTGCTGCTGCTGACGATTATCGGTTTGAGCAGCATGCGCGGAACGGCGCTGCAGGAAAGTATGGCCGGCAATATGCGCGACAGCAGCCTCGCGCTGCAGGCGGCCGAAGCTGCGCTGCGCCAGGGCGAGGGGGTTGTGACTGACAAATTCATTAACAACACCTTGAACACTCTCGATGTCGCACCAGAAACAGGCACGTACAGCGCCTTTCCCGGTGTCGCCGCGGTACCGGCCTACAGCCTTACCCTGCTGGCCAAGTTGCGCACCAGCACCGAGGCCGGTGAGGCCATCGACGACGAAGGTGCCCTGGTGCGGGTAGAGGCCGATGGTTACGGCACGGCACTCAATTCCGACAATAGCGCCGCCTCCACAATCAAGCTTCGGTCAGTTTTTCTGGTTGAACAATGAGTGACCAACCACTTTATAAGCGCTCTCAGGGAGTCTTAGCGATGGACAGCCTCGCTCGTCGATCCAAATCGCTGCACGCTAGCTGGGCTTTCATGCTTTCGTTGGCGATCGCATGTGCCTCGACCGCCCATGCAGATGTTTCCCAGTCCCCCCTGTTGCTGGGGGGCGGCAGTGTCCCGGGCAATCTCGCGTTGGTGCCCTCGGTGGAGTGGCCGACCATTATCAGTATTGCCAATCTGGGTGCCTACAGCGCCAGCAATAGCTATGTCGGCTATTTCGATGCGGATAAGTGTTATGACTACAGCCACGACGCGACCAATAGCGATCGCCGTGACAGTCACTTTTACCCGAGCTCTAAAACCAGCAACCGTAGTTGTGCAGGGAAGTTATGGAGCGGTAACTTTCTTAACTGGGCGGCAACCCAGACCATCGACCCTTTTCGCAGCGCGTTGACCGGTGGCTATCGGGTCAAGGACACGCCTACCGTGACTTGGTTGGAAAAAGCCCGGCATACAGGCCAGAACGGCAGTGGCGCACGAGAGATTTCTGTAAGTACAACGGTAAGTGGCGCAACCCCGGCAAACTGGAGTCTGTTCAAAACGCGTATCGCCGGCCTGGGCAATCGCATGCGCTTTAGCATGGATGGCGATTTGAATGGAGACGTCACCGATTACACGACAGACACCGATCTGGTCGGTAAGGGAAGCGCTGTCTACGAAGTCTATATCCGGGTGAAGGTGTGCGATGCTGCTGTGGGCCTGGAAGCCAACTGCAAGAGCTACTCGCAGGGGTACAAGCCTGAGGGGCTGATCCAGCAGTACTCCAGCGACATTCGCTACAGCGTTTTCGGCTACCTGAATGATCACTATGAGCTGCGCGATGGCGGCGTTCTACGTGCCAAGCAGAAGTTTGTCGGCCAGACTGTCCGTACCCCAGGTGTCGCCGGTAACCAGAGCAACCCCGCAAGCGAGTGGGATGCGACCACCGGTGTGCTGGTCCGCAACCCCGACGCGACGGATGCAACGGCTACCAATGCCGTGATTCTTGACAGCGGCGTGATCAACTACCTGAACAAGTTCGGGCAGATGACCAGCAAAAATCACAAGAGCATCGATCCGGTTAGTGAGCTGTTTTACACATCGCTGCGCTATTTCAAGCATCAAGGCAATGTCTCTGCTTATTCCAACCTTACTGGCGATGAGGACAACCGCTATCGGCTCGCCGACGGTTTTCCGGTGATCACGGCCTGGGATGATCCTATTCAATACGCCTGCCAGAAGAACGTGATCCTGGGCATCGGCGACACCAATTCGCACCGCGACAAGAACCTTCCCGGTAACAGCGATATGACTGGAGAGCCGACGACGCCCAGTGAAGTCAGCGAAGATGACACGGTCAATGTGGTAACCGCGACGCAGAAAGTAGCGGCGCTGGAAGGTATCACCATCAACACGCCATTTACCGGGCGGCATAATTCGGCCTATATCGCCGGCCTTGCTTACGATGCCAACACCAAGGACTTGCGTCCGCAGGTTTCGGGCAAGCAAACCCTCTCGACCTATTGGGTCGATGTTCGCGAGAATGAATCCCTGGCTGGGCGTGCCCGCAACCAGTACTGGCTGGCAGCCAAGTACGGTGGTTTCAAGGTGCCCGGCGATTTCGGTGATCCCTATGCGCGCACCACTGCGCTGCCCGAAGCGTGGTGGCATACCACCTCGGACATGCTCGGTACGGACTACCAGCGGCCCGATAACTTCTATGTCGCGAGCGACGCGACAAAGATGGTCGAAAGCCTGAAGCTGGCTTTTGCCAAGATTGCCAAGGAGGCGGAAAGCACAACGGCTTCGCTGGCGACCAACTCGACCCGCTTGAGTACCGATACGGCGGTCTTCCAGTCACTGCTCGATAGCAAGCGCTGGAGTGGCGACCTTCTGGCGAAAAAAATAGGCAGCAATGGCACCGTGGCGACCGATGCAACCTGGAGTGCCGCTGCTGCCCTGGATAGTCTCACCGATCTTACCAACCGGAAAATCTTCACCAGCGCGCCCCCCACAGCTGACTCGGTCAATGGTCCGCTGCGCTCGACCAGCGGCGCTGATTTCCTTTGGAGTGGCCTGAGCACAACCCAGCGCGCCGCGCTTACCAAACAGGGCGAGTCGGATAGCACGCTGGCTGAGCGGCGCCTGGCTTTCCTGCGTGGTGATCGTTCTCGGGAAATCACGGATACAGATACTGCACAGCCATTCCGTCAGCGCGGCAGTCGGCTGGGCGATATCGTCAACTCGGACCCTCAGTTTATCCACAATCAGGATTTCGGTTATTCCCGTCTGAGCTGGGCCGATGGTGCCGTGGGGGCGGCTTACACTGCGTTTCGCACATCCGATGCTTACAAGAACCGCACCCCCATGGTCATCGTTGGGGCAAACGACGGCATGTTGCACGGCTTCGATGCCAGGCTCAGTGCCACGTCTGCGACCAATGGCGGCAAGGAACTGTTTGCCTATGTGCCGAACAACCTATTCGGCAACCTTATCAACCTGACCGAGCCGGCCTACGCCCACCGCTACTATGTCGATGGTACGCCCCGTGTTTCGGACGTTTGGCTGGGCACCGGCACGGGCTGGCGCACCATGGTTGTGGGGGCTACCGGTGCGGGTGGCAACAGCGTCTTCGCGCTGGATGTCACCGATCCCGGCAGCATGAGCCGTGGCAGTGTGATGTGGGAGTTCAGTCATCCCCGTATGGGTTACACCATGGGGCAGCCTGCGCTGGTGGCGCTGCCTAATAATAAATTCGGGGTGATCGTCAGCAGCGGTTACCACGACAGCACCCAGACCAACGGTAAGGTCTGGGTGCTGGATGCCGCTAACGGCAGCGTGATCAAGGAGTTCACCCTCGCCACCACCGGCGGCCTGGGCGCGCCATTGGCCTCGGATACGGATGGGGATCAGGTTGCCGATCGCGTCTATATCGCCGATACGTTGGGCAACCTGTGGCGACTGGACCTGGCGGGCAGCAACACCGCGAGCTGGCGGATTCCTGCCTCACTCAACGCCAACCCGCTGTTTATCGCCAAGGATGACGCTGATGTGCGACAGGCTATCACCGCGCCACTGGCGTCTGCCTTCAATGATCAGGGCCAGCATATGGTGTTCTTCGGTACCGGCAGCTTTTACCGTACGGGTGATAACGAGATTCCTGATGATCCGGCGATAGACACCTTCTACGGAATTATCGACAGAGGCCTGCTGATTGATGGACGCAGCGGCCTGAACGAACAGCAGATCCTCAAGGAGGCGACTCTCAGCAACGGTGAGAAGGCGCGCGCCATTACCCAAAACGCTGGGCAGAGCAGCGACAAGGGCTGGTACCTGGATCTCGCCTGGCAAACAGGCGAGGGGGCTACTGGGGCACTGGGCGAGCGGGTCGTGGCCAAGGCCACTTTGCGCAGCGATCGGGTGATTTTCACCACCATGACGCCCTCTGCGGATCCCTGCGCATTTGGCGGAACCAGTTGGATCATGTCCGTTAATCTGTCCAGCGGCGGTCGCCTCAATTACGTGTACTTCGATGCCAACGGCGATGGTGATCTGGATGACGATGACACCACCATTATCGGTGACGATGACATTCCCTGGTCCGGCATCTCCGATGTGGATGCTGGGGTCAGTAAAGGCGTGACATCGCTCTACAAATGGCTGTGTTTCGCCGGATCCAGTGGTGCCACGCCGACCTGTATTCCACAGCCCGACTCACAACGGTTTGGTCGCCAGTCCTGGCATGAAGTGAGGAGCTATTGATGAGGCGTGGACGTTTGCCTGGCCCAGGGGTATCGCGCAGCGGTGGTTTTACCCTGATCGAGATGATGATTGTGGTTGCTGTTATTGGCATCCTAGCCGCGATCGCCTATCCCTCGTATCAGGAGCACGTGCGCAAGGCTCGGCGTGCCGATGCGCAAACCGCGCTACTGGAGTTGGCGCAGTTTATGGAGCGGCACTACACCGCGAACGGCAAGTATCTGACCGACGCCAATGCAGCGCCCACTCTGCCTTTCTCTGAGGCTCCCAAGGACGGGACCGGTAAATATTACGACCTGAGCTTTGCCTCTGCGCCAACAGCCAGCAGCTATACGCTGCGCGCGGTACCCAAGGGGGCCATGGCCAGTGACAGCTGCGGCACATTGACCCTGAGCAATACCGGTGCCAAAGGGCAAGCGACGGGTGCCAGCCTCGCGACGTGCTGGAGGCGCTGATTTGCCGCGCAGGAGAAACCCTCTGCCTATGTCATGATGCTGAACCCGGGCGATTCGCGGCATTGATTGAGGTTTTAACCATTCGGGGGCATTAATGCCCCCGAGTCGTGTGTGGCGCATGCATCGGCCTGGGCTTGTTGTTTAGACTGTCGGCCTGGCCAGAGTGAAGAACCACCTCAAACCGTACTTTCCCGTGACGGCAGCCATGGCCTGGCAGGCTCCAGGGGTATACGGCCCGCCTGCTTATATGTGCCAGTAAAGGGTTGTGCGCTGGCGAGGTAGGGAATCCGCTAGCGACTCCTGGCGTTTCGGGTCTATGGCTTGTTCAAGGTTGCTGCAGGAGTGCGCGTGAAAGAAACAGTATTGATCGTCGGCGGTGGCGCTATTGGTTTGCTCTCGGCCTATGTGCTGGCCGAAGCCGGGGCGCAGGTCTGTCTGCTGGAGCAAGGCCAGCTGGGGCGGGAGTCTTCCTGGGCCGGTGGCGGTATCGTCTCACCGCTTTACCCGTGGCGTTACGGTCAGGCCGTCACGGCGCTGGCCCATTGGTCGCAGGATTTTTATCCGCGCCTGGGCGAGCGTCTGCTGGCGCAAACCGGGGTCGATCCCGAGGTGCATGTCACCGGCCTGTACTGGCTGGATCTCGCAGATGAGGCCGAGGCTCTGGCCTGGGCTGCTCGCGAGCAGCGGCCACTGCGCCAGGTGGCCATGGCGGCGGTGCAGCAGGCGGTGCCGGCGCTGGCGGCGGGTTTCAGCCATGCCATTCAGATGGCCGATGTGGCCAACGTGCGCAATCCGCGGCTGATCAAGGCGCTGCGTGCGGCCTTGCTCCAACTGCCGAATGTGCGCGTGCACGAGCAGTGCGCGGTGACCGGTTTTATTCGCGAGCAGGGGCGTATCTGTGGGGTGCAGACCGCGCAGGGCGAGATGCGCGCCGATCAGGTGGTGCTGGCTGCCGGAGCCTGGAGCGGCGAGCTGATCAAAAGCCTGGGCTTGACCCTGCCGGTGGTGCCGGTAAAGGGCCAGATGATCCTCTACAAATGCGCCGAGGACTTTCTCCCGGCGATGGTCCTGGCCAAGGGGCGCTATGCGATCCCGCGGCGCGATGGCCATATCCTGATCGGCAGCACCCTGGAACATGCCGAGTTCGACAAGACCCCGACCGAAGAGGCCCTGGCCAGTCTCAAGGCCTCGGCCGTCGAACTCCTGCCGGCTCTGGCCGAAGCCGAGGTGGTGGGGCATTGGGCCGGATTGCGCCCGGGCTCGCCCGCGGGTATTCCCTTTATCGGGCCGGTACCGGGGCATGAGGGGTTGTGGTTGAACTGCGGGCATTATCGCAATGGCCTGGTGCTGGCCCCCGCGTCCTGCCGCTTGCTGGCGGACCTGCTGCTGGGGCATGAACCGATTCTCGATCCGGCTCCCTATACGCCGGCGGCGCGACTGTAGCAGCGAGTTCATCACGGTTGAGTCTGGCGGGATGACGCGGTGCGCACGGCGCACCCTACGCGGGCGGGCGGCGGATGCTCTGTTGTAGGGTGCGCCGCGCGCACCGTCGTGCCGTGGCGGATAGGCAACAACCTTGCGGTTAATTGATGGGGCTAGCTGTCCCGCGCAGGGCCGTCGCCGTGGCCTTCAATCTATGCCGAGTTTCTTTAGCCGATAGCGCATCGAGCGGAAGCTCAGGCCCAGGCGCTGGGCGGCGGCGGTGCGATTCCAGCGGGTCTCTTCGAGGGCCTGCATGATCAGTTTGCGTTCGATGTCTTCCAGGTGGTCTTCCAGGTTGTCGATCTGGGCCAGGCTGGTTTCACCGTTTTCGCTGGGGCCGCAGGCGTCGGTCAGGCGCAGGTCACTGGCGCTGATGCGGTCGTCCTCGCAGAGGGTGTAGGCGCGCTCGAGCATGTTTTCCAGTTCCCGCACATTGCCCGGGAAGCGGTAGCTCTTGAGTTTCTCCAGGGCGTCGTCATCGAGCCTGGCGGCGCTCAGGCCGCTGCCCTCGGCCAGTCGTTTGAGCATGCTCTCGGCCAGCATGGCGATGTCCTCGCGGCGCTCGCGCAGGGCCGGCACATGCAGTTCGATCACGTTGAGGCGATAGTAGAGGTCCTGGCGAAAGCGCTCGGCACTGACCTCGCCGGCCAGGTCCTTGTGGGTGGCGCAGAGGATGCGCACATCGACCACGCTTTCCTGCTGCCCGCCCACGGCGCGCACGGCCTTTTCCTGGATCGCGCGCAGCAGTTTGACCTGCATCGGCAAGGGCAGGTCGGCAACTTCGTCGAGAAACAGGGTGCCGCCATTGGCGGCCTGGAACAGTCCCTGCTTGTCTTCAATGGCACCGGTGAAACTGCCTTTCTTGTGGCCGAAGAATTCGCTTTCCATCAGCTCGGTGGGGATGGCCCCGCAGTTGACCGGGACGAAGGGCTGCTCGCAGCGCGGGCCCTGCTCGTGAATCAGGCGCGCCACCAGCTCCTTGCCGCTACCGGACTCGCCGCTGATATACACCGGGGCCTGGCTGCGCGCCAGTTTGAGGATTTGCTTGCGCAAGGCCTTCATCGGCGGTGAGTCGCCGAGCAGGCGGCTGTCCACCGGCAGCTCCTCGCCTGCGCGGCTGCCCAGGCGTAATGCGGTCGCGACCAGTTCGCGCAGGCGACCAAGGTCCACCGGTTTGGTCAGGAAGTCGAAGGCCCCGGCCTTGAGCGCATTGATGGCGGTGTCCAGGCTGCCGTAGGCGGTAATCATCGCCACGGGTACCTGCGGGTGGCGCTGCTGGATATGCTGCACCAGCTCCAGGCCGGTGCCGTCGGGTAGGCGCATGTCGGTCAGGCACAGGTCGAAGCTTTCCTTGGCCAGCCACTCGCGGGCTTCCTTGGCGTTGCGCGCGCTGCGGGTGTCCAGTTTCATCCGTCCCAGGGTGATTTCCAGGAGTTCGCGGATATCCGGTTCGTCGTCGACAATCAGGGCTCTCTGGCGGGTCATGGTCAGCTCAGTTTACGCGGGTGGGCGAAGGTGATACGCAGGCAGCTACCGCCGGCTTCGCGGAGTTTATAGTCAAGACGGGCCTGATTGCTTTCGCACAGTTCACGGGAAATATACAGACCCAGGCCGGTGCCCTTGTTTTCCGTGGTGTAGAAGGGCTCGAACAGATGGGGCAGCTGCTCTTCGGCGACTCCGGGGCCGTCGTCGAGGATTTCCAGGATCGGCAGGTCGCTGTCCTGATCGCGGAACAGCTTCAGCCAGACCTGGCCCTGTGGGTTCTGTTTCGCGCTGTAGCGCAGCCCGTTCTCCACAAGATTGCTCAGCACCTGATTGAGCTGGTGGGGGTCCATGCGCGTCTGGATGCTGCCGCCCGAGGTCTCCAGGTGCAGGGTCTGGCCGGCCTTGGCGCTGCTGCGAAATTCGCTGGCGAAGCGGTGCAGCCAGTATTTCAGGTCGAGCAGCTGCGGTTCGGCCTGGCGTCGGCGCGACAGTTGCAACACATTCTCGATCACCAGGTCCATCCGTCGCGAGTGATCCTGAATGATCTGTGCCAGGCGCTTGTCCGGGCCGTGCAGCTCTTCCGACTCCTGTAGCAGCTGCGCGGCATGGCTGATGGCCCCCAGCGGGTTGCGGATTTCGTGGGCGATGCCGGCGGTCAGGCGTCCGAGCGAGGCGAGCTTGAGTTGCTGGGCCTGTTGAGCGATTTGTGAAATATCGTCGAGAAAAACCAGGGTGTGGCGCTGCTCGCCGCGTTGCAGGGCAATAAAGCTGGGTTGCAGCACGCGGCCGTGGGGGGCGGCCTGCAGGCTGCCGGGGCGCAGGCTGGGGTTGTGCGACCAGGCCTGCATGCGCTTGATCAGGTCCGGGCAGTGCGGGTCGAGGATCTTGCCGGTCAGTTCGGCATGCCCGAGCAGGTGGTTGGCTCCCTGATTGGCCAGCAGGACCCGGTGTTGTTCGTCCAGTACCAGGATGCCGGTGCGCATGCGCTGCAGGATCAAGGCGTTGAGGGCTTCCAGGTTGGCCACGTCGGCGGCGCGCTGTTCGGCCAGGCTTTCGCTGGCCTGCAGGCGTCGGGTCAGGCCCTGGACGAAGAGGGCGGCGGCGAAGCACAGGGCTCCCAGGGCACCGACCTGCACGTATTGAGCCGAGGCTGCCGGCCGGTTCAGGCTGAGGTAGAAGGTCAGGAAAATCATGCCGATGGCGGCGAGGGCGGCGATCAGCAGGCCAATCCGTCCGCGCAGGAGGATATTGGCAATCGCCACCGCCACAATCAGCAGGTTGCCGATCCCGCTGGGTGTGCCACCGCCGGCATAGAACAGGGCGGACAGCAGCGTCACGTCGACCAGCGCCAGGGCGAACACCTGGGCCAGGTGCGTGGGGCGGCGCACCAGGGCCAGCGTCAGGCAATTGAGGGCCAGATACAGCCAGCTACCGTTACGGAACAGTTCGGGGTTGGCCAGCTGCAGCAGCTCGTCGTGCATGTCGCTGAAGACCAGCAGCGCCAGGGCGGAGCTGATCACCAGGCGATACAGCTGGTAGAGCTGCAGAATCCGCCGACCCTGTTCCCCCCTCAGGGGCAGGGCGTCAGCGCTCACCGGTCTTGGGGCCTTGTTCCAGGTGCGCCTGGCTGCAATACCAGTGCTGGTCTTTGGGCAGCGCGTGGATGCGCGGTATATGCACGCCGCAGTGCTCGCAGCGCACCATCGGCTGGGCGCTGTCCGCGCGGTCTTGTGGCCGACGCGGAGCCGGGCGGGTAAAGCGTCGCCAGAGCCAGACGGCGGCTAGGATGATGGCGATCCAGAACAGCAAGCGGAACAGGCCCATGGGCGCTCTCTTCTCGATAATAGAAGGGCAGTTTAGCTAACCCGGCGGTGTCAGCACAGCAGCGAAACATCGTGCCGTGCGTTGTTTCCGTGGGGGGCGATGCGGGACAATGATCACCTTATCGCGACGCTGCCCCGGGGCAGTTGCCGCGGCTCGAATTTCTTGGACGGAGGCGGCCATGAGCCAAACCCTGCGGGTCGTGATGGCCCAGTTGAATTTGCGTGTAGGCGATGTACACGGCAATGTCGAGCGGATTATCGAGGCGGCCTGCGGTGCCCGCGATCAGTGGCAGGCCGATGTGATCGTATTTCCCGAGCTGGCCCTGTGCGGTTATCCGCCAGAGGATCTGCTGCTGCGTTCCAGCATGCAGTTGCGTATCGAGCAGGCCCTGCAGCGCCTGCAGGACGAGGTGAGCGGCATCTATATGGTGGTCGGCTATCCCTGGCTGGAGGATGAGCTGCGTTATAACGCCTGCGCGGTGATTGCCGATGGCCAGCTGTTAGCGAGCTATTACAAGCAGAAACTGCCGAATTACCGGGTGTTCGACGAGAAGCGCTATTTCGAGTCCGGCGATCAGCCCTGCGTGCTGGATATCAAGGGCGTGGCCGTGGCCCTGAGCATTTGCGAAGACATCTGGTTTGCCGAACCCATGGCCCAGGCACGTGCCGCCGGAGCCCAGCTGATGCTGAGCATGAACGCTTCGCCCTTCCACCTGGAGAAGCAGCACGAACGGGAAGAGGTGCTTGCCGAGCGCGCGCGCGAAGGGGCCATGCCGATCATCTATGTCAATCAGGTCGGCGGTCAGGACGAGCTGGTATTCGATGGCGGCAGCTGCGTGGTCGATGCGGCGGGGCAGGTGACTCAGCGAGCGGTGGCCTTTACCGAAGGCCTGTACCCGGTCGACCTGCTGCTCGACGACGAGCGGGTCCATCCCCGTGCGGCCAGTTGCGCGGCGCTGCCGGAACTGGAGGCCAGTGTCTATCAGGCCCTGGTGATGGGCGTGCGCGACTATGTGCAGAAGAACGGCTTCAAGGGCGTGCTGCTGGGGTTGTCGGGGGGGATCGACTCGGCTCTGACCCTGGCGGTGGCCAGCGATGCCCTGGGGGCGGAGCGGGTCGAGGCGGTGATGATGCCCTATCACTACACCGCCCAGATCAGCCTGGAGGATGCCGAGGCCGAAGCCAATGCGCTGGGCGTGACCTACCGGGTATTGCCCATCGCGCCCATGGTCGAGGCCTTTATGGGCACGCTGGCCCCGGTGTTCGCCGGCCTGGGCCGCGATACCACCGAGGAAAACCTGCAGGCGCGCTGCCGCGGCACGCTGCTGATGGCGATTTCCAACAAGAAGGGCTATCTGGTGCTGACCACCGGCAACAAGAGCGAGATGGCCGTGGGCTATGCCACCCTCTATGGCGATATGGCCGGCGGCTTCGATGTGCTCAAGGATGTGCCCAAGACCCTGGTGTTCCGCCTCTGCGAATACCGTAACCGCCTGGGCGCGGTGATCCCGCAGCGGGTGATCGACCGTCCACCATCGGCCGAATTGGCCCCGGATCAGAAGGATGAGGATTCGCTGCCGCCGTACCCGGTGCTCGATGAAATCCTCAAGCTGTATATCGAGTACGACCTGTCGGCCAATGCGATCATCGCCGAAGGGTTCGACGAGGACACGGTCAAGCGCGTGCTGCGCCTGGTCGATCTCAACGAGTACAAGCGGCGGCAGGCGGCGGTGGGTGTGCGGGTGACTCAGCGTGGTTTCGGCCGCGACCGCCGTTACCCCATCACCTCGGGCTGGCGTATCGGCGACTGAGGGGCGGCGCAGCCAGGCCCGTGTCTGCGGGGCGTGCCTGTCATGCCGAGTGTGGTTTTCTCCCCTCACCCTAGCCCTCTCCCCTAAGGGGCGAGGGGACTGATCGGCGTAAGCCGTGCATCGCGCAGCACATCGCGGGACCAGAGTCTTAAAGAAAGGTTATGTCCCAGTACTGTGTTGCGTTCGGGCGTCGGCGCTTAAGTTTGATGGGGGCCTGACTTCGTAGGGTGGCGCGGGGCCGCCTAGGCCGTGCGCACCGGGGCGACTGCAGATTCTTGGTGCGCACGGCACACCCTACACATTGCGGCTTCCGTAAAGAGTGCCACTCGCCCCCTGGCGTTCCATGCAGCACGTAATCGGACACAGCCAAATAAAAAGGGAGGCCAGTGGCCTCCCTTTTTGGTGCGTCGCGCGGCTTAGTCGAACAGACCGAAGGTCATATAGCTGAACCAGGAGCGGCTTTTGCTTTCCTCGACGCTATCGCCTTTCAGTTCTGCCGGAATCTGCTGCTCGGCATCTTCGTACTGGCGGATCACGTCCTGGCTGGCGCGGGTCTCGCCCGGCGGCAGCGGCGTATCGCTCTCGATCAGGCCCAGGGTCGCCTTGGCCAGCCAGGAACGGGTGTCGGCTTCTTCTTCGCGTGGGACGAACTGGCCATCGACCAGGCTCGGGTGGTCCGGGTAATTGAGTTTGAGGGTTTCCAGGCTGGTGGCGGCCAGGTCATTCAGGGTCAGGCGCTGGTAGGCCTCGGTCATCACCGCCAGGCCATCGCCAACCGCCGGGGTTTCCTGGAAGTTTTCCACCACGTAGCGGCCGCGGTTGGCGGCGGCGACATAGGCGCTGCGGGTCAGGTAGTAGTGCGCCACATGGATTTCGTAGGCGGCCAGCAGGTTGCGCAGGTAGATCATGCGCTGCTTGGCGTCCGCGGCATAACGGCTGGTCGGGTAGCGGCTGGTGAGCTGGGCGAACTCGTTATAGGAGTCGCGGGCGGCACCGGGGTCGCGCTTGGTCATGTCCAGCGGCACGAAACGGGCCACCAGGCCGCGGTCCTGGTCAAAGGAGGCGAGGCCCTTGAGGTAGTAGGCGTAGTCGACGTTGGCATGCTGCGGGTGCAGGCGGATAAAGCGGTCCGCCGCGGATCTGGCGGCTTCCGGCTCGACATTCTTGTAGTAGGCGTAGATCAGCTCAAGCTGGGCCTGTTCGGCATAGCGGCCGAAGGGGTAGCGGGACTCCAGGGCCTTGAGCTTGGCGACGGCGCTGTTGTAGCTCTTGTTGTCCAGATCGCCCTGTGCCTGCTGGTACAGTTCGGCCTCGCTCAGGTTTTCGTCGACCACCTCTTTGGATGAGCAGGCGGCGGTGAGGGCGAGGATTGCGATCAGCAGCAGGTGTTTCACTTGCATGGCGGCTTGCGTCCCTGTGACGGCGGCTGTCTTGAGCAAAGCCGTCCTGTTATGATGAGCGCCCCCGGTAGCCCTGGGGCAAAGACGCCGTATTTAACCACAAGCCTGTAGCCGAAACCAAAAGCTACAACCCTTCTGTTGCCGAGCATGCCCTCTATCAATACCCAGACCATAGAACTGAACGCCGAGGTGCCCTATGAAATGGGCGGTCAACGCCTCGATCAAGTCGCCGCACAACTGTTCGCCGAGCACTCGCGTTCGCGTTTGTCTGCCTGGATCAAAGAGGGTCTGCTGACCGTCGATGGTGCCGTGCTGCGCCCGCGCGACATCGTTCACGGTGGCGCGCTGCTGGCCCTCAAGGCCGAGCAGGAAGCCCAGGGCGAATGGATCGCCCAGGATATCGAGCTGAACATCGTCTATGAAGACGAGCAGATTCTGGTCATCGACAAACCTGCCGGTCTGGTCGTCCACCCGGCTGCCGGGCATGCCGATGGCACCTTGCTTAACGCCTTGCTGCACCACGTGCCGGACATCATCAACGTACCGCGCGCCGGCATTGTCCATCGCCTGGACAAGGACACCACCGGGCTGATGGTGGTGGCCAAGACCATCGAGGCGCAGACCCGCCTGGTCGATCAGCTGCAGAAGCGCACGGTCAGCCGTATCTACGAATGCATCGTCATCGGCGTGATCACCTCTGGCGGCAAGATCAACGCGCCGATCGGCCGTAGCTCCTCGCAACGCCAGCGCATGGCGGTGAGCGACGGCGGCAAGCCGGCGGTCAGTCATTACCGGGTGCTGGAGCGCTTTCGCTCGCACACCCATGCGCGGGTCAAGCTGGAAACCGGTCGTACCCACCAGATTCGCGTGCATATGAGCCATATCGGCTACCCGCTGGTGGGCGATCCGGTCTACGGCGGGCGTTTCCGCATTCCGCCGGCGGCCAACCCGAGCATGGTGCAGAGCCTCAAGGAATTTCCGCGCCAGGCCCTGCATGCGCGCTTTCTCGAACTGGACCACCCGATTAGCGGCGAACGGATGAAGTGGCAGTCGCCGTTACCGGACGATTTCGTCTGGTTGCTGACGCTGCTGCGCCAGGATCGCGAGGCGTTTATCGGGTGAGCGTGCACCTGGCACACGATTGGCTGACCCCGCAATGGCCGGCCCCCGCGCGGGTTAAAAGCTGCGTGACCACCCGTGTCGGGGGCATCAGCGTGGCCCCCTACGATAGCCTCAATCTGGGCGAGCATGTCGGCGACGACCCTGTGGCGGTGGCGAAGAATCGTCAGCGTCTGGTCAGTCTGCTCGGTTGCCGGCCGGCCTGGTTGCGTCAGGTTCACGGCACTCGGGTGGTGGAGGCGCTAGCCGAGCCGGATGCCGACGCCGATGCCAGCTGGACGGCCACGCCGGGCGTGGCGTGCGCCATCATGACCGCCGATTGCCTGCCCGCGCTGTTTTGCGATCGGGCCGGCACTCGCGTCGCTGCGGCACACGCAGGCTGGCGCGGGCTGGCGGCCGGGGTGCTGGAAACGACTCTGGATGCCTTGGCGTTGCCGGCGGATCAGGTGCTGGTCTGGCTCGGCCCGGCCATTGGCGCGCAGGCCTTCGAGGTGGGCGCAGAGGTGCGCGAGGCCTTTGTCGCACAACATGCCGAGGCCGCCGAGGCGTTCCGCCCCAGCCATAACGCCGGCAAGTTTATGGCCGATATCTACCAGCTGGCGCGCATTCGTCTGGCTGCACGAGGCGTAACGGCGGTATACGGCGGCGAGTTCTGCACCTATAACGACCCGCGTTTCTACTCCTACCGCCGCGCGGCGCAAGCCGGGCGTTTCGCCAGCCTGATCTGGCTGGGCGACTGAGCCTGTCCGTAGGGCGTCATTCGCCGCAGGCAATGCGCCGTGGTGCGTTGGCATGGCATAAGTGCCGGCGGGCTGTCGCTGCGCGCCGAGCGGATCGCCGCCCGGGCCGCCCTGCGCATGACCCATATCAATGTCGGCCTGCTTGAAACTCGCACAATCGACCTCATCTACTCTTCATCTAGCAGGCTTTCTGCATGAGGCACGATTCAGCGTGCCGGCCTGCCTTCACTTCGAGGGATGACACTCCATGCGTATCGACCGTTTAACCAGCAAGCTGCAACTTGCCCTTTCCGACGCCCAGTCCCTGGCCGTGGGCCTGGACCACGCCGCCATCGAGCCGCTGCACCTGATGCAGGCGCTGCTCGACCAGCAGGGCGGTTCGATCAAACCGCTGCTGATGCAGGTGGGCTTCGACGTGGGCAGCCTGCGCAAGGCGTTGACCAAGGAACTCGATCACCTGGGCAAGATCCAGAGCCCGACCGGCGACATCAACCTGTCCCAGGACCTGGCGCGCCTGCTCAATCAGGCCGACCGTCTGTCGCAACAGAAGGGTGATCAATTTATCTCCAGCGAGCTGGTGCTGCTCGCCGCCATGGACGACAACACCAAACTGGGCAAATTGCTGCTAGGCCAGGGCGTGAGCAAGAAGGCTCTGGAGAACGCCGTCAGCAACCTGCGTGGCGGCGACGCGGTGAACGACCCCAATGTCGAGGAAAACCGTCAGGCCCTGGACAAATACACCGTCGACCTGACCAAGCGCGCCGAAGAGGGCAAACTCGACCCGGTCATCGGCCGCGACGACGAGATCCGCCGTACCATTCAGGTGCTGCAGCGGCGCACCAAGAACAACCCGGTGCTGATCGGCGAGCCCGGTGTGGGCAAGACCGCCATCGCCGAGGGCTTGGCCCAGCGCATCGTCAACGGCGAGGTGCCGGATGGCCTCAAGGACAAGCGCCTGCTGTCTTTGGATATGGGTTCGCTGATCGCCGGGGCCAAGTTCCGTGGCGAGTTCGAGGAGCGCCTGAAAGCGGTGCTCAACGAGCTGAGCAAGCAGGAAGGGCGAATTATCCTGTTTATCGACGAGCTGCACACCATGGTCGGTGCCGGCAAGGGCGAAGGCTCGATGGACGCCGGCAATATGCTCAAGCCGTCCCTGGCCCGTGGCGAGCTGCACTGCGTCGGTGCCACCACGCTCAACGAATACCGCCAGTACATCGAGAAGGACGCGGCCCTGGAGCGGCGCTTCCAGAAGGTGCTGGTCGACGAGCCGAGCGAGGAAGACACCATCGCCATTCTGCGTGGCCTCAAGGAGCGCTACGAGGTGCACCACAAGGTGGCCATCACCGACGGCGCGATTATCGCCGCGGCCAAGCTGTCGCACCGCTATATCACCGACCGCCAGCTGCCGGACAAGGCCATCGACCTGATCGACGAGGCAGCCAGCCGCATTCGCATGGAAATCGACTCCAAGCCGGAAGTGCTCGATCGCCTGGAGCGCCGCCTGATTCAGCTAAAGGTCGAGGCCCAGGCGCTGAAGAAGGAGGACGACGAGGCGGCGATCAAGCGTCTGGCCAAGCTCAACGAAGACATTGCCCGTCTGGAGCGCGAGTACGCTGACCTGGAAGATATCTGGAAGTCGGAAAAGGCCGAAGTGCAGGGCTCGGCGCAGATCCAGCAGAAGATCGAACAGTCCCGTCAGGAGCTGGAAGCGGCGCGGCGCAAGGGTGACCTCGCGCGTATGGCCGAGCTGCAGTACGGCATTATTCCGGATCTGGAGCGCAGCCTGCAGATGGTCGATCAGCACGGCAAGACCGAGAACCAGCTGCTGCGCAGCAAGGTCACCGAGGAAGAGATCGCCGAAGTGGTGTCGAAGTGGACCGGCATCCCGGTGAGCAAGATGCTCGAAGGCGAACGTGACAAGTTGCTGAAAATGGAAAGCCTGCTGCATCAGCGGGTGATCGGCCAGAACGAGGCGGTGGTGGCGGTGGCCAATGCGGTGCGGCGTTCCCGCGCCGGGCTGTCCGATCCCAATCGGCCGAGTGGTTCCTTCCTCTTCCTCGGCCCGACCGGGGTGGGCAAGACCGAGCTGTGCAAGGCGCTGGCCGAGTTCCTCTTCGACACCGAAGAGGCGCTGGTACGCATCGACATGTCCGAGTTTATGGAGAAGCACTCGGTGGCTCGCCTGATCGGCGCGCCGCCGGGGTATGTCGGCTACGAGGAGGGTGGCTACCTGACCGAAGCGGTGCGCCGCAAGCCCTACTCGGTGGTGTTGATGGACGAGGTGGAGAAGGCTCATCCGGATGTGTTCAACGTGCTGCTGCAGGTGCTGGAAGATGGACGCCTGACCGACAGCCACGGGCGCACCGTGGACTTCAAGAACAGCGTGATCGTGATGACCTCCAACCTCGGTTCGGCGCAGATCCAGGAGTTGGCCGGCGACCGCGAGGCGCAGCGCGCGGCAGTGATGGATGCGGTGAGCAGCCACTTCCGTCCCGAGTTCGTCAACCGCATCGACGAGGTGGTGGTGTTCGACTCGCTGGCTCGTGAGCAGATCGCCGGTATCGCGCAGATCCAGCTGGGACGCTTGCGCCAGCGTCTGGCCGAGCGCGAGTTGAGCCTGGAACTGACCGATGAGGCCTTGGACAAGCTGATCGCCGTCGGCTACGACCCGGTCTATGGTGCGCGGCCACTCAAGCGGGCGGTGCAGCGCTGGATCGAAAACCCGCTGGCGCAACTGATTCTGGCCGGCCAGTTCGCCCCAGGCAGCAGCGTTACCGGCCGGGTCGAGGGCGAGGAGATCGTCTTCGACTAAGCCGGTGCTGGAGTGTCGGCAATAAGCACACCCTGTCAGGCTCAAGGCCGGGCGGGGTGTTTTTCTTTGGCGATGGCCCAATGAGGTGTTGAATGGAGGGACTCAGGCCTGAGTCCTTTCAGCAGAGGCGGTAGTGGGCTGTGTAATGCGGGGCTGTCCAGGCCGTGCGCACCAACGCAGGCAACGAACATTGGTGCGCACAGCGCACCCTACGGCCCAGGCTTTCCACGCTATTTGGCCATAGCCTTTTTAGGCTTTGCCCGCGTTTTGTGGTGCTGGCTTTTGTGGGAGGGGCTTTAGCCGCGACGCTTGATCGATGCGGCGCGCTTTTGCGGATAAATCCGCTCCCACGGAAGTCTGTGCCGGTACGTGGACAACGCTGGTCAGGCTCCGTAGGGTGCGCCGCGCGCACCGCGGCGCTGCGCAATATCTGGATATTCAGAGCTGCCCGAGCAACCGCTCCAGGGCGGCGGCCTGATCCTGCGCCAGCTCGATGATATGAAAGCCCGCCCAGCAGTGCTGGCCGTCGGCCCCGGGGCGGCTCCACAGGCAGTCGGCGACGAAGCTGATCTCGCCCACGCCCTCGACCACCTGTTCGCTCAGCAGTCGGCATTCCACCAGTTCGTCGGCGGCCTGCGGCGTATCGCTGAACAGCATAAAGCCATCGACCGAGAGATCGACCACCCGCCCCAGGCGCTTGCCGGTGTGCTGTTCGAAAATTTCCAGCTGCAGTTCGGTGTGCTGGCGGTTGTGCTGGCGGCGTTCGTCATCCATACGGGTTCCTTATTCGTGGGGCTCGTGGGGGCGTCCGGTAAAGCGCTGCAGTACGCGGTAAATGGCATTCAGCGCGCGATCCACCAGGGGCGCGTCGCGTTCTGCGGGGATGATTCGCGCCAGTCCCTGCTCCATTTCCCGGGCCAGTTGCTGCAGGGGCTTGATGGCCGCACGCTGGCCGCTGTGGTCGACGAACATGTAGTTGTCTGTGGTCGGGCTGAACCAGGAGAGCTTGAGGGTGTGCAGTTGCTCGCCGCTGCCAAATTCGAACCAGGTGCCGAACTCGAGCTGTTGCAGTTCCCTGGCCAGCGCCTGGGCGCGCGGCGATAGGTTGGCGTCGCGCGGTGTCGGGGTGGCCAGCGGCGCATCCTCGCCGAGCAGGGTGCCGAGCTGGCTTTCCACCTGTACCGGCTTGAGACGTTCGGCCACCTGGGGCTGTTCGCCCTGCACCGCATGCTGGCAGGCCACCAGGTCCTGCAGCAGGCGGCGGATGCCGTCCTCATGGTAACCGCCGAGTAACTCCAGGCCCTTGCGCAGGTCGTCCAGCAGGGCGATGCGCAGGGCCTGCAGGCGTTCACGGTCGGCTTCGTCGAGCGGGGTGCCGCTCCAGGCCAGTTGCTCGGCCACCTCGCAGGCGCGTCGCCACTCGTGGCTGTCTTCGCCATGGCGCAGCCATACGAACACCAGGGCGTCGGCCCAGGTCAGTTCGAGGAAGTTGTGGATGATGCTCGGCAGTGCGCGGTTGTTCAGGCAAGCAGCAATCACCGCCAGTGCGCGCTGGCGTGCGCCGAGAAGTTTGTCGCGACCCTTGGCGGCCTGCACGGCGCGCCGCTCGCGTAGCTCTACCTTGTGCCTGAGGGTGGCGACATAGGCGTTGAACTCGTCGAGCAGGCTGTCGAACAGTTGCAGGTCGATGGCGAAGTCATGGACCACCCGCTCCACCACCCACTGCATTTTCGCCTGCAGGCCGCCTTCCTCGCTTTCGCCGCCATAGAGCACGCCGGCCTGGGCCATGGCGTTGAGCAGGCGGCGCGCGGGGTGGTGATGCTGGGTAAACAGCGCTTTGTCCTGCAGGGCCACTTTCAGGTAGGGCGTGTGCAGGTGGGAGAGGGTGGTCTTGCAGCTGTCGGGCAGGTTGTCGTCGTCGAGAATAAAGTCGAACAGCATGCCGACCAGATCGATCACGTCGGCTTCCTGATCGGCAACCCGGTGTTCGGCGGGTAATGGGCTGTGCGCCTGCAGCTGCTGTTGCAGGGTTGCCTTGAGGTCGTCCACCGGCTGTGGCTGGCCCAGGTGTTGCGCGAGTTCGAGGGCCGACTGTCGCTGCATGCGGTTCAGGGCGTCGAGCAGTTCGCGGGCGCTGTAGGTGCGCGTGGCATTGTGCGGGGTCAGGCTGGCCATGCTGCGCGTGCCGTCCGGCAGGGCGGCGTGGCGATCGCGTCGACGGTGCTCGCCCAGCAGGGCGGCGAGGCTGCCCAGCAGTTCCGTCGGGTCGCTGGGCGGCACCTCGCTCGCCATGGGCGCTGGCGGGCCTGGTGGCGCGCTGGGTGGTCGGGGTATTGCGCCGCTCTCGACATGGCTAGGTGGCGTGGGAGCGGCGCTGCGTGGCGGATTGGCAGTGCGTTGTGCGCTGTATTTGAGCTCGGGCAGCACCCCTGCCTCGATCAGGCGCTGGTTAAGGGCGGCGTAGAGCGCTTCCAGGCTGTCCATGACCTGGGTGTCGAACAGCGTATAGAGGACGATCTTGATGCGCAGGGGGAAGGGGCAGGGGGTCAGGGCGAGGCGAAAGGCCTGGGCGATCATCTGCGGGCCGAAGGGGTTGCTGTCCTCGTCGAGCTTTTGTCCATTGTTGAGCTGCGCCAGGCGCTGTTCCAGGGCGAACAGCGGCTGTGCGCAGCGGGCTTTCACCTGGCTGACCATATTGGTGATCTGCAGGCTTTCCTCGTAGTCCTCGTTCTGCACCAGTACCAGCTGTTCGGCGTCCAGGGCCTCGGCGCTGGCGGGCGGCTGGCGCTGGCCGGCAAAGAAGTCGGAGAAGTTGCGGGCGATCTGCTGGTGGTAGCTGCGCTCGATCTGCGGGCGCTGTTTACGGATCTCGCGCATGTTGTCGAAGAACAGACTTTGCAGCTGATTGCTTTCGGCCTTGTCCGCAAGGGCGAACAGGGTGTCGTCGACCTGGGTGAATACGCCGCCCAGGTGTTCGGCGAGGTTGTTCATCACCAGCTTGCGACAGCTCTGCGCCAACTCGCCAAAGCGCGGCTGGATGCCACGGCTGGCCAGGCTGGCCAGGCTGTGCAGGGTGCTCGGCGGATGCGGTGGTTGGCCCTGGTTGCTCATGCGCTTTCCTGTTGTATGCCGGGGGACCGGAGCGTCCTGCGTTGGGTGCAGGCCTCGCTACATATAGCAGCCTGTCAGCCGTCTGCAAATCATTGTAGTAAAAGCAATTTAAGGGGTTGACAGGCGCGCGCGGAAACGTAAAATGGCGCGCCTCAGACACGGGAAACGATTTAACAACCGGCTCCGGTTTCTGAGAAAGGAAGCAAGTAGTTCCGCGATAGCTCAGTCGGTAGAGCAAATGACTGTTAATCATTGGGTCCCAGGTTCGAGTCCTGGTCGCGGAGCCAATCTTTCATCGGGGTATAGCGCAGTCCGGTAGCGCGCCTGCTTTGGGAGCAGGATGTCGGGAGTTCGAATCCCCCTACCCCGACCATTTTTGGGTCGTTAGCTCAGTTGGTAGAGCAGTTGGCTTTTAACCAATTGGTCGTAGGTTCGAATCCCACACGACCCACCATTTCAAGTTCGCTTGAATGATAAAAAACCCGCCTAGTGCGGGTTTTTTATTGCCTGCGATTTGGCTTCCAGGTTTCTCGGTCGCAGGAGTCCTGTACAGACCAGTCAGCGGTGAAGCGCTCTCACGTAGGGTGGGTTAGGCGCACGCTGCGGATAACGAGGACTCAGTAAGCTCTGTTGCGCCATAACCCAGCGAGGGCGCAACCCGGGCAATAGTCTGGTGGGTTACGCGGCGCGCCACGTTTGCTGTGTCTGCTCGCCCTGCGCTTAGCGCCGCTAACCCATGGTGCGCGACCTCAGTGCAGCTTGAGGCGCGGCTCGGTGCTGCGGCCGATGCGGTCGCCCAGCATCATCAGTAGGGTGCGCACGGTGCCGTAGAGGGCGATCTGGTGCATGCGGTACAGCGACACGTAGAACATCCGCGCCAGCCAGCCTTCGAGCATCACGCTGCCGGTCAGGTTGCCCATCAGGTTGCCAACCGCGGAGAAGGTCGACAGCGAGATCAGCGAGCCGTAGTCACGGTAGCGATACTCCGGCAGGGCCTTGCCCTCGATGCGCAGCTTCAGCGATTTGGCCAGTAGCGAGGCTTGCTGGTGCGCCGCCTGGGCGCGTGGCGGCACGTTCTTGCCTTCGCTGCCGGGCTGCGGGCAGGCCGCGCAGTCACCGAAGGCGAAGATATTGTCGTCGCGGGTGGTCTGCAGGCTGGGTTTGACCTGGAGCTGGTTGATGCGGTTGCTCTCCAGGCCGTCCAGATCCTTGAGGAAGCTGGGGGCGCGGATGCCGGCCGCCCAGACCTTGAGGCTGGCGGGAATCTCCTGGCCATCGGCGGTGTGCAGGGCGTCCTGGGTGACCTGGCTGACGGCGGCCCCGGTCAGTACGGTGACCCCGAGTTTTTCCAGGGTCTTGTGTACCGGCTTGCCGATGCGTTCCGGCAGGGCGGGCAATACCCGCGGGCCGGCCTCGATCAGGGTGATGCGCATATTTTCCGGGCGGATGCCGTTCAGTCCGTAGGCTGCCAGTTCGTGGGCCGCGTGGTGCAGCTCGGCGGCCAGTTCGACGCCGGTGGCACCCGCGCCAACGATGGCCACGTTGATTACCCCGCTGCTGCTTGCCTGGTTGGCGTGGGCGCGCAGGTAATGGCTGAGGAGCTGGTGGTGGAAGCGTTCGGCCTGGTCGCGGGTGTCGAGAAACAGGCAGTGCTCGGCTGCGCCGGGCGTGCCGAAGTCGTTGGTGGTGCTGCCGACGGCGATCACCAGGCTGTCGTAGCCCAGCTCACGCTCGGGCATCAGCAGGGTGCCGTCGTCATCCAGGGTGGCGGCCAGGCGCACCCGCCGTTGGGCGCGATCGAGGCCGGCCATGCGTCCGAGCTGGAACTCGAAGTGGTTCCACTTGGCCTGGGCCACGTAGTTCAGCTCGTCCACCGAGGAATTCAGCGAGCCGGCGGCGACTTCGTGCAACAGGGGCTTCCAGATATGGGTAAGGTTGGCGTCGATCAGGGTTATCTGGGCCTGGCCGCGCTTGCCCAGGGTTCTACCCAGGCGGGTGGCCAGCTCCAAACCGCCAGCACCACCGCCGACAATCACTATTCGATGAGTCATTTGCGACACTCACAAGGCTTTTAGGAAAACGTGGCGAGTCGACATGGGCGAGCGCAATGCAGCTCATAGCACCAGTCGACTCAGAAGGCGGCTTAACAGGCCCAGCCCGATCACGATGGCGACGATGACCGTCAGCAATCGCCAGACCCTGAAGGGTTGACGCTCGATCTGGTGCTGCGGGGCACTCAGATACTGCTCGACGCGTTTCTGGTCATCAGCATTCAGGCGGCTGGACATAGGGATCCTCGCGGGCTCGGGGCGCTCGGCAAGCGACGCTGCTTGCGGGGGCGTGGTTGAGCGATGGTGGGCATTCTAGCGGTGTGCCTTACAGCGGCTCAACGCACAGTAAGTCATTCAGGCGAATAATGCCGCCCTGAAGTACCCGTGCGGTGATGCCGCCATGCCCGCGCACGGCCTGAAAGGTGCCGTTGCCCAGGCGTTCCTCCAGGCGCGCACAGGGTTGGCACCAGCCGGTGGTCTGCAGAATCGCCTGGCCGAGGCGAAAGCGCCGGCCCTTGAGGCTGAACAGATTGATGCCGCTGATGGCGATATTGCGCCGTAGCTCCTGCGGGGTGATCGGCTGCTCAGGCGGGCGCTGGAGCAGTGCGCCGATCACGGCCAGATGTTCCCACTGGATCAGGGTGACCTGCCGCGCATTGTGCAGGCCCGGGCGGCTGTGGTCGCCGGTCAGGCCGGCTTCGCGCCGGGCTTCCACCGCCTGCAGTTCGAGCATCTCGGCCCGCGCTGCCGGGCGTACGCCGATCCAGCGTACCCGGCCTTGTTGCGGCACGGCGGCGAGCAGTTCCTGCAAGGGACTCACAGGCTGATCCCTACGTCGAAAAGCACGCTGCGGCCGAGGTTGCTGCGCAGGAAATCCGGCGCATCCGGATGGGCAAAGAGCACCCGGGCGAAAGTCGGCCCGACCAGCGACAATGAGCGCCAGCCCTGGCGCAGGAACTCGGTGGGCGGCGGGAAATGGCTGTTGAAGTCGGGGGTGGCGCGCTTCAGGCTGACAAAGGCGAGCAGGTCCAGCTCGCCCAGGTCCATGCCGCGCTCGCCGTAGTTGTGGGCCTTCTTGCGCAGGGTGGGGCTCAGGCGCTGCTGCAGTTCGGCCGCGCCGATGCGCCGGGGCCGGGCTTCGCGGCGCACCAGCTGGCTGAGGGAGAAGGCGCTGCGCCGGCGCTCCAGCTCGGCACGCCACTCGTCGTTCAGGCGGCGGCCCTCATCCAGGACAAAGAACACCTCGAAACAGGCATCGCGAAACAGCACGTCCGGCGGATCCTGCTGGGCGGCGCTGAACTCGTCGAGGCGATGGCTGACGTTGAGTGCTTGCAGCAGGCGCTGGCATACCCAACGCTCACGCTCCCATTTGCGGGCATTGGAGAGAAAGGCATTGGCCTGTTCGGCCTGATGGGTAAGCAGGCGCAGATAATCCGAATCGTCCATGTTGTCAGCTTAGCCTGCGCGGCCGGGTTGTTGGTATACCCCGGTGCGACAGGATGTTCTGTCGCGAGGCTGGATGCGAAAGGCCTCATTCACCCTGCGGCGCGCTCGGTAGATCCTGTGTTTCTACGCAAGCCTCGCAGGCCGTAGGAGCGGGCCATGCCCGCGAAACGCATCGCAGCCTGTAGCTACCCGCAAACTGATAATCGCAATGGCACCCCAGTTTGCTGCGCGACAGCGCGGCAGGGATCTCCTGCGCGTCCCCCGAGCCCGTAGCCCGTCTACGGATAAGCCCTGGTGCAACCCGGCAAAGAGTCGACAGCCGAAGCTGTGGTCATGTCCTATATGGCGGATACGCCCCGCCTACATGCCCTTGGACTGCGATGGTCCGCGCCGGCTCTCTGCGTCGAGCTGCCTTGCTCATCTTCTGCTTTCGCAGGCAAAATCCGGGTTGCTGACGTGCTCTTCCGTCGGCTTATCGGGGGACGCCATGATCGCTGCCGAACTGCTGCAACCCGCCACCCAGCTGGCCGGCTGGTTGCTCTACCTGCCGCTGCTGGGCTGGGCGCTGTGGCGTGCGCCCTGGCTGGAACTGTTCAGCGATCTGCGCCGGCAGCATCTCCTGGGTGGTACGGCCCTGGTGCTCTTTGTGTTGTGGCTGGTGCGACGCGATTTCGATTCCGGCCTGTCTTATCACTTTATCGGCATGACGGCGGTGACCCTGCTGCTGGACTGGCCGCTGGCGGTCCTGGCCGGCGTTGCCGCACAGCTGGGGATGGTAGCGCTGGGGCGACAGGATCTGGCCGCCCTGGGCGTCAATGGCCTGCTGCTGGTGGCGATTCCCGTGGCGGTGACCGAAACCTGTGCGTTATGGGTCGAGCGAGCGCAGCCGCGCAACCTGTTCGTCTATATCTTTTTCAGCGGCTTTTTTGCCGCGGCCCTGGCCGTATTGCTGTGCGTCGGCGCGGGGTTCGCCGTGTTGTGGATGGATGGTCTGTTTCCCATGCCGCCCTGGCTGGGGGACTTTATCGGCTACCTGTGGCTGGTGATGTTCCCCGAGGCCTTTATCAACGGCATGCTGGTGACGGCGCTGGTGGTGTTCTACCCGGACTGGCTGGAAACCTTCAATCGCTCGCGTTATCTGGCGGCACCCTGGAAGGACGATAACCACCCCGAGTGATAACGCGTCCTTCGGCGCGCTTATCGAGGCGGGCCGGTTGATCCAGGTCAAGGTGCGGCGCGGCCGGTTTGGCACGCTCGCCCAGGACAACTGAGGAGGTGTGAGATGGGCATGCACAAATGGGCCAGAGAGGAGCTTGAGCAGAGCCTGCAGCGCGCCCACGAGCAGGGCTTCGATAGCGCGCTGAGCCTGCGCGCGCTGCTCAGTGCGGTGGTCGAGCGCAGCCGATTGCAGCGTGACCATGCCGACCTGGCCGCCGAGCTGCAATTTCTGGCCGATAACCTGGACGATGAGCGCGACTATGGCTTTATGCGGCCCTAGACGCGATCAGCGTGAGGTTAGGCCGCTCTTGTAGGGTGCGCCGCGCGCACCGAGGCCACACCCGTCTCTCGCCGAATGGGGCACTCTACTCGTCTGATGGCGATCAATGCTCGCGCGGTGGCAGTTCACCGGAAAACAGATCGTCTTCCAGCGAGTTGCCGGGTATGGCGTGATCCTCCGAGGCCCAGGCCCCGAGGTCGATCAGCTTGCAGCGCTCCGAGCAAAAGGGTCGGCTAGGGCTTTGCGGGCCCCATTCGACGGGTGCGCCGCAGGTCGGGCAGGCAACGGTGGTGGGGGTGCTCATGCTTGGCCTCCGCGTAGGGTCAGGTAAAAGTTGTGCAGGCGCTCGACCTCGGCTTGCAGCCAATGCAGGTCGCGATCGTTAACCAGCACATCGTGGGCATGCTGCAGGCGTTCGCTGCGGCTGGCCTGGGCCTTGAGGATGGCCTGCACCTGTTCCTCCGAGCTCTGGTCACGGGCAATGGTGCGCTGGATCTGCAACTGTTCGGGGGCATCCACCAGCAGCACGCGCTGGGTCAGCCGGTGTTGCCCGGACTCGATCAGCAGGGGCGAAACCAGGATCGAATAGGGCGATTCGGCGCGGGCCAGATAGTCCATGATCTCCTGGCCAATCAGCGGATGCAGCAACGCCTCCAGCCAGCGTCGTTCATCGCTGTCGGCAAAGATGCGCGCGCGCAGGGCGCTGCGATCCAGCTGACCGTCGGCTTGCAGGACGCCGCCGCCAAAGTGCTCGACTATCTTGTCCAGCGCCGGCCGGCCCGGCTCGACCACCCAGCGTGCGGCGTGGTCGGCGTCGACCAGGTGCACGCCCAGGTCGATAAAGTGTTGCGCAACCGCGCTCTTGCCGCTGCCAATGCCGCCGGTTAGGCCAAGAATCCAGGGTTTCATAGTCCGTACATCATATGCCGTAGAAGAACGCGGATTGTAGAGCACCCGGTCGGGGGCTGGCGAACCGCATGGCCGTTTGCCTGTTGCGGCGTGGCCGTGCAGCGTCGCACGGCCTCTATGATCTGCATTCGGGAGCGGTGGTAGGGGTGGTGCGCGCGGCGCACCCTACGGGGGCTAGCAGGCAGTTTTTCAGTGGCTTGGTAGAGGGGGTTTACAAAAGTAGCGAGCGATGGCCAGGCAAGGCGAAATCAGCCGAGAAAGCGGAGTGTACGAGTAGTACATGAGCATTTTGAGGCTGAGTTCAACGCAGCATGGCCGAGCGCAGTAATTTGTAAACACCCTCTTAGCGGAACCCGGCAATCTGCAGATAACCACTGGTAATCTGCTCGCCCCAGAGCAGGGCGATCCAGCCGGCGATGGCCAGGTAGGGGCCGAAGGGGATCGGGGTGCTGGTTTCTGCGTTGCGCAGGCGCAGCATGATCAGCCCGAGCACCGCGCCGACCAGCGAGGACAGCAGAATGGTCAGCGGCAGCACCTGCCAGCCGCCCCAGGTCCCGAGCATGGCCAGCAGTTTGAAGTCGCCATAACCCATACCTTCCTTGCCGGTAATCAGCTTGAACAGCCAGTACACCGACCACAGGCTCAGGTAGCCGGCCACCGCGCCCCAGAGTGCGTCTTCCAGGCTGGTAAACAGACCGAAATGGTTGAGGATCAGGCCCAGCCACAGCAGCGGCAGTACCAGGGCATCCGGCAGCAACTGGTGATCGGCGTCGATCAGGCTCATCGCCAGCAGCCCCCAGGTCAGCAGCAGCATGCCGCCGGCCTGCCAGGTGAAGCCGAAGTGCCAGGCGATATAGGCCGAGAGCAGGCCGCAGCTCAGTTCGACCAGGGGGTAGCGCTTGCTGATCGGCGTCTTGCAGCTGGAGCATTTGCCGCGCAGAAACAGATAGCTGATCACCGGGATGTTTTCCCAGGCCTTGATCTCGTGACCGCACTGCGGGCATTTCGAGTTGGGTAGCAACAGGTTGAAGGTCGCCCCGCGATCCTCCGCCGGCAACTCAAGCACTTCGCGGGCCTGCTCGCGCCAGTCGCGCTGCATCATCAGCGGCAGGCGATAGACCACGACGTTAAGGAAACTGCCGATCAGCAGGCCGAGCAGCAGCGCAAATAAAACAAAGGCCAGCGCATGGCTGGCCAGAAAGTCGATCACTGGCATAGGTTAGACAACGGAACCGAGCTGGAAGATAGGCAGGTACATGGCAATAACCAGGCCACCAACCAGCACGCCGAGTACCGACATGATCAGCGGCTCCATCAGAGCGGTCAGGCCGTCGACGGCATTATCAACCTCTGCCTCGTAATAACTGGCCACCTTGTCGAGCATCATATCCAGTGCGCCGGATTCCTCGCCAATGGCGGTCATCTGGATGGCCATGGACGGAAATACACCCGTGCTGCGCATGGAAAAGTTCAACTGCATACCGGAGGTGACGTCCTGCTTGATCTTATTCACGGCATCCTTGAATACGATATTGCCGGTTGCGCCTGCCACCGAGTCCAATGCCTCCACCAGAGGCACGCCGGCGGCGAAGGTGGTGGCCAGGGTGCGAGCGTAGCGGGCCACCGAAGACTTGTAGATGATATCGCCGACAATGGGCGCTTTCAGCGCCATGCGGTCGATCCAGTTCCTGAATTTCTCGGAGCGCTTGTTGGTTTCTTTCAGGGCAAAGGCACTGGCGAACATGATAAGCAGAATAACGAACCACCACTTTTGTAAGCTTTGCGATAAGCCGATCACGAACTGGGTGAACGCCGGCAATTCTGCGCCAAAGTTAGCAAATACCGACTCGAATTGCGGTACTACCTTAATCAGCAGAATGGCCGAAACGATAATGGCCACTACGACTACCGCGATGGGGTAGTTCATGGCCTTCTTGATTTTGGCCTTGAGCGCTTCGGTCTTTTCCTTGTAGGTGGCCACCCGGTCCAGCAGGTTTTCCAGGGCACCGGCCTGTTCGCCGGCGTCTACCAGGTTGCAGAACAGGTCATCGAAGTGTTCGGGGCGGGTGCGCAGGGCGGCGGCAAAGCTGTTGCCTGCGGCCACATGCTGTTTGATGTCATCCACCAGCTTGCGCATATTCGGGTTATCGACGCCTTCGGCGATAATGTCGAACGACTGCAGCAAGGGCACGCCGGCTTTCATCATGGTGGCCATCTGCCGCGCGAACAAGGCAATGTCCAGAGGCGTGATTTTCTTGCCGCGACCAAACAGAGACTCGGACTTTTTACGGACCTTGAGCGGGTTGATGCCCTGTCTGCGCAACTGCGCTTTGACCAGTGCCGGGTTTTGGCCGCTGGCTTCGCCTTTTACCTTGGCTCCCTTTTTGTCGGTGCCTTCCCACGCGAAGGTGCTGGTTTTTATTGCTTTCACGGCCATCGGTTAGTCCTTAGTCACGCGGTTCACTTCTTCGAGGCTGGTTATGCCCTGCATGGCCTTCAGTAGAGCTGAGGTGCGTAGGTCATTAAAGCCGTCTTTGCGCATCTGGATCGAGATATCAATAGAATTGCCTTCTTCCATGATAATCCGTTGCAGGGCAGGCGTGTTTTTAACCACTTCATAAATACCGACACGGCCTTTGTAGCCACCGTTGCAGTTTTCGCAGCCTACCGGGCCATAAATCTTGAAGGTGCCCAGCTTGTCTTCTGGGAAACCCTCCTCGAGCAGGGCTTCTCTTGGGATCTGTACCTCTTTCTTGCAGCTGTTACACAGCTTGCGCGCCAGGCGCTGGGCGATAATTAGGTTAACCGAGGTGGCGATGTTGAACGATGGCACGCCCATATTGCGCAGACGGGTCAGGGTTTCCGCGGCGCTGTTGGTGTGCAGGGTCGACATCACCATATGCCCGGTTTGCGCGGCCTTGACCGCGATGGAGGCGGTGTCCAGGTCGCGGATCTCGCCGACCATGATGATGTCCGGGTCCTGACGCAAAAAGGCCTTCAGGGCGGCGGTGAAATCCATGCCCTGCTTGGGGTTGACGTTGACCTGATTGATACCTTCCAGGTTGATTTCCACTGGATCCTCGGCCGTGGAGATATTCACATCCACAGTGTTGAGGATATTCAGGCCGGTATACAGGGATACGGTTTTGCCCGAACCGGTCGGGCCGGTGACTAGAATCATGCCCTGGGGCTGCTTGAGCGCCGCCATATAGAGGTCTTTCTGTGCGGGTTCATAGCCCAGGGCATCGATGCCCATCTGCGCGCTGGTTGCATCGAGAATCCGCATCACGATCTTCTCGCCCCACAGGGTCGGGCAGGTACTGACCCGGAAGTCGATGGACTTGGTTTTGGAAATACGCATCTTGATCCGCCCGTCCTGCGGCTTGCGCCGCTCGGAAATATCCAGGCCAGCCATCACCTTTAGGCGCGCCGATATGCGCGGGGCCAGCTGTACTGGCGGGCGGGCGATTTCTAGCAGGATGCCGTCGGTGCGAAAGCGCACCCTGTAGGTTTTCTCATAGGGTTCGAAGTGCAGGTCGGATGAGCCGCCCTTAATCGCATCCAGCAGCATCTTGTTGACGAAGCGGACCACTGGAGCGTCATCGGCCGCATTGCCTTCGCCCTTGTCCTGGGATTCATCGTTGACCGCTTCGACATCCAGGCCGTCCAGATCGATATCTGCCAGGTCTTCCATGCCATTGCTGGCGTTGTCGAAAAACTTGTCGATGGCATCGCCAAGCTTGTCGTCCTCTACCAGAATCGACTCGGTCGTCATGCCGGTGGAGAACTGGATGTCCGTGATGGCCTGATGATTGCCCGGGTCCGATACCGCAATAAACAGCTTGTTGCCGCGGCGCCATAAAGGCAGCACACGATGCTGTTGAATAAGTTTTTCGCTGACCAGGTCCTTGGGCTGCATTTCTTTGTCAATACTGCTGAGGTCAACAAAGGCCACTCCGAATTGCTCGGAAGCCAGCTCGGCGAGGGCGCGGCTCTTCACCAGCTTGTTCTGCACCAGGTAGGTAACCAGCGAGAGCTTGTTGCGTTGGGCCTGTTGCTGTGCCTGTTGAGCGGTTTTTTCATCCAGCAATTCAGCCAGTACCATCTGCTTGGCTAAGCCGGAGAGCGATACACAGTCATTCATACAAGATTCTCAATTTTGATGTCTGCCTTATAGCCTAGTTGGTTCTGGCTGCCAAACGTGCGGAGAACCGGTGACAAAAAATGGCAGTTAGTGCCGAGTGAGTGGCGTCGGCAGATACCCTGCGTGGGGTAAACGGCATTAATCATGATGTTGTGTGAGTTGGCACGCTGGCTGCATTGAATTTGGCAGGTCGTTGGACCTGCCCATATTTAGGAGAGACTTTAATGAAAGCTCAAATGCAGAAAGGCTTTACCCTGATCGAATTGATGATCGTGGTTGCGATCATCGGTATTCTGGCTGCCATCGCGCTGCCGGCTTACCAGGACTACACTAACCGCGCCAAGGCGTCTGAGGTAGTGCTGGCTGCAAGCTCGGCGCGCACCTGTGTCCAAGAAATTAACCAGAGTGCAAAAAGCTTGGCTGCCGCAGACTTCACGGCATGTTCTACCTCCCAGACGTCGCAGTATGTTGCGTCGGTTGCGGTTGATGCGGCGGGTGTGATCACGGCTACTGGCAGTATTTTGGCGGCAAACGATACTGAAGTTTTGCTCACTCCTACCCCAGCTGATGCCACAACCGGGCCGGTTACTGGCTGGACTTGTACTGGTACCCCGCTGAACTGGATGCCAGGCAGCTGTAAGTAATTAGTTTGTAGTGTTGAGGTGGTTAATCTGTTGGGGGCTTAATTTTTTTGAGTGCATGTTGGCTGTCGTTTGCTCAATTAGAATTCAACAGAAAATAACCTTAACGAATAAATGCCCTGCCTTGTGCGGGGCATTTTTTTGCTTCAATTTATTCGCAGGGCCTATGCATGAACTCAACCTTGAGCCAGAAATGGCTACTGATTCTGGCTTTTGGCATATTTAATTTGGCTTGGCTGTTGCCCAACCATTATTTGCCGTGGGTCGTGGCTTACCAGGAATTTGCTGTTTTTTTTGCGGGTTTGCTGCTGGTCACAGTCATGCTCTTGTCAGGGCGGATGAAGCTTTCGCTGGCGATTATCGGTTTTTTCTTGATGTCAGCTATTCCGCTATTACAGTTGTGGGCAGGCGTGATTTATTTTGCAGGGGATGCTTGGGTCACTTTTTTTTATCTGATCGGATTTGCCCTGATGTTACAGGTTGGCTACAACCTGACTGCCCCGGCAGGGGAGCGTCATCACCTTGTGCAATTACTTGCTGCAGCTTTCATTGTTGGTGCTGTTTTATCTCAGTGGATCGCTATGCGTCAGTGGTTGATGCTTCCGGGGAGTATCTGGGTGGCTGACCTGCGTTTTGGTGGGCGGCCATTTGCCAACTTGGCTCAGCCCAATAATTTGGCAACTCTTTTATGTATGGGGCTGGCAGGTGTTTTATATTTTTATGAGAAACAGTTGCTGAATCGTGTGGTAGCTGCAATTTTAGTTGGTTTTTTACTCTTTGGGGTCGCGTTGACTCAGTCTCGGACCCCTTGGGCTGGTGCGTTGTCAGTAGTTGTTTTTTGGGGTTGGAAGAGTGCTTTCCACAAGTCGCGTTTAACTGTGCGTCAAATTCTCGGATGTCTAGCTATATATAGCTGTTATGTAGTTGTGCTGCCTCATGTTGCCAATTGGCTTGCGCTGTCCAGTAGTGGCGCTATGAGGGCGGGGTCATTAACTGAGCGCTTGAATATTTGGATGCAGCTCTTCAGCTCTGTTTGGCATGGCCCGTTGTGGGGCTATGGATGGGGGCAAGTCAATGTTGCTCAAGTTGAAAATTCTCTGAGTTATCCTGCGGCCTTGATCTCCGCGCACAGTCATAACATTTTACTTGATATGCTGGTATGGAATGGTCCGCTGCTGGGTGTGCTGATTATTTTGGGTGTAGGGGGGTGGCTGTTTAAGTTGTGCCGGTTTGCGCAGGACTCGGAAAGCAAGTTTGCTCTAGTTGCGGCAGGTTTTGTGCTGGTGCATAGTTTGCTTGAATATCCGTTGGAGTATGCTTTTTTTCTTTTTCCGTTGGGCCTGTTGTTAGGAGTCGTTGCAGCCGAGCGGCCGGCTAAGGCGCTTGAAGTAGGCATGCCCCGCTGGCTTTTGAGTATTGTTCTGGCGTTGTTTATAGGTGTTTATGGTTGGGCATGGCGTGAGTACCGTATTATTGATGAGGATTTTCGTTTGATGCGATTTGAGTTGGCTCGCGTCGGCAAGTTAAAAGCGGAGCAGTCAGCCCCGGATGTTATTTTGCTGAGTCAGTTGCGTGAGTTCATTTATTTTGTGCGCACTCCGCCGATCGTTAATATGAATCAGGAACAGTTGGATCGGATGCGACGGGTAGTATACCGGTTTCCAAATTTTTCTGGCTTTCTCCGCTATGCGATTGCGCTGGGGATTAATGGCCAGCCAGATGCTGCGCGGGAGCAGTTATTAATTTTTCGTAGTATTTACGGGGGTAATAACTATGGCCAGGCTTTGGCCGAGTTGAACGCGATGCGAGAGCAATTTCCGCAATTAGCTGCAGTGTTTAATGAATGATTTTTGTGCGGGTTTTTGGGTTTTGTAATTGGTGTCTCGCTTCTTGCAGGGGGCAAGTGGTTGCGTAGTTAGTGTTGGTGTGGAGTTATTGTTCGAGTCTTGGGTGGTCTTGACGCGATGAGTCATCAGGCTCATGGCGGGGCAAAACCCAATAATGCAGTATTAGGTCGCGAGCCTTTATTTGGCCGCTTTTCATCTGCGGGTCATATACTTAATCGCATCGATAGGTCTACTGCTTTTAAGTCCTTGGTCAGTGCGCCAATCGAAATGTAATCCACCCCCGTTTCGGCGATAGTGCGCAGGGTGCTTTGGGTGATGCCGCCGGAGGCTTCGAGTTTGGCTCGGCCCTGGTTGATGGCCACGGCCTGGCGCATCTCGTCCAGGTTCAGCTCGTCGAGCATGATGATATCGGCCCCGGCTTCCAGTGCATGCTGCAGTTCTTCCAGGCTTTCCACTTCGACTTCCACCGGCTTGCCGGGGGCGATTTTGTGGGCGGCTTGTACTGCGGCAGCGATGCCACCGCAGGCGGCGATGTGGTTTTCCTTTATAAGGAAGGCATCAAAGAGGCCTATGCGGTGGTTATGGCAGCCGCCGCAGGTGACCGCATACTTCTGCGCCAGGCGCAGGCCGGGCAGGGTTTTGCGGGTGTCGAGCAGCTTCACCGCGGTGCCTTGCACCAGGTCGGCATAGTGCTGGCAGCGGGTGGCCACGGCGGACAGGGTCTGGAGGAAGTTTAGGGCGCTGCGTTCGCCGCTGAGCAGGGCGCGGGCCGGGCCTTCCAGGTGAAACAGGACTTGGTTGGCGCTGACCCGCTCGCCGTCGCGTACCTGCCAGTGCACGGCGACGCGCGGGTCGAGCTGGCGGAATACCGCGTCGACCCAGGCGGTGCCGGCGATCACGGCAGCTTCGCGGGTGATGATGCTGGCCTGGGCCAGGCGCTCGGCGGGAATCAGTTGTGCGGTTATGTCGCCGCTGCCGATGTCTTCTGCCAGGGCGCGGCGCACATTGGCCTCGATTTCGCTGCTGAGGTCGTCGAGAGTGAGGTTGGGCATGGCGGGCTCCATTGGCTGAGTGCGCCGATTATAGGGATTGGGGCGCGCCCGTGCAGTGCGATTGCCGATTTTGTCCCTACCAGCGGTAATGGTCGCCGGCCTTTATGGGGCTATGCTATCTGGATGAGGGTTGCCTTGGGCGACCGGCTGGATGGCGTCAACCGGGTACGTTGGTCGCGTGTAGGTGGCCGTTGGGAGGCTGCAGCGTTGCATCTGTGACTTGGGTCATGTCTGGAGGAAATGTTGGCTTGGTATGCGCTGGCGCATCCCTATAATGCCTTTACTTATTGAAATATTGACGCCATGGCTTTGACGTTAGGGATAACGCTCAGTTGATCGCTGTGCAGGCCTGTTCGCCCAAGGGGGGCAGCCTGCAGGAGACTCGCAATGAAAACTGACGCGAAAGTGGTGCACCTTAACAAAGTGGCCGCTGAGCAATCGTCCACCTCGCCGGTAGGAAGACTGCCCGTGGCGCTAACCAATGTGCGTGACAAAGCGGTGCAGCAGCTGCGCAAGGCACTGCAGTCGCTCTTCGACAATGCCGACGATACGCTGTTCGAGATGGCTGATCGCGCCACCAGCAATACCGAGCAGAATGCGTTTTTCGAGACCATGCGCGATCTGCGCCTGAAACGCAAAAATATCGAGCGCGGGTTCCTGCACAAGGTCCTGGATGCCTTTGCCGCTCTCAATCAGTACGAGATTGGCCGGCCAGCCCCGCTGGAGGCCGTTTCGTTCGACTCCCTGTCCCTGGTGCAGAACGACGAGCTGGAAGAGGCCGTGGCGCTGGAAGCCATGGTGGCCAAGGTCATAAACCATGATGGCGTGGCCTTGAACCATTTGACCACGCGGCTGAATGCGATGGTCAGCAAGAAGCTGGACAACAAGACCAACCCCCTCGGCCCCACGTTGCTATGCGAGTTCTTCCTCGACGCCTGCAGCAGTCTCGGGGTGGAGATCAAGGTCAAGCTGATCATTCTCAAGCTGTTCGAGAAGTACGTGCTGGCGGATCTCGATCAGCTGTATGCCGAGGCCAATCAATCCCTGGTCGAGGCCGGCGTATTGCCCGAGCTGAAGTCGGCTCCGGCGGCGCAGCGGCGCAACCCTTCGCGGCCCGCTGCAGCGACCGGCAGCACGGCGGATGAGTCCGCAGGCGTCGCGGGCGACGGTTATGTGGATGAAGGGGTCAGAGAGGTATTCGGCGCACTGCAGGAGCTGCTATCGCAAGCCCGGGGCACTGTGGTACCACAGCGCAACCGGCCCGCCGATGCCCGGCCGATTTCCAGCAATGACCTGATGCGCTTGCTGTCGCATATGCAGCAAGGCGTACCGACCCAGGCGAGTGACGACTTCGACCTGCGCGAGCAGCTTGAAAGCCTGCTGGTGCGCGCCAGCGTCAAGACCGGCAAGACCCGTGTGGTTGGCGAGGTGGATGAGGATGTCATCAACCTGGTGTCGATGCTCTTCGAGTTTATTCTCGATGACCGCACCCTGCCGGACTCGCTCAAGGCCCTGATCGCGCGCCTGCAGATCCCCATGCTGAAAGTCGCGGTTATCGACAAGACCTTCTTCAGCCGTGGCAGCCACCCGGCGCGGCGACTGCTCAACGAGATCGCTTCCGCCGCCCTGGGCTGGGGCGATCAGGACGATACCCAGCGCGACAGCCTGTACCAGAAGATCGAACAGGTGGTGCAGCGCCTGCTGAATGATTTCGTCGACGACCCGGCGATCTTCTCCGAGTTGCTCTCCGACTTTCTGGCCTTTACCGGCGATGAGCGCCGCCGCAGCGAGCTGCTGGAGCAGCGTACCCGCGACGCCGAGGAGGGCAGTGCCAAGGCGGCGCTGGCCCGTCGCGAGGTGGAGCAGGCGTTGAATGAGCGGTTGCTCGGCAAGACCCTGCCCGAGGTGGTGGTGCGTTTGCTGCAGGAGGCCTGGAGCAAGGTGCTGATGCTTACCTGTCTCAAGCATGGTGTGGCGTCCGCCGAATGGCAGGCGGCCCTGGCGACCATGGATGATCTGGTCTGGAGCGTCGAGCCGCATGACGATCCGGAAGCGCGCATGCGCCTGCTGGAAGTGGTGCCAGGCCTGCTCAAGGCGCTGCGCGAGGGCATGGCCAGCGCGGCCTTCGACCCGTTCTCCACCGGGGATTTCTTCAATCAGCTGGAGGCCCTGCATGTGCAGGCCTTCCAGCGTTTCAAGCGGGCGCTGCCGGTCGAAGTGGAAGCCGAAGCGCCGGCGGCCGATGATGCCAATCAGCAGTCAGCGACCGAGCAGGATATGCCGCTGCTGGAACTGCCGCCCGAAGCGGCCGACGACGAGCCGGCCATGGTTGCGGTGGTCGAGGAAATCGTCCTGCTGGTGCCGGGCGAGAACCGCCTGGTTGAGCCGGACGTCAGCCTGCCGGACGACGACGAGGCGCTGCTGCAGGTGGATAATCTGCGGGTCGGCAGCTGGGTCGAGTTTCAGGAAGACGAAGAGCACAAGCTGCGCTGCAAGCTGGCGGCGGTGATCAAACCGACCGGCAAGTATGTGTTCGTCAACCGTACCGGCATGAAGGTGCTGGAAAAGACCCGCATGGGCTTGGCGATCGAGTTCCGCCGCGGCGCGATCCGTTTGCTCGACGATGCCTTGCTGTTCGACCGAGCCCTGGAGTCGGTGATCGGCAATCTGCGCAGGTTGAAGAACACCTGAGACCCTAGCTCGCAGGGACAGTCGGGGTTGTAGGGTGCGCCGTGCGCACCGCTTGCGACGTGGAAGAGCTGGTGCGCACAGCGCACCTTACGGGGTTATGGCCTTATACCGCTCTTGGCCGGCGCGCTCGCCCTGGCGCGCAATGGCCTGCGCAGCGTCTTGTGGGCAGCGTTTGGCCTGGCAGGCTGCTAAAGTGACGGCTCGTTCAAGGAGCCTTTATGCAACTGGATTCCGCCAGTGGCTGGTGCCACGGCATTCGCCATTGCCCGTCCGCCAATTTCAATGCACGCCCGCAGGCCGAGGTATCGCTGCTGGTGCTGCATAACATCAGCCTGCCGCCGGGCCAGTTCGGTACCGGCATGGTGCAGGCCTTCTTCCAGAATCGTCTGCCGCTGGACGAGCATCCCTATTTCGCCACCATCGCCGATCTGCAGGTGTCCGCACATTTCTTGATCGAGCGTGACGGCACGATCACCCAGTTTGTCTCCTGCAATGAGCGCGCCTGGCATGCCGGCCAGTCGTGCTATGCCGAGCGGGAAAACTGTAACGACTTTTCCCTGGGCATCGAACTCGAGGGCACCGATGAGCTGCCCTACACCGAGGCGCAGTATGCGGCCCTGGTGGAGCTGATCGGCGTATTGCAACAGGGCTATCCGGCGCTCAGTCTGGAGCGTATCTGTGGCCACAGTGATATCGCGCCAGGGCGCAAGACCGATCCGGGGCCGGCGTTCGACTGGCCGCGTCTGCGCACTGCACTGCTGACTAAATAAGGAGAGGTCATGAGTTTTCTGGTGCTACTGCTGGTGCTCTGGGTCGAGAAGTTCTCGGCCTGGCGCAGCAATATTCAACAGGACGGTCCCTGGCTGCGCTTGCTGGCCCGGGTTGAGCACAAGGCCGAGTGGGTGGCGCGCCCCTGGCTGGCCCTGGCGCTGGTGGTCCTGCTGCCGTTGGCGGTGCTGGCCCTGATCCTGATCGTGCTCACCCCCCTTGCCTACGGCTGGCTGGCGTTGCCGGTGCACCTGCTGGTGGTGATTTACAGCCTGGGCCGCGGTGATCTGCAGGCCGCTCTGGGGCCGTTCCGCGATAGCTGGCGGCGCGGCGATGCCGAGGCGGCTTATCTGGTGGCGCGCCGCGACCTGGGGCTGGAGGTCGAAGAGGAAGGGGCGCTGCTGAAGAGTGTGCAGGGCCATCTGGTGTGGCAGGCCTATCAGAGTTTCTTTGCCGTGATCTTCTGGTATGCACTGCTCGGTCCGCTGGCCGCGCTGGCCTATCGATTGCTCGCCCTGAGCGCCGAGCATGCCGAGCAACCGGCCCTGCGCGAGCGCGCGGTGCAGGTGCGTCATGGTTTCGACTGGCTGCCGGTGCGGGTGCTGGCAGCCAGCTTTGCCCTGGTGGGCAACTTTGCCGCGGTGACCCGCGCCTTGCTGCATGAGCTGCTCAGCTGGGACATCAGCGCGGCGCAGCTGGTGATCAGCACCGGCCGTGCCGCCAGCGAAACGCCCGAGCCGGTGATCGGCGAGGTGGGGGTCAGCAGCCTGGACGGGCTGTGGCAATTGCTGGTGCGTGCCGCCGTGCTCTGGTATGCCCTGTTTGCCGTGTGGACCCTGCTTATCTGACCGTCGATACGCCCATTACCTGGCGCGGCATTCGCCGCGCTCCCGGGCTGCACTGCGCTGGTTCGGGTTGCAGCTCGACTGTAGCCCCTCTGTGTATCTACAAGGCCTGCTATCTCGTAGGGTGGATGACGCTTTATCCATCCACCAGATTGCGGTGGTGGATGAGAAAGGCGTCATCCACCCTACACCGCTGGCAGGGCGTAGGAGCGGGCCATGCCCGCGACACCCATCGCGGCCATGGGCCGCTCCTGCAGGTATCCACAAAGTGATAATCGCAACTGCATTCAGTTTGCTGCGCGGCTGCGCGGCATCTGGATCCTGCGAGCCCTCCGACCCCGGTAAATCCTGGCGCAATCCGGCTCTGGCCCGTGCGCCAGGCGCTGCTCGCGGAGTCGACCCGGCTGGTCAGCGGGGCCTGTGACCCGGCGCTATAGTCCTCGGGCGAGGATCTCGACCTTGGTACCACTCAGGTCAATACCGGCCCGTAGGTGGTTCGCGCATCATTAACCTTAAGTTACAGAGGTTGAAGTCGATAAGAGGTATATATGGCGGCATGCTCAGGCGTGTTTTGTGACGCGGATCACCTTGGCCTGCCCGTAAGCCGGTGCCCCGAGTGTCGCAGTCCGAGCAGCGAGGGACGCACAGGCTGCCATATGGAACGCCGGGCGGCTGATCTTGCCATCACCATGACAATAATTAGAACTGGAGACGTCCTGTGAAGACCGTGCTGTATCCGGCCATCGCGCTAATGAATCGCCTCAGCTTCGGCATGAAGTTCAGTTTGATCAGTGTCCTGTTCTTTCTGCCCATGCTGGTCACCAACTTCTATCTGGTGCGCGACTCCTACCGCCAGTTCATCAGCACCCAGGCGGCGCTGGAAAGCATCGATCTGCTCGGCGAGGCCATGGTCCTGCGGCGCAGCCTGGAAGACTACGTCGACCTGATCGAAATCAACGCGATGATCGGCCAGTCCGGGCAGGCGGGCGATCTGGACAGCCGTCTCGGCAAGCAACAGAGCCAGATTGCCGAGCTTTTGCAGGCGCTGGCCCCGGTCGCCCGTGAGGCCGAGCAGATCGAGGAGTTCAACGCCAAACGCGACGAACTGAACGCCGAGCTGGAGGCCATTCAGCGAGAGACTTCGCTGCAGGGCAAGATCGCCCTGGCCGAGAAACTGCTGGGCAGCTCCCAGGTGTTTATCAAGCTGGTCGCCAGCCAGGCGGGCCTGAGCCAGGACCGTCAGAGCGCGGTGCGGCAGATGGTCGAGCTGGTTACCGTGGTGACCCCCAAAGTCAGTGCCGCCCTGAGCGAGGGGCGTGCCCTGGGGGCCTATTCCCTGGGTCAGGGCTTTCTCAATTCTTCCGCCAGTACCCAGTTCGACGAGCTGCTGCTCGAGCTGGAAAAACTGCACGGCGAGTACGATCTGAACCTGCAGGAGTCCCTCAATAGCAGCCCCGAGGCCCGGACGGCGCTGGCCAGCCTGGCCGCCGAGAGCCTGCAAAGCCTGAAAAGCAGCGCGGTGGTGTTCGAGGACCAGGTGGTTATCGCCGACTCCCTGGACACCCCCTGGCTGCAGTTCTACGAAGAAATCGGCAGCGCCATGGGCACGACCTATGAGCTCAACGACGCCGTGCTGGCCTTCCTCGACGGGCAGTTGCAGGCGCGTCTGCTGGATAACCGCAGCCAGATGATCTTCCTGGTGGCGGCCCTGGTCGTGGTGTTCCTGCTGATTCTCTACCTCTACGGCGGCTTCTACGTTTCGATCCGCGCCACCCTCAAGAGCCTGGGCCAGGTGATGAACCAGGTGGCCGCCGGCGACATGACCGTGAGCTTCAAGTCCCAGAGTCAGGACGAGTTGGGCGAGTTGGGCCAGGTATTCAATGAAACCGTGGTCAAGATCCACCAGCTGATCGAGCGCGTCGGCCAGACCGTGGTCGAGGTCGAGCGCCAGGCCGACCGCGTGCAGCAGGTCTCGGGCGAGAGCAATCACGCCGTAGCCGGACAGCGCAGCCAGATCGAGCAGGTCGCCACGGCGATGAACCAGATGTCGGCCACCGCCCAGGAAGTGGCCCGTAGCGCCGCGGCCGCGGTGGACAGTGCGCAGAGTGTCAACCAGGAAACCGTCAGCGGGCGAGCGCTGGTCGAGTCCCAGGTAGGCAGTATTCAGCGCCTGGCCGGCGAGATCGACCAGTCGGTGGCGGTGATCAATCAGCTGGCCAGCGACAGTGCCTCGATCAGTCAGGTATTGGACGTGATCAAGGGCATCGCCGAGCAGACCAATTTGCTGGCGCTCAATGCCGCCATCGAGGCGGCGCGTGCCGGCGAGCAGGGCCGTGGTTTTGCCGTGGTGGCCGATGAGGTGCGTAACCTGGCCAAGCGCACCCAGCAATCCACCGAAGAAATCGAGTCGATGATCAGCAAGCTGCAGGGCGGCGTGGGCGCGGCGGTGAAGGCGATGGGTGCCAGCCACCAGATGGCCGACACTACCGTCAGTGAGTCGGGCAAGGTGCAGCAGGCCCTGGAAAATATCCTCGGCGCGGTGGGCATGATCGTCGACCAGAACCAGCAGATCGCCACGGCTGCCGAAGAGCAGACCGCGGTGGCCCAGGATATCGACCAGAACATCGTCGAAATCAGCCAGGCCGGCGAACGCACCGCCGAGGGTGCCAGCCATACTGAACAGGCCAGCCGTGAGCTGTCTGGGCTGGTGGCGCGCCTGAAGCAGTTGATCAGTGCGTTCCGCGTCTGAGGGGTGGCCCAGTATCGACAAGGCCCGCCATTTGGCGGGCCTTGTCGTTTGCGCCGGGTGGCGGCGGCGCGTGTGCTGCAGAATTTGTAGGCGCGGGCCATGCCCGCGAAAACCAGTAGCTCCGTAGGAGGGATGGCAATCCATCGCTACGAGTGGTGGGTTGTCACCTAGTCGGCCCCACCCATCCTACCAGGCAGCGTCGGTATTCCAGCCAAACAACTCGGTTGCGTTGCGGCTACTGACGCTGGCCAGTTCGTCTGCGCTGATGCCGCGTAATTCGGCCAAGGCTTGGCAGATATCAGGCAGGTATTCCGGGCTGTTGCGCTGGTTGGGGTGCATGGCGGGGGCCATGTCTGGCGAATCGGTTTCCAGCACGATCGCCTCCAGTGGCAGTTGCGCCACCACCTTGCGCAGGCGTAAGGCTTGCGGCCAGGTGGGTGCGCCGCCCAGGCCGAGCTTGAAGCCGAGCTTGAGGTACTCGCGGGCTTCTTCAACGCTGCCGGCAAAGGCGTGGATGATGCCGCCACGTGCTGGTTTGAGGCGTTTCAGGGTGGCGATGGTTGCCGCATGGGCGCGACGTACGTGCAGCAGCGCGGGAAGCTCGAATTCAATAGCCAGTTTGAGCTGCGCCTCGAATAGCTGTTGCTGGCGTTCTCGATCGAGGTCTTCGAGAAAGTAGTCCAGGCCGAATTCGCCCACTGCGCATAGCTGCGGATGGCCGGCCAGGCGCTGCAACCAGTCGCGCAACTCGCTCAGGTGTTCGGCGCGGTGGCTGTCCAGATAAACGGGGTGCAGGCCGAAGGCGGCGTACAGGCCAGCATCGCCCTGGACCAGATCCCACAGTCGTTGCCAGTTGGCCTGATACACGCCGAGCACCACCAGCCGCTCCACGCCCAGGGCGCGGCTGCGGGCCAGCAGCGCGCTGCGGTCGGCGTCGAAGTCGGGGAAATCCAGGTGAGTGTGGGTATCGATCAGGCGCATGGGTGAATCATACGCCGCCCGGCTTTTCCTACAACGGGCGGCGCACCTTGAGCTGGCGCGCGATGGCCTCGATACCAGGCTGGTAGTGGTTCTGCTCGATGGCGGCGATGGCCAATGTCAGCACCCGTTCGGCAATCCGCTCATGTTGCTGGGAGATGGCGTTGACCCGCAGCGGCAGAAAGTCCAGCAATTGAGTGTCGCCGAAGGTGGCCATGCGCAGTTCGGCGAAGTCATCTGTGGTTTGCGCCTGCAGGGCGTCCAGCACCCCTTCGAGCAGCACGTAGGCGGTGGTGATCAGGGCATCCGGTGCGCCGGCCGGGTGCTCCAGCAGGACGTGCATCTGCTGGCAACCGCTGGCGCGGCTGAACTGCTCGGCATGGCAGACGCTGATGCGCCCGGCGAAGCCGTCCAGGGCCTGGCGAAAACCGCGTTCGCGGGCCTGGCTGATCGGCAGTTCGCCACGCGCACCGATCAGGGCGATATGCCGGGGCGGTGGGCTGAGCAGCGTGGCGGTGAGCAGGCTGCCGGCCTGCTGGTCGTCGCTGACCACCGAGCAGATGCGCGCGGGATCGAGGGCGCGGTCGACCGCGATCACTGGCACGCCGCTGGCCACCAGGCGCGGGTAGATCGGGTCGTCCTGGGGCAGGCAGCTGGCGACGATCAGGGCATCGCAGCGGCGCGAGCGAAACAGTTCGAGCAATTGGCGTTCGCAGTCCGGGTCGTCGTCGGAGCTGGCGATCAGCAGCTGGTAGCCGGCGGCGCGGGCGCGCTGTTCGAGCAGCTTGGCCAGGCGCGCGTAGCTGGGGTTTTCCAGGTCCGGCAGGATAAAACCCAGGCAGCGGCTCTGCCCGCGGCGCAGCCCGGCAGCCTGCTGGTCGGGGCGATAGCCGTGGCGCTCGACCACTTCCAGCACCCGCGCCACGGTGGCGGCGCTGATCCGCCGCTTGTCGGCCTGGCCGTTGATCACATAGCTGGCGGTGGTGACCGAGACCTGGGCCAGGCGGGCGATATCGCTGAGTTTCAAGGCGCAGTCCTGGGAGGGTGATGGATGGGGGGACAGTCGGGCTTCAAGGATCGCCGATTATGGGGTAACGTGCCAGTCATTAGGTGAAACGATTCAGCAGGCGGGCCGATTGACTATCCTTTGGGTGGTGCGGGTGCCTGCGACAGCCAGCCTCACCTGCCAGAGGAGAACAATAAGATGCTCGAACTGAATGCCACGCAAATCCAGATGGGCCGCAACGCCCCGGACAAACAGGCGGCGCTGGCGCTGCTGGCCGAGGCGCTGAGTAGTGGTGGGCTGGTCGCGCCAGGCTACCTGGCCGGCATGCAGGCCCGCGAGGCGCAAGGCTCGACCTACCTGGGCCAGGGCATTGCGATTCCCCATGGCACGCCGCAAACCCGCGACCAGGTGCACTGCACCGGCGTGCGTCTGATCCAGTTTTCCGAGGGTGTGGATTGGGGCAATGGCCAGTTGGTCTACCTGGCGATTGCCATCGCCGCCCGTTCCGACGAGCACCTGCATCTGCTGCAACTGCTGACCCGGGCTCTGGGCGAGGGCGATCTCAGTCAGGCCCTGCGCGAGGCGCGCGAGCCGGAGGCGATAGTCGCGCTGCTGCAGGGCGCGCCCCAGGAGCTGGCGCTGGATAGCCAGCTGATCGGCCTGGGCCTGGCGGTCGAGGATTTCGACGAGTTGCTCTGGCAGGGCGCGCGTCTGTTGAAAAAGGCCGGCTGCGCCGAGCCGGCGTTCGCCAACCAGTTGGCCCAGGGCCAGCCGTTGCCGCTGGGCAACGGTCTGTGGTGGTTGCACAGCGATCAGGCCGTGCTCAGCCCCGGCCTGGCCTTCGTCACCCCGGCGCAGGCGCTCGAGTACCAGGGCCAGCCGTTGCGCGGTCTGTTCTGCCTGGCCAGCCTGGGCGAGGCCCATCGCCAGTTGCTCGAGCGCCTGTGCGATCTGTTGATCGAGGGGCGCGCCGCGGCCTTCAGCCAGGCGACCTCCAGCCGCAGCGTGCTCGAGGCCCTGGGCGGCGAGGTGCCGGCCGACTGGCCCGTGCTGCATATCACCCTGGCCAACACCCATGGCCTGCATGCGCGCCCGGCGAAGATTCTCTGCGAGGTGGCCCAGGCCTTTACCGGCGAAGTGCGCGTGCGCCTGGCCGGCGAGCCCGGCCCCGGGGTTTCGGCCAAGAGCCTGAGCAAGTTGCTGAGCCTTGGCGCGCGCCGCGGCCAGGCTCTGGAGTTCAGCGCAGAACCGGCTATTGCGGGCGACGCCCTGGCGGCGATCGAGGCCGCAGTGCAGGCCGGTCTGGGCGAAAGCGTCGAGCCCTTGCCGGCGCAGGCCGCAGCACCTGCTGCCGCGCCTTCGGCAAGCGCCGTGGTCAAGCTGCCCGCGCCGCTTGCCGGGGCGCGTATTCAGGGGGTTGCCGCCGCGCCGGGGATCGCCATGGGGCCTGCGTTGGTGCGGGTGCCGCTATGTTTCGATTACCCGGCTCAGGGCCAGGGCGTTGCGGCTGAGCGCGAGCGCCTGAATGCGGCGCTGGGGCAGGTCGACGCGGATATCCAGCGTCTGGTCGAGAGCCGGGCGCAGGCCAATATCCGCGAAATATTTATCACCCATCAGGCCATGCTGCGCGACCCGGCGCTGGCCGAGGATGTCGAGGCGCGCCTGCTCCAGGGGGCCAGCGCCGAGGCGGCCTGGCAGGCCGAGATCGAGGCCGCGGCGGCGCAGCAGGAAGCCCTGCACGATGCCCTGCTGGCCGAGCGCGCCGCCGACCTGCGCGATATCGGCCGGCGTGTGCTGGCCCGCCTGTGCGGCGTCGAGGCCCCGCGCGAGCCGGATGAGCCCTATATTCTGGTGATGGACGAGGTGGCCCCCTCGGATGTCGCCAGCCTCAACCGCGAGCGTGTGGCGGGCATCCTCACCGCCCGCGGCGGTGCCACCGCCCATAGCGCGATCATCGCCCGGGCCCTGGGCATCCCGGCGGTGGTTGGGGCCGGCGAGGCGGTGCTGAGCCTGGCTCAGGGTACGCCGCTGCTGCTGGATGGCGAGCACGGCCTGCTGCGTGTGGCCCCCGACGCACAGGCCCTGGAACTGGCTCGACAGCAGCGCGAGCAGGGCGAGCTGCGCCGTCAGCGCGCCCATGCCGAACGCCTGCAACCGGCGATCACCCGTGACGGCCAGCGCCTGGAAGTGGCGGCCAATATCGGCAGCAGCGCGCAGGCCGCGGCGGCGGTCGAGGCGGGCGGCGAAGGCGTCGGCCTGCTGCGCACCGAGCTGGTGTTTATGGACCACAGTCAGGCCCCGGACCAGGCCACCCAGGAGCTCGAATACCGCCGCGTGCTCGACGCTCTGGATGGCCGGCCGCTGGTGGTGCGCACCCTGGATGTCGGCGGTGACAAACCCTTGCCCTACTGGCCGATGCCGGCGGAGACCAACCCCTTTCTCGGTGTGCGTGGCATCCGCCTCAGCCTGCAGCGCCCGGACATGCTCGAAACCCAGCTGCGTGCGCTGTTGAGCGCGGCCGCCGGGCGGCCGTTGCGGATCATGTTTCCCATGGTCTGCGGTGTCGAGGAGTGGCGCGTGGCGCGGGATATGGCCCTGCGCCTGCGCGAGGAGATCCCCCTGGACGACCTGCAGCTGGGGATCATGGTCGAGGTGCCTTCGGCGGCGTTGCTGGCCCCGGTGCTGGCGCGCGAGGTGGACTTCTTCAGCATCGGCACCAACGACCTGACCCAATACACCCTGGCCATCGACCGCGACCATCCGACCCTGTCGGCCCAGGCCGATGGCCTGCACCCGGCGGTGCTGCGCCTGATCGGCATGACGGTGGAGGCCGCCCACGCCCATGGCAAGTGGGTTGGGGTGTGCGGCGAGCTGGCCGGCGACATGCTCGCGGTGCCCCTGTTGGTGGGGCTGGGGGTCGACGAGCTGAGCGTTTCGGCGCGCAGCATCGCCCTGGTCAAAGCGCGGGTGCGCGAGCTCGATTACCGCCACAGCCAGGCATTGGCGCAGCAGGCCCTGGGCCTGGAGAGCGCGGCGGCGGTGCGCGCGCTGATGGAGGAGAGCAACTGATGGCCCGTATCCTGACCCTGACCCTGAACCCGGCGCTGGACCTGACCGTACGCCTGCAGAGCCTGCAGCCCGGCGCGCTCAACCGCAGCCTGGGGCAGAGCAGCCACGCCGCCGGCAAGGGCCTGAATGTGGCCCAGGTGCTGGCCGACCTGGGCCACAAGGTCACGGTCGGCGGCTTTCTCGGTGCGGCCAATGCCGCGCCCTTCGAGGCCCTGTTCGCCCGCCGCGGCTTTATCGATGCCTTCGTCCGCGTGCCCGGGGAGACCCGCAGCAATATCAAGTTGGCCGAGCAGGACGGGCGCATTACCGACCTTAACGGTCCGGGCCCGCGGGTCGAGGCGCGGCACCAGGCCGAGTTGCTCGAAGAGTTGGAGCAGATCGCCGCCGGCCACGACGCCGTGGTGGTGGCCGGCAGCCTGCCCCAGGGGGTAAGCGCCGAATGGTTCGCCGGCCTGTTGCGTCGGCTCAAGGACATGGGCTTGCCGCTGGTGCTGGACAGCAGCGGCGCGGCGTTGCGCGCCGGCCTGGCGGTGGGGCCCTGGCTGATCAAGCCGAATGCCGAGGAGCTGGCCGAGGCCTGTGCCTTGCCGGCCGAGACCTCGGCCGAACTGCATGCCGCGGCGCTGCGCCTGCGTCAGCAGGGCGTCGAGCATGTGCTGCTGTCGCGCGGGGCCGAGGGCGTCAGCTGGTTCGGCCCGGACATCGCGCTGCAGGCGCAGCCGCCGCGGGTCGAGGTGGTGAGTACGGTGGGTGCGGGCGACTCGCTGCTCGCCGCCACCCTGCACGGCCTGCTGGCCGGCTGGCCGGCCGAGCGCAGCCTGCGTTTGGCCACGGCGATCGCCGCCCAGGCAGTGACCCAGGTTGGTTTCGGAATTCACGACAGGGAACAGCTGGCGCGCCTGGAAGCCGGCGTGACCGTTGCACCCCTGAACTAAAAAATAAGAAAAGAGGTTGTCTTCATGAATCTGCTGATCGTCACCGCCTGCCCCAATGGCATGGTCACCAGCGTGCTCTGTTCGCGCCTGCTGCAAGCCGCGGCCCAGCGCCTGGGCTGGTCGAGCCAGGTCGAAGTGCACGACCCCAAGGCCATCGGCTCGCCGCTAAGCGATGCCGATATCGCCGCCGCCGAGCTGGTGGTGGTGGTCAAGACCGGCGAGCTGCCCCTGCAGCGCTTTGTCGGCAAGCGCCTGCTGCAATCCACCCCGGCCGAGGCCCTGGCCGACCCCGAGGGCTTTCTCCGCGCGGCGGCGGCCAATGCCGTGCCGCTGCAGGCGTCCGACTCGGCAGACGCGTCCGCCAGCGCGCGGCCGCGGCTGGTGGCGATCACCGCCTGCCCGACCGGGGTGGCGCACACCTTTATGGCCGCCGAGGCCCTGCAGCAGGCCGCCGCGCAACTGGGCTACGAGCTGCAGGTGGAGACTCGCGGCTCGGTGGGCGCGCGCAACGTGCTGGATGAGGCCGCCATCGCCGCCGCCGACGTGGTGCTGCTGGCCGCCGATATCGAGGTGGACACCGCCCGCTTCGCCGGCAAGAAGGTCTTCCGCTGCGGCACCGGGGTGGCCCTCAAGCAACCGGCCCAGACCCTGCAGCGCGCCCTGGCCGAGGCGCAGCCCCTGGCTGGCGGCAGCCAGGGCGAGGCCGCCGCGCCGGCCCAGGCCGGGCCCTACAAGCATCTGCTCACCGGCGTGTCCTATATGTTGCCGATGGTGGTGGCCGGCGGCTTGCTGATCGCCCTGTCGTTCGTCTTCGGCATCGAGGCGTTCAAGGAGGAGGGCAGCCTGGCGGCGGCGCTGATGCAGATCGGCGGCGAGACCGCGTTCAAACTGATGGTGCCGCTGCTGGCCGGTTATATCGCCTACTCCATCGCCGACCGTCCCGGCCTGGCTCCGGGGATGATCGGCGGCCTGCTGGCCAGCAGCCTGGGCGCGGGCTTTATCGGCGGCATCATCGCCGGCTTTCTCGCCGGCTACGCGGCCAAGGCCATCGCCCGCTGGGTGCAGTTGCCGGCCAGCGTCGAGGCGCTCAAACCGATCCTGATCATCCCGCTGCTGGCCAGCCTGTTTACCGGCCTGGTGATGATCTATGTGGTCGGCCAGCCGGTGGCGGGCATGCTCGTCGCGCTGACCGATTTTCTCGACAGCATGGGCAGCACCAACGCGATCCTGCTCGGCCTGCTGCTCGGCGGCATGATGTGCGTCGACCTCGGCGGGCCGATCAACAAGGCCGCCTACGCCTTCTCGGTCGGTTTGCTGGCGTCGCAGAGCTACGCGCCCATGGCCGCGGTGATGGCCGCCGGCATGGTGCCGCCGATCGGCATGGCCATCGCCACCCTGATCGCCCGGCACAAGTTCGCCCAGAGCGAACGCGAAGCCGGCAAGGCCGCCGGGGTGCTGGGGCTGTGCTTTATCTCCGAAGGGGCGATCCCCTTCGCCGCCAAGGACCCGTTGCGGGTGATTCCGGCCAGCATCGCCGGCGGTGCCCTGACCGGCGCGCTGTCGATGTACTTCGGCTGCAAGCTGATGGCCCCCCACGGCGGCCTGTTCGTGCTGCTGATCCCCAATGCGATCAACCATGCGCTGCTCTACCTGCTGGCGATAGTCGCCGGCAGCCTGCTGACCGGGGTGGTGTATGCATTGATCAAAAAAACCGAGGCGGTGGAACTGGTGGTGGCGGGGGAGAAGGCGTAGCGGGGTAGCAATTGATTGGTGGCGGAGATTTTGCGGTAGGCCGAGAGCGCAGCCCCTCACCCCCACCCTCTCCCCCGGAGGGGCGAGGGAGCCGACCGCGTAAAGCCGATACATTGCAGTCTGCCTGCTGGCTTTTAGCCGGGCTCTATCACTGAAGTGGAGACTGCTCGCCTATATTGGTGACTGGCTATGATCTTCGTCGCGTGCACAAATCAGTCCCCTCTCCCCTCCGGGGAGAGGGCTAGGGTGAGGGGCGAAGTTCACACGGAGGTGAAGCATGGCCAAGGGCTTTCAACGGCCGACAGCCGAGCAGCGCGAGTTTGCCAAGCAATTGCGACATGAGCTGACCGACTGCGAGCGGTTGCTCTGGCAGCATTTGCGCAATCGCCAGATCGGCGGTTTCAAGTTCCGCCGGCAGTATCCCTTGCCGCCCTATGTGCTGGATTTCTACTGCGCAGAGCTGGGACTGGCGGTCGAGCTGGATGGTGGGCAGCACTTCAGCGAGCAGGCCTTGCGCCAGGATGCCGAGCGCAGCCGCTATCTGGGTGGGTGTGGGATTCGGGTGATTCGCTTCAGCAATCGCGAGGTGTTGGCGCAGATGCCTGAGCTGCTGGCGGAGATAGTGCGGCAGGCTGAGATGGCTGCCCCTCGCCCCTAGCCGAGTGCCCCTCACCCCAGCCCTCTCTCCGGAGGGGCGAGGGGGCTGGTCGTGTCAAGCCGATGATTGTGGTCTATCTGTCGGCTCTTAGTCAGGCTCCATCACCGTAGAGGGCGCTGAGCGGTGTGTGCCTGCTAACCGTGATCTCTCCGTCACCGGGGAACGGCCCCCTCTCCTTTTTAGGGAGAGGGATGGGGCGCCCGGCTAGGGGTGAGGGTTGGCTTTCACCAGCGATCAATGATGCTCGCGCGTCGCCCTGAATTTCACGTCCGGCCAGCGCTCTTCCATCAGGCTCAGGTTGACCCGGGTCGGAGCCAGGTAGGTGAGGTGGCCGCCGCCGTCGAGGGCGAGGTTTTCCACTGCCTTGTTGGAGAATTCCTCGAGCTTCTTCTTGTCGCTGCATTCGATCCAGCGCGCCGACCAGACGGTGATCGGCTCATAGGCGCACTCGACCTTGTATTCCTCCTTGAGGCGGCTGGCGACCACGTCGAACTGCAGTACGCCGACCGCACCGAGGATGATGTCGTTGCTGCGCTCGGGGAAGAACACCTGGGTCGCGCCTTCCTCGGCGAGCTGTTGCAGGCCCTGGCGCAGCTGCTTGGATTTCAGCGGATCTTTCAGGCGCACGCGGCGGAACAGCTCCGGGGCGAAGTGCGGGATGCCGGTGAAGCCCAGGGCTTCACCTTCGCTGAAGGTGTCGCCGATCTGGATGGTGCCATGGTTGTGCAGGCCGATGATGTCGCCGGCATAGGCCTCGACCAGCATCTCACGCTCACTGGAGAAGAAGGTCAGGGCGTCGCCGATACGCACGTCCTTGCCGGTGCGCACATGGCGCATCTTCATGCCCTGGCTGTACTTGCCCGAGCAGATGCGCATAAAGGCGATACGGTCGCGGTGCTTGGGGTCCATGTTCGCCTGGATCTTGAACACGAAACCGCTGAACTTCTCCTCGACCGGCTCCACGGTGCGCTCATTGGCGACGCGGGCCAGCGGTTTTGGTGCCCAGTCGACCACGGCGTCGAGCACATGGTCGACGCCGAAGTTGCCCAGCGCGGTGCCGAAGAACACCGGGGTCAACTGGCCGGTCATGAATTCGTCTTGGTCGAACTCATGGCAGGCACCCTGGACCAGTTCCAGCTGCTCGATAAAACGCTCGTACTCGTCGCCCAGGTGGGCGCGAGCCTCATCGGAGTCGAGGTGCTGGATGATCTTGGTTTCGGTGCGTTCATGGCCGTGACCGGCGGTGTAGACGATGATGTAGTCGCCCTTGAGGTGATACACGCCCTTGAAGTCGCGGTAGCAGCCGATCGGCCAGGTGATAGGCGCGGCTTTGATCTTCAACACCGCCTCGATTTCGTCGAGCAGCTCGATGGGGTCGCGGATATCGCGGTCGAGTTTGTTGACGAAGCTGACGATCGGCGTGTCGCGCAGCCGGCACACGTCCATCAGGGCGATGGTGCGTGGCTCAACCCCTTTACCACCGTCGAGCACCATCAGCGCACTGTCCACTGCAGTCAGGGTGCGGTAGGTGTCTTCCGAGAAGTCTTCGTGGCCAGGGGTGTCGAGCAGGTTGATCATGTGCTCGCGGTAGGGGAACTGCATCACCGAGGTGGTGATGGAGATGCCGCGCTGCTTTTCCATCTCCATCCAGTCGGAAGTGGCGTGACGGTCGGATTTACGCGACTTCACCGTGCCCGCGACAGAAATCGCCTTGCCCATCAGCAGCAGCTTCTCGGTAATGGTGGTCTTACCGGCGTCGGGGTGGGAGATGATCGCGAACGTGCGGCGCTTGGCGACTTCGGCGGCCTGGATGGTCATTGTGCGGGAACCCGTCGACTGAATAGTCGGTCTGTCAAAAAAGGCGGCGATTATAACGGTAAACGCCGGGTCGCGCGGCGACCTGTAGTCAGACCGTGAATTCGTTGTTTTTCGCCCCTTTGTGCAGCATTCCCTAGCGTTTTGTTTTGAATATAAAACGTGCAATCGACAAGGCGAGAATGGTGACCAAACTGCGCTAATTATTGATTGATCTCAGCCCCCCATGGCCCTAAAGTTCGCGCCCGAACGTCCATGCTGGCAACGATCCATCCGGCTCAAGTACTGACGACGAGAGATCGATTTCGATACTCGGCGACATGCCTTGGGAAGTAGGCGAACCAAAGTGGGGAAACTGATCAGACGTTCTGCTCGCGTGGCTGAGCCGCCGAGCATCCCGCAAGGCTGAGTAATGGCTGGCAAATGCTAGGGTTACTTAACCGAAACGTATTAACTGGTTCCGCCAACTGGAGTCCCGAGCATGTCGATCAAGGTCGAAGACTATTACGCACCCGCCACTTTCCAGCGCATGAAAGCGTTCGCCGATCAGCACGAAACCCCGTTCGTGGTGATCGATACCCAGATCATCAGCCAGGCCTATGACGACCTGCGCGCTGGTTTCGATTTCGCCAAGATCTACTACGCGGTCAAGGCCAACCCGGCGGTCGAGATCATCGACCTGCTCAAGGACAAGGGGTCGAGCTTCGATATCGCCTCGATCTACGAGCTGGACAAGGTGATGAGCCGCGGCGTCACTGCCGACCGTATCAGCTACGGCAACACCATCAAGAAATCCAAGGACATCCGCTACTTCTATGAGAAGGGCGTGCGTCTGTTTTCCACCGACTCGGAAGCCGACCTGCGCAATATCGCCAAGGCCGCCCCGGGCTCGAAAATCTATGTGCGCATCCTCACCGAGGGCTCGACCACTGCCGACTGGCCGCTGTCGCGCAAGTTCGGCTGCCAGACCGACATGGCCATGGACCTGCTGATCCTCGCTCGTGACCTGGGCCTGGTGCCGTACGGTATCTCCTTCCACGTCGGTTCGCAGCAGCGCGACATCTCCGTGTGGGATGCGGCCATCGCCAAGGTCAAGGTGATCTTCGAGCGTCTCAAGGAAGAAGACGGCATCCACCTCAAGCTGATCAATATGGGCGGCGGCTTCCCGGCCAACTACATCACCCGCACCAACAGCCTGGAAACCTATGCCGAGGAAATCATCCGCTTCCTCAAGGACGATTTTGGCGACGACCTGCCGGAAATCATCCTCGAACCGGGCCGCTCGCTGATCTCCAACGCCGGCATCCTGGTCAGCGAAGTGGTGCTGGTGGCACGCAAGTCGCGTACCGCCGTGGAGCGCTGGGTGTATGTGGATGTGGGCAAGTTCAGCGGCCTGATCGAAACCATGGACGAGTCGATCAAGTTCCCGATCTGGACCGAGAAGAAGGGCGAAATGGAAGAGGTGGTGATCGCCGGTCCCACCTGCGACAGCGCCGACATCATGTACGAGCACTACAAGTACGGTCTGCCGCTCAACCTGGCCATCGGCGACCGTCTCTACTGGCTGTCCACCGGTGCCTACACCACCAGTTACAGCGCGGTGGAGTTCAACGGCTTCCCGCCGCTGAAGTCGTTCTTCCTGTAACACCAGGGCAGACGCTGGACAAAAGGCACGGGCTGATCCCCGTGCCTTTTTTCTGTCCGTTGGCCTGGTCCGCTCGTGCGCTGCAACGGCTGCGTGCGAACTGGCAGGGCAGGGGGCGCAGGGGGGGGTGTTCAGATGCGTATGCTAATGCAAGTGATTTTCACTTGATGTATCGTGCGCGCCTCGAATGTTTGCATCCCGCAACCCTGGAGGCTGTCCTGTGTTCTGCCGTTCCCGTCTTTGTCTAAGCATTTCCCTGGCCTGTACGACCCTTGCGGGTGTCCCTGTTTACGCCGAAGAGGCGGTCGAACTGGAGGCGGTGACCATCAGCGCCACCCGCGCCAAGAGCGAGGCGGGCAAGACGCCGCAGAAGATCACGGTGATCAGCCGCGAGCAGATCGAACAGCAACTGGCGATCACCTCCGATCACGGGCAGATCCTCAGCAACCTGATTCCGTCCTATTCGCCGAGCCGGCAGAAGATGAGCAGCGCCGGCGAGACCTTCCGCGGCCGCTCGGCGCTGGTGCTGATCGATGGCGTGCCGCAGTCCACGCCGCTGCGCGACAGCGCCCGGGACGGCTACACCATCGATATGGCCATGGTCGAGCGTATCGAGGTGATTCACGGGGCCAGTGCCGAACATGGCCTGGGCGCTACCGGCGGGATCATCAACTACGTTACCCGTCGCCCCCAGGGCGGCACGTTCAAGCAGCATGCCGGGGTCAGCTTTGAAGCACCGAGCGACTATGAGTCCGCCGGCCTGGGCTACAAGCTGGATTACCGGTTCGAAGGCAACCAGGGCAGCTGGGACTACCTGGCCGCCGCCAGCTGGCAGACCCGCGGCATGTCCTACGATGCCGACGGCACCCTGATCGGCGTCGACGACACCCAGGGCGACATCATGAACTCGGTCAGCAGCGACCTGCTGCTCAAGCTCGGCTACTGGTTCGACGCCGATCAGAACCTCGAACTGATGGTCAATCGCTTCCAGATCGAGGGCGAGCACGAGTACCTCAACGTGCCGGGCGACCGCGCCAGCGGTACCCCGGCCACCTCACGCAAGGGCAGCCCGCCGGGCGAAGCGCCGCAGAACGAAGTGCTGGCCACCAGCCTGAGCTACAAGCACGACGACCTGCATGGCAATCGCCTGAGCGCACAGCTCTACAGTCAGCGTTTTCGCGGGCGTTTCGGCGGCAACACCCTGGCCACTTTCCAGGACCCCGCGCTTGCCCCGGTCGGTACCCTGTTCGACCAGTCGCAGAACGAGTCGGACAAGTACGGCGGCAAGTTCACCCTGAGCCGTGACGGCCTGTTCGACAACCATCTGATGCTCACCGGCGGCCTCGACGTGCTGCAGGACACCACCAGCCAGATGCTGATCGCCACCGATCGCGAGTGGGTGCCGGAAACCCAGTTCCGCAACTTCGCACCCTTTATCCAGGCGGAAATCCGCGCCCACGAGCGCCTCACCCTGCACGCCGGGGTGCGCCACGAGTATGCCGAGCTGGAGGTTGGCAGCTTCCACACCATCGCCTCCACCACCAAGCCTGCCGGCGGCGTAAGCGTCGAGGGCGGCAGCCCGACCTTCGAGGAAACCCTGTTCAACACCGGCCTGGTGTTCCAGCTCACCGACTGGGCGCAGCTCTACGCCAACTATTCCGAGGGCTTCGGCATGCCGGATGTCGGTCGCGTGCTGCGCGGCATCGGCCAGCCGGGCATGAGCGTCGACAGCTTTCTCGACCTGCAGCCGATCGTCACCGACAACCGCGAGGTCGGCCTGCGCTTCAACCATGGCCCCTTCGATGCGGAAATCGGCTACTTCGAATCCAATGCCGACCTCGGCGCGCGCCTGGAGAATGTCGGCGGGGCGTTCCAGGTGCGTCGCGAGCGCAGCGAAATCGACGGTATCGAAGCCACGGCCGGTTGGCAGATCAACCCCGTACATCGCGTGCAGGCCACCTATGCCCAGGTCAATGGCCAGTCCGATACCGACGGCGATGGCAAGGTCGACACCGACCTGGACGGTGCCAATATCTCTCCGGACCGCTACGGCGTCAGCTGGCAGGCCAACTGGACCGACAAGCTGAACACCCGCCTGCAGGCCAACCACTACGCCAGCCGCGGCTTCGACGATCCGGCCCTGGATTTCGACGGCTACAGCCTGGTGGACGCCTCGCTCGGTTACCGCCTGCCGGTGGGCGAAGCCAGCCTGGGCATCGAGAACCTGCTGAACAAGAAGTACCTGAGCTACTACGCCCAGGCCGCCAGCAAGCGTGACGATCAGATGTTTATGGGCCGCGGGCGCACCGTGACCCTGGGTTATCAGGTCAGCTTCTAGCTACGCGCTAGGGCTTGCCCGAAGGGCGTCGTGGACCGACGGCCGTGACGCCCGCTCAAGCAGGAGCAAAACGCCGCGAATAATCGCGGCGTTTTGCATTGTGCCGCCGTATATCGGCTGCATGGCAGATCGCCATAATATTTAGTGAGAATAAATTGTATTCGTAGTTGGCAATGATTAGCATGCGCGTCACTTCACACCACCTGCCTCGCTCCTTCTGTTGACCGCCATTTGCGCTGCAGAGGAGACCTTTTTTGTTTGTTGGGGATACGCATGACCATTCGCAGTCGCAAGCATCAAAAAGTCAGTCATCTGGCAGCGCTGATCGCCGCCGCTATTCCAGGGATGGCATTTGCCCAGACGGAAGAGGCACAGGGCGAGTTGAACCTGCCGGAGATGGTCGTCACCTCCAAAACCGAGGTGCCCTACAAGGCCGATAAAAGCGCCAACAGCAAACTGACCCAGCCGCTGCTCGACACGCCGAAGACCGTGCAGGTGATCAAGAAGGAAATGCTTCGCGAACAGGGTGCCAACAGCCTGATGGAAGCGCTGCGCAACACCCCCGGCATCACCATGCAGCTGGGCGAGAACGGCAATACCTCGGCCGGCGACACCTTTATGATGCGCGGCTTCTCCACCCAGAACTCGACCTTCGTCGATGGCGTGCGTGATCTGGGCGCGGTCAGCCGCGACGTGTTCAACCTCGAGCAGGTCGAAGTGGTCAAGGGTGCCGCCGGTTCCGATATCGGTCGTGGCGCATCGTCCGGCTATATCAACCTGATCTCCAAGCTACCGACCCTGACCGATGAGGTCTTCGCCACCATCGGTTACGGCACGGCGGACAAGAGCAACCTCACCGCCGATATCAATCAGCAACTGGGCGACAACTCGGCCTTTCGTCTGAACCTGATGCGTCGCGATGGCGATGTCGATGGCCGCGATTACGTCGACAACAGCAGCTACGGCGTGGCACCGTCGATTGCCTTCGGCCTGGATACCGACACCCGCCTGTACCTCTATTCGCAGCATGTGCGCCAGGACAACACCCCGGATGGTGGCATTCCCACCATTGGCATGCACGGCTTCTATAACGCCGATGCCGGCCTCGATGCCGGCGGCAAGGTCGATAGCGAGAATTACTATGGTGCCAAGGGCGACTATGAGCGCATCGACGGCGACATGTTCAGCATCAAGGTCGAGCACGACTTCAATGACGCCCTGACCCTGCGCAACCTGTCGCGCTGGGGCCGCAGCAACAATGATCGAGTTCTCACCGGCGTCAACGGCCTGAACGCACCTACGGCCACCCCTTCGACCTGGACTGTCGATCGTCGCCGCCAGGTGGTCGATCAGGAAAACGAGATCCTCGCCAACCAGACCAGCCTGAGTGCAGCGTTCGATACATTCGGCTTGCGCAACGAGCTGGCCGCGGGCCTCGAGCTGATGAGCGAGAAACAGCTCAATCGCGGCTACGACGTCAAAGCCCAGACCATCGACGGCGTGCCCTATACGGCTGTGCCCGTCCCCCCCGCCAACCTGTACGACCCGAGCGCCCACGACGGCCTCGGCGATCCTTACAAGACCGGTGCCTACAGCGATGGCGAGACCAAGACCGCGGCGCTTTATGTGTTCGACACCCTGCACCTGAACCAGCAGTGGGCGCTCAATGGCGGCGTGCGTTTCGAGCACTACCGCACCGAGACCGACAGCGTCGCCATCACCGATGAGGCTCGAGTGCCGGGCAGCGCCTACGAGTCGGGCGATCTGACCAGTTGGAATGCCGGCGTGCTGTTCAAACCTGCGGAAAACGGCAGCATCTACCTGTCCTACGCCAACTCGCTGACCCCGCCGGGCAGCGGCAACTTCAACCTGGCTGCCAGTGCCGCCGATTCCTCGTCCAACGAACAGGTCGGTCTGGACCCGCAGGAAACCGAACATGTCGAGCTGGGCACCAAGTGGGACCTGCTGGATAAGCGCCTGGCGCTGACCCTGGCGGCCTACCGTACCGAGAACGACAAGCAGGTCAGCTACGACGCCTTCGCCGCCCGCTACTTCCAGGAAGGCAAGACCCGCGTCGACGGCGTCGAGCTGGGTCTGGTCGGCCAGCTGAGCAACTTCTGGCAGGTTTCGGCGGGTATCGCCCATATGAAAACCAAGCAGATCGATCAACTCAGTCACCGGGCCAGCACCGGGGTCACCTCCGAAAACACCGGCGTGCGCTGGTCGCCGGACCTGACCGCGACCCTGTGGACCTCCTACACCCTGGGCGATCTGACTCTGGGCGGCGGTGCGCGCTATGTGTCCGAGCAGGATCGGGTGGTCACCTCCGGCACCGATCTGAGCACTCAGAACATGCCGTCCATCCCGTCCTACTGGGTGGCGGACGCCATGGCCGCCTACCGTGTCAACGACAACGTCAACCTGCGTCTGAACGTCTACAACCTGTTCGACGAGGACTATATCGAAACCCTTAACAATGGCGGCTCGCGGGCGCGCATGGGTACACCGCGCTCGGCGATGCTGACCACCGAACTGAGCTTCTGATAGACGAGGCCGCCGAACCTGAAGCCTGCGCACATGCGCGGGCTTCTTGCGTTCGTATTTGTGGAGAGGAAATCGATGCTGCTGCATATCCCCCAGGTGCTGAGTAAGGCGCAAGTCGCCGCGCTGCGTGCCGAACTGGCGGCCCATGCCTGGGTCGATGGCGTGCAGACGTCCGGTGCGCAGGCCGCAAGCCTCAAGCAGAACCTGCAGTTTCCGCCGGATTCGCCGGCCTTCGCCGGGCTGGCGCAGTGCGTGGCCGATGCGCTGGCGCGCCATCCGCTGTTCGTCTCCGCGGTGTTGCCGCGGCAGATGCTGCCGCCCATGTTCAACTGCTATCAGGGCGGCGGGCGTTACGGCAACCATGTGGACAACGCCTTGCAGCGTGACCGCTTCAGTGGCGATCAGGTGCGCACCGATGTCTCTACCACGGTGTTTCTCAGCGAGCCGGACGAGTACGACGGCGGTGAGCTGATCGTCGAGGACACCTATGGCGAGCATGAGATCAAGCTGGAGGCGGGCGATGCCATCATCTATCCCGCCACCAGCCTGCACCGCGTCGAGCCGGTAACCCGCGGCGCGCGTATCGCCTCCTTTCTCTGGACGCAAAGCCGGGTGCGCGACGCCTGGCAGCGCAAGATGCTGTTCGATCTGGACATGACCATCCTCAAGCTGCGCCACGATCTGGGCGACAGCGAGGAGGTGGTCAGCCTGACCGGCACCTACCACAACCTGCTGCGCCAGTGGGCGGACTGAGATGGCCTTGGACGAACCCCTGAGCGCGATCCCGGCCGACCTGGTCGCGGCCTGCGATTATCAGCGCTATGCCCTAGAGCGCCTGGATGCCAATGCCCTGGCCTACCTGCAGGGCGGCGCGGCGGACGAGCTGACCTGCCAGGCCAATCTGGATGCCTGGCGTGACTGGGCGATAGTGCCGCGTCTGCTGCGCGACCTGCGCGGTGGCCATACCCGTTGCCAGTTGCTCGGCGATGAGTTGCAGCACCCCATATTGCTCGCCCCGGTGGCCTATCAGCGGCTGTTTCACCCTGAGGGCGAGCTGGCCAGCGCCCTGGCTGCCGGGGTGATGGGCGGCGGCGCGGTGCTCAGTTCCTTCGCCTCCACGGCGCTGGAAGAGGTCGCCGAGGCGACGCCCGGGCCGCTGTGGTTCCAGCTGTACTGGCAGGGCGACGGTGCCGCGACCCTGGCATTGGCGCAGCGCGCCGAGGCGGCGGGTTATCGCGCCCTGGTGCTGACGGTGGATGCGCCCGTATCGGGACTGCGCAATCGCGAACAGCGCGCAGGCTTTACCCTGCCGGACGGCATAGCCGCGGTGAATATCGCCGCGCCGCCCGTTGTGCCCCAGGTGCCGCCCGGCGGCAGCGCGGTATTCGACGCCATGCTGGCCATCGCGCCGACCTGGGACGATGTGCGCTGGCTCTGTCGGCATAGCCGTCTGCCCATTCTGCTCAAGGGCATCCTGCATCCGGGCGATGCGCGCCTGGCCATGGATGCGGGGGCGGCGGGCGTCATCGTCTCCAACCACGGCGGCCGGGTGCTGGACTCGCAATGGCCGGCGCTCAAGGCCTTGCCCGGCATCCGCGCGGAATTGGGCGCGGCCGTGCCGATCCTGGTGGACGGCGGCATCAGGCGCGGCACCGATGTGTTCAAGGCCCTGGCGCTGGGTGCCAACGCGGTGCTGATCGGCCGGCCCTATCTCCATGCCCTGGCCACGGCCGGCGCGCTGGGCGTGGCGCACCTGCTCAAGTTGCTGCGCGAGGAGCTGGAAGTGAGCATGGCCCTGAGCGGCTGCCGCGAGCTGTCCTGCATCGGCCCGGACGCGCTGCAGTCGCTCAGGGCCAGCAATGAGTAGGGTGCGCTGTGCGCACCAGCACCGGCTGCAGATTCTTGGTGCGCACGGCGCACCCTACGATGGCAGGTCAAGCGTTGGGCGCATACCTGCTTGCGGGATAAGCGAGAAAGAACCTTTGTAAATTAGTGGTAAAGGCGTGGTTTGCATTATTAAATGCAAGCGTTTCTCAAATAGAATTGCGTCGCGGTGACGACCGCGGTGGTCGTCGCTTCTGTCAGGTGCCCCTTCGTGTTCAAGAAAATCCTCTTTCAACTGCACTGGTTGCTCGGTATCAGCGCGGGTCTGGTGCTGGCGCTGATGGGCGTGACCGGCGCGGCGTATTCGTTTCAGGACGAATTGCTGCGCGCGCTCAATCCCGAGGTGTTGCAGGTCGCCGTGCAGGACGGCGGGGTGCTGACGCCTGACGTGCTGGTGCCGCGTATCGAGGCGGCCAGCCAGCAGCGGGTGGTGCGTCTGAACGTCGAGGCGGCGGCCGACCGCGCCGGGCGGGCGATGTTCGCCCCGCCGGCGGGGGAGCGCCGCGGCGAGGCGCGCTATTTCGATCCCTATAGCGGCGAGCTGCTCGGCGAGGCGCGTGGCCAGGGCTTTTTCGACCTGATGCTGGAGCTGCACCGTTTTCTCGCCATGGGCGAGTACGGCAAGCAGATCACCGCCGCCAGCACCCTGGCGTTGATCTTCTTCTGCCTCTCCGGCCTCTACCTGCGTTGGCCGCGTCAGGCCCTCAACTGGCGTGCCTGGCTGACCCTGGACTGGGCCAAGCGCGGCCGTGCGTTCAACTGGGATCTGCATGCGGTGGCCGGCACCTGGTGCCTGGCGTTCTACCTGTGCGCGGCGCTGACCGGGCTGTACTGGTCCTACGACTGGTACCGTGAAGGCCTGACCGGCCTGCTTAGCAGCGAGCCCGCCGGTGAGCCGCGCAAGCGCGGCGGCCGGCCGCCTGCCGGAGCCGTGCCCGCGGTGAACCATGCGGCGCTCTGGGCCGGTTTGCAGCAGGCCGCCGGGCCGCAGCTGGCGGGCTACAGTCTGCGCCTGCCCACTACGCCCGGACAGCCGGTAGCGGTGTTCTATATGCGCGCCGACGCGCCTCATGAGCGCGCCTTCAACCAGCTCAGCCTGGATGGGCAAAGCGGCGCGGTGAAACAGCACAAGCGCTACCGTGACCAGGCCTTTGGCGATCAACTGCTGACCAGCAACTATGCCCTGCATGTGGGCAGCTACTTCGGTCTGCCCGGGCGCATCCTGATGTTCCTGGCCAGCCTGAGCATGCCGCTGTTCGCCATCACCGGCTGGCTGCTGTACCTCGATCGCCGGCGCAAGAAGCGCGAGCTGGTTAAAGCACGCGCTGCGTTGCAACCGATCCCCGCTCGGGCGGGTGGCTGGCTGATCGGCTTTGCCAGCCAGAGTGGCTTCGCCGAGCAGCTGGCCTGGCAAACCGCCGGGCAATTGCAGGCCGCCGGCCTGGCCGTCAGCGTGCAGCCCTTGGCCAAGCTCACCGAGCCGATGCTGCGCCAGGCCGACAAGGCGCTATTCGTCGTCAGTACCTTTGGCGACGGTGAGGCCCCGGACAGTGCCCGTGGTTTCGAGCGCAAGCTGCTCGGTCAGGCGCTGGCTCTCGAGCATTTGCGCTATGCCATGCTCGCCCTAGGGGATCGCCAGTATCAGCATTTCTGCGGCTTTGCCCTGCGGGTGCAGGACTGGCTGGCCGGCCAGGGCGCGCACAGCCTGTTCGAACCGGTGCAGGTGGACGCCGCCGATACCACGGCGCTGGCCAGCTGGCAGCGCCAGCTCGGCGAGCTGACCGGAGCCCAGCCGTTGCACCAGGGTGCAATGCCCTATGGCCTGTGGACGTTGACGCGCCGCGAGCGGCTCAACCCCGGCAGCCAGGGTGCGCCGACCTATCTGCTGGCATTGCGTGCCGCACAGCCGACTAACTGGAGTGCCGGCGATATTCTCGAAGTGCCGCCACGTCACAGCGACGCTACGGTACAGGCCTGGTTGCTGGCCCATGCAGTGGATGGCAGCCAAACGGTCAGCCTCGACGGCCTGAGCCAGTCGCTGCAGCAGGCATTGCGCGGCAAGCAGTTGCCCGAGCAGTTCAGCCATCTGGTCGGCCTGCATGCCCAGGCCTTGCTGGACGCGCTGGTGCCGTTGGCCGCGCGCGAGTATTCCGTCGCCTCCTTGCCCAGCGACGGCGAGCTGGAGCTGATCGTGCGTCAGGAACGGCAGGCCGACGGCTCGCTGGGTCTGGGCTCCGGCTGGCTGACCGAGGCGGCGGCGTTGCACGGCCAGCTGCTGGCGCGGGTGCGGCGTAACAGTGCCTTCCACGCTCCCGAGGACGACCGCCCGCTGATCCTGATCGGCAATGGCACCGGCCTGGCCGGGCTGCGCAGCCTGCTCAAGGCGCGGATCGTCGCCGGGCACACGGCTAACTGGCTGCTGTTCGGCGAGCGCAATGCGGCGCATGACTTCTATTGCCGGGACGAACTGCAGGGCTGGCTGGCCAGCGGCGATCTGGCGCGTCTGGACCTGGCCTTCTCCCGCGACCAGGCCGCCAAGGTCTATGTGCAGGACCGTCTGCGCGAAGCCGCCGAGCAGCTGCGCGAATGGCTGGCCGAGGGCGCGGCGATCTATGTCTGCGGCAGTCTGGATGGCATGGCGAGCGGGGTGGACCAGGTATTGCGCGAACTGCTGGGCGCGGCTGCGCTCAGCACACTGCGCGAAGAGGGCCGCTATCGCCGCGATGTCTACTGAGCCTTGCGCCAGTCGCCCCGGGATAATCTCGGGGTGGCCTGTAGCCCTCTGGCCAAGGCCACAAAGTGCGCGCCTGCGACTGGTGCCGATGCGCCTGTGGCTCTAAGCTTGGGGCCATGAAAAGAATCCTGCTGAACTGCGATATGGGCGAAAGCTTCGGCGTCTGGACCATGGGTGACGATGCCCATGCCATGCCGCTGATCGATCAGGCCAACCTGGCCTGCGGCTTCCATGCCTCCGACCCCATGACCATGCTGCGTACCGTCGAGCTGGCGGTGCAGCATGGGGTGAGCATTGGCGCGCATCCGGCCTATCCCGATATGGTCGGTTTCGGTCGCCGGCACATGGCCTGTTCGCCCTACGAGGTGACCGCCCTGGTGCTCTACCAGGTCGGCGCGCTGGATGCCTTCTGCCGCGCCGCCGGTAGCCGCCTGGCCTATGTCAAACCCCATGGCGCTCTGTACAACGACCTGGTGCGCGACGATGCCCTGTTCGCGGCGGTGCTGGAGGCCTGCGCCAGTTATCGCCAGGGCCTGCCGCTGATGACCCTGGCCCTGACCGACAACACCCGCGAGCTGCGCCTGGCCGATGAAGCCGATGTGCCGCTGCTGTTTGAAGCCTTCGCCGACCGCGCCTACCTGGCCGATGGGCAGCTGGCCCCGCGGCGTTTGTCCGGGGCGGTGCATCGCGACCCGCAGCGGATTCTCGAGCAGGGCCTGGCGATTGCCCAAGGCGAGCCCTTCGCCGATATCGACGGCAAGCCCTTGCAGCTGCGTGCCGACAGCCTCTGCGTGCATGGCGACAACGCCGATTCACTGGCCGTGCTGCGGCGTTTGCGGGCCATGCTGGACGCCTCATGATCCGCCTCGAGCTGGCGGGTGCCGAAGCGCTGCTGCTGGTGCTGGCCGAGCAGCCGGACGCGCACCTGGCGCAACGCCTGGCCCTGCTGGCCGAGCGTATCCGCGGCGAACTCGGGCCGCTGCTGACCGATCTGGTACCCGGTTGGACCAGCCTGTTGCTGCACTACGACCTGAGCCGCACCGATCACCTGCAACTGGCCGAGCGCCTCAAGCCGCTGCTGGAGCGCTGGCTCGAGCAGCCCTTGAACGAGCGGGCGGGTCGCCTGCACGAAATCCCCATTTGTTACAGCGGCGAAGACCTGCCCGAGGTGGCGCGCCTGTGTCGCCTGGATATCCAGCAGGTGATCGAGCTGCATGGCGCGCCCGAATACCGCGTCGGAGCCATCGGCTTCGCCCCTGGGTTCGCCTACCTGGGTGAGCTGCATCCGCGTCTGGTCTTGCCGCGCCGCGCCACGCCGAGGCTGGTTGTGCCGGCCGGCAGCCTGGCCATCGCCGAACGGCTGACGGCCATCTATCCGCAGCGTTCGCCCGGCGGCTGGCACCTGCTCGGGCGTTGTCCCTGGACCCTGTTCGACGCCACCCGCGAGCCGCCATGCCCCCTGGCCCTGGGCGACCGGGTGCGATTCCGGGCGATCGACGAGCGCAGCTTCGTCAGCGAGGGCGGTCAGCCGTGACGGGCTTGTGCGTGTTGAAAGCCGGGCCGCTGAGCCTGCTGCAGGATGGCGGCCGCCAGGGCTGGCAGCACCTCGGTGTGTCGCCGGCCGGGGCGCTGGATCTGCATGCGGCGGCCTGGGCCAATCGCCTGCTGCACAACCCCTGGGGCACGCCGCTGCTGGAAATCGCCCTGGGCGATGTCGAGCTGCAGGCCGAATGCGATACCTGGCTGGCGGTATGCGGCGCGGATCTGCCGCTGAGCCTGGATGGCCGGGCACAACTGAGCTGGTCGCGGTTCCCCGTGCGCGCCGGGGCCTGCCTGCAGCTGGGCTTTGCCCGCAGCGGGCAGCGCGCTTACCTGGCGGTGGCCGACGGTTTTCGCGCCGCGCCGGTACTGGGCAGCGTCAGCGCTCAGCAACGCGAGGGGCTCGGCGGCCTGGATGGCCAGGGTTCGCCGCTGCAGGTGGGGGATCGGCTGCCCTGTGGCGGCCGCCGCGGATTCAGCCACCCGGCCAGCGTGCCCTGGCCCTATCGACCGGACTATCGCGGCATGCCCCTGCTGCGGGTGATTACCGGTGGTGATGCGGCGAGCTTCGACGAGGATCAGTTGCAGGGCTTTTTCGCCCGGGCCTGGCAGCTCAGCCCGCACTCCGACCGGATGGGCGCGCGGCTGCTGGGCGAGCCGCTGCAGGTGCCTGCGCGGCAATGGTCCCTGGGTGTCGGCCGTGGGGCCATTCAGGTACCGCCGGATGGTCAGCCGATCATTCTCCAGGCCGATCACCAGACCATGGGCGGCTACCCGCTGCTGGGCTGGCTGCACCCGCTGGACCAGAGCCGCCTGGCACAATGCCCGGCGCACCAGGAGGTGCGCTTTACCCCGGTCAGCGTCAGCGATGCCCAGGCCGAGCTGCGCGAGTTCTACCGGTTCTTTGGGCGTTGACCTTGGCCCCGCCGCTCCTACGAAGGTGACACCAGGTGCCATTCAGCGGTTGATTGTCTCCGCATGGTGGCAAGCCACCTGCCGCGCATCGAGCAGGCGCAGTAGCGGCTGTTCCACCTTGCAGCGCTCGGTCGCATGGGGACAGCGTTGGTGGAAAGCGCAACCGCTGGGCGGCGACAGCGGGTTGGGCAGCTCGCCGCTGAGCTTGATCTTCGGTTTGCTCGGGTCGGGGTGAATGGTCGGCGTCGCCGACAGCAGCGCCTGGGTGTAGGGGTGCAGCGGGCGGTTGTAGATCAGCTCGCTGGGGCCCATTTCCGCCGGGCGGCCGAGGTACATCACCAGCACCTCGTCGGCAACGTGGCGCACCACCGAGAGGTTGTGCGAGATAAATACATAGCCGGTGTCGAACTGCTCCTGCAGGTCCATAAACAGGTTGAGCACCTGGGCCTGGATCGACACGTCCAGCGCTGAGGTCGGCTCGTCCGCCACCAGCACCTTGGGTTGCAGCATCATCGCCCGGGCCAGGGCGATGCGCTGGCGCTGGCCGCCGGAGAACATATGCGGGTAGCGCTGGTAGTGCTCGGGGCGCAGGCCCACCTGCTGCATCATCGCCTGCACCCGCTCGCGGCGTTCCAGACGCGACAGATCGGTGTTGATCAGCAGCGGTTCGCCCAGCTGGTCGCCGACCTTCTGCCGCGGGTTGAGGGAGGCGTAGGGGTTCTGAAAGACCATCTGCACATCGCGGCGCAGCTGTTTGCGCTGGGCCTTGTTGGCCCCGGCCACTTCCTGCCCGGCGATCTGCAGCGAGCCCGAACTGGGCTGCTCAATCAGGGTCAGGGCGCGGGCCAGGGTGGACTTGCCGCAGCCGGACTCGCCGACCACCGCCAGGGTCTTGCCCGCCTGTAATTCAAAGGACACGCCATTGAGCGCCTGTACCTGGGCGGCGGGCTGGAACAGGCCGCGGGAGATTGCGTAGTGGCGGGTGAGGTCGCGGGCAGTCAGGACGGCGCTCATCAGGCCACCTCCGCAGTCAGGTTGAGCGGATAGAAGCAGCGCGCCGCGCCACGTTCATGGGCATCCAGGCTCGGCCGTTGCTCACGGCAATGGGCCTGGGCGTAGGGGCAGCGCGGCGATAACAGGCAGCCGGTCGGGCGGTCGTAGCGGCCCGGGACGATGCCGGGCAGGGTGGCCAGACGGCGCTGGCCCTGGCTGTGCTCGGGGATCGCCTTGAGCAGTGCTTCGGTGTAAGGATGCGTTGGCGCATTGAACAGCTGCGGCACGCTGCCGATTTCCACCGCCTGGCCGGCATACATCACGCAGACCCGTTGCGCGGTTTCGGCCACCACGGCGAGGTCATGGGTGATCAGCACCAGGCCCATGTTCTGTTCGCGTTGCAGGCCCACCAGCAGGTCCATGATCTGCGCCTGAATGGTCACATCCAGGGCCGTGGTGGGTTCGTCGGCGATCAGCAGTTTGGGCTCGGCGGCGATCGCCATGGCAATCGCCACCCGTTGGCTCATGCCGCCGGAGAGCTGATGCGGGTAGGCATTCAGGCGGCTGGCGGCGGCGGGGATCTCCACCCGCTCGAGCAGCTGCAAGGCGCGCTGGCGGGCGGCCTGGCCCTTGAGGCCGAGGTGCTGGCGCAGCACTTCCTCGATCTGGAAGCCCACGGTAAAGCTGGGATTGAGCGCGGTCATCGGGTCCTGAAAGACCATCGACAGGTCCTTGCCGACGATATGCCGGCGCTGGCGGCCCTTGAGTCGCAGCATATCGGTGCCGTCGAACAGCAGGCTGTCGGCGCTGACGATGCCGGGGGCGTCGATCAGGCCCATCAGCGCCATCATGGTCACCGATTTGCCGGAGCCGGATTCGCCGACTATGGCCAGCACCTCGCCCTTGTCGACACTGAGGTCGAGGCCGTCGACCACCGGGATGGCAGTGGCATCACCGAAACGCACGCTGAGGTTTTTGATATCGAGCAGGCTCATGGGCGGCGCTCCGCGTGGATGGGGTGCGCACGGCCTAGGCGGCCCCGCGTCACCCTGCGGAGCGTTGCGACCATGTGATGCGCGCGGCGCGGCGGGGTAGGGTGCGCCGTGCGCACCGAGGTTGCGTTGTGCATGCGAGCCTCCTCAGGCGGCGTTCTTGAGTTTCGGGTCGAGTGCATCGCGCAGCCCGTCGCCCATCAGATTGATTGCCAGCACGCTGAGCAGAATGGTCAGGCCCGGCAGGGTCACCACCCACCAGGCGCGTTCGATATAGTCGCGCGCCGAGGCCAGCATGGTGCCCCACTCGGGGGTCGGCGGTTGCACGCCGAGGCCGAGAAAGCCCAGGGCGGCGGCATCGAGAATCGCCGAGGAAAAGCTCAGGGTGGCCTGCACGATCAGCGGTGCCATGCAGTTGGGCAGCACGGTGATAAACATCAGCCGTGGCAGGCTGGCACCAGCCAGGCGTGCAGCGGTGACGTAATCGCGGTTCAGCTCGCCCATCACCGCAGCGCGGGTCAGGCGCACGTAGGACGGCAGCGAGACGATGGCGATGGCGAAGATGGTGTTGATCAGCCCTGGGCCGAGGATGGCGACGATGGCCACCGCCAGCAGCAGCGAGGGCAGGGCCAGCATGATGTCCATCAGGCGCATGATCGACGGCCCGAGCAGGCGCGGAAAGAAGCCGGCGACCAGCCCCAGAAGAATGCCGGGGATCAGCGACAGCAGCACCGAGGCCAGGCCGATCAGCAGCGACAGCCGCGCGCCATGGATCAGGCGCGAGAGCAGGTCGCGCCCGACCTCATCGGTGCCGAGCAGGAACTGCCACTGGCCGCCTTCCAGCCAGGCCGGCGGGGTCAGCAGGAATTCGCGGTATTGCTCGCTGGGGTCGTGTGGGGCGAGCCAGGGCGCAAACAGCGCGCAGATCACCAACAGGATCATGAACGCCAGCCCGGCAACTGCGCCCTTGTTATGGGCGAAGGCCTGCCAGAACTCCTTGAGCGGCGAGGGGTAGAACAGGCTCTGGTCTACAGTGGTGGTCGTCATGGGCGAGCTTCCAGAGTGGGCCTGTGTAGGGTGGATGACGCTTTTTTCATCCACCGTTTGGGCGTTGCGATGGTGGATGAGTGAAGCGTCATCCACCCTACGGAAACAATGCGGCTATGCATGGTGTGTTCCTTAGCGCTGATGGCGAATGCGTGGGTTGGCCAGGCCGTAGAGGATGTCCACCACGAAGTTGACCAGGATCACCAGGCAGGCGATCAGCAAAATGCCGTTCTGCACCACCGGGTAGTCACGCGCGCCGATCGACTCGATCAGCCATTTGCCGATGCCCGGCCAGGAGAAGATGGTTTCGGTCAGCACCGCGCCGGCCAGCAGCGCGCCGACCTGCAGGCCGAACACCGTGAGCACCGGGATCAGTGCATTGCGCAGGCCATGGACGAACACCACGCGGGCCGGCGACAGGCCCTTGGCGCGGGCGGTGCGTACATAGTCCTCGCGCAGCACTTCAAGCATCGCCGAGCGGGTCATCCGCGCGATGACCGCGAGGGGAATGGTGCCGAGCACGATGGCCGGCAAAATCAGGTGGCGCAGGGCGTCGACAAAGGCCCCCGGTTCGTCCGCCAGCAGGGTGTCGATCAGCATAAAACCGGTGACCGGCGGGATGTCGTAGAGCAGGTCGATGCGCCCGGAAACGGGGGTCCAGCCCAGCCATACCGAGAAAAACATAATCAGCAGCAGGCCCCACCAGAAGATCGGCATGGAGTAGCCGGCCAGCGAGATGCCCATGACGCCGTGGTCGAACAGCGAGCCGCGTTTCAGTGCGGCAATCACTCCGGCGATCAGACCGAGCGTGCCGGCGAACAGCAGGGCCGCCAGGGCCAGTTCCAGGGTGGCGGGGAACAGGGTGAGGAACTCGCGCCAAACGCTTTCGCGGGTGCGCAGTGACTCACCCAGGTTGCCCTGAGCCAATTGGCCGATATAGTCGAAATACTGGGCATAGAGTGGCTTGTTCAGGCCCAGGCGCTCCATTGCCTGGGCGTGCATCACCGGGTCGACCTGGCGCTCGCCCATCATCACTTCCACCGGGTCACCGGGGATCATGCGGATCAGCGCGAAGGTCAGCAGGGTGACGCCGAAAAAGGTGGGGATCAACAGCCCCAGGCGTCTGGCAATAAAAGACAGCATCGGGGTCAGTGCTCCAGAAAAGGTGAGCGTGCGTCGGGCTGCGTGGCCGGACGCTGTTGTGCGGTGGCGGATGGCACGGCAACAGTGCGCCGGTCGAGCGCGCGCGCTGCAGGCCGGGCGTTGCCGGCTATGGCGCGGCATCCGCTGGGGTGGGGCCGGAAAGGTTCAGGCATCAGGGCACTCCTCGGGTTATACGGAGCAAACACGCGGCGGCCGGGTAGGCCGCCGTTGTCCGGCTGGCAGTGGTCGGATACACCCCTCGCCAGCATGTTGAGGAACGCTGTTACTTGACGCCGACACCGTAGAAGGAGTTCAGCGCGAAGGGGCTGATCTTGAAGTCCACAACCTTCTTGCTCATCGGTTGGTAGACCGTGGAGTGGGCGATCGGGGTGATCGGTACTTCACGCTTGAGGATCACCTGAGCCTGCTTGTATAGCTCGCTGCGTTCGGCGGTGTCGGTGACCCGCTTGGCGGCCTTGACCAGCTTGTCGTAGTCGGCATCGCACCACTTGGAGAAGTTGTTGCCGTCCACCGCGTCGCAGCCATACAGGGTGCCCAGCCAGTTGTCCGGGTCACCGTTGTCGCCGCTCCAGCCGATCAGCATGGCGTCGTGTTCGCCGGCCTTGGCACGCTTGAGGTATTCGCCCCATTCGTAGCTGACGATCTTGGCCTTGATGCCGACCTTGGCCCAGTCGCTTTGCAGCATTTCGGCCATCAGCTTGGCGTTGGGGTTGTACGGGCGTTGCACCGGCATGGCCCACAGGGTGATCTCGGTGCCTTCCTTGACGCCGGCGGCCTTGAGCAGCGCCTTGGCCTTTTCCGGGTCGTAGGCGGGGTCCTCGATGCTGTCGTCATAGGACCACTGGGTCGGCGGCATGCCGTTGACCGCCAGCTGGCCGGCGCTCTGGTACACCGCGTCGATGATGCCCTGCTTGTTCACCGCCATGTCCAGCGCCTGGCGCACTTCGAGCTGGTCGAACGGCGGGTGGGTGACGTTGTAGGCGATATAGCCGACGTTAAACCCGGCCTGTTCGGGCATATCCAGATTCGGGTCTTTCTTCAGCGAGTCCAGATCCGCCGGGCGTGGGAACAGGGTGACCTGGCATTCGCCGGCCTTGAGCTTCTGCATGCGTACCGAGGCGTCGGTGTTGATGGCGAAGATCAGGTTGTCGATCTTCACCTCATCCGGCTGCCAGTATTCCTTGTTGCCCTTGAAGCGGATTACCGCGTCTTTCTGGTAGCGGTTGAACACGAACGGTCCAGTACCGATGGGCTTCTGGTTGATGTCGGCGGCCTTGCCGGCCTTGAGCAGGCTATCGGCGTATTCGGCGGACTGGATCGAGGCGAAGCTCATCGCCAGGTTCTGGATAAAGGCGGCGTCGACTTCGTTGAGGCTGAACTTGACGGTCATGTCGTCGAGTTTTTCGATCTTGGCGATATTCGCGTCCATGCCCATGTCGGTGAAGTAGGGAAATTCCGACGGGTAGGCTTTGCGGAACGGATGCTCTTTATCGAGCATGCGTTGGAAGGTGAACAGCACGTCATCGGCGTTAAAAGTGCGGCTCGGCTTGAAGTATTCGGTGGTATGAAACTTCACGTTCGGGCGCAGGTGAAAGGTGTAGCTCAGACCGTCTTCACTGATGTCCCACTTCTCGGCCAGGCCAGGGATCACCGCGGTGCCGCCACGCTCGAACTGACTCAGGCGGTTGAACACGGTTTCCGCTGCAGCATCGAAGTCGGTGCCGGTGGTGTACAGGCCAGGGTCGAACCCGGCGGGGCTGCCCTCGGAGCAGAACACCAGATTGCCGGCGGCGCTGGCGAGCGGGGTGCTGGCGATCAGCCCAGCGGCGAGTAAAGCCTGGATGACGGCGTTTTTACGCATAGTGACCTCATGGTTATTGTGGTTGTGATCCTGAGGGGCCTCTTGTGGAGACCTTGGGAGAAACTATGCAGGGCGTATGCCGTAGGCAAGGGGCATGTCGCAGTGGGGGCGGGAATGGCGATGCAGCTGTATGTTGTTGTCGCATTTCTATAAATATGCGGGGAAAACATGGCGAAGCGCCGCTATCGTCTGATAACGGCGCTGCTTCTGTTTGTAGCAGTTTTCACGGCATCTGCACTTCAATCACCCCGTCGGCGTTGATGTTGACCTGGCTGGTGCCTGCTTCGATCTCCGGTGTCACCGGCGCATCCATCATCGCAGCGCCTTTCATCGCTTCCATGCGCATCGGCATGGGGCGCTGGAAACCGCCGCTGTTGAGGTTCAGGCTGACCAGCTTGTAACCGCTGCCACCCAGCGCTTCAGTCGCCAGCTGGGCGCGGGCTTTGAACGCGGCCACGGCATCCTTGAGCAGGGCATCTTCGTGGGTCTTGCGGGTGTCGTCGGCGATACTGAAGCTCATGCCGCCCATCTTCAGGGTTTGCAGCATATCCCCGGTGAGCTTGGACAGGGCGCTGAAGTCGGCGCTTTCCAGGCGCAGCTCTGCGCGCTCGCGCCAGGCGGTGATTTTCTGCCCCTTGTCGTCGTAGACCGGGTAGCTGTTACGGCTGCCGGAGGCAACGCTGATGCCTTTGACCTTGCGCGCCTGGGCGATGCTGGCGTTGAGGGTCTTGCTGATTTGCGCGGCGAGGGCGGCGGGATCGCTGTCCTGGGCTTCGCTGTAGAGGGTGACGTGCATCAGGTCGTGGGCGATTTCCTGATTGACCTCGGCGCGCAGGGAAACCTGGTTGTAACGCGCTTCTTCGGCCATGGCGCTGGCGCTCGACAGGGCGGTGGCGCTGAGCAGCAGGGCGGCGGCGAGGCGGGACAATGGCAGCATGACGATTCCTTAATGTGATGGGCGCATGGGTTATGCGCGGCTTTCCAGAGGGTAGACGTAGCCGTTCGACTATTCGGGTTAAATCCGGTTCATTACCAGGCTCGCCGGGCCACGCCCCTAGGGTGCGCCGTGGGCACCGGCATCCGGCGTCGTGACCTGGGTTATTCGCTGCGCGCTACACTGCCGGCATGCGCCAGCCACCCAGCTGCGGCGTGTTGCCGCAGCTGGGGGCACAGTGGCTTGGTTATACTCCTGCCGCTCGTTGACCGAGCATTTTTTGGAGAGCCCATGCTCGCACCCGTGCAGTTGCTGTCGGCCAGTCGGCAAAATCTCTGGCGCCTGACCCTGATCCGTATTCTGGTGCTGGCCGCCCAGGCCGGCTCCGTGGGCCTGGCTTACAAGTCCGGGGCGCTGCCGTTGCCCTGGCAGGAGTTGAGCGTCACCCTGGCGGTGTCGCTGGTGCTGTGCCTGCTGACCGCCCTGCGTCTGCGCGGTCCCTGGCCGGTGACCGAGCAGGAGTACGCGGTGCAACTGGGCTGCGACCTGGTGATCCACAGCGTGCTGCTGTACTACTCGGGCGGTTCGACCAACCCCTTCGTCTCCTATTACCTGGTGCCGCTGACCATCGCCGCGGCGACTCTACCCTGGCTTTACACCATCACCCTGTCCGGCCTGGCGCTGGCCGGCTATACCTTTCTGCTGGTCTGGTCGCACCCCCTGGACCTGCCGCCAGGGCCGCGGGAAAGCCTGCTGATCTACGGTATGTGGCTGAGCTTTGCCCTGGCCGCCGGCTTGATCACCTTCTTCGTCGCCAAGATGGCCGAAGAGCTGCGCCATCAGGAAGAGTTGCGCGCCGAGCGCCGTGAGGAGGGGCTGCGCGATCAGCAGTTGCTCGCCGTAGCGACCCAGGCCGCCGGTGCCGCCCACGAGCTGGGCACGCCGCTGGCGACCATGAGCGTGCTGATCAAGGAGCTGCGCCGCGAACATCAGGAGCCGACCCTGCAGGAGGACCTGGCGGTGCTGCAGGAGCAGGTCAAACTGTGCAAGGAAACCCTGCAACACCTGGTGCGCGCCGCCGAGGCGGACCGACGTCAGGCGGTGATCGAGCTGTCCGCTGGGGAGTGGCTGGAAGCGGCCCTCAATCGCTGGCACCTGATGCGTCCCGAGGCCAGCTACCGCTACCAATGCCTGGGGCGTGGCGCGGTGCCACGGATGATGCCACCGGCCGACCTGACCCAGGCGCTGCTCAACCTGCTGAACAACGCCGCCGACGCCTGCCCGGACAACCTGGATATCCGTCTGGACTGGGACCACCAATGGCTGCGCCTGAGCATCCGCGACTTCGGCGCGGGCGTGCCGCTGGCGATTGCCGAGCAGCTGGGGCGGCCGTTTTTCACCACCAAGGGCAAGGGTTTCGGCCTGGGCCTGTTTCTTAGTCAGGCCAGCGTCACCCGTGCCGGCGGCACGGTTAAACTGTATAACCACGAAGAGGGCGGCACGCTGACCGAGCTGAAGTTGCCGCGCGCCTATGGCCGAGCCTAAGGAATTACCCGAATGAGCGACGAAGTGCTGTTCGAAGGCGAAGAACAACCCCATCTGCTGCTGGTCGATGACGACCCGACCTTCACCCGCGTTATGGCTCGCGCCATGAGCCGTCGCGGCCTGCGGGTGTCCACCGCCGGCTCCGCCGAGGAGGGCCTGGCCCTGGCCGAGCAGGATCTGCCGGACTACGCCGTACTGGATCTGAAGATGGAAGGCGACTCCGGCCTGGTGCTGCTGCCCAAGCTGCTGGAGCTGGATGCCGAGATGCGCGTGGTGATCCTCACCGGTTACTCGAGCATCGCCACCGCGGTGGAGGCGATCAAGCGCGGGGCCTGCAACTACCTGTGCAAACCGGCCGATGCCGACGATGTGCTGGCCGCGCTGCTGACCCAACATGCCGACCTGGACACCCTGGTGCCGGAAAACCCGATGTCGGTGGACCGCCTGCAGTGGGAGCATATCCAGCGCGTGCTGGCCGAGCACGAAGGCAACATCTCCGCCACCGCCCGCGCCCTGGGCATGCACCGGCGTACCCTGCAGCGCAAATTGCAGAAGCGCCCGGTGCGTCGCTGAGGGTCGCTAGGGGCTATTTCTCACGGGTGGAAGGGTGCTGAAAGCTTTCCTGTAAATAGCCTTGCTATTATTAGCCCCCTAAGTAAATCGCTTGGCAGGGGCCGTTATGCTCGCCGTCGTTCAGCAAACCATCAGCGTCACGGCTCCAGTGTTCTCCATGCTGTTTCTCGGTGTGGTGCTCAAACGCCTGGGGTTGGTCGATGTGGCTTTTATCAATACCGCGTCGACCCTGGTGTTTCGCGGCACGCTGCCCACGCTACTGTTTCTCGGGATAATCAAGGCGGACCTGAGCGCGGCGCTGCAGCCGGCGCTACTGCTGTATTTTGTGCTGGCTACCCTGGGTTGTTTCCTGCTGGCCTGGGCTTGGTCGGTCTGGCGTTGTCCCAAGGCTGACCGAGGCATCTACACCCAGGGCGCGTTTCGCGGCAATAACGGCATTGTTGGTCTGGCGCTGGCCACCAGCATATACGGCGATTATGGGCTGTCAGTCGGTGCGGTGCTTGGCGGTGTGGTGATCCTCAGCTACAACATTCTGTCGGCGATTATCCTGGCGATCTACAGCCCACAGGCAAAAGCCGATGTCTGGAGTGTAGGCAAGAGCATCGTCAGCAATCCCTTGATTATCGGGGTGCTGGCGGCGATTCCATTCGCGGCCTGGCAGATACCGCTGCCCGCCTGGCTGCTGACCTCGGCAGGCTATTTTGCCCAGATGAGCCTGCCGTTGGCACTGATCTGCATAGGTGCCACGCTGACTCTGGATTCCTTGCGCCAGGGCACTGGGATGGCTATCAGTTCGAGTCTGATGAAAGTGCTCTGGTTGCCCGTGCTGGCCACACTGGGGGCGGGGTTGTGTGGGTTTCGCGGTGCAGACCTTGGCATCCTGTTTCTCTACTTTGTCAGCCCAACAGCGGCAGCCAGCTTTGTCATGGCCAAGGCGGTAGGGGGCAATTATCAATTGGCCTCGGCGATTATCGTTATCAGTACGTTGGCCTCGGTGATTACCACCAATCTGGGGCTCTTGTTGCTGCAGTGGGTGGGGTGGCTCTAGTACGACGGCACAATACGCAGCCATAAAAAAGCCGACGTTCGCGTCGGCTTTTTTATGGCTTAGGCTTGCTGATATTCGTCGATCACTTCCTGCGCCGCACGGAAGGCGTCGATGGCCGCCGGCACGCCGGCATACACCGCGCAGTGCAGCAGGGTTTCGCGGATCTCCGCCACCGTGCAGCCATTGTTCAGTGCGCCGCGCACGTGGCCCTTGAGTTCCTGCGGGCATTTCAGTGCAGTCAGGGCCGAGAGGGTGATCAGGCTGCGGGTCTTGCGGTCCAGGCCTTCGCGGGTCCAGACGCCGCCCCAGGCATGCTCGTTGACGAAATCCTGCAGCGGCTGGGTAAAGTCGCTGGCGTTGCCCAGGGCGCGGTCGACGAAGGCATCGCCCATCACCTCGCGGCGCACCTTGAGGCCTTGTTCACGGCTATCGCTCATCGGTTAAACCTCCTGGCCACGCTGCCTGTGCCAGGCACGCCCGGCAATGACCACCAGGGTCACCGCGGTCAGCGGCAGCACGTAGCCGAGCATGGCCTCGCCAAACACTTCGGCGAAGGGGCGGCCGGTCGACGACAGCACCAGGTAAACCGTATAGGCCACGTAGTAGGCGAGGAACAGCAGGCCTTCCCAGCGGTTGATGCGGTAGCCGGAAAAGAAGATCGGCAAGCAGGCCACGCACACAGCGATCATTACCGGGAAGTCGAAGGCCAGGGCGTTGGTCGCGACGTTGATCGCCTGTGGTGAGGTCAGCGAGGCCAGGCCCAGCACGCAGAGCAGGTTGAAGATATTGCTGCCGACGATATTGCCCACAGCGATATCACGCTCGCCCTTGAAGGCGGCAATGATCGAGGTGGCCAGTTCCGGCAGCGAGGTGCCGATGGCGATCACGGTCAGGCCGATCACCAGTTCCGACAGGCCGAGGGCGCGGGCCAGGCTGACCGCGCCTTCGACCAGGAAATTGGAACCCACCACCAGCAGCACCAGGCCGGCGATCAGCAGGCCCAGGTTGATCGCCCAGGCATGGGGCTTGGCCGGCTGATCGAGGCCGAACTCCTTGACGAATTCATCATCCTCGGCGGCGACCGTCTGCTCGCGGCGCGAGCTGATAATCAGGAAGGCGGTATAGCTGACCACTCCGGCAAACAGCAACGCTCCCTCGAGGCGGCTGAGGCTGCCGTCCCAGGCCAGGGCGTAGACCACCAGGCTGGCCCCGATCATGATCGGCACATCGAGACGAATCAACTGGCGCGAGACGATCAGCGGCGCGACCAGGGCGGTCATGCCCAGGACCAGCAGTACGTTGGCGATATTGCTGCCGATCACGTTGCCAATCGCCAGGTCGCCACTGCCGTTATAGGCCGCCTGTACGCTGACGGCGGTTTCCGGGGCGCTGGTGCCGAAGGCCACCACGGTCAGGCCGATAATCAGCGGCGGAATGCCGAACTGGGCGGCCAGCTTGGCCGCGCCGCGCACCAGCACTTCAGCGCCGGCGACCAGCAGCACCAGGCCGGCGATCAGGTAGACAAAGGTCATCAGGGTCATTGCAAGGGGCTCCAGAAAAGTGGCGCTAGTTTAATCATCCCGAGTTGGGCTGCCAGTGGGGCTGCAGCTTTATTTGTGTCTGCGTTTGCCGTGCGGACGCTGCAGCCCTGAAACTCTGGGGCTTCGGCTTCGGCTTCGGCTTCGGCTTCGGCTTCGGCGGCAGGCGTGGAGGTGATGTCGTGGGCGCTATGCCGGGGCGGCCTGGTGATGCTCGGCCAGCGCCGGTTCAGTCCGCCAGTTGCTGTACCCGCACCGGCACCACGCCGGCGCGCAGCATGTCGAGGCGCTCGGCGGCCTTGTGCGACAGGTCGATAATCCGCCCCCTGACAAAGGGGCCGCGGTCGTTGATGCGCACCACCACCTGTGTGTCGTTGTGCAGGTTGGTCACCCGCACCCGGGTGCCAAAGGGCAGGCTGCGATGGGCGGCGGTCATGGCGTGCTGGTCGAAGCGCTCGCCGCTAGCGGTTTTCTTGCCATGGTGACGGGCCCCGTAGTAGGAGGCCTTGCCTTCGGCGCTGTAGCCGCCGGGGTAGAGGCTCTGGCTGGTGCAGCCAGCAAGCAAGGCCAGTGCGCCAAGGATCAGGCCGTTACGGAACCGTGTGGCGGTCCGCAGCCCGGCTGTCATTCGCGGGGCCGGTTGTTCCCGGATTGCATCCGGGCTACGAGTGAACATCGGTCAGCTCCTCCAGAGGGACAGACGCCGGGCAAGCCCGGCGTCATTATCGCGAGTCATTCTGGCCGGTGTTCGCCGGGCCAGCGTATGCGGTTTACCCTTCGAGCTTTTTCTTCAGCAGTTCGTTCACCTGGCCGGGGTTGGCCTTGCCTTTCGAGGCCTTCATGGCCTGGCCGACGAAGAAGCCGAACATCTTGCCGCGCTTGGCTTCGTCGCTGGCCCGGTATTGCTCGACCTGCTCGGCGTTGGCCGCCAGCACCTCGTCGAGCATGGCTTCGATGGCACCGGAGTCGGTGACCTGCTTGAGGCCCTTGTTCTCGATCACTTCGTCGGCCGTGGCGCCTTCGCCGGCAGCCAGGGCCTCGAAGACCATCTTGGCGATCTTGCCGCTGATGGTGTTGTCCTTGATGCGCTGGATCATCCCGCCCAGTTGCGCGGCGGAAACTGGCGACTGCTCGATGTCCAGGTTGTCCTTGTTGAGCAGGCTGGACAGCTCGCCCATCACCCAGTTGGCGGCCAGCTTGGCATCGCCACAGACAGCGTTGACCGCTTCGAAGTAGTCGGCCAGTTCACGGCTGGCGGCCAATACGTCGGCGTCGTAGGCGCTCAGGCCGAACTCGGCTTCGAAGCGTGCGCGTTTCTGTACCGGTAGCTCCGGCAGGGTGGCGCGTACTTCGTCGAGGAAACTCTGTTCGATCACCACCGGCAGCAGGTCCGGGCAGGGGAAGTAACGGTAGTCGTTGGCTTCTTCCTTGCTGCGCATGGAGCGCGTCTGATCCTTGTTCGGGTCGTACAGGCGGGTTTCCTGCACCACCTTGCCGCCGTCCTCGATCAGTTCGATCTGCCGCTGAACCTCATGGTTGATGGCCTTTTCGATAAAGCGGAACGAGTTGACGTTCTTGATCTCGGCGCGGGTGCCGAACTCGGCCTGGCCCTTGGGGCGTACCGAAACGTTGCAGTCGCAGCGCAGCGAGCCTTCGGCCATGTTGCCGTCGCAGATGCCGAGGTAGCGCACCAGGGCGTGGATCGCCTTGACGTAGGCCACGGCTTCCTTGGCCGAGCGGATGTCCGGCTCGGAGACGATTTCCAGCAGCGGCGTGCCGGCACGGTTGAGGTCGATGCCGCTCATGCCGTGGAAGTCTTCGTGCAGGCTCTTGCCTGCGTCTTCTTCCAGGTGCGCGCGAGTAATGCCGATGCGCTTCTGGCTGCCGTCTTCCAGGGTGATGTCGAGGAAGCCCTTGCCGACGATGGGGTCGTCCATCTGGCTGGTCTGGTAGCCCTTGGGCAGGTCCGGGTAGAAGTAGTTCTTGCGGGCGAAGACGTTCTTGCCGGCGATTTCGGCATCGATGGCCAGACCGAATTTGCAGGCCATGCGCACGGCCTCGGCATTCAGCACCGGCAATGTGCCGGGCATGCCCAGGTCAACCAGGCTGGCCTGGGTGTTGGGCTCGGCACCGAAGGCGATGGCGCTGGCGGAAAAGATCTTCGATTGGGTGCTGAGCTGGGCGTGAATTTCCAGCCCGATTACGGTTTCCCATTGCATGCGTGTCGTCCTCAGAATCCAGCCGGAGCTTGTGTGTGCCAGTCAGTAACCTGTTGGTACTGGTGGGCGACGTTGAGCAGGCGGCCTTCCTGGAAGTAAGGGGCGAGCAGTTGCACACCCACCGGCAGGCCGTCGACGAAGCCGGCAGGCATCGACAGACCGGGGATGCCGGCGAGGTTGGCGGTGATGGTGTAGATGTCTTCCAGGTAGGCGGCGACCGGATCGTTGTTCTTCTCGCCGAGCTTCCACGCCAGGTTCGGCGTGGTCGGGCCGAGGATCACGTCGACGTCATTGAAGGCAGCGACGAAGTCGTTCTTGATCAGGCGGCGGATTTTCTGTGCTTTCAGGTAGTAAGCGTCGTAGTAGCCGGCGGACAGCGCATAGGTGCCGACCATGATGCGGCGTTTGACCTCGGCACCGAAGCCTTCGCCGCGCGAGCGCTTGTACAGGTCTTCCAGATTGACCGGGTTCTCGCAGCGATAACCGAAGCGCACGCCGTCGAAGCGCGACAGGTTGGAGCTGGCTTCGGCCGGGGCGATCACGTAGTAGGCGGGAATCGCGTGCTGCATATTCGGCAGGCTGATGTCCTTGACGGTCGCGCCGAGCTTTTTCAGCTCTTCGACCACGCTCATCACCTTCTCGCCAATGCGTGCATCCAGGCCGGCACCGAAGTATTCCTTCGGCAGGCCGATGCGCAGGCCGTTAAGCGGCTGGCTCAGCGCGGCCAGGTAGTCGTCCACCGGCTGATCGACGCAGGTCGAGTCTTTCGGGTCGAAGCCGGCCATGGCCTGCAGCATCAGCGCGCAGTCCTCGGCGCTGCGCGCCAGTGGGCCGCCCTGATCGAGGCTGGAGGCGTAGGCGATCATGCCCCAGCGCGAAACGCGGCCGTAGGTCGGCTTGATCCCGGTGAGGTTGGTCAGCGCCGCCGGTTGGCGGATCGAACCGCCGGTGTCGGTGCCGGTGGCGGCCGGCAGCAGGCGCGCGGCCACCGCTGCCGCCGAACCACCGCTGGAGCCGCCGGGCACGCGGCTCAGGTCCCAGGGGTTGTTCACGGGGCCGTAGTGGCTGGATTCGTTGGCCGAGCCCATGGCGAACTCGTCCATGTTCAGCTTGCCCAGGGTCACGGCACCGGCGGCGGCGAGTTTTTCCACCACGGTGGCGTTATAGGGGGCCTTGAAACCTTGCAGGATCTTGGACGCGCAGCTGGTCAGCACATCTTGGGTGCAGAACAGGTCCTTGTGGCCGATCGGCGCGCCGAGCAGGGCACCGCTCTCACCACCCGCGCGGCGGGCGTCGGCGGCCTTGGCCTGGCCGATGGCCAGATCTTCGGTGACGCTGATAAAGCTGTTGAGCTGCGAGTCGAGTTGCTGAATGCGCGCCAGCAGGCTGCGGGTCAGTTCTTCGGCGGAAAATTGCTTGTCGGCGAGTCCGCGGGCGATCTCGGCCAGGGTCAATTGATACATGGCTAGGCGGTTTCCCTTACTCGATGACTTTCGGAACCAGATACAGGCCGTTCTCGACGGCCGGGGCGATGGCCTGGTAAGCCTCGCGCTGATTGACTTCGGTGACCTGGTCGGCGCGCAGGCGCTGGGTGGCTTCCAGCGGGTGGGCCAGGGGTTCGATGCCGTCGGTATTGACCGCCTGCATCTGGTCGATCAGGCCGAGAATAGTGTTGAGCGTCTCGGTGGTACCCGGAATATCCGCCTCATTCAGGCCCAGTCGGGCCAGATGGGCGATCTTTTCCACTTCGGAGCGTTCAAGCGCCATCAGGTTTCTCCCTCTATAAGGCAGCGCAATCGCTTGGCCACCTATGGAAATGTGCACGAGTTGACCTGCATGCAGGTGCAGGGAACGGATAGTGGAAGCTGGCGGTCAAAGGCCGCGATGATGGGCCTTAAAGCCCGGAAAAACAGCCAATCTAACATATTGGTGCCTTGCTCAAAATCCCTGTCGTTGTTAGAGTTTGCCGCACTTTTTTACCCACGCGTTGCCTAGGGTCCCTATCCCATGTTCAAAAAACTGCGTGGCATGTTTTCCAGTGATCTTTCGATCGATCTGGGCACTGCCAATACCCTGATTTATGTCCGCGAACGCGGCATCGTGCTGAACGAGCCGTCGGTCGTCGCCATCCGTACCCATGGCAACCAGAAGAGCGTGGTGGCGGTCGGTACCGAAGCCAAGCGCATGCTCGGTCGTACCCCAGGTAATATCGCCGCCATTCGCCCGATGAAGGACGGCGTCATCGCCGACTTCAGCGTCTGCGAGAAAATGCTTCAGTACTTTATCAACAAGGTTCACGAGAACAGCTTCCTGCAGCCGTCGCCGCGCGTGCTGATCTGCGTACCCTGCAAATCCACCCAGGTAGAGCGTCGCGCCATCCGTGAATCGGCCCTCGGTGCCGGTGCCCGTGAAGTGTTCCTGATCGAAGAGCCGATGGCCGCCGCCATCGGTGCCGGCCTGCCGGTTGAAGAAGCCCGCGGTTCGATGGTCGTCGATATCGGCGGCGGTACCACCGAAATTGCCCTGATCTCGCTGAACGGCGTGGTTTACGCCGAGTCCGTACGGGTTGGCGGCGACCGTTTCGACGAAGCCATCATCACCTACGTGCGGCGCAACTACGGTTCGCTGATCGGCGAGTCCACCGCCGAACGGATCAAGCAGGAAATCGGCACCGCTTACGCCGGTGGCGAGCTGCGTGAAGTCGACGTGCGTGGCCGTAACCTGGCCGAAGGCGTACCGCGCAGCTTCACCCTCAACTCCAACGAAGTACTGGAAGCCCTGCAGGAATCCCTGGCCACCATCGTCCAGGCGGTCAAGAGTGCCCTCGAGCAGTCGCCGCCGGAGCTGGCCTCGGATATCGCCGAGCGTGGTCTGGTACTGACCGGCGGTGGCGCGCTGCTGCGCGACCTGGACAAGCTGCTGGCCCAGGAAACCGGCCTGCCGGTGATCGTCGCCGAAGATCCGCTGACCTGTGTGGCCCGTGGCGGCGGCAAGGCTCTGGAAATGATGGATCGCCACACCATGGACCTGCTGTCCAGCGAGTAAGCCCTGGGCGACACGCCGCAAGCTGAATATGTCCCGGCTCGGCCTTGGCTTGTCGCCAGCAACCTGAAGCTTGTGGCTACGAGGAACTCGCCATCAAACCGCTATTCACCAAAGGTCCTTCGCTCGGCGTTCGCCTGCTGGTGTTCACCGTGTTAGCGGTTGCGCTGATGGTGGTGGATGCCCGTTTCGCCGTGCTCAAACCCTTGCGCGCTCAGCTCGGCCTGATCGTCGAGCCGGTGTACTGGCTCGGCCGTCTGCCGGTGACCCTGTGGGAGGGGGCCACCCAGGGCCTGAGTTCGCGTAGCGAGCTGGCCGCCGAGAACGAACGGCTCAAGGCCGAGCAGCTGATGATGCAGCGCCGCCTGCAGAAGCTTGCCGCGCTGACCGAGCAGAACGTGCGCCTGCGCGAATTGCTCAACTCGTCCGCCCTGGTCGACGACGAGGTGCTGGCCACCGAGCTGATCGGTATCGACCCCAACCCTTTCACCCATCGCATCCTGATCGACAAGGGCGCGCAGGATGGCGTGCTGCTCGGCCAGCCGGTGCTGGATGCCCGTGGCCTGATGGGTCAGGTGGTGGAAGTGCTGCCCTACAGTTCGCGGGTGCTGCTGCTCACCGACACCACCCACAGCATTCCGGTGCAGGTCAACCGCAACGGCCTGCGCGCGATTGCCAGCGGCACCGGCAACCCGGAGCGCCTGGAGCTGCGCCACGTGGCCGATACCGCGGATGTCAAGGAAGGCGATCTGCTGGTCAGTTCGGGTCTGGGGCAGCGCTTTCCGGCGGGTTATCCGGTGGCCACCGTGACCGAGGTGATTCACGATTCCGGCCAGCCATTCGCCATCGTGCGCGCCATGCCCACCGCCAGCCTCAATCGCAGCCGCTATATGCTGCTGGTGTTTACCGACCCGCGCTCGCCGGAACAGCGTGCCACCGAGTCGGCGCAGGCCCAGGAAGCCCTGGATCGGGAAATTCTGCAGCAGGCGGGTGCGCCGTCAGTCGCGCCCCCCGTTCCTGGACCGGCTCCTGAAGTGGGGGCTGAGCAATGAGATCGACGCGGGCGAGCAATCTGTGGGTGGTCTGGCTGACCCTGGGCTTTGCCCTGCTGCTCAGCGTTTCGAGCATGCCGCGCTTTATGGAAATGGGCCGGCCGTTGTGGCTGGCGCTGTTTCTGACCTTCTGGGTGCTGGCCTTGCCCCATCGCGTGGGAATGACCACGGCCTGGTGCCTGGGGCTGTTGGCCGACGTGCTGAATGGTTCTCTGCTCGGGCAGAATGCTCTGGTGCTGACCCTGATCACCTTTCTGGTGCTGACTCTGCATCAGCGCCTGCGCATGTTCCCCATGTGGCAGCAAAGCATGGTGCTGTTGGTGGTGTTCGGCCTGGCGCAACTGGTGCAGCTGTGGCTGCATGCGCTGACCGGCAATCGTCAGCCGACCCTCGAGTTCGTATTCCCCGCACTGGTCAGTGCGTTGCTCTGGCCCTGGGTCTGCGCAATCCTGCGTGGGTTGCAGCAACGCATTGGCGTCAATTGAGCAGGGCCTGCGGGCCTTGCGCTTATCCGACAGGGAGAAGTCTGCATGGCCACGCTCTATCTGGCATCCGGTTCGCCGCGTCGACGTGAATTGTTGACGCAGATTGGCGTGCCCTTTCTCAGCCAAATCGTTCCTATTGATGAAAATCCATTGCCAGATGAGCTGCCAGTCGCCTATGTAGAGCGTCTGGCCCGGGCGAAAGCGCAGGCCGGCCTGGCGGCGTTGAGCCGGCCGCAGGATGCCGTGGTGCTCGGTGCCGATACGGCCGTGGTGCTGGATGGGCGTATTCTGGGCAAGCCCGCCGATGCGGCAGAGGCCCGGGCGACCCTGATGGCCCTGTCCGGGCGTATGCATCAGGTGCTTACAGCCGTGGCCCTGGCCAGTCCGGCGCGGGTGGCCGTGCGGGTGGTCAGCAGTCAGGTCAGCTTTCGGCCATTGCGGGCCGAGGAGATCGCGGCCTACTGGGCCAGCGGCGAGCCGCAGGACAAGGCCGGCAGTTATGCGATCCAGGGGCTGGCGGCGGTGTTCGTCAGCCAGTTGCAGGGCAGTTATTCGGCGGTAGTGGGCTTGCCCCTGTGCGAAACCGCCGAGCTGCTCGAAGAATTTGCCATTCCGTGCTGGCAGTCGTTGCCGGTTGACAGTCAAGAGGTTGCGGGGCGCGGGTGATGGCTGGCACGAGTGCCGCCGTCCGGGCTTTCAGCTTGCTTCAGAAGAGATAAGCGCATGAGCGAAGAGATTCTGATCAATATCACGCCGATGGAATCGCGTGTGGCGCTGGTGGAAAACGGCGTGCTGCAGGAAGTGCACGTCGAGCGTACGCAGAAGCGCGGCATCGTCGGCAATATCTACAAGGGCAAGGTGGTGCGCGTACTGCCGGGGATGCAGGCGGCCTTCGTCGATATCGGCCTGGAGCGTGCGGCCTTTATCCATGCCGCGGAAATCTCCAGCCGCGAAGGCAGTGCGGTGGAGAGCATCAGCGCCCTGGTGCACGAAGGCCAGAGCCTGGTGGTGCAGGTGACCAAGGACCCGATCGGCACCAAGGGCGCGCGCCTGACCACCCAGCTGTCGATTCCCTCGCGTTACCTGGTGTATATGCCGCGCACCGCTCACGTCGGCATCTCGCTGAAGATCGAGGACGAAGCCGAGCGCGAGCGCCTCAAGCAGGTGGTGGCCGACTGTGTGGCCGCCGAAGGCATCGAGGAAGCCGGCGGCTTTATCCTGCGTACCGCCGCCGATGGGGCCCGGGCCGAGGAGATCCTCGCCGATATCCGCTACCTGCGCCGGCTGTGGGAGCAGATCGCCACCCAGATGAAGGTCGGCCCGACGCCGCTGGTGATCTACGAGGACCTGTCCCTGGCGCTGCGCACCCTGCGCGACCTGGTCAACCCGAAGATCGAGAAGATCCGCGTCGACTCGCGGGAGACCTTCCAGAAAATCACCCAGTTCGTCGCTGAGCTGATGCCGGAAATCGCCGACCGCCTCGAGCACTACCCCGGCGAGCGGCCGATCTTCGACCTGTACGGCGTCGAGGACGAGATCCAGCGCGCCCTGGAGCGCAAGGTGCCGCTCAAGTCCGGCGGCTACCTGATCATCGATCCAGCCGAAGCGATGAGCACTATCGACGTCAATACCGGGGCCTTCGTCGGTCACCGTACGCTGGAAGAGACCATCTTCAAGACCAACCTGGAGGCGGCCACCGCCATCGCCCGCCAGCTGCGCCTGCGCAACCTGGGCGGGATCATCATCATCGACTTTATCGACATGGAAGACGGGGAGCACCAGCGCCAGGTGCTGCGCACCCTGGAAAAGCAGCTGGAGCGCGACCACGCCAAGACCAATATCATCGGCATCACCGAGCTGGGCCTGGTGCAGATGACCCGCAAGCGCACCCGCGAAAGCATCGAGCAGGTGCTCTGCGAGCCCTGCAGCGCCTGTCAGGGCCGCGGCAAGCTGAAGACCGCGGAAACCATCTGCTACGAGATTTTTCGCGAGATCCTGCGCGAGGCTCGGGCCTATCAGGCCGAGGGCTACCGGGTGCTGGCCAACCAGAAGGTGGTCGACCGCCTGCTCGACGAGGAGTCGGGTAATGTCGCCGATCTGGAGGCCTTTATCGGCCGCACTATCAAGTTTCAGGTCGAGACCATGTACTCCCAGGAGCAATACGATGTGGTGTTGCTCTGAATTCTCGTCTGATTTGTCGGGTATAAGCTGAATGGAGGCATTGGCTCGCTGGATCATGGCCCTGCTGCGCTGGACGCTGGGGCTCTGTGCGCTCGGCCTGGTGCTGGCGGCGCTGTATGTCAGTCTCGGCCGGGAGCTGTTGCCGCTGGCCGCCGAATACCGCCTGGAGGTGGAAGACAAGGCCGCTGCGGCGCTGGCCATGCCGGTGCGCATCGGTGCCCTGGAGGGGCGTTGGCAGGGCTTTGCGCCGGTGCTGATTGCCCATGACCTGCGGGTCGGCGAAGGCCTGGAAGTCCTGCAGCTCGATCAGGTGCGGGTGGTGCCCGATGTGCTGGCCAGCCTGGCGGCGCGGCAACTGCGGGTGGCGCGTCTGGAGCTGGACGGCCTGCAGCTGCTGGTCCAGCAGGATGCCGAGGGTGGCTGGGCGCTGAAGGGGCTGGCGCAGCGCGAGGCGGCCGCGCCCCTGGACGTGCCCCAGCTGTTGCGCCAGTTGCAGACGGTCAAACGCCTGTCGCTGCTCAACAGCCAGGTGACCCTGCAGGCGTTCGAGCAACCGGCGCGCACCCTGACCTACGTCAATCTGACGCTGCGCAACGGCCGCGCCAGTCAGCGCCTGGATGGCCGCCTGCTGCTGCCCGATGGCCAGCCGCTGGCTCTGCAGTTACGCACCCGGATGCAGCCCGAGCGCTGGCGCGAGGCCCGGACCGAACTGTACCTGAGCCTGCCGCAGAGCGATTGGGCCGCCTGGGTGCCGGCCAGCCTGCTGGCGGATTGGCGGCTCGAGCGCCTGCAGGCCGGCGGCGAGATCTGGTTGTCCTGGGCCGAGGGGGCGGTGCAGCGTGCCGTCAGCCGCCTGCACGCGCCGCAGTTGCAGGCGGGCTATGGCCCGCGCGAGTCGGTGGCGTTGAGCAACCTGAGCCTGAACGCCTACTTCACCCGCACCGCCGAGGGCTCCGAGGTGCTGTTCGATGACCTGGCCTTCAGCCGGGGCGAGCAGCGCTGGGGCGAGGCGCGCGTGGCCCTCAGGCAGCAGGCGGGCAGTGTGGAGCTGCAAGAGCAATGGCTGCTCAGTGCCGATCACCTCGACCTGGCCCCCCTGCAGCCGCTGGTGGCGGCGCTGGCCCCGCTGCCGGATAAGGCCCTGGGCGTGCTGGCGCAACTCAACCCCCAGGGCGCGGTGCGCAACCTGCAGCTCGATTACCGGCCGCAGGTCGAGGGGCCTGGCCGCCTGCAGTTCTCGGCCAATCTCGACGGCATCGGCTTTGCCGCCTACCTGGCCTCGCCTGCGGCGGAAAACGTCAGTGGCAGCATCAGCGGCGACCTCGCCCAGGGCGAGTTGCGCATGGCCAGCGAGAACTTCTCCCTGCACCTGGACACCCTGTTCCCCCAGCCCTGGCACTACAGCACGGCCAATGCCAGGCTGACCTGGCAACTCGATGAGCAGGCATTCACCCTGCGCAGCCCCTATCTGCAGGTGGTGGGCGAAGAGGGGGCGATTGCCGGCGACTTCCTGATTCGCCTGATGCGCGATCCCCAGGCCGAAGACTATATGGACCTGCGCGTCGGCCTGCGTGATGGCGATGCGCGCTTTACCGAAAAATACCTGCCGAGCCTGGCTCCGGGACTGAGCCCCGAGCTGGATGCCTGGCTGAAAAGCGCGATTCGTAGCGGCCGGGTGGATGAGGGCTTCTTCCAGTACCAGGGGTCGTTGATCAAGGGGGCGGAAAATGCCGCGCGCAGCCTCAGCCTGTTCTTTGCCGTGCGCGACGCCGAGCTGGCCTATCAGCCCGGTTGGCCGACGCTGCGTGAAGGGCGCGGGGAAGTCTATATCGAGGACAGCGGGGTGCGCGTCGAGCTGGCCGAGGGGCGCATTCTCAACAGCCGGGTGAGCAATGCCCAGGCCCTGATTGCCACGGCGTTGCCCGGGCAGCCGATACGTTTGCTGCTTAACAGCGAGCTGAGCAGCAGTGTCGATGATGCCCTGCAGATTCTTCAGGACGCGCCGCTGGGCACTGCCGAGATATTCGCCGGTTGGAGCGGCGCGGGTGATCTGAGCGGCAGGCTCAAGCTCGACCTGCCGCTGCGCAAGGGGCTGCTGCCCGCAGTGGTGGTCGATTTTGCCAGCAGCAATGCCGAACTCAACCTGAGCAACCCGCTGCTGCAGCTCAGCCAGGTGCAGGGGCGCTTTCGCTACGACACGGCCCGCGGCCTCAGCGCGCCGGATATTCGCGCCCGGGTGCTGGGCCACGCGGTGCGTGGCAAGGCGCTGGCCGAAGGCCGCGCGGGCCGTGCCCTGACGCGCATCGAGGCCACCGGCCGGGTCGGCGTCACCGAGCTGAGCGCCTGGCTGGGCGTGACCCAGCCGCTGCCGCTGAGCGGCAGCCTGCCTTACCGCTTGCGCCTGGCCCTGGATGGAGCCGACAGCCAGTTGCGGGTCGACTCCAATCTTCAGGGCCTGGCCATCGCGCTGCCCGCGCCTTTCGGCAAGGCGGCTGGCGCGACCAGCTACGCCGACTGGCGGATGACCCTGAGCGGCCCCGAGCGCCGCTACTGGCTGGATTATGCCGAGCTGGCCAGTCTGTCTTTCGCTGCGCCGCTCGGGCAGTTCGGCGCAGGGCGCGGCGAATTGCGCCTGGCGGACGGCCCGGCGAGCCTTCCGGGAGGCAAGGGCGTGCGTTTGCGCGGCCGGGTCGCGGAGCTGGACTGGGACGCCTGGCAGGCGGTGTTGCAACCCTACAAGCGCATGCCGAGCGAGAGCGCGCAGCAGCTGTTCAGCGATGCGCAGCTGCAGATTGGCCGCTTCAGCGGTTTTGGTACCGAGCTGGAGGCGCTTGCACTGCGTTTGCAGCGGGTCGCCCAGAGCTGGGCGGTGAACCTGGACAGTGAGCGGATCAAGGGCCGGATCGATGTGGCGGATGATACCGCGGTGCCGATTGCCCTCAACCTCGACTACCTGCGTCTGCCTGCGGCCGAACCCAAGCCAGAAACCAGTGTGGCGGTGGACAAGCCCGACCCGCTGGCCGGCGTCGATCCGCGTCAGATCCCGGCGATCGACCTGCGTATCGCCACGGTTTATCAGGGTATCGAGGCCCTTGGTGCCTGGTCGCTGAAGATTCGTCCGAGCGGGGATGGGGTGAAGTTCAGCGACCTCGATCTCAACCTCAAGGGCCTGCAGCTCAGCGGCCAGGGCGGCTGGCAGGGCACCCCGGGGGCCAGCCGGAGCTGGTACAGCGGCCGCCTGGGCGGCGCGGATCTGGCTGATGTGCTGATCGCCTGGGGTTATGCACCGACCGCCAGCAGCGCCAGCTTTCGCCTGGAGGTCGATGGCAACTGGCCGGGCTCGCCGGCCTGGTTCGGCCTGAAACGATTCTCCGGCAGCCTGGATGTGGCCATGCGCAAGGGGCAGTTTTCCGAAGTGCAGGGGCCGGCCTCGGCGCTGCGGGTCTTCGGTCTCCTCAACTTCAACTCGATTGGCCGTCGCCTGCGCCTGGACTTTTCCGATCTGCTGGACAAGGGCTTGAGCTATGACCGGGTCAAGGGTCTGTTGGTCGCCAGCGAGGGGGTGTTCGTCACCCGTGAGCCGCTGACCCTGATCGGGCCCTCGAGCAACCTGGAGCTGGACGGTACCCTGGATATGCGCCGGGAGCAGGTCGATGCCAAGCTACTGGTCACCCTGCCAGTGAGCAATAACCTGCCCCTGGCCGCCCTGATCGTCGGGGCCCCGGCCATCGGCGGCGCGCTGTTTATTGCCGACAAGTTGCTGGGCGACCGGGTGGCGCGTTTCGCCAGTGTGCAGTACGACGTCAAGGGGCCCTGGCAGGATCCGCAGATCAGCTTCGACAAACCCTTTGAGAAACCGCGGTGAGTGGGCGTCTTTGGACGTGTGGCTGTGCAGTCGGGGGCCATGGCTTGTAAGCTGACGGTTCGAGCCGTTTTCGGAATCCGCATGTCATGAGTCTCGCCGTCATTCAAATGGTCAGTCAGGCCGATGTGCTGGCCAACCTGGCCCAGGCCCGGCTGTTATTGCAACAAGCCGCGGCCAGAGGGGCGCGGCTGGCGGTATTGCCGGAAAATTTCGCCGCCATGGGGCGCAGTGATCTGGCTGCGCTCGGCCACCGTGAAGCCGCGGGCGAGGGGCCTATATTGCCCTGGCTGTATCAGACCGCCCGCGATCTGGGCCTGTGGATTGTCGCCGGTACCCTGCCACTGCCGCCGGACGCCCAGCCCACGGCCAAGCCCCGCGCCTGTTCGTTGCTGATCGACGAATACGGTCAGCGGGTGGCGCGTTACGACAAGCTGCACCTGTTCGATGTGGAGGTCGGCGACAGCCATGGCTGTTACCGTGAATCGGATGACTTCGCCTGCGGTGAGCAGGTGGTGGTGGCCGACACGCCGCTGGGGCGTCTGGGGCTGACGGTGTGCTACGACCTGCGCTTCCCCGAGCTCTTTGGCGCTCTGCGTGAGGCGGGGGCCGAACTGATCAGCCTGCCGGCGGCCTTTACCGCGGTGACCGGGGCGGCGCACTGGCAGGTGCTGACCCGCGCGCGCGCCATCGAAACCCAGTGCTATGTGCTGGCGGCCGGGCAGGGCGGCCGTCATCCGGGCGGCCGCGAGACCTTTGGTCATTCTGCGATCATCGACCCCTGGGGCCAGGTGCTGGCCGAGCAGGCCGCGGGCCAGGCGGTGCTTGTGGCCGAGCGCGATGCCGCGGAACAGGCCGCCGTTCGTCGGCGCATGCCGGTGGCCCGGCACAAACGATTTTTTGCCACAGCCGAACCCCGGCTGCCTGGCGTGGAGCAGTCATGAACGAGATTAAGCCGTTATGAGCGAGATGTTGGTGTCCGTCAGTGAACATCTGTTGGGTCCGGGTGGTTTGACCCTTGAGCATCTGCCCGGGGTACTGGCCGAACTGGCTGGTCCGGGTATCGATGCCGCCGACCTGTATTTCCAGAGCCAGGTCTCGGAAACCTGGGCCCTGGAGGATGGCATCGTCAAGGAAGGCAGCTTCAACCTCGATCAGGGCGTGGGCGTGCGTGCCCAGTCCGGGGAGAAGACCGGTTTTGCCTACAGCAATGCGATTACCGCCACGGCCCTGAGCCAGGCGGCGCAGGCCGCCCGTTCAATTGCCAGGGCCGGGCAGCATGGCCGCGTACAGGCCTTCAGCAGCCCGCTGCTGACGCCGCTCTATGCGCCGGACAATCCGCTGGATGTGCTGGGGCGGGCGGAAAAGGTCGAGTTGCTCAAGCGTATCGACGTCGCCACCCGCGCCCTCGATCCGCGGATCAAGCAGGTCTCTGTCAGCCTGGCCGGCGTCTGGGACCGGGTGCTGGTCGCCGCCAATGATGGCAGTCTGGGCGCGGATATCCGCCCGCTGGTGCGCTTCAATGTCAGCGTGATCGTCGAGCACAATGGCCGTCGCGAGCGCGGCGGTCATGGCGGTGGCGGACGTACCGATTACCGCTATTTCCTCGAACAGACCAGCAATAACGAAGAGCGCGCCATGGGCTACGCCCGTGAGGCGCTGCGCCAGGCCCTGGTCAACCTGGAGGCGATCCCCGCCCCGGCCGGCAGCATGCCGGTGGTTATGGGCGCGGGCTGGTCCGGCGTGCTGCTGCACGAAGCGGTCGGCCATGGTCTGGAAGGCGACTTCAACCGCAAGGGCAGTTCGGCCTACAGCGGGCGCATGGGCGAGCAGGTGGCTTCCAGCCTGTGCACCATCGTCGATGACGGGACCCTGGCCGAGCGCCGCGGCTCCCTGAGCATGGACGATGAGGGTACCCAGACCCAGTGCACCACCCTGATCGAGAACGGCGTGCTCAAGGGCTATATGCAGGACAAGCTCAACGCCCGCCTGATGGGCGTGGCCTGCACCGGTAACGGTCGCCGTGAATCCTACGCGCACCTGCCGATGCCGCGCATGACCAACACCTACATGCTGGCCGGCGAGAGCGACCCGGAGGAAATCATCCGTTCGGTGAAGAAGGGCATCTACTGCGCCAACCTCGGCGGCGGTCAGGTCGATATCACCAGCGGCAAGTTCGTCTTCTCCACCAGCGAGGCCTACCTGATCGAGAACGGCAAGATCACCGCCCCGGTCAAGGGGGCCACCCTGATCGGCAATGGCCCGGAAGCCATGAGCCGGGTATCCATGGTCGGCAACGACCTGGCCCTGGACAGCGGTGTCGGCACCTGCGGCAAGGACGGCCAGTCGGTGCCGGTGGGCGTCGGCCAGCCGACGCTGAAGATCGATGCGATTACCGTGGGTGGGACAGGCAGCTGAGATTGTGGATGAGCTGCTGGGGGCGTTGTTGGATTGGCTCTTCGAATGGCTGTGCTATTCGCTGGGGCGCTGGACTGTGATCGTGGTTACGTTTGGGCGGGTTCGCCCACGCAAGACCGTACGCAGTGTGCGCTGGCTGGGCACTCTGGGCTTTGTAGAGATTTGGACTGCTGTGCTGGGCGGTTTTGTGTACTGGCTGTATCACGCCTAGGTTGTGGCGTGGAGTGGCTGAGCCTGGAGAGGGCTACGGGCCGGAGCTATTGGGCTCCAGCCCGGCGATGTAGCTGCCTAGCGCAGGCCGCGCTGGGTTTCATCCAGCTCGCGGATATATTTGAAGATTTTGCGTGACGCGGCTGGCGCTTTGTTCTGCGCCAGTTCGTGCTGGCCCTGGCGGATCAGCTGACGCAGGTGCTGGCGGTCGGCGTCGGGGTATTCGACGACAAAGGCTTCCAGGGTTTCGTCGGTGCCGTTGAGCAAGCGGTCGCGCCAGCGCTCCAGGTTATGAAAGCGTTCGTTGTACTGGCGGGTGGAGGCATCCAGCTGGTCGAGCAGGGTCAGGATGGATTCGATGTCCTGATCGCGCATCAGCCGGCCGATAAACTGCACATGGCGCTTTTTCGCGGCATTGGCGGTGTGTTTCGGCGCTTCGGCCAGGGCGCGGCGCAGTTCGTCGGTCAGCGGCAGCTTGTTCAGCAGGTCGAGTTTCAGGGTAGTCAGGCGTTGCCCCAGATCCTGTAGCGCATGCAACTCGCGCTTGACCTGGGTTTTGCTCTTCTCGCCGGAGAAGTCGTCAAGGTATTCAGACATGGTGGCGGTCCAGTGGAAAACGCCGACATGATAGCAGCAAGTTTCCAGCTGTAAGCGCCTGGCTTGTCTGGCCGTGCTGCAGCTTATCGTTCAGGAGTGTTTATGAGTGAAGTAGATATAGTCGGCCCCCAGGCGGTGCCGCAATTGCAGGCCCAGGTCGAGCAGATTATTGCCGAGGCCCGCAAGCAGGGTGCCAGCGCCTGCGAAGTGGCCGTGTCGGTGGAGCAGGGCCTGTCCACCACGGTGCGTCAGCGCGAGGTGGAAACCGTCGAGTTCAACCGTGATCAGGGCTTTGGCATCACCCTCTATGTCGGCCAGCGCAAGGGTTCGGCCAGTACCTCGGCCAGCGGTGAGGCGGCCATTCGCGAGACCGTCGCGGCCGCCCTGGCGATTGCCAAGCATGCCTCCGAGGACGAATGCGCCGGCCTGGCCGATGCCGGTTTGATGGCCCGCGAACTGCCGCAGCTGGATCTTTACCATGCCTGGTCGATCACCCCGGAGCAGGCCATCGAGCAGGCCTTGAGCTGCGAGGCGGCGGCTTTTGCCGCGGATGGACGGATCAAGAACGCAGACGGCACCACCCTCAATACCCATCAAGGTTGCCGGGTGTATGGCAACAGCCATGGCTTTGTCAGCGGTTATGCCAGCACTCGGCACAGCCTGAGCTGCGTGATGATCGCCGAAGACGGTGGGCAGATGCAGCGCGACTACTGGTATGACGTCAATCGCCAGGGCGAGCTGCTGGCCGATGCCGGCAGCATCGGCCGGCGCGCCGCCGAGCGCGCGGTGAGCCGTTTGGGCGCGCGCCCGGTGCCGACCTGCGAGGTGCCGGTGCTGTTTGCAGCCGAGTTGGCCACCGGTCTGTTCGGCAGTTTCCTGGCGGCGATTTCCGGCGGCAACCTGTACCGCAAGTCCTCCTTTCTCGAAGGCACACTGGGTCAGCAGCTGTTTCCCGAGTGGCTGACGCTCGACGAGCGTCCGCATATCCCCCGCGCGTTGGGCAGCGCCGCCTTCGACGGCGACGGTCTGGCCACCTACGCCAAGTCCTTTGTCGAGCGTGGCGAGTTGCTCTCCTACGTGTTGGGCACCTATTCCGGGCGCAAGCTGGGCATGCCCAGCACCGCCAATGCCGGTGGTGTGCACAACCTGTTCGTCAGCCATGGCGATGAAGACCAGAAAGCGTTGCTCAAACGCATGGGCCGCGGTCTGCTGGTCACCGAGTTGATGGGCCAGGGCCTGAACATGGTCACCGGCGACTATTCCCGCGGCGCGGGCGGCTACTGGGTGGAGAACGGCGAGATCCAGTTCCCGGTGCAGGAAGTCACTATCGCCGGCAATATGCGGGATATGTTCCGGCAGATTGTCGCTGTGGGTAATGATCTGGAACTGCGCAGCAATATCCGCACCGGCTCGGTGCTGGTCGAGCGGATGACGGTGGCCGGTAGTTGATTCGGGCTGTATGAAAAAGGGGCTGTCGCTTAAGCGCTCAGCCCCTTTTTATTGCTTCGATCCGCTATTCGCCTTCGTCGAAGTAGTTGTTGATCAGCTCGCTGAGGGCATTGAGCGCCTCACCGTCCTGTTCGCCCTCGGTATGCAGGTGCACGGGCGTGCCTTTGCCGGCGGCGAGCATCATCACCGCCATGATGCTCTTGCCGTCCACCAGGCTGTCCGGGGCGCGGCCGATCTTGACCTGGCAGGGGAAGCGGCCGGCGACGCCAACAAACTTGGCGGCGGCACGGGCGTGCAGACCAAGCTTGTTGATGATGGTGATTTCGCAGGCGGGCATCGCGGCAATTCCTTAACTGAGGTCGCGGTGGCGAATCTGGACGTTCTTCAGGATGGGCTTGAGGGCTTCGCCGAGGCGGTTGGCCAGGTATACCGAACGATGATGGCCGCCGGTGCAGCCGATCGCGACCGTGACATAGGCGCGGTTGCTGGCGGCAAAGCGCGGCAGCCACTTGGTCAGGTAGGCGAAGATGTCCTGGTACATGTCTTCGACATCGGCCTGGGCCGAGAGGTAGTCGGCCACCGGTTGATCCAGGCCGGAGTAGTCGCGCAGGTCCGGTTTCCAGTAGGGGTTGGGCAGGCAGCGCACGTCGAACACCAGGTCGGCATCCACCGGCATACCGCGCTTGAAGCCGAAGGACTCGATAAGAAAGGCGGTACCCGGCTCCGGCTGGTTGAGCAGGCGCAGCTTGAGGCTGTCGCGCAACTGGTAGAGGTTGAGGTGGGTGGTGTCGATCTTCAGGTCGGCCAGATCGATGATCGGGCCCAGGAGCAGGCTTTCGTCGGCAATGGCCTCGGCCAGCGAGCGGCTCTCGTTGGTCAGCGGGTGGCGCCGGCGGGTCTCGGAGAAGCGCTTGAGCAGAGTCTCTTCATCGGCGTCGAGGTAGATCACGTCGCATTTGATATGCCGTGCGCGCACCTCGTCGAGCAGCTCGGGGAAACGCTTGAGGTGGCTGGGCAGGTTGCGCGCGTCGATCGACACGGCCACTTGCGGGTGCAGCAGCTCGGTATGCAGCAGGGCGCGTTCGGCCAGCTCCGGGAGCAGGCCTGCCGGCAGGTTGTCGATGCAATAGAAACCGTTGTCCTCAAGTACATCGAGGGCGGTGCTTTTGCCGGAGCCGGAGCGACCGCTGACGATGATCAGGCGCATGCTCAGGCTCGATTGAGTTGGCTTTGCACGTCCACCACCACCTGGTACAGGGACTCACTGCTCTGAGCCTGGCGCAGGCGGTCGCGCACGTCGCTGCGGTCGAGCATGCTGGCGATCTGTCGCAGCAGTTCCAGGTGGGCGTCGGTCGCCGCTTCGGGAACCAGCAGGACAAACAGCAGATCGACCGGCGCGCCGTCGATGGCGTCGAAGTCCACCGCGGCATCCAGTTTCAGCAGGGCACTGATCGGCGCGTTGCAACCGGGCAGGCGACAGTGCGGAATGGCGATGCCATTGCCGAAACCGGTCGAGCCGAGTTTTTCGCGGGCGATCAGGCTTTCGAATATATCTTGGCCATCCAGGTCGGGCAGCTCGCGCGCCACCAGGTTGGCAATCTGTTCGAGAACACGTTTTTTGCTGCCGCCCGGCACGTTCACCAGGGAACGGCCGGGGGTCAGGATAGTTTCAAGTCGGATCATAGGAGATAGGCGAGGTCAGCGGGCCAGTGCGCCCTGTTGACGGTCGAGCTGTTTTTCCTTGTGCTTGATGAGTTGGCGATCGAGTTTGTCGGTGAGTAAATCGATGGCGGCGTACATGTCGTCGTGTACCGCATTGGCGACGACTTCACCGCCGGCAATGTGCAGGGTCGCTTCGATTTTCTGCTTGAGCTTCTCGACCTCCATGATGACTTGCACATTGGTGATTTTGTCGAAGTGGCGCTCCAGTCGACCGAGTTTTTCGTCGATATAGGCGCGCATGGCGTCGGTCACATCCAGCTGATGTCCACTGATGTTGACTTGCATACCGCATTCTCCTTGTTGCCGTGTGTAAGAGGCAGGCAATAGGCCTGCCGCCGGAACACTGTGGCGTGGAAGACCCTGGCAGAACGAGTCTGGCACTGTCGCCGGCGCGTATAGGCAGCAGAGCTGCTTGCGCGCAAAGGCGAGGCCGGGTGTTGTTTTGTGCAGTGTGAACCGTCTTCCTTCTTGTGCCGCCCTAGATCAATCGCTTGCGCTCGCTGGATGGCGCTATCCCGAGGGATTCACGGTACTTTGCGACTGTACGGCGGGCTACTTGAATGCCCTGTGCCTCCAGTAAACCAGCGATCTTGCTGTCACTCAACGGCTTTTTTGCATTTTCCGCGGCGACCAGTTTTTTGATGATGGCGCGGATTGCGGTGGACGAGCATTCGCCGCCCTCGGAGGTACTGACGTGGCTGGAGAAGAAGTATTTCAGCTCGTAAATGCCGCGCGGGGTGTGCATGAATTTCTGTGTGGTGACCCGCGAGATGGTCGACTCGTGCATGCCCACGGCCTCGGCGATATCGTGCAGCACCAGAGGTTTCATCGCCTCGTCGCCGTAGTCGAGGAAGCCGCGCTGGTGTTCGACGATCTGCGTGGCGACCTTCATCAGGGTTTCGTTGCGGCTTTGCAGGCTCTTGATAAACCAGCGCGCTTCCTGCAGCTGGTTGCGCATAAAGGTGTTGTCGGCACTGGAGTCGGCACGCTTCACAAAACCGGCGTACTGCGCGTTGACCCGCAGGCGCGGCATGGCTTCCTGGTTCAGCTCCACCAGCCAGCGTTCGTTGTGCTTGCGCACGATCACGTCCGGCACCACGTATTCCGGCTCGCTCGATTCGATCTGCGAGCCGGGGCGCGGGTTGAGGCTCTGGATCAGCTCGATAACCTGGCGCAGCTCGTCTTCCTTGAGCTTCATGCGGCGCATCAGCTGGCTGTAATCGCGGCTGCCGAGCAGGTCGAGGTAGTCGCTGGCCAGGCGCTGGGCCTCGCTCAGCCAGGGGGTCTTGGCCGGCAGTTGGCGCAGTTGCAGGAGCAGGCATTCGCCGAGGTTGCGCGCGGCAATGCCGGCGGGCTCGAACTGCTGGATGCGGTGCAGCACGGCCTCGACTTCGTCCAGTTCGATGTCCAGCTCCGGGTCGAAGGCCTCGACCACTTCTTCCAGGGTTTCTTCCAGATAGCCCTGCTCGTTGATGCAGTCGATCAGGGTCACCGCGATCAGGCGGTCCTTGTCGGACATGGGCGAAAGATTGAGCTGCCAGAGCATATGGCTCTGCAGGCTCTCGCCGCTGGAGGTGCGGGTGGTGAAGTCCCACTCGTCATCGTCGTTGCTGCTGCTCGGCAGGCTGCTGGCGCTGGTCTGGTAGATGTCTTCCCAGGCGGTATCGACGGGCAGCTCGTTGGGAATGCGCTCGTTCCAGTCGCCTTCCTCCAGGTTGTCCACAGTCTGGGTGTTTTCCTGGTAGCTGGGCTCCTGGAACGTGGGCTCTTGCTGTTCGCTGGAAGTGGCGCTCTCCGCACCATCGGCCATGGGGTCCGAGTTGTCGAAATCTTCGCCGTCTTCCTGGCGTTCGAGCATCGGATTGGATTCCAGTGCCTCCTGGATCTCTTGTTGCAGATCCAGGGTCGACAGTTGGAGTAGGCGAATGGCCTGTTGCAGCTGCGGTGTCATCGTCAGCTGCTGGCCCATCTTCAGGACTAGCGATGGTTTCATTGCAGACCTTATTTACCGGCGTCTGTGCGCAATCCACTACAGGGCGCGGAGGCGCCACAAGGAAGCAAATTATATGCCTGACTCTAAGGGGTTTGCCTAGGGGTGGCGCTTGTTTGCGTGAGAAAAGCCCCTGTTACAGGCGGAACTCATGTCCCAGGTACACCTCTTTGACCGTCTGGTTGGCCAGGATGGCTTCGGCGTCGCCTTCGGCGATCAGTTGGCCGTCACTGACAATGTAGGCGGTTTCGCAGATGTCCAGGGTCTCGCGTACGTTGTGATCGGTGATCAGTACGCCGATACCCTTGGCCTTGAGGTGGTAGATGATCTGTTTGATATCGCCGACCGAGATCGGGTCGACCCCGGCAAAGGGTTCGTCGAGCAGGATGAACTTGGGCGAGGTCGCCAGGGCGCGGGCGATTTCCACACGCCGGCGTTCGCCGCCGGACAGGCTCATACCGAGGTTGTCGCGGATATGGCTGATATGAAACTCCTGCAGCAGGCTTTCCAGCTCCTTGCGCCGCTCTGTGCGGTCCAGGTCCTTGCGGGTTTCCAGGATGGCCATGATGTTGTCGGCCACGCTGAGCTTGCGAAAGATCGAGGCTTCCTGCGGCAGGTAGCCGATGCCGGCGCGGGCGCGGCCGTGCATGGGCTGGTGGCTGACGTCGAGGTCGTCGATCAGGACGCGGCCCTGGTCGGCCTGGACCAAGCCGACGATCATGTAGAAGCAGGTGGTCTTGCCCGCGCCGTTGGGGCCGAGCAGGCCGACGATCTGCCCGCTGTCGATGCTCAGGCTGACGTCGCGCACGACTTGGCGGCCTTTGTAGCTCTTGGCCAGGTGCTGGGCTTTCAATGTGGCCATGGTTACTGCGCCTGCTGGTCGGCTGGTTTGTTCTTCGGCTGGATCACCATGTCGATTCGCGGCCGTGGCACGCTGACATTGCTGCCAGTGGCGCGGCCGGCGTTGACGATCTGGCGCTGGGTGTCATAGACGATCTTCTCGCCTTCGAAGGTGTTGCCTTCCTGGATCACCTTGGCCTGGTCGATCAGCACGATGCGCTCGTTGGCGGCGAAGTACTGGATGGTCAGGCCGTAGGCCTTGACGATCTGCTTGTCGGCGGCTGGCAACTGCTCGTAATAGGCGGGCTTGCCGACGGCGGTGAACACGTCGATATCGCCCGCCGCGGTCTGGGTGATGGTCACGGTGTCGCCCGTGATCTTCAGCGTTCCCTGGGTGATGACCACGGTGCCGCGGTACACGGCCACACCTTTCTTGTCGTCAAGTTCGGCGCTGTCGGCCTGGATCCGGATCGGCTGTTCGCGATCCGACGGCAGGGCCCAGGCGCTGATGCTTCCGAGCGCGGCGCTGAGACCGAAAAGAAGGGGGAGGGTTTTAACGAGCCTCATGCTGACCTCTTACATTGGACAGCAGGAGCATCCTGCCGTCATTCAAGTACGCTTTCATTCCTTGTGCCGTGGTCACCCCATTGGCGGCGTCGATTCTAACGGCTTGCTCGGTCTGCGCATATTCCTTATCCGGGAATACGGTCAGGCGGCTGGTGGTGAGAATGGTCGGGCGGCCCTTGGCGTCGGTGCGGGCGATACGCACCTTGTCGATCAGCTCGACTTCCTTGCCGGCGGGGGCGACTTCGCCGCGCTCGCTGCTGATGTTCCACGGCAGCTCGTCGCCGCGGTACAGCTGCATGTCGGGGTTGCTGAGCAGGGTGATGTCGGTGCTCTGGATATGTTCGGTCTTGTCCGCGGTGACCTCGTAGTGCAGCGAGCCGTCGGGCATGTACTGCACGGTGCGGATAGTGGTCGCGTAGAAATCGATGGTGTTCTGCGCGGTCCCCGGTTTGTCCCGCTCGGAGAAGCTTGCGGGGTTGATGTTCCAGTAGCCGAGCGCCACCAGAAGCGCGGCGGCGCAGGCGAGCAGGGCAATGTTGAGCAGTTTGCGCGACATGATGGGCTCTATAGGTAGGCGGCTTGGGCGGCTTCGAGGCTGCCCTGGGCGCGCATGATAAGTTCGCAGAACTCGCGGGCGGCCCCTTCGCCGCCGCGGGCCTGGGTTACCCCATGGGCGTGCTGGCGGACGAAGGCGTCGGCGCTGGCCACGGCCATGCCCAGGCCTACCCGGCGGATCACCGGCAGGTCCGGCAGGTCGTCGCCCAGGTAGGCCACCTGCGCATAACTCAGGCCCAGTTCACCGAGCAGCTCGTCGAGCACCACCAGCTTGTCTTCACGGCCCTGGTACAGGTGCTGGATGCCCAGGTTCTGCGCACGGCGCTCGACCACCGGGGTCTTGCGCCCGCTGATGATGGCGGTGCGCACTCCGGAGTTGATCAGCATCTTGATGCCGTGGCCGTCGAGGGTATTGAAGGTCTTGAACTCGCTGCCGTCGACCAGGAAGTACAGTTTGCCGTCGGTGAGCACACCGTCGACATCGAAAATGGCCAGTTTGACGCCTTGGGCGCGTTGCAGCAGGTCAGGGTTGAGCGTTTCTAGGGTCATCACATTACTCCGGCGCGCAGCAGGTCGTGCATATTCAGCGCACCGACCGGGTGGTCGTTGCTGTCGACCACCACCAGGCCGCTGATCTTGTGGTCTTCCATGATTTTCAGGGCCTCGGCGGCGAGCATCTCGGCGCGGGCGGTCTTGCCGTGGGCGGTCATCACATCGTCGATCAGGGCCTGGCGTACGTCGATGCCGCGATCCAAGGTGCGGCGCAGGTCGCCGTCGGTGAAGACCCCGGCCAGGCGGCCGTCGCTTTCCACCACCACGGTCATGCCCAGGCCTTTCTGGGTCATTTCCAGCAGGGCATCACGCAACGAGGTGCCGCGCTGCACGCGGGGCAGGGCGCTGCCGGCGTGCATGACGTTTTCCACTTTCAGCAGCAGGCGGCGGCCCAGGGCTCCGCCGGGGTGGGAAAAGGCGAAGTCTTCGGCGGTAAAGCCGCGGGCTTCCAGCAGGGCGATGGCCAGGGCGTCGCCGAGCACCAGGGACACGGTGGTCGAGGAGGTCGGTGCCAGATTCAGTGGGCAGGCTTCCTGGGAGACCTGGGCGTCCAGGTTGACTTCGGCGGCCTTGGCCAGGGGCGAATTGGGGTTGCCGGTCATGCTGATCAGGGTGATGCCGAGGCGTTTGATCAGCGGCAGCAGGGTGACGATTTCCGCCGTCGAGCCGGAGTTGGACAGGGCCAGCACCACGTCGTCGCGGGTGATCATGCCCATGTCGCCATGGCTGGCTTCGGCCGGATGGACGAAGAAGGCGGTGGTGCCGGTGCTGGCCAGGGTGGCGGCGATCTTGTTGCCGATATGCCCGGATTTGCCCATGCCCACCACGACCACGCGGCCCTTGCTGCCCAGAATCAGCTCGCAGGCGCGGACGAAATCGCCGTTGATGCGTTGCAGCAGGTCCTCGATCGCTTCGAGTTCGAGGCGGATGGTGCGCTGCGCGGATTGGATCAGTTCGTTGGGCTGGCTCATGGCGTCTCTAGGGCGGCTGAGTAAAAGTCGAGGATTATAGCGGGAAAGGTGCGCCTGCCCAGCACTTCCAGCACGACTCGCTGCTCGAGCGGTTGTGCAAACTGTTATCTGGCATCACATGTTCAATCTTGGGTCGGGAAAAGCCTAGTGGTATAGTTCGCGCCCATTTTCGGTCCGTTCGGCGGTTGTAGTGCCCTTTTTTCGGGATGCTGCGTCTGTCAGGCAAGCGTTAGAGCAAGGAGTCCAGATGAGCGCCGAGAACCCATATGCCGTAGAGCTGAAGAGCCTGAGCTTCAAGCGCGGCGAGCGGGATATCTTCAGCAATATCGATATTCGCATTCCCCGTGGCAAGGTCGTCGGCATCATGGGGCCGTCCGGCTGCGGCAAAACCACCCTGCTGCGCCTGATCGCCGCCGAGCTGCGGCCGAGCGAGGGCGAGGTCTGGGTCAATGGCGTAAACCTGCCCACGCTGTCGCGCAGCGAGCTGTTCGACATGCGCAAGCAGATGGGCGTGCTGTTCCAGAGTGGCGCGTTGTTCACCGACCTGGATGTGTTCGAGAACGTGGCCTTCCCGCTGCGGGTGCACACCCAGCTGCCCGAGGAAATGATCCGCGACATCGTCCTGATGAAGCTGCAGGCGGTGGGCCTGCGCGGTGCCCTCGAGCTGATGCCGGACGAGCTGTCCGGCGGCATGAAGCGCCGCGTGGCCCTGGCTCGCGCCATCGCCCTGGATCCGCAGATTCTGATGTACGACGAACCCTTTGTCGGCCAGGACCCCATCGCCATGGGCGTGCTGGTGCGCTTGATTCGCCTGCTCAGCGATGCCCTGGGGATTACCAGCATCGTGGTCTCCCACGATCTGGCGGAAACCGCCAGCATCGCCGACTACATCTATGTGGTGGGCGACACCCAGGTGCTGGGCCAGGGCACCCCGGACGAGCTGATGAAATCGGACAACCCGCGGGTGCGCCAGTTTATGCAGGGTATCCCCGACGGGCCGGTACCCTTCCACTTTCCGGCGGCCAACTACCGCGACGATCTATTGGGGGGGCGCTGATGCGCAAGACATCTGTGCTCGAGCGGGTTCGCCTGTTCGGCCGGGCCGGTATCGACGTGGTGGCCACGCTGGGTCGCTCCAGTCTGTTTCTGCTGCGGGCGTTATTCGGCGGCGGTTCGCGCAACGGCTTCCAGTTGCTGGTCAAGCAGCTCTATTCGGTGGGGGTGATGTCCCTGGCGATCATCGTGGTATCGGGGCTGTTTATCGGCATGGTGCTGTCGCTGCAGGGCTTCAGCATCCTGACCCAATACGGTTCGGAGCAGGCGGTGGGGCAGATGGTCGCCCTGACCCTGCTGCGCGAGCTGGGGCCGGTGGTCACCGCCTTGTTGTTCGCTGGGCGCGCCGGTTCGGCGCTGACCGCGGAAATCGGCAATATGAAGTCCACCGAGCAGCTCTCCAGCCTGGCGATGATCGGGGTCGACCCGCTCAAGTACATAGTCGCGCCGCGGCTGTGGGCCGGTTTTATCTCGATGCCCTTGCTGGCGATGATTTTCAGCGTGGTCGGCATCTGGGGTGGGGCCATGGTCGCCATCGACTGGCTTGGGGTTTACGAGGGCTCGTTCTGGGCCAATATGCAAAGTAGCGTTTCATTTCGCGAAGACGTGCTCAATGGCGTGATCAAGAGCATGGTCTTCGCCTTTGTCGTGACCTGGATCGCCGTGTTCCAGGGCTATGACTGCGAGCCGACTTCGGAAGGCATCAGCCGCGCCACCACCAAAACCGTGGTGTATGCCTCGCTGGCCGTGTTGGGGCTGGACTTTATTCTGACCGCTTTGATGTTTGGAGATTTCTGATGCAGAACCGCACGCTGGAAGTTGGTGTCGGCTTGTTCCTGTTGGCCGGGTTGTTGGCCTTGTTGCTCTTGGCCCTGCGCGTCAGCGGCTTGGCCGTGGGTAGCAGCGACGGCACCTATAAGGTCTACGCGCACTTCGAGAATATCGCCGGTCTTACGGTCAGGTCGAAAGTGACCATGGCCGGGGTGACCATCGGCAAGGTGACGGCCATCGACCTGGATCGCGAGAGCTACACCGGGCGCGTGACCATGGTGCTCGATGAGGATGTCGACAATCTGCCGCTGGACTCCACGGCGTCGATCCTCACCGCCGGCCTGCTGGGCGAGAAGTACATCGGCATCAGCGTGGGGGGTGAAGAGGAGTTGTTGCGCGATGGTGGAACCATTCACGACACCCAGTCGTCCCTTGTATTGGAAGATCTGATTGGCAAGTTTCTGCTCAACTCGGTCAATAAAGACCAGGCCAATTGATAAAGGTAGTGAATATGATCAAGTTACTGCGTAACAGCCTGTTCCTTTGCCTGGCCCTGATGTCGCTGTCCGTCTGGGCGGCCCCGGCGGCCCATGAGGTGGTGCAGCAAACCACCACCAAGCTGCTGGCCGACCTCAAGGAAAACAAGGAGCAATACCGCACCGATCCGGCGGCGTTCTACGACGCGCTGAACAACATTCTCGGTCCGGTGGTGGATGTCGAGGGGATTTCCCGGGGCGTGATGACCGTGCGCTTCTCGCGCCAGGCCAACCCCGAGCAGATGCGGCGCTTCGAAGAAAACTTCAAGCGCAGCCTGATGCAGTTCTATGGCAATGCCTTGCTCGAATACAACAACCAGGACATCCGCGTGCTACCGGTCAGCGGCAAGCAGGATCCGCAGCGCACTGCGGTGAATATGGAAATCAAGGATGGCAATGGCGCGATTTATCCGCTGTCCTACACCATGGTCAGCCAGGATGGCACCTGGAAGATGCGCAACGTGATCATCAACGGCATCAACGTCGGCAAGCTGTTCCGCGATCAGTTCGCCCAGTCCATGCAGAACAACGGCAATGACCTGAACAAGGTCATCGACACCTGGAGCGATACCGTCGCCAAGGCCCGTCAGAGCTCGGGTGAGTCATGAGTCAGGCCGCTATTGGCGAGGCGAGTCCCGGCGTGTTGCGGCTCGACGGCGTGCTCGATTACCTGAGCGCCCCGACGCTGCGTGAACAGGGCGCGCGCCTGATCGGTGCGAGCCAGGGGCCGGGCTGTGTGATCGACTGTGCTTCGGTGAGCAAATCCAGCAGCGTCGGCCTGTCCCTGTTGTTGGCCTTTATGCGCGACGCCGAGGCCGCGGGCAAAAGCCTGGTGGTGCGCGGCCTGTCCGAGGATATGCGGCAGATTGCCGGTGTCTGTGGCCTGCTCGAGGTGTTACCGCTGGAGTCCTGAGACCGCGCAGAGCGGGTTTTGGTCGGCTGGCGACGATGCGGGGTTCGCAGTGGATGGGCTTTTTTGTATGATGCTCGACCCGCGAGCCCTGGCTGCCGCCGGACTTGATCGCTGCGGGCGAGGTAAAGTCCGATTTTTGCCCGGGGCTCGTCATCCGTTCGACAGGCTGCCCCATGCTTTGCTGTCGTTAATCCATGCGTTGATCGAGGTTGAGCATGCAGGCCTTAGAAGTGAAGAGCCTCCTGGAGGCTAAGTTGCCGAATACCCAGGTGGAAGTTGAAGGCGAAGGCTGCAACTTCCAATTGAACCTGATCAGCGACGAGTTGGCCGGCCTCAGCCCGGTCAAGCGTCAACAGCAGATCTACGCTCACCTCAACGCCTGGATTGCCGATGGCAGCATCCACGCCGTGAGCATGAAATTTTTCAGCCGTGCCGATTGGGCCGCGCGCTCCTAAACCGAGAGAATCATGGACAAACTGATTATTACCGGCGGTGTGCGCCTCGACGGCGAAATCCGCATCTCCGGGGCGAAGAACTCCGCCCTGCCGATTCTCGCCGCCACCCTGCTGGGTGATGCCCCCATCACCATCTGCAACCTGCCGCACCTGCATGACATCACCACCATGATCGAGCTGTTCGGGCGCATGGGCATCGAACCGGTGATCGACGAAAAACTCAGCGTGGAAGTGGATGCGCGGGCGATCAAGACCCTGGTCGCGCCCTACGAACTGGTGAAAACCATGCGTGCCTCGATCCTGGTGCTCGGGCCCATGGTGGCGCGTTTCGGTTATGCCGAAGTGGCCCTGCCGGGTGGTTGCGCCATCGGCTCGCGGCCGGTCGACCTGCATATCCGTGGCCTGGAAGCCATGGGCGCGATCATCGATGTGGAAGGCGGCTATATCAAGGCCAAGGCCCCCGAGGGCGGTCTGCGCGGTGCGCATTTCTTCTTCGACACCGTGAGCGTCACCGGCACCGAAAACATCATGATGGCCGCGAGCCTGGCCAAGGGTCGTAGCGTGCTGGAAAACGCCGCGCGCGAGCCGGAAGTGGTCGACCTGGCCAATTGCCTGATCGCCATGGGCGCGAAAATTAGCGGTGCCGGTACCGACACCATCACCATCGATGGCGTCGAGCGCCTGCACGGCGCACGCTTCAATGTGATGCCCGACCGTATCGAAACCGGTACCTACCTGGTGGCGGCGGCGGCGACAGGCGGCCGGGTCAAGCTCAAGGACACCGATCCGACCACCCTGGAAGCGGTGCTGGCCAAGCTGCAGGAAGCCGGGGCGGAAATCACCTGCGGCAACGACTGGATCGAGCTGGACATGAAGGGCAAGCGGCCGAAGGCCGTCAACCTGCGGACCGCGCCTTATCCGGCGTTCCCCACCGATATGCAGGCGCAGTTTATCGCCCTCAACGCGATTGCCGAGGGCACCGGCACGGTGATCGAAACCGTGTTCGAAAACCGCTTTATGCATGTTTATGAAATGAGCCGCATGGGCGCGCAGATCCAGGTTGAAGGCAATACCGCGATCGTCACCGGTGTCGACAAGCTCAAGGGCGCACCGGTCATGGCCACCGATCTGCGTGCCTCGGCCAGCCTGGTAATCGCCGCTCTGGTCGCCGACGGCGATACCCTGATCGACCGCATCTATCACATCGACCGGGGTTACGAGTGCATCGAGGAAAAACTGCAGATGTTAGGTGCCAAAATTCGCCGTGTGCCGGGCTAGAAGCAGTTTTAAAACTGCTGCGCTAGCTGATACTGCGTTGAAAACAGGCTCGGGTGCGAGCCCAGTCGGAATGCTCATTTACACCAGTAAACTCCGCTTCCTCGCCCGTTTTCGCCTTGTCTCAGCTGCGCTCGCGACGTTTTTAAACAGCTTCTAAGGATTTTTATTAAAAATGCTGACTATCGCGCTGTCCAAAGGCCGCATTCTCGACGACACCCTGCCGCTGCTTGCCGCGGCCGGCATCGTGCCGACCGAGAATCCGGAGAAAAGCCGCAAGCTGATCATCCCCACCACCCTGGATGACGTGCGCCTGCTGATCGTCCGCGCCACCGATGTACCGACCTATGTCGAACATGGCGCCGCCGATCTCGGCGTGGCCGGCAAGGATGTGCTGATGGAGTACGGCGGCCAGGGCCTGTACGAGCCGCTGGACCTGCGCATCGCCCGCTGCAAGCTGATGACCGCCGGTGCGGTCGGCGCGGCCGAGCCCAAGGGACGCCTGCGGGTGGCCACCAAGTTCGTCAACGTGGCCAAGCGTTACTACGCCGAACAGGGCCGTCAGGTCGATATCATCAAGCTGTACGGTTCGATGGAGCTGGGTCCGTTGGTGGGGTTGTCCGACAAGATCATCGATGTGGTCGACACCGGCAACACCCTGCGCGCCAACGGTCTGGAGGCTCAGGAGCTGATCGCCCACATCAGCTCGCGGCTGATCGTCAACAAGGCGTCGATGAAGATGCAGCACGCGCGCATCCAGGCGTTGATCGACACCCTGCGCGAAGCGGTCGAGTCGCGACACCCGAGCTAATACCCTTCACGCGGCAATACGCCGCGTCTGCCTATCCGTGTCATAGCCAATTATCTCGGGCGTCCATGCGGTGGGCTTGGTAGCCTAGCGACGCCCGAGCATTTGCCAATCATGAGGCCCGCTATGACCGCTGCTATCGCTATCCGCCGACTCGACGCCGCCGACCAGGACTTTGCCCGTCATCTGGATCATCTGCTGAGCTGGGAAAGTGTCTCGGACGATGCGGTCAACCATCGCGTGCTGGAGATCATCAAGGCCGTGCGCGAGCGTGGCGATGCAGCCCTGGTCGAGTTCACCCAGAAGTTCGACGGCCTGGAAGTCGCCAGCATGGCCGACCTGATCCTGCCGCGCGAGCGCCTGGAACTGGCCCTGACCCGCATCACCGCGGAGCAGCGTCAGGCGCTGGAAATCGCCGCCGAGCGGGTGCGCAGCTATCACGAGAAGCAGAAGCAGGATTCCTGGACCTACACCGAGGCCGACGGCACGGTGCTGGGGCAGAAGGTCACCCCGCTGGACCGCGCCGGCCTCTATGTGCCGGGGGGCAAGGCGTCCTACCCGTCTTCGGTATTGATGAACACCATCCCGGCCAAGGTCGCCGGCGTACCCGAAGTGGTGATGGTGGTGCCGACCCCGCGCGGCGAGCTCAACGAGCTGGTGCTGGCGGCCGCCTGCATCGCCGGGGTCGACCGGGTATTCACCATTGGCGGGGCCCAGGCGGTTGCCGCGCTGGCCTATGGCACCGAGAGCGTGCCGCCGGTGGACAAGATCGTCGGCCCCGGCAACATCTATGTGGCCACCGCCAAGCGCCATGTGTTCGGCAAGGTCGGCATCGACATGATCGCCGGACCCTCGGAAATCCTCGTGGTCTGCGACGGCCAGACCGACCCGGACTGGATCGCCATGGACCTGTTCTCCCAGGCCGAGCACGACGAAGACGCCCAGTCGATTCTGCTCAGCCCGGATGCCGCCTTCCTCGACCGCGTCGCCGAGAGCATTGCCAAACTGCTGCCGACCATGGAGCGCGCCGAGATCATCCGCGCCTCCCTGGAAGCCCGCGGCGCGCTGATTCAGGTCGCCGATATGGCCCAGGCCATCGAGGTGGCCAACCGTATCGCCCCGGAACACCTGGAGCTGTCGGTGGAAAACCCCGAGCAGTACCTGCCGCTGATCCGTCACGCCGGGGCGATCTTTATGGGGCGCTACACCGCCGAGGCCCTGGGCGACTACTGCGCAGGCCCCAACCACGTGCTGCCGACCTCCGGCACCGCGCGCTATTCCTCGCCGCTGGGGGTCTACGACTTCCAGAAGCGCTCGTCGATCATCCATTGCTCGGCCGCCGGTGCCTCCGAACTGGGCAAGAGCGCCAGTGTATTGGCCCGCGGCGAGTCGCTGACCGCTCACGCGCGTAGCGCCGAGTACCGCATCAAACCCTGAGGCGAATACCGAACCCGTAGGAGCGAGCTTGCTCGCGATGCTCTTTGGCGTGGATCGCCGGATTGCCGGACCACAGCAAGCTGGCTCCTACACAAGCAAATCGAACGAATTCGAGGAGAGAAGGGCAGATGAGCAAATTCTGGAGCCCCTTCGTCAAAGACCTGGTGCCTTACGTACCGGGTGAGCAGCCGAAACTGGCCAAGCTGGTCAAGCTCAACACCAACGAAAACCCTTACGGCCCGTCGCCCAGGGCCATCGAGGCCATGCAGGCCGAGCTGAATGACAGTCTGCGCCTGTACCCGGACCCCAATGGCGAGCGCCTCAAGCAGGCGGTGGCCGATTACTACGGTGTGCAGCCGGCCCAGGTGTTCGTCGGCAACGGTTCCGACGAAGTGCTGGCGCATGCCTTTCACGGCCTGTTCCAGCACGACAAGCCGCTGCTGTTTCCGGATATCAGCTACAGCTTCTACCCGGTCTACTGCGGTCTCTATGGCATCGCCTCGGAGCAGATCGCTCTGGACCCGCAGTTCCAGATCCGCGTCGAGGACTACGCGCGGCCCAATGGTGGCATCGTCTTCCCCAATCCCAATGCGCCGACCGGTTGCGTGCTGGCGCTGGAGGCCATCGAGCAGCTGCTGACGGCCAACCCGGATAGCGTGGTGCTGGTCGACGAGGCCTATATCGACTTCGGCGGCCAGAGCGCCATCGCGCTGGTGGACAGGTACCCCAACCTGCTGGTGACCCAGACCCTGTCCAAGTCGCGTTCCCTGGCTGGGTTGCGGGTCGGTATCGCAGTCGGCCACCCGGAGCTGATCGAGGCCCTGGAACGGATCAAGAACAGCTTCAACTCCTACCCGCTGGACCGTATCGCGATTGCCGGTGCGGCGGCGGCCTTCGAGGATCGCGACTACTTCGAGCAGACCTGTCGCCAGGTTATCGAAAGTCGCGACGCGGTGGTTGCCGGCCTTGAGGGGTTGGGCTTCGAGGTGCTGCCCTCGGCCGCCAACTTCGTCTTCGCCCGTCATCCGGGCAAGGATGCGGCGACCCTGGCCGCCGGCCTGCGTGAGCAGGGGGTGATCGTGCGCCACTTCAAGCAGCAGCGCATTGCCCAGTTCCTGCGCATCAGCATCGGTACGCCGGAGCAGAACCAGGCGCTGCTGGATGCCTTGAGCGGCTTGTAAGCGTTGCGACATAAAAAAGCCGGAGCCCTGCTCCGGCTTTTTTATGGATGCGCTGCCGGCTATTCGCGGTGCGCTTCGCCGAGGAAGGTCAGCGAGGTGAACAGGCCGCGGCTTTCGATATCCGCATCATTGACCACCGGCAAGTCGATCTCGGCGGCGATGATATTCAGCCCTTCGTTGCGCACCATCACCTTGGCGCGGCCTTCGCCATCGGTGGTGGCGCTGATCTGGTGTGGGGCGCTGCGGTAGTCGCCGATCAGTTCGATGCCCGCGGCGGGCTTGCCGTCGATCAGCACGCGTACCGGCAGCAGCTTGCCCACGCCGACTGCGAGCGGATCGGCCTCGGGCAGGATGACCATCTTCAACTGATCCAGCGCAGGCAGCTCCGCGCCCTCCCGGTAAATCGCCAGGCTGTACTTGAAGGTGTGCAGCGACTGGGTCGAGTTCGGCACCTGGCTGCGGCCCTGGTTGATCCACTGCTTGTCCGGGGTCAACGACCAGGGGCCGTTGTCCAGGGCAACAGTCATCAGCGCTGGCGGCTTCAGCGGCTCCAGGCGTGCGTGGTCGTCGAGGCGCTTGACCGTGACCGGAATCATCTTGGCGTGGTTGTCGTAGGCCCAGGCACCGCTGATCTTCTCGGCCTTGAAGGCATTGTCCTCGGCACCATGACCGTAGATGGTTTCGATATTGCCACGGCGTTGTTCGGTCCACAGGCCGTGGGCCTGGACCTGGCCGATAAGCAGGGCGACGGCGAGTAACGGAAAGACTTTTTTCATGGAAGATCCTTGGGTTGAGGGAAATCAGAGATCGACAGTCAGGTTGAAGCTCAGGTTGCGCGGCTCGCCGGGCATGACCCAGAGGTTGCTGTAGGAGCGCTCGTAGTACTTCTCGTCGAACAGGTTGTTGAGGTGGGCACCAACCTTTACCCGCGGGCTGAGGGGGTAGTGGGTGAGCAGGTCGAGGGTGTGATAGGCCGGCAGGGTGAAGTTGCTGCCGGTCTGGCCGGAGCGGTCACCGACATAGGTGGCGGCCGCGCCCAGGTCCGCGCCGCGCAGCCAGCCATCCTGAAACTCATAAACGCCCAGCAGGCTGCCGCTTTGCCGGGCAACGCCGAGCAGGCGACTGCCGGCCGGCAGCGCTGCGTCACCCTTGGTGACCTCGGCGTCGATAAAGGCGAAGGCACCGATCACCCGCAGCGCATCGCTCAACTGGCCGCTGAGCTGCAGATCGAAGCCCTGGCTGCGCGCTTCTCCGGCGGCGGTCTGAAAGCTGGCGTCGACCGGGTCGGCGCTCAGCACGTTTTCCTTGGTCAGGTGAAAGGCCGCCAGGGTGGCGCTGAGGCGGTTGTCCAACAGGTCCAGCTTCACGCCGGCCTCATAGCCGATGCCCTGTTCCGGGTCGAACGGCCGGTCGCTGCGGTCCAGGCCGTTATTCGGCTTGAACGAGGTGGAGGCATTGGCGAACAGGCCGACGGCCGGCGTCAGCTGGTAGAGCAGGCCGGCGCGCTGGGTAACCGCATCGTGGCTCTGATTGCTGCGTGCAGCATTGATCCGGTTGTCGATCGACTGGTCGAAGTGCTCGAAGCGCACGCCGATCAGCCCGCGCAGACGCTCGGTAAAGACAATCTGGTCCTGCAGATTGAGCGCATGGCTCTCTACCTGCTCGTGATTGTCGCTACCGGAGCGTGCGCCAGTGGGGCGCGGGCGGCCATAGATCGGGTCGTAGATGTCGATGGCGCTGCGCGGGCGCACTTCGGTGACCCGCTCGTTCTTGCGGTAGTTCTCATACTCGCTACCGATCAGCAGCTGGTGCTGCAAGCCGCCGAGCTGCACGTCGCCGCGCAGTTCCAGCTGGGTGATGCTGTCGTGCCAGGTGGTTTCGCGCTCGCGAAAGCGTCGGGTGAGGGTGCGCCCGTCGGCCGCCAGGGCCTGGTTTTCCGAGGCGTCGCCGGTCAGCTCGCCTTCCTTGAAATGGCTGGCCAGGCGCAGTTGCCAGCTGTCGTTGAGGGCATGCTCGAGGCTGGCCTGGATAAGGTTGTTGTCGTTCTCGATGTCGCCGTCGCTGGGTTCGCCGAGGAAGGTCGAACGCGAAACGCTGCCCAGGCGGTTGTTCGGTGCGACTATGCCACGGTCGAATACCGAGCGATGACGCACCACTTCGGCCTCCAGCAGCAGGCGGGTATCGGGGCTGAGCTGCCAGCTGAACGAGGGCGCGGCGAACAGCCGCTCGCTGGTCACGTGATCGCGAAAGCTGTGGTTGTCCTCGACGGCCAGGTTGAGGCGCGCCAGCAGGTCGCCTTGTTCGTCCAGCGGGCTGTTGAGGTCCAGGCTGGTGCGGTAGCGGTCCCAGCTGCCGGCGCTGGTTTGCAGGCGGGCGAAGCTGTTGGCCTGGGGCTTCTTGGTGACGATATTCACCGTGCCGCCGGGGTCGCCGCGGCCATAGAGGCTGGCGGCGGGGCCCTTGAGCACTTCGATGCGTTCGATACTGGCGGCGTCCGGGGTGCTCGGGTAGCCGCGGTTGGCGCTGAAGCCGTCCTTGTAGAACTCCGAGGTGGTGAAGCCGCGCACGCTGTATTCGTAGAGGGTCAGGCCGCCGAAGTCGTTCTGCTTGGAGACCCCGCCGGCAAAGTCCAGGGCGCGCTCGACATCGCTGCTGCCGAGGTCTTCCAGCACGGCGGCGGGCACCACGCTGATGGCCTGGGGGATTTCATTGAGTGGTGTGTCGGTTTTGGTCGCACTGGCCGAGCGGGTGGCGCGGTAACCCTGTACCGGGCCATCGGCGACCTCCGCCGGTGCGGTGATGACGCTGTCGGTGAGCTGGACCGGGGGGGCGGCCAGCGCGCCGGGGGCAAGCAGGCTGGCGGCGAGGGCAAGGGTTGAGCGCAAGACGGAACTCCTCTCGATTAATTTCAATGTAATAACATAACATTAAAATTGAGAAGAGTTATCGTTAAGCGGATTGCGTGGGGAATTAGTTGCCGTTGGCCGGTGGGCGCACGCCGATCTCGGCATTGAGCTCCAGCAGCTTGCCGTTACGCATGATCTCGATGCGGATCTTCTCGCCGGGCTTGGTCCGGGCCACCTGGTTCATCGAGCGGCGGCCGTCGCCGGCGGGTTCGCCATCGATATTGAGGATCAGGTCGCCCGGTTGCAGGCCGGCTTTCTGCGCCGGGCCATCGCGGTAGATACCGGCCACGACGATGCCGGGGCGGCCTTCCAGGCCGAAGGATTCCGCCAGCTCCGGGGTCAGCGGCTGCACCTCGATGCCCAGCCAGCCACGGATCACCTGGCCATGCTCGATGATTGCCTGCATCACATCCATCGCCAGCTTCACCGGAATGGCGAAACCGATACCTTGCGAGCCGCCGGACTTGGAGAAGATCGCGGTGTTGATCCCGACCAGGTTGCCATAGGCGTCCACCAGGGCACCGCCGGAGTTGCCGGGGTTGATCGCCGCATCGGTCTGGATAAAGTCTTCGTAGGTATTGAGGCCCAGCTGATTGCGCCCGGTGGCGCTGATAATGCCCATGGTCACGGTCTGGCCGACGCCGAAGGGGTTACCGATGGCCAGGGTGACGTCGCCGATCTTGACGTTGTCCGAGCGCCCCAGGGTCATGGACGGCAACTGCGGCAGGTCGATCTTGAGCACCGCGAGGTCGGTTTCCGGGTCGTTGCCGATCACTCGGGCCAGGGTCTCGCGGCCATCCTTGAGCGCCACCACGATCTGGTCGGCATCGGCCACCACATGGTTATTGGTCAGCAGGTAGCCTTCCGGACTCATGATCACCGCCGAACCCAGGCTGGACTCCATGCGTCGCTGCCGTGGCAGGTTGTCGCCGAAGAACTTGCGAAACTGTGGATCGTCGAACAGGGGCAGGGCTGGTTTATTGGTGAACTTGGTGCTGTAGAGGTTGGCCACCGCGGGCGAGGCAATGTCCACGGCGTCGGCGTAGGATGCCGGGCCTTCCTGCATGCGGCTGTAGACCGGGGTCTGGCGCACGTGCACATCCTGATTCGGCAGGCCGACCCATTGCGGGTAGTACTGCATGATCAGCAGCGCCAGAAGCACGCCGGCCAGCAGGGGCCAGCCAAGAAAACGCAGGGCCTTGAACATCAATCGAATCCTGAGGGTTGCGAGGGCCGGACCGGCCCCTTAAGGTGCGCCATTATAGAGGGGTGGCCGGTAATAAAGCAGCGACCCCTAATCCGCGCAAGAAGGAATTCCTATGGCCATTGCTCTGGCAACCCTGGTGGCAGAAGCCGACCGTTATCTGAATGCGGCGCGTATCAGCGATTACTGCCCCAATGGCCTGCAGGTCGAGGGCCGGCCTCAGGTGTTGCGTATCGTCAGTGGCGTCACCGCCAGCCAGGCCCTGGTCGATGCCGCGGTGGCGGCCGAGGCCGATGTGCTGCTGGTTCACCATGGTTATTTCTGGAAAGGCGAAAACCCCTGCGTCACCGGCATGAAGCGTCGCCGTCTGCAGGCCCTGCTGGCTCACGATATCAGCCTGCTGGCCTACCACCTGCCCCTGGATCTGCATCCAGAGGTGGGCAACAACGTGCAGCTGGCCCACCGGCTCGGCATCACCGTCGAAGGCCCGCTGGAACCGGACAACCCGCGTACCGTTGGTCTGGTCGGTTCCCTCGATGAGGCCGTCAGCGCCGAGGATTTTGCAGGCCGCGTGCAGCAGGTGCTGGGGCGCGAGCCATTGCTGGTCGCAGGCGCAGGGCTGATCCGCCGGGTCGGCTGGTGTACCGGTGGCGGTCAGGGCTATATCGACCAGGCCATCGCCGCCGGCGTCGATCTGTACCTGACCGGCGAGGCCTCGGAGCAGACCTTTCACAGTGCCCGGGAGAACGGCATCAGCTTTATCGCCGCCGGCCACCACGCCACCGAGCGTTATGGCGTGCAGGCGCTGGGTGAATACCTGGCGCGTCACTTCGCTCTGGAACACCGCTTTATCGACTGCGACAACCCCATCTGAGGCGCTGCATCGGCCTGTTTTGCCGGTATAAAGCTAGACCTTTTCGATCTAACCGGGCTCCTGAATAGAAGGGAGCGCTGTGCTAGAGTGCGCCATCGTCCACGGCCCGCCGGCCCAATTACACTGCAAATCGTGAGTAACCATGCTCGATAAACTGACCCACCTGAAACAGCTGGAGGCGGAAAGTATCCACATCATTCGTGAAGTGGCCGCCGAATTCGACAACCCGGTAATGCTCTATTCCATCGGCAAAGACTCCGCCGTGATGCTGCATCTGGCACGCAAGGCGTTCTTTCCCGGCAAGCTGCCGTTCCCGGTGATGCACGTCGACACGCGCTGGAAATTTCAGGAGATGTATTCGTTTCGCGACAAGATGGTCAAGGAGTACGGCCTGGATCTGATCACCCACATCAACCCCGATGGCGTGGCCCAGGACATGAACCCCTTCACTTACGGCAGTGCCAAGCACACCGACGTGATGAAGACCGAGGGCCTCAAGCAGGCGCTGGACAAATACGGCTTCGATGCCGCCTTCGGTGGCGCGCGCCGCGACGAAGAGAAATCCCGGGCCAAGGAACGGGTGTACTCCTTCCGCGACAGCAAGCACCGCTGGGACCCCAAGAATCAGCGCCCCGAGCTGTGGAACGTGTACAACGGCAAGGTCAAGAAGGGCGAGTCGATCCGCGTGTTCCCGCTGTCCAACTGGACCGAGCTGGATATCTGGCAGTACATCTATCTGGAGCAGATCCCGATTGTGCCGCTGTACTTCGCTGCCGAGCGCGAAGTGATCGAGAAGAATGGCACGCTGATCATGATCGACGACGATCGCATCCTCGAGCACCTTTCCGACGAAGAAAAAGCCCAGATCACCAAGAAGATGGTGCGCTTCCGTACCCTCGGTTGCTACCCGCTTACCGGTGCAGTGGAATCCACGGCCACCAGCCTGACCGACATCATTCAGGAAATGCTCCTGACCCGAACGTCCGAGCGTCAGGGGCGTGTCATCGACCACGATGCTGCCGGTTCGATGGAAGAGAAAAAACGTCAGGGGTACTTTTAAGATGTCGCACCAATCCGATCTGATCAGCGAGGACATCCTCGCCTACCTGGCCCAGCACGAACGCAAGGATTTGCTGCGCTTTCTCACCTGCGGCAACGTCGACGACGGCAAAAGTACCCTGATCGGCCGCCTGCTGCACGATTCCAAGATGATCTACGAAGATCATATGGAAGCCATTACCCGTGACTCGAAGAAGTCCGGCACCACTGGCGAAGAGGTCGATCTGGCGCTGCTGGTCGACGGCTTGCAGGCCGAGCGCGAGCAGGGCATCACCATCGACGTGGCCTACCGCTATTTCAGCACCGCCAAGCGCAAGTTCATCATCGCCGACACCCCCGGCCATGAGCAGTACACGCGCAATATGGCCACCGGCGCTTCCACCTGCGACCTGGCGATCATCCTGATCGACGCCCGTTACGGCGTGCAGACCCAGACCAAGCGCCACAGTTTTATCGCCAGCCTGCTGGGCATCAAGCACATAGTCGTGGCCATCAACAAGATGGACCTGAAGGGCTTCGATCAGGGCGTGTTCGAGCAGATCAAGGCCGATTACCTGAAGTTCGCCGAAGGCATCGCGCTCAAGCCGAGCACCCTGCATTTCGTTCCGATGTCGGCGCTCAAGGGCGACAACGTGGTCAACCGCAGCGAGCGCTCGCCCTGGTACGACGGCCAGTCGCTGATGGAAATCCTCGAAACCGTTGAAGTGGCCGGCGATCGCAACTTCACCGACCTGCGCTTCCCGGTGCAGTACGTCAATCGCCCCAACCTGAACTTCCGCGGCTTCGCCGGTACCCTGGCCAGCGGCATCGTGCGCAAGGGCGACGAAGTGATTGCCTTGCCGTCGGGCAAGAGCAGCAAGGTCAAGTCCATCGTCACCTATGAAGGCGAACTGGAACATGCCGGCCCGGGCCAGGCGATCACCCTGACCCTGGAAGACGAGATCGACGTGTCCCGCGGCGACATGCTGGTGCACGCCGATAACCGTCCGCAGATCAGCGACAGCTTCGACGCCATGCTGGTGTGGATGGCCGAGGAGCCGATGCTGCCGGGCAAGAAGTACGATATCAAACGCGCCACCAGCTACGTGCCGGGCTCGATTGCCAGCATCACCCACCGGGTCGATGTGAACACCCTGGAGCATGGCTCGGCCAGCAGCCTGCAGCTCAACGAAATCGGTCAGGTGCGCGTCGCCCTGGATGCGCCCATCGCCCTCGACGGCTATGCGCACAACCGCACCACCGGCTCCTTTATCGTCGTCGACCGCCTGACCAACGGCACCGTCGGTGCCGGCATGATCATCGCCGAGCCAGTGGGTGCGCAGAGTGGCGACGGCCATCACGGCAAGCTGGCCCACGTGTCCACCGAGGAGCGTGCCGCACGCTTCGGTCAGCAGCCGGCCACCGTGCTGTTCAGCGGCCTGTCCGGTGCTGGCAAGAGCACCCTGGCCTACGCCGTGGAGCGCAAACTGTTCGACCTGGGCCGTGCGGTCTATGTGCTCGATGGGCAGAACCTGCGTCATGACCTGAACAAGGGCCTGCCGCAGGATCGCGCTGGACGTACCGAGAACTGGCGTCGTGCCGCCCATGTGGCGCGGCAGTTCAATGAGGCCGGTCTACTGACCCTGGCGGCCTTCGTCGCCCCGGATGCCGAGGGTCGCGAACAGGCCAAGGCGCTGATCGGTGCCGAACGTCTGCTCACGGTCTATGTCCAGGCGTCGCCGCAGATCTGCGCCGAGCGTGATCCGCAGGGCCTGTACGCCGCCGCCGGCGACAACATTCCGGGCGAGTCCTTCCCCTACGACGTGCCGCTGAATGCCGATCTGGTGATCGACACCCAGAGCCTGTCGGTGGAAGAGGGCGTCAAGCAGGTATTGGCCATGCTGCGCGAGCGTGGCGCGATCTAAGACCCTGTTTACGATCAGCTGCGCGTCGGCCCTGCGGCGTTAAAAACAGGCTCGGCTGGCCGCGTGCGGCCAGTCGAGCCGAAGGGCGAGTGAAACGAGTAATACTCATGTACAGAAGTACACTCGTGTGCGAGCCCAGTCCGCTTCCTCGCCTGCTTGACCAGCCGGAGGCTGTTACTAACGTAGCGCCTTGCAGGGCTCCAGCTCGCAAGCTCGTAAGCAGGTTCTACGAACTTGCTGCACAATAAAAAGCCCCGCCTTGTGCGGGGCTTTTTATTGGCTGCTTGGTCGCCTAAGCGACCGAGTCAGCGGCTATTACTTGTTTTTCAAACCGTAACTTTCATCGAGCATGCCCGGTACGTCGGCGCTTTTCGGCGCATAGTCCTTGGGCATTTCCTGATGGGTAGGGGGCTTCAGGCGCTCGCGGCGTTCGCCGCCTTCTTCTGCGTGCAGGGAGGCGAGCAGGCGTTGGCGGGTCAGTTCGTCGAGGGCGAGCTTGTTGGCACCTTCTGACAGGTGGGCCTGCACATCCTGGTGGCTCTGGGTGAGTTTTTTCACCAGGTTGGCCGTGGTGTTGAAGTGGGTGACCACTTCGCTTTGGTAGGCATCGAAGCGTTCCTGGATTTCATCCAGTTGACGCTGGGTGCGGCCTGGAGCCGCATTGGGCGCAAGGCGAGCAATCAGGAAGCCAATGGCGATCCCGGCTACCAGGGTAATGGCGGGTAGCAACCAGGCGGTGAGCGTCTGTTCCACGAGTCCTTCCTCTCTAAACGGCTTTGCTTTACGTTAACGGCTCGAACCTGCGCTGTATACCGCAATGCAATGCCGAGATGTGTGCGGCGCAGGCTGTCAGCTAGACGAGTCGACCCACTGCGAGGTCACGGAGTTCACTGTTGCTCACCCGCGAAACCCCTCTATTTATCGATGGCCCCTGCGGCCAACTGGAAGCCCTCTGGCTGGACACCCCCGACGCCCGTGGCGTGGCGCTGATCTGCCACCCCAATCCGGTACAGGGCGGGACCATGCTCAACAAGGTGGTCTCCACCGTGCAGCGCACGGCCCGCGATGCCGGCCTGGCCACCTTGCGCTTCAACTACCGCGGAGTCGGTGCCAGTGCCGGCAGCCATGATATGGCCAGTGGCGAGGTGGACGACGCCGAGGCGGTGGCCCACTGGCTGTGTGCGCAATACCCTGAATTGCCGCTGACGTTGCTGGGTTTTTCCTTTGGCGGCTTCGTTGCCGCCGCCCTGGGCGGACGTCTGGAGGCCCAGGGGGTGACGCTCGGCAAGCTGTTTATGCTGGCCCCGGCGGTACACCGCCTGACCGCCGAGAATCCCCCCGCGGCCAGCTGCCCGCTGGTCCTGATTCAGCCCGAGGATGACGAAGTGATCGACCCGCAGGCGGTTTATGCCTGGTCTGCCGACCTGGGGCGTGCCCATGAGCTGCTGAAAGTGGCAGAATGCGGACACTTTTTTCACGGCAAGCTCACTGATCTCAAAGATCTTTTACTGCCGCGTCTCTGATCCTGCAGGCTGTTTGAGCCTGAGTTGATAAGCGAACGTTATGACCACTCGTATCCTTACCGGCATCACCACCACCGGCACGCCGCACCTGGGCAACTACGCGGGCGCGATTCGCCCGGCCATCGTTGCCAGCCGCGCCGCCGATGCGGATTCGTTCTACTTCCTCGCCGACTACCACGCGCTGATCAAGTGCGACGAGCCCGCGCGCATCCAGCGCTCGCGCCTGGAGATCGCCGCCACCTGGCTGGCCTGCGGGCTGGATGTGGATAGGGCGACCTTTTACCGTCAGTCGGATATCCCCGAGATCCCCGAGCTGTGCTGGCTGCTCACCTGCGTCGCCGGCAAGGGCCTGCTTAACCGCGCCCACGCTTACAAGGCGTCGGTGGACAAGAACGTCGAGCAGGGCGAAGACCCGGACGCCGGCATCACTATGGGCCTGTTCAGCTACCCGGTGCTGATGGCCGCGGACATCCTGATGTTCAACGCGCACAAGGTGCCGGTCGGCCGCGACCAGATCCAGCACGTGGAAATGGCCCGCGACATCGCCCAGCGCTTCAACCATCTGTTCGGCAACGGCAAGGAATTGTTTACCCTGCCGGAAGCGGTGATCGAAGAGGACGTGGCCACTCTGCCCGGTCTCGACGGGCGCAAGATGAGCAAGAGCTACGACAACACCATCCCGTTGTTCGGCAGCGCCAAGCAGCTCAAGGACGCCATCGCGCGTATCGTCACCGACTCCAGGTTGCCCGGCGAGCCGAAGGATCCGGACAGCTCGCACCTGTTCACCCTCTATCAGGCCTTCGCCGCACCCACGCAGCAGGCGGATTTCCGCGCCGCGCTGGAGGGCGGTCTGGCCTGGGGCGAGGCCAAGCAGGCGCTGTGCAACCTGCTCGAGGCCGAACTGGGTGAGGCGCGCGAGCGTTACCACGCGCTGATCGAAAAGCCGGCCGACCTGGAAGACATCCTGTTGGCCGGTGCGGCCAGGGCGCGCAAGATCGCCACGCCGTTTCTGGGCGAGTTGCGTGAAGCCGTGGGCCTTCGCTCCTTCCGTAGCCAGGCCGTCAGCGCGGCGGGCGAGAAGAAGAAGGCGAGCAAGAGTGCGCGCTTTGTCAGCTTCCGCGACGACGACGGCAGTTTCCGCTTCCGCCTGCTGGATGCGGCTGGCGAGCAACTGCTGCTGTCCAAATCCTTTGCCGATGGCAAGTCGGCTGGCCTGGCCAACAAGCGCCTGCAGTCCGGCGAAGCGCTGGATGTGCGTGAGCAGGACGGCGGTTTCGGCGTCTGGCTGGATGACGAGTGCGTGGCGCAAAGCCCGGCATTCGCCGACAGCGGTGCGTGTCAGGCGGCGATCCAGCGCCTGCGTGAGGCCCTGGCACCCGCAGAATAAAGGGTGGGGCGGTGCATTAATCGGATTTCCGCCCGCCAGCCGTGCTGGCCGATTGCCAAGCCGCGGGGGCGTCGCTAAAGTGACGCCCCCGTTTTACTTGCCCGGCTAACGAATTATGACGCCCCTAGAACGCTACCAGGCTGACCTTAAACGCCCCGAGTTCTTCCATGATGCCGCCCAGGAAACTGCCGTGCGTCATCTGCAGCGCCTGTATGACGATCTGGTCGCCGCGGACAAGGGCACGACCGGTGTGTTCGGCAAGCTGTTCGCCCGTAAACCCCAGGGGCCGGTCAAGGGCCTGTATTTCTGGGGTGGGGTGGGTCGCGGCAAGACCTACCTGGTCGATACCTTCTTCGACTCGCTGCCGTTCGAGCGCAAGGTACGCACCCACTTCCACCGCTTTATGAAGCGCGTGCATGAAGAAATGCGCACCCTCAAGGGCGAGAAGAACCCGCTGACCATCATCGGCAAGCGTTTCGCCGACGAGGCGCGGGTAATCTGCTTCGACGAGTTCTTCGTCAGCGATATTACTGACGCGATGATCCTCGCCACCCTGCTGGAGGAGCTGTTCAAGAATGGCGTCAGCCTGGTGGCCACCTCCAATATCGTGCCGGACGGCCTGTACAAGGATGGTCTGCAGCGTGCGCGCTTCCTGCCGGCCATTGCGCTGCTGAAAGAACACACCGAGATCGTCAACGTCGACAGCGGTATCGACTACCGCCTGCGCGCCCTGGAGCAGGCGGAGCTGTTCCACTGGCCGCTGGATGCCGCGGCCGAGGAAAGCCTGCAGAAGAGCTTCAGCAGCTTGCTGCCCGAGCATTGCACGGTGCAGGAGAACGAGGCGCTGATGATCGAAAACCGTGCCATCACCGCGCGCAAGGTGGGGGACGACGTGGCCTGGTTCGAGTTCCGCGAGCTGTGCGACGGCCCGCGGAGCCAGAATGACTATATCGAGCTGGGCAAGATCTTCCACGCCGTGCTGCTGGCCAACGTCGAGCAGATGAGCACCGCCAAGGAAGATATGGCGCGGCGCTTTATCAACCTGGTGGACGAGTTCTACGACCGCAACGTCAAGCTGATCATCTCCGCCGAAGTGGAGCTGAAAGACCTCTACACCGGCGGCCGCCTGACCTTCGAGTTCCAGCGCACCCTCAGCCGTCTGCTGGAGATGCAGTCCCACGAGTTTCTCGCGCGTCCGCATAAACCCTGATTATTCTGCTGACATGAAAAAGGCGACCCGAGCGGTCGCCTTTTTCATGGATGTGCGGCGCAGTGCTACGTAGGGTGCGCCATGCGCACCGAGGCCTACGCCGTTCTCGCCAGATGCTCACGGTTCCTGAGTGTTCGAGGCTTGTTCGGTGCGCGCAGCGCACCCTACGGCCGGCAGTGATTTCAGTTCTGCGCCAGCTTCTGCTCGTGCTGGGCGAGCATCTTCTGCGCGTGGGCCACTTCCAGGGCCTCCATGGCACTGATCGGCTTGATCGCCACGGCACGCTTGAGGTGCTGCAGGGCCTTGTCTTGTTCGTCGTCGCCGTACACGTAGGTCAGGGCGTTGGCATACTCGTAGTGGCCGATGGGCAGGTCGTCCTGGGCTTTGAAGCTACGGCTGAAATACTTCTCCATATTGTCGGCACTGACCCCGTAAGTCATGCGCCCGACCAGCTTGCCGACCTTGCGGATCACCCCGGCCTCGTAGCCGCCATACAGGGCCAGGGCGAAGGGCAGTTGCGGCTGCTTGGCCAGCAGGGCCTTCAGTTCGTTGGGGATCTGCGTGGTGTAACCGCGTTTGAGCACCACGGGTACCGAGAGTTCTTCACCCAGGCGCGCCTTGGCATAGATGCGGCCGAACTGGGCGGCTACATCGGCCTGGACCAGATCGCTGGCCTGGTCGGTGTAGGCGATCACTTCTTCCAGTAGTTTGTGCTTCTCGGCCTGGTCGGGCACCAGAAACATGGCGTAGATCACCTGGGCGAACATCGCCGGAACCTGTCCGCCGACTCCCAGGGCCAGGCCTTGTTGCTTGGCCTGGGCGAAGTCGCCACGGAACACCAGTCGCCAGACGTCCTGCAGTTTGCCCGCATAAATTTGTGCTTCTTCCGGCTTACCGGTAAAGCCGGTGTCGGCCGTGACGGTTTTCTCCAGGGCCTGTGGGTGGCGGGTGGCCATGGTGACTACCCAGTCGGCGTCAGGGAAGGGGTAGTCGCTGCCAAAGCCGCGGGTCAGTTGTGGCCAGGCCTGGCGCAGTTTGTCGCCCGAGTAGTCGTAGGCGCTCTGATCGTAAGGGAAGGGCTTCCAGTTGTCGGCGGCTACAGCGCTGAAGCTGCAGGTGGCGAGTAGGGCAATAAGCGTGCGGCGCATGGCGATGACCTGATTGTTGTAGGTATGTGTCGATCATAGAGCGCCGGCGGCCGCGACCCACCCATCCAAGGATGAGTTGCGCCGTCGTGGGTTGTGGCCAGTGTTACCCCGGGCCGACCTTAAGCATGGCTGTCCTTGTGCTGGAACTGCCGACGGTACTGGTTGGGTGACAGTTCCGTGTGCTGACGGAACAGCCGGGCGAAGAAACTGGCATCGTCGTAACCCACTTCATAGCTGATGGTCTTGATGCTCTTGCGGGTGGCGCTGAGCAGGCCCTTGGCGGTTTCGATGCGCAGGCGCTGCAGGTAGTGCAGTGGTTTGTCGCCGGTGGCGGTCTGGAAGCGGCGCATAAAGTTGCGGATGCTCATGCCGTGCTCGCGGGCCACGTCCTCGAAGCGGAACTTGTCGGCGAAGTGATCCTCCAGCCACTGCTGGATCTGCAGGATGGTCATGTCGTGGTGCAGTTTCTGCCCGCCAAAGCCGATGCGTCCCGGGGCATAGTTGCGCTGCACTTCATAGAGAATGTCGCGGGCCACGCCCTGGGCCACGCTGGCACCACAGAAGCGCTCGATCAGGTAGATATACAGGTCGCAGGCCGAGGTGGTGCCGCCGGCGCAATACAGGTTGTCGGCGTCCGACAGGTGTTTTTCCTGGTTGAGCAGCACCCTGGGGAAGCGTTCGGCGAATTCGTTGAAGAAGCGCCAGTAGGTGGTTGCCTCCTTGCCGTCGAGCAGGCCGGCCTGGGCCATCCAGAACACCCCCGTGGCTTCGCCGCAGATGGCGCTGCCGGCGGCGTGGCGCTCGCGCAGCCAGTCGAGTACCTGGGGGTGGCGCTGGCAGAGGGCGTCGAAGTCATCCCAGAAGGCCGGCAGGATGATGATGTCGGCGCTGTCCAGGGGGCCGTCCACCGGCATTCGCACATTGCTGAAGCTGTTTACCGGCTGGCCGTCCGGGCTGACCAGATGGATTTCGAAGGTCGGCGTCAGGCCCAGGCCCTGTTGTTTGCCATAGCGCAGGCTGGCCATATGGAAGAAGTCCTTGGCCTGCATCAGGGTGGAGGCGAATACGCCGTCGGTGGCGAGAATGCTGACGCGGCGCAGGGCAGCGGTTGACTGGATAGGCATGGCTATTGTTCTTATAAAGGCTAAGTGGTCACGGGCTGGCTGGATCGTCTTATTTATTGGCGCTTGTGTCCAGTGTGACCAAGCGTTTGCTTGGCTAAAGTCGAGGCCACTTTAAAACAGCGCTATCAAGCAGGTGTTGCCATGATCCCCAGAACGATTTTCAGCTCCGAACACGAACAGTTCCGCGACAGCGTGCGCCGGTTTCTCGAGCAGGAGGCTGTGCCTTTTCATGCCCAGTGGGAAAAGGATGGTCATATCGATCGCGCCCTGTGGAACAAGGCGGGGGAGGCCGGCATGCTCTGCTCGCATCTCCCGGAAGAATACGGCGGCATGGCGGCGGACTTCCTCTATAGCACTGTGGTGATCGAGGAAGTCGGCCGCCTGGGCCTGACCGGCATCGGTTTCTCCCTGCACTCCGATATCGTTGCGCCCTACATCCTGCATTACGGCAGCGAGGCGCAGAAGCGCCATTACCTGCCCAAGCTGGTGTCTGGCGAGATGGTTACCGCCATCGCCATGACCGAGCCGGGTGCGGGTTCCGACCTGCAGGGGGTGAAAACCACCGCCGTGCTGGATGGCGACGAGTATGTGATCAACGGCTCGAAGACCTTTATCACCAACGGCTTCCTGGCCGATCTGGTGATTGTGGTGGCCAAGACCGACCCGAAAGCCGGGGCCAAGGGCACCAGCCTGTTTCTGGTGGAGGCCAATACCCCGGGCTTCGCCAAGGGCAAGCGCCTGGAAAAGGTCGGCATGAAGGCCCAAGACACCTCGGAGCTGTTCTTCCAGGATGTGCGTGTGCCCAAGGAAAACCTGCTGGGTCAGGCCGGCATGGGCTTCGCCTACCTGATGCAGGAGTTGCCCCAGGAACGCCTGACTGTCGGTATCGGTGCCTTGTCCTCGGCCGAGGCGGCGCTCAACTGGACCCTGGACTACACCCGCGAGCGCAAGGCCTTCGGCAAGGCGGTAGCGGACTTCCAGAACACTCGCTTCAAGCTGGCGGAAATGGCCACCGAAATTCAGATCGGCCGGGTCTTCGTCGACCGCTGCCTGGAGCTGCATCTGCAGGGCAAGCTGGATGTGCCGACCGCGGCCATGCTCAAGTACTGGGGCACCGACCTGCAGTGCAAGGTGCTCGATGAGTGCGTGCAGTTGCACGGTGGCTACGGCTATATGTGGGAATACCCGGTGGCGCGAGCCTGGGCCGATGCGCGGGTGCAGCGCATCTACGCCGGCACCAACGAGATCATGAAGGAGATCATCGCCCGCTCGCTGTGATCTGCAGTTGAATAAAAAGCCCGGCAATTGCCGGGCTTTTTTATGTCTCCTATATCGATCAGGGGGCGGGGTTGGGCTGGGCCTTGTGAATCGCCTCGATGCCGGTCAGCACTTCCCCGGAGAGTCTTAGCTCGCTGCTGGCCAGGTTGCTGTCCAGCTGTTCCAGGCTGGTCGCGCCGATGATGTTGCTGGTGACGAAGGGTTGCGCCGTGACGAAGGCCAGGGCCATCTGCGCCGGATCGAGGCCATGTTCGCGGGCCAGGGCGACATAGCGCGAGCAGGCCGACTCCGACTCCGGGTTGGTGTAGCGCGCGAAGCGGCTAAACAGGCTCAGGCGCGCGCCAGTCGGGCGGGCACCGCCGGCGTATTTGCCACTGAGCATGCCGAACGCCAGGGGCGAATAGGCCAGCAGGCCACAGTCTTCGCGGATGGCGACCTCGGCCAGGCCGACTTCGAAGCTGCGGTTGAGCAAGTTGTAGGGGTTCTGGATCGAGACCATGCGCGGCCAGCCGCGCTGTTCGGCCAGCTGGAGAAATTTCAGGGTGCCCCAGGGCGTCTCGTTGGACAGGCCGATGTGGCGGATCTTGCCGGCCTTGATCTGTTCGTCGAGCACTTCCAGGGTGTCCTCCAGCGGGGTGAACGCGCTGTCCTGGTGGCGATAGCCGAGCTGGCCGAAGAAGTTGGTCGGGCGCTCCGGCCAGTGCAGCTGGTAGAGGTCGATCCAGTCGGTCTGCAGGCGCTTGAGGCTGGCATCCAGCGCCGCGACTATATGGGTGCGATTGTGCTTGAGCTGGCCGCCGCGGATATAGTCGATGCCATTGCCGGGGCCGGCGATCTTGCTGGCCAGCACCCAGTCGGCGCGATCGCCGCGCTGTTTGAAGTAGTCGCCGATGATCTGCTCGGTCTTGCTGTAGGTTTCGGCCCGCGGTGGTACCGGGTACATCTCTGCCGTGTCGAGAAAATTAACCCCATAGGCCTTGGCCCGTTCGATCTGGGCGTGGGCTTCGCTGGCGCTGTTCTGCTCGCCCCAGGTCATGCTGCCCAGGCAGAGGGCGCTGACCTTGAGATCCGTTCGGCCGAGTTGGCGGTAATCCATAACGTGCTCCTTAAAAACTCATTGGCATAATCTGGTTGAAATTATCTTGGCAATCTGCATAATTGCGCACCTCTTTCTGCAGTGGAAGTGATGCGCCGTCTGCCGAAGAATCTTGCCGTATTACGGACGCGCTGACCCGAGCCCCCGATAGCGCCTGTTTTCGGCTGCCTTTGACTTGTCAAAGTACGCACTATTCAGTAAGATCCGCCGTCTTATTTATCAGGGCGGCCCCTGAGGCTATAAAGAATGAAAACTTTTACTGCTAAACCGGAAACAGTAAAGCGCGACTGGTTTGTCGTCGACGCTGCTGGTCAGACCCTGGGTCGTCTGGCCACCGAAATCGCGAGCCGTCTGCGTGGCAAGCACAAGCCAGAGTACACTCCGCACGTTGATACCGGCGATTACATCGTCGTGATCAATGCCGAGCAGATTCGTGTAACTGGTGCCAAGACCACCGACAAGATGTACTACTCCCACTCCGGTTTCCCGGGCGGCATCAAGTCGATCAACTTCGAGAAGCTGATCGCCAAGGCCCCTGAGCGCGTGATCGAGACCGCGGTTAAAGGCATGCTGCCGAAGAACCCGCTGGGTCGCGACATGTATCGTAAGCTGAAAGTGTATGCGGGCGCTGCTCACCCCCACACTGCTCAGCAGCCCCAAGAACTGAAGTTTTAACGGAATAGTTCATTATGTCGGCGACTCAAAATTACGGCACTGGCCGTCGCAAGACTGCAACCGCTCGCGTTTTCCTGCGTGCTGGTACTGGCAAGATCTCCATCAACAACCGTACTCTCGACGGTTTCTTCGGTCGCGAAACTGCCCGCATGGTAGTTCGTCAGCCGCTGGAACTGGTTGAAATGACCGAGAAGTTCGATGTTTTCGTTACCGTTATCGGTGGCGGTGTAAGTGGTCAGGCTGGCGCAATCCGCCACGGCATCACTCGCGCCCTGATGGACTACGACGAAGCGCTGCGTCCTGCGCTGCGCAAAGCTGGCTTCGTGACTCGCGATGCCCGTGAAGTTGAGCGTAAGAAGGTTGGTCTGCGTAAGGCGCGTAAGCGTCCGCAGTACTCCAAGCGTTAATTCGCGACCTGCGTTCAAAGACGCCCAGTTTCCTTTCGGAGCTGGGCGTTTTTTATGGATGATGATTTAGTCTGCGGCATCATGCCGCAGCGGTGAATGCCGTGATTTGCAAGGCTTTGCGTCCATTATGGCGGGGTAATTACCTTGTCAGTAAAGGGGCTTTTCTTTACCATTCGGCAACTTTTTGTGCGATCTGAAACTTACCGAGTATAGGCCTGCTTAAAAGGCCATAAAGCTGATGGGAGACGACTGAATGAGCAATGACGGCGTGAATGCAGGCCGGCGTCGCTTTCTGGTAGCGGCCACCTCTGTGGTGGGCGCTGCAGGAGCGGTGGGTGCCGCGGTCCCGTTCGTAGGGTCCTGGTTCCCAAGCGCCAAGGCTAAAGCTGCCGGTGCACCTGTGAAGGTGAACGTCAGCAAGATCGAGCCAGGCCAGCAGATGGTTGCCGAGTGGCGGGGGCAGCCGGTGTTTATCGTGCGCCGTACCGAGGAGATCCTCGGCAACCTGGTCAAGCTCGAGCCGCAACTGGCCGACTTTGACTCCAAGGCGTCTGAGCAGCCGAGTTATGTCGATCCGAAAACTCGTTCGATCAAGCCGGAATTGCTGTTGCTGGTAGGTCTGTGCACCCACCTGGGTTGCGCGCCGTCCTTCCGTCCGGAAGTGGCACCTGCTGACCTGGGCGCTGAATGGGTTGGTGGTTACTTCTGCCCATGCCACGGTTCGCGTTACGACCTCGCAGGTCGCGTGTACAAGGCTCAGCCTGCACCCTTGAACCTGCCGGTGCCGCCGCACACGTACGAGACGGATGATGTGATCATCATCGGTGTGGATCAGGAGCAAGCATGATGAGTAAATTCATGGAATGGGTCGATGCGCGTTTCCCCGCGACCAAGATGTGGGAAGACCATCTGTCCAAGTACTACGCCCCGAAGAACTTCAACTTCTTCTATTTCTTCGGCTCCCTGGCACTGCTGGTGCTGGTCAATCAGATCGTCACCGGCATCTGGCTGACCATGAGCTACACCCCTTCGGCCGAAGAGGCGTTTGCCTCGGTCGAATACATCATGCGTGATGTGGAATACGGCTGGATCCTGCGTTACCTGCACTCCACCGGCGCTTCGGCGTTCTTCGTGGTGGTCTATCTGCACATGTTCCGCGGTCTGCTCTACGGCTCCTACCAGAAGCCGCGCGAGCTGGTGTGGATCTTCGGCATGCTGATCTACCTGATGCTGATGGCGGAAGCCTTCATGGGTTACCTGCTGCCGTGGGGTCAGATGTCCTACTGGGGTGCCCAGGTGATCATCTCGCTGTTCGGTGCCATTCCGGTGATCGGCGCGGACCTGACCCAGTGGATTCGTGGTGACTACCTGATTTCCGGGATCACCCTGAACCGCTTCTTCGCCCTGCACGTGGTGGCCCTGCCGATCGTGATTCTCGGTCTGGTGGTGCTGCATATCCTGGCGCTGCACGAAGTCGGCTCGAACAACCCGGACGGCGTCGACATCAAAAAGAAGAAAGACGAGAACGGCATTCCGCTCGACGGCATTGCCTTCCACCCTTACTACACCGTGAAAGATATCGTCGGTGTGGTGGTGTTCCTGTTTGTCTTCTGCTTCGTGATCTTCTTCTTCCCGGAGATGGGTGGCTATTTCCTCGAGAAGCCGAACTTCGAGGCGGCCAACCCGTTCAAGACGCCTGAGCATATCGCCCCGGTTTGGTACTTCACGCCGTTCTACGCGATCCTGCGGGCGATCCCCGACAAGCTCATGGGCGTTATCGCCATGGGTGCGGCCATTGCGGTGCTGTTCGTGCTGCCATGGCTGGATCGTAGCCCGGTCAAGTCGATGCGCTACAAGGGTTGGCTGAGCAAGGTCTGGCTGCTGATCTTCTGCGTGTCCTTCGTGATTCTTGGGGTCTTGGGTGTATTGGCACCAACACCAGGTCGTACGCTGTTGTCGCAGGTGTGTACCTTCCTGTACTTCGCGTACTTCATCCTGATGCCGTTCTACACCAAGATCGAAAAGACCAAACCGGTTCCGGAAAGGGTGACTGGCTGATGAAAAAGCTATTTGCTGCACTTGTTATCGCTGCAATGCCGGTTCTGGCCATGGGCGCTGGAAGCGGCTATCCGCTGGATAAAGTGGATATCGATCTGTCTGACAAGGCCGCCATGCAGGACGGCGCGCGTACGTTCGCCAACTACTGTATGGGCTGCCACTCGGCCCAGTATCAGCGCTACGAGCGTGTTGCCGACGACCTGGGCATTCCACATCAAATCATGCTGGAAAATCTGGTGTTCAGTGAGGCCAAGATTGGCGATCACATGAAGATCGGCATGCAGCCAGCCGATGCCAAGGCCTGGTTTGGTGCGGCACCGCCGGACCTGACCCTGGTTGCCCGTGTGCGTGGTAACGACTGGCTGTACACCTACCTGCGGACTTTCTACGATGATCCGAGCCGTCCGCTGGGGGCCAACAACAAGGTCTTCCCGAACGTCGGTATGCCGAACGTGCTGGTGGGCCTGCAGGGGCGTCAGTACATAGGTTGCAAGCAGGTGCAGGTGGTTGAGGACGGCAAGAAGCTGTTCGACCCGCTGACCGGCACGCCGATTACCCATGAGGCTTGCGATCAACTGACCGTTGAGCCGAAGACCGGCGCGCTGAGCACAGAAGAGTTCGACGAGAAGGTCAAGAATCTGGTGACCTTCCTGGCTTACTCGGCCAATCCGGTTAAATTGCAAAGTCAGCGTATCGGCACCTACGTTCTGCTGTATCTTGCCTTCTTCTTCGTGTTCGCCTATCTGCTCAAGCGCGAATACTGGAAGGACGTGCATTAATTTCTTGTGTCTCCGCTGTTGACCTGCGCGCCCCTTTGGGCGCGCAGGTTTTGTACCCTGCCATCCCTGGCGGTCACCCCGGCGGTGCCGTCGCAAGCGACGTCAAAAATTGCTCCAGGCAATTTTTTCTGCTTCACATAACTTTATAAGCGAGGAGGACCGCCATGGGCGTGACCAATCGGTTGGCCTGTTACTCCGACCCCGCTGACCACTATTCCCACCGCGTACGCATCGTGCTCGCCGAGAAGGGTGTCAGCGCCGAAATCATCAGTGTCGAAAAGGGTCGCTATCCGGCGAAATTGCTGGAGGTCAACCCCTATGCCAGTCTGCCGACCCTGGTTGATCGCGATCTGGCGCTCTATGAGTCGACCGTGGTGATGGAGTATCTGGACGAGCGTTACCCGCACCCGCCGCTGTTGCCGGTGTATCCGGTGGCCAGGGCCAATAGCCGTTTGCTGATCCATCGCATTCAGCGCGACTGGTGCGCCCAGGTCGATCTGATTCTCGACCCGCGCAGCAAGGAGCCGGCCCGTGCCCTGGCGCGCAAGGAATTGCGCGAGAGCCTGACCGGGGTGTCGCCACTGTTTGCCGACAAGGCGTATTTTCTCAGCGAGGAATTAAGCCTGGTGGATTGCTGTCTGCTGCCGATTCTTTGGCGTTTGCCGATTCTGGGGATAGAGTTGCCAAAGCCGGCCAAGCCATTGCTCGATTATATGGACCGCCAGTTTGCCCGTGAGGCGTTCCAGGTCAGCTTGTCGCCAGTCGAACGTGATATGCGTTAACCCGAGGAGGTCGTGATGAAGTCGAGTCGCCCCTATCTGGTTCGTGCCCTGTACGAGTGGATCGTTGATAACGACTGTACCCCGCACTTGCTGGTCAATGCCGAGTTCGCCGGCGTGCAGGTGCCGCCGGGTTTTGCCAGCGATGGGCAGATCGTGCTGAATGTCTCGCCCAGTGCGGTGCGTCATCTGCATATGGATAACGATGCGGTGAGCTTCGAGGGGCGCTTCGGTGGCGTCCCTCAGAGCCTGTATATCCCTTCCGCCGCGGTGCTGGCGATCTATGCCCGGGAGAATGGCCAGGGCATGGTCTTCGAGGTGGAATCGTCGCTGGCCGAGGATGAGGAGCCGGAAGGGCCTGATGATCAGGGGCCGCCGGATGGCGAGCCGCCACGGCCGAGTGGTCGGCCCAGCCTGAAAGTGGTCAAGTAAAGAGAAATGGCAGGGAGCCATTTCTGATCTTGTGCGGTGGCCTGAAAGGCAGCCGTTACAAAAAAGGCGACCCGAGGGTCGCCTTTTTTGTGGGCGTGGCGAACTCAGTTGGTGTACTGAAACAGCCGCACGATTTTCTGCACCCCGGACACGCTCTGTACCAGGTTGGTGGCCTGGGCCGCCTCGGCGCGCGTGACCAGTCCGAGCATGTAGACGATGCCGTTCTCGGTGATCACCTTGATGCGCGAGCCGGGCACCGTGGCGTCGGCGAGCATCTGGCTCTTGATTCGGGTGGTCAGCAGCGAGTCGTTGCTGCGTACCAGCAGCGAGGTGGGTTGCTGCACCTGCAGCTCATTGTGCACCTTGCTTACGTTGTTGACCTTGCGCGCGGCCTGCTCGGCCATAGCCTTGAGGTCGCTACGCGGGGTCTGGCCGGCGAGCAGGACCACGCCGTTGTAGCTGGTAATTACGATGCGCGAAGTCGGGCTGGTCAGGTCCGCATGGGCGCGGGCCACATTGGCGCTGACTTCCGGGGCGATAAACTGGTCGTCGATCTTGTTGCCGACACTGCGGTTGCCGCAGCCGGCGAGGGCCAGGGCCAGGGTCAGTGCGAGGGCGGCGATAATCAGTGGTGAGCGGGTCATTCTTCACTCCCAAACAGTTGGCTGTCGATCAGGTCGCACAGGCAGTGGATGGCCAGCAGGTGGACTTCCTGGATGCGTGCGGTGACTTTCGAAGGCACGCGGATTTCCACGTCTTCCGGCAGCAGCAGTGAAGCCATACCGCCGCCGTCGCGACCGGTCAGGGCTACGACAACCATTTCTCGATCATGTGCGGCCTGGATGGCCTGGATCACGTTGGCCGAGTTGCCGCTGGTGGAGATCGCCAGGAGCACGTCGCCCGGTTGGCCGAGGGCGCGGATCTGCTTGGAGAAGATCTCGTTGTAGCTGTAGTCGTTGGCGATCGAGGTGATGGTCGAGCTGTCGGTGGTCAGGGCGATGGCCGGCAGGCTCGGGCGCTCGCGCTCGAAGCGGTTGAGCAGCTCCGAGGAGAAGTGCTGGGCGTCACCGGCGGAGCCGCCATTGCCGCAGGTGAGGATCTTGCCCTCGCTGAGCAGGGCCTGAACCATGGCCAGGCTGCCTTGCTCGATAAGGGGGATGAGCACTTCCATGGCCTGCTGCTTGGTGTCGATGCTGGCTTGGAACAGGTGGCGAATACGGGCTTGCATATCCATTGGCATATCCATGGGCGATAGAATTTTCAGTGGGGCGTCTGCTCAGGTATCAAAGGCGTTTTGAATCCAGTTCAGTGGCGCGGGGGCTTGGCTGTCGGCAGTTATGGCAATCACATCAAAGCGGCATGGGTGCCGGGCCCAGCGTGATTCCTGCTGCAGGAAGTGCTGGGCGGCGCGGCTGAGTTTCTCACGTTTGCGTGCATCGACGCTTTCAGCTGCGCCGCCCCAGGCGCTATAGCGCCGATAGCGAACTTCCACGAATACTACTGTATCGCTGTCGAGCATGACCAGATCGAGCTCGCCGAGGCGGCAGCGCCAGTTCTGCGCCAGCAGGCGCAGGCCGCGTTGTTCGAGGAACTGGCGCGCCAGGGCTTCGGCCGCCTGGCCGCTTTGCTGCGGGCTGATTCGCTCGTTCAAAGGGCGCTGTCGGGCAGGCGCTGGACCTGGCCGTCGCGGAATTCGGCCCAGGGCAGCTGGCGTTCGATGCGTTGTGCCGGGTTCAGGCTGAGGCTGCCGGACAGGCCGTCCAGGCGGGTCTCGGGCATGGCCTTGAGCTGGTTCAGGCGCGGGGCCAGCTGGTAGGCATCGGCCCCCATGGCATAGAGCCGGCCCAGGCTGCCGCCGGCCTGGGGCCACTGGCTGCTGGCCTGCTGGCGCAGGGGGGCGTTGATGTCCAGCAGCCAGGGCGTTTCGCAGAACATGATGCCGTTCATGTCGAGGTACTGGGCCTGACTGTGGTTGCCGGTGAACAGGTGCGAGGTGGCGTACACGGGCACGTCGCCGGCGTACTGGAAGGCCAGGGTCGGTTTGATCTGCTGGGCCTGCTGCGGGGTGGCGGCGAGGAAGATAAAGTCGACATCGCGGCGGCGCGACGGTGCGGCGGCAGCGCTGCTGCCCAGGGCGTTCTGCAGGCGTTTGCCGCGGGCTTCGCTCTCGCGCAGTTGGAACAGCTCGGCGATCTGGCGGGCCAGTTCCACCGGCTGGTCGACATGCTCGGCGGCGATCAGGGTGCCGCCTTGCGCCTGCCAGCTGTGGCGAAAGGCGTCGAGAACGCGGTCGCCCCAGTCGCCGCGGGGGACCAGGGCCACTGCTCGGCGGTGGCCGTCGGCCCAGGCGCGGCGGGCCACTTCGCGGGCTTCATCTTCCGCGGCCAGACCGAACTGGAAGAGTTGTGCGGGGCCTTCCTGGGCGGTTTCGCTGTAGTTCAGGGCCAGGGTGGTGATGGGCAGCTGCTCGCGAGCGCTGAGTTGGGTGACCAGCGGCTTCTCCAGTGGGCCCACGACCAGCTGCACGCCAGAGGCCTGGGCCTGGCGGTAGAACTCATCCAGGGAGCCGATGCGCGAGCTGTCGAAAATCTGAATGTTGGGCGGATTCTGGCCGGCCTGCTGGGCCTGGTAATGGGCGGCGAGGAAGCCATCGCGTAGCGCCCGTGCCACGTTGGCCAACTGGCCATCCTGGGGCAGCAGCAGGGCGATTTCGCTCAGCGGCTGGCTGGAAAGTTTCTTCAGCTCGACCAGGGGTTCAGGCAGCTGCTGGGCGGCTGGGTGGCCGGGGTTCTGCTGCAGCCAGTTGTCGATGGCGTTTTGCTGCTGTTCCAGGGTACCGGCGCTCTTGGTGGCGCGGGCCAGTGCCAGCCAGCCATTGAGGTCGGCATCGTTGCTGGCCTGCAGCTGTTCGAGGGGCAGGCTGGAGACCAGGGTCCAGATTTCCTGGTGGTTGCGTGCGGCGGCTTCGCCGCTGAGCAGGGGGGCGATAAAGGCACGCTCGCGTGCCGCCGCCAGGGTCTGTCCGCTGGCCTGCAGGGCGCTGGCGCGGACCAGCTGGCTGCGTACCTGCTGCTCGATTGGCAGCTCGCCGAGGCGCTCCAGGCTGGGGTGGCTCAGGGCGCGCAGGGCCGCCTTGGGCTGTTCGCGGGCCATCTCCAGTTCGGCGCGCAGGGTGCTGGCATAGATCTGTTGCGCCGGTTTCAGGTTTTCCAGCTGGACCTTCTCGAGGATGCCGGCTGCGCGGGCGAAGTTTTTCTGCCGGTAGGCCAGGTCGGCGGCGGACAGGCGCAACAGCTCGGCCTGTTCGGAGCTGCTGTCGCCGGCCTGTTGCAGCAGTTGCTCGATGCTGGCTTGCGGGGTGCGTGGCAGCTCGCCCAGGTTGGAGGTGGGCGAGCTGGCGCAGGCGGCGAGGAGGGCAGCGAGGCAGAAGGCGGAGAGCGGACGCAGGCGGGCGATCAGGCGGGTGGGCATGTAGGGCGTTCCTGATACTTGATCAAATGAGCGGTGAATTGTACCCAAGCCTAGCCAGCGGCGCGATGTCGAAGGCCGGAAACGGGCTACAATGCGCGCTTTGCTGATTGACGAGGCCTGTGCTGTGACCGCATCCGCTGCTCCGAATCCCATCTGCGGCACGCTTTATGTGGTGGCCACACCCATCGGTAACCTGGACGATATCAGTGCGCGGGCACTGGCTGTCCTGCGCAGCGTCGCCTTGATCGCGGCGGAGGATACCCGCCATTCGGCGCGGCTGATGCAGCACTTCGGTATCGCTACGCCCCTGGCGGCCTGCCATGAACACAATGAGCGCGATCAGGGGGGGCGCTTTCTTGCGCGTCTGCAGGCAGGGGAGGATGTGGCGCTGATTTCCGACGCCGGCACGCCGCTGATCTCCGATCCGGGTTATCACCTGGTGCGCCAGGCGCGTGCGGCGGGCGTGGCGGTGGTGCCGGTGCCGGGGGCCTGTGCCTTGATTGCGGCGCTGTCGGCGGCCGGTCTGCCCTCCGACCGCTTTATCTTCGAGGGTTTTCTGCCGGCCAAGACTGCCGGCCGTCGCGCGCGCCTGGAGCGGGTAAAGGAAGAACCGCGCACGCTGATTTTCTACGAAGCGCCGCATCGCATTCTCGAGTGCCTGCAGGATATGCAGGCGGTGTTCGGCGATGAGCGCCCGGCCTTGCTGGCGCGGGAAATCACCAAGACCTTCGAGACCCTCAAGGGGCTGCCGCTGGCCGAGCTGGCGACCTGGGTGGCGGCCGATGCCAATCAGCAGCGCGGCGAATGTGTGGTTCTGGTCGCCGGCTGGCAGGCTCCCGAGGGCGAGGCCGCAGTCAGTGTCGAGGCCATGCGCGTGCTCGACCTGCTGCTCGAGGAAATGCCGCTCAAGCGCGCCGCGGCGCTGGCGGCGGAGATCACCGGGGTGCGCAAGAACTTGCTCTATCAGGTGGCGCTGGAGCGGCAGAAAGGCGCTTGAGCCTTGTTCTATCGGGCGGGTGCCGGTAACCTTGGCGGTGGAGAGTCGATCGGACAGTCGCTGCCGTGTTGCGTTCTGCGTAATGCGGGGGAGGAAAGTCCGGGCTCCATAGGGCGGAGTGCCAGGTAACGCCTGGGGGGCGTGAGCCTACGGAAAGTGCCACAGAAAATAACCGCCTAAGCACTTCGGTGCCGGTAAGGGTGAAAAGGTGCGGTAAGAGCGCACCGCGCGACTGGTAACAGTTCGTGGCTAGGCAAACCCCACTCGGAGCAAGACCAAATAGGGTTCCATTGGCGTGGCCCGCGCTGGAACCGGGTAGGTTGCTAAAGACGTGCAGTGATGTACGTCGTAGAGGAATGACTGTCCTCGACAGAACCCGGCTTACAGATCGACTCTCCACCTTTCTCCTTGGTCCGCTTCACTTTCATTCCCCGCTTTCTAAGACCGAAAAATTCTTACTCTTGATAAATCACTTTAAGTTTGAAGTGCAGCTTCTTGTGTGGGCTCGTTTTACTTAGTCGGTTATCCGTCCATTCGCTGTTTCTTTCTCTCTTTGTATCGCTAAATCTCCGTTCTATAAGGATTTTTCCCGCTGGGCGCGCCTTGACGGTGGGGGGCGTGCGTTCCTATAGTGTGCGCGAGTGGCAAGAAGTGGCATGAAGTGGGTTTTTTTGGGCATGGATAGCTAATTAAAGGGGAAGCGCGATCGTGTTTCGCGGAGCTAACGCCATAAGTCTCGACGCCAAAGGGCGCCTCGCGATGCCAAGTCGGTATCGGGATGAGCTCGTTTCGCGTTGTGCCGGCCAGCTTATCGTCACCATCGATGCCGTCGACCCCTGTCTGTGTGTCTACCCCCTGGCCGAGTGGGAGCTGATCGAAGCCAAATTGCGTGAACTAGCGTCCTTTCGCGAGGAGAATCGTCGTTTGCAGCGTCTGCTGATCGGTAACGCGGTTGACCTCGAGCTGGATGCCAGCGGTCGTTTCCTGGTGCCGCCACGGCTGCGCGAGTACGCCAAGCTGGATAAACGCGCGATGCTGGTCGGTCAGCTCAATAAATTTCAATTGTGGGATGAAGATGCCTGGAATGCTGTGGCGGATGCCGATCTGGCCGCCATCAAGCAACCGGGTGCTCTGTCCGACGAACTACGGGACCTGATCCTGTGACTATGTCCAGCAGCTTTCGCCATATAACAGTGCTACTCGACGAGGCGGTCGAGGGGCTGGCTGTGCGCGCGGACGGCTGCTACCTCGATGGTACCTTCGGCCGCGGCGGGCATAGTCGGCTGATCCTCGAGAGGCTGGGCCCTGACGGGCATTTGCTGGGGTTCGACAAGGATCCCCTGGCGATTGCGACGGGGAATGAGCTGGCGGCCGAAGACGGCCGCTTTGTCGTTGTGCAGCGCAGTTTTGCGGAACTCGGTGAAGAAGTTGCTGTCCGCGGCCTGGCCGGCAAGGTCAGCGGCATCCTGCTCGACCTCGGCGTGTCCTCGCCGCAGCTCGACGATGCCGAGCGGGGTTTCAGCTTTATGAACGATGGTCCGCTGGACATGCGCATGGATCCCAGTCGCGGGCTTAGCGCTGCGCAGTGGATCGCCAGCGCCAGCGAAGAGGAAATTGCCCGGGTCTTCAAGGAATACGGCGAAGAGCGTTTCGCCAAGCGCATGGCCCGTGCGGTGGTGCTGCGGCGTGCCGAGCAGCCGTTCGAGCGCACCGCCGACCTGGCCCAGGTGCTGACCGTAGCCAATCCGGCCTGGGAAAAAGGCAAGAATCCGGCCACCCGTGCTTTCCAGGGCCTGCGCATCTTTATCAACAACGAGCTCGGCGACCTCGAGCTCGGCCTGGATGCCGCCCTGGAGGCCCTTGAAGTGGGCGGGCGGCTGGTGGTGATCAGCTTCCATTCCCTGGAAGATCGCATCGTCAAACTCTTTATGCGCAAGCATGCCAAGGGCGAACAGGACAAGTTGCCTCGCGACCTGCCGATCATTCCGAAAGCCTTCGAGCCGCGCTTGAAGCTGATCGGTAAGGCGCAGTTCGCCTCCGAGGCCGAACTGAAAGCCAACCCGCGTTCGCGCAGTGCCGTTATGCGCATTGCGGAGAAAATGCGATGAGTGCGATCTTCGCCAAGCCATTGCCCGGCGGCAGCCTGCTGATGCTGGTGCTGTTTCTCGGCGTGCTGGTATCGGCCGTGGCGGTGTCCTACAGCGCCCACTGGAACCGCCAGCTGCTCAACAACCTGTATGCCGAGCTCAGCGTGCGCGACAAGGCGCAGGCTGAGTGGGGGCGGCTGATCCTTGAGCAGAGCACCTGGACCGCGCACAACCGGATCGAGACCCTGGCCTCTGAGCGCCTCGGCATGCGCATCCCGGATGCTGCCGAAGTGCGCATGGTGGCCCCATGATTCGGCTCGAAGGCGCACTCTACCCTTGGCGCTTCCGCCTGGTACTGCTGGTGCTGGCCTTGATGGTCGGGGCCATCGCCTGGCGTATCGTCGATCTGCAGGTGTTCGATCAGAGTTTCCTGCAGGCCCATGGCGATGCCCGCAGCGTGCGCCATATTCCGATTCCGGCGCACCGTGGCCTGATCACCGACCGCAACGGCGAACCGCTGGCGGTCAGTACTCCGGTGACCACCCTGTGGGCCAACGGCAAGGAGCTGCAGAATGGCAAGGCCCAGTGGCCGGTCCTGGCGGCAGCCCTGGGTCAGGAGGCCAAGGCGTTCAGTGCGCGTTTACAGGCCAATGCCGAACGCGAATTTATGTACCTGGTACGTGGCCTGACCCCGGAGCAGGGCCTGCGGGTGCTCGATCTGAAGGTGCCGGGCGTATATGCCATCGAGGAATTCCGCCGTTTCTACCCGGCCGGCGAAGTGGCCGCCCACGTGGTCGGCTTCACCGATATCGACGACCGCGGCCGCGAGGGTATGGAGCTGGCCTTCGATGATTGGCTGGCCGGTGTTCCCGGAAAGCGCCAAGTGCTCAAGGACAGGCGCGGCCGGCTGATCAAAGACGTCCAGGTTGCACAGAATGCCAAGGCCGGTAAGGCCTTGGCATTGTCAATTGACCTGCGTCTGCAATACCTCGCCCATCGTGAGCTGCGTAATGCGCTGCTCGAGTTCGGTGCCAAGGCCGGTAGCCTGGTCATGGTTGATGTGCGCACCGGTGAGGTCCTGGCAATGGTCAATCAGCCAACCTACAACCCGAACAATCGCCGTAATCTGCAGCCCGCAGCGATGCGTAACCGGGCAATGATTGATGTGTTTGAGCCTGGCTCGACCATGAAGCCGTTCTCCATGAGCGCTGCGCTGGAAAGTGGCCGCTGGAAGTCGTCGGACACGGTGGATGTCTACCCAGGCACCTTGCAGATCGGTAAGTACACCATTCGCGATGTATCGCGTAGCAGTGGTCCGCTTAGCCTCACCGATATTTTGATCAAGTCGAGCAACGTCGGCATGAGCAAAATTGCATTTGATATCGGTGGTCAGTCGATTTACGAAGTCATGCAGCAAGTTGGTCTGGGCCAGGATACTGGCCTCGGCTTTCCGGGTGAGCGGGTTGGCAATCTGCCGAACCACCGCGAATGGCGCAAGGCCGAAACGGCCACGTTGTCCTATGGCTATGGCTTGTCAGTCACGGCTGTACAGCTTGCCCATGCTTATTCGGTACTGGCCAATAATGGTCGCAGCACAAATCTTTCACTGGCGCGTGTTGACCGTAAACCGGACTCCGTTCAGGTGATTCCGGAAAACATTGCGGTGGTCATCCAGGGCATGTTGCAGCAGGTCATTGAAGCGCCCGGAGGGGTATATCGCGCCAAGGTGCCGGGCTATCACGTAGCGGGTAAAAGTGGCACTGCGCGTAAGGCTTCGGTGGGTAGCCGAGGCTATCGGGACAATGCGTATCGCTCGCTTTTTGCCGGTTTTGGTCCGGTCAGTGACCCGCGTATCGCGGTGGCCATTGTGATCGATGAGCCAAGTCAGGGTGGTTATTACGGTGGTCTGGTATCTGCCCCGGTGTTTGGCAAGGTCATGGCCGGTGCATTGCGCCTGATGAACGTCGCCCCGGATAACCTGCCGCCACCCGAATCGTTGAAAGTTGAAACCGCAGCCGTTGATCCCCTTAAAGGAGGGCGCATCTGATGCCTATGCCCCTTAATCAGTTGCTGCCGGAAGCCGCCAGCTCGGTGCTGATCCGCGAATTGACCCTGGATAGCCGCAAGGTGCGTCCGGGCGACCTGTTTCTTGCCGTGCCCGGTACCCTGCAGGATGGCCGCGTGCATATCGCCGACGCCATCGCCCGTGGGGCCGCCGCGGTGGCCTACGAGGCCGAGGGTGCGGCGGCGATGACCGCCCATAGCGCCGAGCTGGTGGCGCTCAAGGGGCTGGCTGGGCAGTTGTCGGCCATTGCCGGGCGCTTTTATGGTGAGCCGAGCCGTGGCCTGCATCTGATCGGTATCACCGGAACCAACGGCAAGACCAGTGTCAGCCAGTTGCTGGCCCAGGCCCTGGATCTGCTCGGTGAAAGCTGCGGCATCGTCGGCACCCTGGGTAACGGCTTCTACAACGCACTGGCCTTGGGTCGCCACACCACCCCGGACCCGATCGGCGTACAAGCAACCCTGGCCGATATGAAGAAGGCCGGCGCGCGCGCCGTGGCCATGGAGGTGTCCTCCCATGGCCTGCACCAGGGCCGGGTCGCGGCCCTGGCCTTCGATGTGGCGGTGTTTACCAATCTGTCCCGCGATCACCTGGACTACCACGGTTCGATGGACGCCTATGGCGAGGCCAAGGCGGCTCTGTTCGCCTGGCCGGGTCTGCGTTGCCGGGTACTCAATCTGGACGACGACTTCGGTCGTGAACTGGCCCGCGTCGAGCACGACTCGCGCCTGATCGGCTACAGCCTGGAAGACCAGCGCGCCTATTTATATTGCCGTCAGGCGCGCTTCGACGAACAAGGCGTGGTCGCTACTGTTGTCACTCCGCAGGGCGAACGCAGCCTGCGCAGCTCGCTGCTTGGTCGTTTCAACCTGAGCAACCTGTTGGCGGTGGTCGGTGCCTTGCTGGGCATGGATTACCCGCTCGATGAAATTCTCAAGGTGCTGCCGCAGTTGCAGGGGCCGGTCGGTCGTATGCAGCGCTTGGGCGGTGTCCGCCAGCCGCTGGTGGTGGTCGATTACGCGCACACCCCGGATGCCCTGGAAAAAGTTCTCGAAGCGCTGCGCCCCCATGTCAAAGGCCGCCTGCTGTGCCTGTTCGGCTGTGGCGGCGACCGCGACCGCGGCAAGCGTCCGCTGATGGCCGCCGTGGTCGAGCGCCTGGCCGATGGCGTGCTGGTGACCGACGACAACCCGCGCAGCGAGGCATCCGAGCAGATCTTCAACGATATCCGCGCCGGCTTCAGCGCGCCTGAGCGGGTGCAGTTCGTCCACGGTCGTGGCCAGGCCATCGCCCAGCTGGTCGCGGCCGCCAATGCCGACGACGTGCTTGTGCTGGCCGGCAAGGGCCACGAGGACTATCAGGAAATCAATGGCCAGCGCCAGCCGTTCTCCGACCTGAGCTGCGCCGCCCTGGCCCTGGCCGATTGGGAGGTGAGCCATGCTTAAGGCCCTGCGTTTGAGCGAAGTGGCGGTGGCCCTGGATGCGCGCCTGATCGGTCGCGATTGCGCCTTCGAGGCCGTCAGCAGCGACAGCCGGGCGATTCGCCCTGGTCAGCTGTTTGTCGCCCTGAGCGGACCGCGCTTCGACGGCCATGACTACCTGGCCGAGGTCGCCGCCAAGGGCGCGGTGGCCGCCCTGGTCGAGCGCGAAGTGAGCGGCGCGCCCTTGCCGCAACTGCTGGTGAGCGACACCCGTCTGGCCCTGGGCCAGTTGGGCGCACTCAAGCGCCGCGCCTTCGGTGGTCCGGTGGTGGCGATCACCGGTTCCAGCGGCAAGACCACGGTCAAGGAAATGCTCGCCAGCATCCTGCGGGTTGGCCTGCGCGGGCCGGTATTGGCCACCCGCGGCAACCTCAATAACGAACTCGGGGTGCCCCTGACCCTGCTGGAGCTGGCTGCCGAGCACGTTGCGGCGGTGATCGAACTGGGGGCCAACCATGTCGGCGAGATCGCCTACACCGTCGGCCTGACCCAGCCCCAGGTGGCCATTATCACCAATGCCGGCAGCGCCCATGTCGGCGAGTTCGGCGGCCCGGAGAAGATCGTTCTGGCCAAGGGCGAGATCCTCGAAGGCCTGAACGACAGCGGCGTGGCCGTGCTTAACCTGGACGATGCCGCCTTTGCCACCTGGCAGCAGCGCGCCAAGGGCCGTAGCGTCACCAGTTTCTCCCTGAACGATCCGGCGGCGGATTTTCATGCCAGCGATCTGCAGCGTGATGTCCGCGGTTGCTCGGCCTTTACCCTGCATTGCCGTCAGGGTCAGGCGGTGGTTCAGCTCAATCTGCTCGGCGAACACAATGTCGCCAATGCCCTGGCCGCTTCTGCGGCTGCCGCGGCCCTGAGCGTGCCGCTGGTGGATATCAAGACCGGTCTGGAAAACCTGCAGCCGGTCAAGGGCCGCGCGGTGGCGCAACTCGCACCCAACGGCATGCGGGTGATCGACGACAGCTACAACGCCAACCCCGCGTCGATCTGCGCCGCGGTGGATATCCTCGCCGGCTTTGCCGGGCGCACCGTGCTGGTCCTCGGCGATATGGGCGAGCTGGGCGACTGGGCCGAGCAGGGCCACCGCGAGGTGGGCCGCTATGCCGCAGGCAAGGTTTCCGCACTCTATGCGGTGGGCCCGCTGATGGCCCACGCCGTCGCCGAATTCGGGGCCCAGGGCCGGCATTTCGCCGACCAGGCCAGCCTGATCGCCGCCCTTGCCGGCGAGTCGGGCGATACCACCCTTCTAATCAAAGGTTCACGCAGCGCCGCGATGGAAAACGTCGTGGCGGCGCTCTGTGGCACATCCGGGGAGAGTCACTAATGCTGCTGCTGCTGGCCGAATACCTGCAACAGTTCCACAAAGGCTTCGCGGTCTTTCAGTACCTGACCCTGCGCGGCATTTTTGGCGTGCTCACCGCGCTGGCGCTGTCGTTGTGGCTGGGCCCCTGGATGATCCGCACCCTGCAGATCCGCCAGATCGGCCAGTCGGTGCGCAACGACGGCCCGCAGTCGCACCTGTCGAAGAAGGGCACGCCGACCATGGGCGGCGCGCTGATTCTCTCCGCCATTACCGTTAGCACCCTGCTCTGGGCCGACCTGGCCAACCGCTACGTCTGGGTGGTACTGGCCGTGACCCTGCTGTTCGGGGCCGTGGGCTGGGTCGACGACTACCGCAAGGTGATCGAGAAGAACTCCAAGGGCCTGCCGAGCCGCTGGAAGTATTTCTGGCAGTCGGTGTTCGGCCTCGGCGCGGCGCTGTTCCTTTATATGACCGCGCAGAGCCCGGTGGAAACCACCCTGATCCTGCCGCTGTTGAAAGACGTGAGCATCCCCCTGGGCTTCGGCTTCGTGGTGCTGACCTACTTCGTTATCGTCGGTTCGAGCAACGCGGTAAACCTGACCGACGGCCTCGACGGCCTGGCCATCCTGCCCACCGTGATGGTCGGCGGCGCGCTGGGGATCTTCTGCTACCTGTCGGGCAACGTGAATTTCTCCGAATACCTGCTGATCCCCTATGTGCCGGGGGCCGGCGAGCTGATCATCTTCTGCGCCGCGCTGGTCGGTGCTGGCCTGGGTTTTCTCTGGTTCAACACCTACCCGGCCCAGGTATTCATGGGCGACGTCGGTGCGCTGGCGCTGGGCGCGGCCCTGGGCACCATTGCCGTGATCGTGCGCCAGGAAGTGGTGCTGTTCATCATGGGCGGGGTGTTCGTCATGGAAACCCTGTCGGTGATCATCCAGGTCGCCAGCTTCAAACTGACCGGCAAGCGGGTGTTCCGCATGGCACCGATTCACCACCATTTCGAACTCAAAGGCTGGCCCGAGCCGCGGGTGATCGTGCGTTTCTGGATCATCACCGTGATTCTGGTGCTGATCGGCCTTGCCACCCTGAAACTGCGTTGAGGACTGAGGATTTATAACAGCATGAGCCTGATCGCTTCTGACCACTTCCGCATCGTTGTCGGCCTCGGCAAGAGCGGCATGTCCCTGGTGCGCTTCCTCGCGCGCCAGGGCCTGCCGTTCGCCGTGGTCGACACCCGTGCCAACCCGCCGGAGCTGGCCACCTTGCGTGAACAGTTGCCGCAGGTGGAAGTGCGTTGTGGTGAGCTGGATGTGGAATTCCTCTGCCGCGCCCGCGAGCTGCTGGTCAGCCCAGGCCTGGCCATCGCCACCCCGGCACTGCAGGCCGCCGCTGCGCGCGGGGTCAAGCTTTCCGGCGATATCGACCTGTTCGCCCGCTATGCCAAGGCCCCGATCGTGGCCATCACCGGCTCCAACGCCAAGAGCACCGTGACCACCCTGGTCGGCGAGATGGCCGCGGCGGCGGGCAAGAAGGTCGCGGTCGGCGGCAACCTCGGCACGCCGGCGCTGGACCTGCTGGATGATGAGGTCGAGCTGTATGTGCTGGAACTGTCGAGCTTTCAGCTGGAAACCACTGACCAGCTCAATGCCGAAGTGGCGACCTGCTTGAATATCAGCGAAGACCATATGGATCGCTACGCCTCGCTGGCCGCCTATCACCTGGCCAAGCACCGGATCTTCCGTGGCGCGCGCCAGGTGGTGGTCAATCGCGATGACGCGTTGTCGCGTCCCCTGGTGGCCGATCAACTGCCGTGCTGGTATTTCGGGCTGGGCAAGCCGGACTTCAAGCGCTTCGGCCTGCTCGAGGAGAATGGCGAGAAGTATCTGGCCTATCAGTTCGATGCGCTGCTGCCGGTGCGCGAATTGAAGATTCGCGGCGCGCACAATCAGTCCAACGCCCTGGCGGCCCTGGCCCTGGGCCATGCCGTCGGCCTGCCGTTCGAGGCCATGTTGCAGACCCTGCGTAGCTTCGCCGGCCTGGCCCATCGCTGCCAGTGGGTGGGTGAGCGCAAGGGCGTGAGCTACTACGACGACTCCAAGGCCACCAACGTCGGTGCCGCCCTGGCTGCCATCGAAGGTCTGGGCGCGGATATCAGCGGCAAGCTGGTGCTGATCGCCGGTGGCGATGGCAAGGGTGCCGATTTCTCCGCGTTGAAAAAGCCGGTCGGCCGGTTCTGCCGCGCGGTGATTCTGCTCGGCCGCGATGCCGAGCTGCTGGCTGCCGCCCTGGGCGATGCCGCGCCGCTGATCCGGGTCAAGACCCTGGAAGAGGCCGTACAGCGCGCCGCAGAACTGGCCGAGGCGGGCGATGCCGCGCTGCTGTCGCCGGCCTGCGCCAGCCTGGACATGTTCAAGAATTTCGAGGAGCGCGGACGCCTGTTCGCCCAGGCCGTGGAGGGTTTGCACTGATGCTCGCGCACCTGCTCGCCGCACCCTCGCCGCTGCATACCCGTCGTGGTATCGATCTGGATTTCCCGCTGCTTGTGGGTTGCCTGGCGCTGCTCGGCCTGGGCCTGGTGATGATCGCCTCGGCGTCCTCCGAAGTGGCCGCGGCGCAGTCGGGCAATCCCTTCTACCACATGATCCGTCATCTGATTTACCTGGGTATCGGCCTCGTCGCGGCCCTGGTCACCCTGCTGGTGCCCATGGCCATGTGGCAGCGCTACAGCGGCATGCTGTTGCTGGTGGCGGTGGCGCTGCTGGTGCTGGTGCTGGTGCCGGGCATCGGCCGCGAAGTTAACGGGGCCAAGCGCTGGATCGGTCTGGGCATCATCAACCTGCAGCCGTCCGAGCTGGCCAAGCTGTTTACCGTGCTGTTCCTCGCCGGTTATCTGGTGCGTCGCCAGGCCGAAGTGCGCGAGAAACTGATCGGTTTTCTCAAGCCGCTGGCGGTGCTCGGGCCCATCGCCGGGCTGCTGCTGGCCGAGCCGGACTTCGGTGCCACCGTGGTTCTGGTCGGCGCGTCGATTGCCATGCTGTTTCTCGGCGGGGTCAACCTGCTGCGCTTTATTCCCCTGGCGGCCGGCGTTCTGGCGGCCGGGGTGCTGGTGATGACCAGCCAGTCCTACCGCATGCAGCGCCTGACCAACTTTATCGACCCCTGGGCCGACCAGTACGGTGCCGGCTACCAGCTGAGTCAGGCGCTGATCGCCTTCGGCCGTGGCGAGTGGTTCGGCGTCGGCCTGGGCAACAGCATCCAGAAGCAGTTCTACCTGCCGGAAGCCCATACCGACTTCGTCTTCGCCGTACTGGCCGAGGAACTGGGCATGGTCGGCGCGCTGATTACCGTCGGCCTGTTCGTCTTCGTCAGCGTGCGCGCCCTGTATATCGGCCTGTGGGCGGAGAAGGCCAAGCAGTTCTTCGCCGCCTATGTGGCCTACGGCCTGTCCTTTCTGTGGATCGGTCAGGTGCTGATCAATATCGGCGTAAACGTCGGCCTGCTGCCGACCAAGGGCCTGACCCTGCCGTTCCTCAGCTATGGCGGCAGCTCCCTGGTGATCTGCTGCGTCAGCCTGGCCATGCTCCTGCGTATCGAGTGGGAGCGGCGTACCCAGCTGGGCAGCGAAGACGTGGATTTCCAAGAGTCCGATTTTGTCGAAGACCAGGCCGCCGGGGAGGTTCGCCATGCGCGGTAATGTGCTGATCATGGCCGGCGGTACCGGCGGCCACGTGTTCCCGGCCCTGGCCTGCGCCAAGGAGTTCAAGGCGCGCGGCTACAGCGTGCATTGGCTGGGCACCCCGCGCGGCATCGAGAACGAACTGGTGCCGGCGGCCGGCCTGCCGCTGCATCTAATCAGCGTCAGCGGCCTGCGCGGCAAGGGCAAACTGTCCCTGCTCAAGGCCCCGTTCCAACTGCTCAGGGCGTTGCTGCAGGCGCGTCGGATTGTGCGCCAGCTCGAGCCGGTGTGTGTGCTCGGCATGGGCGGTTATGTCACCGGCCCCGGCGGCCTGGCCGCGCGCATGAGTGGCGCGCCGCTGATCATCCACGAACAGAACGCCGTGGCCGGCACCGCCAACCGCAGCCTGGTGCCATTCGCCAGCCGCGTCTGCGAGGCCTTCCCGAATACCTTCGGCAACAGCGACAAGCGCCGCACCACCGGCAACCCGGTGCGTGAAGAGCTGTTTCTGGAAACCCCGCGCGATTCGCTGCGCAATCGCCAGCCGCGTTTGCTGGTGCTGGGTGGCAGCCTGGGTGCCGAGCCGCTGAATAAACTGCTGCCCGCCGCCCTGGCGCTGGTGGCTGGCGAGCTGCGCCCCGAGGTGTTTCATCAGGCCGGCAAGCAACATGATGCAATTACCGCTGAACGCTACGGCGCAGTTGGCGTCGAAGCGCAGGTCGTTCCCTTTATCAAGGACATGGCCCGTGCCTATGCCTGGGCCGATCTGGTGGTATGCCGTGCCGGTGCGCTGACCGTCAGTGAGTTGGCCGCAGCGGGTTTGCCGGCCTTCCTGGTGCCGCTGCCCCATGCCATCGACGATCACCAAACGCATAACGCCGGCTATCTGGCCAGGGAGGGGGCCGCTGTCCTTCTGCCGCAAGGCTCCACTGACGCCGCCAAGCTGGCCGCGCAGCTGACCGAGGTTTTGATGCACCCCGAACGATTGAAAGAAATGGCCGGCACCGCGCGTCGCTTGGCCAAGCCCGATGCAACCCGCACCGTTGTCGATATCTGCCTGGAGGTGGCCCGTGGCTAAGTCTCCCGCCGCTGCTCGTTCGGAAATCCGCCGTATGCGCCGCATTCGCCGCATCCACTTCGTCGGCATCGGTGGTGCCGGTATGTGCGGCATTGCCGAGGTGCTGCTCAACCTCGGCTACGAAGTCTCGGGTTCTGACCTCAAGGCCTCGGCCGTGACCGAACGCCTGGAAAGCTTCGGCGCGCAGATCTTCATCGGCCACAGCGCCGAAAACGTCGAGCAGGCCGACGTGCTGGTGGTGTCCAGCGCCATCAATACCGCCAACCCGGAAGTCGCCGCGGCCCTGGATCGGCGTATTCCGGTGGTGCCGCGGGCCGAGATGCTCGCCGAACTGATGCGCTATCGCCATGGCGTCGCGGTGGCCGGTACCCACGGCAAGACCACCACCACCAGCCTGCTGGCCTCGGTGTTCGCCGCCGGCGGCCTGGACCCGACCTTCGTCATCGGCGGCCGCCTGAATGCCGCGGGTACCAATGCCCAGCTCGGCACCAGCCGTTACCTGATCGCCGAGGCGGACGAAAGCGACGCCAGCTTCCTGCATCTGCAGCCGATGGTCTCGGTGGTCACCAATATCGACATGGACCATATGAGCACCTACGAGGGCGACTTCAACAAGTTGAAGAAAACCTTCGTCGAGTTCCTGCATAACCTGCCGTTCTATGGCCTGGCCGTGGTCTGCGTGGATGACCCGGTGGTGCGCGAGATCCTCCCGCAGATCGCCCGCCCGACCGTCACCTACGGCTTCGACGAAGGTGCCGATGTGCGCGCCATCAACGTGCGCCAGCAGGGCATGCAGACCTTTTTTACCGTGCTGCGCAGCGGCCGCGAGCCGCTGGACGTATCGGTCAACATGCCGGGCAACCACAACGTGCTCAATGCCCTGGCGACCATCGCCATTGCCAGCGACGAAGGCATCAGCGATGAAGCCATCGTTCAGGGCCTGTCGGGCTTTCAGGGCGTCGGTCGACGCTTCCAGGTCTACGGCGAGCTGCCGGTGGATGGCGGCAGCGTGATGCTGGTCGACGACTACGGCCATCACCCCCGCGAAGTGGCGGCGGTGATCAAGGCCGTGCGCGGCGGCTGGCCGGAGCGCCGTCTGGTGATGGTCTACCAGCCGCACCGCTTCAGCCGCACCCGCGACCTCTACGAGGATTTCGTCCAGGTCCTGGCCGATACCAACGTGCTGCTGCTGATGGAGGTCTATCCGGCCGGCGAAGAACCGATCCCCGGTGCCGACAGCAAGCACCTGTGCCACAGCATTCGTCAGCGCGGCCAGCTGGACCCCATCTATATCGAGCGCGGCGTCGATCTGGCCCCGCTGATCAAGCCGCTGCTGCGCGCCGGCGACATCCTCCTGTGCCAGGGGGCCGGCGATATCGGCGGCCTGGCTCCGCAACTGTTGCAAAGCACGCTGTTCACGGCGGCTGCAGGAAAGTCGAAATGAGTACAGATAGCCTGAAATCCCAGCTCCCGGTCACGTCCTTCGGTCGCGTTGCCGTGTTGTTCGGCGGCAAGAGTGCCGAACGCGAAGTCTCGTTGAAGTCCGGCAATGCCGTACTCAATGCCCTGCAGGGTGCCGGGGTGGATGCCTTCGGCATCGATGTCGGCGATGACTTCCTGCAGCGCCTGCTGGCCGAGAAGATCGATCGCGCCTTTATCGTCCTGCACGGTCGCGGCGGCGAAGACGGCAGCATGCAGGGCCTGCTCGAATGCGCCGGCATCCCGTACACCGGCAGCGGCATCCTCGCTTCCGCTCTGGCCATGGACAAGCTGCGCACCAAGCAGGTCTGGCAGAGCCTCGGTTTGCCTACGCCGCGTCATGCCGCATTGGCCTGCACGGCCGATTGCCAGGCCGCGGCGAGCGAGCTGGGTTTCCCGCTGATCGTCAAACCGGCCCACGAGGGGTCGAGCATCGGCATGGCCAAAGTCGCCAGCCTGGACGAGCTGATCGCCGCCTGGCAGGACGCCAGTCAGTACGACTCGCAGGTGCTGGTCGAGCAGTGGATCCAGGGCCCGGAATACACCATCGCCACCTTGCGCGGCCAGGTGCTGCCGCCGATCGCCCTGGGTACCCCGCACAGCTTCTACGACTATGACGCCAAGTACCTGGCCAATGACACCCAGTACCGCATTCCCTGCGGCCTGGATGCGGCCAAGGAGCAGGAGCTGAAACAACTCAGCGCTCGCGCCTGCGAGGCGGTCGGCACCCAGGGCTGGGCGCGGGTCGACGTGATGCAGGACGCCGCCGGTCAGTTCTGGCTGCTGGAGGTCAACACCGTGCCGGGCATGACCGACCACAGCCTGGTGCCGATGGCCGCCGCGGCCGCCGGCCTGGATTTCCAGCAACTGGTGTTGGCGATTCTCGCCGACAGCCTTGAGGCAAGGGGTTAAATCATGGTCGCCAGCTTGCGCCACCCGTCAGGCTCTTCCCGCGCGCCTCTGCGCGGCAAGCCTGTGCCGCGTGGTGCCAGCCGACTGGTGGCCAAGGAGCCGATCGGTGCGCGGGTGTGGCTGGCCAAGCCGCGTTTTTCTGGGATGGGTGCCTGGCTCAAGCGCGTCAGCTGGCCGCTGTTGCTGCTGGCCCTGGGCTACGGGGCGTACGACCTGTCGCTGCGCCTGCTGCCCTATGCCGACCGGCCGATCGCCAAGATCAGCGTCGAGGGCGACCTCAGCTATATCAGCCAGGAGGCGGTGCAGCAGCGTATCGCGCCGTTCGTTTCGGCCAGCTTCTTCAGCGTCGACCTGCTCGGCATGCGCCGCGAACTGGAGCAGATGCCCTGGATCGCCAGCGCCCAGGTGCGGCGGATCTGGCCGGATCAGGTGCTGGTGCGCCTGGAGGAACAGTTGCCGATCGCCCGCTGGGGCGACGAGGCGCTGCTCAACAACCAGGGCCAGGCCTTTGCGCCCAGCGAACTGGCCCATTACCAGAACCTGCCGCAGCTCTATGGCCCCAAGCGTGCGCAGCAGAAGGTCATGCAGCAATACCAAGTGCTCAGCCAGATGCTGCGGCCCATGGGCTTTAGCGTGACGCGCCTGGAATTGCGCGAGCGCGGCAGCTGGTTCCTCTCCACCGGGCAGGGCATCGAACTGCTGCTGGGGCGTGATCATCTGGTGGAAAAAATGCGCCGTTTCAGTGCCATCTACGACAAGACGCTGAAAGAGCAGCAAGCGAATATCGCGCGGATCGATCTGCGCTACGCCAACGGCCTGGCCGTGGCGTGGCACGAGCCGGTCGCGCCCACGGCGGCGCAAACCGCTGTCGTGCAGTGAATCAGGAGAAGGCAAGACTCATGGCAAATGTGCAGAGCGGCAAGATGATAGTGGGCCTGGATATCGGCACCTCCAAGGTGGTGGCGCTGGTCGGTGAAGTGAATGCGGATGGCCAACTGGAAATCGTCGGCATCGGCAGCCATCCGTCCCGCGGCCTGAAGAAGGGCGTGGTGGTGAATATCGAGTCCACCGTGCAGTCGATCCAGCGCGCCGTGGAAGAAGCCCAGCTGATGGCCGGCTGCCGCATCCACTCGGCCTTCGTCGGCGTGGCCGGCAACCATATCCGCAGCCTCAACAGCCACGGCATCGTCGCCATCCGCGACCGCGAAGTCAGCCCGGCCGATCTGGAGCGGGTGCTCGACGCCGCCCAGGCCGTGGCCATCCCGGCCGATCAGAGGGTGCTGCACACCCTGCCGCAGGATTACGTGATCGATAACCAGGAAGGCGTGCGTGAGCCTCTGGGCATGTCCGGCGTGCGACTGGAAGCCAAGGTGCACGTGGTCACCTGCGCGGTGAACGCGGCGCAGAACATCGAGAAATGCGTGCGCCGCTGCGGCCTGGAAGTCGACGACATCATCCTCGAGCAGCTGGCCTCGGCCTATGCGGTGCTGACCGACGACGAGAAAGAGCTGGGCGTGTGCCTGGTCGACATTGGTGGTGGCACCACCGACATCTGCATCTTTACCGAAGGCGCGATCCGCCACACCGCGGTGATCCCGATCGCCGGCGACCAGGTCACCAACGACATCGCCATGGCCCTGCGTACGCCGACCCAGTACGCCGAGGAAATCAAGATCCGTTACGCCTGCGCCCTGGCCAAGCTGGCCGGTGCCGGCGAGACCATCAAGGTGCCGAGTGTCGGCGACCGGCCGCCGCGCGACCTGTCGCGCCAGTCCCTGGCCGAAGTGGTCGAGCCGCGTTACGACGAGCTGTTCACCCTGATCCAGGCCGAGCTGCGTCGCAGCGGTTACGAAGACCTGATTCCGGCCGGCATCGTCCTTACCGGCGGTACGGCGAAGATGGAAGGTGCAGTCGAACTGGCCGAAGAGATCTTCCACATGCCGGTACGTCTGGGCATGCCCCAGGGCGTCAGGGGTCTGGCTGATGTGGTGCGTAACCCCATCTATTCCACCGGCGTGGGCCTGCTGATGTACGGCCTGCAGAAGCAGACCGATGGCATTTCCATGTCGGCCATCGGCAGTTACAGCGACGAACCCAAACAACCTGTGCTGGAACGGCTGAAACGCTGGGTCCAGGGCAATTTCTGATTTTGCAGTAGGCGTTACACCTAGAAAGTAAAGGAGAGGGAAAATGTTTGAACTCGTAGACAGCGCACCACAAAGTGCAGTCATCAAGGTCATCGGCGTGGGCGGCGGCGGCGGTAACGCAGTCAACCACATGGCGAAAAACAACATTGAAGGCGTTGAGTTCATCTGCGCCAACACGGATGCACAGGCACTGAAAAACATCGGTGCCCGCACCGTTCTGCAACTGGGCACGGGCGTGACCAAGGGCCTGGGCGCGGGTGCCAACCCGGAAGTCGGTCGCCAGGCGGCCATGGAAGATCGCGAGCGTATCGCCGAAGTGCTGCAAGGCACCGATATGGTCTTTATCACCACCGGCATGGGCGGCGGTACCGGTACCGGTGCTGCGCCAGTAATCGCTCAGGTGGCCAAGGAAATGGGCATCCTCACCGTTGCGGTGGTGACCCGTCCGTTCCCGTTCGAAGGCAAGAAGCGCATGCTGATCGCCGAGGAAGGTATCCGCGCGCTGTCGGAAAGCGTCGACTCGCTGATCACCATCCCCAACGAAAAACTGCTGACCATCCTCGGCAAGGACGCCAGCCTGCTGTCGGCTTTCGCCAAGGCGGACGACGTGCTGGCCGGTGCCGTGCGCGGTATCTCCGACATCATCAAGCGTCCGGGCATGATCAACGTCGACTTCGCCGACGTGAAAACCGTGATGAGCGAAATGGGCATGGCGATGATGGGCACTGGCTGCGCCAGCGGTCCGAACCGTGCACGTGAAGCCACCGAAGCGGCGATCCGCAACCCGCTGCTGGAAGACGTCAACCTGCAGGGCGCGCGTGGCATCCTGGTGAATATCACCGCCGGTCCTGACCTGTCCCTGGGCGAATACTCCGACGTGGGTAACATCATCGAGCAGTTCGCCTCCGAGCACGCCACCGTCAAGGTGGGTACCGTGATCGACCCGGACATGCGCGATGAGCTGCACGTCACCGTGGTCGCCACCGGCCTGGGCGCGAAAGTCGAGAAGCCGGTCAAGGTGATCGACAACACCGTGCAGGTGACGACCAGCAACGCTGCCCATACCCAGCAGGCCCCGGCTCAGGCTCGCGGCGAGCAGAGCGTCAACTACAAGGACTACGAGCGCCCAACCGTGCAGCGTCAGAGCCATGGCGGTGCGGCCACTGCGGCCAAGCTGAATGCGCAGGATGACCTGGATTACCTGGACATCCCGGCCTTTCTGCGTCGTCAGGCTGATTAATGGAATGTATCAGGAGCATTGGGCTGATTGGTGTTCAGCAAAGGCCGGTTCTGCTATTATCGCCGGCCATTGTTGAAAACAATTCGCAACTAGTGCTATAGCGGCCAAGCCATGATCAAACAACGCACCCTGAAGAACATTATCCGCGCCACTGGCGTCGGCCTGCATTCCGGGGAGAAGGTTTACCTGACCCTGAAGCCGGCACCCGTGGACACCGGTATCGTGTTCCGTCGTACCGACCTGGATCCTGTCGTGGAAATTCCCGCGCGCGCAGGCAATGTTGGTGAAACCACCATGTCGACCACTTTGGTCCATGGTGATGTCAAGGTGGATACGGTAGAGCACCTGCTTTCGGCCATGGCAGGCCTGGGCATCGATAACGCCTACGTCGAGCTCTCCGCATCCGAAGTGCCGATCATGGATGGCAGCGCCGGGCCCTTTGTATTCCTGATTCAATCCGCTGGCCTGCAAGAGCAGGACGCCCACAAGAAGTTCATCCGCATCCTTCGCGAAGTGACGGTCGAGGAGGGCGACAAGCGCGCCACCTTCGTGCCTTTCGAGGGCTTCAAGGTGACCTTCGAGATCGATTTCGATCACCCGGTGTTCCGCAATCGCACCCAGTCGGCCAGCGTCGACTTCTCCAGCACCTCCTTCGTCAAGGAAGTCAGCCGCGCGCGTACCTTCGGTTTTATGCGTGATATCGAGTTCCTGCGTTCGCAGAACCTGGCACTCGGCGGCAGTGTGGACAACGCCATCGTGGTGGATGAGTTCCGTGTATTGAACGAAGACGGCCTGCGTTACGAGGACGAGTTCGTCAAACACAAGATTCTCGATGCCATTGGCGATCTCTACCTGCTGGGCAATAGCCTGATTGGTGAGTTCAAGGGCTTCAAATCGGGGCATGCGTTGAACAATCGCCTGCTGCGTGCCCTGGTTGAGCAGCCCGATGCCTGGGAAGTGGTCACCTTCGACGACCCCAGTACGGCACCGATTTCGTATATGCGTCCGGTTGCGGCTGTGTAACGCAGAACCTTCTTTACTTTGCTTTTCGAGGCCACCTTAGGGTGGCCTCTTTTTTTCCTGAATTTAACCGCGATGCTCAGGTTTTGTTGTTCTGGCCATGCTTGGCCAGGCGTTCCAGGGCGGCGCGCAACTTGGGGTCGCTGATGCCGTCGGCGGTGGCCTGAATGTTTTCCGCGGCACTGTTCGACAGGCTAATAGTGCGACCGGGTGCACGCCTTTCGGCAGTCGGAGGTTGCACCTTGAACAGTATCTTCGTTAAGGTCGCGAATTCTTCGAGTGCCTGCAGCTGTTTCAACAAACGTTTTTGTTGATAGCGCAGGCGCGTGGCCCAGTGGCCGTCGGTGATTATCAGTAGCAGGCAGCCCTCACGCCAGGATGCGACGTGACAGTGTTCGCGGGCGGCGGGTTGCAGCTGGCTTTCAAGCAGGTGCTGTAGATGGTCGAGGCGTTGCGCCTGACTGAACAGCGCTTTCAGAGGCTTCACTTCGCGCATGAGCGCGGCGGTCGCTTTAGCCGGCAAAGGACGAAATGTCATGGCAGGACGCCTGTGAGAGTGGAGCCGCCATGGTAGCAGAATCCCTGCTGCCGACTTGGGCTCCACCTTAACGTGAGAGTCGCGTAGCGACGTCCTCCTGATGACCTTCTCCCTCCGGGAGAAGGTGGCGCGAAGCGCCGGATGAGGGGGCGGGTATGTCGCGAAGGCTTTCATCATTAGGGGGTGCCACTTGCGGCATGCCCGCTAGGGGGAAGCCTTGCAGATTATTTTGTTAAGTCGGCATCAGGGTGCCGCACGCACCTTGAGCCTGGATATGCGCTGGTTGCTGATGGCCGTGCTGCTGTTGGTGGGCGTGGCCGGTGTCAGCGGTGCCGCAGTCGGAGCCTGGTGGGCACCGGCCATCGTCGACCCCGCGGGCGAAGCCCAGATCAGCCAGGCCCTGGATCAGCAGCGCGCCGAGGTCACGGTGGTGCGCCGCGATGCACAGCGCCAGCTGGATGCCTTCGCCGCCCATGTCGCCGAGCTGCAGGCCCGTCTGACCCGCCTCGATGCCCTGGGCGAACGCCTCACCGAGCTGGCGGAGCTGGATGCCAGCGAATTCGACTTCTCCCTTAATGTGGGGCAGGGCGGTACCGAAGACGCCATGGGCGATGCGGCCTATGCCCCACCGCCCTTTATGGACGAACTGGATCGTCTGAGCCTGCGCCTGGACAGCCGTGAACAGCTGCTCGAGGTGCTCGAACAACTGATCGGTGAACGCCGCCTGAGCGAGGCCGAGTACTTGTCCGGCATGCCGGTGCGTCAGGGCTATATGTCCTCGCCGTTCGGTCGGCGCGTCCACCCCCTGACCGGTCGCAACACCCTGCACAAGGGCGTCGACTTTGCCGCCAAGCCCGGCAGTGACGTGGTGACCGTAGCCGCCGGCGTGGTGACCTTCTCCGGTCGCAAGTCGGGTTACGGCAATACCGTCGAAATCAGTCATGCCGACGGCTATGTCACCCTCTATGCCCACAACCAGAGCAATCTGGTGCAGATCGGTGATCTGGTGCAGCGCGGCCAAACCATTGCCAGGGTCGGCCGCACCGGCCGCGCCAGTGGTTACCATGTGCATTTCGAAGTCAGCCAGAATGGCCGCGTGGTCAATCCCGCCAGCTATATAGCGCGAGTCAGCGACGTCGAATAACGTCGCTTTCCTCATCTGCGTTTCCGGGTAGAATGCCCCCTTCGCACGCAGCCATGCAGGCTGCATGGGTCGCTTTCAAGTGCCCCTCAATCCATACGCCTGGAAGATCCTGTCGATATGTTTGCGCCTTTGTTGAAGAAACTCTTTGGAAGCAAGAACGAGCGTGAAGTCAAGCGCATGCTCAAGACGGTGCAAGCCGTCAATGCCTTCGAGGAGCAGATGCTCGCTCTCTCCGATGAGCAACTGCGTGCCAAGACCGATGAATTCAAGTCCCGTCTGGGCCAAGGCGAAACCCTCGATCAGCTGCTTCCGGAAGCCTTTGCCGTTGCCCGTGAGGCGGGCAAACGGGTGATGGGCATGCGCCACTTCGATGTGCAGTTGATCGGTGGTATGACCCTGCACGAAGGCAAGATCGCCGAGATGCGCACCGGTGAGGGCAAGACCCTGGTGGCGACCCTGGCGGTGTACCTCAACGCCCTGGAAGGCAAGGGTGTGCACGTGGTTACGGTCAACGACTACCTGGCCCGCCGCGACGCCAACTGGATGCGTCCGCTGTATGAATTCCTCGGCATGAGCGTGGGCATCGTCATCCCCTTTATGCCGCCGGAAGAGAAGCGCGCGGCCTACGCCGCCGATATCACCTACGGCACCAACAACGAATTCGGTTTCGACTACCTGCGCGACAACATGGCTTTCAGCCTGGAAGACAAATTCCAGCGCGAGCTGAATTTCGCCGTGATCGACGAAGTCGACTCCATCCTCATCGACGAAGCACGTACCCCGCTGATCATCTCCGGCCAGGCCGAAGACAGCTCGCGCCTGTATACCGAAGTCAACAAGCTGATTCCGCGCCTCAAGCTGCACGTCGAGGAAGAGGAGGGCGTGGTGACCCAGGAAGGTCACTACAAGGTCGACGAGAAGGCGCGCCAGGTCGAGCTGAACGAAGCCGGCCACCAGTTTGTCGAGGAAATGCTCACCGAGGTCGGCCTGCTGGCCGAGGGTGAGAGCCTCTATTCGGCGCATAACCTGGGCCTGCTGACCCATGTCTATGCCGGTTTGCGTGCGCACAAGCTGTTCAACCGCAACGTCGAATACATTGTGCAGAACAACCAGGTGCTGCTGATTGACGAACACACCGGCCGCACCATGCCGGGCCGTCGTCTGTCCGAAGGCCTGCACCAGGCCATCGAGGCCAAAGAGGGGCTGCCGATCCAGGCCGAGAGCCAGACCCTGGCCTCGACCACCTTCCAGAACTACTTCCGCCTGTACAAAAAACTGTCCGGCATGACCGGTACCGCCGATACCGAGGCCTTCGAGTTTCACCAGATCTACGGCCTGGCGGTGATCGTAATCCCGACCAACCGGCTTATGGCGCGCAAGGATTTCAACGACCTGGTGTATCTGACCCAGGAAGAGAAGTACGCCGCCATCATCACCGACATCAAGGAGTGCATGGCCCTGGGCCGGCCGATCCTGGTCGGCACCGCGACCATCGAAAGCTCCGAATACGTGTCCAACTTGTTGGAAAAAGAAGGCATCGAGCACAAGGTGCTCAATGCCAAGTTCCACGAGAAGGAAGCCGAGATCATTGCCCAGGCCGGTCGCCCGGGCGCGTTGACCATCGCCACCAACATGGCCGGTCGCGGTACCGACATCCTCCTGGGCGGCAACTGGGAAGTGGAAGTGGCGGCGCTGGAAAGCCCCTCGGACGAGCAGGTCGCGCAGATCAAGGCCGACTGGCAGAAGCGCCATCAGCAGGTGATCGAGGCCGGCGGCCTGCATGTGATCGCCTCCGAACGGCATGAGTCGCGGCGTATCGACAACCAGCTGCGCGGCCGTTCCGGTCGTCAGGGTGACCCGGGTTCCAGCCGCTTCTACCTGTCGCTGGAAGACAGCCTGATGCGCATCTTCGCCTCCGACCGGGTGAAGAACTTTATGAAGGCCCTGGGCATGCAGCCCGGCGAAGCCATCGAGCACCGCATGGTCAGCAACGCCATCGAAAAGGCCCAGCGCAAGGTCGAAGGGCGCAACTTCGACATGCGTAAGCAGTTGCTGGAATTCGACGACGTGGCCAACGAGCAGCGCAAGGTGATCTATCACATGCGCAACAACCTGCTCAGTGCCAGCGATATCGGCGAGACCATTGCCGATTTCCGCCGCGAAGTGCTGGACAACACCATCAACGAATACATCGCCCCGCAGTCGCTGCCCGAGCAGTGGGATATCGCCGGCCTGGAAGAAGCGCTGCAGAGCAGCTTCAATCTGCGCCTGCCGATTCAGCAGTGGCTCGACGACGACCAGAAACTTTACGAAGAAACCTTGCGCGAGCGCATTCTGCAGGCATTGGTCGACGCCTATAACGAGAAGGAAAACGAGGCCAGCGCCGAAGCCCTGCGCACCTTCGAGAAGCAGATCCTGCTGCGCGTGCTCGACGACCTGTGGAAAGACCACCTGTCGACCATGGACCACCTGCGTCACGGCATTCACCTGCGCGGCTATGCGCAGAAGAACCCCAAGCAGGAATACAAGCGCGAGTCCTTTACCCTGTTCCAGGAGCTGCTGGAGTCGATCAAGCGCGACACCATCCGCGTGCTCTCCCATGTCCAGGTGCGTCGCGAAGACCCGGCCGAGGAAGAGGCGCGTCTGCGCCGCGAAGCCGAGGCCCTGGCCGAACGCATGCAGTTCCAGCACGCCGAGACTTCGGCCCTGGCTCAGCCAGAGGCCGCCGAGGAGAGCGATGTGGCCGTCGCCGCCGCACCGGTGCGCACCGAGCCGAAGATCGGCCGCAACGAGCCGTGTCCCTGCGGCTCCGGCAAGAAGTACAAGCACTGCCACGGACAGGTCAACTAAACCGGCTGTGGGGCAATAACGCCAGGGCCTGCCTTTACGGCCTGCCGCTGACGATTAAAAAGGCGGGTTGAGCCCGGGCCGAACTTGGCTATGCTTGATTCGACTAGAAGAACGCCGCGAACGGTTTGACCGTTCGCGGCGTTTTACCATCGCATCACTCTTACCACTCAAGGAGCGTTTTCTATGGCTGTTGGTCTTGGCCCGCTGTCTACCCTGCACCCGGTTCCAGGTTTTGAGCTGGGCATCGCCTCGGCGGGCATCAAACGCCCCGGGCGCAAGGATGTGGTGGTGATGCGCTGTGCCGAAGAGGCCACGGTGGCCGGGGTGTTTACCCTCAACGCCTTCTGCGCCGCGCCGGTGATCCTGGCCAAGAAACGCGTGTCGGGCCAGGTGCGCTACCTGCTGACCAACACCGGCAATGCCAATGCCGGGACCGGCGAGCCGGGCCTGCAGAATGCCGCGCGCACCTGCGCCGCGCTGGCCAGGCTGGCCGGTGTCGATGAAGCCGCGGTGCTGCCATTTTCCACCGGGGTGATTGGCGAGCCGCTGCCGGTGGAGAAGATTGAGGGGGCCCTGCAGGCCGCCCTGGATAACCTCTCCGAGAACAACTGGGCCGAAGCCGCCAGCGGCATCATGACCACCGACACCCTGCCCAAGGGCGCGAGCCGTCAGTTCGTCCACGACGGCGTGACGGTCACCGTGACCGGCATTTCCAAGGGGGCGGGCATGATCAAGCCGAACATGGCCACCATGCTCGGCTATATCGCCACCGACGCCAAGGTTGCCCAGGGCGTGCTGCAGGACCTGCTGCGCGATGCGGCGAACAAATCGTTCAACCGCATCACCATCGATGGCGATACCTCGACCAACGACTGTTGCATGCTGATCGCCACCGGCAAGGCGGCGCTGCCCGAGATCACCCAGGCCAGCGGCGACCTGTTCGCCAAGCTCAAGGAAGCGGTGTTTGCGGTGTGCATGGACGTGGCCCAGGCCATCGTCCGCGACGGCGAGGGGGCGACCAAGTTTGTCACCGTGCAGGTCAATGGCGGGGCGACCCACCAGGAGTGTCTGGACGTCGGTTACGCGGTGGCCCATTCGCCGCTGATCAAGACCGCGCTGTTCGCCTCCGATCCGAACTGGGGGCGCATTCTCGCCGCCGTGGGCCGTGCCGGCGTGGCGCAGCTGGATGTCAGCCTGATCGACGTATTCCTCGGCGAGGTGTGCATTGCCAGCAAGGGTTGCCGCGCGGCCAGCTACAGCGAAGAGCAGGGCGCGGCGGTGATGGCCAAGGAAGAAATCACCATTCGCATCGAGCTGGGCCGCGGTGGCTGCAACGAGACGATCTGGACCACCGACCTGTCCCACGAGTACGTCAAGATCAACGCCGAATACCGGACTTAAGCGACACGCCGCCAGCCCGGTTTCCCACGCCCTGGCTGGCGGCGTGCAGTCGACTATTCCCGTTGTTTATGGGGGCATGAACAACGGGAATTTGCTATCGGGCGGCGTGGCGTCTTAATGTCCATTGATCCCCATGAGCAAACGCATCACGCACGGAGTGCCCCCATGTCCCTGGTTCTGGTTATCGGCAACAAAACCTATTCGTCCTGGTCGCTGCGCGCGGCCCTGGCCATGGCGCTGGCCGAGGCTGCTTATGACGAAGTGCTGATCCCGCTCGATCGTGCGGATAGCCGGGCGCGCATCCTCGAGCATTCGCCGACCGGCAAGGTGCCGCTGCTGAAGACCGAGGACGGGCCGGTGTGGGATTCCCTGGCGATTGGCGAATACCTCGCCGAAAGCTTCCCCGAGGCCTACCTATGGCCACGCGGCGAATACGCCCGTGCGGTGGCGCGCAGCGCCTGTGCCGAGATGCACAGCGGCTTTTCTGCCCTGCGCACGCATATGCCGATGGATCTCAAGCGCGATCGGGCGCTGGATGCGGTACCCGCCGAGGTCGAGGCCGATATCCGCCGCATCTGTGCGCTCTGGGCCGAATGCCGTGGCACGTTCGGCGAGGGTGGCCCCTTCCTGTTCGGTCACGCCAGCCTGGCGGATGCCTTCTTCGCCCCCGTTGCGGCGCGCCTGCGCAGTTATCGGGTGGCGCTGCCCGAGGTGGCGGCGGCCTATGTGGAGACGATCTATCGCTGGCCGGCCTTTCAACGCTGGTACCAGGCGGCTCGGGAGGAACAGCTGGGGTGAAACGCATTCATGTAGCCGCCGCGGTTATTCGTGGTGCAGACGGGCAGATACTGCTCGCCAAGCGTCCAGAGGATAAGCATCAGGGCGGCCTCTGGGAGTTCCCCGGCGGCAAGGTCGAGCCTGGCGAGAGGGTGCAGGCGGCCCTGGCCCGCGAGCTGGAGGAGGAACTGGGTATTCGCCCGACGGCCGCGCGACCCTTGATCCAGGTGCGTCACGATTACCCGGACAAGCAGGTGTTGCTGGATGTCTGGGAGGTCTCGGCCTTTGTCGGCGAGCCCCACGGTGCCGAAGGCCAGCCTCTGGCCTGGGTCAGCCCCCGGCAGTTGGGCGATTATGAGTTTCCGGCGGCCAATCGACCGATTGTCGCGGCCGCACGCTTGCCTGAACGTTACCTGATCACCCCTGAGGGGTTGAGCGGGCCTGAGCTGCTGCGTGGTATCCAGACGGCTCTGGAGAACGGCATTGGCCTGCTGCAACTGCGCGCGCCGACGCTGCCCGCTGCGCAGTATCGCGATATTGCTGCCGACGCCCTCGGGCTTTGTGCGGGCAAGGCGCAGCTGATGCTCAAGGGGCCGCTGGAATGGCTGGATGACTTTCCCGCAGCCGGCTGGCACCTGACGGCGCAGCAGTTGCGCGAGTCGAGCGGCGGCGCTCGGCCGTTGTCGGCGCAGCGCTGGCTGGCGGCGTCCTGCCACTCGGCTCAGGAGCTGGCGCTGGCCGCGCAGATGGGCGTGGACTTCGTCACCCTGTCCCCCGTGCAGGCTACCCGCACCCACCCCGGTGCCCAGCCGCTGGGCTGGGCGCAGGTTGCCGAACTGCTGCAGGGCTTTAACCAGCCTGCCTATCTGCTGGGCGGTGTGACCCCGGCCGACGCGGAACGTGCCTGGCAGGTCGGTGCCCAGGGCGTGGCGGGTATTCGCGCATTCTGGCCGCAATAGCTGTCGCTGTTGGCCGCGCCTGGGCAAAGGGCGCTATAGTCGCGCCCTCAAGTGGTGCGTGACAGGTGAGCGGTTAACGGTGCAAAGCGTCAAGGCGTGGTTGAAAGGTTTCTGGCCGGCTCCCATGGCGGTCAGCCTCAGCGAGCGGGTGCTCAGTTGTGTGGGGGCGGTGCTGGGGCTGCTGTTCAGCGGCTGGCTATGCAGCGAGGTGCTGGGCAGTGCCAGCCCCTGGCTTATAGCGCCCATGGGCGCCTCGGCGGTGCTGCTGTTCGCCGTGCCGGCCAGTCCCCTGGCCCAGCCCTGGTCGATTCTGGGTGGCAACCTGATCTGCGCCCTGGTTGGCGTCAGTTGCGCCACCTGGCTCGGTCATGATGCGCTGGTGGCGGTGCTGGCTGGTGGCCTGGCGATTGCCGCGATGTTTGCCCTGCGCTGTCTGCACCCGCCGGGTGGCGCAGTGGCGCTGACCGCCGTGCTGGCGGGCCCGGAAGTGGCTCAGCTGGGTTATCACTTTGCCCTCTACCCGGTTGGGCTGAATTCCATTGGCCTGCTGCTGATCGGGCTGCTGTTCAATAACGCCTTGCGCCGGCAGTACCCGCACCGCCCGCTTGAGCATGACAACGTGCACAAGACCCGTGATCCCATCCCCCGTGACCGCCTGGGTTTCACCCCGGCGGATCTGGATGCCGTGCTCAAGGCGCGTGGCGAGTTGCTCGATATTTCCCGTGAAGACCTGGAAGAGATTCTCCTGCAAACCGAGGCGCGGGTTTATCAGCGCCGCTTTGGCGAGGTGCGCTGTGGCGACATCATGTCCCGCGATGTACAGACGCTGACCGAGCATGCCAGCCTTGCCGAGGCGCGCATGCGTTTGCATCAGCATCGGCTTAGCGCCATGCCGGTGGTCAACTCGCAGGGTGAGTTGCAGGGCATGCTCAGCCTGCATGATCTGTTGCTGGTCGATGCCGATACGCAGACCGTCAGCCAGTGCATGCGCCGTCAGGCGCTGACCTGTCGCGCCGACTGGCCGGTGACCTATCTGCTGCAGATGCTCACCGATAGCGATGTGCATCGGCTGCCGGTGTTGGATGAAGGGCGTCAGCTGTTGGGTATCGTCACCCAGTCCGACCTGCTGGCGGCGCTGTTTCGCATGTCCCTGCTGGGCTCCGCGTCGGCGGCGGGCACGGGCTAGCCGCGGGTCTGGGTTATCCTGTGTGTTTTCCGCTGCCTGGCTGGTGAGTCTGCCCATGTCTGTCGATGCCCGTTCCCCCTCGAATATGCGCCCCAGCACCCTGCATCTGCCGCGTGGTAACTGGGCGACGGTGTTCGAGTGCCTGTGCGCGCATTTCCCGGCGATTGCGCCGGCAGTGTGGCAGGCGCGCATCGCCCGCGGCCGGGTGCTGGATGCCCGGGGCCAGCCGCTGGGGATGGATGCGGTTTATCGCGAAGGGCTCAAGGTGCATTACTTTCGCGAAGTGGCGGCGGAGACGCCGATTCCCTTCGAAGAAACCCTGCTGCATGTCGACGAGCACCTGCTGGTGGTCGACAAACCGCATTTTCTGCCGGTGATGCCAGCCGGCGAATATGTCGAGCAGACCCTGCAGGCGCGCCTGAGCAAGCGTCTGGGCAATGCCGACCTGGTGCCGCTGCACCGCATCGACCGGCACACCGCCGGTCTGGTGCTGTTTTCGACCAATCGTCAGAGCCGTGGGCAATACCAGGCGCTGTTTCGTCTGCGGCAGATGGACAAGTGTTACGAGGCGCTGGCGGCGGCCTTGCCGCACCTGGATTTTCCGCTGCTGCGGACCACGCGGCTGGAGGGCGCGGAGCCGTTCTTTCGCATGCAGGAGGTCGCCGGTGAAGCCAACACCGAAACGCGCATCGAGGTCGCCCGGCGTTTGGGCGAGCATTGGCTGTACCGGCTCTATCCGGTCACCGGCAAGAAGCACCAGTTGCGCGTGCATCTGGCTGCCCTGGGCGCGCCGATCCTCAACGATCCCTTCTACCCCGAGGTCACGGATGCGCCGAATGCACCCGATGACTACAGCAAGCCACTCAAGCTGCTGGCCAGGGGCCTGAGCTTTATCGACCCTTTGAGTGGCGAGCGACGTAGTTTCGAGAGCCAACTTAGCCTGCTTTAGACCAGTAGCCCGGATTGCATCCGGGTTACGGTTATTGCTTCTCTGCCGCCTGCCAGAGCACTTCATCGACTCCCTGGCGCTTGGCGATCAGCCGGGCGGCGACGAACAGCAAGTCGGACAGGCGGTTGACGTAAGCCAGGCCAACGCCGCGAATCGGCTCCGCGGCATTCAGGTGCTGGCAGTGGCGTTCGGCGCTGCGCGCCAGGCTGCGGCACACATGGGCCTGGGCGATCAGGCGCGAGCCGCCGGGCAGGATAAAGTTCTCCAGCGGACCCAGTTCGTCATTCCAGCGGTCGATGGCCGCCTCCAGGCGCTCGATTTCCGTGGCCTGCAGGGCCTGGTAGTCCGGCATCGCCAGCTCCCCGCCAAGGTCGAACAGGCGGTGCTGGCAGGGCGCGAGCACCTCGATGATCTCGCCGAGCCCCGGCCACTCGCGCAGATGCTCGGCGAGGTCGGCCAGCAGCAGGCCGATATGGCTGTTCAGCGTGTCCACCTCGCCCATGGCGTCTACCCGCGGGTGGTCCTTGGCCACCCGGCGGCCGTCGGCCAGGCCGGTTTCCCCGGCATCGCCGGTGCGGGTATAAATTTTCGACAATCGATAAGCCATGGTCACGGATCCCTATCGGCAGGGTTGGCGGCTAACGGCAGGCGCAGGATGAAGCAGGTGCCCTGGCCGGGTTTGCACTGCACTTCCATCTGCCCTTTGTGGTTGTTGGTGATGATGAAGTAGGACACCGAAAGCCCCAGGCCGGTACCCTGGCCGATCTCCTTGGTGGTAAAGAAAGGTTCGAAGATGCGCTTGCGCACCGCTTCGGGCATGCCGACGCCGTTGTCTTCCACCTGGATTTCCGCCCAGGGGGCGGCGAGCCGGGCACGCAGGACAATTTTGCCCGGTATGCGATTGTCCTGACGTTGATGGATGGCCTGGGCGGCGTTCTTCAGCAGGTTGAGCAGCACCTGCTCCAGCTCGTTGGCGGTGCCGGGTACCGGGCCCAGGGCCGGGTCGTACTCGCGCACGATGTTCAGGCTCTTGAAGTCGAAGCTTTCGGTCAGGTCGAAGTCGTTGCTGGCGATTTCCAGGGCCTGGTCGATCAAGGCGGGTAGCTGGCAGGGGGCCAGTTGGCGGTCGCTGCGGCGGCTGAAGTTGAGCATATGGCTGACGATCTTTGCCGCGCGGCTGCCGGCCTGCTGGATGCCGTCGAGCAGGCGGGGGATCTCCCGGGCCTGCAGGTAGCGGTCGATGGCCTGCAGGCAGACGCCGATCTGCTCGGCCTGTTCGCGGTTCTTTTCCAGCTCCGGCGACAGCCGTCGGCGGATGTTCTGCACGTTATGCAGGATGGCCCCCAGGGGGTTGTTGATCTCGTGGGCCATGCCGGCGGCCAGGCCGCCGACCGAGAGCATCTTTTCCGACTGCACCATCATCTCTTCCAGGCTCAGGCGCTGGGTGATGTCGTCGACCCGGATCACCACGCCGCGTCCGGCGCTGCCGCTCAGGGGGTAGAAGGTCAGGGCGTAATAGTGCGGGGCGTCGGGATCGCCCCAGGCAACCCGCTCGATCTTTTCCACCTTGTGCTGTTCCACGGTGCGCTTGAGCTGGGGCAGAAAGGGCTTGAGCGGCGGGAAGGCGAGAAAGATCGGCTGGTTCAGCGCCTCGTCCAGGCGGGTGCCGGAGAGGCTGCTGGCCTCCTGATTCCACTGGGTGACATAGAGCTGCTCGTCGAGGGCGATCAGTGCCGAAGGCATGGAGTCGATGATGCTGTTGAGGTACTTCTGAAAGCCGGTGAGCTTTTTCTCGATCTTGCTGCGCACCTGCACTTCCAGCTCCAGCTTGCGGTTGGAGTGACGGGTTTCCTCGGCCAGCAGTTGGGCCTGGTCGAAGGCCTGCTGGGTGTCGTCGCGGGCGCGTTTGAGCTGCTGCTCGCGGGCCTCCATGCGCGACAGCATGGTGTTGAAGGCTTCGGCCAGGCTGCCGATCTCGTCGGCATTGCCGCGCCGCGCGCGCAGGGCGTAGTTCTCCTCGCGGGTGACCTGGCGCGACAGCTCCTCCAGGCGGCGGATCGGCCGGGTGATCAGGCGTTTTACCTGGCGCGAGACCACCAGCCAGAGCAGCACGCTAAGTGCCAGGATTACCAGGCTGGCGGTCAGGGTGCCGGTATAGAAGGCCCCCGGCAGCTCGCTGGAGGCGACCAGCAGGAGGAAACCGGGAGGTCCGGCGGGCTGTGGCAGTTCGACCAGCTGGTTGATGCGGAATTCGCTGTGGCGCCAGGACTCGACCTGTTCCATGCGCAGCGGCAGTAGCAGTTTTCCGCCGCGCTGCAGCTGCGCCAGGCTGACGCCGTTGCTGTCGTAGATCACCGCCGCGCGCAGCGGCGCGTAGTCATCCAGGCGCTTGAGCAGGGCTTCGGCCGCCTGGGCCGAGCTTAGCGCTTCAAGGCTCAGGGCCGGGCTGGCGATCAGCCGGCCGAGGGTGTGCAGGGCCTGGGGGGCCACGCTTTGCTGGGATATCCAGTAGGCCGCGCTGATAAAGGCCAGGTTGGCCACCAGCAGTACGGTGGCCAGCACGGCCAGCAGGGCGGCGAGCAGTTTGCGCCCGACCGGAAGATTTTCAAGGTGCTGACGCAGGGACATGGTGGCGTGGGTCGCGGTGGCGTAGGTGCAGGCAGGTTAGGGGCTGTTGAGGTTTGCGCGCAAGCCGCGTCGCGAGGAAGCGTCAACAGGCCCTGGTGTGCGGCTTAATGGCTGGGCAATCCGTGTGCCTGCAGATGGGCCAGCAGGCGTGCGTGCAGGGCCTGCAGATGGGGCAGGGTGAGACCGTGACGCTGCGCGGCGGCGCAGGCGTAGCCGAGCAGGTAGGCGATCTCGGTACGCCGGCCCTGGCTGACATCCTGGTGCATGGATGAGTAATTGGCGGCGGTGGCCTGGATCACCCGCAGGACTTCTTCGTGCAGGTCATGGGCGGCCGCGCCTTGTCCGCAGCGCCGCAGCAGCTCGCCGAGCTCTGCGCACAGGCTGGTGATTTCGGCCGGGTGCTCGCGCAAGCCGCCATTGCGGCAGTCGTGCAGCACGGTCAGCGGGTTGATCGCGCAGTTCAGCGCCAGCTTGCGCCACAGGCGGCCGAGAATCTCCAGGCTCCAGTCGTGCGCGATGCCACTCTGTTCGAGCTCGTTGAGCCAGGCCGGGGGCGTAGGGTCGCGCGGGTCGCCGAGCCAGGTATGGCCGTGGCCGGCGAAGACCACGCGGAAATCGCGCTCGCGGAAGGCCCCTTCGGTGCTCGATGCCAGAATGCAGCGTGCCTGGGGTACCTGCAGGGCCACTCGGTCCTGGCTGCCCAGGCCGTTCTGCAGCAGGATCAGCTCGGCTCCGGGGGCCAGGCGCGGTGCCAGCTGGGCCATGGCCGCTTCGGCGTCATAGGCCTTGCAGGCCAGCAGCAGGCGTTGAATGGGTTGCGCGCTGTCGGGCGTTTGCGCGGCAACCGGGTAGAGTCGGGCCTGACCCTGTTCGACCAGGGTCAGGCCGCCGGCCTGGCGGTAGGCCAGCAGGCGCTGGGGGTCGCGCAGGATCAACTGCACCGGTACGCCCGCCCGGGCCAGGCGTGCGGCCCACAGGCTGCCCAGGCTGCCCGCGCCGAGGATATGCCAGCTCATTGCGTGCCCGCCTAACGCGGCAGGGGCAGGCGGTGGGCGGTGACCAGGCCGCTGCTGTAGGAGTCCGGCAGCAGCTTGGCGGCATGCTCCTGCAGGGCCTGGGGCGTGCAGGGCAGGCCTTTGCTGTCGAGGCCGATCAGGCTGATGCCGGCCTTGAGGCTGATAAAGCCTTCGCTGGTTTTGAAGGCCTTGAGGTTGATGCCTTCGTGCAGCCGCTTGAAGCTGCTGGGCGAGCATTCGTGGAGGTCTTCGAGCATGGCGATCAGGCCGAAATGCACCTCGTCCAGGCGTACCAGGATGTCCAGGGGGCGCACCAGCTGTTGCAGGCGACGGGCCACGCCGCTGAGCAACTCGTTGTAGAAGCTCTCGCCGTATTGCTGGCGCAGGTCGTGGACATCCTGCAGGCCGATCATCAGGTAACACAGCGCGCCGCCACGGGACTCCACCTGGCGCAGGCTGTCGAGCATCTTCTGCTGCAGGTAGCGGTTATTGCCCAGGCCGGTCAGCGGGTCGACCAGGTTGCGCTGCTCCAGGCTGGCGATATTGTCCGTGAGCAGGCGATTTTCCTGGAGCAGGCGTTGCAGGGTGTTGCACAGGCGGTCGGCGGCATACACCCGCGGCACCAGCTGCTCGCTCATCGCCGCCTTGTTGATAAAGTCATCCACGCCGCTGTCGAAGGCTTCGCTCAGGACGTTTTCGCCTTCCTTGCCGGTGAGCAGGATGATGTAGGTGTAGTGGTGGGTCATTTCATCGAACTGACGCACCTGTTCGGTCAGTTCCAGGCCATTGATCTCCGGCATCAGCCAGTCGGCCAGCAATACGCTGGCGGGGCGCTGTTCCAGAAGCCTGATGGCTTCGGCGGCGCTGCTGGCGAAGCGCAGGTCCTGATAGCCCGCCTGGGTCAGGGCGCGGCCAATGACGGCGCTGGAAAACTTGGCGTCGTCCACGACCAGAATGCTGAGATGGGGATTGGGCATTGGCAGGCTCGCTGGAAGGGAATCGCATAAGCCCGGTACATCGCCGGGCAGTGTTTGTCGCTACCGCTATATAATGGCCCGGTTTTTTAACCGTCAAGCAACGCGCATTCCTTCTGTGATACGGAATGCGCTGTTTATCAGGAGAGAACCCATGCCCTCATTCGACGTGGTGTCCGAGCTGGACAAACATGAAGTTACCAATGCGGTCGACAATGCCATCAAGGAGCTGGAGCGTCGTTACGACCTGCGCGGTAAAGGAAGCTTTGAACTGAAAGAGCTGACTGTCAACCTGACAGCCGATGCGGATTTCCAGTTGGAGCAGATGCTCGAGATTCTCAAGCTCAGCCTGGTAAAGCGCAAGATCGACGTGCAATGCCTGGAATTCAAGGATGCCTACCCCTCGGGCAAGAGCGTCAAGCAGGAAGTGATTCTGCGCGAAGGCATCGAGAAAGACCTGGCGAAGAAGATCGTCGCCCATATCAAGGACAGCAAACTCAAGGTTCAGGCCGCGATTCAGGGCGAGCAGGTGCGCATTACCGGCAAGAAGCGCGACGATCTGCAGGAGGCGATTGCCGCCCTGCGCGCCAAGGATTTCGGTATGCCGCTGCAGTACAACAACTTCCGTGATTGAATCTGGGAGGTTGAAGCTCATGGCGTTGCAGGCGTCGCACGGCCTGTAGTCGCAATAGAACCGCCACGGCTTGCCGTGGCGGTTTGTTTTCAGCAGTGCAGAAAAGGAGTAACAAATGGAAATGAACGTCGAACAACTGGTGAAGATGTCCGAGACCTGGTTGCCGGTCATGATGCAGTACGCGGGGCAGTTGACGCTGGCGATCATCACCTTGCTGATCGGCTGGTGGTTGATCAATGGCCTGATCGGCAAGGTCGGTACGCTGATGCAGCGGCGCAATGTCGACCGTGCCCTGCACAGCTTTATCGCCAGCCTGGCCGGGATCATCCTCAAGGTGTTGCTGCTGGTCAGCGTGGCCTCGATGATCGGTGTGGAAACCACCTCCTTTATCGCCGTGATCGGTGCCGCGGGCCTGGCCATCGGCCTGGCGTTGCAGGGCAGCCTGGCGAACTTCGCCGGCGGGGTGCTGATCATGCTGTTTCGCCCCTTTCGCGCCGGCGACTGGATCGAGGCGCAGGGCGTATCGGGCAGCGTCGACAGTATCCAGATCTTCCACACCACCCTGAAAACCGCTGACAACAAGGTGGTGATAGTGCCTAACGGCAATCTGTCCAACGGTCATATCACCAACTATTCCCGCGAGTCCAAGCGCCGTGCCGATATCAACCTGGGGATCGACTACTCCAGCGATATCAGGCAGGCCCGTGAAGTGCTGCTGAAGATTGCCGAAGACCCGCGGGTGCACCTCGACCCCGCGCCAGTGGTGTTCGTTACCGGGTTGGGTGACAGCGCGGTCAACCTGTCGTTGCGGGTCTGGGTGGCGACCCCGGATTTCTGGCCGGTAACCTTCGGCTTCACCGAGCTGGCCAAGGAGCGCCTGACCGAAGCCGGTATCGGCATCCCCTTCCCGCAGCGGGTGGTGCACCTGGTGCAGCAGAACTCTGCTGAGCGTTCGCCGAGTTAGCCGCGAGTGGCGTTGTAGATCGTTTTGAAATTGCGGCCCATCGCCAGTTGGTAGTGGCCGATCAGGCTTTGCCAATCAGCCTGATCCCATGGCGAATGGCGTCGCAGCTGGAGCATGTCGTGCAACGCGGCTTGCTTGCTGGTCAGGCGCCGGCGGCACTTTTCCAGGTCGAGCAATGCCACCTCGGGGGTGAGCGTCTGCCCTTCGCCAGTGATGCGCACAAAGATATGTTTGATATAGATGCAGCCGTGTTGCCAGCGTGCTTTATGCAGGCGGGCCAGGCTGTGAGCCACTTGTTGCAGCAATTGCTGGTGCAGTGCTTCGCCATACTGTTCGCGGCAGTTGCCTGCATACCAGTCATCAATAGGCTGAAAACCGTCCAGTGCCTTGGTGACTAACAGGGCACGCCAGCCCTGGGTGTTGCGCTCGGCTGCGCAGTAGATGATTTCCGGAACGGTTACCCCCGCTTTGCGTGCACCCAAGAGCGCGTCGCGCTCGCGCAGCACGGTGGGGCGGCCAAAGGGGTGGAGCAGGCTGCGGTGGATATGTCCGGTCTGGCGCTTGGCATAGAGCAGGGTTTCGCCCTTCCAGATGCGCTGTACACCACTCTGGCCGCCGCGCCGGACGTTGGGCGCTTCCACCCATTCGCCCTGCAGTTGCCACCAGGTATCGAGGCTGTCAGTGGCAAGCACTGAGACTGGCTTTGCTGTCATGTTCCGCTCCGCTCTGTAGAAGCGTCAGCTTCGGCATGCTCGTGGCCGAATATGAAGCGCTGCGCTTCAATTATTGTTGGTTGTTATATGTGTTCCGCTGCCGTAGCTGGCGCGTCACCGTTGGCCTGGGGGCGCTCGCGGTGCCATTGCAGGGCAATCAGGATCAGGGTCGGTACGCCGAGCAGGGCGGTGACGATAAAGAACTGTTCATAGCCGAACTTTTCCACCATCACCCCGGAATAGCCACCGATCATACGCGGCAGCAGCAGCATGATCGAACTGAGCAGGGCGTACTGGGTGGCGGAGAACTTCAGGTTGGTCAGGCTCGACAGGTAGGCGACGAACGCCGCGGTGGCCAGGCCGGCACTGAAGTTGTCGGCGGAAATGGTGAGGATCAGCATCTGCAGGTCTGCGCCCATGCTGACCAGCAGCATAAACAGCAGGTTGGTCGCCGCCGAGGCGGCACCGCCGATAAACAGAATCGGCAGTATGCCGAAGCGCACGATCAGCAGGCCGCCGATGCCCGCGCCGAGCAGGGTCATCACCAGGCCGAACAGCTTGCTGACGCTGGCGATCTGATCCTTGGTAAAGCCCTGGTCGATATAGAAGACGTTGGCCATGACCCCCATTACCGTGTCGGACATGCGGTAGGTGGCGATCAGCCCCAGCAGCAGGAAGGCTTGCCAACGGTAGCGCAGGATAAAGTCGTTGACCGGGGTCAGCACCGGTGCCAAGCCACGACGGCCCATGGTGGACAGGCACAGGCTGGTGAGGATGGTGTAGAGCAGGGCGCGCAGAAAGGCGCGGTCTTCCAGCAACAGGTCGAGCAGGCTGGCCTCGCCGCGGACCAGGCTGGCGAAATCGGTGTGGTAGAGCTGGGTGAACATCGCCGGTACGGAGATCAGCAGGACGATCAGCACCAGTACCGAGGCTATCTGGTGGCTGAAGCCATAGCGCGCCGCCGCCATCTGGGTTTGCAGCGGCACATCGGGTTCGCGCATCCACAGGCTGGTCAGCAGCCCCGGCAGCATCAGCATGGCGAAGACCACGTAGGTGCCGGCCCAGGCGCTGTGCTGGTAGAGCTGCACGGTGGAGCCAAAGCCTTCTGCGAAATACAGCGCGCCGGCGGTGGCCAGCAGCGCGGCGACCCGATAACCGGCCATATAACTGGCGGCCAGGGCGGCCTGGCGGGTGTTGTCGACGATTTCCAGGCGGTAGGCGTCGACTGCAATGTCCTGGGTGGCGGAGGCGAAGGCCACCAGCACGGCCAGAGAGATCAGCCAGGTCAGATGGGTTTGCGGGTCGCACAGGGCCATGCCGCCCAGGCCGATGGCGATCAGTATCTGCGACAGCACCAGCCAGGAACGCCGGCGACCCAGCTTGCCCAGCAGCGGCAAGCGCCACTGGTCGAGCAGCGGCGACCAGACCCACTTGAAGGCGTAGGCCAGGCCGATCAGGCTGGCGAAGCCAATGGTTTCGCGGGCCACGCCGGCCTCGCGCAGCCAAACCGAGAGGGTCGAGAACACCAGCATATAGGGCAGGCCGGCGGCGAACCCGAGGAGCAGAAGCACCAACGTGGAGGGGCTGGAATAGGCGGCAATGGCATCGCGCCAGCTTTTACGGGGCATTGGGCGGGTATCAGCCTGAGTTTGACCTAACAAAGGGCGCACTCTAACCGCTGTGCTCCACTGGACGCCAGCCGTACCGTCGGATATCCACTCTATCGCCATGGACCAATATGCCTTCGGCCCTGAGGCGGGCTCGCTGCTCGTGACCCGAGGCAGTGCCGGCGGCGAGGCTGAGTCGACCGCCGGCGGCAATCACCCGGTGCCAGGGCAGCGTCGTGTCTGTGGGCAACTGGCTCAGGGTGCGCCCCACCCAGCGTGCCGCACGGCCCAGGCCGGCCATTGCGGCCAGCTGTCCATAGCTCACCACATGGCCCGCCGGCACCTGCGCCAGCACCAGGTAGAGGGCCTCGCGGCGTTCGGCCTGGCTTGCTGGCAACGGCCTTGGCGCGTCATGCTGCTGGGAATTTTTCGATGGTCTATTCGGTACTTTCGCCATGTCGCTACGCATCCTGCTGCTCTCGGTTCTGCTCGGTGGGGCCATGCCCCTGTGGGCCGACACGATCTGGCTGAACAATGGTGACCGCTTGAGCGGCGAGATTCTGTTGCTGGACGGCGGCAAGCTGGCCCTGAAAACCCGTTACGCCGGCCAGGTGCTGATCGACTGGCAGGATATCGACACCCTGCGTTCGGAAAAACCCCTGCTGATCCGCCGCAGTGGCTTCGACAGTGAAAACAGTCAGCGCTTGGAGGCGGCCGGTAAGGGCATGGTGCGGGTGGTCAATGCGACCAGCCAGACCGTGCCGCTGGCCAGCATCAAGCGTCTGATCCCACCGCGCTCGCTGCTGCAGGACCGCGTATGGGAGGGCAATCTGGACGCCAAGCTGGATATGACGCGCGACGACAATATAACCGACGAGTGGAAGCTCAAGGGCAATACCCGCATGGAGCACGGTCGCTGGCGGCATGTGCTGCGGGGCGAGTTGGAACGCAAGGTCAAGAATGAGGTGAAAACCGCAGACAACTGGCAGCTGGAATACGACCTCGACCGCTTTATCAGCGAGCACTGGTTCTGGCGGGTCGGCGCGGAGCAGGACGAGGACGAGTTCTCCTTCCTGACCCGGCAGCGCTCGCTCGGTACCGGGCCGGGTTATCGCTTCTGGGATAACGAACTGGGGCGATTCGACATGATTGGCCAGTTAAACCGTATGCAGCTGTATACCAGCGAGGGCGATCTGACCTTCTCGACCTATTCCCTGGAGTGGGATTACAAGCGTCTGCTCTGGGGCACGCGCCTGGAATTCTTCACTAATGCCGAGCTGCAGATCCCCGCCATTGAGCAGATCGACTATGTGCTCGACAGCGAAGTGGGCCTGCGTTATCGCCTCAATAGCTGGGCGCGGCTGTCCTTGCTCTACGAGCTCGACCAGGTGCGCGGTCTGGGCCGTAACAGCAGTGAGCGGCACTACCTGCTTGGCGTCGGTGTCGGCTGGTAAAAGTCCCGGCGGCTGAACTCGGGGGGATCCTGTCGGTCAGTACTTGCTCTACCACCGTGCTTGAGGATAATGCCGGCCCCCCGCCAACCTTAGCGGCCTGTTTGGCGAGTTCAATCAGTCAATTTCGGTACCCGAGGCCCTGATATTGCGTCGCCGCTCCAGCTATGACGCGCCGCAGCGCCTAGAACCTCAGTCAGCCGAACTTGAGATAACCCACTGGCCGTACAGGCCACTAGATATGCAAATCACCCCTATGTTTTCCAAGACCCTGCTGTGCCTGGCCCTCTCTGTGGTTGCCACCTCCGCCCTGGCGGATACCGTCTGGCTGAAAAACGGCGACCGCCTGAGCGGCAAGATCAAGTTCTACGACGGTGGCAAGCTGCTACTGCAGACCGACTACGGCGGTGCCATCGCCCTGGACTGGAGCAAGATCGCCACCCTGGAGAGCGATCAGGAGCTGCTGATCAAGGAGACCGCCGTGGCCGGTGAGCGCGCCAAGTCCCTGCAGGCCGCCGAGCCGGGCAAGGTGGTGCTGGCCAATGGCGACGAGCCCAAGACCATCGAGCTGGCGAGTATCAAGCAGATCCTCAAGCCCAAGCCGCTGGTCGAAGACCTGACCGTGAAGGGCAACCTCGACGCTGCCCTGGATTACAAACGGGCCGAGAGCGACACCGACGACTACGATATCGACCTCAAGAGTCAGGCGCGTCACGGCCTGTGGCGGCATAACGCGCAAGCGGGCTACAACCGCGAGTTCCAGGACGACGTGGTGACCACGGATAACTGGAATGCCGAATATGCCCTCGACCGTTTCCTCGACGAACACTGGTTCTGGCAGGGGCGGCTGGAATACGAGCGCGATCAGGTCGAAGACCTGCAGCGTCAGCGTACCGTCGGTACCGGTCCGGGTTATCAGTTCTGGGACAACGAGCTGGGGGCTTTTTCCGTGGCCGGGCTGCTGAACCGTAGCGACTACGAATATGCCAATGGCGAGAGCGACCGTTTCTATGCCCTGAGCATGAAGTGGGATTACAACCGTTATCTGGTCGGCAAGAGTGTCGAGCTGTTCAGCACCGGCGAAGTGGGCAAGCCCCTGGCCAATGTCGCCGACTACACCCTGGATGCGGCCATGGGCCTGCGCTACAAGCTGACCGACTGGGCCTCGCTGAATATGAAGGCGGAGAAGGACCTGGTCAGCGGCTCGGAAGGCGAGCTGGATGAAACCCATTACAGTCTGGGCTTTGGTGTCGGTTGGTAACGTGTAACGCTGCTGCAAACGAAAAAGCCCCGACATCGGGGCTTTTCTATTTACAACAAGGCCAAGATCTCGCGAGCTAGAGTCAGCCTAGGCAAAAGCACTCGCGGGCGCGGAGTTTACGAGCTGTAAATGAGCAAGCCCGCGAGTGCTTTTAACGACGGATGGCCGACGCGCAGCAGATCGATAGAGATCAGAGGCGCAGGCCGCCGTCCAATTCCAGGATCCGCCCGGTGTAGTAGTCGTTTTCCAGGATATAGGCCACCGAGTGGGCGATTTCGGTCGGCTTGCCCATGCGCCGCAGCGGGATGACCGAGGTCATGCGCTCCAGCGCTTCGGGCTTCATGCTGGCAACCATCTCGGTTTCGATAAAGCCCGGGGCGACGCCGGCGACACGGATGCCGTAACGCGCCAGCTCCTTGGCCCAGACCACGGTATCGGCGGCCACCCCGGCCTTGGCCGCGGAGTAGTTGGCCTGGCCGATATTGCCAGCGCGGGAGATCGAGGAAATATTGATGATCGCGCCTTCGCTCTTCAGCTCGATCATCTTCGCCGCCACTTCGCGGGTGCAGAGGAACACGCCGGTCAGGTTGACGTCGATCACCGACTGCCACTGCGCCAGGCTCAGTTTGGTGATTTCGCCGTCCTTGACCTTGATGGTCAGGCCGTCACGGAGGATCCCGGCATTGTTGACCAGGCCATTGATCGCACCGAAGTCCTCGGCGATCTGCGCCATGGTCTGGGTGACCTGCTCTTCGTTGGCGACGTTGCACAGGTAGGCACGTGCTTCCACGCCCAGGGCCTGACAAGCGGCGACCGCTTCGTCGAGTTTTTCCTGGTTCAGGTCGACCAGGGCCAGCTTGGTGCCCTTGCCCGCCAGGTATTCGGCCATGGCGCGGCCAAGGCCCTGGCAGCCGCCGGTGATGATGATGACTTTGTCTTTGAGTTGCATCGCTTATCCCCTCAAGTGGTGTCGTGTAACCTTGCTGGCCTGAAGTAGTCGCCTGTCCGTTAATGACGGATTCTTTGCAAGGAGTCAGATTGTGAGCGTGAAAGCCGGCAAGCATGCCCGAGAATTGCTGCTCAAGGAATACCGTGGCGTGCTCAGCACCCATTCCAAGGCCATGCCGGGCTTTCCTTTCGGATCGGTGGTGCCCTACTGTCTGGATGTCCGGGGCTGGCCGCTGATCCTGATCAGCCGTATCGCCCAGCACACCCATAACCTCAAGCAGGACGGCAAATGCTCGCTGCTGGTGGGCGAGCGCGGGGCCGAGGACGTGCAGGCAGTCGGCCGTCTTACTCTGCTCGCGCATGCGCGACAATTGCATGACGAGGCGCAGATCGACGCGGCTGCGGCGCGCTATTACCGCTATTTCCCTGATTCGCAGAACCATCACCGCGTGCACGATTTCGACTTCTGGCAGCTGGAGCCGGTGCGTTGGCGCTATATCGGCGGTTTTGGCGCGATTCACTGGCTGGACCAGGTGGCGCTGGCCAATCCCTTTGCCGGCGACAGTGAAGCCGATATGCTCGCGCACATGAACCGCGACCATGCTGCCGCCATCGCCCATTATGTCGAGCTGGCGGGGTTGCCCGGGCATGCCCCGGCCGAACTGGTCGGCATCGACAGTGAAGGTTTTCATCTGCGTATCGGTCAGGGCCTGCACTGGCTGGGGTTTCCAACATCCTGTAACAGTCCGCTGGAGGTGCGCCAGGCCCTGGTAGCGCTGGCCCGTGCTGAAGTCTGGCCGACCGGCGGTCAGGCTTCAGCTTGAATTCAGCCTAACGCCCCATACTTCTGTTTCATAGGAAGCTGATCTTCCGTTAAGGAACCTTTGATGCGCGCTTTTCTGTTTTTATTTCTGCTGTTTCCCATTATCGAACTGGCGCTGTTGATTCAGGTCGGTAGCGCCATCGGCGTGCTGCCCACCCTGATGCTGGTGATCGGCTCCGCGATTCTCGGCAGCATCCTGCTGCGTATCGCCGGGGTGGCCACCGCGTGGCGCGCCCGTGAGCGTCTGGCCCGTGGCGAATTGCCCGAGCAGGAAATGCTCGAAGGCCTGCTGATTGCCGTCGGCGGCGGTCTGTTGCTGCTGCCGGGCTTTATCAGCGACATCTTCGGCGTGTTCTGCCTGATTCCCTTTACCCGTCGTCTGCTGGTCAACAAGCTGAGACTGCGTGCAGCCGAACAGGCCATGCGCCAGCGTGCCTTTTTCGATGATCAGGCTGCCCACTCCGGCCCTGCCCGGCCCCGGGTGCTGGAAGGCGAGTACGAGCGGCGCGACTAGACTGGTTGGCTGTCCCGGGCCTGTTCGGGCCTGTTGCGGGGGTGCCGCGCGGCAAAAAAAATCGGCTGCTGCCCTTGAAATCATCCGTATCGCCCTTATGTAGCGGACACCGCAAGGTTTTCTGTCGTTTCGGCAGATCAGACTTCAGCGTTGCGCCTGGCGTAGCGCTACCGGCCTCGCCGGATTTTGCTAACCCGCCGGTGCATACACCGGCCGCTGTAAACCACCTATTGGGAGAGATCGACAATGAAGCTTCGTCCTCTGCATGACCGCGTCGTAATCCGTCGCAGCGAAGAAGAAAAGAAAACCGCCGGCGGCATCGTGCTGCCAGGCTCCGCTGCCGAGAAAGCCAACAGCGGTGAAATCCTCGCTGTCGGTACCGGCCGCGTGCTGGACAACGGTGAAGTGCGTGCCCTGGCCGTTAAAGTCGGCGACAAAGTGGTGTTTGGCCCTTACTCCGGCAGCAACACCGTCAAGGTTGACGGCGAAGACCTGCTGGTAATGAGCGAGAACGAAATTCTCGCTGTAGTTGAAGGTTGATCTCAGCGCCCCGTCGCTACGAATTCCGCTCTATTTGAACGAATCAAGGAATAACCATCATGGCTGCTAAAGAAGTTAAATTCGGCGATTCCGCCCGCAAGAAAATGCTCACTGGTGTCAACGTTCTGGCTGACGCAGTAAAAGCCACCCTCGGCCCGAAAGGCCGCAACGTGATCATCGAGAAGAGCTACGGCGCTCCGACCATCACCAAGGACGGCGTTTCCGTTGCCAAAGAAATCGAGCTGAAAGATCGCTTCGAGAACATGGGCGCGCAGCTGGTCAAAGACGTTGCTTCCCGTGCCAACGATGACGCTGGCGACGGCACCACCACCGCCACCGTTCTGGCTCAAGCCATCGTCAACGAAGGCCTGAAAGCCGTCGCTGCCGGCATGAACCCGATGGACCTCAAGCGCGGCATCGACAAGGCGACCATCGCCATCGTTGCTGAGCTGAAGAAGCTGTCCAAGCCTTGCGCTGACACCAAGGCCATCGCTCAGGTCGGTTCGATCTCCGCCAACTCCGACACTTCCATCGGCGAAATCATTGCCGAAGCCATGGAAAAAGTCGGTAAAGAAGGCGTGATCACCGTTGAAGAAGGCTCGGGCCTGGAAAACGAACTGTCGGTTGTTGAAGGCATGCAGTTCGACCGTGGTTACCTGTCCCCGTACTTCATCAACAAGCCGGACACCATGGTTGCCGAGCTCGACGCTCCGGCGATCCTGCTGGTCGACAAGAAGATCTCCAATATCCGCGAACTGCTGCCAGTTCTCGAAGCTGTGGCCAAGTCCGGCCGTCCGCTGCTGATCGTGGCCGAAGACGTTGAAGGCGAAGCCCTGGCGACTCTGGTTGTGAACAACATGCGCGGTATCGTCAAAGTCGCTGCCGTCAAGGCACCAGGCTTTGGTGACCGTCGCAAGGCCATGCTGCAGGATATCGCTGTTCTGACTGGCGGTACCGTTATCTCCGAAGAGATCGGTCTGAGCCTGGAAAGCGCCACCCTGGAGCACCTGGGTAACGCCAAGCGCGTGATCCTGAGCAAAGAAAACACCACCATCATCGACGGTGCAGGCGTTCAGGCGGATATCGAGTCGCGCGTCCTGCAGATTCGTAAGCAGATCGAAGACACCTCGTCCGACTACGACAAAGAGAAGCTGCAAGAGCGTCTGGCCAAACTGGCTGGCGGTGTTGCCGTGATCAAGGTCGGTGCTGGTACCGAAGTTGAAATGAAAGAGAAGAAAGCCCGCGTTGACGACGCCCTGCACGCGACCCGCGCAGCCGTTGAAGAAGGCGTGGTACCTGGCGGTGGCGTGGCTCTGGTACGTGCTCTGCAGGCCATCAGTGAGCTGAAAGGCGACAACGCCGATCAGGACGTGGGTATCGCTCTGCTGCGTCGTGCTGTTGAAGCACCGCTGCGTCAGATCGTTTCCAACGCTGGCGGCGAGCCAAGCGTTGTGGTCGACAAGGTCAAGCAGGGTTCGGGTAACTACGGCTTCAACGCCGCGACCGACACCTACGGCGACATGATCGAGATGGGTATTCTCGATCCGGCCAAGGTTACTCGTTCGGCGCTGCAAGCTGCAGCTTCGATCGGCAGCCTGATGATCACCACCGAAGCGATGATCGCCGAAGTGGCTGAAGACAAGCCGGCCGCTGGCGGTATGCCAGACATGGGCGGCATGGGTGGCATGGGCGGCATGATGTAAGCCAGCCCGGCTCCCGCAGGCCGCCATCAGGCGGCTTGCACGCTGTTTAGAAAACCCCGTGCCTGTCACGGGGTTTTCTTTTGTGGGTGCCCCTCTGGCTTGTGTCCATGGGGCCGCTGCCGGCATCGGCGGTGATGAGTGCTGTGCGCTTGCCTGCGTGTGCAGGGCCGAGCCACTCCTGAAAAATACGCTCCTGTATTGCCGCCAGCCGGGGCGTGCCTTTCCCGCAATCGTCTTGCACGACCGCTGGTATGCCAAAGCGGTACGTCAATTGCTTTGTCTTTATCGGGCTTACCGGACTGGAGCCTGTCAATTCGGGGCGATGCTGGCCAACAGCGTGACCCCATCCTGTGTTGATCCCACCTGGATGTGCTCTGGTATGCGGTTATCCCCGTACCCGGGGAAGTTATTGTCGCGACTTTTGCATGATGCGCGCCTCTTAAAATTGATGGTTCTATCCAGCGCGGCGCTGATTCCGATGGGCAATTAAGTGACTCTGCACTGTTACCCGTGCACCAATTGCGCGTATCACGTCCGGCGGTTGAACCTTTTGGGCGGGGCGTGCTCGAAGTTTGGCTGTGTTGTTTGCTTGCCGATCAGGATGATCCGGGCTGCGTTTGTCGGAATTCCGGCAGTAACGACCGTCTATCGCCTAGGGCGACGGAATGGTCATCGGTGATCTAGGTTAAACAAACAGCGTTTGGCAGCGCTATCAAGAGGTTGCAGTGATGAAGTTAGAAATCGCACGAGGTTTGTTTCTCGCTGGCGCACTCAGTGTGGCGTCGCTGGCGGCGGCGGCCTGGCATGAGCCGGGCACCCAGGTGATCAGCCCGGACGAGGAGGGCTACAGCCCAGTACCGGCGACGGTGCGAGCGGACAAGGTGGTGCGCCCGGATCAGGATCTGTTGCTGTTTATGTTCGGTCTGTTACAGGGCAAGGGCCCGCAAGGCTGAATCTCCGCCTGCGCCCACCGGTAAAAAAGCTGCCAGTGGTCATGCTATTCACATAAGAAAAATGCCGCTTCCCCCTTACCTGGGAAGCGGCATTTTTTTTGCGCTCAGAGCCGTAGGATGGAGCGTCCCCTAGCCTATGTCTGCCACCCTGTGGGCCATCGCAGGACGACGGCCACATCTCTCCCAGGCGTTTTCTGCGGCCGTCAGTGAGCGTTGGCCGTTTCTGCCGACGCATCCGGCTGCGCCAGCAGGCTGTACACGCAGGGCAGCACGAACAGGGTGAACAGGGTGCCGATGGACATGCCGGTGGCGATCACCAGGCCGATGTCGAAACGGCTGACCGCCCCCGCACCACTGGCCAGGATCAGCGGCACCATGCCGAAGACCATGGCCGCGGTGGTCATCAGTACCGGGCGCAGGCGGATGGCGGCGGCTTCCTCGACCGCGGCGCGGCGCGACAGGCCCTGGGTGCGGCGCAACTGGTTGGCAAACTCTACAATCAGGATGCCGTGCTTGGTGATCAGGCCGATCAGGGTTACCAGGCCCACCTGGGTGTAGATGTTCATGCTCGACCAGCCGAGAAACAGCGGCACCAGTGCGCCGCAGATCGACAGCGGTACGGTGATCAGGATCACCAGCGGGTCGCGGAAGCTCTCGAACTGCGCCGCCAGCACCAGGAAGATCAGCGCCAGGGCCAGGCCGAAGGTCAGGTACAGCGCACTGCCTTCCTGGACGAACTGGCGCGCTGCGCCGGCATAGTCGTAGGCGAAGCCGGCCGGCGCTTCCTCGGCCATGATCTGCTCCAGGGAGGCGATGGCCTCGCCCATGCTGACGATGCTCACGCCCTGGATGATCGCCGAGTTGAGCTGCTGGAACTGGTTGAGCTGGGTCGGCCGTGCGCGGTCGCTGACCGTGACCAGGGTCGACAGGGCGAGCATCGCACCGCTTTCGCTCTTCACGTAGTAGCTGCCGAGCCAGTCCGGGTTGTCGCGGTAGGCGCGCTCGACCTGGGCGATCACCTTGTAGCTGCGGCCGTCGATGGTAAAGCGATTGATCTCGCCTTCGCCGAGCAGGCTGGCCAGGGTCTGGCCGAGGTCCTGCATCGACACGCCCATCTGCGCAGCCTTCTCGCGGTCGATCTCCACCAGGATTTCCGGCTTGTCGAAGGCCAGGTCGACGTCCAGGAAGGCGAACTGGCCGGACTCCATGGCGCGTTGCTTGACCCGCTCGGCGACCTGCAGCAGCGACTCGTAATCGTTTGGCGTGTTGATCACGAACTGGAACGGCAGGCCCTCGCCCGTACCTGGCAAGGAGGGCAGGTTGAAGCCGAAGATCTGCAGGCCGGGGATCTGTGCCAGGCGGCCCTGAACCTCGGGCAGCAGCTCCATCTGGGTGCGTTCGCGCTCGTTCCAGGGCGTCATCAGAAAGCCGCCGATGCCCGATTGCACACCGTTGAAGCCATTGATCTGGAACGAGGAGTAGTACTCGGGGAACTCCTTGAAGATGTCCACGAACTGCTCGGTGTAGGCGTTCAGATACTCCAGGTTGGTTGGCTGCGGGGCGTTGGCCATCATAAAGATGATGCCCTGGTCCTCGTCGGGGGCCAGTTCGCTCTTGGTGAAGGTGAGCAGCACGGGGATCAGCAGCAGCACGATCAGGGCGAACACCAGCACCACCGGGCGAGTCTCCAGGGTGCCGTGCAGGGCGCGCTGGTAGCGCTGCTTGAGTCGGTCGAAGATGACATCGAGGCGGTGCGCCAGGCCTGTGGGATTCTCCTCGTGGCGCAGCAGCTTGGCGCACATCATCGGCGACAGGGTCAGGGCGACGATGCCGGAGATGATCACCGCGCCGGCCAGGGTCAGGGCAAACTCCTTGAACAGCGCGCCGGTCAGGCCTTCGAGAAAGCCGATCGGGGCATACACCGCTGCCAGGGTGATGGTCATCGATACCACCGGTATAGCGATCTCCCGTGCCCCTTCGATGGCGGCATCGAAGGGCGTCTTGCCTTCCTCGATATGGCGGTGGATGTTTTCCACCACGACGATGGCATCGTCCACCACCAGGCCGATGGCCAGGACCATGGCCAGCAGGGTCAGCAGGTTGATCGAGTAGCCCATCAACTGCATAAAGAACAGTACGCCGATCATCGACAGGGGGATGGTGATAACCGGGATCAGCACCGAGCGCAGCGCGCCGAGGAACAGGAACACCACCACGATGACGATCAGTACCGCTTCGAACAGGGTCTTGACCACCTCGTCGATGGAGGCCTGGATAAACAGGGTGGCGTCGTAGGCGATGGATACCTTGAGGTTGGGCGGCAGTTGGGCCTCCAGTGAGGGCATGATGCCGCGTACTTCCTTGATCACATCCAGCGGGTTGGCCCCCGGCGTGCCCTTGATGGCGATATACACCGAGGGGGTGCCATCGAAGGAGCTGATCGAGTCGTAGCTTTCCGCGCCCATCTCCACCCGTGCCACATCGCGGATCAGCACCCGGCTGTCGCCGACGGTCTTCAGCGGGATGGCGGCGAAGGCCTCGGCGGATTTCAGCTCGGTCTCGGCGTTGAGGCTGGTGACCACGAACTCGCCCTTCATCTCGCCGGCGGCGGCGAGGAAGTTGTACTGGCGCACCGCATCGTTGACGTCGCCGGCGGTGACGCCGTAGGCGGCCATCTTCACCGGGTCGAGCCACAGACGCATGGCGAATACCTGGTTGCCGAGGATCTCGGCCTCGGCCATGCCCGGCAGGGTGGCCAGCTTGGGCTGGATTACCCGGGACAGGTAGTCGGTGATCTGCGGGTTGGACAGCTCGTCGCTGTAGAAGCTGATATACATCAGCGCCGTGGAGTCGGCGGCTTCCTTGCTCAGTACCGGGTCTTCGGCGTCCTGGGGCAGCTGGTTCTTCACCTCGTTGGCCTTGGCCAGCAGCTCGGTGAACAGCCGGTCGCTGTTGGCCCCGATGCGGGCGTAGATCGAGATGATCGAGACGTTCTGGCGGCTGACCGAGGTCATGTAGTCGATGCCGTCGGCACTCGCCAGGCTCTGCTGCAGCGGCTGGGTGATATAGCCCTGGATGGTCTCGGCGTTGGCCCCCGGGTAGGCGGTGGTCACCGTGATCAGGGCGTTCTCCATCTGTGGGTACTGGCGGATGGTCAGCTTATTGAACGCCTGCAGGCCGAGCAGGATGATCAACAGGCTGACCACGGTGGCCAGCACCGGGCGACGGATAAAGGGGTCGGTAAAAGCCATAAGTAATTTCCTTTAAGCCGGCGCGCTTACTCGGCGCTCGGCTCGAGCGGTGCGTCGACAATGGCGACATGGGCACCGTTATCCAGTTTCAGTTGGCCGGCGGTCACCACCTGTTCGCCCGCTTGCAGGCCCTTGAGGATGACCACCTGGCCTCGACGCCGCTCGCCGGTTTCGACGAAGCGGCGTTGCACTTGCAGTTGCGCCGGGGTGTCGCCCTCGGCGGCCTGTTCCTCGATCACGTACACCGAGTTGCCGTACAGGGTGTAGGTGATGGCGGTTTCCGGCACCACCACCCGCACCGGCTGTTCCGCCAGCAGCACCTGCAGGTTGGCGAACATGCCCGGCAGCAGCTTGCCGTCGGGGTTGTCGAGCATGGCGCGGACCTGTACGTTGCGGGTGCTGTCTTCGACCTTGGGGTTGATCGCGGTTATTGCGCCTTCGAACGACTCGTCCGGGTAGGCGGCGACACTCAGGCGCACGCGCTCGCCGAGGACCAGCTTGGGTACGGCCTGCTCCGGCAGGAAGAAATCGACATGCAGCTTGGACAGGTCCTGCAGGGTGGCGATGATGGTGCCGGACGACAGGTAGTCGCCAACCTCCACCTGGCGGATGCCGATGGTGCCGGCGAAGGGGGCGAGGATGCGTTTCTTGGCCAATAGCGCCTGCAACTGGGCGACGCTGGCGTTGGCCTTCTGCAGGCTGGCCGAGAGCCGATCGAACTCGCTTTTGGAGATGCTCTGGCGGTTGACCAGGCTGCGCCCGCGCTCGAATTCGACCCGCGCCAGGCCCAGTTCGGCCTGGGCGGTGCCCAGGCTGGCCTGTTCGACATCGCTGTCCATCTGCAGCAGCGGCTGCTTGAGACTGACCTGCTCGCCGGAATTGAACAGCATCTCGCGCACCGTGCCGCCCACTTCCACGGTCAGGTCGACGCCCTGAATCGCCTTGAGCGTACCGATGGCCGGCAGGCGAGTCTGCCACGGCTGCTCGACGGCCTTGGCCGCAGACACGCTGATGGCCGGTTGCGGAGCCGAGAACATCTGAATTTCTCGGTAGATGGAGAGGCCTTTCGAGGCGGCGAGGGCGAGTACCACGAGGAGCACGACGCCCAGCATGATCAGCATGCGGCGGAGCAACATATTCCGGTTCCTTGGCAGGGCAAATGGGGCCTGGGAATAGGCAAGACAGGCACCTTAGACCGAGTGCAAGGGCCTGTCAAAGATTCGCATTTGCAAAAGGCTGCTGGCCTTTTCGCGGCTGATCAATGGGTCAGTTATTAAGCAGAATGCCGGCATCAGCCGGCATTTTATTTGCGGGATGTATGCCGGCTCAGGCACTCAGGCGTTGAGTGACCTCACTGAGTTGCCCGGAAAGCTTGTGCAGGTTCTGTCCGGCGCTTTCGGTGCGCTGCACGTTTTCCTGGTTGGCGGTGGCGATGGCGGTGATCTCGGTGAGGTTGCGCGAGATGTCCTCGGCCACCGAGGTCTGCTCCTCGGCGGCGGTGGCGATCTGCCGGTTCATATCGCGGATCGCCTCAACCGCGCCGGTGATCAGTTGCAGGGTGGCACCGGCCTCGGTGACCTGGGTTACGCCTTCCTCGCTGCGTTGCTGGCCGCTTTCGATGGCGCGTACCGCATTGACCGCTCCGGTTTGCACGGTGTCGATGATTTGGTGGATCTCGGCGGTGGATTCGGCGGTGCGTTGCGCCAGGGTGCGTACCTCGTCCGCTACCACGGCAAAGCCGCGGCCCTGTTCGCCGGCGCGGGCGGCCTCGATGGCGGCATTGAGCGCCAGCAGGTTGGTTTGTTCGGCAATGCCGCGAATCACTTCCAGCACTTTGCCGATACGCCCGCTATCGGCCTCCAGGCGACGGATAACCTCGGAGGTGTTGCTGATCTCTCCGCGAATATCGGTGATGGTCTTGATGGTTGCCTGCATCACGGTTTCGCCCTGGCGCGCGGCGCTGTCGGCATCGTCGGCGGCATTCGCCGCCTCGGCCGCGTGGCGCGCGACTTCCTGGGCGGTGGCAGACATCTCGTGCATCGCCGTGGCCACCTGGTCGGTGCGCGAGAACTGCTCGCGGGTGCCTTGGGCCATCAGGGTGGCAATGGCGTTGAGTTCGCCACTGGCGATGTCGAGGTCGGCGGTGCTGCGCTTCAGGCGGGTAAAGGTGTCGGCCAGGAAGTCGCGCAGAATATTCGCGGCCACGGCCAGGTGGCCCAGTTCGTCCTGACGACTCGCATCTACCTGCTTGTCGAAGTTGCCCTGGCTGAGCTGCGCGATATGGGCGATCAGTTCGCGGATCGGGTTGATCAGGTTACGGTTGACCAGCCACAGGCTGAACAGGGCGATGATTAGGGTGGCACTGAGCATGCCCAGGGTACCGACCAGTATTGTACGGTCGGCCGCAGCGTTGATCAGGCCGGCCTGATCGAGGCTTTGCTTGTGCAGTTCTTCGGCGAGCGCGTCCATTTGCTGGGTTGCGTGGCGGTCGATACCGGATACCGCTTTGTCGCCGGCTTTGGCGTCGGCACCGGCGGCAATAAAGGCATCACGACCTGCCCGGTATTTACCGCCCAGGCTCTGGTGTTCGCTGCGCAATGCCTCGATCTTGCCTTTGAGGGTCGGGTCATTGCTGGCCAATGTGCTCAGTTTGCCGAGCGTGTCCTGCACCTTGCGCTCTTGCGCCTCGAACTGGCTCCAGTATTTATCCAGCTGAGCCTTGTCGCTACCGCGCAGCAGTACGTTTTTCCATTCCTGCACCTGGGTTTTGAAGTTCAGGTTGGCGACGTCGATCAGGGTCGACTCCTCCAGTGGTCCCTCAAGCAGGCCGCGATAGTTCTGCAGGCCGCTGGATAGGAAGCTGAAACAGACCAGGGCGGTGATCAGGATCAGTGCCAGACTGCCGCCGAGCAGGGCGAGGATTTGTGCGCGCAAGGATTTTTGCAGAAACATGGGTGAGATCCCTAAGTAGATAGATGGCGAACTCCAGCGACGCGCCTGGCGTGTCTGCGAATATCCTTATCGACTGGTATCAACTGGGCCCGATTGCCTATCAGCAATCGGGTTGTCAGCCAGTATAGATCGGCTCTGCGGCAGCGTTCTTTAGCCTGCCGCAGGCGTGTTACAAACGTAGGAATGGTAGGGCGAACAGCCTAGCGCCGGGCTTTCAGAACCTGCTTGCGCTCTCGCGAGCTAGAGACCTGCAAGGCAAAAACAGGCGAGGAAGCGGAGTGTACTTTTGTACATGAGCATTCCGAGCCTGTTTTTAACGCAGCAGGGCCGAAGCGCAGCAGATCGTAAACAGGTTCTCAGGCCAGGCGCAGGTGGTTGTCCCATAGCCCGGCGGGTAGTTGCAGGGGCTGGGCGGTGATTGCGTTGCGGCGGCAGTCGTACAGGCGGCAACGGCCCATGCCGCTGCTGACCACAAAGCCTTCGGCCACCGCGCCCACCCCGGCGCAGTCGGCCAGTGGTGCATCGAGGCGCAGCTCGGCGCTGTCCAGGTCCCAGATAAACACCCGGTTGCCGCGCGGGGCGGTCAGGGCCAGCAGGCGCAGCTCGCTGTGGATCGCCACACTGGCGGTGTACTGATTCATCAGCTGGCGCTGCGCCTCGGCCACCGGGAAGTGCTGGAAGGGCTGATCGGGGCGCTTGATCGCCAGCAGCGGCACCGCGTCGCTGGCAGCGCCCATATATTGCTGGCCGCTGACGATAGTGCCGTCGCTGGCCACGGCCATATGCCGCACACTGTTCATCCGTTCGGGCAGCTGCTCCTTGCTGATCAGGCTGCCGTCGCGGCGCAGCAGCACCAGACTGGACGCCATGCTGTCGAGGTTCATCTCCACCCGGCTGTCGGCTTCGGTGCGGATGCCGCCGTTGGCCACCGCCAGGGTTTCGCCGTCCGGCAGCCAGAGCAGCTGGTGCGGTCCAATGCCGTGCGTCGATAGCTCGCCGGTGCGCTGCAACTGTTCGCCTAGCAGGCGATAGACGCCCAGCACGCCGCGACCGGGCTCGGAGGTGTCGTTCTCGGTGGCGTACAGCCAGTCGCCATCCTTGTGGAACACCGCATGGCCGTAGAAGTGGCGTTGCTCGGGGGCGTGCAGGGTCTGCAGCAGGCGGCCGTCGCGGGTGTCGATCAGGTAGCTCTGGGTACTCGGGCGGCGGCCGACGAACAGCGCCATCGGCAGAAACGGGTGGCCGATCACATCGTGGCAGCGTTCGCTGACCTGGGTGGCGAACACCTGGTTGCCATCCAGGCGGTAGCCCACCGCGAAGTGTTTGCCGGCGCTGTCGTTGCGCGCCGACAGCAGCAGTGGCTGCGGGCCGCTGTGCAGCAGCGTCCAGCCGCCGAAGGTGGTGGCGGCCAGGGCGGTGGCCCCCAGGCCGAGAAAGGCGCGGCGGTTTATCGGCATGGCTCAGTCACCATCATGGGCGTTAAAGCCCAGCTGGATCCCCAGCACCTTCGCCAGCTCGGCTTCGTGCAGGCGGTGCAGGGCGTCGAGACTGTCATACAGGGCGTTGAGCTCGGCGCGGCCGGCTTCGTCGCCGAGCAGCTCGCCGAGCGGCCGTTGGGCGGCGGCCAGACGCTGGCGGGTGTCGCTGTAGGCGGCGTCGATGCGCTGTTTCAGCTCGGCCTGAGCACTGCCGAGCAGCGCCTGGATGCCATCCTGCTCGGCCCCCAGCCAGATGCGTTCGGCGCTGGCCAGGCTGGCGGCGAGGTTGGCCAGGCTGGCCTTGCTGCGCCAGGCTTCGGCCTGATAGGGCTGCGGCTGGCCTTTGCTCTGGCGGCCGAGCGGGGTGCCGAGTTTCTTTTTCAGGCCGTCGATGGCGCTGACCTGGGTGCGCAGGATATCGGCCACGGCCTCGGCGGCTTCGGCATAGCGCGGGTTGGGGAAGCTTTTCAGCTGCGCGGCCATGCCGTCCTGGCGCTGCCAGTTCGTCAGCACGTCGGCGGCGAGCACCTGCTGGTGCTGACCGATGGCGACGATCAGCGGGCAGTAACGGGCCTTCTGCTCGGCGACATTGAGGTCGATCGCCGGGTCGAACAGCAGGTATTCATAGGCGGTCAGGCCTTGCACCACGACGCTGGATTTATCCAGATCGGTCGGGGTCAGTTCGGGTTTGCTGTTGACCAGCGCTTCGACCTGGCGCGCCACCAGGTTCTTCTTGTCCGGCCAGAACTGCACCTGCCAGGCGCGGTTGCCTTCGGCCAGGGGGCCGAGCACGGCCGGCTGCAGGGCGGCCCAGGTGCTTTGCGCGCTGGCAAAGGCCTGACGCGCGTCCGCCAGGTTCTGCTGGCCGGCGCAGAAGGCCTGGCCGCTGGCAGCCAGCTGGCGGTCGGCTTCGCTCCAGGCGCTGTAGATCGGTAGCAGGACGCCGTCGGCCAGGGCGCTGCTGACGGCGTCCTGCGGGTCGACTGGCGTACAGCCAGCCAGGGCCAGGCTAAGCAGGGCGAGCGTGAGGGGTGAGCGGATCATCGGTGGCTCCTTACAGCGAATTCAGAAAAGCCAGCAGCGCCGCGCGCTCCTCGGCATCGAACGTCAGGACGAGTTGTTTGGCCGCGTCGGCTTCGCCGCCGTGCCAGAGAATGGCCTCCAGCAGGTTGCGCGCGCGGCCGTCATGCAGGAACTGGGTATGACCGTTGACTGTCTCCGTCAGGCCGATGCCCCACAGTGGCGGTGTGCGCCACTCACTGCCGCTGGCGAGAAATTCCGGACGATGGTCGGCCAGGCCTTCACCCATGTCATGCAGCAGCAGATCGCTGTAAGGACGTATGACCTGATTGGCCAGTTCCGGTTCGGCGGCGTCGCTGGCGGTGGTGAACTGCGGGGTATGACAGCCCTGGCAGCCGGCCCGGTAGAACAGGCTCTTGCCGGCGAGCACCTGCGGCGCGTCGACCTCGCGGCGCGCCGGTACGCCCAGGTTGCGGGTGTAGAACAGCACGCTGGCCAGAAGGTTGTCGCTGACCTCGGGCTCGCCGCCATGGGGCGCGTTGCGGCAGTCGGTTTGCGCCGCTGTGCAGTTGTCATGGGCAACCAGCGTGCTGGTCAGGCCCATGTCGCCCGCAAAGGCCTCGGCGTTCTGCTGGTTGAGCGTGGGGTGGCCGGCTTTCCAGCCGAAGCGGCCGAGCACCGTGCCTTGTTGCTCGCGGTCCCAGACCCGATTGGCGCGTCCGGAAATGCCGTCGCCATCGCGGTCGTCCGGATCGGCATTGGCCAGGATGGCGGCCTCGGGAATGGCTTCGAGCAGGCCCAGGCCGATCATCGGCGGGGCGATACGCGCGGAGAACAGGGTGTCGGGATGCAGATCGCCGTAGCCGAGCTGGCTGATCTCCAGGCTGGGCGTGCGCAGCTCGACTTGCTGGCCATCGGCAAAGTTGACGAGCTGCGTACTGTAGCTGACGCGTACCTTGCCCTCGGGTGCTACGCCCGGGTTGGCCATGTCCTGCAACTGGCCGCCGTAGGTGGGTTCGGCCAGCACGCCGAGGCGCTCGATGATCTGCGCGTGTTCGCTGCCGGCCGGTATCGACAGGCGCACCAGCATCGACACCGAACTCAGGGCATCGGGCTGCGGAGGATGGCCGCGGCCGTCCTTGATATGGCAGTTCTGGCAGCCGTTGGTATTGAACAGCGGGCCCAGGCCGTCGCGGGCGGTGGTGGTCGCCGGCGCGCTGACCCAGGGGTTGCGAAAGAAGCTGTTGCCGACACTGAAGTCCAGGCGACGGCTCGGCGACAGGTTGGCCGCGGGCATGGAAAAGGCGTTGTGGTCGCGCTTGAACACCGTGGCGCTGCCGGCGGACAGGGCCTCGCCGGGCTCGGACTGGGTGAAGCGGGGCGTTTGATCGCAGGCTGCCAGGCTCAGGCCCAAGGCCAGCAGCGCAACGCGATACGGCGCAAACATGGAAAGTGATCCGCAGCAGAAAAACAGGCGGCCGATCTTAACAGTCTGGACAGGTTTAAATAAGACGGATTTGCATTATCAGTGGTGGCTAAAGGTCGCAGTGCATAAGAATCACCGGGAACGATTGCTGGCATCAGCGTAGCGACGGCCCCGAAGGCGTGGCTGGAAGAGGGGGAGCTTGCAGCAGCCGCAATCGGTAGGGTGCGCTGTGCGCACCAAGAACCTGCAGCCAGCCTCGGTGCGCACGGCGCACCCTACTTAGCCACAAAAAAGCCGCGACTCTACGGGTAGAGTCGCGGCCTGGGGCGTTTCGCTGCTGTTGCGCAGCGTCGTGCTTAGAAGCTGTGGTCAGCGGTATCCGGATTGAGATCGCTGATACCCAGCTTGCCGGCGGCCTGCTCGATGGCTGCGGTCTGCTTGACCAGGGCGGCGATGGCGTCACGCACGATCTGCTGGCCTGCGCTGTTGTCGGCGGCGATCAGCTGGTCGAAGTGCTGGCCATTAATGGCCGCGCTGTCCACTAGTGTCTGGAGTTTGGCCTCTGTCGCTTCTAAATCGGCTTTCAGGCTGCTGTCGGCTGCGGCGTCAACCTTGGCCACCAGCGACGACAGGCTCGGGCCGCTCAGGGTGGTGCCGTCGACCTTCTGGTACTCGCCGAGGTAGACGTTGCGGATGCCCTTGCCGTTGTAGAAGTGCGAGTTGTGGGTGTTGTCGCTGAAGCAGTCGTGCTCGTCTTCGGTGGAGTTGGCTTCCAGCGCGACCTTCATGCGCTCGCCGGCCAGTTCGCCGAGGGACAGGCTGCCCATGCCGAACAGCATCTTGCGCAGGCCGTTCTCGGCCGATTCGGCCTCAAGCTTGGCGCGGTAGTTGTCGGCATTGCCGGCTTGCCACTGCGCGACCATCGCGTCGAGGTCGCTGACCAGCAGCTGGGTGGCGGCCTGGAGGAAGGCGCGACGGCGCTCGTTGTTGCCGCCGGTAGCGCCTTCGCCGACCACGAAGTCGCTGGCCGGACGCTCGCCGGCACCCGGGCCGCTGCCGTTCAGGTCCTGGCCCCAGAGCAGGAACTCGATGGCGTGGTAGCCGGTGGCGACGTTGGCTTCGGAGCCGCCCAGTTCGTTCAGGCTGGCCAGCAGTTCCGGGGTGATGGTGCTGACGTCGAGCTTGTCTTCGCCGACCTGCAGCTCGCTGTTGGCGACGATATTGGCCTGCGCGCCCGGGTTGCCCAGGGCGTGCTGGTAGTCCTTGGCGACGTAGTCGATCAGGCCTTCGTCCAGCGGCCAGGCGTTGAGCTGACCTTCCCAGTCGTCGACCACGGCGTTGCCGAAGCGGAACACCTCCGACTGCATGTAGGGTACGCGGGCTGCCAGCCAGGCTTCGCGGGCACCTCTCAGGGTGTCGTCATTCGGGTTGACGAGCAGGGCATCGATGGCACCTTGCAGGGTTTTACCGGTGCTGGCGGCGTCGCTGAACACGGCCAGGGCCAGGTCGGCGTAATGGTTAACCACGGCCTTGGCGGCGGCTTCGTCGACCTGGCTGGCGGCGGCGACCGGAGCGCTGGCGCTGCTGGCGGCAGGGGCGGCGGCCTGGCTGGCCGGGGCTTTGTCTTCGCCGCAGCCGGCGAGGGAAATGGCAATAGCAAGCAGGCTGGCGGAAGCCAGGGGCAGTCGAAGCATGACGGAGTCCTTTACGAGATAAATGAAGCGAGCTCGGCGCGCGAGCACTAGAAACCAAAACATAATGCGAAAGATTTGCATTTTGTGCAAAGGGTTGCTGCGCCGAGTTTTCTCCAAACCCGTGAGCCGGCTCCCCATCGGGTGTCAGGGATAAGGTTAAAATGCCAGCACAGATGCCATCTACAGCCCCAGGGGAGTCCTGCATGAGCCTTACCAGCGTCGCCATTGTCGTTATTCTGATTCTCGCGGCCGCTTACGCGGTGGTGCTCTATAACGCCCTGGTGCGTCTGAAGCACGGGGTCAGCAAGGCCTGGGCGAATATCGATGTACTGCTCAAGCAGCGCCATGAGGAGCTGCCCAAGCTGGTCGAGACCTGCAAGCAGTATATGCAGCATGAACGCACCACCCTGGAGCGGGTGGTCGCCGCCCGGCAGGCGGTGGCCAGTGCCCGGGAGAAGACCGATATGGGTGCGCTGGGCAAGGCCGAAAGCGGCTTGCGCGCCGGCCTCGGCCAGCTGTTCGCCCTGGCGGAGAACTATCCGGAGCTGAAGGCCAATGAGAGCTTTCAGCACCTGCAGCAGCGCATCAGCGGTCTGGAAAACGGCATTGCCGACCGTCGCGAGCTGTACAACGAGGCGGTCAACCTCAACAACGTGCGTATCGAGCAGTTCCCCGATGTGCTGATCGCTCGGTTGTTCGCCTTCAAGGAGGCGGTGTTGCTGGAATTCAGCGACGCGGAAAAGGCCGACGTCGACCTCAAGACCCTGTTCGGCTAGGCCGTGGAGATTCAGGCACAGGTTATCGGCCTGGCATGCAGCGTCGCGGCAACGGCGGGCGGCGGCTGGTGGTTTCTGCGGCGTTTCTCCCAGGCCAGGCACTTGCTCGATACCCCGACCTCGAAGATCCGTTCGGCGGCCCAGGGCTACGTCGAGTTCTACGGCATTCTGGAGGAGACGGCGGAGGCGCAGCTAAGCGCCCCGCTGACCGGCACGCCCTGTCTGTGGTGGCGTTACCGGATCGAGGAATACCGCTCCAGCGGCAAAAGCCGCAGCTGGCGCACCCTGGAAAGCGGCAGCAGCGAAGCCTGGCTGGGCCTGGCTGACGGCACGGGCAGTTGTCTGATCGATCCCCGCGGGGCCGAGGTGCGTCCGGCCACCCGGGTGGTCTGGCAGGGGCAGCTGCGTCACCCCCTGGGGCCGCCGAAAACTGGCTGGAGTGCGCTGTTCGCCAGCGGCAAGCGCTATCGCTACAGCGAAGAGCGCCTGCAGGTCGGCCAGCCGCTGTATGCCATCGGCGCTTTCCGCAGCGGCGGCGGTGGCCGTCAGGGCCTGGATCTGGCGGCGGCCAAGGGCGCGGTGATTCGTGAGTGGAAAGGTGACTTTGCCGGCTTGCTGCAGCGTTTTGACAGCGACGGCAATGGCCAGCTGGATGAGCGGGAATGGCAGCGCGTGCGTCTGGCGGCGAGCCTGGAGGCCGAAGACCGCCATCGCCGACAAAGCGCCCGGCCCGCGCAGCACCATCTGGCCAAACCCGGCGAAGCTCAGCCTTTCGTGCTGTCCTGTGCGGGGGAGGATGAGCTGGTGCGCCAGTTCTACTGGCAGGCCGCCGGCGGGGCGCTGTTGTGCATCCTGGGGGCGCTGGCCATGGCCTGGTTACTGGGCGTGCAGCAGGTTTAACGCCGTTGCCTGATAAGGTCGCCCGGTAGGGTGCGCCGTGCGCACCAGGGGGCTGTGGTTTGCGGCGCACCCTGGCTGGTTGATGCTTTTACAGCGTGGCGGGGTTGGCCGCGATGTTGAGGCGGCGGGCCTGCTTGAGGTAGCCGGTCAGCTCGCGGGCCGGCAAGGGCTTGCTGTAGAGGTAGCCCTGACCTTCGTTGCAACCCTGAGCAATGATGTAGGCCTCCTGCTCGACGGTTTCCACCCCTTCGGCGATCACCTGCATGCCCAGGCTCTTACCCAGCTGGATGATGGCGCGCACGATGGTGGCATCGTCTTCGTCGTCCAGCAGGTCCTGGACGAAGCTCTTGTCGATCTTGATCTTGTCCAGCGGCAGGCTCTTGAGGTAGCTCAGCGAGGAATAGCCGGTGCCGAAGTCGTCGATGGCGATCAGTGCCCCGGAGCGGCGCAGGCTGAGTAGATGCTGGGCGGCGGTGTTGATGTCTTCCATCAGGCCGGTTTCGGTGACTTCCAGTTCCAGGCTGCGCGGCGGCAGGCGGTAGATCTGCATCAGGTTGTTGACCACCCGCGGCAGCTCCGAGTGGTGCAGTTGCACGGTGGACAGGTTGACCGCCATGCGCAGTTCGCTGAAACCCTGATCGTGCCATTCGCGCAGCTGGCGGCAGGTCTGGTCGAGAATCCATTCGCCGATGGCAATGATGGTGCCGTTCTGCTCGGCCAGGGGGATAAACAGGTCGGGCGGGACCAGGCCGTGCTGAGGGTGCTGCCAGCGCAACAGCGCCTCGACGCCGACCACGCTGTGGTCGCGGTAATCCACCTGGGGCTGGTAGACCAGGTGCAGCTGGTCGAGGGCCAGGGCGTCGCGCAGGTCCTTTTCCAGTTCACGGCGGCGGCGCATCTCGCTGTCGACGCTGGCGATATAGAACTGGTAGCGGTTGCGTGAGCGGCTCTTGGCCAGGGTCATGGTCTGTTCGGCTTTCTGCAGCAGCTTCTCGGTGCTGTCGCCGTCTTCCGGGAACAGGGTAATGCCGATGGTGGCGCGCAGGCGTACTTCCTGATTGTCCAGCATAAAGGGTGTGTCGAGGTCGTCGAGCACGCACTGGGCCAGTTCGGCGGCCTCGTAGGGTTGTTCGATATCGGCCTGGACCAGGGCGAACTGGTCGCCGCCCAGGCGGGCCAGGGCGCCGAGGCGGCCGCTGTGGCCGCGCAGGCGGTCGGACAGGGCCAGCAGCAGTTGGTCGCCGGTCTGGTAGCTGAACTGCTCGTTGATGCCCTTGAAATCGTCCAGGCCGACGCACAGCACCGCGACCCGGCGTTGCAGGCGGCCGGCGTCGTCGAGAATCTGGTCGAGTTGCTGTTGCAGCTGCTGGCGATTTGGCAGGCCGGTGAGGAAGTCGTACTGGGCCATGCGCAGCAGGCTGTTTTCCGCTTCGCGGCGCAGGTGGGTGTTGCGTTCGATAGAGGCCAGCAACTGGTTGGCGGTGTTGATCCACAGGCCCAGTTCGTTCTTCTCGTTGCCCTTGAGCATCGGCAGTTTGTGTTCGCTGGGCCGGTCGGGGTTGATATTGGTCAGGTGCTCGATGATCTTCGACAGCGGCTTGGTCAGTAGCCAGTGGTAGACCAGATAAAGCACCAGGCCCATGGCCAGGGCACGCAGCACGCCGGAGATAAAGATGATCACCGAGTTGGTGACGAAACTCTCGCCGTAAGGGGCGGTGTCCAGGGTGATGCTGAGGTCGCCGTAGTACTCGCTGTAGGGCCCGCGACCGACCAGCTGGGTGGTGAAGTTCTGTTCCTTGCCGAGAATCGGGTCGGTCAGCCAGCGGGTCGGTATGTCGGCCTGCTCGCGGGCTTTTTCCGCCAGCATGGGCTCGTTCGGGTGGCCAATGGCGGCAACGCGCACCGACTCGTGCTGGAACAGCCCTTCGATGACCTGCATGCCCATTTCCCGATCCAGGCTGTAAACCGCCTGGGTCGAGGGGTCGCGAAACATGCCGAGAATGCGCTGGGCATCGTTGGCCACGGCCTGGCGCGTCTTGTACACGTCGAAGATGATCTGCGCGCAGCTCAGAACCACCCCAACGATCAGCGCCGAGAGCAGTACCACGCGCAGCAGTTTTAGGGACAAGCTGTTCTTGAGTTCCAGCTTCAAGTGGTGGTTCCTTGTTCGAGGCCTTAGGCGTCAGACGCTACTGAGTATTGGCAAAGTCGTGCTTGCAGTCAAAGGGCCATTAGCAAAGTTTATTGCGCCCGCGGTTGCTGTGGCTGGGGCCGCGATTGTGCCGAAGTGACAGGGGCTCAGGACTGTATCGGCCGCCCTACCGCACGACTTGAACCCTGCGCTTTATTTGCCCGGGCGCGGCCGCTGGGTGGCCTGCATAAAGGTGTGCGCCATACGGCAGGTCGTTGCCGTTCGGCGGCGGGGCGGTGCTGGGGTGGCAGAAAGCCGGGGCCCGATACGTGAAAACCCGGCCAGGTGGCCGGGTTTTCAGGCTGTAACGCGGGTGCTTAGGCGGCGTAGTTTTTCGCTACGAAGTCCCAGTTGACCAGGTTCCAGAATGCCTCGACGTACTTCGGACGCAGGTTGCGGTAGTCGATGTAGTAGGCGTGTTCCCACACGTCGCAGGTCAGCAGCGGGGTATCGCCGCTGGTCAGCGGGCAGCCGGCACCGATGGTGCTGGCCAGGGCCAGGGAACCGTCGGCCTTCTTCACCAGCCAGCCCCAGCCGGAACCGAAGGTGCCGATGGAAACCTTGCTGAACTCTTCCTTGAACTTGTCGAAGGAACCGAAGGTGGCGTTGATCGCGTCAGCCAGGGCACCGGTCGGCTGGCCACCGGCGTTGGGGGCCAGGCAGTTCCAGTAGAAGGTGTGGTTCCAGACCTGCGCGGCGTTGTTGAAGATGCCGCCGGAGGAGGTCTTGACGATTTCTTCCAGGGTCTTGCCTTCGAACTCGGTGCCGGGCACCAGGTTGTTCAGGTTCACGACATAGGTGTTGTGGTGCTTGTCGTGGTGGTATTCCAGAGTTTCCTTGGAAATGTGCGGCTGCAGGGCGTCATGTGGGTAAGGCAGTGGCGGCAATTCGAAAGCCATGGTTGATCTCCTAGTCAGGTCAGGTGCGGTGTTCGCGAAGCCGATCACGGGCGGCCATATCAGCGGCGGGAATTATTTCTTTGCGCCGCAAGCCTTGAATCATAGCACCGGCCCCCCGGCTTAAACACGCGGCAACTGTGTGGAAAAATAGCTGCCGGCCCGGGGCACTAGAGCGGCTGGTTCAGCAATTGCCAGGCGATGCTGAACATCATCAGGGCCACCCCCAGGTCGATCAGCCGCCAGGTGCTCGGGCGCGCCAGCCAGGGGGCGAGCCAGGCCGCACCCAAGGCCAGGCAGAGGAACCAAATCAGCGAGGCGCTGGCGGCACCCACGGCGTAGGCCCCGGGTACGCTCTGCTGAGCGCCGAGCGAGCCGATCAGCAGTACGGTGTCCAGGTAGACGTGGGGGTTGAGCAGGGTGACGGCCAGGGCCGCGAGCAACACCGCCCGGCGCGAGCGCGGCCCGGCCTGGGCCATCTGGTCCAGGGCCTGGGGCCGGCAGGCCCGCAGCAATGCCTGGCCGCCGTACCAGAGCAGAAAGATGGCTCCGCCCCAGCGCGCCACATCCAGCAGCAGCGGGCTCTGTGCCAGCAGGGCGGCCAGGCCGAACACCCCGGCAGCCACCAGCAGGGCATCGCAGACCACGCACAGCAGGGCGACCGGCAGGTGATGTTCGCGCCGCAGGCTTTGCGCCAGGACGAAGGCATTCTGCGCCCCGAGGGCGATGATCAGCCCGGCGGCGACCAGTAATCCATTCAAATAGCTCTGCCACATATCGGTTATTCCGCGCTGTCAGTGAGCTGTTGCAGGACGGCTAGCGCACGTGGCCCATCGGCGTGGGCGACGAACAGGTGGTCGTGGTAGAAGCCGGCGATCACGTTGCAGCTGATCCCGGCTTGAGCCAGTGCGCCGGCGACGGCGGCCGTCAAACCGACTGCTTGCAGCGCCGAATGCACGTGCAGGGTCAGCCAGGCCGCGACATAGTTGTAGGGCAAACGCAGTTGTTCGGCCTGCAGGCGCGGCAGGATCACGGTGAGGCCTTCAGCCTCTTGAAAACTGCCCAGCGGCTGTACGCCGTCCAGTTGCGCGGCATCGCTCAGGCTGCAAAATACATAAGCGCCATCGTTCAGCTGTGGGTTCATGCTGCGCAGCAATGTCGTCAGTGAGGTTTCGCCGGCCATGCGGATTGCCTTGTTCGAGGTGGTTGATGCTGGTCAGTCTGCTGCGTCTGTCTGTATAAGAAAAACCAATCTTGCTGATCGCTCATTAGGAAATCTTATTTTGTTGGATTACAAACTACTCGCCGCCCTGGCGGCCGTGGTGGAGCAGGCCGGTTTCGAACGGGCGGCGCAGGTGCTGGGCCTGTCGCAGTCGGCGGTGTCGCAGCGGATCAAACTGCTCGAGGCGCGGGTCGGTCAGCCGGTGCTGCTGCGGGCCACGCCACCGGTGGCCACGGAAGTCGGCCAGCGTCTGCTCAATCATGTGCAGCAGGTGCGCCTGCTGGAGCGGGATATTCAGGCGCAGGTGCCGGCGCTGGATGAGGGCGGCCTGCCCGAGCGGCTGCGCATCGCCCTCAACGCCGACAGCCTGGCGACCTGGTGGGCGGCGGCGGTGGGCGAGTTCTGTGCCAGCCGGCGCTTGTTACTGGATCTGGTGGTGGAGGATCAGGATGTCGGCCTCAAGCGCATGCGGGCCGGCGAAGTGGCGGCCTGTGTCTGCGCCAGCGAGCGCCCGGTGGCGGGGGCGCGGGCCGTGCTGCTGGGGGGAATGCGTTACCGCGCCCTGGCCAGTCCGGGCTTTATCGCCCGGCACTTTCCGCGGGGGGTGACGCCGACGGCGCTGGCTCAGGCCCCCGCCATCGTCTTCGGCCCTGATGATCAGCTGCAGCATCGCTACCTGTCTGCCCTGGGCGTCGAAGGCGGTTTTCTCCACCATCTCTGCCCCTCGTCCGAAGGCTTTGTGCGCCTGGCCGAGGCCGGCTTCGGCTGGGGGCTGATGCCCGAGTTGCAAGTGCAGGCCGAGCTGGCCCGCGGCAGCCTGCAGGAGCTGCTGCCCGGCCGGCCGCTGGATGTGCCGCTGTATTGGCACCACTGGCGCAATGGCGGCGAGTTGCTCGGCGAGTTGACTCGCCACCTCGGCCAGGCGACAGCCGCCTGCCTGGTGACGTTGGATTGAGTGCGGTCGCGCCTCAGGAAATCAGCACTCTGCCCGCGCCCGGCAGTTGCTCGACGCAGCGTTCGCCGAGCAGCCGGGATGGGGTGAAGTAGCCGCCGGGGCCCTGGTAGTCGAGCAGGTGCCGGACCGCCAGCAGCGCGCCGTGCACGGTGACCTCATAGCCGTTGGCGGTTTCCAGGCGTGCGCTTTTCACCTCGCCGGCGGCATTGCGTACTTCGCCCCACAGCCAGGTGCGCTGGCGTACGCGGGCGGCCGCATCGGGGCCCTGGACGCGCTTGCCGAGCAGCGCCTTGAGCCAGTTCTGCACCCCGTCCAGGCCGAGCAGGGGGCGCAGCGGGTCGATCAGCCGCATCAGCATGGCCACGGCCGTGGGGGTGGGCAGGTAGACCTCGATATTGTCGATGCCGGTGGAATGGTAGGCGGTCGAAACATCGCCCCAGGGGATGGTCACCGCCGGTTTTTCCCCGCGGCCGAAGTTGATCGCGCGGCGCTTGTAGCCCAGTGGTACGTCGGTGATGACCCCGGCGCGGCGCACCTTGCCACCAAACTTGAGGCCCTCTACCGCGGTTTTCGCGGTGCCGGGCGATAGCCCGCTGCCGCTGTCGAAGCCCAAAGCCAGGTGCGTGGCATCCGGCAGGGCCTGGTGCAGGCAGGCGGCCAGGCAGTCGCTGGGGATCACATCGAAGCCTACGCCGGGGCAGACCACCAGGCCCCGTTCGCGGGCCTGGGCATCGCGGCGGTGGGCCGCCTCGAACACGCCGATCTCGCCGGTGATGTCCACATAGTGGGTGTTGCTGGCCAGGCAGGCGTCGAGCATCGGCGCGCTGGTGGCGGAGAACGGCCCGGCGCAGTGGGCCACCACGGCGATATCGGCCAGGGCCTCGCGGGCGCGCTCGGCTTGCTGGATATCGAACACCCGGCACTCCAGGCCGAGCAGGCTGCCCAGGGCATGCACCGCCGCGGGGTTGCGCCCGCCCAGGATGGGCGTCAGGCCCTGACGCTGCGCTTCGGCGGCCAGCAGGTGGCCGGTATAACCGTTGGCTCCGTAAATCATCCAGTTGTTGGCCATCCGCTGCTCCTTGGTCAGTTGTCTGCGCTGACAGCTTAGTCGCTACGGCCGCTGCCGTTGGCCTGGAGCGGGTGCTGGGGTCGCTGTTCTGGCCGGCAGGGCCACGAGCGGCCGCCGCGGGCGCTGCTAGAGTGAGCAAGGACTTCGAACACAGGGGGCGGCAATGAAGATTCTGGTAACCGGGGCCAGCGGCTTTATCGGCGGACGCTTTGCCGACTTTGCCCTGACGCAGGGCCTGGACGTGCGGGTCAGTGGGCGACGTGCCGAGGGCATGCAGGCGTTATGCGCGCGCGGCGGCGAAGTCGTCCAGGGTGATCTAGCCGACCCGGCGCTGGCGCGGCAACTCTGCCGCGATGTCGATGCGGTGGTGCATTGCGCGGGCGCAGTGGGGGTGTGGGGCAGCTACGCGCATTTCTATCAGGCCAATGTGACCGTCACCGAGAACCTGATCGACGCCTGTGTCGAACAGGGCGTGCGCCGCCTGGTACATCTGTCTTCGCCCTCGGTGTATTTCGATGGCAGGGCCCATGTCGGGCTTCGGGAGGAACAGCTGCCCCGGCGTTTCTCCGACCATTATGGCAAGACCAAATACCTGGCCGAGCAGCGGGTGTTCGCCGCCCAGGCGCGGGGCCTGGAGGTGCTGGCCCTGCGCCCGCGCTTCGTCACCGGTGCGGGCGATACCAGCATCTTCCCGCGCTTGATTGCTATGCAGCGCAAGGGGCGTCTGGCGATCATCGGCACTGGCCGCAACCGGGTCGATTTCACCAGTGTGGACAACCTCAACGCGGCCTTGCTGAGTGCGCTGCGGGTGGCCGAGCCGGCGCTGGGGCAGGTCTACAACATCAGCAATGGCGAGCCGGTGCCGCTCTGGGAGGCGGTCAACTACGTGCTGCAGCGGCTCGATCTGCCGCCGGTCAGCCGTCATCTGCCTTATCCCCTGGCCTATGGCGCAGCCGCACTTAACGAGGGGCTGTGCCGGCTGCTGCCCGGGCGTCCGGAGCCCAGCCTGTTTCGCCTCGGGGTAGCGGTGATGGCCAAGGACTTCTCCCTGGATATCAGCCGCGCGCGGCACTATCTGGACTACCAGCCCAGGGTCGACCTGTGGACCGCGCTGGATGAATTCTGTCAGTGGTGGCAGGGTCGCGAGCCCGCCTGAGGCCTGGCCTCAGGCATAGACCCGCTGGCCGCGGTAGATGCGCACCGAGCCGCTGCTGACCACGTGGGCGGTCTCCAGCAGCAGCGGGTGGCCGGCCTGCATGCGTGGGGCCGGGGCCGCTGGGGCGGTGCTGTAGGGGCTGTCGCTGAGCTCTGCCAGGCGCTGGCCGAGTTGCCGGGTCTGCTCGTCGCTGGAGCCGAGGCAGGCGCTGAGCATGGCGTTGATCGCGTCGGGTTGGCTCAGGCGAATATCCACGGCCTGTTCTTCGCGCAACCTGCGGCGTAAAGCCTGCATGCAATCCAAAACTGCTTTGTTCAGTTCCATATGCCTTCCCCTGGTGGTTATGCCGGCCCGGGTTGTTCGTCTTGTCGCGAAACCGCGGGCAAATGTCGCAAGGGGGTAAATGCAAAGCCTGTACCAGTTCACAAAAACGCGGATTTCGTGGTCTACAGAGCGCAGGCGCGAACTATTGCGCCCTTCGTCGGTGCGTATTACACCTGTGTTGCGCAACGCTGAAGCGGGATCTGCGAATCGTTATACTGCGCGCCATTAGCATTTTCTTGAAGGTTGACCCATGCGTAACGATGCCCACGACGAACTCGATCATGTGCCCAGCCTGAGGGCAGGGGCGCGCGATCACGACGATTTCGCCGCCGATCACCACGAGCCCGCCGCCGCGCCTGCGGCCTATGGGCGGACGGTGCCGGTCAAAAGCGCCAGCACCGGGCCGCTCTGGGCCCTGGTCGGTGCCCTGATGATCGCCCTCGGCGGTTTGGGCTGGTGGAGCTTCCAGCAGATCAAGCTGATGGAGCAGCAACTGGTTGCCACCCAGGAAAGCTTCGCCCGTATCAGCGAGGAAGCGGCCGGGCGCATTCAGGATATTTCCGGCAAGGTGGTGGCCACCGAGTCCAGCGTCACCAGCGGCAGCGAGGCGCTCAAGCTGCAGGTCAAGCAACTGGAAAACAAGCTGGCCGAGCTGAGCAAGCAGCAGCAGGCCGTGGCCGGCCAGCAGAGCGGTCAGGGCAAGCAGATCGAACAGTTGGCCGCCGAGCTGAAAAGTCAGCAGGGGGCCACCGGGAAGTTCGAGAGCAACCTGAAGACCCTGGGCAGTGAGCAGGCCGCGCTGAAAGGCCAGCAGGCGAAATTGCAGACGGCGCTGGCCGATACCGGCACGTTCGACGCTCAGTTCAAGAGCCTGAGCGGCGAGGTCGAGGCCCTGAAGAAAATCGGTAACCCCAATCAGGCCATTGCCCGTCTGGAGCAGGACATTCTGGTGCTCAAGGGCGATCTGGAAACCCGCCCGGCGGCCAGCAGCAATACCGCCGAGTTCGATGCCTTCCGTGCGCAGATGACCCGCAATATCAGTGCCCTGCAGGCCCAAGTGCAGAACCTGCAGCAGCAGATAGACGCGCTCTGAGTTAACTGCTCAAAAAAAGCCCGCCAATTGGCGGGCTTTTTTATCCAGGGTGCAGCGCAGGCTACAACGCCGGGTAGTCGAGGTAGCCGACCGGGCCCTGGCCGTAGAAGCTTTCCGGCCGGGGAACGTTCAACTCGGTGTCCTGCGCCAGGCGCGCGGGCAGGTCCGGGTTGGCAATAAAGGGAATGCCAAAGGCCACCGCGTCGGCCTTGCCTTCGGCCAGCCAGGCGTTGGCCTGGTCCTTGGTGAAGCGCTCGTTGGCGATAAATACGCCGCCGAAGGCTTGTTTCAGGCTTGGCGACAGGCTGTCGTCGGCTTCCTGCTCGCGGGCGCAGATAAAGGCGATGCCGCGTTTGCCCAGCTCGCGAGCGACGTAGGTGAAGGTTTCGGCACGATCGGCGTCGCCCATGTCGTGGGCGTCGGCGCGTGGTGCCAGGTGCATACCGACACGGCCGGCCCCCCAGACTTCGATCGCTGCGTCGGTCACTTCCAGCAGCAGGCGTGCGCGGTTTTCCAGGCTGCCGCCGTAACGGTCGCTGCGCTGGTTGGTGCTGCTCTGCAGGAACTGGTCGAGTAGGTAGCCGTTCGCGCCGTGGATTTCCACTCCGTCAAAACCGGCAGCCTTGGCGTTTTCTGCGCCCAGGCGATAGGCCTCGACGATGTCGGCGATTTCTTCGGTTTCCAGTGCGCGCGGGGTGACGAAATTCTTCATCGGGCGGATCAGGCTGACATGCCCGGCAGGTTGAATGGCGCTTGGCGCGACCGGCAATTGGCCGTTGAGGTAGATCGGGTCGGAGATGCGCCCGACGTGCCACAGCTGCAGAACGATCTTGCCGCCGGCGGCGTGTACAGCCTTGGTGATATTGCTCCAGCCGCGCACTTGCGCATCCGACCAGATGCCGGGGGTGTCCGGGTAGCCGACGCCCATCGGGGTGACGGCCGTGGCTTCGCTGATAATCAACCCGGCGCTGGCTCGCTGGACGTAGTACTCGGCCATCAGCGCATTGGGCACACGGCCTTCATCGGCGCGGGTGCGGGTCAGTGGGGCCATGATGATGCGGTTGTTGAGGTGCAGGTCGCCGATCTGGATAGGGTCGAAAAGCGTGGTCATGGGTGAGCGTCCTTTATGTTGGGGCTGACTAGAAATGGCTAGGAGCCTGTCGGACTTAACGCTGTCCTACTGCGGGGAAGCCGGATTTGGCCATTTTCGCTGTTCTTTCTCGTTAAATAGCTCGCTATTCGCCTCAAAAGACCAACAAAACTGACTCAAACCGGACTTCCCCTCGCTACGGACGGTCAAGCCCGACAGGCTCCTAGAGTGCCTGGCTGATATGTTCGAGAAACGCCTGGATGGCCTCTTCGTTGCGCTTGAAGAAGTGCCACTGGCCGACCTTCTTGCTGTTGATCAGGCCGGCGCGTTGCAGGGTCGCCAGGTGCGCGGAGACCGTCGATTGCGACAGCCCGGTGCGTTGGTCGATCTTGCCGGCGCAGACGCCGTGTTCCAGCGAGTGTTCCTGGTCGGCGAAATAGGCCTGGGGGTCTTTCAGCCAGTGCAGGATGTCGCGCCGCACCGGGTGGGCCAGGGCCTTGATCACTTCATCGATGTCGAGTTGCATGGGGGCGTTCCCTGTGTGCTGTAACGTCATATCGCGATGGGGCGAACCTTATATCGGTTGTCGGCGATATACAGATCGTTCGTGGCGATAGTCTTCATCACGCGTGCTGATGTGTAAGCTGTGGTCATGAACTACCTCGCGCATCTACACCTGGGCGGCGACGCGCCGGCGCAACTGCTGGGCAGCCTGTATGGCGATTTCGTCAAAGGGCCGCTGGCCGGGCAGTGGCCGGCGGATATCGAGGCGGCGATCCGCCTGCACCGACGCATCGATGTATTCACCGACAGCCACCCGCTGCAATTGCAGGCGCGGGCGCGCTTTGCCGCCGAGCGCCGGCGTTACAGCGGCATCTTGCTGGATGTGTTTTTCGATCACTGCCTGGCACTGCACTGGGCCGACTACGCCAGTGAGCCGCTGCCGCGCTTTACCGGGCGGGTGTACCAGGTGCTGGCGACCGAGCCGCGCTTGCCCGAGCGCCTGGCGCTGATCGCACCGCGCATGGCGGCGCAGGACTGGCTGGGCAGTTACCGCGAATTCGCCGTGCTGGAGCAGGTGGTGGCGGGGCTCGACCGGCGTCTGTCGCGCCCAGGGCTGCTGGCCGGCGGCCTGGTCGAGCTGGAGCGGCTGTATCAGCCGCTGCTGGAGGATTTTCGCCAGTTCTATCCCGAGCTGCAGGCTTATGCCGCCCGTGAGCGCGCAGGCCGTTAACAACGGCCTGTTCGACAGCGCTAGGCGGCCTGGCTTTGCGTCTGGGGCACCTCGGCTGCGCCAAACAGCGCCTGGCTGATCGCCTGCTGCGCCGCCCGCGCCAGGGCGTTGCGGTTCAACTCGCTGCTGGCAATCGGGGTCAGCAGCTGGATCTGCACCTCACTCAGCTCGCTGCCGAGCAGGCGCAGCAGGTGCGAAAGCATGTCGTCGTCGCCGATAAAAGGGGCGACGCTGCACGGCTGGCCACCGCGCAGGTAGCGGATGGCCACCGGCTGCACAGATACACCGCTGTCGATCGCGCTGCTTAGCAGGCGCCCGTGGAAGGTGCGCAGGCCGAGGCCGTCGGTGGTGGTGCCTTCGGGGAAGATCAGCAGGTTGCGCCCGCGTTGCAGGTGGCGGCCGAGCTGCTGGTTGAGCAGATTGCTGTCGCCCGAACCGCGGCGGATAAACAGGGTGCCGGCCTTGTGCGCCAGCCAACCGGCCACCGGCCAGGTGCGCACCTCGGCCTTGGACAGAAAGGACAGCGGGGTGAGCATGCCGAGCAGCGGAATATCGGTCCAGGACACGTGATTGCTGACCCACAGCATCGGCTGGCGCGGCAGCCCGCCCTGCACCTGCAGGCGGAACGGCAGGGCGGCGGCCAGGCGCGCGAGAAACCAGCGGGTCAGGCGCTGACGGGTCGGCATCAGGTCGTGCCGTACCAGGCGCTCCAGCAGGGTGATGGCGCTGGCCAGCAGGGTGCCGAGGCCGATCACCGCCAGCAGGCGCGCCAGGCGCAGGTACAAACGCAATTTCTTCATCGGCCGCTCCGCGGGCAAAGTGCTACAGCGGGTAGGGTGCGCCATGCGCACCACAGGGGTTTCTGCGCCCGTCACCAGGCTGGCTTTGCGGTGCGCGCGGCGCACCCTACCGGGCTGGCGGCGATTCGGGCAAGTGCGCTCAGACGGCGGCCTTGAAATGTCGTGCATAGCGCGGGCACAACTCGTCGCGCTTGAGCAGGATAAACACGTCGGCGACCTGGAAGTCCTGGTCCCAGCACGGCTCGCCGCAGATCTTCGCGCCCAGGCGCATATAGGCCTTGAGCAGCGGCGGCATTTCGGCGATCACGTTGCCCGGCACATCCAGCGTCGGCAGCGGCGTTTTCGGCTCGGCGCGCAGGTGTTCGGTGCACAGATAGCGTTCGCGCAGGCGCTGCATGATCGCCTGGGCCTGGATGCCGCCGTCCTGCATGGAGATGCTGGCGCAGCCCATCAGGTAGCGGTAGCCGCCTTCGTTGAGCACCTCGGCCAGTTCGCCCCAGAGCACGGCGATGGTCGCGCCGTTGCGGTAGGCGGGGGCGACGCAGGTGCGGCCGATTTCCAGAAGTGGCCCTTCGAGGCCGGCCAGGCCGTGCAGGCTGAATTCCTCTTCGCTGTAGAAGCGTCCGAGCCCGGCCGCGGCCTGGTGATCGAGCAGGCGGGTGGTGGCGACCAGCTCGCCGCTGTTGAGATCGCGCACGCCGATATGCTGGCAGTGAATATCGTAGTCATCCATGTCCAGGCCCAGCTCGGCCCCCTTGAGCTTGGCATCGAATTCGGCGCTGAATACGCGAAAGCGCAGGGCCTGGGCTTCGCGCAGGGCGGCAGCGCCCTGTAAGCGCTCGGCCTGCAGGCGGCGGGCGGGGGTAGTGCGGTCGCGAGTGATTGCCATCTGGGTCATGCCGTCATCTCCGTTAGCCGGCTTTTTGCCTTGCAGCCGGTCGATCTTGTTGGGCAAGCTCAGGCTAGGTAGCGGCGGTGTCACCTCCGTGAATCTTTGGTGATGCTTGCGTGACACTGACTTCAACACCCCAACAAGGAGCCATGCATGCCCTGGCAACAGCTGTTAAGCCCACAAGCACGTCTGCCGGTCGCGGGCCTGGAAACTTGGTACGCCAGCCTGCTCGAACGCCTCGGCACTCCGCCGCCTTTGCAGCTGGCCTTGTTCGGTGGGCGGCTGGCGGCGACTCCGGGGCTGGCGTTTCTCGCCGGCTATCAGGGCGCGTTGCGCGCACTCTGGCCGGCCGCGCCCTGGACCCTGGGGGCGCTGTGCGTGACGGAAAATCGCAGCACCCGGCCGGCGGACATGAGTACGTGGATCAACGCGCTGACCCTCGATGGCCGCAAGGATTTCGTCACCGCCGCCGAAGCCGCCGACTGGCTGCTGGTGGCCGCTCGTGAGGAAGGCGCGGGTGCGCCAGTGCAACTGGCCCTGGGCGTAGTGCGCAATGGCGCACCGGGCGTGCGTATCGAGCCGTTGCCGGCGTTGCCGCTGATGCCGGATATCAGCCATGGCCGTCTGTATTTGCAGGGCGCGCACTGCGAGCGACTGCCCGGCGATGGCTGGGATGACTATGTAAAACCCTTCCGCACTCTGGAAGACACCTATGTATTGGCGGCGCTGACGGCCTGGCTGTTTGGCCTGGGCCAGGATTCGGCCTGGCCGCAGGCCCTGCAGTTGCGCCTGCTCGGCCTGCTGGCCGGCTGCGCAGAAGTGGCGCGGCAGTGCCCGAGTGCAGCGGCCAGCCACCTGCTGCTGGCCGGTTTGTTCGCCCAGTTCGACGCCCTGTGTGGCGAGCTGGATGCAGCCTTTGCCGCCGGCGATGGGCGTTGGGCACAGTTGTGGCAGCGTGACCAGGGGCTGCTGGCGATTGCCGGTGCGGCGCGGCGCAAGCGTCTGGACAAAGCCCTGGCGCTGTTGCGCGGTTGAGCCGAGCGCCGCGTCGATAGCGAGGCGGATTGATGCAGATCAGTAAGCCGCGGGCGCGTCGGGATTAAAGTCGTGAGCTTTGCGAAGAGAGCCCGCCATGCGACGCGACCCCATCATTCTGTTCGACAACGGTCACCACCAATGCATGATGTTCGATGACCTGGTCAGCGGCGAAGGGGTGCAGTCCAACCAGTTCCTGATCACCGACCACGAGCAATACCTGCTGCTCGATCCGGGCGGCGACCTGACCTATACGCCGTTGTCGCTGGAACTGTCCAAGCACATTCCGGTGCAGGACCTGACCTATATCTTCGCCTCGCACCAGGACCCGGACATCATCGCCTCCCTGGACAAGTGGCTGCTGCACACCCGCGCCAAGGTCATCTGCTCCAAGCTGTGGGCGCGTTTTCTGCCGCACCTGACGGCCAACTACCTGGCCCTGAGCCGTGGCATCAACACCTTCGACCGGATCATCGCCCTGCCGGACGCTGGCCAGTCCTTCGCCCTGGGCAAGTGCACGCTGAAAGCCGTGCCGGCGCACTTCCTCCACTCGGTGGGCAACTTCCAGCTGTACGATCCGGTCAGCAAGATCCTGTTTTCCGGCGATATGGGGGCCTCCCTGGTGGACGACGCCAGCCCGGTGAACGACTTCGTCAACCATGTGCCGAACATGCTCGGTTTTCACCGCCGCTATATGGCCAGCAACAAGATCTGCCGGCTTTGGGCGGCCATGGTGCGCGAGATGGACGTGGCGATGATAGTGCCGCAACACGGCCGGCCCTTTGTCGGCGCGGAGATGATCAATGCCTTCCTCTACTGGATCGAGAACCTCGAGTGCGGCATGGACCTGATGGGCCCCGAGGATTACCGCCTGCCGAAATAGGCGCGGTCTGGAAACAGACGCTTCTGGCGCTTTTTAGCGTCATCGATGGCGTGCTAGGGTGCCGCCTTCGACGATTCTCTAGGCGGATCTATGTCCTTTCTCCACGGCTGTATGCGCTGGGCCCTGGCCTGCAGCGTCGCCCTGGCCGGCAGCATGGCCTGGGGGCAAAGCTGGCCCGATGCGCATTGGCCGAGCCAGCCAGCGCCGGCCAGCGCGGCGCTCAGTGCCCTGGAAAGCTATGCCTTCCCCGCACGCGACGAAGTCGGCCGCAGTGGCGTGCGCAGCGATGCCCTGCTGGTGATCCGCGATGGTGTGTTGGTGTATGAGCGATACGCCGCGCCGACCACTGCCAGCACGCCGCACCTGACCTGGTCCATGGCCAAGAGCCTGCTGGCCAGCACCCTGGGCGTGGCCTACGGGCAGGGACTGTTTCGCCTGGATCAGCCTGCTGCCGCGTATTACCCGCCCTTTGCCGCGCACCCCGAGGTCAAACTCGGCCATTTGCTCAACTGGGCCTCGGGCCTGGCCTGGCAGGAAGACTACGAATACGCGCCGCTGAAGTCCTCGGTGGTGGCCATGCTCTACACCCGCGGGCGCGCCGATATGGCCGCCTTTACCGCCGCCCATGCCGCGGACGTCGAACCCGGCGCGCGCTTTCGCTACTCCAGCGGCGACAGCAATGTACTGGCGGCGGCGCTGCGCGGCATGGTCGGTGCCGAGGCCTATGCCGACTACCCCTGGACCGCGCTGTTCGAGCCTCTGGGCATCCAGTCGGCGGTATGGGAGCGGGACCCGGCCGGCACCTTCGTCGGCTCCTCCTACCTCTATATGAGCGCCCGCGATCTGGCTCGCGTCGGCCTGCTGATGCAGCGTGACGGCCGCTGGCGAGAGCGGCAACTGCTGCCCAAGGCCTGGGTCGAGTTCAACCGCACGCCTTTCGCCAACTACCGGCCCCAGGCCGGCAAGCCCGACGAGGCCGTGCCGGGCGGCCATTGGTGGCTCAACGCCGCGGTGGCCGGCGCGCGCAAGCCCTGGCCGGATGCACCGGGCGAGGCCTTCGCCGCCCTCGGTCACTGGGGTCAGGGCCTGTATATATTGCCGCGGGAAAAACTGGTGGTCGTGCGCTACGCCGATGACCGCGACGCCAGCTTCCAGCACAACCAGTTGCTGAAACTGGTGCAGGCGGCCTTTGCCCACGAGGTGCAGCCATGATCCGTCGTCGTCCGCTACGCATTCTGCTGGTGCTGGGCATGCTCCTGCTCGCGCTCTGGGCCTGGCAGAACCGTGCGCACCTGCAGGCCTTCCCCGGCATCATCGCGGCCTACTCGGCCAAGGAGTACTGCTCCTGCCGCTATGTCAGCCAGCAGCCGGCCGACTACTGCCTGGGCTATGTCGAGCAGTACGTGCCGCTCGGCGAGCTGTTCGATGACGCCGCGCACAAACAGGTGACCGCCCGTGGCCTGGGCAGCCGCCAGAGTGCCCAGTGGCTGGGGGCGCGTCAGGGTTGCCAGTTGCTCCCCGTGGCCGCGCCGCTGCCCTGAGCTGGTGCGCGCGCCATCGCCGCCCGTGTCGAGGCTTGCAAGGTGCGGCCAGATGGCTATGGTGGCAGCTCAATCCGTTGCCGGAGGCGTAATGCCCAGCCCTGTTTGCTTATGCGTCCGTGTCCATGCCCCATAACGTCTTTCCCTGGCGGCAGGGTAATCGCTTCACCTTGCTGCTCGATGGCCAGCGCTTCTTCCCGCGCATGCTGGAGCTGATCGCGAGCGCGCAGCGGCAGGTGGAGCTGGAGCTGTATCTGGTCGAGAGCGGTGCCTGCGCCGCGGCGCTGATCGACGCGCTGTGCGCTGCGGCGCAACGTGGCGTGGCCGTGCGCTGTCTGTTCGATGCCTTTGGCGCGCAGGGCCTGCACCAGGCCGAGCGCCGCCGACTGCATGAGGCCGGGGTGCAGTTGCACTGGTACAACCCGGTGCGCTGGAAGCAGGGGCTGCGCAACTTCCATCGTGATCACCGCAAGCTGTTGCTGGTCGATGGGCAATTCGCCTTTGTTGGTGGTACCGGTGCCACCGACGAATTCTGGAACCCGGGCGAGCAGGCCGGCCGTTGGCACGAGGCGATGGTGGAGATCGGCGGTCCGCTGGTGGCCGACTGGCTGCAGTTGTTCGAACGCCAGTGGCTGGCCTGCCAGGCCCGGATCGCCTGGCGACCGCGCATGCCCCTGGGGCTCAAGCTGTTGCTGCCCGTGCCGCCGGTGGGGCAGGGTCTGGGCCGGGTGGCTTTCGCCGACGCCCTTCAGCACCGCGATATTCTGCTGTCGCTGGTGCGCGCACTGCGCGGTGCCAAGCAACGCATCTGGCTGGCGACCCCCTATTTTCTGCCGACCTGGAAAGTCCGTCGGGCCTTGCGCAAGGCGGCCTCCCGGGGCGTCGAGGTGCGCCTGCTGCTCAGCGGTCGGCACACCGATCATCCGCCGGTACGTTTTGCCGGCCAGCGCTATTACCCCGGCCTGCTCAGGGCCGGGGTGCAGATCTTCGAGTACCAGCCGCGCTTTCTGCACCTGAAGATGGTGCTGGTGGACGACTGGGTCAGTGTCGGCTCCTGCAACTTCGATCACTGGAACCTGCGCTTCAATCTCGACGCCAACCTCGAAGCCCTGGAGCCAACCTTGACGGCCAGCGTGGTGGCGAGTTTTCAGGCGGATTTCGCCGACAGCCAGCAGGTTACCCTGGAGGATTGGCGCGCGCGGCCCCTCTGGCGGCGCGCGCAGCAACGTCTGTGGGGCTGGCTGGACAGGCTGGCGGTGAACCTGCTCGACCGCCGGCGCTGACCCGCACTTTTGTCGGGTGTGGCCGGTCGATTGCGCGGCTATGCTCGGCGAACGAATCCAATCAGGGGCTGGCGATGCGCGGTCTTAGTCTTTTTGCCTTGCTGTTAACGGTTGCACTGAGCGGCTGTTCGACGCCCGGTGCGTTCTTTGGCACAACCCAGGGCGAGTCCTTTCGCCCGCACCGACTCAGCGACGACAACCATGCCCTGGTCTACCTCTACCGCCCGCAAAGCGACTGGGCCGATCAGGAGCTGGAGGCCCCGGCGCTGTTTCTCAACAACCAGCTGATCGGCAGCCTGCCGAGCAATGGCTACCTGGTGCTGGAGTTCGACGTTGCCAGTTACCAGCTGGAGATGCGCCGACCCCTGTTCGGCAGCTACTGGACCCTGCTGGCCGATGGCCCGCTGGACTTTACCCTGATCGCCAGTTTTGCCCTGGACGCCGAGGCCGGGGGCACCTACTACCTGCGTTACGACGAGCTCAATCCGCCGGCCGTCAACGCGCAGGCCCCAGGTCAGGGCGATGGCCCGCTGCAACTGGTGTCCGCGGCGGCAGCCAGCGCAGAGATCGCGGCGACCCGCGAAGTGCAGCCCTTCGAGCGGATTGCCGCCAGCGGCGAGAGCGAACGCATGCAGCGCGGCTTCTGGCGCAGGGTCGGCAAGTCGCTGGACTTTATCGGGATCTAGCGGGCCGCATCGACGCGTGGCGCGCTGTCGATCTTCTGTCGTGACCGAAAGCGCTCGTGCGGTCACGCAAAAAATCATTCTTTGGGCTGATTTGGTCGGGTCGTCGGGGCTCTAGATTGGCTGCACTGAAAAAAACCAGAAAAGGTACCGCCATGCTGCAGACCCGCGTGATTGCGCCCGCTGAGAATGCTCACCAAGCCCCCTTGCTGATCAAGCGCCTGCTGCTGTCCGGCAGTCGCTACGAGAAGACCCGCGAGATCGTCTACCGCGATCAGCTGCGTTACAGCTATGCCACCCTCAACGAGCGCATCGCCCGCCTGGCCAATGTGCTGAGCGAGGCCGGGGTCAAGGCCGGCGATACCGTGGCGGTGATGGACTGGGACAGCCACCGTTACCTGGAGTGCATGTTCGCCATCCCGATGCTCGGCGCGGTGCTGCACACCATCAATATCCGCCTCTCGGCCGATCAGATCCTCTACACCATGAACCATGCCGAAGATAAGTTCGTGCTGGTCAACAGCGAGTTCGTGCCGCTGTACAAGGGCCTCGAAAGCCAGTTGACCACGGTGGAGAAGACCATCCTGCTCACCGATGCGGCCGATAAAACCGCCGAGCTGCCCAATCTGGTCGGCGAGTACGAGACGCTGCTGGCCGCGGCCAGTTCGAGCTACGCGTTTGAGGATTTCGACGAAAACTCGGTGGCCACCACCTTCTACACCACCGGCACCACCGGTAACCCCAAGGGTGTGTACTTCAGCCACCGCCAGCTGGTGCTGCACACCCTGGCCGAAGCCAGCGTGCTCGGCAGCCTGGACAGCATCCGTCTGCTCGGCACCAACGATGTGTATATGCCGATCACCCCGATGTTCCACGTGCATGCCTGGGGCATCCCCTATGTGGCCACCATGCTCGGGGTCAAGCAGGTCTACCCGGGCCGCTACGAGCCGGACATGCTCTGTCGGCTGATCAAGGAGGAGAAGGTCACCTTCTCCCACTGTGTGCCGACCATTCTGCAGATGGTGATGGGCGCGCCCTCGGCCCAGGGTTATGACTTTGGCGGCCTCAAGCTGATCATCGGCGGCAGTGCGCTGAATCGCTCGCTGTACGAGGCGGCCAAGGCCCGCGGTATCCAGCTGACCGCGGCCTATGGCATGTCGGAAACCTGCCCGCTGATTTCCTGCGCCCATATCAACGACGAGATGCTGGCCGGCAGCGAAGATGAGCGCACCACTTACCGGATCAAGGCCGGGGTGCCGGTGCCGCTGGTGGAGGCGGCGATCATGGCCCCCGACGGCAGCCTGTTGCCGGCCGATGGCGAAAGTCAGGGCGAACTGGTGCTGCGTGCGCCCTGGCTGACCCAGGGCTATTTCCGCGAACCGGAGAAGGGCGCGGAGCTGTGGGAGCATGGCTGGCTGCATACCGGCGATGTCGCCACCATCGACGACTTCAGCTTTATCGATATCCGCGACCGCATCAAGGATGTGATCAAGACCGGCGGCGAGTGGATTTCCTCCCTGGAGCTGGAAGACCTGATCAGTCGTCACCCGGCCGTGCGCGAAGTCGCGGTGGTTGGTGTGGTCGATCCGCAGTGGGGCGAGCGGCCCTTTGCCTTGCTGGTGCTGCGCGAAGGCCAAAGCCTGGATGCCAAGGGGCTGAAGGATCACCTCAAGCCATTTGTCGAGCAGGGCAGCATCAACAAGTGGGCGATACCGACCCAGATCGCTCTTGTTACCGAAATTCCCAAGACCAGCGTCGGCAAGCTGGACAAGAAGCGCATTCGCCTGGATATCGTCCAGTGGCAGGCCGCCGGCAGTGCTTTTTTATCCACTCTTTAAGCTGGGCGGCTGGGCGGGGCAGCCGCCCTGTCCGGCCTGCGGTGTGGACCTGAAACGGGCGTTTTAACTGGGCTGCCGAGTAACCGGCGTCTATAACTTGTCACTTCGTTGGGCGGTTCGGCGAAGTGTCGCTCGGCGAGAACCCGAGCGTAGTTTAGTGACTGTCCAGTCAAACAAGCGTTTGGCTTGCTAATTGCTGTACTCAGGCCATTCTTGCTGTTGCAGAGAGCGGCCACCCGGCCGAAACCTGCGAGCCAGAGTGCCTGGGGGCTGCAAATCACACTTTCGAGGGATCAAGCAGTACCACCCGCTGGCTATAGTTCGCACCATCCATAACAAAAACACATGGAGTAGCGTCGATGACAAAGACAAAGCAAACCTGGCGCCTGGCAAAACTGCCACTGGCCGTCAGCCTAGCATCCACCCTCGCCGCACCAGCGTTCGGCGTTACTTTCAATATCGGCGAAATCGAAGGCCAGCTCGACTCGTCCATGTCGGTCGGTGCCAGCTGGTCGGTGCGTAGCGCCGACCCGGATCTGATCGGTTCCCGTAACGGCGGTAAGGCCTCCTCACAAACCGGCGACGATGGCCGTCAGAACTTCAAGCGCGGCGAGACCTTCTCGAAGATCTTCAAGGGTATCCATGACCTCGAGCTGAAGTATGGCGATACCGGCGTCTTCGTCCGTGGCAAGTACTGGTACGACTTCGAGCTGAAGGACGAAAGCCGTCAGCTGTACGACATCAGCGACAGTAACCGCAAGGAAGGCGCGCAGTCGTCCGGCGCACAGATTCTCGATGCCTTTATCTATCACAACTATTCGATTGGCGATCTGCCGGGCTCGGTCCGCGCTGGCCGTCAGGTTGTCAGCTGGGGTGAAAGCACCTTCATTCTGAACTCGATCAACTCGATCAACCCTGTCGATGTGGCCTCCTTCCGCCGTCCGGGTGCCGAGATCAAGGAAGGTCTGATCCCGGTCAACATGTTCTATGTGGCCCAGAGCCTGACCGACAACCTCTCCGCCGAGGTGTTCTACCAGCTCGAGTGGGACCAGACCATCGTCGATAACTGCGGTACCTTCTTCGCCCTTGACGTGCTGGCCGACGGCTGTAACGACCGCCTGGCCGTTGCCGGTAGCGACGCAGGTGGCCCTGGCAGCCCAGGCTATCGTTATGTAGGTCGTTCCGGCGACCGCGATGCTCGCGACAGCGGCCAGTACGGTATTGCCCTGCGCTGGTTCTCGCAGGAGCTGGACACCGAGTTCGGCTTCTACACCATGAACTACCACAGCCGTACGCCGAGCCTGTCCTATACCGCCGGTCAAAGCGTGTTCCTGCTGCCTGACTCGGTAGAAGATCCGAGCACGGGCGAAATGTTCGCCAAGTACTACCTGGAATATCCGGAAGATATTCGCCTGCACGGCGTCAGCTTCTCCACCACCGTGGGCTCCGCCTCGGTTGCCGGTGAACTGAGCTATCGGCCGAATATGCCGATGCAGATCAATACCACTGACCTGACTCTCGGGGCTGTTGCCCAGGGTGGTCTGGCGCAGGCCTTGGGTGTCGATACCAATCTGCCGATCTACACCAGCGGCCATGCGGCCTTTGGTCCGGGCGAAGAGCTGCAGGGTTATGTGCGCAAGCCGCTGACCCAGGCGCAGGTTACCGTGACCCAGTTCGTCGATCAGGTCATGGGGGCCTCGCGTCTGACCCTGGTGGGCGAAGTCGGTTATTCCCATGTCAGCGACCTGGGCAAGAACGAACTGCGCTTCGGTCGTGCACCCGAGTTCGGTGCCGGCGAGTTCCCGAGCAACAGCCTGTGTACTGGCATTGCCAACACCGCCAACCCGGATGAGTGCAACAACAAGGGCTTCTACACCACCACGTCCTGGGGCTACCGCGCTCGCGCCATCCTCGACTACAACGACGTGTTTGCCGGGGTAAACCTCAAGCCGAACGTGTCCTGGTCGCATGACGTCGATGGCTACGGCCCGACCTTCAACGAAGGCAACAAGGCCATCAGCCTGGGTCTGGATGCCGAATACCAGAACACCTATACCGCCAGCCTTTCCTACACCGATTTCTTCGGTGGCGAATACAACACCAACATCGATCGCGACTTCGTTGCGCTCAGCTTTGGCGTGAACTTCTAAGCAGACAGGAATTTTGAGGAAGAATATGCAGATGAAAACAACAAAAAACCTGTTGCAAGGCGGTGTATTGGCATTGTCGCTGATGGCCTGCAGCGTAATGGCTGCGGTGTCCGCGGACGAAGCCGCCAAGCTGGGCAAAAGCCTGACGCCGGTCGGAGCGGAAATGGGCGGCAACGCCGACGGCTCGATCCCGGCCTGGACCGGCGGCTTGCCAAAGACTGCCGGCACTGCCGATGCGGCGGGCTTCCTGTCGGATCCGTTCCCCAGCGAGCAACCGCTGTTCACCATCACCGCGGCCAACGCGGAACAGTACAAGGACAAGTTGACCCCGGGTCAGCTGGCGCTGTTCAAGCGTTATCCGGACAGCTACAAGATGCCGGTGTTCCCGACTCACCGTTCGGCCAGCATGCCTGACTTCGTGCTGGAAGCGGCCATGCGCAACGCCTCCAACACCAAGATGGTCGAGGGCGGTAACGGTCTGGAGAACTTCGAACAGGCCATCCCGTTCCCGATTCCCAAGGACGGCCTGGAAGCGATCTGGAACCACATCACCCGCTATCGCGGCGGCAGCGTCAAGCGTCTGGTCACCCAGGCGACCCCGCAGCCGAACGGTTCCTACAGCATGGTGTACTTCCAGGATGAGTTCACCTTCCGTGGTGCGCTTAAGGATGCCGACACCAGCAAGCCGAGCAACGTGCTGTTCTACTTCAAGCAGCGGGTAACCGCGCCGTCGCGTCTGGCCGGTAACGTGCTGCTGGTGCACGAAACCCTCAACCAGGTGAAGGAGCCGCGTCTGGCGTGGCTGTATAACGCCGGTCAGCGTCGCGTACGTCGCGCGCCGCAGGTGTCCTATGACGGTCCGGGTACCGCCGCCGATGGTCTGCGCACCTCCGACAACTTCGACATGTACAACGGTGCACCTGACCGTTACGAGTGGAAGTTGAACGGCAAGAAGGAGATCTACATTCCTTACAACAGCTACCGTCTGGATTCGCCGAAGCTGAAGTATGACCAGATCATCAAGGCTGGCCATATCAACCAGGACCTGACCCGTTATGAGCTGCACCGCGTCTGGCACGTGACCGCGACCCTGAAGTCGGGCGAGCGTCATATCTATGCCAAGCGTGACTTCTTCATCGACGAGGATACCTGGCAGGCCGCGCAGATCGACCATTACGACGGTCGCGGTACCCTGTGGCGCGTCGCTGAGGCCCATGCCCAGTACTACTACGACAAGCAAGTGCCGTGGTACAGCGTAGAGACCCTGTACGACCTGCTGTCCGGTCGCTACCTGGCTCTGGGTATGAAGAACGAAGAGAAGAGTGCTTACGAGTTCGACTACCCGGCAAAAGAAAGCGATTACACCCCGGCGGCCCTGCGCCAGGCGGGCGTGCGCTGATCTGCGTCGCTGCTGCATAAGAAGCCGGCCCTAGTGGCCGGCTTTTTTATGCCTCAATTTGCGTCATGGGGTGAACCGCGCCGGAGCCTCGGAAGGGCCTGCAGGCGTCAGGCCGCAAGGCTTGCGGGACCTGCTGATGCTGGCGCATGGGGCGGTCGGCGTGGTCCGCCGTTGGCGGGCGGGGCTTCAAATGCCCGGCTTAAGGCGCTAGGCTGCCGAGCATTGGTAGTGCTGCTGCCTGACTGCTACAAGAACCGGCCGATGACTGATCTGTTTCGAATTTCTGGCTTTGTTGCTCCCGGCGCGGCGGTAGGGGGGCACTTTTACCGCCCGCCCTTGCCCTCCCGTTACGTATCGCGTCCGCGTCTGTGCGAACGGCTGATGGCCGGCTTGCCTGGGCGCTTGCTGCTGATCAGCGCACCGGCAGGCTTTGGCAAAAGCTCCCTGGCGATCGAGTTCTGCGAAGCGCTGCCCGAGCGCTGGCAGAGCCTGTGGCTGGGCCTGAACCCGCGTGACAGCGATCCCGGGCGTTTTCTCGAGCGGCTGCTGGCCGGCTTGCAGCAGTTCTTCCCCGGGCTCGGCCAGGACGCGCTCGGCCTGCTTCGGCTCCGCCAGCGGCATCAGCCGTTTGCCTTCGAGGAGTGGCTGGACGGGCTGCTCGACGATCTGGCCCTGCGCCTCGATCCGCAGCAGCCGCTGTTGCTGGTGCTGGATGACTATCATCTGGCCCAGGGCGCGGTGCTGGACCGCTGCCTGCAGTTCTTCCTCAACCATCTGCCCGCCGGCCTGGTGCTGCTGGTGACCAGCCGCCAGCGTCCGGATTGGCACCTGGCGCGTCTGCGTCTGTCGCGTCAGTTGCTGGAGCTGCACGAGCAGGACCTGCGTCTGACCGACGAGGAAAGTATCGAGTTGCTGGCCCGTCAGGGCACGCAACTGTCGGCCGAATCCCTGGCCAGCCTGTTGCTGCGCAGCGAAGGCTGGGTGGCCGGGTTGCGTCTGTGGTCGCTGGCCAGTAGCGAGGCCCAGGAGGTGGAGGGGCGGACGTCGCCGGCCCACGGGGCCGAAGGCCTGATCCGCGACTACCTGCTGGAGGAGGTGATCGAGGGACTGCCAGCCGAGGTGCAGGCCTTTCTCTACGAAACCGCCAGCCAGGAGCGCTTCTGCGCCGAACTCTGCGATGCCCTGCGCGATGCCCATGACAGCGCGGCCATGCTGCGTCACCTGCAGGCGCATCAGGTGTTTCTGGTGCCCCTGGACGAACACGGCAAGTGGTTTCGCTACCATCATCTGTTCTCCGACCTGCTGCGCAGCCGCCCGGCCGCCGACATGCTCCAGTCGGTCTCCGGTCTGCACCTGCGCGCCTGCCGCTGGTTCAGTGCCCAGGGGTTGCTGGATGAGGCCATCGAACAGGCCCTGCGCGCCGGACACCCGGATGTAGCGGCCAATCTGGTGCAGAGTCTGTCCGAGGAGCAGCTGCTGGCCGAGCAGAATGTGGCGACCCTGTTGCGCTGGAAAATGGACCTGCCGGACAGCCTGCTGGCCAGCACCCCGCGCCTGGTGGTGCTGTATGGCTGGGCCCTGGCCCTGGCCTGCCAACTGGATGCCGCCGAAGAACTGGTCAACCAGCTGGAGCGTTTCCTCCCGGCTCCCGGTGCGGCCGAGCAGCAGGGCCTGCTGGCGCAATGGATGGCCTTGAGCGGGGTGATAGCCCGGGGCCGTGGCGAGAGCGAGCGGGCCCGGCAGTATTGCGCCGAGGCCCTGACCTGCTTGCCGCTGGAGCGCTATGGGCAGCGTCTGATGTGCCTGTCCAGCCTGGCCAATCTGGCGATTGTGCAGGGCGATATGTGGCGTGCCCGCGGCCTTAACCGTGAGGCCCTGGAGTTGGCGCAGCGGGTCGGTAATCCGCTGTTCGAAGCGCTGACCCATTACGACCGGGCACGGGTGCTACAGGCTCGCGGCGAGGTGCTGCGAGCGCTGGAGGAAGTCCGCCAGGGCTTGCAGTGTTTGCACGGGCTGTCGGCGCAGCGTCAGTACGCGGTGCGTGGGCGTCTGACCCTGTACGAGGGTTACCTGCTCAGCCTGCGCCTGCAGCCGCAGCAGGCGCGTCAACGCCTGCTGGCCGGAATCGCCGAGGCCCGCGGTTGCCGTGATGTCAGCCTGCTGATCGGGCATTGCGTTCTGGCCGGCCTGGAGGGCCGTCGCGGTAATCTTGCCGAAGGCTTTGCCCAGCTGGCCGAGGCCGAACGGCTGATGCATATCTGGGATATTCCGGCGGTCTACTACCTGGCGATGATCACCTTGTGCAAGTGTGAGCTGTGGCTGCGCCAGGAGCAGTACGAGCTGGCTGGATTCTGGCTCAACCGGTTGGCCCAGACCTACAGCGGCGAGGAAGCGGCGACGGCCCCCGAACTGCATCCGCAACTGCCCCTGTATATCGACCTGCACCTGGCCGCACTCGAACGCTTACGCGGCCTGCCGGGGGAAGCCGAACGTCGCCTGCGCGCCCTCAGCCAGCGCGCCCAGGGGGCTGGCGGGCAGTTGCTGGCGAGCATCGCCCAGGTGCAGCTGACCCTGCTGTCGCTGGACATGGGGCGCGAGCGCGAGGCTCAGCAGCAACTGCGCAGTGCCTTGCAGGCGGCTTCTGGCGGAGGCTTGCTGGCCTTTCAGGAACTGTTGCTGCAACAGCCGGACTGGCTGCATCAGCAGCTGCTGGCGCAGGCTCGCTGCCCGCTCGTCGATGCTCTGCTGGCCGCCCTGCCCGAACCGGTGAATACCCCGGGTGTCGCCGAGCAGGCGGTGGTCGAGGCCCTGAGTACGCGGGAACTGGCGGTGTTGCAGCTGATCGCCCAGGGCTGCTCGAACCAGCAGATCAGCGAGCGTCTGTTTATTTCCCTGCACACGGTGAAAACCCACGCGCGGCATATCAACAGCAAGCTGGGTGTCGAGCGGCGCACCCAGGCGGTGGCGCGGGCCAAGGGCCTGGGTTTATTGCGCTGAGTCGGCTGGCGCGGGAACCGACAGATCGAGTGCCGGCGGCGCGGCCGGCATCGGCTTGGCGCTGGCCAGCTTGGCCTGTACGTCCTGTTGAATGCTCTGCAGCACCGGCAGCAGTTCCTGCATATTGCGCTGCACTTCGGCATAGGCATGCTGTTCTGCCAGCTGTTCGCAGCGCAGCAGCAACTGCTCGCGCACCTCGCCATTGAGGTTGACGAACAGCTCCGGTAGCTGCTTGCTCAGTTCGGCGCTGTAGAGCACCAGTTCTTCGCGGCCGAACTGCTTGGTCAGTCCCAGGTAATCCAGGGCGCTGGAGGTCAGCATGGCGGCGGCGGCCTTGGTTTCATGCAGGCCCTGCAGGCGCACGGGATTGCTTTGCTCGCTCTGCGCCAGGGTCATCCAGAATTCGGTGGTGAGGGTGAACAGCACCGACTGCTGGCGCAGCGAGTAGCTCATCAGGCCCAGGGCCTCGGCGGCGTAGGGTTGCTGAGCGGCGCGGAAGTCGAAGTACAGGCGCATCAGTTCCTTGAGGCGGAACAGCGCGTCGCGGGCTTCGTTCTGGCGCAGCTCCAGCGGTGCGTAGATATTCAGCTGCGGGCGGAAATTCTCCTCGCTGACCATCCGCGCATAGATCGGCCCGGTGAATTCGCCGCTACGTCTGGGCAGGGCATTGGCCTGGGTCTTGTCGACCTTTTCCAGGGCATCGAGCAGCAGCTGATAGTCGGCGCTGTTCCAGGGTTTGTGGATATCGGGAATCTTCTGCCCGAGGTAAAACAGCTCGGCGGCCTGCACGGGCAGGACGGCCAGCAGAACCAGCAAAAGGATGGCCAGCGGTGAGGCGATGCGGCGTGTTAGCGTGTTCAGCACATCGATAATCCTGCGGATATGGCGTGGCCCAGAGTAACCAGCTTGGCTCTGCGCGTCACCCGCGCCTTGGTTGGGGAAACCGTCATGCAGCAGGAGTTGGCCGGGTTGGGCGCGGTGCAGGCGGTCTTCGAGGACCTCGGCGGTTACGGCGCGCTGGCGCAGCAGCAGGGGCAGGGCGGCGAGGGCCCGCTGGTGGGGCATTTGCAACGCACCCATATCCAGCTGGCGGCCATTGCCGTGTTTGCCCGCAAGGGCCTGGCCGAGACCACGGTCAATGACCTGCTGGCGGCGGCCAATGTCTCCCGGCGCACCTTCTACAAGTACTTCGAGAACAAGATGCAGGTGCTCGAAGGCATCTACCAGACCGCGGTCGCCCTGCTGCTGTCGCGCTTCCGGGAAATGCAGAGCATCGCCGGCAGCCCACAGGCCTGGCTGCAGGCCATGGTCGAGCGTTATTTCGACTATCACCTGGCGGTCGGGCCGATCATCCGCCTGATGCAGGAGGAAGCCCTGCGTGCCGACTCGCCCCTGGCTGCCCAGCGTCAGCGCGCCCATACCGAGATGGCCCGACTGCTTGCCGAGCGCCTGCACGGCGACGGCCCCCGGGCCGATCCGCTGACCTACCGCGCGCTGCTCTGGGCGCTGGAGGCCGCCTCGCTGGATCTGCTCGGCCGCGCCGCCAGCCGCGGCGAAATCGAACGGGCCAAGCAGGTGCTCGGCCAATTGCTGATCGCCACGCTGTGTCCGCGCTCAGGCTCAACCTAGGTTAGGCGTCAGCCCTGTTCGCCCATGCTCTGATAGGCCGGTGACTATTCCTATAACAACACTGTCGAGGTGCCTGCATGTCCGCTTCCAGCCTTTCGCTGACGCCGCCATTGGCGGCTGGTTTCGCCCGCCTGGGGTTCGGGGCCTTGCCCCTGGCCAGTCTCAAATCGCGCTACGGCAATGCCGCCAGCGGTTCACGCTATGTCGAGCTGGATGGCTTCCATCTGCACTACCGCGACGAGGGCAGCCGGGACAAGCCGGTGCTGGTGCTGATCCATGGCGTGGTGGCTTCCCTGCATACCTGGGATGACTGGGTGCCGGCCTTCGCCGCGCACTACCGGATTATCCGTTTCGATGTGCCGGGCTTCGGCCTGACTGGCCCGGCGCGGGATGGCCAGTACTCGGCCGAGCGGATGATCAAGGTCTTCGGCCTACTGCTCGATCATCTCGGGGTGAACAAGGCCTCGATCGCCGGCAACTCCCTGGGCGGCTATATCGCCTGGAACTTCGCCCTGGCCCAGCCGCAACGGGTCGACAAGCTGGTACTGATCGATCCGGCCGGCTACCACATGCGCAAGGTGCCCTGGATGATCGCCTCTGCGGCGTTGCCGGGAGCCACCCTGGCCATGCCGCTGTGGATGCCGCGCGCCCTGATCGCCCAGGGCATCAAGGAGGTCTACGGCGAGCCGGGGCGGATCAAGCCCGGGGTGGTCGAACGCTACAACGACCTGAGCCGCCGCCCCGGCAACCGGCGGGCGATGATGGAAATCTTCCGCATCCTGCTCAAGGTCAACAAGCAGGAGCTGCAGGGCACGCCGGCACGGGTGGCGCAGATCCAGGCCCCGACCCTGTTGCTGTGGGGCGAGCGCGATCGCTGGATTTCCCCCGAGCATGTACCGCTGTGGCAGCGTGATCTGCCGGGCATCCAGGTCAAGACCTATCCGGGGGTTGGCCATATCCCCATGGAAGAAATCCCCCAGCAGAGCGCGGCGGACACCCTGCGTTTTCTCCAGGGCTAAGCGTTGTAGGGTGCGCCGTGCGCACCCACCCAGGCCGCTAAGCCGCCCCCTGAGCGCGCATGGCATAGTCACAAAAAAAGGGAGCCAGTCGGCTCCCTTGGTCGTTGCGGGTCTACTTTGGCTCAGGCCGTCTGGCTGTCCGGCTGCACATCGAACTCGTGGCGGGTCTGGTAGAGCAGGTCCAGGTTGTTGTGCTGCCAGGGGTGGAAGTCGGCCTTGAAGAAGTCCCGATAGGTGCCGAGCAGGGGACGGAATACGCCCTGCTTGCCCCACATCCACTGCAGGCCGTCGCGCCAGACCCGCCAGTTCCACAGCAGGCCGTCCTGCTTGAGCATATGGGTCAGTCCACGGCTGGTGTCGAGGATAAAGAAGAAGGTGCCCATCAGCATCGCCCGGCGCAGCAGCTTGCGGCTGCCGCAGACCTGGTTGTAGACATCGAAGGCCACCGCCTTGTGCTCGGTTTCCTCCAGGGCGTGCCAGCGCCACAGGCGGGCCATGGTCGGGTGCGCCCCGGCCATATGGCGCGGGTCCTTGAGCAGGCCGTCGGCCATGATCGCGGTGATATGTTCCAGCGCGGCGGTGGCCGCCAGCTGGCGCTGCGGCGAGAATTTCTTCTGGGTGTAGCGGATGCGCGCCTGGGCGCGTTTCTCGATGCGGCTGATGTCGTAACCCAGGTCGCGCAGGCGATTGCTGTATTCCAGGTGCTCGCGGCTGTGATGACCTTCCTGGCCGATAAAGCCGCGGATCTGTTCCTTCAGTACCGGGTCTTCGATCTGCTCGCGGAAATGCCGCACCGAGTCGATAAAGAAACGCTCGCCATCGGGGAACAGCACCGACATGGCATCGAACAGGTGGCTCTTGAAGGCGTCGCCGCTGTGCCAGTGGCGTGGCAGTGGATTGGGGAAATCGAAATCCATATGCCGCGGGCGAATCTGCAAACCTTCCGGGGTAGTGCTGACCATACTGACTCCCTGAGTCGGTGACTGAAGCATGTCTGCACTATGGGTCGATCCGCAGGCTTGGCAAAGGTTAACAACAGCCAATATTTCGGTCATTTATGGCCAGAAGTGCCGGTGTCCGGGCTTGTCAGCGTGCCGGCGCAGGGCGACCCTGTGCCGCGCTGGCAGCAAGGCGGATTTGCCAAACCTTAGGTGGTGGCAGGCGGATGAGGTTGTCGCGGAAGCTGTCCGGTACTCGTGTCGGGCAGTTGCACTGCTTCGGCCGAATTGGCACTAAGGTGCATTTATGGGCTTGTCGGTGTTTGTCGAACAGGGGTATCTTCGATAAAAAAATGAGTCATATATGGCCATCGCCCCCAGAAAGCCCATGAAACCATCCCTGAATTTCACGGCCGAACTGGTACCTGTCGCCTACGCCGCCGCCTTGCTCGACCTGGTCGAGGAGTTGGGCGTCGCCCGTGACCAGCTGTTTGCCGCGGCCCGGGTGCGGCCCGAGGTGCTGGGTAATCCCCAGGGACGTCTGTCCTTCAGCGACTTCACCCAGCTGAGTGGTTGCGCCCTGCGCCTGTGCGACGAGCCGGCCCTGGGCTTGCTGCTCGGCCAGCGGCTGAACGTCTCGACCCACGGCATCCTCGGCTATGCCGTGCTGTCCAGCGCCAACCTGGGCAAGGCCATGCAATTCGCCCTCAGGTATTACCGGGTGCTTGGCCTGACCTATGAGCTGGAAATGGTCGAGGAGGGCGCGCGGGTCGAGTTGCGCGCCAGCGAGACCATGCCGCTCGGCCCGCTCAGTCGTTTCGCCGCCGAAGGATTGCTCGCCAGCCTGTACACCATCGCGCGTTTTCTCGTGGGTGAGCGCTTGCAGCAGGTGGAAGTGGGCTTTGCCCATGCCGCGCCGCACTATGCCGAGCGCTATGAGCGGCTGTTTGGTGTGCCGGTGGGGTTTGATCAGCCTTACCACCGCCTGAGTCTGCCGCGCGCCTATCTGGACCGGCCCATGGCCCTGGCCAACCCGGCCACGGTGCAGATGTGCGAGCAGCAGTGTGAAGCGCTGCTGGCCAGCCTGGACGTGCAGGATGGCCTGCTGACCCGGGTGCGCCGCCTGCTGCTGACGCGTCCCGGCGATTTCCCCGACCTGGCCAGCGCCGCCGAGGCCCTGCATACCAGCGGACGCAGCCTGCGCCGGCACCTGTCGGCCATGGGCACCAGTTACCAGGAGGTACTGGACGAGGTGCGCAAGAGCCTGGCCTTGCAGTACCTCACCACCACCCATCTGCCGCTGTATGAAATCGCCTACCTGCTGGGTTTCAGCGACCCGAGCAATTTTCGCCGTGCCTTCAAGAAGTGGACGGGTAAACTGCCCAGCGATTACCGCAGTGAGGATTGACCATGAGTTCTGCCGCAGCCCCCGCCCTGATCCGCGAAACATTCCCCGTCGGGCCTTTGCAGTGCAACTGCACGATCATCGGCGACCCGGTGACCAAGAAGGCCATCGTGGTCGATCCGGGCGGCAATCCGGAACTGATCATGGCACGCCTGGAGGCCCATGGCCTCAAGGTGGTCAGCATCATCCATACTCACGCCCATCTGGATCACTTCCTCGCCTCCGGGCAGATGAAGGAGAAGACCGGGGCGACTCTGCACCTGCACAAGGAGGATCAGTTCCTCTGGGACAATCTGGAGATGCAGTGCCGCATGTTCGGCGTGCCCTACACCCCGGTGCCGGCCCCAGACCAGTGGCTGAGTGATGACGAAGCGCTGGCCTGCGGCTGTGGCGTGGCGCTGCATACCCCGGGGCATACGCCGGGCTCCATGAGCTTCTGGTTCCCCCAGGACAAGCTGCTGATCGCCGGCGACACCCTGTTTCGCCGCGGCATCGGCCGCACCGATCTGTGGGGCGGGGACTACAAGACCATCGAACGCTCGATCAAGCAGCGTCTGTACAGCCTGGACGAGGACGCCACTGTGGTCACCGGTCATGGCGACGACACCCGTCTGGGCGATGAAATGCGCGAAAATCCCTTTGTGCGTGCCTAGCATCCCTCGCTAGCCAGGCGGTTTTGGAGGCCTTGCCGCAAATAACCGGGCCAGGACCCTGTACCATCGGTTGACCAATCGTCGGGCCGCACAATGAACTTAATGCCCTGGTCTGGCGTCGAAGACGCAGGCAGAGACTGCTCTGACAACACGAAAGAAAAGGATGTATCAATGATGAACTTGCGAAATATGGCATTTGCAGCGGTGGGCCTGAGCCTGTTGGCCGGCTGTACCACCAACCCTTATACCGGTGAGCGGGAGGCGGGCAAGGCCGGCATCTATGGTGGTGTTGGAGCAGTGACCGGGGCGGTAATCGGGGCGGCCACCTCGAGCAAGAAGGACCGTGCCAAAGGCGCATTGATCGGCGCGGCCGTGGGCGGCGCGGCGGGTGGCGGTTATGGCTACTATGTCGACACCCAGGAAGCCAAGCTGCGCCAGACCCTGCAGGGTACCGGCGTGCAGGTGCAACGCAACGGCGATGACCTGAAGCTGATCATGCCGGGCAATATCACCTTCGCGAGCAACTCGTCGGACATTTCCAGCGCGTTCTACCCGACCCTGAACTCCCTGCTCCTGGTGTTCAAGGAGTTCGACAAGAACGGTATCGACATCGTCGGCCATACCGACAGCACCGGCTCTCTCGAGTTGAACCAGAACCTGTCGAATCGCCGTGCCCAGAGCGTAGCCTCCTACCTCAGCGCCAATGGCGTGGCCGCGTCGCGAATTTCCTCCTACGGTGCGGGCCCGAGCCAGCCGATCGCCAGCAATGCGAGCGAAGCCGGCCGTGCGCAGAACCGTCGGGTCGAGATCAACCTGCGTCCGCTGTAAGCGCAGTCGCGTCAAAAGATGCCGCGCCCCCGTGAGGGGGCGCGGTATTTTTTTGCCCGGACGATACCGATCCAGCGCCTCGCTCGGGCGGCTCTGCCTCGCGCCAGCGGCCGCCGCTGCCGTTTACCGCCTGTCAAATCTGGGGGTGCCGATCTGCGCTGATTCGATTTGTGACTAGAATCCTTTGCATGGTTTTGTAAGGCCCGCGGTCCCAGGTGCGACCGGCCGCCGGGCGGGGAATGACACTGGAGGTCACATGGACGTCAGGCATAGCGCCAGCTCACGCAAGCCCTGGTTGCCGTTTTGGGTCACCCTGGCGCTGCTGCTTGGCCTGGGCGCGCTGATTCTCTGGCAGTGGCAGGCCCTCGAGCAGCGCAAACTGCTCGAGCGACAGCAGCGCTTCGAGCTGGAGGCCGAGGACATCGGCCAGCGGGTGAAAAGCCGCATGCTCGCCTACGAGATGGTCCTGCGTGGCGTGTCGGGGCTGATGACGGGCAGCGACAACGTCTCCCCCGAGGAGTGGGAGCGGGCGCTAGAGCAATTGCAGGTGCAGGATCGTTACCCCGGCATCCAGGCGCTGGCCTGGTCGCGTTACGTGCGCCAGGAGCAGCTCGATACGTTGCTGGCCGAGGTGCATGGGCAGGGCCGCGAGGAATATCGGGTCTTTCCCCCGGGGCCGCGGGAACACTACCTGCTGATCGATTACATCAGTCCGCTGGATTGGCGCAATCGCCGCGTCCTGGGTTTCGACATGCTCAGCGAGTCGGTGCGCCTGGCCGCGATCGAGCAGGCGATTGTCAGGAGCGAAGCCACCCTTAGCGCCCCGGTCACCCTGCGCCAGGAAACCCAGAACAATGTGCAGGGCGGGGTGTTGCTCTATCTGCCGGTCTATCGGGTGGGCATGCCCCAGGGCACGCTCGAGGAGCGCCGCGCCGCCTTGTTGGGCATGGTCCACGGGGCCTTTCGCAGCCATGACCTGATGGCGGGCATCCTGGGCGCGCAGAGTCGGCGCTTCGATGTTTCGATCAAGGATCTGCAGGCACCGCAAACCCTGCTGCTGAGCGACCCTGACCAGGTCCCCGGCTGGCAACCGAGCTTTCGCAAGACGCTGGAGCTGCCGCTCTATGGCCGCAACTGGGTGCTGGAGGTGAGCAGCACGGCGGTCTATGAGGCGGCATTAATCAACCCCGGCAGCTACTTCAGCCTCTGGGCCGGCCTGGTGGCTGCGGTACTCCTGGCCTTGCTGGTCGGCGGTTACCTGCACCTGCGCGAGCGCGAACTGCATGCCAGCCAGCAGGCCACCGAGCAGTTGGGGGAGCGCGAGGAGCGTTTTCGTCTGCTGGTCGAGCGGCTGCCGGTGGCAACCCTGCTGTGCAGCGCCGATGGGCGTATCGAGATGGCCAACCACAGCGCTGCCGAGCTGCTCGGCTGTACCGCACAGCAGCTGCTGGGGGAGCGGGTGCGGCGCTTTCTGCCGGCGATCGAGCAGCTCAGCCGGCTGGTCAACGACCAGGGCACGGCCGAGTTGAGCGACGAATATCAGGCCCATCGCGACAACGGCGGCGAGGTACCGGTGAGCTTGAGCCTGAGCATGCTGGGGGACTCGGCGGGGGTCAACTACCTGCTCAATCTGGTCGATCTGCGTGCGCGCAAGGGAGCGGAGGAGCGTTTTCGCCTGGTGGTCGAGGCTTCGCCCAATGCCATCGTGCTGGTCGATAGCGCGGGCAGGATCGCCATGGTCAACCGGCAGACCGAGCAGATGTTCGGCTACGAGCGCCAGGAGCTGGTCGGCCAGCCGGTGGAGAAACTTCTGCCCGAGGCGCAGCGCGGCGGTCATGTCGGCCTGCGCAGCGGCTACCAGGAGCGCCCCGAGCCGCGGCGCATGGGCAATAACCGCGAGCTGTTCGGTCAGCACCGCGATGGGCACCTGATCCCCCTTGAGGTGGGCCTGTCGCCGATGCGCAGTGGCCTGGAAAGCTGGGTGCAGGCGGTGATCATCGACATCAGCGAGCGCAAGGCCGCCGAGCAGCGCTTCCGCCTGGTGGTCGAGGCCTCGCCCAACGCCATCGTACTGGTCGACAGCGATGGCAAGATCGCCATGGTCAACCAGCAGACCGAGCAGATGTTCGGTTACGAGCGCGAGGACCTGGTCGGCCAGGCGGTGGAGAAACTCCTGCCCGAGGCCAAGCGCGGCGGCCATGTCAGCCTGCGCAGCGGTTACCAGGACAACCCCGAGCCCAGGCGCATGGGCAACAACCGCGAGTTGTTCGGCCAGCACCGCGACGGCCACCTGATTCCACTGGAGGTGGGGCTCTCGCCGATTCACGGTGGCGAGCAAGCCTGGGTGCAGGCGGTGATCATCGATATCAGCGAGCGCAAGGCGGCCGAGCAGCGCCTGCGTGACCAGGCCGAACAGCTGATTCTGGCCAACCGCTATAAATCCGAGTTCCTCGCCAACATGTCCCACGAGCTGCGCACGCCGCTCAACAGCATCCTGATTCTCAGCGATCAACTGCGTCTGAACAGTGCCGGCAACCTGACCGAGAAGCAGACCAAGCACGCCGATATCGTCCATCGCGCCGGCAGCGACCTGCTGCAGCTGATCAATGATGTGCTCGATCTGGCCAAGGTCGAGTCCGGGCGCATGCAACTCAAGCTCGAGCCGCTGAACATGCAGGATATTCTCGTCGAGTTGGATGCCAGTATGCGGCCGATGGCCGAACTCAAGGGCCTGCGCCTGCATACCCGGCAGGAGGCCGGGGTGCCGCGGATGATCCACAGCGACCGGGTGCGCCTGCAGCAGATCCTGCGCAACCTGCTGTCCAATGCCCTGAAGTTCACCGAACAGGGCGAAGTCAGTCTGGTGGTCGCCTGCACCCCCGGCGCGGCAGGGGACGGCCTCGAATGGCTGAGTTTCAGCGTGCGCGACAGCGGTATCGGCATCGCCGCCGAGCAGCACGAGCAGATTTTCCAGGCCTTCCAGCAGATCGACGGCTCCACCAGCCGGCGTTTCGGCGGCACCGGTCTGGGGCTGGCGATCACCCGCCAGCTGGTCCTGGCCATGGATGGCGAGATCAGCCTGCAAAGCGCGCCGGGGCAGGGCTCCTGCTTTACCGTGCGTCTGCCGGTGCAGATGCTGCCCGTCAGCGAGGAGCCGGCCGAGGCCGCAGAGCCCCAGCGCAGCGGTCAGGGCCCGGCGGTGTTGATCGTCGAGGACGATGGCAATTTCGCCGCGGTGCTCGCCGAGCAGGCCCAGACCCACGGCTTTACCAGCGTGCATTGCCGCACGGGGCTGCAGGCGCTCAAACTGCTGCACGACGAACAGTTCAGCGCGGTGATCCTCGATATCCTGCTGCCGGATATCAGCGGCTGGCAGCTGTTCCGCCGTCTGCGCGGGCAGGCCCGGTACCGCCACACTCCGGTGCATATCATCTCCTGCGTGCCGCAGCCGGCCGACTGGAACGACGACGGCACGCGTTACCTGGTCAAGCCGATCCGGCGTGAGGACCTGGAGCGGGTCTTCGTCGATCTGCAGCATCTCGGCCAGAGTCCGGAGCATCGTCTGCTGCTGGTGGAGGATGTGCAGGTCGAACGGGAGCATTACCGCGAGCATTTGCAGCGCCTGGGTTTCACCGTACAGGCCTGCGCCAGGGCCGACGAAGCGCTGCAGGCCTATACCGACAGCGTGTTCAGCGCCCTGGTCGTCGACCTCGACCTGCCCGACCAGGATGGTTTCGAACTGCTGCAAAGCCTCGACCGCCAGCGCTCGCTGAACGGCACGCGGGTGGTGATCAATACCGGGGTGGATGTCACCCATCAGACCCTGCAGCGCTTGCGTCGCTACAGTGCCGTGGTGGTGCACAAGCACGGCGAGGACATGCAGGCCCTGAGCCAGGCGGTGCAGGGTTTTCTCGGCGGCGTGCGCGAACCGCAAGAGTCCGCGCCTGACATGACCGAGCAGGCGCTGCAGGGGTGTCGCGTGCTGCTGGTCGATGACGATGTGCGCAATGTCTATGCCCTGACGGCCCTGCTCGACGAGGTGGGGCTGCGAGTCATTCCGGCCCGCGATGGTCTGGAGGCCATCGCCTGTTATCAGCGCGAACCCTGCGACCTGATTCTGATGGACATGGCCATGCCCAACATGGACGGCTACACCGCGACCCGCCTGCTCAAGGGCGAGCATGGCTGCGGCATTCCGATCATCGCCCTGACCGCCCATGCGATGAAGGGTGATCGGGAAAAATGCATCGCCGCCGGGGCCGACGACTACCTGGCCAAGCCGGTCAGTCGCGATGCGTTGCTGGGCATGCTGGGGCGCTGGCTGGCGAGCCGCGACAGCTTGTCGGTGTCATCTGCGCCACATGATCTAACCTGAAGCACAGCGGGAGTCCGTAAGGCGGCCGCCAGGGACGAGGGTGAATGGAATGGTACCGGTGCAGATGAGGGTGGAGCAGGCGACGCAGATTCTTCTGGTGGTGGATGATCGTCCGGAGAATCTCGAGGCGATGCAGGCCCTGCTTGAGCATGGCGACTGGCAACTGCGTTGCGTCGATGGCGGTGAGGCCGCCTTGCAATGCCTGCTGGAGGAGGATGTCGGGCTGGTGCTGCTGGATGTGCAGATGCCGCATATGGACGGTTTCGAAGTGGCCCGCCTGATGCGCGGCAACCCGCGTACCCGGCATACCCCGATCATTTTTGTCTCCGCCATCGCCCAGACCCAGGACGCGGTGCTGCGCGGTTATGCCACCGGCGCGGTGGATTTTATCCTCAAGCCATTCGACCCCAGCGTCTTGCGCCACAAGATCCATGCCCTGCTCGAACACGAGCGCAGTCGCAGCGAGCTGTTGCACCTCAGCCAGCAGCTGGATTCGGCGCGGGCCTTCAACGCCTCGGTACTGGACAATGCCGCCGAGGGCATCATGGTGGTCGGCGAGGATGGCCGCATCAGCTTTGCCAACCCGGCCATGGCGCAGATGCTCCAGGGCGCGGTCAGCGACCTGGAGGGCAGCGACATGCTGTCCTACCTGGTCAGCCCCGAGGTGACCTGCGAGTGGCGTATGTCGGAGTTCTATCGGCATTGGCGTCGCCACGAAGCCTATCGCCTGCACGAGGCCAGCCTGCGCACCCTGGCCGGCAGCCTGGTGCCCGTGGCGCTGTCCTGCTCGCCCTTGCCGCGCCTGCAGCACGCCATGGTGGTCATGGCCCTGGACATGTCGGTGGTGCGCCATCTGCATCAGCAGCTGGAGTCGCAGGCCATCACCGATGCCCTGACCGGCTTGCTCAACCGCCGCGGTTTCTACCAGGCCCTGGAGGCGGCGCTGTCGCGGATTCAGCGCAGCGGTCAGCGCATGGCGGTGCTCTATCTCGACCTGGATGGTTTCAAACGCATCAACGACTCGCTGGGGCATGCCGCCGGCGATGAACTGCTCAAGCGCGTTGGCGAGCAGCTCAAGGCCAGCCTGCGTTCTTACGACTGCTTGGCGCGAATGGGGGGCGATGAGTTCACCGCCCTGCTCGACAGCCTGGAGCACCCGGAGGATGCGGCGCGAATTGCCGAGAAACTGATCGAGCAGGTGTCGATTCGCTACAACCTGGATGGTATGGAAGTGACCCTGGGGGCCAGTGTCGGGATCGCCTGCTTCCCCGAGTGCGGGCAGACCGTGGAGGGCTTGCTGCGCGCGGCGGACATGGCCATGTACGAGGCCAAGCGTACCGGCCGCCAGCAATACCGCTTCTTCTCGCCGGAGATGAATGGCCGCGCGCGCTCGCGCCTGATGCTCGAGGAAAGCCTGCGCAGTGCCATCGAGAACAACGACTTCGTGCTGGTCTACCAACCGCAGATCTACCTCGAAAGCGGTCGCCTGCGCGGGTTCGAGGCCCTGTTGCGCTGGCAGCACCGGGCCGCCGGGACGGTCGCGCCCGGGGTGTTTATCCCTTTGCTGGAGGAAACCCGGCTGATCAACCGGCTGGGTGACTGGATCTTCCGCGCCGGTGCCGAGCAGTGCCAGCGGATGAACGCCCAGTTCGGCGCAGGCACGGTGCTGAGCCTGAACGTCAGCCCCGTGCAGTTCGGCAGGGCGCAGCTGGTCGAGGAATTGCGCCTGGTGCTCGAGGAGTTCGGCCTGCAGCCCGCGCAGCTGGAGGTCGAGGTCACCGAGAGCGCGTTGATGCAGGATCTCAATACCAGCCAGGAGCAGTTGCGTCAGCTGCGCGCGCTGGGGGTGAAGATCGCCATCGACGACTTCGGCACCGGTTACTCGTCACTGGCGTACCTGCGCCATTTCGAGCTGGATACCCTGAAGATCGATCGGCTGTTTATCGCCAATATGCTCGACTCGCCGCGCGACGCCGCCGTGGTCAGCACCATCATCGATCTGGGCCGCAACCTCGGCCTGGAAGTGATCGCCGAAGGGGTGGAGACCCAGGCTCAGCGCGACTGGCTGGTGCAGCACCAGTGCGCCATCATGCAGGGCTTTCTGGTCGCGCCGGGCCTGAGTGCCGAGCAGGCCAGGGGCTTCCCGGCGCAACTGGACTGGCACAACCTGCCCTCGTACCCGAGCAAACCCGAGGAATAGCTCGGCAGGCGGCTCGGTTAGCGGGTGGTGCCTAGAGCCTATGCTCCCACGCCAGTCTTGCAAACTGTAGGAGCGGACCATGCCCGCGAAACCCATCGCGGCCATGGCGGAGTGCCGCCCAGCCTCTCCTACAGGTACCCACAAGCTGATAGACACTATTGCCTCCAGTTCGCGGCGCGACAGCGCGGCGTCTGGGCGGCAGGGGATCGCCTGCGAATCCCTGTCGCCCGTCGGCCCATAGCCCGGGCGGCAGCCTTTAGGCCGGGGCGAAACGCTGCTTGAGTGCTTCCAGTTCGGCGTCCTTGTCCAGCCACAGTTGGTTGACCCACTGCTGGAAGTGCAGGCGATAGGTTTCGTCCTGGTCGTAGTTGCCGCCGATAAACTCCGCGGGAATCGGCAGCTGCTGCAGGCGCACCACCACCTTGTCGATACGCCCGCAGAGCAGGTCCCAGAAGCCCGGGTTGCCCTGCGGGTAGTGGATGGTGACGTTGACGATGCTGTGCAGCTGCTCGCCCATGGCGTCGAGAACGAAGGCGATGCCGCCTGCCTTGGGCTTGAGCAGGTGCTGGAAAGGTGACTGCTGTTGCGCATGCTTGTGCGGCGACAGGCGGGTGCCTTCGAGGAAGTTGAATACCGAGACCGGGTTGGTTTTGTAGCGCGCGCAGGCCTTGCGCGTGGTGGCCAGGTCCTGGCCGCGCTTTTCCGGATACTTGGCCAGGTATTCCTTGCTGAAGCGCTGCATAAAGGGGAACTCCAGGGCCCACCAGCACAGGCCGATCACCGGTACCCAGATCAGCTCCTGCTTGAGGAAGAACTTGAGCAGCGGCATGCGCCGGTTGAGCTGGTATTGCAGCACCAGGATGTCCACCCAGCTCTGGTGGTTGCTGGTCACCAGGTAGGAGTGCTGTTTGTCGAAGCCCTCGAGCCCGGCGACGTCCCATTCGATCCGGCCCACCAGGTTCATCCAGAACTTGTTGCTGGAGATCCAGAACTCGGCAATGGCGTGCATCAGAAAGCGGCACAGCCGCTGCATTGCCGGGATCGGCAGCAGCAGTTTGAGCAAGGCCAGGATAAACAGCGGCCAGCACCAGAACAGGGTGTTGATGGCCAGCAGCAGGCCGGCCAGCAGGCCGCGCAGCGGGGCAGGGAGAGCGTGCAACATGGGGGCAGGTGCCTCCGAAAATGGGCGCAGGCTGCGTGTCAGGCGTTTGCGCAGCCCGGGTACCCGGCTTATCTATGCCCGCGGTTTTCCACCACGGATCGGTCGGCGCACAGGTTAACCGCTGCGCACCGAACTGCAAGCCTTTCGAAATGCCGGCGTTCGCCACCAATCGCTGCCTGTTCCCGTCATTCGCCGGCCCAGGCGGTGAAATTCCTCGGCCCAGGGCTCTACTGGGGCAGGTTGGCGGCCTGGATCGCGGTCAGGGCGATGGTATAGACGATGTCGTCGACCAGGGCACCACGGGACAGGTCGTTGACCGGTTTGCGCAGCCCCTGCAGCATGGGGCCGACGCTGACGCAGTCGGCGCTGCGTTGCACCGCCTTGTAGGTGGTGTTGCCGGTGTTCAGGTCGGGGAAGACGAATACCGTGGCGCGCCCCGCCACTGGGCTGCCCGGTGCCTTCTGCCGGCCGACGCTGTCGATGGCGGCCGCGTCGTACTGCAGCGGGCCGTCGAGCAGCAGGTCGGGGGCCAGTTGCCGGGCCAGGCGGGTGGCCTCGCGAACTTTCTCCACTTCCTCGCCGGTGCCCGACTCGCCGGTGGAGTAGCTGAGCATCGCCACCCGCGGCGGGATGCCGAAGGCGCTTGCCGAGGCGGCGCTCTGCAGGGCGATTTCCGCCAGTTCCGCAGCCGTCGGGTCGGGGTTGACCGCGCAATCGCCGTACACCACCACCTGGTCCGGCAGCAGCATAAAGAACACCGAGGACACCAGCTTGTAGCCCGGTGCGGTCTTGATCAGCTGCAATGCCGGGCGAATGGTGTTGGCGGTGGTGTGAATGGCCCCCGACACCAGGCCGTCGACCTCGTCCAGGGCCAGCATCATGGTGCCCAGCACCACGGTGTCTTCCAGCTGGGCGGCGGCCATGGGCGCATTCAGCCCTTTGCCCTTGCGCAGCTCGACCATGGGGGCGACATAGCGTTCGCGGATCAGGTCCGGATCGAGAATCTCCAGCCCCTCGGGCAGCTCGATACCCTGCGCCCTGGCCACCGCGTACACCTCATCCGGCTTGGCCAGCAGCACGCACTGGGCAATGCCGCGGGCCTGGCAGATCGCCGCCGCCTTGACGGTGCGCGGCTCGCTGCCTTCCGGCAGGACGATGCGCTTGTTCGCCGCCTTGGCCCGTTGCACCAGCTGGTAGCGAAACGCCGACGGCGACATGCGCAGTTCGCGCGGGGTGCCGCAGCGGGCGAACAGCCACTCATGGTCGATATGGCCGGCGACGAAGTTGGCCACCGTCTCGGCGCGCTCCTTGTCGTCCACCGGGATTTCCTTGTTCAGGCGGTTGAGGTTGGTGGCGGTGTCGTAGGAGCCGGTACTCACGGTCATCACCGGCAAACCGCCCAGCAGCGCGCCGCGGCACAGCTCCATGATCCGTGGGTCGGGAACGAAGTCGCTGCACAGCAGCAGGCCGGCCAGGGGCATGCCGTTCATCGCCGCCAGGCTGGCGGCGAGGATGATGTCGTCGCGATCGCCGGGCGTTACCACCAGGGTGCCGGGCTTGAGCAGCTGCACGGTGTTGGCCACGGCGCGGGCACAGAGCACGATCTTGAGCATGCGCCGCTGTTCGTAGTCGCCGGCATTGAGCACCCGCGCGCCGAGCAGGTCGGCGATGTCGCGGGTACGCGGGGCGTTCAGCTCGTCCTGCCAGGGGATGCAGCCGAGCAGGCGGAAATCATCGGTCTTGAGCAGCGGCGAGAGTTCCTTGAGGCGATTGGCGTAGGCCTCCAGGCTGTCCTCGCTGCGCACCTTGTTGAGGATCAGGCCGAGCACCTTGGGGTCCTGCGGCCCGCCGAACAGCTGGGCCTGGATCTCCATCCGGTCGCTCAGTTCGCCGAGGCTTTCCTGTTCCGGGGCCGAGACCAGGATCACCTCGGCATCCAGGCTCTTGGCCAGGTGGAAGTTGACCCGCGCCGCGTAGCTGGCCTGGCGCGTCGGCACCATGCCTTCGACTATCACCACGTCCTTGTCGGCGGCGGCCTGGTGGTACAGGTTGATGATCTCCTCGAGCAGCTCGTCCAGCTGGCCATCGCCGAGCATGCGTTCGACATGGGCCAGGGCCAGGGGCTTGGGCGAATTCAGGCCGTGGGTGCGGGCGATCAGCTCGCTGGAACGCTCCGGGCCAAGGTCGCCCTGATGGGGCTGGGCAATGGGCTTGAAGAAGCCGACCTTGAGGCCGGTCCGCTCCAGGGCACCGACCAGGCCCAGGCTGATCGAGGTCAGGCCGACACCGAAGTCGGTGGGGGCGATAAAGAAGGTGTGCATGGGTCTTCCTTTATGTCGTAGGAGCGGGGGGGACGCCTAGTTCCATGCCCGCGAAATGTTGCTGGCCTCTGTCGCGGGTATGACCCGCTCCTACAGCTCAGGCTTCAAGCAGTTCCAGGGTGTCGAGGGCGATCTGACGCTCTTCGTTGGTCGGCACGACCATTACGCGCGGATGGCCATGGGCCTGGATCACCCCACTGACGCCGCGCACTGTGCTGGCGTTGGCCCGGTCGTCGAGGGCCAGGCCCAGCAGCTTGAGGTGGGCGACTGTCATGCTGCGGATCAGCGGCGAATTTTCGCCGATGCCACCGGTGAAAATCAGCCCGTCGAGTCGCGGCAGGGCACAGCTCATGGCCGCCAGGGACTTGGCCAGGCGGTAGCAGAACACCTCGATGGCCAGAGTGGCACCGGGGTGGCCCTGTTCACGGGCCTGCTCCAGGCTGCGCATATCGTTGGACAGGCCGGACAGACCGAGCAGGCCGCTGTCCTTGTTGAGCAGGGTTTCGATCTGCTCCAGGCTCCAGCCCAGGGTGCGCGCCAGGTGGCTGTGCAGGTTGGGGTCGACATCGCCGCTACGGGTGCCCATCACCAGGCCCTCCAGCGGGGTCAGGCCCATGCTGGTGTCGCGGCTCTGGCCATCGACTATGGCGCAGGTCGAACAGCCATTGCCCAGGTGGGCCACCAGCCAGCTGCTGTTACCGATGGGCAGGCCGGCCAGTTCGGCGGCGCGCTGGCTGACATAGCGGTGGCTGGTGCCATGGAAGCCGTAGCGGCGCACCCCATGCTCGCGGTACAGGTATTCCGGCAGCGCGTAGCGGTAGGCGTGTTCGGGCAGGGTCTGGTGGAAGGCGGTATCGAACACCGCCACCTGGGGCAGGCTGGGAAACAGTTTGATGGTCGCTTCGATGCCCAGCAGGTTGGCCGGGTTATGCAGTGGGGCCAGGGGCACGGTGCTGCGAATGGCGTTCAGGCTCAGGGCATCCAGACGACAGGCGGCGCTGAAGTGTTCGCCGCCATGCACCACCCGATGACCGATACCGTGCAGCTGGCCGCCAGCGGCGCTCTGCACCAGCGGCAGCACCTGGGCCAGGGCGACGCGGTGATCGGCATTGGGCAGGATCAGGCTGTCCTTTTCCCCGTCGCGTTGCCAATGCAACTGCGCATCCGGGCTACCGAGGCGCTCGGCCAGGCCGCTGAGGATGAAGTCGCTGTGGGTTTCGTTGAGCAGGGCAAATTTGATCGATGAGCTGCCGCAGTTGATCACCAGGATATTGCGTGCCGGCATTTAAGGTTCCTTGCTTGAGGCGCTGAGCGCGTGATCGGTGCCGGCCTCGGCACCCTGATGGTCGGCGGCGCACCAGCCGCAGTCAAAGTGCTCGCCGATACGTGCCAGGCGCTGTTCGGCGTCCATGACCCAGGCACGGTTCTGCCAGGGCGGCTGGTGGCGCAGGTGCTGAGTATGGCCGCAGGACAAGACTGCCAGCCAATCGCCGTGCTCGTCCTGACGGAAATCAAGCAGGCGCACCGGGCCGTCCGTCTGCACGCGGTTCGCTTTCGCGCTTGCCCTTGGGTAAACTTGCACGTTCTTTAATTCCAAGCAAAAGGTCCTGCCCCATGCTGATCGCCGCACAAAAGGCCGTCTCCATCGACTATACCCTGACTAACGACGCCGGTGAGGTGATCGATAGTTCCGCAGGCGGCGCGCCGCTGGTTTATCTGCACGGTGCCGGTAACATCATCGGCGGCCTGGAAAAAGCCCTGCTGGGCAAGCAGGTTGGCGACGAGCTGGACGTTTCCGTCGAGCCGGAAGATGCCTACGGCGAATACAGCGCCGAACTGGTGGCCACCCTCAACCGTTCGATGTTTGAAGGCGTCGACGAGCTGGAAGTCGGCATGCAGTTCCACGCCTCCGGCCCGGACGGTGGCATGCAGATCGTTACCATCCGTGAGTTGGACGGCGACGACGTGATCGTCGACGGCAACCACCCCCTGGCTGGCCAGCGCCTGAACTTCAAGGTCAAGGTCGTCAGCGTGCGCGATGCCAGCGAAGAAGAAGTGGCCCATGGGCATATCCATGGCGAAGGCGGTCATCACCACTAAGTCTTCGCTTGACCTGCTGCGCGTCGGTCAGGCGGCGTTAAAGCTGGGCTCGGAAAGCCGCTTGCGGCTAACGTACGTCAGTGCGGCCCGAAGGGCGAGCGAAGCGAGTACTGCTCATTTACACCAGTAAACTCCGCTTCCTCGCCCATCTTTGCCTAGCCTGACTCTAGCTCGCGAGGTCATTAGTAGCGGGTAAGCTGTGGAGCGAGTCGACTTATGGTCGTTCCTCTCGGGCAATCGACTGCTAAGCTGAAACATCAGAAAGGCGCCTTCAGATAGGCGCCTTTTTTGTCTGCTACGCGCGATTTCAGTGTTATCGAGGAGTTAGCCATGAGTGCCTTTCACGACCTCAATCTGCGTGCGCTGGATGGTCAGGAGCTGCCGCTGGCTCCCTTCAAGGGGCAGGTGGTGCTGGTGGTCAATGTCGCCTCCAGGTGCGGCCTGACACCGCAGTACGCCGGCCTGGAAAAGCTCTATCAGCAGTACAAGGCCCAGGGTTTCAGCGTGCTGGGCCTGCCGTGCAACCAGTTTGCCGGGCAGGAGCCGGACAGTGATGAGGCGATTCGCGAGTTCTGCAGCCTCAACTACGGCGTGAGCTTCCCTCTGGGCAGCAAGCTGGAGGTCAACGGTCCCGAGCGTCACCCGCTGTATCGTCTGCTGGCGGGCGAGGGGGCCGAGTTTCCCGGCGATATCACCTGGAACTTCGAAAAATTCCTGGTCGGCCACGACGGCCGCGTGCTGGCGCGCTTCTCCCCGCGTACCACGCCTGACGATCCGGTGCTGATCCTGGCGATCGAAAAAGCCCTGGGCTGACAGGCCATTTGTGCTAAGGCTGCGCACTCGCGGTGCTTACCGCTTGTTCGCCTCCAGGTCTGCCGGGCGCTGCGCCAGCCTGCCGTTGTAGGGTGCGCCATGCGCACCAAGAGCCTGCCGTCTGGGCTGGTGAGAACGGTGCACCCTAGTCACATAACCGAGGCAGTTTTTAAAGTACCCCGGCTTTTTTCCAGGCCAGATAGCTGCTCACCAACTGTGGCCCCAGCTCGCTGGGGCGGGCATCCAGCACCGGCACCTTGTGGGCGCTCAGGCGTTCATGCAGGCCGGCACGGGCGTTGAGGTAATCCAGGGTGCCGCAGTAGTCCAGGGCGCTGGCGAAATCCTCCACAGGTCGCTGGCGCAGGCTGTCGAGCACTTCTTCGCGCAGGCTGGCGACCAGTACCCGGTGCTGGCGGCTCAGGCGCTTGACCGCACCGAGCAGCGCCTGATCGTCCTCATCGCGCAGGTTGGTTACCAGCACCACCAGGGCGCGGCGGCGCTGTCGGCTGAGCAGGTTGTTCACGGCGGCAGCGAAGTCCGCCGGCTGCTGGGTGCAGTGCAGGTCGTACAGGGCGTTGAGCAGCACATTGAGCTGGGCCTGACCCTTGACCGGAGAGAGGAAGCGCGGTGCGCCGGCAAAGGTCGCCAGGCCGACCGCATCGCCCTGGCGCAGAGCCACGTAGCTGAGCAGCAGGCAGGCATTGAGGGCATGGTCGAAGTGCGACAGCTCGCCGTCCTGGCTGCGCATGCGCCGCCCACAGTCGAGCAGGAAGATGATCTGCTGGTCGCGCTCGTCCTGGTATTCGCGGGCAATCGGCGTGCGCTTGCGCGCGGTGGCCTTCCAGTCGATCTGCCGTAGGGTGTCGCCGTCGCGAAATTCGCGCAGCTGGTGAAACTCCAGGCCCAGGCCGCGCCGCGGCTGCTGGCGCACCCCGAGCTGGCTGATCCAGTCGTCCACCGCCATCAGCTGCGCGCCATACAGGCGGGCGAAATCCGGGTAGACGCGGGTTTCGCCGCTGACCGGCAGGTAACGCCGGGCGCGCCACAGGCCCATGGGGCTGGGCAGGCTGACCTCGCACCGGGGAAAGTGAAAATGCCCGCGCAGCAGCGGGCGTACCCGGTAGCTGACCCGGGTCATTTCCCCCGGATGCAGGTCGACCCTGAGTGGCAGGTGCTCGAAGGCCATCTCCCCGGGTAGGTGGTCGAACACCTGCACCTGCAGGGCGTTGCCGTAGTCGTGGTGCAAGCACAGCTGTACTTCGCTCCAGCGCCCCAGGGGCAGGTTGCCGGGCAGCTGGCGTTCGAGGCGTGGCGAGGGCAGCAGGCGCAGGCGCAGGGCGTCGACCAGAGCCAGGCCGAGCAACGCCAGCAGCAGGCCCCAGCCGAGGGTGGCGACGCTGGCCGGCAGCGTCACGGCCAGGGCGCTGCACACTCCGAGGAGGATGCCCAGGGCGAGCAGGCCGGCCAGCAGGGCCAGCAGCAGAGGCGATGGTTTCATGCCCGGGTGCCTTCCAATGCCGGTTTCATAGGCGCGGTGCCGGTACCTGGTCGAGCAGTTGCTGCAGCACCTGATCGACTGCCAGGCCTTCGATATCCAGTTCCGGCGACAGTCGTACGCGATGGCGTAGCACGGCCAGGGCGCAGCCCTTGATGTCGTCGGGGAGCACGAAGTCGCCGCCGCGCAGCAGGGCGCGGGCACGGCCGCAACGCACCAGGGCGATCGAGGCGCGGGGCCCGGCCCCGATGCTCAGGCCCGGCCAGCTGCGGGTGGCGCGGGCGATGCGCACGGCGTAGTCGAGCACCTGTTCGTCGATCGGCAGGTCGCTGGCGATCTTCTGCAGCGCCTGCACGTCGCGGGCCTGCAGCAGAGTGCGCAGCGGGGTGACTTCGAGCATGTCGGCTTTGCTCGAGCGGGCCACCTGGCGCACCATGTTCAGCTCTTCGTTCTGCTCGGGATAGTCCATGCGCAGCTTGAGCATAAAGCGGTCCAGCTCGGCTTCCGGCAGCGGGTAGGTGCCTTCCTGCTCGATCGGGTTCTGCGTGGCCAGCACCATAAAGGGCAGCGGCACGCCGAGGGCGCGGCCTTCCAGGGTGACCTGACGTTCCTGCATGACTTCCAGCAGGGCGGCCTGGGTCTTGGCCGGAGCGCGGTTGATCTCGTCGGCCAGCAGCAGGTTGGTGAACACCGGGCCCTTGCGCAGTTTGAACTGCTCGCTCTGCATGTCGTACACGGCGTGGCCGGTGACATCGCTGGGCATCAGGTCCGGGGTGAACTGGATGCGCGCGAACTCGCCGCCGAAGCAGCGCGCCAGGGCGCGTACCAGCAGAGTCTTGCCCAGGCCGGGCACGCCTTCGATCAGCACATGGCCGCCGGCAATCAGGGCGCTGAGCACATCGTCGATCACCGCCGTCTGGCCGATCAGGGCCTTCTGCAGCTCGGTGCGTAGCGCCTGGGCCAGCTGACTGGCGCGCTGGCGCTGCACGTTCGGGCTGGCCGCGGCGGCTGCCGGAGCGGCGGCGGGGGCCACGACCGCTGCTTCAGGAGCGGCAGGCTCGGCGGCGACGGCAGCGGGTTCGAGTTCGCTGTCCGGCTGTTCGGGTGTGTATTCGCTCATAGGGCATTCCTGAGGGTTTGCAGGTTGGCGACCTGACGGGTGAAGTCGGCGGCGCTCAGCCGTTGTGTGGGCAACGGCCGCATGGCGTGGCTGATAAAGCTGGACGGCTGGCGGCTCAGGCGACTGAGGGCCTGCCATTGTTCGGCGACGCCGAGGCGTTCGAAGCCGGGGTGACGATGCCGGGCGCGGCGCTGGATGTCCTGTTGCAAGCCTTGCAGCAGGCTGCGCTGGCCGCCATGGCGGAGCAGGAAGTCGGCGCTGCCGCGCAGGTGTTCCTGCAGTTGCCGACGGTCGCGGCTGGCGGGTAACAGCAGCGGGCCCTGGCGCACGCCCAGGTGCCACAGGGTAAACGCCAGGAGCAGCGCCAGGGCGGCCAGGGCCAGGGGGAAATGGCGCAGCAGCAGGCTGAACAGGTCGTCCCGTTCGGCGCGGTAGAGCAGGGTCACCTGGCTGTCCTGGCTCATGTACCAGAGCAGCCAGGCGTTGTCGTATTCGCCGATCGCGCGGTTCTGCCAGATCCAGCTGTCGCTGACCACGCTGACCAGGCCGTCGCCGTGGTAGAGCTGTAGCAGGTGGGTGGCGGCATCGCTGTTGGCCCAGGCATGGGCGCGGTTCTCGGCATCGTAGAGGTGGAAGTCGGTGTCGAAGCCGAAGTAGGCCGGAGCCTCCTCGTTTTCCAGATAGAGCTGGGTCAGCTCCGGGTAGAGGTTGTCGTCTTCAGCCGGCTCGACCGCCTCTGCCGGTGCTTGTTCGACAGGCTCGGCGTCATCCGCCTCTGTGTCGGCCTCGTCTTCGTCGAGTTCTTCGCTCTGATATTGCTGGATACCCAGGCTGTCGAGCAGCAGGTCGCCGCTTTTGCCGTCTTCCTCGTCCCACAGCCGCTCGGCGACAAACAGCAGATGCCCGCCCTTGGCCGTCCAGGCCAGCAGGCGTTCGGCCTGTTTCGGCGTCATGCGGGTGCGGTCAGCGAGCAGCAGCAGGGTCTGCCCGCTGCTCGGCAGGTCGTGCAATACCTCCAGGCCATCGGCGCGTTGCACCTGCAGGCCCTGTAGGCGCAAGAAGTGTTCGGCGGCCAGGTAGGGGTTGGCCTGAGCTTCGGGGGCGGGGCCGTGGCTGATGGTTTCTTCGTAGGGTTCGAGGCGGCCCAGCAGGTAGCTGCCCAGCCAGCCAAGGGCCAGCAGCAGGGCTACGCCGAGCAGCAACTGGGTGCGCCGGGTCATGCCTGCACCCCTTGTTCGAACAGCTTGCGCCAGGCCGTGCACAGGCTCTGTTTGAGCGCCGCCGGGGGCAGACGATGGCCGTAGGCGAGGTTTTGCCAGTGCTGGGTCAGGGCCTGGCTGAAGCGGCTCAACTGCGCCTGCTCGAGGCCCTGTACCAGGCGCAGCACTTCGGCCTCGGTGTGCGAGCTTTTCAGCGGCAGACGCTGCTCGTGCAGCATGCGGCTGAGCAGGGCGCGGTAGAGCAGGCCCAGGGCGGCGCGGGGCTGTTCGTCCCAGAGCCGTTCGACCTCGCCGGCGATATCCGCCGGCAGGCTCTGGGGCGTTACTTCCAGGCCGAACAACTGCTCGGGAGGCGCAGGTTGGTGGAGGCGCGGCAGGTTGAGGCGACCGGCAAAGGTGCGCAGCCATTCGCGATAACGCCACAGCAGCCAGGCGATCAGGCTGAACAGGGCGGCCCACAGCAGCACTTCGAAGAACAGCGCCACGGCCTCGACGCTTTTCCACATTTCGCTGAGTTTGAAGAACCTTTCCAGCCACTCGCGCAGGGCCTCGGCGTCTGCTTCATCGGGCTCCTCGGCGGCGTCGCCGAAGCGCCAGCGGGTTACGCTCTCGTGGTGTTCGAAGGGCGGCTGGTCGAGCAGTTGGGCGATGCTCTGCTGCGCCGCCTGGCTGTTCAGGGGTTGCTTGAGCAGGCGCGGTGCCTGCGGGCCCATGGGGTCTTCAACCGGCAGGGGGCAGCTGCTGGCGGCCGCCATGGCGCTGTTGGGCAGTTGCAGCAACAACAGGCCGGCAGCCAGCAGCAGGGCCGAGGTAATGCCGCTCAGGCGCTGGCGCAGGCGGCGGAACGCCAGTTCGATGTCCCAGGCCTCCAATGCGGTGCGACGGTTCAGGTAGAGGGTGAAACCGCAGGCGACGTAGACGGGCTCCCAGACGATCAGGACCAGCACGTAGAGCAGGTTGGACAGGTGCTCCAGCCAGAGCCAGTCGCCGCTGGCGGCATTGATCAGGCTTTGCCAGCTCCAGTCGAGTTCCACCTGTGCCGGCAGGAGCATATAGAACAGGCCGATCAGGCCGAACCACAGCGCCATTTCCAGGTGGATGCCGACCAGGGTCAGCCAGCTGGCCCCGCCGGCGTCGCGCTGGCCGAGGACGATCAGGCGCTGGTTGCGTTCCTTGCCGGCCAGGCCCTCGAGCTGCATCACCGGCAGGTCGAAGCTGCGCGTCGGGCTCAGGCGTCGCCAGGTCAGGCTGGCCAGCAGTTGCGGCCTGAGCAACCCGGGCATGGCCCCGAGCGCCTGCTTGAGGCTGGGGGTGGCCCCGAACAGGGCGCGGGAAAGGATAAACAGCGGCAGGCGTTCATAGGCTGGCTTCAGCCACCAGAACAGCAGCAGCGCCCAGCTCGGGTACTGCCACAGAAGCCCGCACAGTAGGGCGAAGATCGGCAGGGTGACCAGCGCCCAGCTGGCCATCAGCAGGCCGGCGTGCTGCTTGGCCAGCAGCACGCCGAGGTCCATGGCTTCCCAGGCGCTGCGCGGGCGAATAGCCACGCTGGCATCAGTCAGGCGCATGGGCACCTCGGCCGGCCAGCAGCAGATAGGCCAGCACAAGCAGCCAGAGGCCGGCTCCCACCCAGTATTTGACCAAGGGGCTGGCCAGACTCATGGACGACCAGTAGGCCTCGATAAAGGCGGCCAGCAGCAGAAACAGGATCACCCCACCGATCAGTCGCACGCTGTGCCCGGCCGCCAGGCGCAGGGCTTCGCCCCGGGGCAGGCGGCCGGGGGCCAGCAGCGCCCAGCCGAGCTTCAGACCGGCGGCTCCGGCCAGGGCGATGGCGGTCAGCTCGAAGGCTCCGTGACCGACCACGAAGGACCAGAAGGTTTCGCCGTAGCCGATCTGCGTCAGATGGCCGGCCACCGCGCCAATCATCAGGCCGTTGAACAGCAGGAAGAACAGGCTGCCCAGGCCGAGCAGCAGGCCGCTGGCAAAGGTCTGAAAGGCGATGCCGATGTTGTTCATGATGTAGTAGCCGAACATCATCCAGTCGTCGCCGGAGTCGCGCTCGCCGAAGCGGCCGATACGCCGGGCGTCGGGGTCGTACATCTGCTCCATCTCGGCCACCTGCTCGGTGCCGATCAGGCTGTAGACCAGCTCGGGTACCAGGTAGACCAGCAGGCCCATGGCCAGCAGGCTGCCGAAGAACAGCAGGCTGGCGGCGACGACGAAAGGCCATTCGCGCCGCACCAGGCGCGGAAACCCGGCCAGGATAAAACCGAGCAACTGCCCGCCCAGTGGGCTGCGGTGGCGATAGAACTGCTGGTGACCGCGCATGGCCAGCTGCTGCAGGTGCTCGATCAGATGGCTGCTGTAGCCGCGGCTCTGGGCCAGGGCCAGATGCTGGCACAGGCGTCGGTAGTCGGCGGCGAAGCTCTGGCATTGCTGGCTGTCGGCCTTGCCGCGCTCTAGGGCATCGAGTTGCGCGCTGAAGGCCTGCCAGGCGCTCTGGTGCTGGCCCTCGAAAAGACTCTGCTTCATGTCGGCCCCAGCAGGCCGCGGGCGATGCCATTGATCCGCTGCTCGGCCTGTTCGGGCGGCACCTGCAGCGGTTCGGCCAGTATCCCCGCGAGCTCCAGACGGCGCGCGCTGGAGAGAGACTCGGCGCGTTCGGCGAAGCCGAGCAGGGCGCGTTGTTCGCTCAGGTCCATGCTGAATGGCGCGCGCAGAGCCTCGGCCGCCGGTAGCTGGGGCGCGCTGGCGGGGCTGTCGCGGTAGACCACCAGGGTGCCGGCCGCGATATCGCCCAGGCGTTTGAAGGCGAGATGATTGAGGCAGCTGAGAATGCCCAGGGCGTAAGCAAACGGCAGCATGTCGACGAAGCGCAACAGGTTGCGGGTCAGGGATGCCGCCCAGCCGATTGGGGTGCCGTCGTCATGGATCACCCGCAGCCCCATCAGCTGCTTACCCGGCGAGCGGCCCTGATTGAGCACCTCGAACAGCACCATGTACCACCAGGTCACCAGGAACAGCAGGATGGTACCCAGGCCCATGCCGAACTGGCCGAGCAGGGCCAGCACGGCAAACAGCACGGCCAGCAGCGCCCCGCGGATCAGCAGATCGATAGCGAAAGCCAAGGCGCGTGGTACCAGGCCGGCTGGGCGCAGGATCAGGTCGATGCCTTCCGGGGTTTCCACTTGATAGCGGGTATCCAGCAGCGGGCGCTGGACGGGGGCTGGATAGGAAATTGAGCTGAGCGGCATCGGCAGACTGCGTCGAGGAAAGCCCGATGCTAGCCAGCAGCGGACAGGGAAGCAACCGGGTCAGTCAGCCGACCCGGTGCGAGGGACACTTATTGGGGCGCTGGCAGCACGCCGAAGATGGTGCGGTAGAGGATGCCGATGGCAATCATCAGCAGCGGCATGCTCCAGACCAGGCCGATGCCCAGGGGAATGGCGCTGATCATGACGATCAGGCCGAGCAGCAGAAACAGGCCGAATATCTTGAACCAGCGCTGGCCGACGGCCTTGCGCGAGGCTTCCATGGCCTGCCAGGGCGACAGCCCGCGTTCGACCACCAGCGGAATCGCCAGCATATAGGCGATGGCCAGGTAGATGCCGGGGATGATCAGCAGGATCATGCCGAGGTAGATCAGCACAGGGCAGGCGATCGCGGTAATCAGGATCGGCACGCTGCGGCCGAAGTGGCTGAAAATCTCGTTGAAGCTGATGTTCTGGTCGGCCGCACGGCGGATGCCGACCATGCCGATCCCGGCCATAAAGGGGTAGGCCAGGGCCGAGGCGAAGAGACCCACCACGATTTCCACCACGGTGCCGAGCACTAGGCTGTCGCTGGCCAGGCCGAGCAGGGCGACGAGGCCGCCGAGGGCCAGGGAGGCGACCATCATCACCGTATAGAACAGCAGGAAACCGCCGACGATGATGCCTTTTGTGCCCTTGGTACGTTGCCAGGCCTCGCTCAGCAACTCGCCGATGGTGAAGTCGTAGCCGCGACTCAGGGCTTCTTCGATGCTCGGTACCCGCAGATCGCGGGGCGATTCCTGCAGGGCGCTGATGGGGGCGGCGTAGGGATTGCTGACGGGGGTATCACTCATGGCGGCGTCCTTGTTCGAGAGTGAGGGGCAGGGGCTTACTCTAGCCGCCGCTTGCTCCGGCCACAAGCGCACGGGACTTGCCGTGGCACTGCGTGCCGGCCCGGAAGGCCCGCGGCGAGCCTGGCCTGTTAGACTGCCCGTGCCTCCCACTCAGGACAAAACCGTGAGCTCCAGTCTCTTTTGGTACGACTACGAAACCACTGGCATCGACCCGCGCCGCGACCGCCCGCTGCAGGTGGCCGGGATTCGCACCGACGAAAACCTCAACGAAATCGGCGAGCCGCTGAATATCTACTGCCAGCCCAGCGAGGACATCCTGCCCCATCCGGCGGCGTGCCTGGTTACCGGTATTACCCCGGGCCGGCTGGCCGAGCAGGGCTTGAGTGAAGCCGAATTCATGACCCGGATACATGCCGAGCTGGCGCAGCCGGGTACCTGCGGGGTGGGTTACAACAGTTTGCGTTTCGACGATGAGGTGACGCGCTACAGCCTGTATCGCAATTTTTTCGACCCCTATGCCCGCGAATGGCAGGGCGGTAACAGTCGCTGGGATCTGATCGACCTGGTGCGCTGCGCCTATGCACTGCGCCCCGAGGGCATCGTCTGGCCCGAAGAAGACGGACGCGTGACGCTCAAGCTGGAGCGCCTGACCGCGGCCAACGGCATTGCCCATGGCCAGGCCCACGATGCCCTGTCCGATGTGCGCGCGACCATCGCCCTGGCCCGCTTGCTGCGCAGCAAGCAACCCAGGCTGTATGACTACCTGTACCAGCTGCGCAGCAAGCAGCGGGTGCTCGATCAGGTGCGCCTGTTGCAGCCGCTGGTGCATGTCTCCGGGCGCTTTGCCGGGGCCCGGCATTATCTGGCCCTGGTCTTGCCCCTGGCCTGGCACCCGCGCAACCGCAATGCGCTGATCGTGTGCGACCTGCATGGCGATATTTCGCCCCTGCTCAATGAAACAGCGGCCACCCTGCAGCAACGCTTGTATACCCGCCGCGAGAATTTGGCCGAAGGCGAGTTGCCGGTACCGCTGAAGTTGCTGCATATCAATCGCTGTCCGGTATTGGCCCCCTTGTCGGTATTGCGCGATGCCGATATTCAGCGCCTGCAATTGGATATGCCCGGCTATCAGGCCCGGGCCGAACAATTGCGCACGCACGCGGCGCAGTGGCAGGACAAACTCGCCGAGGTATATGGCGAGGAACAGTTCGCACCGAACCCGGACCCGGAACAACAGTTGTACCAGGGGTTTATCGGCGATCGCGACCGGCGTTTATGTGAGCAGGTGCGGCTGGCCGACCCGCAGCGCCTCGGCCAGCAGGCCTGGCCATTTGACGATGGGCGTTTGCCGGAGTTGCTGTTTCGCTACCGGGCGCGCAACTTTCCAGCGAGTTTGAGTGAGGGCGAGCAGCAGCAGTGGCAGGCATTCTGCCGGCAACGTTTAAGTCAGGCGGAATATGGCGCGCCCAATACCCTGGCGGATTTTACCCAGGCCCTGGACGCCGTATTCGATGGAGTACCGGCCGGGCAGCAGGCGGTGTTAAGCGAGTGGCGTAACTATGCCGAACAGTTGCGTCAGCGTTATGCCCTGTAACGGGTAAAGACGGCAGCCAATCGCTGTGCTCCAGCCAATAAAAAACGCCAGCAATGCTGGCGTTTTTTATTGGTATTGGTTGCTTGGGTCGCTGCTTAGTCCAGCAGGGTTGCCCAGCCTTCTACCACGTCGCCGCCCCACTTGGCTTTCCACTCTTTCAGGGTCTTGTGGTTGCCACCTTTGGTTTCGATCACTTCACCGGTGTTGGGGTTCTTGTACTGCTTGACCTTGCGCGCGCGCTTGGTGCCGGCGGGCTTGGCCGCGCGGGTCGCCTTGCTGCTCTTGGCATCCGGGTCGAGCATGGCAATGATGTCGCGCAGGGACTTCTGATATTCGCCCATCAGGGTGCGCAGTTTGCCTTCGAACTCGAGCTCTTTTTTCAGCTTGTCATCTTGCGACAGGTTTTTCAGGCGCTCTTGCAGTTCTTTGATGGCTTCTTCTGTGGCGCGGTATTCGTTGATCAGCGACATGTGGCTTACCTTAATATTCGAAAAAGGATGACTAAGTGGTTTGATAATAGTCAGGCACTTTTCACAAGTAAACCGCTTTGTCGAAATTTTCCAGAGTGGGTGTTTTCAATTAGCCCTAATTGACCGGCAATTAATCCCTTGCAGTTGTCGGTGATTGCCGCGGCGCTGGATATTCGCGGTTATCCGTGGGGGCAGCATTTAAATAGTGCAGGACGAATCGAGAGTAACGCTGCCGATAAATGTTGCGGTTCACTGGGACGATCGTGCTGCAGTGTGCAGGAGTACTGCAGTTTTCCTGCGCTGTGGCTAGAATGGCCGCCTTTATGCAAGCGGCGGAGTGTTACATGCGCACTTTTCGACTGGTCATCGCCTGCCCCGATCGGGTCGGTATCGTGGCCAAGGTCAGTAACTTTCTGGCCACCTATAACGGCTGGATTACCGAGGCCAGTCATCATTCGGACAATCAGAGTGGCTGGTTCTTTATGCGCCACGAGATTCGCGCCGACTCGCTGCCGTTCGAACTTGACGGCTTTCACCAAGCCTTTGCGCCTATTGCCCGCGAGTTTTCCATGGAGTGGCGGGTTACCGATTCGGCGCAGAAGAAGCGCGTGGTCCTGCTGGCCAGTCGCGAGTCCCATTGCCTGGCCGATTTACTGCATCGTTGGCACAGCGGCGAGCTGGATTGTGACATTCCCTGTGTTATTTCCAATCATGACGATCTGCGCAGCATGGTCGAGTGGCACAACATCCCCTACTTCCATGTGCCGGTCGATGCGCATGACAAGCAGGTGGCCTTCGCCGAAGTGGAGCGCCTGGTCAAGGCGCATCGAGCCGACGTGATCGTCCTGGCCCGCTATATGCAGATTCTTCCCGCGCAACTGTGCGCCGAGTTTTCCCAGCGGGTGATCAATATCCATCACAGCTTTCTGCCGTCCTTCGTCGGGGCCAAACCCTATCACCAGGCCTCGCTACGTGGGGTCAAACTGATCGGAGCCACTTCGCACTATGTCACCGAAGAGCTGGATGCCGGGCCGATCATCGAGCAGGACGTGGTGCGAGTCAGCCACCGCGACAGCATTGAAGAGATGGTGCGCCTGGGCAAGGATGTGGAAAAAATGGTGCTGTCCCGTGGATTACGCTATCACTTAGAAGACAGAGTACTGGTGCACGATAACAAGACGGTGGTGTTTGACTGAGTTGTAGGTCGTGGGCCGGTTTAGTGCATGACAAAGGAGTTCGCTGATGCTCAAGTCAATCAAGGTGCGCGATTACATGACCCGCAATCTGGTGACCTTTCGTCCTGAAATGAATCTGTTCACGGCGATCAACCGGTTACTGGATCACCGCATCTCCGGCGCGCCTGTGGTCGACGGGCAGGGGCATCTGGTGGGCCTGTTGTCCGAGGGTGATTGTCTGCGCGGCATTCTGTCCGGGGCTTATTACGAGTCCGCGGGGGGCGATGTCAGTGCCTATATGACCACCGAGGTGGAAGTCATTTCGCCCGAGGCCGATATCATCGAGGTTTCCGAGCGTTTTCTGCGCGGTCGCCGGCGGCGTCTGCCGGTGGTCGAGGATGGCCGGCTGGTTGGCCAGGTCAGTCGTAGCGATGTGCTGCGCGCGGTCAAGGAGTTCGCCCAGCACGATGAAGGGCGTTTGCTGGTTAACTGAGGTGTTTGGGCAGATCAGCCAAACGCCGCACCTTGAACAGGCGATGCGATGAACGATCCGCTGGCGCGAGCCACCGCCAAAGCCCCGCCCGTGGTGGGCGAGGGTTGTACCCAGCGGTACGATCCGCAGGCCCTGGGCCCCGAGGATGGTACCGAGTTTGCCGAGGCCGCCGAGTTGTGGCGGCAGCTGCAACGGGATAAACAGGCGGCCGAGCGCGACACGCCGAAATGACAACGGGGCACTCATGGAGTGCCCCGTTTGCATGGCGCGGGTTTAAATGCGGAAGCTGTCGACCAGCTGCTTGAGCCTGGAAGCCTGCTGTTCCAGGTCGCCACAGGCGCGCAGGGTGGCGTTGAGGTTCTCCACGCCCTCCTGGTTGAGGGTGTTGATCTCGGTGATGTCGACGTTGAGCGATTCGATCACCGAGGTCTGTTCTTCGGTGGCGGTGGCCACCGACTGGTTCATGCCGTCGATCTCACCGATGCGCGCGGTGACGCTGCCCAGACGTTCGCCGGCCTGGTTGGCGATCACCACGCTCTCCTCGCTGTAGCGCTGGCTCTCGGTCATGGTGGTGACCGACTCGCGGGAGCCGACCTGCAGTTCTTCGATCATCTTCTCGATTTCCTGCGCCGACTCCTGGGTGCGGTGGGCCAGGTTGCGTACCTCGTCGGCAACCACGGCAAAGCCGCGGCCGGCTTCGCCCGCGCGGGCGGCTTCGATGGCGGCGTTGAGGGCGAGCAGGTTGGTCTGCTGGGAGATGCTTTTGATCACCTCGAGAATCTGCCCGATATTCACCGTCTTGCCGTTCAGGGTCTCGATATTGCTGCAGGAGGCGCTGATCTTGGCCGACAGCTCGTTCATCGCGACGATGGTCTTTTCCACCACCTGGCGGCCGTCTTCGGCCAGGCCGCGGGCATCCGAGGCCTGGGTCGAGGCGTCGGCGGCATTGCGCGCGATTTCCTGGGCGGCCGCGCCCAATTCATTGATCGCGGCGGCCACGCTGTTGGTGCGGCTGGCCTGCTCGTCGGAGTTGATCATCGAGGAGTTGGAGGCGTTGACCACCAGCTTGGCCACTTCGTTGACCTGGCTGGTGGCCGAGGAGACTTCCCGAATCGAGCTGTGGATACGCTCGACGAAACGGTTGAAGGCGGTGGCCAGGCGGCCGAACTCGTCATTGGACTGGATATGCAGGCGTTTGGTCAGATCGCCTTCACCCTGGGCGATGTCCTCCATGGCCTTGCCCATCACCAGCAGGGGCTGCATCAGCACCCGGATCAGCATGCTCAGCAGCAGGATGATCAGCACCACGGCAATCAGGGTGGCGATGATCGCCGAGGCGCGGAATTCGCTGAGCATCGCATAGGCTTTGGTCTTGTCCACGGACAGGCCGACATACCAGTTGACCGAAGGCAGGCCCTTGACCGGGGCAAAGGTCAGGATGCGGGTCTCGCCGTTGACCTGGGTTTCGCTGAAATCGCTGCCGATGCGCGGGGTGTTCTGCGGGAAGACCTCGCCGAGGTTCTTCATCACCAGGCTCTTGTCCGGGTGCACCAGAATCTTGCCGTCGGCGCTGACCAGGAAGGCATAGCCGATGCCGTTGAAGTCTAGGGAATTGATGATCTCGACCAGGGTGTTGAGGCTCAGGTCGCCGCCGACCACGCCCGCCGCCTTGGCGGGTGTGGCGATGGTGATGATCAGCGCGCTGGTGGCGGCATCCACATAGGGTTCGGTCAGGGTGGTGCCGCCGGCGGCCATGGCGTCCTTGTACCAGGGCCGCACGCGCGGGTCGTAGTCCGCCGGCATCTTCTCGTCCGGACGCATGGTGAAGGCACCCTCGGCACTACCCAGGTAGGTGAAGGCAAAGGTCGAGGTCAGGGCTTTCTGTTCGAGCAGGCCGGTCAGGCTGTCGGTCGAGGCGTCGCGGGCAATCGATTGGGCGGTACTCTCGACCAGCAGAATGCGCCCCGACAACCAGTTCTGGATGGTGCCGGCGGTGACATTGCCCATCTCATGCAGGTAGCTTTCCAGATTGGCGCGGATGGCATTGCGTTGCAGGTAGTCGTTGTACAGGGTGAACAGGGCAAAAGCGCAGAGCACCACCAGGGAGGCCGCGAGTAGAATTTTGTGGCTGAATTTCAGGTTATTGGTCATGGCTTCTTGCGTCCGGTGAGGTCAGGCATCAGTCTTTGGCTGATGTAAGGCAGTCGCTGCGCCAGGATGCGGCGTTGGGAACTGTGTCGGCATACCAGCAGTAAAGCTTTAACCGAGAGGATGGCAATATGGCCGAAATTAATCAGTTTGTGCTGGGTGCCGGCGTCGACGGGCAGCCGATCAGCCAGTCGTTGCGCCTGGCCAATCGGCATGGCCTGATCGCGGGAGCCACCGGCACGGGCAAGACGGTGACCCTGCAACGGTTGATCGAGGGGTTCAGTGACGCCGGCGTGGCGGTATTCGCCGCCGATGTGAAGGGCGATCTGTGCGGCCTGGGCGCAGCCGGCAGCCCCCAGGGCAAGGTGGCCGAGCGGATTGCCAGCATGCCCTGGCTCGGCCATCGGCCGACGGCCTACCCGCTGAGCCTGTGGGATGTGCATGGCCAGAGCGGCCATCCATTACGCACCACCCTGAGCGAGATGGGCCCCCTGCTGATCGGCGCATTGCTGGAGCTGACCGACAGCCAGCAGGCGGCCCTCTATGCCGCGTTCAAGGTGGCCGATCGCGAAGGCCTGCTGCTGCTCGACCTGAAAGACCTCAAGGCCCTGCTGGCCCACCTGAAGAGCCACCCCGAGGTGCTGGGCGAGGACAGTGCGCTGTTTACTTCCACCTCTTCCCAGGCCCTGCTGCGCAAGCTGGCGGGGTTGGAACAGCAGGGGGGCGAGGCCCTGTTCGGCGAACCGGCATTGCAGCTGGAAGACCTGCTGCACCCGGATCGCGACGGCCGCGGGCGGATTCATCTGCTCGATGCCAGCCGCCTGGTGCACGAAGCCCCCAAGGTCTACGCGACCTTCCTGTTGTGGCTGCTGGCCGAACTGTTCGAGCAGTTGCCGGAGCGCGGCGATGCCGACAAGCCGCTGCTGGTGCTGTTCTTCGATGAGGCTCATCTGCTGTTCGCCGACACCCCGAAAGCCCTGCAGGACCGCCTGGAGCAGGTGGTGCGGCTGATTCGTTCGAAAGGCGTCGGGGTGTATTTCGTCACCCAGTCGCCCAGCGATCTGCCCGATGAGGTGCTGGCTCAGCTCGGCCTGCGCATCCAGCATGGCCTGCGCGCCTTTACCGCTAAGGAGCAGAAGTCCCTGCGTGCGGTGGCCGAGGGTTTTCGCCCCAACCCCGCGATCGATACCCTGGCAACGCTGACCGAGCTGGGGATCGGCGAGGCCCTGGTCGGCACGCTGGAAGACAAGGGCACGCCGGCCATGGTCCAGCGGGTGGCCATCGCCCCGCCGCAGTCGCGCATCGGCCCGCTCAGCGAGAGCGAGCGGGTCGCACTGATTCGCCAGTCGCCGTTGGGTGGGCGTTATGACAAGCCCATCGATCGCGAGTCCGCCTACGAGCTGCTCAGCGCCCGCGCCGAGCAGGCCGCCCGGGAGAAGGCGGCACAGGACAAACCGGTTGCAGCCGGCAAGGCCGCCGGTATCGGCAGTGCCGCGGGGGATCTGCTCGGCGGCCTGGCCGGCCAGGTGCTGAAGTCGACGATGCGCCAGGCTGCCAATCAGATCGGTCGGCAGCTGGTGCGTGGCTTGCTGGGGTCCCTGCTTGGCGGCAAGGGACGATAGCAGGCCGTTGAAAAACTACCTGTGTTGGCAATACTGCGTTAAAAACGGCCTCAAAATGCTCATTTACAGCACGTAAACTCCGCTTTTGACTCGCTTCGCTCGCCCTGCGGGCCAGCCTACGGCTGTTACTCCGCTGCGCTACGTAGCGGCCGTTTTTGCCTTGCCTTGCCTTGCCTGCCTCGCCTACGTTTTTTCAACGGCCTGTTAAGGCCGCGAGCCGGGCTGGATCAGTCGCCTGCCTGATCGCTTTTGGCCTGTAGATCTTTTTCGATCTTCTCGATTTCTTTCTCGAAGGCCTGGTCAAGCAGGTTGGCTTTCTTGCGCCAAGGCTTGCGTTCGGGGTCCGGCTGAGCGGCGTAGGTAACAACTTCCCCGCCGTATACTTCCTTGTAACGCTGCGCCTGGCGCTCGAGTTCGGCGCGCAGTTCGTCTTTCGTCACGTGTTTACCCATGGTTATCTGGAGGTTATTGGTCACGATATAACCCCGACGGGGGATCGTCCAATGCTGTGAATCAGTTGGCTGTTGCGTAATGGGTTAGCGCTGCAAAGCGTTTAACCAAGGCCTGTTGAACGTATATTTGCCAGGCCAAACAACTGTTTGGCGCAATTGTCAGGCGGTTCGAACAGGCGGCTTTTTATCAGCGAGGTAATTATGGCGAAGCCGAATTAAATGTCCAGCCCACCTAATTAACGGGCTGCAGGCCATAACGCTGCAGAATGGCCGTCAGTTGCCCATCTTTTATCAGCGTTGTCAGCCCGGCATTGAACGCCTGAAACTGCACTTCGCTGACCTTCTTGCGTGAAAAACCGATGCCGTAAGAAATGGCCGCCAGATGCCCCGCCGGGCGCACGCCATAGAGTTGATGGTGGTCCACCAGATGCCGTGCCACATCACGGTTGAGCAGCACCAGGCCGTTCTGGCCAAAGCGTCCGGCATTGAGCATCAACATCAGGCGCTGGTTATTGGTTGCTAGTCTGATCTCGACATCGGCCACCCCCTTGAGGGTCTCGCTCAACACGAACGAGGTGCCCGAGGGACCATATACGCCAATCTGCCGACCGCGCAGATCCTCGGGGCGCTGGTAGGTGAAATCGCTGCCGCGCCGGGTGTAGAAATCGTAGCCGGAAGTCACCAGCATCGGTGTAATAAAAAAAGCCTGGCTGCGCGCGGGCGACTGGATCACGCTGAATATACCGTCGACCTCGCCGTCTTCCGCCAGCTGCAATGCTCTACGCCATGGTAAGACTTCGATACTGCAGTGGTAGTTCAACTTCCGGCAGACCTGATTGACTACATCCGGCAATGCACCGCTGGCGTTATTGCCGCGCGAATAACTGAAGGGCGGAAACTCTTCGGTGACGAAGTGCAAGTCGTTGGCGGCCGCCTGGCCGCCGCACAGCAACAGCGCGAATATGAACAGTGACATGCGCATCAGCACTGATTCTTTCCTTGGCTGCCCTAAGTTCGTGCAGGCGTTTTTATAGTAATAAGGCTGGCAAACGCGAGATGGCTTTTTGCCCGCCATTATTAGCGCTGTTACAGGGGCGTTGCCAAGGCCTGGTAGTGCAAGCTGAAGGACAGGCGGCTGGATTGTCCCTGGCGCAATAGCCGCAGGCCTGGCTGGCCGGGCAGGTGGTGGGCATTGACCGGGTGCGTCACGGGCTCGAAGCAGAAGAAGTCCTGCCCGGCCGGAGTGTAGAGAATAAAGTGATCGGCTCCCTGGCTGCGGCACTGCAGACGGTAGCCGGTATCGGCCTGGATGATCTCGCAGTAGCCGTTCCAGCCGCTGAAGGCGTTGTCGATCTGCTCGGCGGGCAGCTCCCGGGGCTCGGCGAAGTCCCAGTCGGCCGGCAGCGCCGCGAGTGCTGTGGACAGGCGGCTGGGGTCACACTGCCAGAATTGCTCTGCCGCGGCGCGCAGACGGGTGTGTGGGCTGCGCGGGAAATAGGGGTGCCAGCCCAGACCATGCCAGGCGGCGCGCTCGTCCAGGTGGGTGACCTGCAGCTCGATGTCGAGCCGCCCGTCGTGCAGGCGAAAGCGCTGTACCGCGCGATAGGCAAAGGGCTGCCGGCTGTCCAGTTGCAGGACGATCTCAGTCGCGCTCTGTGCGCTCAGCTGCCAGGGCTGTTGCCAGGCACTACCGTGGATCGGCAAGGGATCGTTGGGGCTGTTGGCGGCCAGATCGAACCAGCCATCGGGGCCGGCAAAGCCGCCGCCGGCGATGCGATTGGACCAGGGCACCAGCGGGTAGCAGCCCAGCCGCCGTGGCGTGGCGGCGTCGAGGGCCTGCTGGTCGCTGGGGCGCAGCAGCGCCTGGCCAGTGGCGGTGACCGACCAGTTGGCGATGCTGCCGCCCAGTTCGGGGGCCAGGCTCAGGCGGGTGATGCCGTCGTCGAGGCTGAGGAGTGTCGCTGTCATCGGGTTCTTGCCTTGAAAGTGGCTGATGTCGTTGCCGCACACGGCCGATGCGTGACCGGGGGTGTCATCGTACAACTGCTGGGATATGATGGCAGCCTAGCCGTCAGCCGAGAAAGACCTCCGATATGGACACTCAGAACAGCCCTCCGCGCGTACGCAGAAAGCATCGCAGCCTGGCCCAGGAATTGGTCACCGAGCTGTCCCAGCGGATTCGCGACGGTGTGATCAAGCGCGGCGACAAGTTGCCGACCGAGTCGGCGATCATGGAAGAGCAGGGTGTCAGCCGCACCGTGGTGCGCGAGGCCTTGTCGCGCTTGCAGGCAGCTGGCCTGGTGGAAACCCGCCACGGCATCGGCACCTTCGTGCTGGACACGCCGAGCCCCAGCGGTTTTCGCATCGATCCGGCGACCATCGTCACCCTGCGCGATGTGCTGGCGATTCTCGAGTTGCGTATCAGCCTCGAGGTCGAGTCGGCGGGGCTGGCTGCACAACGGCGCAGTGCCGAGCAGCTGACGTCCATGCGTGAGGCCCTGGATGCCTTGAGCCAGAACGTCACCCACTCCGGCGATGCGGTGGCGTCCGACTTCCAGTTCCACCTGCTGATCGCCGAGGCCACCGGCAACCGCTACTTCACCGACATCATGAGCCACCTGGGTACCAGCATCATTCCGCGCACCCGCCTGAATTCGGCGCGCATCGCCCAGGACGACCAGGAACATTACATGGCGCGCCTGAGCCGCGAGCACGAGCAGATCTTCGAGGCCATCGCCCGCCAGGATTCCGATGCGGCCCGCGCCGCCATGCGCCTGCACCTGACCAACAGTCGCGAGCGTTTGCGTCAGGCCCATGAAGCGGCGGAAGCCCAGGCCCTGCACGGTTGATGGCGGCCGATGGTTCAAGTAGGTCCTGTTAGGCTCGGCGCTTGTAAGCCAGCAGGACGATGCCGCTGACCACCAGCACCCCGCCGAACATCTGCAGGCCATTGAGCAGCTGACCGAGAATCAGCCAGCCGAACAGCAGCCCGGCCACCGGTTCGATATTCATCACCGGCGCGTTGCGCGCGATATCCAGGCGGGTGACTAGGATAAACAGCGCGGAAAACGCCACCCCATACAGCAACACCAGGCAGCCCAGGGCGATCCAGCCGGCCGTGGCGCTGGGCAGATCCATCCCGCCCGGCAACAGGCCGCCGGCCCCAGCCAGGGCCGAGGCGGCGAACACCACCAGCATGGTCAGCATGCTGCGCACCGCGCCCGGCATGCCGCTGAGCCGGTGTTCGGTAATCCACAGGGCGCAGGCAAATGCCGCCGCGCCGGTCAGGCCGAACACTACCCCTTCGATCCAGCGTCGATCGATCTCGGCCGGGCCGGACAGCTGCTGCGGCAGGTCGAGCACGAACACCAGGCCCAGCAGGATCAGCCCCATCAGCCAGGCCGCGCGGCGGGTCGGCCGCGGCCCGCCCAGGGCCCAAGTCAGCAGCGCCAGCAGAATGGGCGCGAGGTTGACCACCAGCAGCGCCAGGGCCACCGGAATCCGCGCCACCGCCGAGTAGATGCAGAAACTCTGCACCGCGATCAGCAGGCCGAGCAGCAGCTGCCAGCCCCAGGTCTGGCGGCGCATTCGCAGCGATTCGCCGCGCCACAGCACCAGGGCGGCGAGCGCCAGCAGGGTCACCCCGGAACGGCAGAGCATCGCCAGCAGCAGGCCGGTGTCATGGTCGAAGGCGATCCGCGCGGCAATATGGTTGCCGGCGAAGGAGCAGGCCAGGGTGGCCAGGATCAGGGCGGCGATATGCCGGGGGAAGGGCGTGGCGGCAGGCATGACGGAGGTGATGTCCTTATACAAGCAAGGAGCCGCCAGGTCGGCGGCTCCAGAATATCGTGACGCATTGCCTAGAGAACTACGCTCGGCAGCCACAGCGAGATGGCCGGAATATAGGTCACGGCGATCAGCACCATGAACAGCGCGGCATAGAAGGGCAGCAGCGCCTTGATGGTGCTTTCGATGCTGACCTTGCCGATGGCCGCGCCGACGAACAGCACCGCCCCCACCGGCGGGGTAATCAGGCCGATACCCAGGTTGACCAGCATGATCATGCCGAAGTGTACCGGGTCGACACCGATGGAGGTGATCACCGGCAGCAGGATCGGCGTCATGATCAGGATCAGCGGGGCCATGTCCATCAGGGTACCCAGGCCCAGCAGCATAAAGTTGATGCACATGAGGATCACGTAGCGGTTATCCGACAGGGTCAGGAACAGCGTGGTGATCTTCGAGGGGATCTGCATCAGGGTCATGATGTAGCCGAAGCTGGCGGCGAAGGCGATCAGGATCATCACGATCGACAGGGTGCGCACGGTGCGGTGCAGCAGCTTGGGCAGTTCGCTCCACTTGTAGTCGCGGTAGATGAACATGGTGACGAAGAAGGCCCAGAGCACCGCGATGGCCGCCGACTCGGTGGCGGTGAAGATGCCCGAGAGGATGCCGCCGAGGATGATCACCATGGTCATCAGGCCCCAGATCGCGTCGGCGCAGATCTTCAGCGCCTGGCGCAGCGGAATCACTTCGCCCTTGGGGTAGTTGCGCTTTCTGGCGAAGATCAGGCACAGGCCCATCAGGCAGGCGCTCATCAGCAGCCCAGGCATGATCCCGGCGATAAACAGCGAGGCGATCGACACGGTGCCGCCCGCCGCCAGCGAGTAGAGCACCGAGTTGTGGCTGGGCGGGGTCAGCAGCGCCTGCACCGAGCCGCTGACGGTGACCGCGGTGGAGAACTCGCGCGGGTAGCCCCGCTTTTCCATTTCCGGGATCAGCACCGAACCGACCGAGGCGGTATCGGCCAGGGACGAGCCGGAAATCGCGCCGAAGAAGGTCGAAGCCATGATGTTGACCAGCGACAGGCCGCCGTGCACGAAGCCCACCAGCACCCCGGCAAAGGCCACCAGGCGGCGGGACATGCCGCCTTCGGCCATGATCGCGCCAGCCAGGACGAAGAACGGAATGGCCAGCAGGGAAAACTTGTTCACCCCGCCGGCGATCTGGATCATCACGGCGTGGAAGGGAATGTCGATGTACCAGGCCCCGATCAGCGCCGACAGGCCCAGGGAATAGGCCACCGGCACGCGGATCAGGATCAGCAGCAGAAAGCTGCCGAGGAGCAATAGTGCGTCCATTTACACGGCCTCCTTGCTGTCTTCGAGCAGCTCGAAGTTCACCGCGCGTCTATGGCTCTGGTCGCCGAAAAACAGGCGTTCGAGGATAAAGATCAGGCTGAGGAAACCGCCGATCGGAATGGGCGCGTAGGTGACGCCCACACGCAGGGTCGGCAGGGTGCTCATGAATTGGTTCCAGGTGGCGATGCACAGCTTGATGCCCCAGATGGTCATGAACAGGCAGATAAGTGCCATGAGCAGCTGGACCAGCACGCTGATGTAGGGCTGCCAGTGGTCTGGCAGGCGGTCGGTGAAGGTGGTCACCGCCATATGCGCGCCGGCGCGATAGCTGGCCGCGGCACCGACGAAGGTGAACAGCACCATCAGCATGATGGACACCGGCTCCGGCCAGCCGGCCCCGCTGCCCAGCACGTAGCGGGCGAAGATGCCCCAGGGGATGATCAGGGCCATGACCGTGATGGCCAGGCCGGCGACCCAGATGCAGGTCAGGTAGATCGCGTCGTTGACGCGCAGCAGCGTGTTTTTCATGAGACTTCACCACGCCCGTGGCGACGGACCCGCGCCCGCCGCCACGACGTTCTTCAGAGAGACCGGATTACTGGACCGCTTCGATACGCTTGATCAGGGCGGCGTAAGGCGCGCCGTACTTTTCACGGACCGGGGCGGTGGCGTCGTAGAACGGCTTCTTGTCGATCTCGATAAATTCCACACCGGCTTCCTTGAGCTTGGCTTCGCTGCTGGCGGATTTCTCATCCCACAGCTGGCGCTCTTCCAGTTGCGCTTCCTTGGCGTACTTCTTCACCAGCGTCTGTTGCTCTGGGCTGAGCTTGTTCCAGGTGGTCTTGGACATCATCAGCGGTTCCGGCAGGATCAGGTGGCCGGTCAGGCTGTAGTACTTGGCGGACTTATAGTGGTTGTGCTCGAGCATGGTCGGCGGGTTGTTTTCCGCACCGTCGACCACGCCGGTCTGCAGGGCGCTGAAGATCTCGCCGGTGCCCATGGCGATGCCGTTGGCCCCCATGGCGTTGAGGGTGTCGATAAACAGCGGGTTGCCCATCACGCGGATCTTCATGCCCTTGAGGTCTTCGATGCTGCGCACCGGCTTCTTGGTGTAGAGGTTGCGCACACCGCCATCCATCCAGGCCAGGCCGACCATGTTGAATTCCGAGTCGGTGATCTTGTCGAGGATTTCCTGACCGATCTCGCCGTCGATGATGGCGCGCATATGCGCGGTGTCGCGGAAGATAAACGGCATATTGAACACGTTGACGTCCGGTACCACCGGGCCGACCGTGCCGAGACTGACCCGGGTCATCTGCACGGCACCGATCTGCACCTGCTCGACCACTTCCTTCTCGGAGCCCAGTACGCCCCCGGCAAACATGGTGAACTTGAGTTCGCCGTTGGTCGCGGCCTCGATTTTCTTGCCCATGTTTTCCTGGGCGACCACGGTCGGGTAGCCGGCGGGGTGGATCTCGGCGACTTTCAGCTTCATCTCGGCCTGGGCCAGGCCGGAGAGGCAGAAGGCCAGGGGCAGGGCGGCGATAAGCAACTTGCGTTTGAAGTTCATGGTGAAGCTCCAGTCTTGTTGTTGTTGGATATGCAGCGTTGCGAAAACCGAGCGCGCGACCCATCGCGAGTCGCCGCTCAGTTGTTGAAGCAGGTTTCCTCCAGGCCCTTGATGCCGGGCTGCAGGGCGAACACGCCGCCGGCCAATGGCTGGTCACTGAGGTCGCCGCTCGGGCGGATCGAGGTGACGAACAGGGTGTCCAGGTTGCGCCCGCCGAAGGCGCACATGCTCGGCTTCAGCACCGGTACGGCGAGGGAGCGATCCAGGCGGCCGTCGGGGCTGAAGCGGTGGATCAGCCCGGCGTCGTTGCCACAGATCCAGTAGCCGCCTTCGCTGTCCACCGCCGCGCCATCGGGGCGGCCGGGGTGCTGGCGCATGTCGACGAACAGCCGGCGGTTATGCGGCGTGCCGCTGTCGATGTCGTAATCGAAGGCCCAGATGGCCTGTACCGAAGGGTGCGAGTCGGACAGGTACATTGTTCTGCCGTCTGGGCTGAAGGCCAGGCCGTTGGGCACGATAAGCTCGCCGATTTGCGCGGCGAGTGGCTCGCTCTGCCCGCCGTTGTAGCGGTACAGGGCACCGACGGGCGCGGCGGCGCTCATGTCGAGCAGCATGCTGCCGGCCCAGAAGCGGCCCTGACGGTCGCAGCGGCCATCGTTAAAGCGCATAGCCGGGCGGGCGTGTGTCGCGGCGCTCAGCAGGTGGCTGAGCAGGCTGCCATCTGCGTTTGGCTGCAGGTGAAACAGGCCGCTCTGCATGCCGGCGATCCAGCCGCCGTCACGGCGGCGGGCGATGCAGGCAAGCATTTCCGGGGCGGTCCATTGCTGGGTGCGATTATCCGCGGGGCTCCAGCGCTGCAGCAGGCCGGCCGGGATATCGACCCAGTACAGGGCCTGTTCCTCGGCGCTCCACACCGGGCTTTCGCCGGTGGCATTGCGTGCATCGACAATCAGTTCGGCTTGCATGGCAGCTGGTTTCCCTTGGTGGTTCTGCAGTGCAGGGGCGTTTCAGGCGTCGCCGAAGGGGCCGGCGGCGACGAAGGCACCGCCCTGGTAGACCATCGCCGGATCATCGGCGGCGGGCATGGGCTGGGCTTCGACCTGGCTGCGGAACGGCTCCGAGCTGTCCTTGGGCTGGTAGCCCAGGTGCGTGGCCAGGTGGTTGTCCCACCAGACGTTGCGGTTGGCGGACATGCCGTAGACCACGGTGTGGCCCACCTTGGGGGTGTACAGGGCGCGTTCGAGCAGCTGGGTCAGGTCGCTGTAGCTCAGCCAGGTGCTCATCATTCGGCGGTTGTGCGGCTCGGGGAAGGAGGAGCCGATGCGGATGCTCACGGTCTCGATGCCGTAGCGGTCGAAGTAGAAGCTGGCCATGTCTTCGCCGTAGGACTTGGACAGGCCGTAGTAGCTGTCCGGCCGGCGCGGCGCGTTGGCGTCGATAAATTCGTTCTGCTTGTAGAAGCCGATCACATGGTTGGAGCTGGCGAAGATCACCCGCTTGACCCCATGCCGGCGCGCCGCCTCATAGATATGGAACACGCCGCAGATATTGGCCCCGAGGATTTCCTCGAACGAGCGCTCGACCGACACGCCGCCGAAGTGCAGGATCGCGTCCACGCCCGCGACCAACTGATGCACCGCGTCCTTGTCGGCCAGGTCGCAGACCCGGACTTCTTCGTGTGCGCCAGCGGCGGGAGCCATCTCGGTGATATCGGACAGCCGCAGTATGGCGGCGTAAGGCCGCAGGCTTTCCCGCAGCACCTTGCCCAGACCACCAGCGGCACCGGTGAGCAGCAAACGATTGAAGGGAGCTGGGGCATTGGCTGTTGGGGTCATGGCAGGGCTCTGCTTTGTTGTTATTGGGTATGTCATCTGTTGTCGTATGACTTGTGTCGATTATCATCAGGCCAGCGGGCAGATGTCAACGCGCAAGAGGAACCAGTTGCGGTTATCCGTCTGCTCGATACCGCGATTTGTCAGGGGCTAAACCCCTTGTGTTGTGTGGTTTTATTCGGGTTAAAGGCCTCTGTAACGCCATTCTCAGGGCGGTTTGGCAAGCGCCGGGGCGGCTCGCGCGAGGCCCGGTACTGTTGGCCGACAAACGTGGGGTTCGCCACTATCGACTAAAGTTGTATGACAACGTATCTCGGCTCTGCGAGGTGCAGGCGCTGGCTAAGCGGCTTGGACTTCCGAGGGGATGGCATGAGCAGAAAATCTCCCGACGTGCGCACCACTGCCGTGCCGACCCTGATCGATGTGGCCGGGGTGGCGAGCGTTTCCCTCATCACCGTATCCCGCATCCTGGGCCGCCCCCGAGGTGCTCAGGCGGGCCGCGCAGCCGGCTATCAGCCCCAGCAGGGGCTGACCGGCTACGACCTTCGGCAGGGAGAGGTGTTACTCGCGGCCGCACCGGAGCATCGAACATGCGGCAGTCGAACTGCCTGGCTGCGCCAGTTGCGATGCGTTATTTTCCATGTTGTTTAGCGGCTAAAAAGCTGTGCTCACCACTCTCCGTACAAGGTGTCACTCTGATGAGATCGTCGTTCGAAAGTGTCCTGAAGGACAAGAACCGGCTGCACCTCGAGCGGGTGCGGCGTGACGAGCCGGTGATGGCCAAGCGCCGAGTCGCCTTCGTGTTGTTGGATAACTTCTCGATGATGGCCTTTACCGGTGCCGTGGATGCGTTGGTCACGGCCAATCTGATGAGCGCGCTGCCGTTGTACGAGGTGCTGGTGGTCGGTGTCGAGGATGTGGTGGTCAGTGACCTGGGGATCGTCATTTCGGCGGACTGTCGTCTGACCGAGTTGCAGGAGCGCCAGCAACAGCTGATCGTGGTTTGCGGTGGCTTGCGGGTGCCGCTGCAGCCGCACCCGCTGCTCAGGGCCAAGCTGCGTTCGGCCGGCAATGCCGGGGCCATGCTCGGTGGGCTGTGGAACGGTGCGTATTTTCTGGCTGAAGCCGGGCTGCTGGATGGCTACGACTGTGCTTTTCACCCCGATGGTCGGTCAATGATGACTGAGCTGTTTCCCAGGGTGCGACTTTCCAAGCATTCCTTTGTGTTGGATCGCGAGCGAATAGCCTGCGCCGGTGCCAGTAGTTCCCTGGACATGATGCTTGCGGTGGTCAAGCGCGACTGCGGTGACAGCCTGGTTCAAGCCGTGGAAGAAGTGCTTAGCTGCGACAAGCTGCAGGAGGTGATGGACGTGTCGGTGGTGGCGGTGGATCGCGACCCGACCTTGCCGCAGCCGCTGAAGCTGGCCCTGGAACTGATGCACAACAATATCGACGAGCCGCTCAAGGTGGATGAGATCGCCGCCTGCGTAGAGCTCTCCGTGCGTCAGCTCGAGCGCCAATTCTGCCGTCACGTCAACGCCACGCCTTCGCGCTACTACCTGGAGTTGCGCCTGACTCGCGCGCGTCAGTTGTTGCAGCAGACCAACAAATCCCTTGCCGATATTGCCGTTGCCTGCGGCTTCGTCAGCATCTCGCATTTCCGCCGCTGCTTCCGCGAGTTCTTCGACATCGCTCCGGGGTGTTTCCGGGCTGGCGTGCGCAAGGGCTAAACCGTCGACATTGAAACGCCACGGCTTTCTAGGGGTGGCGAGTCTCCATCGGCCGCGCCATCGCCGAACCAGTGCTGGCACATGAGACGTTGCGCTGGGATGTGGGGTTCGAGTTGATCGAGTGGCTGATTGCAGGTGATGGGGCGAGAAGGGCAGGGTCAGAACGATCTGTTTTGTAAATAAACCCACTGCCTTTATACCGTCTCGTTTTTCGTTGAGCCGCTACCCTTGGTTGTCCGCTTGCGCGGCATTCACCCACCTGCTTAGCACAAGGCCCGTGATGAAACCCATTGTTTGTTCCTTGCCCTGGCCATCGCCTGGCTCGCGGGCTGCAGCCGTAGCATCAGCGAGCGGGTGATTTATGAACGGGGCAGCTGGTGGTCGATTCGCCAGGTAAGCGAGCCGCACCCGGCCGGCGGTACGAGGACCTACTACCGGGTGTACCACGAGGGCAAACTGGTGACTTTTGCGCCGCCGCTGGTACGGCGAGAGACCAGCAAGTTGCTGGCGGTCGGGCACTTCAACCCAGGCGTATTTCCCTACCCGGATCTGATCGTACTGGTGTACGACCAATTCACCGACCCGCGTGGCTATGGCAACGCACAGGTGCGCGCCTTTCAACTGAGCCGCGATTCGGGCCGGATGGAAATCGTGCCTATCGCTATTCCGTGAGGGCCGTTGAGGGGGTGGGCCGCGTGCGGATAAGGGCTTGTAGAAGAACACACCGGCCTGACGTGCAACTGATCGGAATCGCGCGTTTCGCTTGACCGTATACCCTCCTTCCGGCCACATGCGCGTACTGATCAAAAATGAACAAGGAAGAACCCACATGCCCCGCCTGGTTTGGCTACTCGACCATATGCAACACAGCGACACCCTGGCGCAGTGGCTGCATCAGCAGTTTGCTTACGAGTTTATCGAGCAGCCATTGGCCGACTGGCAACGCGAATTCGCCGCGGGCCAGAGCAACGGCGACTGGCAATGCCTGATCGCCCTGGAGAATGACCAGCTACTGGGCGGTGCTGCGCTCGCCGCCAACGACTTGCCCGAACGCCCGGAGCTGAGTCCCTGGCTCGCCTGCGTCTTTATTGCCCCGCAGGCAAGGAAGCGAGGCCTCGCGGAACAGCTGATAGAAGGCATCTGCGCTGCAGCAAAGGCCAACGGCACCACACGGCTGTACCTGCACACCCATGATCGCAACGACTACTACGCCAAACGTGGATGGCAGGTGCAGGAGTGTTTTCAGGCCTGGGGCAAGGAGCAGTGGTTGATGCTGCGGGATCTTTGATTCCGACAAATGGGTTACCTATGTCGGAGCGGGGTAGTCGGTATTGACTGGCAGCTATTGTCGGTCAGTATCAATGCCGTGCTTTGCCCCCGATTGTTTCTTAATTTGTGCGTGATCTGGACTGCGTAATCGGGAACAGATCACGATCACCCTCGGGCTTCACCACCAATCGCCGCCAGCTCCCTACCGCCCCATATACCCCTCAGCCAACGCACAGAAAAACTCCACGTATTGCCTATGTCCGCCAGAAAAAACCACATCCAGCCTTAGCGGGTCTGCGCTGTCGCTGATGCCGGCGAAGGCTGGCCAGGGTGGCAGGCTGGGGTCGTTTGCACAGCGTTGCAGGTGTGCGATATCGATGCCGGGGCGGGCGACTTCGCCGTTGCTGCTGTCGATATAGGCCAGGGTGTTGTTGCTGTCGAAGGCTTCACCGAGTCGCTGCACCAGGCTGAGAAAGCCGCGGTCGCTGCCGCCGCGCAGTTGTTGCTGTTGGCCGTCTAGGGTGCGGGTGTTGGAGGTGACGGTGTCGCCGACGCCGAGGATGCGCGGCATCAGCGCCGGGTCGAAATGCTCGCGGGCCAGTTGCAGTAGCGCGTCCTGGTCGCGCGGGGCCTGGCGGGCGTTGAAGTGTTCGCCCAGCGGGTAGTGCCCGGTGCGTTGCTGGTAATAGTGGTTGAGGATCAGCAGCACGCCGACTTCCTTGACCGCGCCCCTGAGCATGAACTGGAAGTCGGTGCTGCCGGCATCGCCACCGTCGCTGTACTTGAGCCGTTCGCGGCCCTGGGCGTCTTGCCCGAGATTGGGGGCGTAGTGGACGAAGAAGGCGTCCCCCAGGCCGGCCTGGCTGGCTTGCTGTTGCAAGGCGCTCATAAAGTCGGCGACCGCTTGCTGCAATTGCCGGTAGTGCGCCGGTTGGGCGCTGAAGCGTTGGTAGAGGCTATTGAGGTTGAGGGTTGGCGAGGCGAGGTTGTCCAGCACGCTGGCACCCACCAGGGCGGTGATCTCGGCTGCGGCGAGGGCGTAGGGCGGGGCGGCCAGTAGTTCGGCGAGAAAGCGTGTGGCCTTGTCCGGCACGCCTTGCAGAAAAGCCAACTCCGCCTCGCTGACGCCCGGGTGGCTGACCCTGGCGAAGCGATCCTGCAACTGCACGCCACCGGCGGCCAGCCCCGGCAGATAGAGGCCCTGTTCACGGGCATAGTTGGGGTCGTCGAAGGCCTTGTCGACAATGCCGTTTACCCCGCGGCTGCCGATATGTTCGCCGTTAGTCAGTACCTGGAAACACCCGGCCAGACGCGCCGCGGCCTGCACATAGCGGTGCTCGATGGTGCGGGTCAGCGGGTCGCGCACCAGGCCCATGCAGACGCCGTCCAGGTCCTGGATGATCAGCAGTTTGTCGGTCGCAAGAAGAGATTCGAGCAGGCGCGGGTGGTCGAGGGAGAAGCGTTGGTTGTGGGTAGTCATGGGGGCATCTTACGCCCAGTGCCGGGCTCAACCAATGCTGAGGCCGGGATGTTGAGGGTTGGTCAGAAATAGGGGACGCCCATTAGGCGGTCTGCTGTGGGCCGACAGCTGCGGGTCATGAAGGGCCGAAATCGGCCAAAAGCGGACAGCACTATCCACGCTGCCTGGTCTCACTTTGAGGCTTGAAGGCCTCTAGGAAAGCAGGGCCAATTCAAAGCAACGCCCCCCCTTTTGTAGTTGGTACGTGGAGATTCACCGTAGTCATGTTTTACTACAGGACTTGGCTGAAAGCGCCCCAGGCAAAAGGGGGCCAGATGAACGAATCGCCCCCTCGACTCACAAAACTCGCACAAGGTCGCGAAATCTCAGGACTCAGCGCGTATGAGTAAACCGAAAGCAACGAACCGAAAGGAAAACGCCCAAATAACGCTGGCTCCCAAACTACGGTTTCCTGAATTTAGGGATTCGAAGGAGTGGACAAAGATACAACTCAAGGTGATTGCCGACCCTGTCTTAGACAGAGCTAGTCTTGACGAAAAAAACAGTACCCTGAGCCTCTCTGCTGAACAGGGCACAGTGCTTAAAGGTGAGCTTTTCGGAAGTAAAGAAGCAAACGAAAACTCAGAGCGTTATCTGAAAGTTATCCGTGATGACTTTATCTATAACGACAGAGCCACAAAGATATCTACCTACGGCACTATCAAACGACTGTCTAAGCACTCAGATGGAGTAGTCGCCCCAATTTACAAGTGCTTCCGCTTCCATGCTGAAGAGAACCCAGCTTTTTGGGAATGGTATTTTGAATCAGGAGCGCACAATGCTCAAGTGAGCAGCCTCGTAAATGGAGGTGCAAGGGCGGGAAGATTTAACATTTCAATTAGTCAATTCCTCTCCACTAGCGTATGGCACCCGCGCGAATCGGAACAACAAAAAATCGCCGATTGTCTGGAGTCGGTGGAGGAGCTGATTGCCGCTCAAACCCTTAAGGTGAGCGCGCTCAAGACCCATAAAAAAGGGTTGATACTGCAGTTGTTTCCTCGCAAAGGTGACACCCAACCCTGCCTACGCTTACCTGAATTTCGGAATGCCGGAGAGTGGAAAGAGAATTTGCTGGTAAATGTTTTAAGAATAACTTCAGGGAAGCGATTCAAAGCATCAGAGTACTCGAATACGGGCATTCGATTAATGCAGGCTGAGAACATCGGATACGACGCGACAAAATGGAGCGAGAATACAATCTATCTCCCTGAAAGCTACGCTGATAAATACTCTGAATTAGTATTGCGAGACAATGATATCGTTCTTGCTCTATACGGCCCAGTGAGCAATGACGAATTGAAGATTTCCAAAGTTAGAAAAGATGATGCACTCTCAATCCTAAGTCAGCGATTAGTCAAGTTAGAAGCTATAAGCAACTCGCTTTGTGTGGATTTCGCGCTTCAATTCTGTCGATACTTTATTAAGGGTTATGCAGCAAGCATCTCTATCGGCATTGGCCAGCCAATGATATCTCTGAAAGAATTACACGCGCTGAGTATCCCTCTTCCATCGTTGCTCGAACAAAGACGCATAGCCGATTGCCTTACATCCATCGACAGCCTAATTATTTCGCACACTCAAAAACTCGAAACTATAAAAATGCACAAGGAAGGGCTGATGCAACTGCTTTTCCCATCTCCGAATGAGGTGAATGCATGAGCAAACAGCCAGCATCACCCAACTTCAGATCATTAAAGTCGCTTGCCAGAAAGTTACGCAGGGAGCTGACAGGAGTCCGAGGAAGAAAGAAGTCCACCACACGAAAGGCGATCGCACCAATCAAAGGAAGTGACTTTGTGCTGCTTTTCGCCCACAACGGCGTGGGTAAAACCCGTCTATCCATGGAGTTCAAAGAAATTGGAAAGGCAGAGGAGAAACGGGACACGCTATATTTCAATGCCTTCACTGAAGATCTTTTTGACTGGGATAATGACTTCGATGGTGATAGAGAAAGAAGAATAAAATTTAAGTCCCACTCCCAGTTTTTCAATGGGCTCGACGGTATGGGCATTGAAGATCGAATTCGCCCCCATTTACATCGCCACGCAGATTTCAACTTCACAATTGACTATGATTATTCAGAGATTAGATTTTTCCGCGAGGAAATTATTTCTGGAAAAAGTGAAGTTTTGGAAGATATCAAAATATCACGAGGCGAAGAAAACATTTTTATTTGGTGCTTCTTTCTCGCAATACTCGAATTGGCTACTGAAGCCGAACCGGGCGACCCTTATCATTGGGTGAAATTTGTTTATATTGATGACCCAATATCCTCTCTTGATGAGCACAACACAATTGCTGTTGCCTCTGGACTTTCCGGCCTTCTGAAAAAAGCCAGCAATAATATAAAAATCATCATATCCACGCATCATGGATTATTTTTTAACGTTATTTTCAACGAGCTTAAAGGTAAGAAGGAGCTAAATGGCCGCACTGAGGACATCAAGAAGAAGTCTTACATCCTCAACCGCCCTAACAAGTCCAACACTTATACTCTCCAAGACACTGGAGAATCTCCGTTCCTGAATCATGTAGCATCATTAATGGAATTGCAGGCGGCAGCAAAGTCAGGCGAAATCTCGCAATACCACTTCAATTCTCTTAGAGGCATTTTAGAGAAGACAGCTATTTTTTTTGGTCGACAGCACATCTCCACTTGTTTTGATGGTAATCCCAACAAAGATTTATACGTTCGCTTTTTAAATATCCGCAGTCATTCAAAGTACTCTGTTTTTGAGCCTCAGCCCCTAAGCCGCTCTGAGAAAAAGATGTTCCGGGAAATTCTGGGCGCGTTTATTAACCAGCACCCGTTCAATACGGCACTGTTTCCGAAGTCGCTTATACCCGCCCCTATACCATGATTGAATCGAGCGTCTATCTTCACGACCACTATGATCGCGAGCTGTATCAGTGGAAAGCAGTCAGATGTTCCTTGATAGTTCGATTTAAGGCCAGCGTCGAAGCGGCTATCGAGGAATCCGCGGTAGTTTCCATCCCCGGAGTTGATAAACAATGATCGACCAAAACCAAATAAAGCTGGGCAAGACCCTCTGGGATATCGCCGACCAATTGCGCGGGGTAATGAACGCAGACAATTTTCGCGACTATATGCTGTCCTTCCTTTTCCTGCGTTACCTGTCAGATAACTATGAAAGGGCAGCGAAGAAGGTACTGGGCAGCGATTACCCTAAAGTAGAAGGTAAAGACTGCTGTGTGCCGCTTGCGCTCTGGTACGGCAACAACCCGGATAACATCACCGAATTTGAAAAGCTTATGCGTCGAAAGATCCATTACATCATGCACCCACAGTATTTGTGGAGCAGCATCGCGAATTTGGCTCGCACTCAAAACGGGGATCTGCTCAACACACTGCAGGCGGGTTTCAAATACATCGAGACTGAATCTTTTGAGGGCACATTCCAGGGGCTGTTTTCCGAGATCAATCTAGGTTCCGACAAGCTCGGCCGTACTTACGCCGATCGCAATACTAAACTCTCTACCATCATCCATGAAATTGCAGAAGGCCTAACTGAATTCTCCACCGAGATGGATGCGTTTGGCGATGTATGTGAATACCTGATCGGGCAGTTTGCCGAAGGCTCAGGCAAGAGGGGGGGTGAATTTTATACGCCCCGGCAAATTTCCGACATCCTTTCCTCCATTGTCATCCTCGACAGCCAGGACCCAAAAATTGGACCCAAACATAGCTTGGAAAGTGTAATGGACTTTGCCTGCGGCTCCGGCTCGCTGCTGCTTAACGTGCGCAATCGCATGGGACCGCATGGCATTGGCAAGATTTATGGCCAAGAAAAGAACTTCACTACCTACAACCTAGCGCGCATGAATATGCTGATGCACGGTGTAAAGGATACCGAATTCGAGATCTATAACGGCGACACCCTGACTAACGAGTGGGCCATACTGCGCGAGTTAGATCCCGCAAAAAAACCAATGTTTGATGCCATCGTCGCCAATCCGCCCTTCAGCTGCCGCTGGGAGTCCAACGACGCTCTGGCCGACGACGTACGCTTTAAGAACTATGGAGTGGCACCTAAGTCGTCTGCCGACTTTGCCTTTCTGCTTCACGGCCTTCATTTCTTAAAAGACGAGGGTGTGATGGCCATCGTTCTGCCACATGGCGTGCTCTTTCGTAGCGGTGCCGAGGAGGGAATTCGCACCAAACTGCTCAAGGAAGGCCGAATTGATGCGGTGATTGGCCTACCTTCAAACCTGCTTTACTCCTCCGGCATCCCGATTTGCATTCTCGTTCTTAAGAAGTGCATTCGACCGGATGACGTGCTCTTTATCAACGCGGCTGAGCACTTCGTTAAAGGCAAACGGCAGAATCAGCTAACGAATGAGCAAATCACCAAGATCGTCGAGACTTACCGGTTTCGCAAGGAAGAGTCCCGATATGCCCGTCGGGTTACGATAGAGGAAATCAAGGAGAACGGCTACAAGCTTAATATATCCCGCTATATCAGTACGACAAGTATAGAAACAGAGATTGACTTACAGGCCGTGAATAATGATCTAGTCACACTGGAGAAAAACATTCAGGCGGCCCGAGACAAACATAATGCGTTTCTTAAAGAGCTGGGATTGCCACCCTTAGTGTGAATTGCAAAGAAATTCGATAGATTCAAAGTCCGCCGGTTCGTCACATTACAGGGAACAATCGGGGACATACCACGGTATTGATGAGGATGAGCGTCCGCCTCGGATCGACTTCTGCCTGTCGTCAATGCCCGCTCCTGGCCGATTTCGACCTGTCGCTAACAGTAGTGCCCACCCGCTCGGTTATAAACCAGGCATGCGTCAGTACCGTATGGACTTATCGCCTCAATGCCACCGCGACCGCCTTGGCAGCATCCTCAATAGCGCGCTCATCGTAGGGCGCAAAACCCAGCACCAGTCCCGGTGCTCTGGGCTTCACGCAGTAGCGCGCCAGTGGCATCGTGTCGATACCGGCGGCCTGCAGACGGGCGAAGGCCGCCTGTTCATTGTCCACCTGCAGGTTGCAGGTGATATCCAGACCGGCGCGGATCTCCGGTACGTCGATCAGTCCTTGCCAATGCCGCTGTGCCGACTCGGCGAAGGCTGCGGCGCGTGAGGCGTAGATCATACGCATGCGCCGCACATGGCGATCGAAATGCCCTTCATGGATAAAGTCGGCCAGCACCGCCTGCGACAGGCTGTTGGCGTGGCGTGACATCAGCGCGGCGGCGCGGGTGAAGCTCTCCAGCAGATGCGCCGGCAATACCAGATAGGCCAGGCGGATGGAGGGGAACAGCAGCTTGCTGAAGGTGCCGGCGAGGATCACTGACTGTTCAGCCGCCGGCATCGAGCGCAGCGCCGGAATCGGCTTGGCGATAAAACGGTATTCGCTGTCGTAGTCGTCCTCGAAGATATAGCTGCCATGCTGCGCCGCCCACTGCAACAGCGCCAGGCGTCGTGCCGGTGACAACTCACTGCCCAGCGGTGCCTGCCGTGAAGGGGTGACATAGGCCAGCCGGGCATTCGGTGCTAGGCGTTCGCCCTCCGCCACCTGCAGGCCGAATCCATCCACTGGCACATCCACCCGCTGTACGCCGCTGACATCAAGCAACTGGCGCGCGCCGGGGTAACCGGGGTCTTCCATCCACACCTGAGAGTTGCCCGGTGCCAACAGGCGCAGGCACAGGTCGAGCCCCTGCTGCACGCTATTGAGCACCAGGATGCACTCGGCCGGCACCTGCACGCCACGGGCGATGGCCAGGTAGCCGGCGATAGCTTCACGCAGCGCCGGCAAACCACCGGGGTCCGAGTCGAGCAGGATGGACAGCCGCGACGCGCGCAGCTGTTGAATATGCAGCTTGCGCCACAGATCGACCGGGAAGGCCTGAGTGTCGCCACGGTGTGGAAAGAACGGCCGCAACCCCGGCATCACCGGGCGTCGTGCGAATATTGGCGTGATCGCATCAAGGCGTTCGATCCACGGCGTGGCTGGCGGCGTGCGCGGCGCTTCTACGGTGGCCACGACTTTGCGCCGCACATAGCCGGCGTTGAGCGTGGCATCCGGCAATACCTGGCAAACCCGGGTGCCACTGCCGGTCTGCGCCTCCAGATAACCCTCGGACAACAACTGCTGATAGGCCGCTTGGGCCGTGCCCCGCGCCAGTTTGTAGTGCTCGGCCAGAGCGCGCGTGCTGGGCAGCTTGCTGCCGGCCGGCAGGCGGCCGCCGAGAATGGCGTTGCGCAGCGCCTCATACAGCCAGCGCTGCAGACTGACGCCCGGCTCGGGCATGCCCAGCGGCAGGAAGACCACCTGCGGTGGCGATTTTTCGGCGGGCATGAGCGCTCCAAAGTGGATCAATGAGTTATGGAAAGAATGGATCAATACACTGATCCAATCCAGGGGCAGAATCACTCCCGTCGTCAGCCAACAGCCTTTCTCTTCACTACGGGAACCTACCCATATGAAACAGCAAATCCTGATCATCGGTGCCGGCTTTGCCGGCATGTGGAGTGCACTCAGCGCCGTGCGCCTGCTTGATCAACAGCAGCGCCTGGACGTCAACGTCACCCTGCTTGCGCCCCAGGCGGAACTGCGCGTGCGTCCACGCTTTTATGAACCCGACCTGGCCAGCACCGTCGCCCCGCTCGGCCCGCTGTTCGAGGCCGTGGGTGTGCGCTTCGTCCAGGGCAGCGCCACGCAGATTGATGCCGCGAGTAAGCGGGTCAGCTACCGCGACGCCTCGGGTGCCGAGGCCGAGTTGAACTATGACCGTCTGATCCTCGCGTCCGGCAGCCAGGTGGCGCGACCGCCGCTGGACGGTATCGAACGCTTTACCTTCGATGTCGACAGCCTGGAGTCGGCGCAGAAACTTGAAGCCCATCTGCAAAGCCTGGCGCAGCAGCCAGAAAGCGCAGCACGCAACACCGTGGTGGTGGTCGGCGGCGGCTTTACCGGTATCGAAACCGCCACCGAAATGCCGGCACGCCTGCGCGCCATCCTCGGTGAGCAGACCGACATCCGCGTCATCGTGGTGGATATGGCCAAGCAGGTTGGCGCGGCCATGGGCGAGGCAATTGCCGGGATCGTCGCCGAAGCCAGCGACAGCCTGGGCGTCACCTGGCGGCTCGGCAGCCCGGCGTCCAAGGTCGATGAGCACGGCGTGCAGCTGGGTAACGGCGAACGCATTGCCGCCAGCACGGTGATCTTTGCCGTGGGTGTGAAAGCCTCGCCACTGACCCAGCAGATCAACGGCGAGCGCGACGCGCATGGCCGACTGCACGTGGACCGCAACCTCAAGGTGCTCGGCCAGGATGCCATCTACGCCACCGGCGACACCGCCTACGCCGCGGTGGATGAGCAGGGCAATCACGCCCTGATGACCTGCCAGCACGCCATTGCCCTGGGCCGCTCGGCCGGCAACAACGCCGCTGCTGATCTGCTCGGTGTTGCGCCGATTGCCTACAGCCAGCACAAGTACGTCACCTGCCTGGATCTGGGTGCATGGGGCGCGGTATTCACCGAAGGCTGGGAGCGCAAGGTGCTACTGACCGGCCAGGAAGGCAAAGCGCTGAAAACCCAGATCAACACCCAGTGGATCTACCCACCGGCGGCGGATCGGGCAATCGCCCTGGCGGCGGCCGACCCGTTGATCCCGGTGGTGGCGTAAAGCTCGGCAACGCCCTGGGCAATCCGGCCTGGGGTGTTACTTCCACGCAGAAACAGCAACGGGATTGCCCTGCGGTGATTCTTTTTAATGATCGGTGCCAAGGTGTTCTGCGCCTCATGGAGCGTCAGCCCGGAAAATCTCTCTTGGTTGCCTCGTAGAACGACACTGACTGCCTGCGGGTTCCAGCGGTCTAATCGCGCAACGTTCAACAGATGACTTTACGGATAAACACGTTCTTCTCGCCGGCCAACTGTCGCGCATAAGTAAATAGATGCTCGGCGTCAGTATCCAGCCGCCACCCGAGCTGATGCTGCATGGCAGCACAGCGAACCCATTAATCTGCATCGGCGAGCCAGTGGTCCAACATCACTTGCGCAGCGCCGGGTGTTGCCCTTTCAGCCCAGAAAATTGCGGCGACAACCGTGCTAAGCCCATCGACGGTTTACCGCCTGGTGCAACCGGCTGCAATGGGACGACTTTGGCCAGTCACGACCGGCATAAACCGGCCAAGAGCGGATGGTTTACCCAGTAAATAAATCTGTCCCTTTTCACAGCTTCATTTCAGTCAGGCAGTGCGTGGGGCCGCCCCTGAGGTCCTGAGTCTTCGATTTCCTGGGCAACCAGGCTCTGTATCCGCCACATATTCCGGTCCCGTATGCCATGACCTTCCAGCATGGTCACGGTGCGGAATAGATATTGGGCTGCCGAGCCCCAGTGTCCAGCCGCGCGGGCTAATACCTGTGCAACCTGCATCAGGGGCAATTTGCCCGCATAAGCCGGTCCGTCGCGTGATGCGACAAAGGCTAATGCACGCACTATTCCAGTTTCGGTTTTAACGGAAATCCAGTGGGGAACATTGGTCGGTGGGTTTGCGTCAATTTCCCTACGCATCAACAGGCCCAATTGTTTGGCATGGTCTTGCGCCGGAAGCCGGTATACCAAGCCATTGCAGCTTCCGCCCCGGTCAAGGGCCAGCATCAGGGCTGGCAACTCGCGCGTACCGCGCCACCGGGTAAGTTTGAGACAGAACGATCGATGCCAGCCGTAGGCGGTAGCGCTGCGGCTCTCGAGGAAATCGAACTCCGGGTTCCATATCAGTGAACCGTAGGCGAAGACCCAAAGCTCTTGCGGGGTGTACTCGAGCAAAAGCCCGTCCACCATCGCATCAAACTCTGCGTCGGTGTGTTCGGTCGTTCCCGGTTCTGGTCCGGGGTCTGGCTCGAAACGCTCAACCCGAGCGACGTGTTCCTCAGTCAGGTTTCGCCCCGTAACGTGAGTGATTGCTTCTTTGGCCATACCCGCCTCTCGGCATGAATAATAATCAGGTCGCTCAAGCAGGTATTAAAGCGCACTGCATGGACGGCCACTGTGCGGACTGAAAGATTATCGATTTCTATTCATGGTAATAATAAAGCTTATTAACAATCATCCAGCGATGATCGGTTTTCAGTAGCGACAGGTAATCTGTAAATCTCATCCCGATATAATCATCGCGTACTTTTACGGCTGCGGCATCACCCGTTATATCTATGTCGTCCATCTCCCAGAAGGGTGTTACATCTTTTGCTGCTGGGCCTTCGGCCTTGATGGCGCTAATAAAATCATCAAGGGATAACCACTCAAGCTCTCCATGGTAGTGACCGATGACGCAACAAGATGGGTGGAAGGCCTGTCGCAGTAAAGCTTCATCGGCGAATATCATGCCCTCTACGTAATTGCGGACCACGAGGTTGATGTTTTCTTTATCTGTCATGTGAATAGTCATTTTATTCACCTCTTTTTTCTTGGTGTCCGAACCGAGAATCGTGCCGAATAGGTTATCGGCAGTCTCTTCGCGGGTTGCTCAACCTGAAAGACTCGCGGCCGCAGACAACAGAGCCGAGCGCCTAGGCATCCATGTGCGCGACAGGCAGCAGAAGTATTCGCTGGACAGCTCCGCCTTGAGCGTCCAGCTGACGTTGCTGTAACCGGTTATGTGCCGGGCCGGTTAGGGTCGGCACCAGGGTGATCGCGGTGGCAGCGCTGCCGATTACCACCAGGTTCTTGCCGCTGAAATCGAGGCCCTGCGGCCACGGCTGCGGGTGGATGAACGCGCTGCGGAACAGTTCGCGGCCCTTAAACGACGGGGAATAGCCGCCTTCGTAGCGGCAGTAGCCGGTGCACATCAGCAACTGCCGGCAACTCAGCAGGCTCGGCTCGGCCGCTTCGCCGCACCAGTCGGCCATGAACAGCCAATAGCGGTAGTGACCCCACGCGCAGTCGAGGGCATCCCGGCCTTCGAAGATCGCGAAGTGCTTGCACGGGCACGGCTGCATCAGGTGAGAGGCCGCGCCAACACCGGACAGACCTGCACCAATGACCAGTACGTCCAAGTGCTCCACAGACATGGACTGCCTCGCTGTCATGCTGCTTCGACCGATCGACGACTTCGGCCAGGCAGGCTGCGCTGCCCAGCGCTAGGCCGCCGTTAGCCCATCTGCGCCCACCGGGTTGCACCCTTTGAAGATTTAACTCACCCGAATTTGTACAGTGTAGTGACTCGTATTGAGCTCGATAGAACAAATATTCACACAAAAATAACCATTCGTTTTAATGGCTGTATCCGTTCTATGTATTACCCGCTTATTTAGAGCTCCGCCAATTATGGCAAGCGAAGCTCTATCAACATCGATCGTCAATAAAGTAATTGGGGCGGGGCAGGAGTTAAAGGGGGCTAAGTGATTTGTTTTTAATCATTCCTCCTTTTTAAGACCCATCACCTGGATTTGCCGTGGCCCCTCCTGGTGCCCCAGATCCAGGCCAAACCGCGAGCGCAGCCCGCAAGCATTTGCCATCCCCCACGCTGCCCGGCAGAATCGCCCGCCGATCCAGCCTTCCGTGCCGGACGCCGGTGATTAAAGGGGCTGAAGTTGAACGAACGGGCATTGTCCATGCGTCTGGAGCGCGTAGCCGCGCATGTGCCGGCAGGTGCGCGGCTGGCCGATATCGGATCGGATCACTGCTACCTGCCCGTGGCGCTGATGCGCCGTGGTGTGATCACGGCGGCGGTGGCTGGCGAGGTGGCGTTGACGCCGTTTCACGCGGCTGAACGTACCGTGCGCGAGAACGGGCTGAGCCAGTGCATCAGCGTGCGTCTGGCCAATGGCCTGGCGGCAATCGAGCCGGGTGACGGGATCACGGCGATCAGCCTTTGTGGCATGGGCGGCGAGAGAATCCGCGACATCCTCGACAGCGGCAAGTCCCGCCTGAGCGGCCATGAGCGCCTGATTCTGCAGCCCAACGGCGGCGAGCAGCCACTGCGCCAATGGCTGATGGACAACGGCTACAGCATCCTCTGCGAGGACCTGCTGCGGGAAAACCGCTTCTACTACGAAATCATCGTCGCCGAGCGCATAAGGCCGGTGATGTACAGCTCTGAGGAGCTGTACTTCGGCCCGCTGCAGCTGCAGCAACGCAGCCCGGCGTTCCTCACCAAGTGGCAGCGAATCTTGCGCTTGAAGCAGCGCACCCTGGCCGACTTCGCCCAGGCACGGCAGGCCGTGCCCGAGGCGAAGGTGCTGGAGGTTGCCCAGCACGCCCGCTGGATCAGCGAGATGCTGGCTTAAGCCTGGCCAAGGGGCAGGCTCAGGTACGCAGTATCTCGTTCACCAGGCTTTTCTTGCTGCGCAGTGAGCTGACGACCTGCCAGAGGATAAAGACCAGGGCCAGGGCGAGGAATACCGCGGCGATGGGGTTGCTGAGAAACGCGCCGAAGTTGCCATCGGAGAGCATCAGGCCGCGGCGCAGGTTGGTTTCCGCCATGGGCCCGAGGATAAAGCCGATGATAAAGGGGGCCGCCGGCATCCCGGCTTTGACGAAGAGGTAACCGAGCATGCCGAACAGCAGGATCGACCAGACGTCGAACAGCCGGCTGCTCAGGCCGAAGGCACCGACCACGCAGAGCACCAGGATAATCGGCAGCAGGATGTGCTTGGGCACGTCGAGCAGCTTGATAAACAGGCGCAGGCCGTAGAACTCCATAAACAGCATCAGCACGCTGGCGACGATCAGCGCGGCGAAGATGGTGTACACCAGCGGGCCCTGGCTGATAAACAGCAGCGGGCCGGGCTGGATGCCGTGGATCAGGAAGCCGCCGAGGAGGATCGCGGTAACGGTGTCGCCGGGGATGCCCAGGGTCATCAGCGGCAGCATGGCCCCGCCGATGCCGGCGTTGTTGGCGGTTTCGCTGGCGACGATGCCGCCGATATTGCCCTTGCCGTAGGTCTCGGGATTCTTCGCGCGCTTCTTCGAGAGGATGTAGGCGACCAGGTTGGAGGTGCCTGCACCGATGCCCGGGAGGATGCCGATACCCAGGCCGATCAGGCCGGAGCGCCCGGCGTTGGGCAGTTGCTCGCGAAACTCCTTGAGCGAGAAACCGAAGCCCTTGATGTGCCTGAGACTGACCGACTTGGCCTTGTCCTGATGGGCGCGGCGGCCGGTCTCGGCCAGCTTGATGATCTCGGCCACGGCGAACATGCCGACCATCACCGTGAGCATGGCGAAACCGCCATTGAGCTCGGCGACGCCGAAGGTGAAGCGGCGGATCGCCTCCACCGGGGCGATGCCCACAGTGGACACGGCAAAGCCCAGGGCCCCGGCAAACAGGCCCTTGACCATGGAGCCGGCGGACAGGGTGGCGATCAGGGTCAGGGAGAACACCGCGATGGCGAAGTATTCATGGGGGCCGAAACGCAGGGCGACCTTGGCCAGCTGCGGGGCGATAAACATCAGCGCGACGATGCTGAAGATGGTGCCGAGAAAGGAAAACACGATACCGACGCCGAGGGCCTTGACCCCATGGCCCTGTTCCATCAGCGGGCCGCCGTCGAACACCGTGGCGATGGAGGAGGGCGTGCCGGGGATCTTCAGCAGGATGGCCGAGATCAGCCCGCCCGAGGTGGCCCCGATAAACAGCGCGACCAGCAGCGACAGGCCGGCTTGCGGGCCCATGGTAAAGGTCAGCGGCAGGCACAGGGCCACCGCCATGGTGGCCGACAGGCCAGGCACCGCGCCGAAGACGATGCCGACGGCGACGCCGATCACCATCAGCAGGAGGATATGGAGCGAGAAGACGGCACCGAAGCCTTGCTGCAGTAATTCGAGCATGGTCGATCCTCCTTAGAACGGCAGCAGCCCGGAAGGCAGCATCAGATCGAAGGCCTCGCGGAACAGTAGATAGGTGATGGCCGACGTGACCAGGGCGATCAGGGCATAGGCGAGGTGGTTGACCCGATGATCGAGCGGGGTCAGCACGATGAACTGCAGGTACAGGTAGATCGCGGTCATGATCGGAAAACCGACCGGGTTGAGCAGGGCGATATAGCCGACGATCAACGCCAGAGTCTTGAGCACCGTCTTGATATCGCTGCCGCCCACCACCTCGGCTTCGCCATCGGCGTGGTACTCCGTCACGGCTTGAGTACAGTTGCGCACGCTCAGCAGTTGCAGAAAGCCGAGCAGACAGAGCATCGCCGACAGCAGGCTGGGCACGAAGGCCGCATCGATGCCGTCGTGGCGCGGCAGCTGGCTGGTCATTAACAGGTAGCCGAGACCGGTGCCGAGCATGGCAACGCCGATCAGCAGCTCCTTTTTCTTGGTAGTAGCCATCGGGAACCTCTGGGGATGGGGCCGGGAACCGGTCGATAGTCAAACCGACCGGGTCACTGAACCTGTTCACGATCTGCTGCGCGTCGGCCCTGCGGCGTTAAAAGCAGACTCGGAAAGCCACTTGTGGCTAACGCGCTTTAGCGCGGCCCCGAAGGGGCGAGTGAAACGAGTAATGCTCATTTACTGCTCGTAAACTCCGCTTCCTCGCCTGCTTTTGCCTTGCATGGCTCTAGCTCGCGAAATCGTGAACCAGGTTCCTACTTGTTGCGCAGAGCATCCTTGTACTGCATGAAATCGTCGCGGGTCTTGCTCAGCACGGCGATGGCTGCTTCGGTGCCATGGTAGGCCACCGGCTGCTTGAAGGACTTCTTCAGCTCATCGGCGTACTCGGGCATCTCGGTGATCTGCTGCATGATGCCGGCCATCTTGGCCACGATGGCCGGGTCGGTGCCTTTCGGGAATGCGACCACATAGGGCTTGTCGATGGTGAAGTCGACGCCTTGCTCCTTGAAGGTCGGCACATCGCCGAGCAGTGCATTGCGCTCGCTGTTGGGCTGGCCGAGGGCGAACATCTGGCCACCGGTGACGTAGTCCTGCACCGAACCGTAGCTGATCGCACCCAGATCGATACGCCCGCCCAGCAGGGCGACGACCTTCTCCGACACGGTGCCGGCGTCGACCATCTTCAGTTTCACCCCGGCCAGCTGTTCGAACATCAGCCCCTGGATATGCGAGAAGCTGCCCATCTCTGTGCCGTAGCTGACGCTATTGGGGTTGGCCTTGGCCTTGTCGATCAGCGCCTGCAGGCTCTTGACCCCGGCGCTCTCACTGGAAACGAAGATTGCACCCTTGTCCACGCCAGCGATGCAGGCAATATCGAAGGCCTCGAAGCTGTCATCCGACAGGCCCGCCACTTCGTTGACGATCAGCTGGCCGGTGTGGGTAAAGAGGATGGTATTGCCGTCCGCCGCCGCGCCTTTGACCTGCTCGGCGGCCAGGGTGCCGCCACCGCCGGCGACGTTGGTGACCACCATGTTCTTGCCGGTGATCTTGTTGAAGTACTTGGCCATCATCCGGGCGTTGAAGTCGGTATCGCCGCCGGGGTTGGCGATCACCACCACCTGCACCGGGCGGGTTGGCCAGTTGACTTCGTCGGCGGCGAAGGCGCTCGACTGGGCGGCGAGCACACCCATGCCGACCAGGGCAGAGAGGAGGGAGGCGCGGATTGTTTTTTTCATTGGAATTCTCCGGTGAGTGGGCTTGCGGCGAAGCGATTAATTAGGCCGGCGTGCGGCCAAGGCTCGGTTGCTTGGGGTGGTACTGCCAGCCTGGCACCAGGTATTGCATGGCCATGGCGTCGTCGCGGGCAGCACCGGCGACCTGTCGATAGAGTTCGTGGGCGAGCATGATCCGGTCCATGTCCGGCTCGATACCCAGGCCCGGTTTCTGTGGCACCTGCACCCGACCGCCGATGATCTGCAGCGGTTCACGGGTCAGGCGCTCCTGGCCTTCCTGCCAGATCCAGTGGGTGTCGATGGCGGTGATGCGCCCCGGCGCGGCGGCGGCCGCGTGGGTGAACATGGCCAGGGAAATATCGAAATGGTTGTTGGAGTGCGAGCCCCAGGTCAGGCCGAATTCCTCGCACAGCTGCGCCAGGCGCACCGAGCCCTGCATGGTCCAGAAGTGCGGGTCGGCCAGGGGGATATCGACCGCTTCCAGGCGCAGCGAGTGGCCCATCTGCCGCCAGTCGGTGGCGACCATATTGGTGGCGGTGGGGATGCCGGTGGCGCGCTTGAATTCGGCCATGATCTCCCGGCCGGAGTAACCGTTTTCCGGGCCGCAGGGGTCTTCGGCATAAGCCAGCAGATGGCCCTGGCCCTTGCACAGCTCGATGGCCTCGGCCAGCGACCAGGCCCCATTCGGGTCGAGGGTCACCCGGGCTTCGGGGAAGCCGGCCTTGATCGCCGCCACCGCCTGCATTTCCTCGGCACCGCGCATTACCCCGCCCTTAAGCTTGAAGTCGCTAAAGCCGTAACGCGCATGCGCCGCTTCCGCCAGGCGCGCGATGGCCTCTGGGGTAAGGGCGGGCTGATGGCGCAGGTGATACCAGTCGCCAGTCGCACCCTGGCCGGCCAGATAGGGCAGGTCGCTGCGCTGGCGGTCACCTATATAGAAGAGGTAGGCGAGCATCGGCACGCTGTCGCGTTGCTGGCCGTTGCCGAGCAGTTCGGCCACCGGCACCTCGAGGTGCTGACCGAGCAGGTCGAGCAGCGCGGCTTCGACGGCGGTGATCACGTTGTCCAGGCGCAGGTTGATCTCGTGCGGCTGCTTGAGTACGGCGGCCTCAGCTGCGGACGTTACCTGATGCACGGTGGCCTGAGGCCCGCCGCCGTCGCGCCCGGCGATGGCCTGTCGCAGGCTATTGAGCACGCGGTTGTAGCGGCCGACCGGCTGGCCGATGACCAGCCCCTTGCTGCGCTCCAGGGCCTGGCGAATGCCTTCGCCGCCGGGCACTTCGCCGACGCCGCTGCGCCCGGCGCTGTCTTTCAGTAGCACCAGGTTGCGGGTGAAGTAGGGCGCATGGGCACCGCACAGGTTGAGCAGCATGCTGTCGTGACCGGCCACCGGGATCACCTGCATGTCCACCACTCGCGGGCTGTGCGTATGGGCTTGTTCAAGCATGGGCAGGGTTCTCCAGGGGCAGGGCAGCGGGGGCGCGGAGCCGTGCGCCAGCCGCACCAAGGCGCGGCGTTGCGGGCAGGGCGCGATGCAGGGGGCGCAAGCAGGAATGAGGGCGATGGTTCGGCGCGGCGCGACGCAGCAGATGCGGAGCGCTGCGCGGGGGCACGGCGCACAAGGCGGCTGGGCCCTGGCTGGCGACAGCGAGCGGGCAGATGGAAGGCGCGTGTGTCTTGCTCGTGGTAATCATGGCTGGGCCTGATTTTTTGTTTTTAGAATTGTCATACGTTGTCGTATGACTTGGCCGGATTATCAACAGCGTCTGACGAACTTGTCAACGCGCCGTTGTGCGAAAAGTGCCGGCGGCGACCATCGGTTATGGGGACGGCGTGGCTCTACAACTTAAGTCGCGACAATCGCCACTGGCTCTGCAATGGCCATGGCAAGGCTTTATTCTGGGCAATTGCTGCGGGCTCGGCGGGTTGTGGCGGCAAACAGCCGACGAAAAGGGCGGTGGCAGGTCAGGCGATGGCCGGTCGAGAAAAGTGATGACATCGATCATTGTTGTACGATAACGTATCTCTACAGTCTCGACTGCTGCTCCTCTCCACCATTCGCTCTACAGGGTGTTCGCACAATGAATCCACAAGAACTGAAGTCCATCCTCTCTTCCGGTCTGCTGTCCTTTCCCGTGACCGACTTCGATGCTGCCGGCGATTTCCGCGCCGATACCTATGCGCGTCGCCTGGAATGGCTGGCACCCTATGGTGCTTCGGCACTGTTCGCCGCCGGTGGTACGGGTGAGTTTTTCTCCCTGACCGGTAAAGAGTATTCGGCGGTGATCAAGACCGCAGTGGATACCTGCGCGGGCAGCGTGCCGATCCTCGCCGGCGTCGGTGGCCCAACCCGCCAGGCCATCGAAATGGCTCAGGAAGCCGAGCGTCTGGGGGCTAAAGGTCTGCTGCTGCTGCCGCATTACCTGACCGAAGCCAGCCAGGAAGGCGTTGCGCTGCACGTCGAGGCCGTGTGCAAGTCGGTGAAGATCGGTGTGGTGGTGTACAACCGCAGCGTTTGTCGCCTGAACGCACCGCTGCTGGAGCAGGTGGCGGATCGCTGCCCGAACCTGATCGGCTACAAGGATGGCATCGGCGATATCGAGCTGATGGTGTCCATCCGCCGTCGTCTGGGTGATCGCCTGAGCTACCTCGGCGGCCTGCAGACCGCCGAAGTCTATGCCGCTGCTTATAAGGCCCTGGGCGTGCCGGTGTACTCCTCGGCGGTGTTCAACTTTATCCCCAAGACCGCGATGACCTTCTACCACGCCATGGCGCGTGACGATCACGCCAGCGTTGGCAAGATCATCGACGAGTTCTTCCTGCCGTACCTGGCCATCCGCAATCGCTGCGCCGGTTATGGCGTCAGCATCATCAAGGCCGGCGCGAAGATTGTTGGGCATGACGCCGGTCCCGTGCGCACCCCGCTGACCGATCTGCTGCCGGAAGAGTACGCAATGCTCGCCGCGCTGATCGAAGCCCAGGGCGCGCAATAAGCAGTTGAACGTGGCGGGCCAAGCCGCCGTAGGGTGCGCTGTGCGCACCAGCCGTTCGTCGTCATTGGTGCGCACGGCCTGGGCGGCCCCGCGACACCCTACGCAAGCCATACATAGCTAGGAAGGGATCATGAACAAGCGTTACGACAACTATATCGGCGGCCAATGGGTCGCTGCTGCCAGCTACTCGAGCAACACCAGTCCGTCCGACCTGGCCGATGTGGTCGGCGAATACGCCCAGGCCGATGCCGCCCAGGTTGAGCAGGCCATCGCTGCAGCCCGCGCCGCGTTCCCTGCCTGGTCGACGTCCGGCATCCAGGCGCGCAGCGATGCGCTGGATAAGGTCGGCAGCGAAATCCTCGCCCGCCGTGAAGAACTCGGCACCCTGCTGGCCCGGGAAGAGGGTAAGACCCTGCCCGAAGCCATCGGCGAAGTCAGCCGCGCCGGCAATATCTTCAAGTTCTTTGCCGGTGAGTGCCTGCGTCAGGCCGGCGAGCTGCTGGCCTCGGTGCGTCCCGGCGTATCGGTGGAAGTCACCCGTGAGCCGCTGGGCGTGATTGGCCTGATCACCCCATGGAACTTCCCCATCGCCATTCCCGCCTGGAAAGTCGCTCCGGCCCTGGCCTACGGCAACTGCGTGGTGTTGAAGCCGGCCGATCTGGTACCGGGCTGCGCCTGGGCGATTGCCGAAATCATCTCCCGCGCGGGCTTCCCGGCCGGCGTGTTCAACCTGGTGATGGGCAGCGGCCGCGTGGTCGGTGAAGCCATCGTGCAGAGCACTCAGGTGGATGGCGTCAGCTTTACCGGTTCGGTCGGTGTCGGTCGCAGCATCGCCGCCAGCTGTGTGGCGCGTGGTGCCAAGGTGCAGCTGGAAATGGGCGGCAAGAACCCGCAGGTCATTCTCGACGACGCCGACCTGAAAACCGCCGTGGAGCTGTCGGTGCAGAGCGCCTTCTACTCCACCGGTCAGCGTTGCACCGCATCCAGCCGTCTGATCGTCACCGCCGGGATCTACGACCAGTTTGTTGCGGCCATGGCCGAGCGGATGAAGTCGATCAGGGTCGGCAACGCCCTGGAAAAAGGCGTGGACATCGGTCCGGTGGTGTCTCAGGCGCAGCTGGAACAGGACCTGCGTTATATCGAGATCGGCAAGCAGGAGGGCGCACGCCTGGTCTGCGGCGGCGAGCGCGTTTCCTGCGAGCAGGACGGCTACTACCTGGCACCGACGCTGTTTGCCGACAGCACTGCCGATATGCGCATCAGCCGCGAAGAGATCTTTGGCCCGGTGGCCAATATCGTCAAAGTCGCCGACTACGATGCGGCACTGGCCATGGCCAATGACACCGAGTTCGGCCTGTCCGCCGGTATCTGCACCACCTCGCTGAAGTACGCCAATCACTTCAAGCGTCATGCCCAGGCCGGTATGGTCATGGTCAACCTGCCCACTGCCGGGGTGGATTACCACGTGCCGTTCGGTGGCCGTAAAGGTTCGTCCTACGGCAGCCGCGAGCAGGGCAAGTACGCCCAGGAGTTCTACACCACGGTGAAGACCACCTACATCGGTTAAGACCGGCACCGGTCTCACCCGATGTAGGGTGGATCACGCTTCACCGATCCACCACAGCGTCGTTGTGGTGGATGAAGAAGCGTCATCCACCCTACGGCCGCAACAAGAGCTTTATCCCGCCCAACAATAAAAAGGGAACGGTCATGAGTACACAGAACACTGCCGGTGCCTTTGCAGGTGCCCCGATCATCACCGAGCTGCAGGTTGTGCCGGTTGCCGGCCACGACAGCATGCTGCTGAACCTGAGTGGTGCCCACGGCCCATTCTTTACCCGCAATATCCTGATTCTCAAAGACAACGCCGGGCATATCGGCGTGGGTGAGGTGCCCGGTGGCGAAGCCATCCGCCAGACCCTGGAAGATGCCCGCGCGCTGCTGGTCGGTCAGTCCATCGGCAACTACAACGGTCTGCTTAATCAGGTGCGCCAGGCCTTCGCCGACCGCGACTCCGGCGGTCGCGGCCTGCAGACCTTCGATTTGCGCATCACCATCCATGCCGTCACTGCCCTGGAAGCGGCGCTGCTCGACCTGCTCGGTCAGCACCTCGGCGTGCCGGTCGCGGCCCTGCTCGGTGAAGGCCAGCAGCGTGATGCGGTGGAGATGCTCGGTTACCTGTTCTTTATCGCCGACAAGGGCAAGACCGATCTCGGCTACCGCGACGAGCGCAATGCCGACGACGCCTGGTTCCGCGTGCGTAACCAGCAGGCGCTAAGCCCCGAGACCATCGTTCGTCAGGCCGAAGCGGCGCATGCGCGCTATGGCTTCAATGACTTCAAACTCAAGGGCGGGGTGCTGCAAGGTGCCGAGGAAGTCGAGGCGATTCGCGCCCTGGCGGCGCGCTTCCCCGAGGCGCGGGTAACCCTCGACCCGAACGGTGGCTGGTCGCTGGCCGAAGCCGTGCACCTGTGCCGCGATCTGCATGGCGTGCTGGCCTATGCCGAAGACCCCTGCGGCGCAGAAAACGGCTATTCCGGGCGCGAGGTGATGGCCGAGTTCCGCCGCGCCACCGGCCTGCCGACCGCGACCAATATGATCGCCACCGACTGGCGGCAGATGGGCCACTGCATCCAGTTGCAGTCGGTGGATATTCCGCTGGCCGACCCGCACTTCTGGACCATGCAGGGTTCGGTGCGCGTGGCGCAGATGTGCAACGAGTGGGGCCTGACCTGGGGCTCGCACTCCAACAACCACTTCGATATTTCCCTGGCGATGTTCACCCACGTGGCCGCTGCCGCGCCGGGCAAGGTCACGGCCATCGACACCCACTGGATCTGGCAGGACGGCCAGTACCTGACCCATAACCCGCTGCAGATCGAAGGCGGCCTGGTGCAGGTGCCATCGAGCCCGGGATTGGGCGTCGAGCTGGATTGGGATGCCCTGGCCAAGGCTCACGAACTGTACAAAGGCATGGGCCTGGGCGCGCGCAACGATGCCGTGGCCATGCAGTACCTGATCTCCGGTTGGCAGTTCGACAACAAGCGGCCTTGCCTGGTGCGTTGAGCCGGCGACCCGACGGCCTGGTGTCCAAGGACACCGGGCCCGTTTCACGCGAATTTCTCGATGAGTTGGCCAGATGCAAGCAGTCAAACCAGGCCGGGTGCGTTACTCCATCCTGCTGATGCTGTTCCTCGTCACCACGGTCACCTTTGCCGACCGCTCCAGCCTGTCGATTGCCGGTGCCGCGTTGCAGGCGGATCTGGGTATCGATGCGGTGATGCTCGGCTATATCTTTTCCGCGTTCGGCTGGGCCTATGTGATCGGGCAGATTCCCGGTGGCTGGCTGTTTGATCGCTTCGGTGCCAAGCGCGTGTATTTCATCACGCTGCTCTGCTGGTCGCTGTTCACCCTGTTGCAGGGCGTTGTCGATATGCTGCCGCTGGCTTGGGCGGTAGGCACTCTATTTCTGCTGCGCCTGGCGGTAGGCTTTGCCGGGGCACCATGCTTTCCCGGCAATGCGCGGATCATCGCCGCCTGGTTCCCCACCCGCGAGCGGGCCACGGCCACCGCCATGTCCACGTCGGCGCAGTATGCCGCCACTGCGGTATTCGCCCCGCTGATGGGCTGGGTGGTGCAGGACATGGGCTGGCAGTATGTGTTTTTCGTGCTGGGCGGCCTGGGCCTGTTGCTCTGTGGCGTGTGGCTCAAGGTGATGCACAGCCCGCGTGAGCATCCCCATCTTGGCGTGGCCGAGTTCGCCCATATCGAAGACGGCGGCGGCTTAATTGACCTGGCCCCACGGCCGGCCGGTGCGGGCGGTTCGCAGTGGCGCACCCTCAGGTTGCTGCTGACCCAGCGCACGCTGATCGGCCTGTATCTGGGCCAGTACTGCAACAACGCCATTACCTATTTCTTCCTCACCTGGTTTCCTGTGTACCTGGTGCAGGCGCGCGGCATGAGCATTCTCACCGCCGGCTTGATGGCCGCGCTGCCAGCGATCAGCGGCTTCGTCGGCGGCATGCTTGGCGGCCTGGTGTCGGACGGGCTGCTGCGCAGCGGCTACTCGCTGACCCTGGCGCGCAAGCTGCCCATCGTCGTCGGCATGCTGCTGGCCAGCTGCATCGTGCTGAGCATCTATGTCGACAGTGATAGCGCCGTGATCGCCCTGATGGCCCTGGCGTTCTTCGGCAAGGGTTTCGGCTCGCTCGGCTGGACGCTGGTGGCCGACACCTCGCCGCGGCAGATCGTTGGCCTTTCCGGCGGGCTGTTCAATACCTTCGGCAACCTGGCGGCGATCACCACACCTATCGTGGTCGGTTACCTGGTCAGCCACACCGGCTCATTTGACGCGGCGCTGATCTATGTCGGTGCCAACGCTGTGCTGGCGGTCATCAGTTACCTGTTTATCGTCGGTCGTATTCACAGGATCGAGCTGGACGAGCCGCCAAGCCTGGCGGCTGCAAGCGCCGTGGCGGCGTCCAACTTGAAATCCTGATCCGAACTAGAGGAGAGCATGTCCATGCAGTTGATTTCCCATCAGGATTCGCCGCGCTATATCCGCCTGCACCCGGCCGACAACGTCGGTGTGGTGGTCAACGAGCAGGGTGTGGCTAAGGGCGGCTGTTTTGCCGATGGCCTGATGGCCGTCGAAGGCATTCCGCAGAGCCATAAGGTGGCCTTGCAGAATATCGCCGTGGACGGCGAAGTGGTGCGCTACGGCGAGGTGATCGGTTATGCCCTGGAGCCCATCGCCGCCGGGCGCTGGGTGACCGAAGCGCAGCTGCGCATGCCCGAGCCGCCGGCCCTGGACAACCTGCCCAAGGCGACCCTGGCCGCGGTGCCGGTCGAACCGCTTACCGGCTACAGCTTCGAGGGTTTCCGCAACCCGGACGGCACGGTCGGCACGCGTAATATCCTCGGCGTGACCACCACCGTGCAGTGCGTGGTCGGGGTGCTCGACCATTGCGTCGAGCGGGTGCGCAAGGAGCTGTTGCCCAAGTACCCCTATGTCGATGACGTGGTCGCCCTGTCGCACAGCTATGGCTGCGGCGTGGCGATCAATGCGCCGGACGCGGTGGTGCCGATCCGCACCCTGTACAACATCAGCCGCAACCCCAACCTCGGTGGTCAGGCGCTGGTGATCAGTCTCGGCTGCGAGAAGCTGCAGGCCAGCCAGTTGATGGATGGCGACCAGTTGACCAATGGCATGGAGGAGGAAGAGTGGCTTTTCCGTCTGCAGGACTCCAGCAACGGCTTTGCCGGTATGGTCGAGCAGATCATGGCGATGATCGAGGCGCGCCTGCAGGTACTCAATCAGCGCCGCCGCGAGACGGTACCGGCGTCTGAACTGTCGGTCGGCATGCAGTGCGGCGGCAGCGATGCGTTTTCCGGCATCACCGCCAACCCAGCTTTGGGTGTGGCCGCCGACCTGCTGGTGCGCGCCGGTGCCACGGTGATGTTCTCCGAGAACACCGAGGTGCGCGACGGCATCCACCTGCTGACCCCGCGCGCGGCCACGGTGGAAGTGGCCGATGCGCTGATCCGCGAAATGGACTGGTACGACCGCTACCTGCAGCGCGGCATGGCCGACCGCAGCGCCAACACCACGCCGGGCAACAAGAAGGGCGGGCTGAACAATATCGTCGAAAAGGCCATGGGCTCCATCGCCAAGTCCGGCTCCAGCGCCATCGCCGGGGTGGTTTCGCCGGGCGAGCGGGTGCGTGGCAAGGGCCTGTGGTTCTGCGCCACCCCGGCCAGCGATTTTATCTGCGGCACCCTGCAGATCGCTGCCGGGATGAACCTGCACATCTTCACCACCGGGCGTGGCACGCCCTATGGCCTGGCCATGGTGCCGGTGATCAAGGTCGCCACCCGTACCCAGCTGGCCGAGCGCTGGCCGGACCTGATCGACGTGGATGCCGGGCAGATCACCAGCGGGCGCATGACCCTCGAGGAAATGGGCTGGCATATCTTTCAGCTGTATCTGGATGTCGCCAGCGGCAAGCAACAGACCTGGGCCGAGAAGCACAGGCTGCACAACGACCTGGTGCTGTTCAACCCGGCACCGGTCACCTGAATGCCGGTGCGCGCGGCGCACCCTGCGGAGCAGGCGCGTACGGACTGTAGGGTGCGCCGTGCGCACCAATTTCCACCGAGATAGAGGCCATCCCAGGAGCCGACATGAACAAACCCCAGGTACTGCAGATCGGCCCGCTTAGCGAACGCTTCAACCGCACGCTGGCTGATCACTATCAGGTGACTGCGCTATGGCAGCAGGCCGATCCCCTGACCTTTCTGCACGAGCAGGGCGGGCAGTTCGAGCTGCTGGTGTCTTCGGCCCGCTTTGGTTGCAGCACTGAGCAGCTGGCGTGCCTGCCGAAGCTGCGCGCCATCTGCAGTTTTGGCGTGGGCTACGACCCCTATCCGCTGGAGCTGTTGCGCGAGCGCGGTATCGCCCTGAGCACCACCCCGGATGTGCTCAACGATTGCGTCGCCGACCTGGCCATGGGCCTGATCATCGACACGGCGCGGCGCATGTCGGAAAGCGACCGCTTCGTCCGCGCTGGCAACTGGCCGAATGCAACCTTTCCGCTGGCGCGCAAGGTCAGCGGCAAGCGCCTGGGAATCGTCGGCCTCGGGCGCATCGGTGAGGCCGTGGTGCAGCGCGCCAGCGGCTTCGCCATGGCGGTGCGTTACCACAACCGCAAGCCGGTGGCCGCTTGCCCCCATGCTTATGAGGCCAGTCTGATCGAATTGGCGCGCTGGGCGGATTTTCTTGTGCTGACCTGCCCCGGTGGTGCGTCTACCCAGCACCTGGTCGGTCGTGAGGTGCTTGAGGCCCTGGGGCCGGAGGGCATTCTGATCAATGTCGCGCGCGGTTCGGTGGTCGATGAGTCGGCGCTGATCGCCGCCCTGCGCAGCGGTGCCCTCGGCGCTGCCGGGCTGGATGTGTACGCTGCCGAACCACAGGTGCCGCTGGCACTGCGCGAGCTGGATAACCTGGTGCTGCTGCCGCATATCGGCAGCGCCAGCGAAGAAACCCGCTGGCAGATGGAAGAGCTGGTGCTGGCCAATCTGCAGGCCTTTGTCGAACACGGCGAGCTGCTCACGCCCCTGTGAGCGGCGGCTGTACCCCATATGCGTTTCGGCGGCTGCCGCCACGCCTATAACCCGGTTGGGTCACAAGCCTGTACCGGGTCTTTCTCAACGTCGTTCTCGACACCCCCGCAACGGCGCGCCACAAGCGCGCCGTTTTTTCTGTTCAGGCTCTTGGAGCCAATGGCCCTGGCCAACGCAGGTGGTTTTTCAACGGACTGTTAGGGCCGCTTCTCCAGGGCAGTGCAACTGGCCGGGTAGTTCTGCTGGCAGGCACTCTGGAACAGGCGTCGAGCCTGAGCGGGATCGCGCGGTACGCCTTGCTCGCCGCGCAGGTAGAGGTTGCCGAGGATATGCTGGGCCATCGGGTTGCCACTGGCGGCGGACTGGTTGAGGTACTTGAGCATCTGCGCCGGGTTGGCGAGGTCGGGGTTGTCGCGGCCGGTATAGAGGTAGGCCAGGCTCACTGCTGCCATGGCGTGGCCCTTGTCGGCGGCCTGTTTCCACCAGTACTCGGCCTGCTTGAGGTTCTTGTCCGGTTTGCCGACGAAGTACAGGCTGCCGAGCTGGAACTGGCTGTCGAGATCGCCGCGCCTGGCCTGCGCCAGCAGCCGCGCCTCGTTGGCCGCATCGGCGCTGGCGGGTGGTTGCGCCTGGCCTGTCGTGGGGGCCTGCGGGCCGGTGGTCTGGCTGGCGCAGCCGACCATCAGCAGTGCGGCGCAGAACAGGGCGAGGGGCAGCGGGCGGACCCGGGGGGCGCGTGTCATGGGCATTCCTTGTGCGGGTTGGCGGATGTCTGTCTGTGCACCTGCGGTCTGGCGGCGCTGCGGGCAGTCTCGAGCAGAAGACCTCGGCCGCGGGCGCAAGTTGCGTCGCCGGCCGCGGGTGTGTGCCGGCGCGTGCGGTCGGAATTCATCGTAGTTTGTCGCTTCAGGCGTTTCCCTGGCTGCGCGGAGCTGCGATTCTTGGCGGCCAGGGTGCGATGCGCCAGCAGCTTTTCGAGGTGTTTATGCAGATCAGTTCCGACTTCGACAGCGGCAATATCGAGGTAGTCGACGCCAGCGACCCGCAGCGGGTGCGGCTGGCCATTCGCCCGGATCTCAACAGCGGGCATTTCCAGTGGTTCCACTTCAAGGTCGAGGGCCTGCAGCCAGGCCAGCGCTACGGCTTCAGCCTGGGCAATGCCGGGCAGTCGTCCTATCCCCGCGCCTGGGACGGCTATCACGCCGTGGCCTCCTACGATCAGCTCAGCTGGTTTCGCGTGCCCAGCCGTTTTGAACAGGGGGCGCTGAATTTCGACATCGAGCCGCAGCACGGGCAGATCTGGTTCGCCTACTTCGAGCCCTACAGTCGCGAGCGCCACGGGCGACTGATCGAGCAGGCGCTGAGCCAGGCCGGTGCCGAGCTGTTCGCCACCGGCAAAAGCATCGAGGGGCGAGATATCCAGGTGCTGCGCGTCAGCCGCAATCCCGCTGCCCAGCGGCGGATCTGGATCATCGCTCAGCAACACCCCGGCGAGCATATGGCCGAGTGGTTTATCCAGGGGCTGATCGAACGACTGCAGCGGCGCGACGATGCCGAGCTGAATACCTTGCTGGAGCAGGCCGATCTGTATCTGGTGCCGAATATGAACCCGGACGGAGCCTTTCGCGGCCATCTGCGCACCAATGCCGCCGGTTGCGACCTCAACCGCGCCTGGCAGTCGGCCTGCACGGCGCAAAGCCCCGAGGTGTTCTTCGTCCAGCAGCTGATGCGCCAGACCGGCGTCGACCTGTTTCTGGATATCCACGGCGACGAGGAAATCCCCCACGTGTTTGTCGCCGGCTGCGCCGGCAACCCAGGCTATAGCCCACGCCTGCAACGCCTGGAAGACCGCTTCAAGCAGTTGCTGATCGATAACGGTGCCGAATTCCAGACCACCTTCGGCTACACCCCGAATCAGTTCGGCCAGGCCAACACCAGCCTGGCCTGCAACGCCGTCGGCATGGAGTTCGATTGCCTGGCCTTCACCATCGAAATGCCGTTCAAGGACCACGACGACAACCCCAGCCCGCAGACCGGCTGGAATGGCGCGCGCTCCATGCGTCTGGGCCAGGATGTGCTGAGCGTGGCGGCGGCGATGGTGGGCGGGTTGCGTTAAGGCAACAGGCAAAAACTATTGCGCAGCACGAGGTTGCGCTCAGCCCCCCACACTTAAGCGCTCTGATGTGAGGGGACCTGGCTTCCTAGGGTGCGCCATGCGCACCTGGGCCGGCTGCAGATTCCTGGTGCGCACAGCACACCCTGCTTGTGCGGCCTCTCAAGCGCTGTCAGCTTTTCAAGCCCAGCGATGTATAAAAAAGCCCGTCGCAAGGACGGGCTGAAGGTTACACACACAAGGAGTAATCGATGCCGATGGTGCGGTGGATTACAGCAGGGACAGCGGGTAGTTGAAGATCAGACGGTTTTCGTGGATATCCTGGCCAACGTCACGACGGACGCTGGAGTTACGCCATTTCACGTTGAGGTTTTTCAGCGCACCGCTCTGCACGGTATAGGCCAGCTCGGATTCGCGGCCCCATTCTTCGGCGTCATCGCGAAGACCGACATGGATGTTGCTACCGCTGACGTAGCGGTTCATCAAGGTCATGCCTGGGACGCCGAGGCCGGCGAAGTTGTAGTCGTGACGCACCTGCCAGGAGCGTTCTTCGGGGTTGTCGTAGGCGTTGGTGAAGCCGTCGTTGACCAGCGTGCCGCCGCTGGCACCGTCGATACGCATAAACTTGGTGTCGCCGTCCAAGTGCTGGTAGGCCAAGGTGAAGGCGTTGTTGCCGGTCTTGGCGGTAAAGCTGCCCTGGTAGACCTTGTTGTCCAGCTTGCCGGCTTTGGCCGCGCCTTCATCCTTGCCGTCGACGTAGCCGAGGTTGGTGCTCAGCACCCAGTCGCCGACCGGTTGGATGTGGGTCAGTTGCACGTAGCTCTGCTGGTAAACGTCTTCCAGGCGGGCGTGCCAAGCGCCGACCAGGGTGTTGTTGCCGTTGAACTTGTACTCACCGCCAGCGAAGTTGAAATCATCGCCTTCGATACCGCTGTAGCTCATTTCTTCACGGCTGGCATTGTTACGCTGGCTGTTCTTCCAGAACTGGCCACCGTAGAGGGACAGTCCGGCGATTTCGTTGGAGGTGACCTGCGCACCCTGGAAGGTTTGCGGCAGCGCACGCCCGTCGTCCGCGCGAAGGATCGGCAGCACGGCGAACCATTCACCGACCTTCAATTCGGTTTTCGACAGCATGGCTTTAGCCGCCACGGCCACGCGACCGAAGCTGTCGGCTGAGTCACCGTCGTCATGTTTCGGCAGCAGACCGCTACCCGTGGAGCCACCACCGCTGTCGAGCTTGATCGCGCCCATAACCAGAGCGTCCAGGCCAAAGCCTACGGTGCCTTGGGTGAAGCCAGAGCGTGCATCGATGATCATGCTCTGCGTCCACTCGGCGGCCTGGCCCTGGTCATTCGCCCCAGTGTGGTTAAGGAAGTTGCGATTGAAGTAGTAGTTGCGCAGGCCAATATTGACCTTGGCGTCATCGATAAAGCCGGCAGCCTGGCTGCTGAGTGGCAGTGCGAGGGCCATGCTGCCTGCGGTGGTGAGCAGGGCGAGCGAAAGGGCATTGCGTGCAGTCATTGTTGTTGTGCTCCCATTTTTGAACAAGCCGTTCCCTTGCCGGCCTGAGTGGCTAGCGGCGAGCGAAAGGAACGGGTGAGTTGCCCCATGCCAGGGCGACAGGCGTGTCCGAGGTCGGAACGCGCCCCTGCTTCGGGCTTAGCCGTCGGCGAATGCGGAGTGTGTGTGCGGGTGTGGTCGGGGCGTTCTGCTGGCGCGCCGCGAAGCGGGGCCGGCCGGGAGGGGCGAGAAGCGAGCCGATGCGGCGGGGGCAACAGTGGTCATGGTCGGGCCTTGTTTTTGTTTTTATGATTAGTCATATGTTGTCATACAACTATAGGAGAATTATCGACAGCCTTGCTGAGCTTTGTCAATGTGCTCCTAGACGAAAGTCCAATAAGAAAAGCTGCTGGGTGGCGGCCTGTTTTCACCGATATGTGCAGGTTTTTCGCGGTTTTCATGGGTTTTTGCGATTGTCTCAGGCGTTGCCTAAGGTCGGCACGGGATGCCTGAAACAGGCGCTCTGCCGTGTAGAAGGGGTTGTTATTGCTGAATTTGTTGTGCGATAACGTACGATAAGATTGAGCAACTTATGTCCACTGCATCACTTGGAGATGCCTATGCCGCATTGCCTTATCGAGGGCTCGCAAAGCCTGACGCAACTGATTGCGCCGGCCGAGTTGCTCGGCGTTGTCGAGAATGCGGCTGCCGCCACCGGGCTGTTCCAGCCGGGGGAGGTCAAGCTGCGCCTGAACCTGTATGAGTACTTCAGTGTGGGTGGCCGCCAGGAGGACTTCGTTCACCTGATCTTCTACATCCTGGCCGGGCGTACGGATCGGCAGAAGCGCCTGTTGTCGCGGCAGATCGTGCGGGCGCTGGTCGAGCGCTTGCCGAGCGTCGATGCGCTGTCGCTGGATGTGCGCGATATCGACCGCGAGGTGTTCAGTAACAAGCGCAGTTGTCTGCTGCCGGATTGAGTGCTGGCGTGCGCCAGTCTCTAGATGGCGATGACATTCGTACGGCATAAGTGTACGAAAAGTACTGCGCCAGCCGGGCGGCCGGCGCAGTGGGGCTAGGGTCAGCCGCGGTAGTAGCGTTGCGGCACAAACGGGGTCTTGGCCACTTTCATGGCCACGCGCTTGCCGCGCACCATGGCCCAGACCGGAGTGTCGATGGCCATATGGCTGCTTTGCACGTAGCCCATGGCGACCGGTGCGCCGAGGCTCGGGCCGAAGCCGCCGCTGGATACGCTGCCGATCACAGTGCCATCGGCATCGACGATTTCCGCGCCTTCACGTACCGGCACACGTTCCTGCGGCAGCAGGCCGACGCGCTTGCTGGCCACGCCCTCCTGCTGCTGGGCGAAGATCCGCGCCGCGCCGGGGAAGCCACCAGCACGGGCGCCATCGGCGCGGCGGGCCTTGGAGATGGCCCAGAGCAGGCTGGCCTCGATCGGCGTGGTGCTGCTGCTCATGTCGTGGCCATACAGGCACAGACCGGCTTCCAGGCGCAGCGAGTCGCGCGCGCCGAGGCCGATGGCGGCCACTTCCGGTTCGGCCAGCAGGCTGCGCGCCAGGGTTTCGGCGTGGTCGGCCGGCAGCGAGATTTCGAAGCCGTCTTCGCCGGTGTAGCCGGAGCGGCTGACGTAGCAGTCGACACCCAGCAGGCGCACCGGGGCGAACTGCATAAAGGTCATCTGCGCCACCTCGGGAGCCAGGCGCGCCAGTACGTCGACGGCTTTCGGGCCTTGCAAAGCGAGCAGGGCGCGGTCGAAGCAGGGTTCGATCTGGCATTGGCTGGCGATCTGCAGTTGCAGGTGCATCAGGTCCTGGTGCTTGCAGGCGGCGTTGACCACCAGGAACAGGCAGTCGTCGCCCAGGTTGGCGACCATCAGGTCGTCGAGGATGCCGCCCTGGTCATCGGTGAACATGGCGTAGCGCTGCATGCCTACGGGCAGGTCGATGATGTCCACCGGTACCAGGCTTTCCAGGGCCTGCGCCGCCTGCGGGCCGCGCAGAATGATCTGGCCCATGTGCGAGACGTCGAACAGGCCGGCGGCTTCGCGGGTGTGCAGGTGTTCCTTCATTACACCCAGCGGGTACTGCACCGGCATGTCGTAGCCGGCGAACGGCACCATGCGCGCGCCCAGTTCGAGATGCAGGGCATGTAGCGGGGTTTTCGCCAGGGTTTCAGTGGTCATGCGGTTCTCCATAAATGTTGTGGGTGGGTCTATATCGACCCTTCTCCCTAGCCCTCTCCCCAGAGGGGCGAGGGGATGGTCAGGTGTTGGTCGCACTATTTGCGGCGACGTCGCTTGTGCTCCCTCTCCCCGTTGGGGAGAGGGTTGGGGGTGCCCGGCTAGGGGGAGGGGTATCAGCATTCGATGATATTGACGGCCAGGCCGCCACGGGCGGTTTCCTTGTACTTGTTGTTCATGTCGGCACCGGTCTGGCGCATGGTGCGGATCACCTTGTCCAGCGAGACGAAGTGCTGGCCGTCGCCGCGCAGGGCCATGCGCGCGGCGTTGATCGCCTTGACCGAGCCCATGGCGTTGCGCTCGATGCAGGGTACCTGGACCAGCCCGCCGATCGGGTCGCAGGTCAGGCCCAGGTTGTGTTCCATGCCGATCTCGGCGGCGTTTTCCACCTGGTTGACGCTGCCGCCGAGCACTTCGCACAGCGCACCGGCGGCCATCGAGCAGGCCACACCGACCTCACCCTGGCAGCCGACTTCGGCACCAGAGATCGAGGCGTTTTCCTTGTAGAGGATGCCGATGGCGGCGGCGGTGAGCAGAAAGCGCACCACGCCGTCGTCGTTGGCCCCGGGGATAAAGCGGCTGTAGTAATGCAGCACCGCCGGCACGATGCCGGCCGCGCCGTTGGTGGGGGCGGTGACCACGCGGCCACCGCTGGCGTTTTCCTCGTTGACCGCCAGGGCATAGAGGTTGACCCAGTCGAGCACGCTGAGGGCGTCGCGCAGACTGGCCTCCGGGTGCTTGCACAGCTGGCGGTGCAGATCGGCGGCGCGGCGTTTGACCTTGAGCCCGCCGGGCATGATGCCTTCGTTGCGGCAGCCGGCTTCGACGCAATCCTGCATCACCTGCCAGATATGCAGCAGGCGTGCGCGGGTCTCGGCTTCCGGTCGCCAGGCGGCTTCGTTGGCCAGCATTACCTGGCTGATGGAGAGACCATGCTTGGCGCACTGGGCCAGCAACTCCTTGGCGGTCTTGAAGGGGTAGGCCAGTGGCGTCTGGTCTTCGACGATGCGGTCGGCCCCGGCGGCCTGCTCATCGACCACGAAGCCGCCACCCACCGAGTAGTACTCGCGGGCGCGAATCTGCAAGCCGGCGGCGTCGAAGGCGCGGAAGATCATGCCGTTGGGGTGAAAGGTCAGGGGTTTGCGGATCATCGCCAGGTGCTGCTTCTCGACGAAACGGATGGGTTTCTCGCCCAGCAGATTGAGTTCGCCGCTGGCGCGAATCGCCGCCAGGCGGGCGTCGACGCTACTGGTGTCGACGTTGTCCGGCTGTTCGCCTTCCAGGCCCAGCAGCACGGCCTTGTCGCTGCCATGGCCCTTGCCGGTGGCCCCGAGGGAGCCGTACAGCTCCACTTTCACCGAGTCGGTGGTGGCCAGCAGCTCATCGCGGCGCAGGCCTTCGGCAAAGCGCAGGGCGGCCAGCATCGGCCCCACCGTGTGCGAGCTGGACGGGCCGATGCCGATCTTGAAAAGGTCAAAAACGCTAAGTGACATGGTTAACTCCAGGGTGCGTCAGGCTTTCCCTCACCCCAACCCTCTCCCGGAGGGAGAGGGGGCGGAATGGCGGCGCCGGCCTTATTAGTCAGCGTAGACCGGGAAGGTGGCGCATAGGTCCGCGACCTGACCACGGACGCGCTCGATCACGGCCGGGTTGTCCAGCTTATCGAGGATGTCGCAGATCCAGCCGGCCAGGGTGCGGCACTCGCCCTGCTTGAAGCCGCGGGTAGTGACTGCCGGGGTGCCGATGCGGATGCCGGAGGTGACAAACGGCGACTGCGGGTCGTTGGGTACGGCGTTCTTGTTGACCGTGATATGCGCCGCACCCAGGGCGGCGTCGGCGGCCTTGCCGGTCAGGTCCTGCTTGATCAGGCTGACCAACATCAGATGGTTGTCGGTGCCGCCGGAGACCACGTCGTAGCCACGCTCGATAAACACCTCGGCCATGGCCTGGGCGTTGTCGATCACCTGCTGCTGGTAGGCCTTGAAGGCCGGCTCCATGGCTTCCTTGAAGCACACCGCCTTGGCCGCGATCACATGCATCAGCGGGCCGCCCTGGGCACCGGGGAAGACGGCGGAGTTGAGCTTCTTCTCGATCTCAGGGTTGGCCTTGGCCAGGATCAGGCCGCCACGCGGACCGCGCAGGGTCTTGTGGGTGGTGGTGGTGACCACATCGGCAAAGGGCAGCGGATTGGGATACAGACCAGCCGCAACCAGACCGGCGACGTGGGCCATATCGACAAACAGCAGGGCCCCGACCTGGTCGGCGATGGCGCGGAAACGGGCGAAATCCAGGGTGCGCGAGTAGGCGCTGAAGCCGGCGACGATCATCTTCGGCTTGTGTTCGATGGCCAGGCGCTCGACCTCGGCGTAATCGATCAGGCCCTGCTCGTCGATACCGTACTGCACGGCGTTGTACAGCTTGCCGGAGGACGACACCTTGGCCCCGTGGGTCAGGTGCCCGCCATGGGCCAGGCTCATGCCCAGAATGGTATCGCCGGCCTGCAGCAGCGCCAGGTACACCGCGCTGTTGGCCGAGGAACCGGAGTGCGGCTGCACGTTGGCATAGTCCGCGCCGAACAGCTGTTTGGCGCGCTCGATGGCCAGCGCCTCGACCACATCGACATGCTCGCAACCGCCGTAGTAACGCTTGCCCGGATAGCCTTCGGCGTACTTGTTGGTCAGGCCGCTGCCTTGCGCCTGCATGACGCGCTGGCTGCAATAGTTTTCCGAGGCGATCAGCTCGATATGGTCTTCCTGGCGCTGCTCTTCGGCGTTGATCGCGGCGAGCAGGGCGTCGTCATAACCTTGCAGTTGGTCGTGCTTGCTGAACATGGTGAGGCCCTCTGGTTTTTATATGAGGTGCAGCTAACCCGCCTCGGGTAGAGGTGAGTCGAAATTGGTGGGTAAAGCTAAACGCTGAACCATCCCCTCGCCCCTCTGGGGAGAGGGTTAGGGTGAGGGGAGGTTTTTCAACGGTGCTTAGGCGTCCTGATACGCCTCGATGGACGGGCAGGCGCAGATCAGGTTGCGGTCGCCGAACACGTTGTCGACGCGGCCGACCGGCGGCCAGTACTTGGCCTCGATCAGGCTGGCCAGCGGGTACACGGCCTGCTCGCGGCTGTAGCCGTGAGTCCACTCGCCGACCAGTTCCAGGGCGGTGTGTGGGGCGTTCTTCAGCGGGTTGTCGTTGGCATCCAGGCGACCGGCTTCCACCGCGCGAATCTCTTCGCGGATGGCGATCATGGCGTCGCAGAAGCGGTCCAGTTCTTCCTTGGATTCGCTTTCGGTCGGCTCAATCATCAGGGTGCCGGCCACCGGGAAGGACATGGTCGGGGCATGGAAGCCGAAGTCGATCAGGCGCTTGGCCACGTCGTCGACGCTGATGCCGCTGCTGTCCTTGAGCGGGCGGATATCCAGAATGCACTCGTGCGCCACCAGGCCGCCAGCGCCCGAATACAGCACGGGGTAGTGCTCTTCCAGGCGGCGGGCGATGTAGTTGGCATTGAGAATGGCCATCTGCGAAGCAAGCTTGAGGCCTTCGCCGCCCATCATGCTGATGTACATCCAGGTGATCGGCAGGATGCTGGCGCTGCCGAACGGCGCGGCGCTGACTGCACCTTCCTTGCGGGCCATATGGCCGTGGCCGGGCAGGAACGGAATCAGGTGGGCCTTGACGCCGATCGGGCCAACGCCTGGGCCGCCACCGCCGTGAGGGATGCAGAAGGTCTTGTGCAGGTTCAGGTGCGAGACGTCGCCGCCGAACTTGCCCGGGGCGCAGAGGCCAACCATGGCGTTCATGTTGGCGCCGTCGATATACACCTGGCCGCCGTTGTCGTGAACGATCTGGGCGATCTCGCGGATGCCTTCCTCGAACACGCCGTGGGTCGATGGGTAGGTGATCATCAGCGCGGCCAGGCGATCCTTATGCTCTTCGGCCTTGGCCTTGAGGTCGGCGATGTCGACGTTGCCGCTGCTGTCGCAGGCGGTCACTACCACGCGCATACCGGCCATGCTGGCGGTCGCCGGGTTAGTGCCGTGGGCCGATTGCGGGATCAGGCAGATGTCGCGCTGATCGTCGCCGCGGCTCTGGTGGTAAGCGCGGATGGCCAGCAGACCGGCGTACTCGCCCTGGGAGCCGGCGTTCGGCTGCAGGGAGATGCCGTCATAACCGGTGGCCGCGCAGAGCATGGCTTCCAGTTCGCTGGTCAGCTGGCTGTAGCCCTGGCTCTGTTCGGCCGGGGCGAAGGGGTGCAGGTTGCCGAACTCGGCCCAGGTCACCGGGATCATTTCGCTGGCGGCGTTGAGCTTCATGGTGCAGGAGCCCAGCGGGATCATGCTGCGGTCCAGGGCCAGGTCCTTGTCCGCCAGCTTGCGCAGGTAGCGCATCAGCTCGGTTTCGCTGTGGTAACGGTTGAATACCGGGTGAGCCAGGATTGCCGACTCACGCAGCAGGCCTTGCGGCAGTTGCGCGGTCACGCCAGCAGCCAGTTCATTGAATGCCGGTACAGCCTTGCCGTCGGCAAATACCGCCAGCAGCGCTTCGACGGCGGCCTGGTCAGTGGTTTCGTCCAGCGACAAGCCGAGGCGCTCGGCGTCAACGATGCGCAGGTTGATCCCGGCCTTGCGCGCTGCAGCGTGCAGGGCGGCGGTCTTGCTGCCGGTGGCCAGGGTCAGGGTGTCGAAGAAGAATTCCTGCTCAACGCTATGACCCAGGGCGCGCAGGCCCTTGGCCAGGATCGCGGTGAACTGGTGGGTGCGCTGAGCAATCTGGGTCAGGCCTTGCGGGCCGTGGTACACGGCGTACATGCTGGCGATGTTGGCCAGCAGCACCTGGGCGGTACAGATGTTACTGGTGGCCTTCTCGCGGCGGATATGTTGCTCGCGGGTTTGCATGGCCAGGCGCAGGGCCGGCTTGCCGAAGCGGTCGATCGACATGCCGACCAAGCGGCCCGGCATATCGCGTTTGAATGCATCGCGGGTAGCGAAGTAAGCGGCGTGTGGGCCACCAAAGCCCAGCGGCACACCAAAACGCTGAGCGCTGCCCAGGGCCACGTCGGCGCCGAACTCGCCTGGCGGGGTGAGCAGGGTCAGGGCCAGCAGGTCAGCGGCCACAGCGACCAGTGCATTGACGGCGTGGAAGCGTGCAACCAGCTCGCGGTAATCGAAAATATCGCCGTTGCTCGCTGGGTATTGCAGCAGCGCGCCGAAGTAGGCGCTGGCATCAGTAATGGCGGCTTCATCGCCAACGACTACTTCAATGCCCAGCGGCTCGGCACGGGTGCGCAGCACGTCGAGGGTTTGCGGGTGGCAATGCTGGGAGGCGAAGAAGGCGTTGCTGGCCTTGTTCTTCGACAGACGCTTGCAGAAGGTCATGGCCTCGGCAGCGGCGGTGGCCTCATCGAGCAGGGACGCGTTGGCGATCTGCATGCCGGTGAGGTCGGTGACCAGGGTCTGGAAGTTCAGCAGGGATTCCAGGCGGCCCTGGGAAATTTCTGGCTGGTAGGGGGTGTAGGCGGTGTACCAGGCCGGGTTTTCCAGCAGGTTGCGCAGGATCGGGCTCGGCGTCAGGGTGCCGTAGTAGCCCTGACCGATGTAGGTCTTGAACTGCTGGTTCTTCTGCGCGATGGCCTTGATCTTGGCCAGGGCGTCGGCTTCCGACAGGCCCGGCTGAGCACCCAGCACGCTGGTGCCCTTGATGCTCTCGGGGATGACGTTATCGGTCAGCGCGTCGATGCTGGCGTAGCCCAGCAGTTCGAGCATGGCGGCAGTATCGGCATCACGCGGGCCGATATGCCGGGCGATAAATTCGTTCTGGGTGGTCAGCTTGGTCATCACGATCTCTCAGGCGTCAGCATTGGCGTTGAGCAGGCGCTCGTAGGCGGCCTGGTCGAGCAGGTCGGCTACCGCGCTGGCATTGGCCGGACGGAAACGGAAGAACCAGCCCTTGCCCAGGGGCTCTTCGTTGACCAGCTCAGGGCTGGATTCTAGCTCGCCATTGACCTCGACCACCTCACCGTCCAGCGGCATGGCGATAGTGCTCGCGGCTTTTACCGATTCCAGCACCGCCACTTCGTCGCCTTCGGCGTAGCTCTGGGCTTCCGGCAGCTGGACGAACACCACATCACCCAGGGCTTCCTGGGCATAGGCGGTGATGCCCACGGTAACCAGACCATCGGCATCCTGACGCAGCCATTCGTGCTCGACGGTAAAACGCAATTCGCTCATGTGAACTCCTCAAGGGTGGTGACTCGCCCTTTCTGCTGGGGGCGATGTGCGGGGGCGCTCGTGCCGGGCAGCGAGCGGAAAGGTGCAAAGACCATAGCAAGGTGGGTGCCATTATAAAAATATTCAATAAAAACAATGAGTTATATATTTTTACTGATTTTTGATGCGTTGCATTGTAGCGAATTCGATACGCTTATGCAGAGTTGACAGCACCACCGGGCGGGCAGGGCACTGATGTCGCGGCCTGACAGTTTCGTGTCGTTTTCATTACGTCGTATTGAATTCGATACGATGCCTCCGGGCAACTGGGTCGATCTCCAGCCCTGGTGCGCCGCGAACCTTGCCGCAGGCCGCGGCAGCGCTGGCATGGCGGTCATTCACCGAGGCTATGGTCGACTATTGCGTGGGTCCATGGCTGGCCTGAAATCATGCGCGGTAGAGCCATGTTCACTCTTTCAGCTGACAGGGCAAATACCTCTTTCGGGCGCTTATCCACTGGCGGGTGGCTGGGTAGCTTGGGGCCTCAACACGTAACCCGCTTTCCAGGAGAGCCGCATGAGAACAAAAACAAGACATGCAATCTTCCAGCCCTGCGCCTTGGCTTCTGCCATCGCTCTGGGCTGTGTCGCGCCTGTCCAGGCTGTCACTTTCAATATCGGCGAGGTCGAAGGGCAATTCGACTCCCAGCTGTCCGTGGGGGCCAGCTGGAGTGTTCGCGGCGCGGATCCTGATTTCATCTCGGTCAACAGCGGCGGTAAAGCCTCATCGCGCACCTCGGATGACGGCCGACTGAACTTCAAGAAGGGCGAGACCTTCTCGAAAATCTTCAAGGGTATTCACGACCTGGAGCTCAAGTACGGCGACACCGGGGTCTTTGTCCGTGGCAAGTACTGGTACGACTTCGAGACCAAGGACGAGAGCCGCCTGTTTTATGACATCGACGATCACAACCGCAAGGAAGCGGCGCAGGCCTCCGGCGCGCAGATCCTCGATGCCTTTATCTACCACAACTACAACATCGGCGATCTGCCGGGCAGTGTGCGGGTCGGCAAGCAGGTGGTCAGCTGGGGCGAGAGCACCTTTATCGGCAACTCGATCAACTCGATCAACCCGATCGACGTCGCCGCCTTCCGCCGTCCCGGCGCGGAGATCAAGGAGGGCCTGATCCCGGTCAATATGCTCTACATATCGCAGAGCCTGACCGACTCCGTGAGCATGGAGGCCTTCTATCAGTTGGAGTGGGACCAGACCATCGTCGATAACTGCGGCACCTTCTTCTCCACCGCCGATGTGCTGGCCGATGGCTGCGAGGATCGCCTGGTGGTGCTGGGGCCTGATCTGCCGCCGGGCGAGTCGACCAATTCGTTTGTCGACAACGCCTATATCCCCCGCGCCGGCGATCGGGATGCCCGCGACAGTGGCCAGTATGGCCTGGCCTTGCGCTGGTTCGCCGAGTCGTTGAACGACACCGAGTTCGGTCTCTACGCGATGAACTACCACAGCCGTGGCCCGGTGTTCAGCACCATCCGTACCACCACGCCGAACTTCGTCAGCTTTATTCCTGGTGCGCCGAATGCCGGCTACTTCCTCGAATATCCGGAAGACATCCGCCTCTACGGCCTGAGCTTCCAGACCAACGTCGGCGGCACTGCGCTGTCCGGCGAGGTCAGCTACCGGCCGAATATGCCGATGCAGATCAACTCCACCGACCTGTCCTTTGGCGCGCTGGGGCTGCCCTTCAATCCGGTATTCGAGTCCGGTCACGCACAGAACGTCTCCGGGGCCGATATCCACGGCTACGAACGCAAGCCCTTTACCCAGGCGCAGGTCACGGCCGTGCACTTTATCGACCGGGTGCTGGGGGCCAGCCGCCTGACCCTGCTCGGCGAAGTCGGCTATAACCATATAAGTGGCATCAGCGACGATACTGGCGAGCTGCGCTTTGGCCGCGACCCGATCTATGGGGCCGGCGAGTTCAGCGTGCCGGGTGTGTGCGGTGCGTTCAACGCCGCCAATCCCGACGAGTGCCAGGGCGACGGTTTCTACACCAGCAGTTCCTGGGGCTATCGCCTGCGCGCCAGCGCCGACTACAGCAACGTGTTTGCCGGTATCAACCTGACCCCTAGCGTGGCCTGGTCGCATGACGTCGACGGTTACGGGCCGAACTTCAATGAAGGCAGCAAGGCCATCAGCATCGGCCTGAATGCCGACTACCAGAACACCTATACCGCCAGCTTGAGCTATACAGATTTCTTCGGTGGTGAATACAACACCGTCACCGACCGTGATTTCGTCGCCCTGAGTTTTGGCGTGAACTTCTGATCAACCTGCGCAAAGGATCCGTAAAGAATGAAAAGCACAAGAATCCTGCAAACCGGAGCGCTGACACTGAGCCTGTTGGCCAGCAGCCTGATGGCCGCCGTGACTCCGGAGGAGGCGGCGCAACTGGGTGCCAGCCTGACGCCGCTGGGCGCGGAAATGGCCGGCAACGCCGACGGCAGCATCCCGGCCTGGACGGGCGGCCTGCCGACCAATGCCGGCGCGGTGGATGGCAAGGGCTTCCTCGCCGACCCGTTTGCCAGTGAGCAGCCGCTGTTCACCATCACTGCCGCCAATGCCGCGCAGTACCAGGACAAACTGTCCGCCGGCCAGTTGGCGATGCTCAAGCGTTACCCCGACAGCTACAAGATCCCGGTCTATCCGACCCACCGCAGTGCAGCGGTACCCGATGCCATCTCTGCTGCGGCCAAGCAGAGTGCGCTCAATACCACTCCGGTGGACGGTGGCAACGGCCTGCAGAACTTCGGCGACAGCCGCTACTACGCCTTCCCGATTCCCAAGAGCGGGGTCGAGGTGGTGTGGAACCATATCACCCGCTACCGCGGCGGCAACGTGCGTCGCTGGATCACCCAGGCCACGCCGCAGACCAATGGTTCTTACAGCCTGGTCAAGTTCGAGGACGAAATCGCCTTCCCCTCGGATATGCCCGATGTCGACCCGGCCAAGGCCGCCAATATCCTGCTCTACTTCAAGCAGCGGGTGACTGCGCCGTCGCGTCTGGCCGGTAACGTGCTGCTGGTCCACGAGACCATCGACCAGGTCAAGGAGCCGCGCCTGGCGTGGATCTACAACGCCGGTCAGCGCCGCGTGCGCCGCGCCCCGCAGGTGGCCTACGACGGCCCGGGCACCGCCGCCGACGGCATGCGTACCGCCGACAACTTCGACCTATTCTCCGGCGCGCCGGATCGTTACGACTGGAAACTGGTGGGCAAGAAGGAGATGTATATCCCCTACAACAGCTACAAGCTGGACTCGCCCGCGCTCAAGTACGACGACGTGATCAAGGCCGGGCATATCAACCAGGACCTGACCCGCTACGAGCTGCACCGGGTGTGGGAAGTGGAGGCCACGCTGAAGTCCGGCGAGCGGCATATCTACGCCAAGCGCCATATGTACTTCGACGAGGACAGCTGGCAGCTGGCCCTGGTCGACCACTACGACGGCCGCGGCCAGTTGTGGCGGGTTGCCGAGGGGCATGCGCAGAGCTATTACCACCAGAAGATGACCGGCTACACCCTGGAAGCGCTGTACGACGTGATCGCCGGCCGCTACCTGGCCCTGGGCATGAAGAACGAGGAGAAGTCTGCCTACAGCTTCGGTTTCCAGGCCAGCGGTGCCGACTACACCCCGGCCGCCCTACGCAGCGCGGGGGTACGTTAACGCGCAAAGCGCGAACGGGTGATTGTGACTCCATGATTGGGCGGCCGCGGGCCGCCTTTTTTATGACCGGCTATCCGGGCGGCCACCCTGCGGGCCGTCACGCGTGACGTTAGAAATGCTTCTGGCACTTTTTTATCGCCCTGTATCAACAAGGCAAATACAACTACTGAGGTGGCCGTTATGGGTCTAGCCTCAAGGCTTCGCTTCCAGCCTGAGCAGTAGCCGCCGATCCTATGACCGCCTACGCGCCATCCCCGCTTATAGCTGCGCCGCCCGGCGCTCAGGGCCGCCTGTTGCGTCAACCGCCCGGGCATATCCCGCGCCAGGCGCTGTTGCAGCGGTTGCTGGCCTACGACTGCCGGCTGCGCCTGCTGATCGCTCCGGCCGGTTTCGGCAAGAGCGTGCTGCTGGCCGATTGCGCCCGCCAGTGCCCGCCGGACCATGAACTGCTCTGGCTCAATTGTGCGGTGCAGGGTCTGGACCCCGGGCAACTCTGCCAGCTGCTGTGCCAGGCCCTGGGCTATGCCAGCCTGAGCTGCGCCGAGCTGCTGGCGGCCCTGGCGCAGGAGCCGCGTCGCCTGTGGCTGGTGCTCAACGACTACCCGGTCGCGCCGGCGGACGAGCTGGATGCCTACCTGAATCATTTGCTCAATGCCGCTGCCACGGGTATCTGCTGGTGGCTGGGCAGCCGCCGGCGGCCGGCGTGCAACCTGCCGCGCCTGCTGCTGGAGGGCGAACTGCTCGAACTGGGGCCCAGCGATCTGCTGTTCAGCGCCGCCGAGGTCTCGGCCTGGCTGGGGCAGTTGCAGCCGCCACGCAGTGCCTGGGCCGAAGCCCTGCACGGGGCGACCCAGGGCTGGCCGGCGGCCTTGCGCCTGCGCATCCTGGCGACCCAGGGCGAGCCGGATACGCTGGCTGCGCCGCTGGATGAACAACATGGCGAACTGCTGCGCGATTACCTGACGCGCGAAGTGCTGCAGGAGCTGCCCCACGAACTGCTGCAGACCCTGCAGCAGCTGGCGCAGCTGCCGCGTTTCAATTTCGACCTGTGCGAGCACCTGTTCGGGGTCGGCGAGGGTGGCGAATGGATGCGTCAGCTGGCCGAGCGCGGGGCCTTTATCCACGAGCTGGAACAGCACAAGGGCTGGTTCGCCCTGTTCGCCCCGGTGGCGACGCTGCTGCGTCGCTCTGCCCGGGCGTTGCCGTGCCACAGCCTGCACCTGCATGCCAGCCAGTGGTTCGCCGCCCAGGGTGACATCCGCGCGGCGGTGGAGCATGCGCTGCTCGGCGGGCAGCCGGAGGTGGCCGGCAGCTTTCTCGAACGTTTTACCGAGGAGCAGCTGCTGCAGGGCCAGGACCTGGCGCTGATTCTCGGCTGGCGCGCCGAGCTGCCGGACAGCCTGTTGCTGAGCACGCCGCGGCTGATTCTGCTGAATGCCTGGGTGCTGCTGCTGGTCGGCCGGCTGGACGAGGCGCTGGCCTGCGTCGACCAGCTGGCGCGCTTTCAGCCGCGCGGCGACGGTCCACGCACCCGCGAACTGTTCGCCCAGTGGCAGGCGATTCAGGGTATTGCCGCCTACGGCCGCGGCTGCGCGGTAGGCAGTCGCGAGCAGCTGTTGGAGGCGTTGCCGAACCTGCCGCCAAGCGCCTGGGCACAGGCCCTGCTGTGCCGCTCGATACTGACCCAGGTGGCGATCGGCGAGGGCGATCTGGAGCGGGCCCAGCAGCTCAGCTACACGGCGCTACGGCAGGCGCGGGAATGCGGCAGCCTGGTGTTCGAAGCCCTGCTGGAGCTCGATCACGCCCTGCTGCTGGAAGCCCGTGGCGAATTCGCCCGGGCCGAGGCCCTGCTCCAGCGGGTGTTGGCCTCCAGCGACCTCGCGGTCCTGCGCGAGACCCCGGTGCTGGGGCGCGCACAGCTGCGTCTGGGGCGGTTGACGTTGCGCCAGGGCCGCCGCGAGGAGGCTGCGCGGCTGCTCCAGGCCGGCCTCGACGATGCCCTGCGCTGCGGCGACCCGGGGGCCTTTCATGGCTATCTGGGCCTGGCCGATCTGGCCGCCGGCGAGGGCGATCTGGCCACGGCCTTCGCCCAGCTGGCGCAGGCCGAACGGCTGATGCAGCGGCAGCGGGTCAGCGAAACCCTCTACCGCGGCACTCTGCTGCTGGCCAGCGGTCGCCTGTGGTTGCATCAGGGGCATCGCCAGCGCGCCCGCGAAGCGGCCACCCGGGTGCTCGGCTACGCCCGGCGGGTCAAGGTCATGCTGCCGCCGCCGAACTTCCCCGAAATGATCCCGCGCTTTCAGCTGTTGCTGCTGCAGCTCGACCTGGAAGAGGGCGCGGATGTGCGCGCGCCGCTGCAGGCCCTGATCGAACAGGCCCTGGCGCAGGGGCGTCAGGCCCTGGCCTGCGAGCTCTGGCTGAGCTATGCCGAGGCCTGTGCGCAGTGGGACGACGAAGACGCGGCCAAGCAGGCGCGCCAGGCCGCCCAGGCCCTGCGCCTGCGCCTGGATTACCAGTGCCTGTGGTTTGCCGTGGCCGATCCCGAGCATGGCCCTCAGCCAGCTGCCACGCCCGGCAGTGCGGCCATGCAGCTGAGCGGCCGCGAGCTGGCGGTACTCGGTCTGATCGCCCAGGGCCTGTCCAACCAGGAAGTCGCCGAACAGCTGTTTATCTCCCTGCATACGGTCAAGACCCATGCGCGGCGCATCAACGGCAAGCTCGGCGTAGCGCGGCGCACCCAGGCGGTGGCCAAGGCCAAGGCGCTGGGCTTTCTGTAATGGCCTGAGGTCGTAGGGTGGGCCGCGCGCACCAAGGCTTGTGGATGATTGCCGGGCCGGAGCCTTTGCTCGCTCAATGCAGCGCCGCTGTGTCGTGCAGCAAGCGCAGGCGCTGGCCGAGGTGCAGGCGCTGGACCGGGTCGTCGCAGAGCAGGATGGCGTGCTGCAGGTCGAAACGCTCGCCTTGCGGACATTCGAGCAACTGATAGAGCTCGGCGCGGGCCAGGTGGTCGTGCAGGTTGGGGGCCCCCAGTTGCAGCACCCGCTCGGCGTCTTTTAGCGCGGCCAGGTAGTCGCCGCTCCCCTGATGCAGATGCCGCAGGTTGCGCGACAGGCGCTGCAGCATGGCCCGGCCATCGCAGGCCAGCAGGTGGCTGGCGTTGAGCTCGGCGCTGGGGCCCAGGTGGCCGAGCAGCAGCTCACGGCATTCGCGGGTATACAGGCGGCGACCGCTGCAGGGGTCGAGCAGGTGGTCGGCTCCGGGTACGCGCAGCAGAAAGTGTCCGGGAAAATTCACCCCCTGCAGGGCAATCTCCAGTCGCCTGGCCAGCTCCAGGGCCAGCAGCGCCAGGCTCAGCGGCTGGCCGCGGCGGCGACGCAACACCTGGTGCAGCAGGGCGGCCCTGGGACGCAGGGGCTGCTCGTCTTCCGGGTGAAAATCCAGCTGGTTGAGACGCCGCAGCAGCGCCTGTCCCAGCTCCGGAGCGGGGGCGGCGGGCAGGCCCTGAGCGACCTGATGCTGCAGGCTGTCGAGCTCGCGCAGCACGTCGGCCGGTTGCAGCTCCGGCTGGTGTTCGACGGCTATCCACAGCGCCGCCTCGAAGGTGGCGGCAGGTTGTCTGTCCAGGCAGGCAAGGCAGGCGGCGCGTGGATTCATGGCAGTCCCCCGGGCCGGTCGTGGCGAAATGCCAACAGCCCCGGCTTCTGGCTTTGTAGCCAAGGGCCGCCCTCGCGTCCAGTCTATTTAGCGACCTGGCGCTGCCGGCTGTGGTGGGCGCGCGAGCTGACCACCGGAACTATGGCGGGCGGACCTCTGCCTATACTGAGAGGCAAATCAGTACGGGAGCCACTGCATGTTCGCCATGATGGAAACCACCCGGCTGGAGTCGCTGCACTTCGCCCAGGACCCGCCAACCGGGCTCAAGGCCATTATCGCCATTCACAACAGCCGTCTGGGGCCTGCGCTGGGTGGCTGCCGTTACCTGAGTTACGTCGACGAGCAGAGCGCCATCCTGGATGCCCTGCGCCTGGCCAAGGGCATGAGCTACAAGGCGGCGCTGGCTGGCGTGGCTCATGGCGGCGGCAAGGCGGTGATCATGCGCCCGGCCCATGTGGACAACCGCGGCGCGCTGTTCGAGGCCTTCGGCCGCTTTATCGAAACCCTTAACGGCCACTACATCACCGCCATGGACAGCGGCACCTCCAGCGCCGACATGGACTGCATCGCCCAGCATACCCAGCATGTCACCAGCACCACGGCGGAGGGCGACCCCTCGCCGCATACGGCCATGGGCGTGTTCACCGGGATTCGCGCCACGGCCATGGCGCGCCTGGGCGGCGACAATCTGGAGGGCTTGCGCGTGGCGGTCCAGGGCCTGGGGCATGTCGGCTATGCCCTGGCCGAGCAGCTGCATGCCGCCGGTGCCGAACTGCTGGTCAGCGACCTGGATGTGGGACGGGTGCAGCTGGCGGTGGAGCAACTGGGAGCCCATCCGGTGGCCAGCGAGGCCCTGCTCACCACCCCCTGCGACATTCTCGCGCCCTGCGGTCTGGGCGGGGTACTCAATGCCGAGACGGCTGGCCATCTGCGTTGCTCGGCGGTCGCCGGGGCGGCCAACAACCAGCTGGCCAGCAGCGACGTGGCCGACACCCTGCAGGCGCGCGGGATCCTCTATGCGCCGGATTATGTGATCAACGCCGGCGGGCTGATCTATGTCGCCCTGCGCCATCGTGGCGAAAGTCTGCTGGCCATTACCAACCACCTGAGCCAGATCAGCCTGCGCCTGACCGAAATCTACGCCCATGCCCAGGCCGACAAGCGGCCGCCTTCGCGGGTGGCCGATGCCCTGGCCGAGCGGCTGCTCTACGGGCCTTGAGCAAGGCAACACGGGCCTGGCTGTGGGCCATAAGCCTGCAGCTCAGTGGACATCCACAAGATGTCGAGGAGTACAGCAAATGCCTGACAGTCTGAAACTGCCCTACACCCGCATTCTCGATCCCCAGGGCCGCCTGTGCGAGGGGCTGCCGGCCTGGGCCGACGACTCCGCGCTGCTGGCGCGCCTGTACCGGCAGATGGTGCTGACCCGCCTGTTCGACCAGAAGGCCGTGGCGCTGCAACGCACCGGCCGCATCGGCACCTATGCGCCGACCCTGGGCCAGGAAGCCATAGGCGTGGCCATCGGTGCGCTGATGCAGGCCGAGGACGTGCTGGTGCCCTATTACCGCGATACCGCGGTGCAGCTGATGCGCGGGGTGAAGATGGAGGAAATCCTCCTCTACTGGGGCGGCGACGAGCGCGGCAGTGCCTATGCCGACTCGGCCGCGGCCCAGGACTTCCCGCTTTGCGTGCCGATCGCCACCCAGGCCCTGCACGCCTGCGGGGTCGCCAGCGCGTTCAAGATCCGCGGCGAACACCGGGTGGCGGTGACCACCTGCGGCGATGGTGCGACCAGCAAGGGCGACTTCCTCGAAGCACTGAACGTCGCCGGGGCCTGGCAGCTGCCGGTGGTGTTCGTGGTCAACAACAATCAGTGGGCCATCTCGGTGCCGCGGCGTATCCAGTGCGGCGCGCCGACCCTGGCGCAGAAGGCCCTGGGGGCCGGCTTCCCCGGCGAGCAGGTGGACGGCAACGATGTACTGGCGCTCTACGCCCGCATGCAGGCGGCCCTGGAGCGCGCCCGTCACGGCAAGGGCCCGGTGCTGCTGGAGTGCCTGAGCTATCGCCTGGGCGATCACACCACGGCCGACGATGCCACTCGCTACCGTAGCAGCGAGGAGGTCAAACAGGCCTGGCTGGAAGAGCCGATCAAGCGTCTGCAGCGCTTTATGGTGGTTCAGGGGCTGTGGGACGAGGGCCGTGAGCAGGCCCTGGTCGGCGAGTGCCAGGCCCTGGTGCAGCAGGCGGTGGAGGCCTTCGAGGCGGTCGGCGACCCGCCCGCCGAGGCGGCCCTGAACTATGTCTACGAGCAGTGGCCGGCGGCCCTGGCCGAACAGCGCGAGATGTTCCTGGAACGCGCGGCGCGACGCAGGGCGGCCGTTGAAGGGGGAGGGAACGGCCATGCCCAGTGACAAAGTCAGCCTGCTCGAGGCGGTCAACCTGGCCCTGCACCGGGCCATGTACGAGGATGAGAACGTGGTCGCGCTGGGCGAGGACATCGGTGTCAACGGTGGGGTGTTCCGTGCCACCGCCGGGCTGCGCGAGGCCTTCGGGATCAAGCGGGTGATCGACACGCCCCTGGCGGAAACCATGATCGCCGGCCTGGCGGTGGGCATGGCCGCCCAGGGCTTGAAGCCGGTGATGGAAATCCAGTTTATGGGCTTTATCTACCCGGCACTGGATCAGCTGGTGTCCCATGCCAGCCGCCTGCGCAACCGCACCCGTGGCCGCTTGAGCTGCCCCATGGTGTTGCGCACGCCGATGGGGGCCGGCATCCGCGCCCCCGAGCACCACAGCGAAAGTACCGAGGCGATGTTCGCCCATATTCCCGGCCTGCGCGTGGTTATTCCCTCGTCGCCGGCGCGGGCCTATGGCCTGCTGCTGGCGGCCATCGACGACCCCGATCCGGTGATCTTTCTCGAACCGACCCGGCTCTATCGGATGAATCCCCAGGAACTGCACGACGACGGCAAGCGCCTGCCCCTGGACAGTTGTTTCACCCTGCGCGAGGGCAGCGACCTGAGTCTGATCAGCTGGGGCGCGAGCATCCACGAATGCCAGCAGGCCGTCGAGCTGCTGGCCGAGCGCGGCGTGTCGGTGGAGCTGATCGACGTGGCCTGCATCAAGCCGCTGGACCTCGACACCCTGGAGGCTTCGGTGCGCAAGACCGGGCGCTGCGTGATCGTGCACGAGGCACCGAAAAGCTGCGGGGTCGGTGCGGAGATCGCCGCCAGCCTCTACGAACGGGCCCTGCTCGATCTGCAGGCACCGATCCAGCGGGTCACCGCGCCGGATATTCCGCCGCCGCTGTACCGCCTGGAGGGGCTGTATATCCCTGATGCCTCCGACATAGTCACGGCCTGCGAGGCGGTGCTGAATTACGCCTGAACGGTAAGGAGTGGTGCGCACGGCGCACCCTACGGGAGGACGCTCGATGAAATATTTCAAACTGCCCGACTTGGGCGAAGGCCTGCAGGACGCCGAAATCGTCGAGTGGCACGTCAAGGCCGGCGACGAGGTCAAGGCCGATCAGCTGCTGGTCTCGGTGGAGACCGCCAAGGCCATTGTCGATATTCCCGCGCCCTACGACGGCGTGGTGGTGAAAACCTTCGGTGCCGAGGGCGATATCCTGCATGTCGGCGAACCGCTGCTGGCCTACGAAGGCGAGGCCGATGCCGGCACCGTGGTTGGTCGCCTGGAAGGTGGCGGTGCCGCCCAGGCCGACAGTTTCTTCGTCGGGGCTGCGCCGTCCACCCGCGAACACCTGGCCCCGCGGGCGACCCCGGCGGTGCGCCAGCTGGCCCGACAGCTGGGGGTGGACCTGGGCCGCCTGGCGGGCAGCGGCACGGATGGCCTGATTACCCGTGCCGATGTCGAGGCGACGACCCAGACGGCGCGGGACCGGTTTGGTGGTGAGAAGCTGCGCGGGGTCCGGCGCAGCATGGCGATCAACATGGCCCGCGCCCACGCCGAGGTGGTGCCGGTGGTGATAGTCGGCGATGCCGACCTGCACCTCTGGGCCGAGGCCCGCGACCCGCTGGTGCGTCTGGCCCAGGCGATTGCCGCAGCCTGCAGGGTGGAACCACTGCTCAACAGCTGGTTCGATGGCAAGAACCTGTCGCTCAAACAGCACCAGCAGCTCGACCTGGGCATCGCCGTGGACAGTCCCGACGGCCTGTTCGTGCCGGTGCTGCGCAATGTCGGCGCGCGCAGCGCCGAGGACCTGAAAGCCGGTGCCGCACGCCTGCGCGCCGACGTCAAGGCGCGCTCCATCCCGCCTCAGGAAATGATGGGCGCGACCCTGACCCTGTCCAATTTCGGCACCCTGTTCGGCCGCTACGCCAACCCCATCGTGATGCCGCCGCAGGTGGCGATCATCGGGGCTGGCGGTATCCGCGACGAACCGGTGGCGGTCAAGGGCAAGGTCGAAGTGCATCCGATCCTGCCGCTGTCGCTGACCTTCGACCACCGCGCGGTCACCGGCGGCGAGGCGGCGCGGTTTCTCAAGGCGCTGGTGCAGGCCTTGCAACAGTCCGAGGGTTGAGGCCTCGGCGTTCTATCAGGCGATGTGCTCCGCCTCTGTGCGGAGCAAGGAGGCAAAGATGACTCAGTGGAATTTCGAGGCAGATTATTTCACTGCCTGCAATTGCGACTGGGGTTGTCCGTGCAACTTCAACGCGCGGCCCACTGAGGGCCGCTGCATGGGCTGGGGTGCCTGGCATATCCTCAGCGGGCGTTATGCCGAGGTGGCACTGGACGACCTGAAATTCGCCCTCTACTACAGTTTTCCCGGGGCTATCGAGGCCGGCGATGGTTGCGCCCGTGCCTATATCGACAGCCGCGCCAGCACGGCGCAGCGTCAGGCCCTCGAGGCGATTGGCACCGGGCAGGCGGGTGGCGGTATCTTCGACCTGTTCGGCGCAGAACTGGTCAGCCAGTGGCTGCCGCCTAAGCTGGTGTCGATCGAGTTCGAGCTAGTCGACGGTCAGGGGCGGGTGCGTATCGAGGGTGTTGCCGAGGCCGACAGCGAGTTGCTGAGCTACCCGGACGGCAGCGTGATCCGGCCAACCCTCGACCTGCCCCACGGCATCGAATACAAGCATGGCCTGATGACCAATACGCGGCGCTGGAGCTGGCACGACGGGCCCTTTCTGGCGAGTTATGCGAACAAGTACGGCGCGTTTTCCCGGGTCAGGTTCAGCGAGCAGGGCTGTATAGGTTAAGCGGCACCTGTTAGCCCGACGTGCTGTCCAGGCCGAGTTCGCTTAAGGCATCCGGCTGGTTCTTGAAGGCCTTGGCGAAGAGTTCGCGGTTCTTCGCCATAAAGATCCCCAGTTCTTCGCCCTGCTGCTCGTTCAGCGAAGGCACGGCCTTCTGCAACACATCGGTCAACAGCTCGGCCAGCTCGAGCATCTTGTCATGGCGGTCGGCTTCGGCTTTATCCATAAACAAACGCTCCAAATCTCGGCTGCTGCGGTACACCACTTCGACGGCCATTCATCACCTCTACGCCTTCACGCTGACGGTTAAATAAAGCTGTTTATCTATACAGTTGTGGCGAGCATAAAGAACTCGCGCGACTTTGCCCAGCGCTAATTGCTCGTCCCCCGTAGGGTGCGCCGCGCGCCGCGCCAAGAAAAGGTAGTCGCGGGAGATCGCCGTAGCGAAGTAGGTGAGCAGCCCGTACCCAGCTAGGGGGCGTCAGTCACTTAGCGGCGCAAACAGCGCCTGCAGGTCTTCTTCGCCAAGCTGCCACTGGGCCTGGCTGCCGCCTTCCAGCAGGCCGCGGGCCAGGTCGGCCTTGCTCTGCTGCAGTTGCTGGATCTTTTCCTCGACGCTGCCGCGGGCGATCAGCTTGTAGACGAACACCGGCTTGTCCTGGCCGATGCGGTAGGCGCGGTCGCTGGCCTGGGCCTCGGCGGCCGGGTTCCACCAGGGGTCGAAGTGGATCACGGTGTCGGCGGCGGTGAGATTCAGGCCCGCGCCGCCGGCCTTGAGGCTGATCAGGAATATCGGTAACTCGCCGGCCTGGAACTGCTGCACCGGGGTGCGGCGGTCCTGGGTGCTGCCAGTGAGCTTGGCGTAGGGGATCTGCCGCACCTTTAATTCGTTTTCGATCAGCGTCAGCATCGAGGTGAACTGGGAAAAAAGCAGCACCCGGCGGCCTTCGGCGAACAGTTCCTCAAGCATCTCCAGCAGTTCGCTCAGCTTGCCGGAGTCGTGGCTGCCCAGCGCCGTGTCGCTGTCTTCGCCGAGCAGGCGCAGGTCGCAGCAGGCCTGGCGCAGGCGCAACAGGGCTTCGAGAATCACGATCTGGCTGCGCGCCAGGCCCTGGCGGGCGATTTCCGCGCGGACCTTCTTGTCCATGGCCAGGCGCAGGGTTTCGTAGCGGTCGCGCTGCACCGCGGTCAGTTCGACCCAGTGGGTGATCTCGGTCTTGGGCGGCAGCTCGCGGGCCACCTGCTCCTTGCTGCGGCGCAGGACGAAGGGTTTGATCCGCCCGGACAGGTGCGCCAGGCGCTGGGCGTTGCCCTGTTTCTCGATGGGTGTGCGGTAGTCGCGCACAAAGCTCTTGCTGTCGCCCAGCCAGCCGGGCATGAGGAAGTTGAACAGCGACCACAGCTCGCCCAGATGATTTTCCAGCGGTGTGCCGGTCAGGCACAGGCGTTGCCCGGCCTGTATCTGCGCGGCGGCCAGGGCGGCCTTGCTGCGCGGGTTCTTGATGTTTTGCGCCTCGTCGAGAATCAGCAGGCGATAGCTGTGCGCGTTCAGCGCCTTGAGGTCGCGGGGCAGCAGGGCGTAGGTGGTGAGAATGATGTCGTGCTCGCCGATCTGCTTGAACAGCGCCCGGCGCTTGGGCCCGTGCAGGGCCAACACCCGGAGCTGCGGGGTGAAGCGCGCGGCCTCGTCCTGCCAGTTGGGGATCAGGCTGGTGGGCATGACGATCAGCGCCGGCTGGCGCAGGCGTCCGGCCTGCTGTTCGCAGAGGATATGGGCGAGGGTCTGCAGGGTCTTGCCCAAACCCATATCGTCGGCCAGTAGACCGCCGACTTCCAGCTCGGCCAGGGCCTGCATCCAGGCCAGGCCCTGCAGCTGATAGGCCCGCAGCTCGGCCTGCAGGCCTGGCGGGGCCTGCACCTGTGTGGCATTGAGGCTGTGCAGGCGCTGGGCGAAGTCGCGCAGCTGGCCGCCGCCGTGCCAGTTCAGGGCCGGGCCCTGTGCCAGCTGGTCCAGGCGCGCGGCATCCAGGCGCGACAGACGCAGGCGCTGGCTGGATTCGCCCGGCTCGCGGAAGAACAGCTCGCCGAGGGTGGCCAGCAGCGGCTTGAGGCGGGCGAAGGGCAGGGCGACGCGCTTGTGGTTGTGCGGCAGGCTGACCAGCAGCACCTCGCTATCATCGCGCTTGTTCAGCGCCTCGCCATTGAGCAGCCAAGGCGTGCGGCGGATCGCCTGTAAGAGAATGGGCAGCAGGCTCAGGCGCTGGCCTTCCACCTCGATACCCAGCTCCAGGTCGAACCAGTTCTGTTCCGGGTCTTCCTCGACCGTGGCGTACCAGTCGTCCACCTGCGCCAGGTTGAACTGGAACTCCGGCTGCATGCGGATTTCCCAGCCTTCTGCGCGCAGGCGCGGCAGCTGTTCGCGGACAAACAGCAGCCAGGCCGCCTCGTTGGGTTGTTCATAGGCCTCGCCGGCGCTCTCCGACAGGGCTTCGCTCTGACGCAGCGCCACCTGCAGGCCGGTCTGCTCCAGGCGATTGCGCAGCGCGGCTTCCTGGCTGGCGTTGCGGACGATGCGCAGGCTCAGGTGTGGGCTCTGTTTAACCAGCAGATCCTTGCTCGGTTTGCCCGTGGCCAGATGGCTCTGGTAGGCGAAGGCCAGGGCGGCGCGGTGCTGGGTCTGCTCCTGCATGCGGCCCTTGCGTGCATCGAAATGCACCCGCACCAGGCTGCCCAGGCTGAGCACCGGCGTGGGCTGCACGTCCTGCACAAGCTGTTCGACCGAGTCCGGGCTGGGCACTATCAGGGGCGACAGGTCGACGCCCTGATCCTGCTGGTTCTGCAGGGTCAGCAGGGCGCTGGCCACATGCTTGCAATTGAAACCCACCGGGCAGCTGCAGCGGCCGCTGACGCTCCAGCCCTGGCCGTAGGGTTTGAGGGTGATGCGCTGGTGGTAGGTCTGCGCGCCCGAGCCGCGGCAGCTGGCCAACAGCAGGTCGCCCTTGAGGCTGAGCAGGGTGCTGCGGCCCTGGGCGGCGTAGCCCTGGCCGCGTTGCAGATCGCCCACGCCGAATTCCGCGCGCCAGTCTTCCTGGCGAATGCGCAGCAGGTCGAGGGGCATTAGCGCCACCCTGGGATGGCAAAGGCGATGCGTGGCATGGCGAAGGCGTATCTAAAGGACAGCCGACGATTCTGGCACAGCCCGGGCGGATTAGCAGGCTGTTGTGCGGCCCCGTGTGTCGCCAAGTTGGCGGCGCTGTGGCGAGGCGACGCGCGCAGGTCTTGGCGGCGGGGGGGCACCTGAGGCTTAGCAGGCCGTTGAAAAACGTAGGCGAGGCAGGCAAGACAAGGCAAAAATGGCCGAAAAAGCGGAGTTTACGTGCTGTAAATGAGCATTTTGAGGCCGTTTTTAACGCAGTATTGCCAACGCAGGTAGTTTTTCAACGGCCTGCTTAGCGCGCGGCGAAGGCCTGGCGGTACTGCCCAGGCGTCGCCCCCAGGGCCTGGCGGAAGCGGTTGCTGAAATGGCTGGCGCTGGCAAAACCGCAGGCCAGGGCCACCTCGCCCAGGGGCAGTGGGCTGCTGCGCAACAGCCGCTGCGCCTGCAGCAGGCGCTGGGCCAGCACATAGCGGTGTGGCGGCAGGCCGAAGCTGAGCTGGAACATCCGCGCGAAGTGGTATTCGGACAGCGCGCAGAGGCTGGCCAGTTGGCCCAGGCTGAGCGGCTCGGCGAGATTGGCCTGAATAAAGTCGCGCACCCGGCGGCGCAGGCTGGGTGCCAGGCCGCCGTTCAGGCGCAGCCCCGCGCGGCGACCGACCTGGTTGAGCAGGGCGTGGCTGATCAGGCCGTGGGCCAGGCTGCTACTTAGCAGGCGCTCGCCCGGCTCGCTCCAGTCCAGGCTGCTGAGCTGGCGAAAGCGCCGGGCTTGCTGCGCATCGTCGAGAAAGGTGCTCTCGCGCAGCTCCAGCTCCCGGGGTTCGCGATCCAGCAGATTGACCGCCGCCAGGGCGAACTGCTCCTGACTGATATACAGATGGGCCAGGTGGATTTCACCGTTGATCACCCACTCCGACTGATGCCCGGCGGGGAGGATGCACAGCTTGTCCGGCGCGCCCTTGCTGTGCGGGCTTTCACGGCGAAAGGTGCCGGTGCCGCCGGCCAGGTAGCAGGACAGGGTGTGATGGCTGGGGGCCTGGTAGTCGCGGGCATCATGACGGTTGCTCCACACGGCCGCGGCCAGCCCATCGCCCAACTCGGCGCTGCGGTGCAGGCGGGTGTTGGGTGAGCTGTGCATGCTCTGGAAAACCTGTAATTGCTCAAGTTGCGCCATAAAACCTCCGGTCGCCCCATGCTACGCCGGCCCGCATCGGCTGCCAGCCCCGATTGGAGAAATGCGCAAGATTGTGCAAGGCCTGGCTCAGGCGTTGAGCAGTTTTTCCACTTCGCCGACGGTCAGCACCTTACCAACCGAGACCACCTTGTCGTCAATCGCCAGGGCCGGTGTCGACATCACGCCGTGGGCGGCGATTTCGGCGAAGTCGGTGACCTTGATGACTTGTGCCTCGCGTCCCAGATTGGCCAGTGCCGCCTGGGTGTTCTCGCTCAGGGTGATGCATTTCTTGCAGCCGGAACCGAGGATTTTGATGATCATGCCGTGCTCCAAAAGTCAGATAAACAGATAGCTAAACGCATTAAACAGATAGCCGATCAGCACGATGCCAACGGCCACAATGCCGAAGAACAAGGCCAGCAGCGGGGCCTTGACCACTTTCTTGAGCATGATCAGCGAGGGCAGCGACAGCGCGGTGACGGCCATCATAAAGGCCAGCGCCGTGCCCAGGCCGATGCCTTTGGCCACCAGCGCTTCGGCAATCGGCAGGGTGCCAAAGATATCGGCATACATCGGCACGCCGACCAGGGTCGCCAATGGCACCGACCACCAGTTGTCCTGCCCCAGCAGCGCTTCGATCCAGTCTGCCGGAATCCAGTTGTGGATGGCCGCGCCAATGCCGACGCCAATCAGCACATAGAGCCAGACCCGGCGGAAAATATCGCTGACCTGGGACCAGGCGAATTGCGCCCGGTCACGCCGCGTCAGTTGCGCCTGGGGGATGTCTAGCACCGGGTTGTGCATGACAAAGGCTTCGACGTAACGCTCCATCTTCGCCCGGCCGATCAGCGTGCCGCCCAGCACCGCCAGTACCAGGCCGATCAATACATAGGCGATGGCAATCGACCAGTTGAAGATGCTCGCCAGCAGAATCACCGAGGCCAGGTCCACCAGCGGTGAGGAAATCAGAAAGGCGAACGTCACCCCCAACGGCAGACCGGAGCTGGTGAAGCCGATAAACAGCGGAATCGACGAGCAGGAGCAAAAGGGCGTGATGGTGCCCAGCAGCGCGCCGGTCAGCTTGGCCTTGAAGCCGCTCATGCCGCCGAGAATGCGCCGCGTACGCTCGGGCGGAAAATAGCTCTGCACCCAGGAAATGCTGAAGATCAGTACCGCCAGCAGGATAAAGATCTTGATTACGTCATAGATAAAGAAGTGCAGGCTGGCACCGCTACGGCTGGTCATGTCCAGGCCGAAACCGTCCTCCAACAGCACGCGCACCAGCCAGGCCAGCCAGTCCATGCGCAGCAGTTGGTCGTTCAGCCATTTGAACAATTCCATTTGAGGTCCTTAGTTGTGCGGCTGCGCGCGCTCGTACCAGCCCTTGCTGTTATTGACCATGCGCACCAGCCAGAGCATTACCGGCACCTCGATCAGCACCCCGACCACCGTGGCCAATGCCGCGCCGGAGTTGAAACCGTACAGCACGATGGCCACCGCCACGGCCAGTTCGAAGAAGTTCGACGCGCCGATCATTGCCGCCGGCCCGGCCACGTCATGGCGCACCTTGAGCTGGCGGCACAGCCAGTAACCCAGAGCGGCGATCAACAGGGTCTGCAGCAGAATCGGCACCGCCAGCATGGCGATGATCAGTGGCTGGGCGACGATGGTCTGGCCCTGGAAGGAGAACAGCAACACCAGGGTGGCCAGCAACGCGAGGATGGATAACGGGCCGATACGCGCCAGCATGGCTTGTAGCGCCGCCTCACCATGGCGCAGCAGGCGCGCGCGGATAAACTGGGCGATGGCCAGGGGGATGACGATATACATCAGCACCGACAGCAGCAGGGTGTCCCACGGCACCGGAATCGATGACACACCCAGCAGCAGGGCGACTATGGGGGCGAAGGCGAACACCATCACCAGGTCGTTTATCGCCACTTGGGTCAGGGTGAAGTTGGCGTTGCCCTTACACAGGTTGCTCCAGACGAACACCATGGCGGTGCAGGGCGCGGCACCGAGCAGAATCAGCCCGGCTACATAGCTGTCGATCTGCTCGGCCGGCAGCCAGCCGGCGAATACATGACGCAGAAACAGCCAGGCCATAAAGGCCATGGTGAAGGGCTTGATCAGCCAGTTGATGCTCAGGGTCACGCCCAGGCCGGCGCGCTGCTGGTAGACCTCGCCAATGGCGCTGAAGTCGATCTTTATCAGCATGGGGATGATCATCACCCAGATCAGCAGGCCCACCGGGATATTCACCTGGGCAACTTCCAGCGCGCCCACCGCCTGCGCCGCCTCGGGGGCGAACAGGCCGAGCAGGGTGCCGCCGATGATGCAGAGCAATACCCAAAGCGTCAGGTAACGCTCGAAAAAGCCCAGCGGCGAGCCGGTCTGAGGGGCTGAGGATTCAAGGGCGTTGCTCATGCTGGCTTCCTTGGGGCGAGTCACGAGTCTAGCCAGGCACGCAGCACGCGGTATTGATCTGGGTCGACTGTGGCTTGACTGAATATATGTTTTACAAGATATATGGCCTGCAATATATTCGCCAAATCGTATTTGTATGACGCCCTCGCCATGAGCCAAAAGACCCGCGTGCTGTTTCTCTGCGTGGCCAACGCCGCCCGCTCGCAGATGGCCGAAGCCCTGCTGCGCCATACCGACCCCGAAGGCTATGAGGCCTTCAGCGCCGGCACCCAACCCGGCGAAGTGGACCCGCGCGCGCGCCTGGCGCTGGAACAGTTGGGCGTGAGCACCGAGGGTCTGCAGAGCAAAGCCCTGGAAAGTTTCGACGGCCAGCAGTTCGACTACGTGATCACCCTGTGCGACAAATCCGCTTTCGAGTGCAGCACTTTGCCCGGAGCCGGCGAATACATCGCCTGGGACTTCGAGGACCCGGCCAGCAGCCGCCAGCCGAATGCCTACAAGCACTGCCTGCAGCAGATTCACGAGCGCATCAAGATGTTCGTGCTGGTCAAGAACAAGACCAGGGCCGCGCTACAGATGCTCGCCCCGGTCACCCTGTTCAAGGCCCTGGCCGACGACACCCGTGCGCGCATGACCCAGCTGATCGCCCGGGAGGGCGAACTGTGCGTCTGCGAGCTGACCGCCGCCCTGCAGGAAAGCCAACCGAAGATCTCCCGCCACCTGGCCCAGCTGCGCAGCAGCGGCCTGCTGCAGGATCGCCGCGCCGGGCAGTGGGTCTACTACCGCCTGCACCCGCAACTGCCGGCCTGGGTTGGCCAGACCCTGGCCCAGGTGCTTGAGGCCGGTGACCCGCAACTGGCCGAGGACCGCTTGCGTCTGCACGGCATGCGTGACCGTCCCGATCGCGCCTCACTGTGCAGCTGAGCCACTGATTCCCGGAGCAAGACCATGACCTTTGAGTTGCCCAATATAGATCCTGACCTGCTCGACCTGCCCAGCCAGGAGCAGCTGACCAAGCCGACCGCGGCGCACAAACCGCGCATCCTGCTGCTGTACGGCTCCAACCGGGCTCGCTCCTACAGCCGTCTGCTGACCGAGGAGGCCGCGCGCCTGCTCGAGCAGTTCGGTGCCGAAGCGCGGATCTTCAACCCCGGCGGCCTGCCGCTGCCGGATGACGCCCCCGAGGATCACCCCAAGGTGCAGGAGTTGCGTGAGCTGGCGCTGTGGAGCGAGGGCATGGTCTGGTGCTCGCCGGAGCGCCATGGCGCGATGACCGGGGTGTTCAAGGCGCAGATCGACTGGATTCCCCTGAGCATGGGCGCGGTGCGCCCGACCCAGGGCAAGACCCTGGCGCTGATGCAGGTCAGCGGCGGCTCGCAGTCCTTCAATGCGCTGAATCAGATGCGCGTGCTGGGGCGCTGGATGCGCATGTTCACCATCCCCAACCAGTCCTCGGTGGCCAAGGCCTTTCTCGAATTCGACGACGCCGGGCGGATGAAGCCTTCGGCCTATTACGACCGGGTGGTGGACGTGATGGAGGAACTGGTCAAGTTCACCCTGCTGCTGCGTGGCCAGTCGGACTACCTGGTGGATCGCTACTCCGAGCGCAAGGAGTCGGCCGAGCAGCTGAGCAAACGGGTCAATCAGGCTTCCATTTAATTGTCAGGATCACTGCGCATGTCCCATCCCTTCATCCAGCATCCGACCCATGCGGGCGGGCTCGCCCAGTTCGGCAACTGAGGTGAGCATGCTCAACACCCTGGGCCTGTTCGCCCTGACGGCGCTGGCCGAGATCATCGGCTGCTACCTGCCGTACCTGTGGCTCAAACAGGGCAAGAGCATCTGGCTGCTGCTGCCGGCCGCCGTGTCGCTGGCGCTGTTCGCCTGGCTGCTGACCCTGCATCCGACCGCCGCCGGGCGGGTGTATGCCGCTTACGGCGGGGTGTATGTGGCGACGGCAATCATCTGGCTGTGGCTGGTGGACGGCATCCGCCCGACCCCTTGGGATCTGCTGGGTGCCACTGTGGCCATGCTCGGCATGGCGATCATTATGTTTGCGCCGCGTAGCGCCTAATCACTTTGTAGAGGGAATTCGTTTATGGCTATCAAGGTAGGTATCAACGGTTTTGGTCGTATCGGTCGTCTGGCGCTGCGCGCTGCCTGGGGCTGGCCGGAGCTGGAATTCGTGCGGATCAACGACCCGGCCGGCGACGCGGCGACCCACGCCCATCTGCTCAATTTCGACTCGGTGCACGGCCGCTGGCAGCATGAGGCGAGCAGCGAAGGCGAGTGCGTGCTGATCGACGGCAAGCGGATCCAGGTCACGGCCAACAAGGCCGTCGCCGATACCGACTGGAGCGGCTGCGATCTGGTGATCGAGGCCAGCGGCAAGATAAAGACCGTAGCCCTGTTGCAAGGCTATCTCGATCAAGGCGTGAAGCGCGTGGTGGTCTGCGCGCCGGTAAAAGAGCCGGGCGCGCTGAATATCGTCATGGGCGTCAATCAGCAGCTGTTCGACCCGGCGCAGCACCGCATCGTCACCGCCGCCTCCTGCACCACCAACTGCCTGGCCCCGGTGGTCAAGGTGATTCACGAGAACCTCGGCATTCGCCACGGCTCGATCACCACCATCCACGACCTGACCAACACCCAGAGCATTCTCGATACGCCACACAAGGACCTGCGCCGCGCGCGGGCCAGCGGCATGAGCCTGATCCCCACCAGTACCGGCTCGGCCACGGCGATTGCCGAGATCTTCCCCGAGCTGCGCGGCAAGCTCAACGGCCACGCGGTGCGCGTACCCCTGGCCAACGCCTCGTTGACCGACTGCGTATTCGAGGTGGAGCGCGCGACCACGGTGGAGGAGGTCAACGCCCTGCTCAAGGCCGCCGCCGCCGGCCCGCTGGCCGGAATTCTCGGCTATGAGGAGCGGCCGCTGGTGTCCATCGACTACCGCACCGACCCGCGCTCCTCGATCATCGATGCGCTGTCGACCATGGTGGTCAATGGTACCCAGGTGAAGCTCTACGCCTGGTACGACAACGAGTGGGGCTACGCCAACCGCGCTGTTGAGCTGGCGCGGATGGTCGGCACAGTCGATTGATCGGTAGGGTGGATGACGCCTTTTCCATCCACCGCGGCTGCTTGGTGGATGGATAAAGCGTCATCCACCCTACCGCCTGGTTTGTAGGATGGGTTAAGCGCAGCGCTACCCATCGGTTTTTGCCCAATCGGCACAGGATTTCTCCGATGCACGCCTTATCCCGGCTCGCCCCCGAAGTGCGCCAATACCTGCTGGTCACCGGCAACTACTGGGCCTTTACCCTCACCGACGGCGCGTTGCGCATGCTGGTGGTGCTGCATTTTCATAGCCTGGGTTACACGCCGCTGCAGATCGCCGCGCTGTTTCTGTTCTATGAGATTTTCGGCGTGGTGACCAATCTGCTCGGCGGTTATCTGGGCGCGCGGCTGGGGCTCAATCGCACCATGAATATCGGCCTGGGCCTGCAGGTGGCGGCCTTGCTGATGCTCACGGTGCCGGCGGCCTGGCTGACGATTCCCTGGGTGATGGGTGCGCAAGCCTTGTCCGGTATCGCCAAGGATCTGAACAAGATGAGCGCCAAGAGCGCGATCAAGCTGCTGGTGCCGGACAGCCAGCAGGACAGGCTGTACAAGTGGGTGGCGATCCTCACCGGCTCGAAGAACACGCTCAAGGGCGTGGGCTTCTTTATGGGCGGCGCGTTGCTGGCGCTGCTGGGTTTCACCGGCGCGGTGCTGGCCATGGCGGCCGTGCTGGCGCTGATCTGGCTGGCCAGCCTGCTGCTGCTGAAGAAGGATCTGGGCAAGACCAAGGCCAAGCCGAAGTTTCGCGACATCCTGTCCAAGAGCCGGGCGATCAATAGCCTGTCGGCCGCTCGCTTGTTCTTGTTCGGTGCCCGCGATGTGTGGTTTGTCGTCGCGCTGCCGGTTTACCTGTCCAGTGTGTTTGGCTGGGATTTCTGGCTGGTCGGCGGCTTTCTCGCGGCCTGGGTGATTGGCTACGGCATGGTGCAGTCCTTCGCTCCGGCCATCACTGGCAAGGCCAGCGGCCAGTTGCCGGATGGTCGCGCGGCATTCGCCTGGGCTGCCGTGCTGGCCGGGTTGCCCGCCGCAATTGCCCTGGGTCTGAACAGCGATTTGCCGGCGCAGTGGGTCTTGCTCGGCGGGCTGATGCTTTTCGGCGTGCTGTTTGCGGTGAACTCCTCGCTGCACAGCTACCTGATCGTCAGCTACGCCAAGGAGGACGGCGTGTCGCTGGACGTGGGGTTCTATTACATGTCCAACGCCCTCGGCCGGCTAATCGGCACACTGCTGTCTGGCTGGGTGTATCAGGCTTATGGCCTGGAGGCGTGCCTGTGGATTTCCTCGGCCTTTGTGTTGCTGGCGGCGTTGATTTCCATCGGGCTGCCCAAACATGTCAATGCCCATTAGTTGATCAATCGCAGCCGGTGCCACAACCGCCCTCCGGTCCCGGGTAGACGGGTGCGAAACCGCCGCCCGGGGTGCGGAAGTTGGTGGTCTGGCCCTGGTACAGGCGGGCGGCCAGCCACTGCACCTCGCCGTCATAGGCATAGGCGCGCAGGTCGAACTTCAGTGCCGGGTTCTCGCGGGCCATCACCCGCTGGCCCGGCAGCACCAGGGCTTGGGCCACGTAGTCGCCGGCGATAATTTCCTGCCATACACGCTGGGTCAGCTTGTCGCCCCGGTAGGCGGCGCGGCTGCCGTAGCCGGCCCAGGGTTTGAAGAACAGCTGCTTACGCTCGCGCCACAGGCGCTCGGCATTGGCCGGCTCGACCACCTCGGTGCGCGGAATGGCCGCTAGCAACAGGGCCTGAACATCCTTGGGCACGCCGAGGGCCTGCAATTGCCCGGCATCGCTGAGCAGCGCCAGGTTGCGCTTGTCGGCATACAGGGCGTGGGCCTGCGGGTGCGGGGTGAGCAGGGTGGCGCGCTCAAGATAAGCCTGGCGCAGCTGGGCATGGGCCGGGTCGTCCAGGGCGAAATCGGTCAGGCGGTTGTAGATAAGATCGATGGCCAGCTCGCCATGCCAGAGTCGGCCGTCGCGCAGGCTTAGCTCGCTGGGGTCGGCGATTACCGACTGCAGGCCGTGGCGTTGGAACAGTTGCTGAAACAGCAGGAATTCAGGGTACAGATATTGCTGCTCGGGTCGCTCGTCGACTATGGCGATGCTGCGCAGCGGTCGGGTATGCCCGCCCAAGGCCCATTCCTGCTGGAACATGGCAATGATATTGGCCTCCAGGCTTTCGGCCCGCAGAGCGGGTGGCAGCAGTTGCTCGATGGCCGGGCAGCAGGCCCGCTGCGCCCGCGCCAGCACGGCGTTGAGCATGGCACCGCCGGCATTGCTGTTGATCTCGATCAGGCCGAAGCCTTCTTCGGCGACATGAAAGTCATAGCCGAAAAACACCCCCTTGGCCCCCGGCTCGTGCCGGGCGATGGCCGGTGAGCGGGCCAATACCCGTTCGCGGTAAGCCGGCAGGGCCACCACCGACTCGATGGTGCGAATCAGCTCGGCCATACGCTCGAGCTGGGGCTTGGCGACGAATACCGGGTGGGCGGCGAACAGATAGGGGCAGCGCTCGCGCACCAGTTCGAACAGGCCGGGCTGGCCCAGGCTCGACTCCAGGGCATCGCGCAGGGCGTCATGGTCCAGGCTGATGCAGAAGCAGCGGCTATTTAGCGTCTCGATCGACACCTCGTCCAGGGCGGCCCCGACGCTGGCTGAAGAGAGGTAGCTGGCGTCCTGTTCGCTCAGGGGGAGCAGCGGCTGGGTCATGGCGTTCTCCGCGTGATGCTGGGGGATTAGGTTGTACCAGGCCGCCGATCCCGGGCCCAAGGTAAAAATACCGCGGGCAAAAAAGTGCGCAACTTTATGCAAGTGATGGCGACCGCTCGCGCGCAGACTCTCGCCTATCCATTGGGAGTCTGTCGATGAACCTGTCGCTCTATCTGTTGACCGTACTGATCTGGGGCACCACCTGGATCGCCCTGAAGCTGCAACTGGGCGAGGTGGCGATTGCCGCGTCCATTGCCTATCGCTTTGCCCTGGCCGCCGCTGTGCTGTTCGCCATCCTGCTGCTCAGCGGCCGCCTGCAGAAACTCGACAGGCGCGGCCAGTTGATCTGTCTGGTGCAGGGGCTGTGCCTGTTCTGCCTGAATTTCATGTGCTTCTACACCGCCAGCCAGTGGATCCCCAGCGGCCTGGTGGCGGTGATCTTCTCCACCGCCACCTTGTGGAATGCGATCAATGCGCGGCTGTTCTTCAAGCAGAAGATCTCCGCCAATGTGCTGGCCGGCGGCGCGCTGGGCTTGGGCGGTCTGGTGCTGCTGTTCTGGCCGCAACTGGCCGGGCAGGAGGCCAGCCATGAAACCCTGCTGGGCATCGGTCTGGCGCTGCTCGGCACGCTGTTTTTCTCCGCCGGCAATCTGCTCTCCAGCCTGCAGCAGAAGGCCGGGCTCAAGCCGCTGACCACCAACGCCTGGGGCATGCTGTATGGCGCGTTGATGCTGGTGGCGATCTGCCTGGTCAGCGGCACGCCGTTCGGCTTCGAGTGGAACAGCCGTTATATCGGCACCCTGCTGTACCTGGCGATTCCCGGCTCGGTGATTGGCTTTACCGCCTACCTGACCCTGGTCGGGCGCATGGGGCCGGAACGCGCGGCCTACTGCACCGTGCTGTTCCCGGTGGTGGCGCTGAATATCTCGGTGTTCGTCGAGGGCTACCAGTGGACCGCGCCAGCGCTGTTCGGTCTGCTGCTGGTGATGCTGGGCAATGTGTTGGTGTTTCGTAAGCCCAGAGTCATACCCCAGGCAATGGTGCGCGAGGCGTAGGGTGGACATGGGTTTAGCGTTGCCCGCATTTATCCGCCGAGCGAACTGTAGGGTGGATGACGCTCTTTTCATCCACCAGTGAGGCCGCAGTTGGTGGATGGGTGAAGCGTCATCCACCCTACAAAAGCCGCTCGGCGCTGGTTAAAACAACCCCAGCTGCCCACCAATCAGCGTGGCGAAGTCGTCGCCAACAAACGGCAATATGGCGTCGGCCACCGGTTGCAGTTGGCGGGTCAGGTAGTGGTCGTAGTCGATGGCGGCGTTACGCGCTTCCAGCGGTTGCGGGCCGGCCGTGGTGATCACATAGCTGATCCAGCCGCCGCGCTGGTATTGCAGCGGCCGACCCTGGGCTGTGTTGTATTCATCGGCCAGGCGTGCGGCGCGTACATGCGGCGGCACGTTGCGCTCGTAGTCGCTGAGCGTGCGACGCAGGCGCTTGCGGTACACCAGTAGCGCGTCCAGTTCACCATTCAGGGTGCGCTCGACATAGTCGCGTATATAACCCTGGTACGGCTGGTTGAGGAATATCCGCTCATACAGCTCGCGCTGGAACTGCTGGGCCAGCGGCGACCAGTCACTGCGCACGGTTTCCAGGCCTTTGTAGACTATCTCGTGGCTGCCATCGGCGCGGCTGACCAATCCGGCATAGCGCTTCTTGCTGCCTTCTTCGGCACCACGAATGGTCGGCATCAGAAAGCGCCGGTAGTGGGTTTCGTATTGCAGTTCCAGAGCACTGTTCAGGCCGTACTCGGCGCGCAGGTGTTCAGCCCACCAGGCATTGACCTTGGCCACCAGGGCGCGGCCAATTTGCGCCGCATCGGCTTCGTCATGCGGGCGTTGAAGCCAGACGAAGGTCGAGTCGGTATCGCCATAGATCACCGCATAGCCTTCGGCCTCGATCAGCGCACGGGTGCGGGCCATGATTTCGTGGCCGCGCAGGGTGATGGAGGAGGCCAGACGGGTATCGAAGAAGCGGCAACCGCTGGAACCGAGCACGCCGTAGAAGGCGTTCATGATGATCTTCAGCGCCTGCGATAGCGGCGCGTTGTGCTCGCGTTTGGCCGCCTCGCGGCCCTGCCATACCCGCTCGACTATGGCCGGTAGGCAGTGCTCGCTGCGCGAGAACCGTGCGCCACGAAAGCCTGGCACCGAGTGGGTGTCGTCCGGCTGACGCAGGCCTTCGATCAGCCCCACCGGGTCGATCAGAAAACTGCGGATAATCGACGGATACAGGCTCTTGTAGTCGAGCACCAGCACCGACTCGTACAGCCCCGGTTGTGACTCCATGACAAAACCGCCGGGGCTGGCTTGTGGTGGGTTGTCACCGAGGTTCGGCGCGACAAAGCCACGGCGGTGCATCAGCGGCATATACAGGTGCTCGAAGGCGGCCACCGAGCCGCCGTTGCGGTCGGCGGGCAAGCCGGTGACCGTGGCGCGCTCAAGGAGGAAGTCGAGGATGCCGGTTTTAGCGAAGATCCGCGTCACCAGCTCGCAGTCGCGCAGGTTGTAGCGCGCCAGGGCGGGTTTGTCCTCGCGGAACATGCGGTCAATTTCGTCCATGCGCTGGTAGGGCGTGGAAATATCCTTGCCCTCGCCGAGCAGGGTTTGCGCGACGTTCTCCAGGCTGAACGAGGGGAAACTCCAGGTCGCCGAGCGCAGCGCTTCGATGCCGTCGATAATCAGCCGGCCTGCCGCATCGGCAAAATAATGACCGTTACCGCTGCCATGCTCGCGCCACTGCATCTCGCTGCCAGCGCGGCCCAGGCGTAGGGGGATGGCCAGGCTGCGCGCATGTTCATGCAACACGCGGAGGTCGAACTGCACCAGGTTCCAGCCGATGATGGCGTCCGGGTCATGGGTGGCCAGCCACTGATTGAGGCGTTCGAGGAGCTGACCACGGCTGCTGCAGTACTCCAGCTGAAAGTCCACGCTCGGCGCGGTATCTGGCGCTCGGCCGAGCATATACACCTGGCGCTGGCCGCAGCCCTCGATGGCGATCGAGTACAGCTCGCCAAAGGCGTTGGTTTCGATATCCAGCGAAGCCAGCTTGAGCGTCGGCCGGTAGTCGCTACAGGGCTTGATCTGCGCATCCAGCAGCAGGCCATCGCTGTTGGGTGTGCCGGTAAACAGCACCGGGGCGGTGATAAAGCGCTCCATCAGGTAGCGCTCGGGCGGGCGTACATCGGCTTCGTACACCGTCACACCAGCGCGGCGCAGGCGCTTGTCGACGTCCATCAGTTGGCGGTGCTGCTGGCAATACAGGCCTAGCACCGAGCGCTGGTGAAAGTCCTTGAGCCCCAGCGGGCGCAACTCGACGCTGCGCTCGTTTTTCAGCAGCGCTTCGGCCTGCTCGCGCTGTTGCGCCGGAATAAAGGCCACCGAGGTTTGATAGGGCAGGCGGATATGCCGGGGGCCGTTATCGGTGGCCAGCCAGAACTCCACCTGCGTCCCCGCTGGCGTATCACGCCAGTGCCGGGTCAGCAGAAAGCCCTGTTGTAAGTCCACCGCGATATCACCTCAAAACATGCTGGGGCGGTGATTCTACGTGGCATTGTCTGCCTGTGCGCGCCTCTCAGGCTTCTGTTCATCGATAGGCATCAGCCCCGCTGGAAGTGTGATCCCGGTACAGCTGCATAAATAGCTGCTGAATTGACTTTGAGCCAAACCTGGCGGGGCATCTACAGCTGCCATGGTGGCGTTCAGAACAAGCTTAAGGCGATCTTAAGCAGGCGTTTTATTGGCTTCAGCTTGGCTTCAGGCGAGGGCGCTAGGGTTGCGTCATTCCTACTGGAGAGATTGATCATGAACAACACAGCTTTCGCCCTGGCCCTTGCCGGTGTGGCCGCATTTCCCGCCTTGGCACAGGCCCGTGAAATCACCCTGCAGACCACGCTCAAGGAGTACCGCGGTAACGAGGCCTACCTGGCGATATATGTCACCGATGCCGAGGGCAGCTATCAACGCACACTCTGGGTGGCTGGCAAGAAAGCCAAGTACTACAAACATCTGCGTGACTGGGCGCGGGCGGGCAACAAGGCGGCCGAATACGACGGGCTCACTGGGGCCAGTGTCGGCAGCGGTGAGACGCTGGAAGTGGTGGTGGAGCTGGAGGACGCGCTGATCGATGCCGGCTACCAAGTTCGTATCGATACGGCCGTCGAGGATAAGCGTGACAACCGTGCCGAAATCACTGTGCCGCTGACTGGCCAGGCTACGCAAGCTCGCGGCAGTTCGACGGGGTATGTCGACAGTTTCCGTTACCAGTTCTGATCCCGGAGCACGCACATGCTGCAACGCACTCATGTTGTGCTCAGTCTGGTACTGGGCATTCTGCTTATGCTGTCCGCCGCCACGGGCCTGGTTTTATCCGGCAGCACACTTGTCGATCATCTGCGCGCGGCACCTGACAACGGGCAGAGCGTGGCTGCGGTGGCTGGCCTTATCGCCGAACAGGTGCCAGGTGTCGAGCGTATCGAACGCGCACCCAGTGGCGAGTTGCGGGTTGCGTTCAGCAATGACAGTTCGAGCGACGTCGTGCTGGTTGATCCGGCTACGGGCGTGGTTATCGCGCCTTACCAGACTTCGCCGGCCCTCAGCTGGATTCGTAAGCTGCACCGTGAGTTACTCCTGGGTGAGTTTGGCCGCTGGTTGAGCGGTTTCTCGGCCATGGCCTTGTTGTTGCTGGTGGCGACGGGCAGCTGGCTGCTGGCGCGTCGGCTGGGGGGCTGGTATCAGCTCTTGCTGCCGATTCCCTCCGGCCAGGGGCTTGCCCATTGGCATACGGTGGTGTCGCGCTGGGCCTTGCCTGTCCTGGCGATTGTGGCCATAAGCGGGCTTTATCTTTTCGCCAACAGCCAGGGCCTGCTGGGTGACGGTGAAGGTGCCGAAGCGGCCTATCCGGAGGCCAGCTATAGCGCGCCGGCAGCCGCGCTGGGCAGTCTGTCCGCGCTGCGCAATATTGCGCTGCAAGACCTGCGGGAGCTGGAGTTTCCCAGCGATCCCGAACAGGCCAACTACTTGTTGCTGCGTACGGCCTCAGGTGCAGGCTTGGTCAATGCCAGCACGGGGCAGTGGATCAGTTACCAGCCCCACGGATTCGCCGCGCGCCTCTATGAAACCTTCTACGAGTTGCATACCGGCGCGCACTCGCCCCTCTGGGCGTTGATCCTGAGCGCAGCCAGCCTGTGTGTGGTGTTTCTCGGCGCTACGGGGGTACTGGCCTGGTGGCGGCGCAAGCGCCAGGCGACCACGCTGCGCGGCAATAGACCGGCCAACCGGGCGGACATCATTCTTCTGATCGGCAGTCAGGGTGGGGCCACCTGGGGATATGCGCGGCAGCTCTATGAGCAAATGCGCGCGCAGGGCCTGCAGGTGCATTGCGCCAGCATGAATCAGCTGCAGCCGCGTTACCCTCAGGCCCGGCAGATGCTGCTGCTTACCTCGACCTACGGCGATGGCCAGGCTCCGGGTTCGGCCCGCGAGTTTCTCCCGCGTTTGCAGCAGAGCCAACTGGGCCGCGGGCTACAGGTTGCGCTGCTGGGCTTTGGTGACTCGCGCTTTCAGTCCTTCTGCGGTTACGCCCGTGAAGTTGAGCAAGGCCTGCAGCAACAGGGTTTGCCGGCGTTGTTGCCCCTGCACTGCATCGACCGTAATTCGCTGGAGGCGCTCAATCAGTGGGCGGAAAAGCTCGGCCAGCAACTGGCTATTCGCCTGCGCTTTCGCCAGGAAGTCGCCCATGAGAACCCGCAAACCCTGCAACTGTTGAGTCGCAAGCTCTACGGTGAGAACAGCGAATCACCGGCCGCCATCCTGCGCTTTGCGGTTATGCCGCGGCCGTCGCGCGGCTGGTTGCGCTCGCGCCGTACGCGCTTTGCGCCGGGCGATCTGTTGGCCGTCAGCCCGGGCAGTGGCTTGCCCGCGCGCTATTACTCGATTGCCAGTGGTGATGAAGACGCCGCCCTGGAAATCTGCGTGCGCAAACAGGTCGGCGGGCTCTGCTCATCACGTCTGCATGAACTGCAGGTGGGGGAGTGTATCGAGGGCTTTATCCAGGCTCATGCCGATTTTCGTCCGACAGCTGGGCAGCATCCGTTGGTACTGGTCGGGGCGGGAGCAGGGCTGGCCCCCTTGATTGGATTCGTGCGCAAGAATGCCAAACAGCGTCCGCTGCACCTGTACTGGGGTGGCCGCAATGCCCAGTCGGATTTCCTCTATGAAACGGAGTTAAGCGAGTACCTGGCTGATCGCCGCCTGACCAAGCTGGGTCTGGCATTCTCCGAGTCTGCCGAGCCCATGTATGTGCAGGATCGCCTGCAGCAGGACGCCGGTGAACTGACGAGGCTGTTGCAACAGGGCGCGCAGGTGCTGGTCTGTGGTTCACGGGAGATGGCCGCCGGGGTCCGCGCGGTCATAGAGCCTCTGCTGCTGCAGCTGGGTTCCAGTATCGAGCAGCTCAGGCTGCAAGGACGTTACCGTGAAGATGTCTACTGATCCCCAGGCGTTGCAGCGCTTCAGCCTTAGCGGTGCGACCATGGGCACGCGCTTTAGCGCGGTGCTGTATAGCGCCAGCGACCTCGACCTGGCCGCCTTGACTGCGCAGCTGCAACGGGCGGTGGATCAGGTCGACCAGCAGATGTCGACCTGGAAGCCCGACTCTGACCTGATGCAGCTCAATGGGGCCGTCTGCGGCGAGTGGCTGAGCGTGCCCGAGGAGTTGTTGTGGGTGCTGATCAGCGCGCTGCGTATCAGCGAGGATTCGGCCGGCGCGTTTGAAATTGGCGTCGGTGCGCTGGTCAATGCCTGCGGCTTTGGTCCGCAGCCGGCGGCCACCTTGCCAGGAAAACAGCCCAGTGCGCGTGCCGTGCTGGAAATCGATCCGGGCAATTGCCGGGTACGCAAGCATGCGCCGGTTACCCTGGACCTCAATGGCATCGCCAAGGGCTTTGCCGTCGACCAGCTAGCCCGTTGCCTCGACCGCAATGGCCTGGAGTCTTACCTGGTGGGCATTGACGGGGAGATGCGGGCCAGGGGCGTGAAGGGTGACGGCAGCGATTGGCATATTGCCCTGGAGAAGCCCGTGAAGGGACGCCGCGAGGTGCTCGGTTCACTGGAGCTGAGCAACACCGCTATTGCCACGTCGGGCGATTACCGACACTGGCGTGAGCGCGAGGGTCTGGTTTTCTCGCACACCATGGACCCCTACACGGGCGCGCCGCTGAGCTCGCGTCTCGCTTCGGTATCGGTGCTCTGCACCAGTTGCATGTACGCCGATGCTTGGGCCACCGCGCTGATGGTGCTGGGTGTGCAGCGTGGCGCGCAGCTGGCCAGGGCCCAAGGATTGAGTGCGATTTTTGTCGTCCGCGATGGGGATGAGCTGCATGAGGTGACGGTTGGGCTCTGACAGACCGTTGTGAACGTTGATCAAAACGATGTAAACAACCAAACCCAACGGGAACATAAGCCAATGCGTATTCTGGTCATCGAAGACAACCGCGACATCCTGGCCAACATCCTCGACTACCTGCAGCTCAAAGGCTTCAGCGTCGACTGCGCCCAGGATGGTCTGAGCGGCTTGCACCTGGCCAGTACCGGCCACTATGACCTGATCGTGCTGGACATCATGTTGCCCGGTATTGACGGTTATCAGCTGTGCAAGCGTCTGCGCGAAGATGGCCAGAATGACGTGCCGATACTTATGCTGACCGCCCGTGATGCCCTGGATGACCGCCTGCAAGGCCTGCAGGCCGGTGCTGACGATTATCTGCTCAAGCCCTTTGCCCTCTCCGAACTGGTGGCGCGTATCCAAGCCATCCTGCGGCGCAGCCAGGGCAGCCGTAAGCGCCAGCTGCAAGTGGGCGATCTACTTTATGACCTCGACACCCTGTACGTCAGCCGCGCCGGCCAGCCGCTCAAGCTCAACCCCATCGGGCTGAAACTCTTGGCTGTGTTGATGCAGAAGAGCCCCGCCGTAGTGCGCCGCGAAGCGCTGGAAGAAGCGCTCTGGGGCGATGACTGCCCGGACAGCGACAGCCTGCGCAGCCATATCCATCAACTGCGTCAGGTGCTGGATAAACCCTTCGCCACACCGCTGCTGCATACCCTGCATGGTGTTGGCTATCGCCTGGCGGAGTCTGCCAATGCCGTCTAAACAGCCCTTTGCCCGGCGTATTCTGATCGCCTTTGTCCTGATGACCATCCTGGTCAGCGGGGTGTTTTCCCTGAGCATCGTGGCGGTGGTGGACCTGATTGAGGAGAATCTGGTTTCCGAGGAAATGCAGCGTGAAATCAACACCGTACTGCACGAGGATCTCCGTCAGGGGCGTACCCCACGCCTGGATGCAGCCACCCGATTCTTTGCCTCCAACCTGCCCGAATACGCCATACCTCCGCAGTTCTCGGGCCTGGGCGAAGGCTTCAACGAAGTCGTGGATGGTGATCAGGCGTTCTATGTCTACGTGCAAAAGGTCAACAACCAGCGCTATCTGCTGGTGCAGGAACAACATGAATTCGAAGCCCGTGAACAGGCGTTGTTCAATGTAGTGCTGGCGGGTTTTCTGCTGACCGTGATCGGGGCCTGGGCGCTCGGCCTGGTAATGGCGCGCAAGGTCATGGCCCCGGTCAGCCGCCTGGCCCAACAGGTGCGCCATCGCGATCAATTGCATGCTCTGGCCCCGCCTCTGGCCCCGGACTACCCCGATGACGAGATTGGCCAATTGGCGGCGGCTTTCGACAGCACCCTGGGCCAGGTGCGTCAGTCGCTGGAGCGCGAGCGGCTGTTTACCAGCGATGTCAGCCATGAGCTGCGCACCCCGCTGATGGTTATCGCCAGCTCCTGTGAGCTGCTGGCCGAAGCCGCTTTGTCGCCCCGCGAGCGCGAGCAGCTTGAGCGTATCGGCCGGGCCAGCGAGGAAATGCGCGAGCTGGTGCAGACCTTTCTGCAACTGGCCCGGGATAAGGTCAACGAGGGTGCGTTCGTCGCCAATAGCAGCCTGGCCGAGGTGGCTGCCGAGCAGGCGGATCGTTGGGGGCGGCTGTGCAAGGACAAGGGCCTGGAATTTCAGTGCGTGGTGGAAGGCAGCGATAGCGGTCTGTACAACCTCACCTTTCTGCGTACCGTGATGGCCAACCTGTTGCGCAATGCCTTGCATTACACCGAGCAGGGCACGGTCCGGCTGGTGCTGGAAACCGGTGGTTTTCGTGTCGAGGACAGCGGGCCAGGCATTGCACCCGAGCAGCAGGAGCGGATCTTTCAGCCATTCGTGCGGGGCACTCAGGCTCGTGGTGAAGGCCTGGGGTTGGGGCTGTCGCTGGTCAAACGCATCTGTGCCAAGCAGGGCTGGACGATTGCGCTGCATAGCCCGGCGGGGGGCGGCAGCTGTTTCCGGATGTCATTTATCAAGCCGGTTTAACGAGTTTTTCACATCCCTTTGACGGGCTGTTGATGCCCGGCTCTTTAGTCTGCTGAGCGTACCCTCTATCGGACGCCTCGCCATGCTCAAGCCCAGCCCCATCGAACTCGAGTTCTCCCGCAAGTACGATCGGGAGCATGCCCGCGAATATCTGCACAAGCATCGCGATGGCCTGGCCCGCAGTTTGTCCCATTGGCGTGATGTACAGGTGGCGCGGCAGGCCTTGAAAATGGCCGATGAGCCCAATCTGGTACTGGATCTGCCCTGTGGTGCCGGGCGCTTCTGGCCACTGTTGGCCGAGCAGCCGAATCGGGTGATTCTGGCCGCCGACAACGCCGCCGCTATGCTTGCCACCGCCCGCGCCGCGCAACCGGCTGAGGTGGTGGCGCGGGTCACCAGCTTTCAGACTTCGGCGTTTGCCATCGATCTGAGCGCCAATGCGGTGGACTGCATCTTCTGTATCCGCCTGCTGCATCACATCGAATCCGCTGAGCATCGTCTGGCCATGCTGCGCGAGTTCCACCGGGTCAGCCGCGATACGGTGATTGTTTCGCTCTGGGTCGATGGCAACTACAAGGCCTGGAAGCGCCGGCGTCTGGAGCGCCGCCGCGCCGCCGAGGGGCGGGCGACGCAGAACCAGAATCGTTTTGTGGTGGCCAGAACGGTGATCGAGGCCGAATTCAAACAGGCGGGCTTCCAGGTCATCGGCCATCAGGATTTTCTCCCCGGCTATGCCATGTGGCGTACCTATGTGCTGCGCAAGCAGGAGGCCCGCGCATGAACACGCTCTCCCCGCGTACCGCCACCCTGCCGGCAACGACCCATTTCGACCGCTGGTGGCATAGCTCTGGCACTTGGGTGGAACCGGCCAACCAGCGGCGTGGTGGCGAGAGCGGTGTGCAGTTGCTGCAACCGCGCGAGCCCAGCCATGCACCGCTGTACTGCAAGCGCCAGATCGGTCACCTCTATCGCTCGCTGCTACACCCCTTCGGCCGTCCGACCATATTGCGTGAGCGACAGGCCTACCGCGCCCTGGCCCGAATCGGGATCAAAACGCCGACTCTCGTCTATTGCGCCGCCCGCCGGCAGCAGGGCCAATGGCAGGCACTATTGGTTACCGAGGCGCTGCCGGGCTTTGTCAGCCTGGAGCAATGCTACGCCAGCACGCCGAGCGTCGAGTTCCGGCGCGCGCTGCTGCAGCAACTGGCGGCGACTCTGGCGCGGTTGCACCAGGCGGGCTGGCAGCATGGCTGTTGCTATGCCAAGCATATTTTTGTCAAAGCCCAGACCGGGCGGCAGGGGGAGGTGAAGGTCGAAATTGCCCTGCTCGACCTGGAAAAAAGCCGCCGCCGCTGGCGTAGCAAAGATGCCGCGCGGCATGACCTGCGTCAGTTGGCCCGCCATCGCGGCGCGATGCCTGAGGCCGACCTGGCGGTGCTGCGGCAGGCTTGTCAAGCAGCCGTGCACGGCCCCGCTGGACTGTTGCGACCATGAGTGGCCAAGCCCTGCACGAGGATCTGGATGCCCAGTCGCTCAAGGGCCGCCGTGGGCTTGGCCGTATTCTGCATGCCGCGGGCTATTCGCTGGCTGGGCTGCGAGCGGCCTATCACGGTGAGGCCGCGTTTCGCCAGCTGCTGCTGCTCAATGGCTTGCTGCTGCCACTTGCCTGCTGGCTCGAGGTGACGCGCAGCGAGCGCGCGTTGCTGATACTCGTGCCGCTGCTGGGGCTGGTGGTGGAGCTGCTCAATTCGGCCATCGAGGCCACCGTGGACCGTATTTCCATGAGCCTGCACCCACTGTCGAAACAGGCCAAGGACATGGGTAGCGCGGCGCAGTTCGTGGCACTGGCGATGATCGCTCTGACCTGGGCACTGATCCTGCTGTAAGTCGTTTTTCGCCACCTCTATAAGGCTGCTCTGCATGTCCCAACGTCCACCCGCCCATGCGGCCACCCCTGACTCCACCTCCCGGATAGGGCTTGGTGAGCATCTGACCTTTGTGTTCTCCAGCGCCCTGTTGCTGCTAATGCTGCTGTCCTTGCTGCGCCTGGCGTTACTGCTGTTCAACCGTGAACTGATCGGCGACACGAGCGTCTTCAGCCTGGCTCAAGCCTTTGCCAATGGTGTGCGCTTTGACCTGCGCCTGGTGGTGTTTATCTGCGCGCCGCTGACCCTGGCGCTGGTCTGGCCTTACGCCATGATGCGGCGCGGCTGGCAGCGCGTGTGGCTGGCGGCATGCGCCAGCCTGGTGATACTGCTCGGGCTGATCGAGCTGAATTTCTACCAGGAGTTTCATCAGCGCCTCAATGCCCTGGTCTTCCAGTACCTGCAAGAAGACCCGGCAACCGTGCTGAGCATGCTCTGGCATGGTTTTCCGGTATTGCGCCTGCTGCTGGCCTGGGGCGTGCTGAGCGTCGGCCTGACTGTTCTGCTGGGGCGGCTCGACCAGTACAGCCGTGCTTCCAGCCCCGCAGTGCGGGTGTCCCGGCCTGCGGTCTTGTGGCTCAGGCATGGGCTGGTGCTGCTGTTGTGCCTGGTGCTTTCGGTAGTAGCGGCGCACGGCACCCTGCGACAGGGGCCGCCCCTGCGCTGGGGCGATGCCTTTACCACTGACTCGGTGTTTGCCAACCACCTGGGGCTCAATGGCGTGCTCAGCCTGTATGCCGCGGCCAAGAGCCGCTACGCGGACACCAGCAGTAATATCTGGAAGCCCAGCATGTCTGCCGAGCAGGCCACAGCCCTGACCCGCGAGCTGTTGCTGACAGACCACGAGCAACTGGTCGATCAGCACACGGCCGCGGTACGCCGGGATTTTCTGGCCCCCGCGGACACCCGCCTGCCAGTGCGCAACGTGGTGGTGATCCTGATGGAAAGCTTTGCCGGTCACTTCGTCGGCGCGCTTGGCAGTGAGGCCGGCATCACCCCGAACTTCGACCGCCTGGCCGAGCAGGGGCTGCTGTTTCGCCGTTTCTTCGCCAACGGCACCCACACCCATCAGGGCATGTTCGCCAGCATGGCCTGCTTTCCCAACCTGCCGGGCTTCGAGTACCTGATGCAGACGCCAGAGGGCGGGCATCAATTTTCCGGCCTGGCGCAGTTACTCAGCGCCCGCGATTACGACGACCTGTATGTCTATAACGGCGACTTTGCCTGGGACAACCAGCGCGGCTTTTTCAGCAACCAGGGCATGACCCGCTTTATTGGTCGCAATGATTTCGTCGATCCGGTGGTGTCCGATCCGACCTGGGGCGTAGCCGACCAGGATATGTTCGACCGCGCCGCCGCAGAGCTGCTTAAGCAGGACCCCGAGAAACCCTTTTACGCCCTACTGCAGACGCTCTCCAACCATACGCCCTATGCCTTGCCGGATACCCTGCCGGTGTCGCGCGTTCAGAACCATGGCTCGCTCGATCAGCACCTGACGGCCATGCGCTATTCCGACTGGGCCCTGGGCCAGTTCTTTGAAAAAGCCCGCAAAGCGCCCTATTTCAACAACACCCTGTTCGTGGTGGTGGGCGATCATGGCTTCGGTGCCCATGAGCAACTGACGGAAATGGACTTGCACCGTTTCCATGTACCCCTGCTATTGATCGCGCCGGGCATCCAGGACAGCTTCGGCGCAACCGAGGACAGGGTCGGCAGCCAGGTCGATATAGTGCCGACCATCATGGGTCGCCTGCCCGGTGCCGTGCGCCACCAGTGCTGGGGGCGTGACCTGTTGAGTTTGCCCGCCAGCGACCCTGGTTTTGCCATTATCAAACCCTCCGGTAGCGACCAGACCGTGGCCATGCTCAGCGGCGAGCACATCCTTGTCCTGCCCAAGGGCAGGCCAGCACGTGGCTACCAGTATCGGCTTGGCCGGCAGGCCCAGGCGCTTCCCTTAACGGCACCGGCGCAGGTGCAGCGCCTCGGTCAGCAACTGCAGGCCTATCTGCAAACCGCTACCAGTAGCCTGCTTGGCAATACCACCGGGGTTGTCGATAACAACGCTACGCCACAGGGGGCGAACGTCGCGGAGTTGTCATCGAAGCTGGCCCCTGTGCGCGGCAAATGAGCCGTGCCCTGGGGTCGTGGTGGGCTGCGCGGCCTACAGGTGGTCGGCCGGCACAGACAAATGGTCGATTCCGGGTAAAATGCCCGCCCTGATTGACTGCCTGATACCCAAACCATGTCCCTGCCCAAGCACCACCTCGAACTCCTCAGCCCGGCGCGCGATACCGCGATTGCCAAGGAAGCCATCCTGCACGGTGCCGATGCGGTGTATATCGGCGGGCCAGGTTTTGGGGCGCGGCACAACGCCAGCAACAGCGTGGCGGAGATTGCCGAGCTGGTGCAGTTTGCCCACCTGTTCCATGCGCGGGTGTTTGTCACCCTCAACACCATCCTCCATGAGGATGAGCTGGAGCCGGCCCGGCAGATGATCTGGCAGCTCTACGAGGCCGGCATCGATGCGCTGATCGTGCAGGACATGGGCGTGATGGAGATGGACCTGCCGCCCATCGAGATCCACGCCAGCACCCAGTGCGATATCCGCACCCTGGAAAAAGCCCGCTTCCTCGACAATGCCGGCTTCTCCCAGCTGGTGCTGGCCCGCGAGCTGAACCTGCAAGAGATCAACAACATCTGCCGCAACGTCGATTCGGCGGTGGAGTTCTTTATCCACGGTGCGCTGTGTGTGGCGTTCTCCGGGCAGTGCAATATCTCTCACGCGCAGACCGGGCGCAGCGCCAACCGGGGCGACTGCTCCCAGGCCTGCCGCCTGCCGTACACCTTGAAGGACGATCAGGGCCGCGTGGTGGCGTTTGATAAGCACCTGCTGTCGATGAAAGACAACAATCAGACTGACAACCTGATCCATCTGGTGGATGCCGGCGTGCGCTCGTTCAAGATCGAGGGGCGCTACAAAGACATGAGCTACGTGAAGAACATCACCGCGCACTACCGCCGCGAGCTGGATGCGATTCTCGAGCAGCGTCCGCACCTGGCTCGTGCCGCCAGTGGGCGCACCGAGCACTTCTTTACCCCGGACACCGACAAGACCTTCCATCGTGGCAGCACCGACTACTTCGTCAGCGACCGCAAGGTGGACATCGGCGCGTTCGATTCGCCGACCTTTACCGGGCTGTCGGTGGGCTATGTCGAGAAAGTGAACAAGCGCGACCTGATCGCCGTCACCGATACGCCGCTGTCCAACGGCGATGGTTTGAACGTGCTGATCAAGCGTGAAGTGGTGGGCTTTCGCAGCAATATCTGCGAGCTAAAAGGCGAGTTCGACGAGGACGGCGAGAAGCGCTACCGCTACCGCGTCGAGCCTAACGAGATGCCCGAGGCCATGCAGCGCGTGCGGCCGCAGCAGCCGCTCAACCGCAACCTCGACCACAACTGGCAACAGGCTTTGCAGAAAACCTCGGCCGAACGCCGCGTCGCGGTTAGCTGGCAAGTGGCGGTGCAGGGCGATCAGTTGCAGCTGAGTGTCAGCAGCGAAGAGGGCGTGGTCGCCAGCGTCAGCCTGAATGGGCCGTTCGCCGCCGCCAAGGACGCCGAGCAGTCCCGTGAGCAACTGGCCGACACCCTGAGCAAGCTGGGTACCACCATGTACTACAGCGCCGGCGTGCAGATCGACTGCGAGGCCGTGCCGTTTATCCCCGGCTCGCAGCTCAAGGCCCTGCGCCGCGAAGCCATCGAGGCGCTGACCCAGGCACGCGTTGCGGTGCATCCACGTGGCGGGCGCAAGCCGGTCAGCGTGCCGCCGCCGGTGTACCCGGAGTCGCACCTGACCTTTCTGGCCAACGTCTACAACGACAAGGCCCGCACCTTCTACCAGCGTTACGGCGTGCAGCTGATCGACGCGGCCTACGAGGCCCATGAAGAAGCCGGCGACGTACCGGTGATGATCACCAAACACTGCCTGCGTTTCTCCTTCAACCTCTGCCCCAAGCAGGCCAAAGGCGTCACCGGCGTACGTACCAAGGTGTCGGATATGCAGCTGATCCATCAGGACGAAGTACTGACCCTGAAGTTCGACTGCAAACCCTGCGAGATGCACATCATCGGCAAGATGAAGGGCCATATCCTCCATCAGCCGCAGCCGGGTAGCGCCCAGAGTCAGGGCGGCGCGGTGGGCTATATCTCCCCGGACGATCTGCTCAAGACCATCAAGCGCTAGGGCTGATTGGTAATCCTACCGGCTCCGATGTCCCGTCAGAATCACCAGGGCGATGCCGCCGAGTATGGCCAGGGAGGCCAGAAGCAGGCGCAGGCTGAGGGGCTCGGCAAGCAGGACCACGCCGCCGAGGGCGGCAATCACCGGTACGCTGAGTTGCACGCTGGCGGCCGTGCTGGCTTTCAAGGCCGGCAAGGCGCTGTACCAGACGGCATAACCCAGCCCGGAGGCCAGCGCGCCCGAGGCCATGGCGTAGCCAATTCCGGCAGAGCTCTGCAGGGAAATATCGCCGAGCAGCGCGGCGCTCAGGAGCAGGGCAATGGGCACCGCCCGGAGGAAATTGCCGGCGGTGACCTGCAGCGGATCGCCTGCGCCTTTGCCGCGTAGCGAGTAGATCCCCCAGGCCGCTCCCGCGCCCAGCATCAGCGCCGAGGCCAGTGGCGGCGGGGCGGAGAGGCCCGGCAGAAGCAGGCCGACCAGCCCGCCAATGGCCAGCACCAAACCGCCGAGCTGGGGCAGCCGCAGGCGTTCGCCGCGGTACAGGCCGTAACCGATCATCGTGCTCTGCACCGCGCCGAACAGCAGCAGGGCGCCGGTGGCCGTCGACAGTTCGAGGTAGGCGAAGGAAAACCCGGCGGCGTAGACAAACAGGGCCAGTGCCGATAGCCAGTTGCCCTTGCCAATCGCGCTGCCGGCGCGCAGGCGCACGATCAGCCAGAGCACCGCGGCCCCGGCGATCAGACGAATGCTGGTAAAGCTGGCGGCATCGATGCTGCCGTCGGCGAGCGCTGCCCGGCACAGCAGGGAGTTGGCGGCGAAGGCGAGCAAGGCGAGCGCCGTCATGCCGACAAGACGGGTGGATGACATGGGGTTTCCTGGGGCCGTGTACGGGGGGCGTTCACGCTTCGCTCGGGCGATGCCGTTAGTCATTGCGCTTGCCAAAACCCCTGGCGAAAAACAGCCAGGCGAAGAACGGGTAGCAGACGTAGTGCAGGGCGAAGATCAGCAGGCCCATGGGGCCGGGTTCGTCTTTGAGCCACATCAGACCGAGCAGGCCGAGGTAGAGCAGTGCCAGGATGCCGCCGTAGAGCCACAGCAGGCGGCGTCTTTCTCCGCGCTGGGGTGGGCGGCGGTTGCGCCAGGCGAACCACAGGTACATGCCGCCGGCAACGGCGATGGCCACCACTAGGGTGCTGGCCACGCCGCCGAGTCTGACGAAGGTACGCAACAGCAGGTTGAGCGCTATTGCGGCCGCCACGCCGCTCAGGGCCAGGTGGGTCATGGGGACGCTGGTGTGGGCGCTGGGCTCGCTCATAAGGGCGCTCCTACAGGCTGGTATTCAAGCCGAAGCGTTTTTTCAGCACCTTCTCCAGCAGCGCCTTGGGTAGCAGGGCGGCCAGCAGCGGCATGCTGCGGCTGCCATTGCCCAGGCGCAGCAGGCGCGGGCGGTTCTTCTGCTGCACCGCGGCCAGCAGGTTGCGGGCGAAGTGGCTGGTGGGGGTGGGGTTGTCCTGCGAGGCATTGGCGCGGGCGCGGATGCCGTCGCGGATCGGCCACCAGGGCGAGGCTTGATCGATCAGCTGTTCGGCCTGCTGGCTGGCATTGGCCCCGAAGCTGGAGGCGATCGCCCCGGGCTGCACCTCCATCACCTCGATAGAAAAGGGGGCCAGCTCCAGGCGCAGGGCATCGGAGAGGGCATGCACCGCGGCCTTGGAGGCGCAGTAGGCCCCGGCGAAGGGGGTCACCAGCACGCCGGATACGCTGCCGATATTCACCACCAGGCCCTTGTTCCGGCGCAGCAGGGGGAACAGCGCGCGGGTCACGCCGATCAGCGAGAACACGTTGGTCTCGAACTGTTTGCGCATGGCCTCGACGCCGCCATCGAGCAGCGGGCCCATGGCCCCGTAGCCGGCGTTGTTGATCAGCACGTCGAGGCCGCCGATTTCAGTCTTCAGGCGTTCGGCCAGCTGGCCCAGGGCCAGGCCATCGTTGACGTCCAGCTGCACGGCGTGAAAGCCGGCGGCGCTCAGGGCGGTCAGGTCCTCGGTTTGGCGCGCCGTGGCCCAGACCTGATACCCGGCCTGCTGGAATACCTCGGCCAAGGCGCGACCAATGCCGCTGGAACATCCGGTGATCAGGGCGACGGGCTGGCTCATGCAGGCATCCTTGTTCTGTTGTGGGAGTTGAATATCAGTGACTAAAGCTGCCGTGCAGGCGCTCGGCGCGAAACTCCAGGGTACTGGCGCGGTAGCCGCTGCGCAGGGTTGGCAGGGGCAGGCAGCTTTGCCACTCGGCACCGGGCAGCAGTTCGCCGGGGCCGCTGTAGCGCGGGGTTTCATACAGGCGCTCGGCCAGGTTGACGCTGTCGCCGGGGCGGTAGGCGGCGATCTGCCAATGCAGCTCGAGCAGAGCGGCCTCGCTGCCGTTCTTCAGGTTCAGGGCCAGCGGGCGGTCCGCCGGGCAGTGCTCCGGGGCGTAGTCGAGGCGTAATTCCAGGTGGGCCAGGTGACGGGTTTCGCGGCTTTCCTGCCAGAGCACCCAGCTGGCCACCAGGCCCAGGCCGAGCAGTGCGGCGAGGGAGATAGGCAGGGCTTTGCTCGGGTAGCGAATCAGCAGGATCAGCCAGCTCAGAACCAGTATTGCGCCAATCAGCATGGTTGCAGCCTTGGTGAACGAACAGGGCTTTATCCTACACAAGGTTGCCGCGATATGCGCCGTGCCGGCATCTGCCGGAAACGGCAACGCCGGCCCTTGCAGTGGCAAGGGCCGGCGTCTGTTTGCTGCGGGTTTAACCTCGTCTTAGCTGGCGACGACGCTCAGCGCTGTGGCTTGGCTGCGGCCGTAGATATCCTCGAGACGTTCGATGTCGTCTTCGCCAAGGTAACTGCCGGACTGCACCTCGATGATTTCCAGGGGAATCTTGCCGGGATTGCTCAGGCGATGCACCGAGGTCATGGGGATATAGGTGGACTGGTTTTCCGTGAGCAGGAACACCTTGTCGTCGCAGGTCACCTCGGCGGTGCCGGACACCACTATCCAGTGCTCGGCGCGGTGGTGGTGCATCTGCAGGGACAGGGTGGCCCCAGGTTTGACCGAGATATGTTTGACCTGGAAACGTCCACCCATGTCCACCGAGTCGTAGGAGCCCCAGGGCCGGTACACCTCGCAGTGGTTCTGGGTTTCGCTGCGGCCCTGGGCATCGAGTTGGTTGACCACGGTCTTGACGTCCTGCACATGGTCGCGGTGGGCGATCATCATGGCGTCCTTGGTTTCCACCACCACGATATCGTCCAGGCCGATCACCGAGACCAGCTTGCCGTTGCCGTGTACCAGGCAGTTGCGGCTGTTGTGCACCATGACATCGCCCTTGGTGACATTGCCGTTGCCATCCTTGGCGTGCACGTCCCAGATCGACGACCAGCTGCCGACATCGTTCCAGCCTGCATCGAGCGGTACCAGGCAGGCGCGGCGGGTCTTTTCCATCACCGCGTAGTCGATGGAGTTGTCCGGGCAGCACTCGAAGGTGGCGGCATCGATCAGCACCAGGTCGTCTTCCACTCTGCTGCGCTCCAGGGCCAGCAGGCAGGTGTCGTAGATATCGGCGTCGTACTGCTTGAGCTCCTCCAGGTAGCGGCTGGCACGGAACAGGAACATGCCGCTGTTCCAGAAGTAATCGCCGGACTCGACGAAGGCGCGGGCGCGGGTCTCGTCGGGTTTCTCGACGAAGCTCTGCACCCGTACCACGCCTCGCGGCAGGCTGTCGTCGGGCATGGAGCGGATATAGCCGTAGCCGGTTTCCGGGCGGCTGGCGGGAATGCCGAACAGCACCATCTCGCCGCGCTCGGCGGCCTTGCCGGCCAATTGCAGGGCCGCTTCGAAGGCCGGCTGGTCGTCCAGTACATGGTCTGCGGGGAGAATCAGCAGCAGCTCGTCGCGGCCTTCGGCGAGCAGCTTCATGGCGGCGATGGCCACCGCCGGCGCGGTATTGCGGCCAAACGGCTCGAGCAGGGTCGCCTGGGTTTCCAGCTGCTGCTCCTTGAGTTGCTCCTGGACGATAAAGCGGTGTTCCTGGTTGCACACCAGCAGCGGCGGCTGCATGCCGGGCAGGCGCAGGCGCTTGATGGTCTGCTGGAACAGGGTGTCTTCGCCGGTGAGGGCGAGGAACTGCTTGGGGAACTGCTTGCGCGACAGCGGCCAGAGACGCGAGCCGCTACCACCGGAAAGAATTACTGGAATCATCTCTGTTACTCCTAAGCATCTATGCATTGGGTTGGGCCTGTCCTGCACGCTGGCGGGACGGCCCGCTTGCCCAGGCTGAAAACAATCCTGGGGGACCACTCCAGAGCGCCTTCTCGCTGCTCAAGGCGCTATTTACCTATCGGTCTATTGCCGATCTTTAGTCTTGTCTGTAGGCGTCAGTCGTTGCGGGCCGGGCGCTTGACCCAGACCGGGGATAGCTTCTCGCCCGTGCCGGTGATGTACAGGCAGACCACCTCGCCGCGGGCCAGGCTGACGGGCTTGAGGTCGCTGATCTTCTGGTCGCCGTCGAACAACGCCAGGCTGACCTTGACCGGGTTGACTTCGCGCTGGCCGTTAGCGTCGGGGCCGACCGCCTCGACTACCGCGGCCTTGCCGTCGGCGGTTTTCAGGCTGAGGCTGCGATCGGACAGGTTCTGCACCCGCAGCAGGGCCTTGTGCTTGTTGGTGAAGGGGGCTTCCTCCACCAGCCTGGGTGTGCTGCCCGGCTGGTTGACCAGGGTGTAGAAGCGCTCGGCGTCCAGTTTCACCGGCAGGGCGCTGCCGCCGACCTGGGCGCTGTAGCTGCCTGGCGGCAGGAAGCTGAAGTCGCTGGAGCCCAGGGGCGGGACATCGCGCAGGTCGGTGTTGCCGACGCTGACGCTGACCTCGTTGTTGCCGGCGTTATAGGCGCGTACGAAGGCCGAGCCCTTGGGCGCGCTGGGGGCGTAGAGCGCGCCGTCGCCGGCCTGGGCCTGGAGGCTGGCGAGGCTCAGGGCGAGGGCGCAGGCATAGGCTATCCAGCGGTATTGGGTGGGGCTGTTCATGGGTAGTGCTCCATGTGATTGAACAAAAATGATCTGTCGATCGGGTGCGTGGTGAAGCCGCTCCAGGGCGGGCCGGTTCAGTGGCTGTTGCTGCTGGCCAGGCGTTGTTGGCCGTTGGGGCTTTTCAACGTGGCGAGCCAGGCCGGGTCGAAGTCGTCGAGGTTGTTGGCCATCGGCAGATAGCGCTCGGGGAATTCCCAGATCACCAGCTGCGGCGGGCTGTTCTTGAACTCCTCGCTCTGCAGGTACTTGAGCATCGGCACGATCGGCCCCTGGCCGTCCTCGGCGTGGTTGCTCAGGTCCCGTTGCAGGTGCTGGCGCAGCGCTCCGGCGAAGTTCCACGCCGGATTGGCGCTGTAGCTGGTGCCGACCAGGGCCACCGGCAGCTCGACCTCGCCGAGCAGCGCCGCGGCGTTGTCCTGCGGCTGTGCGGCATGGGTTTCCCGTTGCTGCAACTGGTCGGCGTCGGGCAGCAGCTGGCTGAACAGCGGGTCGAGGGGCAGAAAGCGGCTCAGGTCACCCTGGTAGGCCGTCTGGCCGGTGGCTTCGGTGACGAAAAGCTGCGGCTCGCCATCCAGCTTCACGGCCGCCTGCACGCCCTGGCTCAGGTGCTGGGCGGCAATCTCGGCCCCCAGCGGGGTCCAGTGGGTATCGGTACGCAGGAACAGCTGGCCGCGCGCTTTGCCCGCCTGCAGCGGCTGCAGCAGGTCCGGCGCGGCGATGTCGGCGCGGCGCAGCGCGCGGTGGAAGCGCTGGTAGAGGTCCTGGCGCAGCGGGCTGATCGGGTGCTCGCCGATATTTTCCGGATACAGGCGCGCCTTGGCCGGCACCACGGCCAGTACCAGCAGCACATCGCGTTGCGCCAGGTGCGCTTGCACGCCGCGGATCAGTGCCAGGTTGTCGTGCAACTGCTGCTGGCCGTCAGCCACTGGCTTGAACTCTTCATCGGAGTACAGCCAGTCGCGCTCACCGATCAGCACACCGGGGCGGCCGGCGTTGAACAGCAGATAATCCAGGGCGGCCCAGACGTTGGTGCCGACCGTCTTGAGCGGGAAGTGCTGGTCGTAATGGCTCTCGAAGGTCTTCGCCAGGCCGCCGTCGAGCAGGCTGAACTGCCTGGGCAACTGGTAGTTCAGCACCCCGGTCAGGGAACCGAGCGAGAGCAGGCTCAGCACGCCGATAAACAGGGCGACGTAGAGTTTGTGCAGTGGACGGGTCATCTCGGGCCTCGCTCAGAACTGGAAGTAGAGAAAGGGTGAATAGCTTTGTGCCGAGAGCTTCAGCAGCGAGGCGCAGAACAGCAGCAGCAGCGCGCCGCGCACCAGGTAGCGCGGCACGGCGAGGCTCCATCCGGCCTGCTGCAGCAGCGTGCCGTCGGGCATCAGCAGCCCTGTCGGCGCATCCGCCTGGCGCTGGCGCTGGAACTGGCGCAGGCCGAAAAAGGCCATCAGCGCATAAGCCAGCAGCAGGGTGGCGATTTGCAGGTCGCCGACATTGGCGCGTCCTAGTTCGCTGAGCTGCCAGCCGTTGAAGGCGAACAGCGCGGCATACATGCGCCAGGCCACGTCGAGGTTCTCGGCGCGGAAAATCACCCAGCCGAGCATCACCAGGAAGAAGGTCAGGGCCCACTTCAGTGGGTTGATCGCGTTCGGTGCGGCGTTCACCCCCAGGGCCCGCTCGATCGCCAGCCAGGTGCCGTGCCAGGCCCCCCAGAGCAGAAAGGTCCAGTTGGCCCCGTGCCACAGGCCGCCCAGGAGCATGGTCAGAAACAGGTTGCGGTAGGTATTGAAGGTGCCGCCGCGGTTACCGCCCAGGGGTACGTAGAGGTAGTCGCGCAGCCAGGTCGACAGGCTGATATGCCAGCGCCGCCAGAACTCGGTGATCGACTGGCTGATATAGGGTTGGTTGAAGTTCTCCATAAAGCGGAAGCCCATCATCAGGCCCAGGCCGATGGCCATGTCGCTGTAGCCGGAGAAGTCGAAGTACAGCTGCGCGGTGTAGGCCAGCATGCCCAGCCAGGCATCGCCCGTACTGGGGTCTTGCAGGGCGAACATATGGTCGACCAGCGGGGCCAGGCTGTCGGCGATAAACACCTTCTTGACGAAGCCCTGCATAAAGCGCGTCGCCCCTTCGCTGAACTTGTCGAGGCTGTGGCTACGCTCGGTGAACTGGTCGGCCAGGTCCTTGTAGCGCAGCACCGGTCCGGCAATCAGTTGCGGGAACAGGGCGATAAAGGCGGCGAAGTTGATCAGGTTTTCCGTCGGTTTGGTGTCGCCGCGGTAGACGTCGATCAGGTAGCTGAGCGACTGGAAGATATAGAAGGAAATGCCGATCGGCAGGATCACCTGGGTCAGCAGGAAGGGCTCCAGGCCGGCCGCCTCCATCACCTTGTTGAGGTTGGCCATGCCGAAGTTGGCGTACTTGAAGTAACCCAGGGTCGCCAAGTTGCCGGCCACGCCCCAGATCACCCAGCGTTGCGCCGCCTTGCTGCGCACGCCGGCCGCATGGATGCGCAGGCCGAAGCCGTAGTTCCACAGGGTGACCGCGACGAACAGCAGGAGAAAATCCACTCGCCACCAGGCGTAGAAGGCGTAGCTGCCGATCAGGATCAGCAGGTTGCGATAGCGATTACTGCTCAGGTAATACAGGCCGAGAAAGATCGGCAAAAACAGGAACAGGAATACGTTGGATGAAAAGACCATCCGTAGATCTCCGTTGAATAACCACTCTTCAGAGGCTCGCAAGCCCCCCTTTCCCCCCGCGCGCGGGAGGCTGTTTCATCGTCCGTGGGCTGCATTGCGTGCAGCCACCGCAGACCTGGATCGCCAGCAGGGACTGGGCGTCCCCCTGGCTCCTACCTAAGCTGTTTCACCAACAGGGCGGCGACTCAGCTATCGCCCTGCTTCTGCGGCTCGAACACCCGGGTCACGTTGCCGCCGAGGCGGAAGGTCTTGAACGGGCCCATCTCCTGCTTGAGTTTCTCGGTGTCGGCCGAGCAGGCATAAAGCGTGCAGTAGGGCGCCAGCCAGGAGTACTTGTTGTCCTTCCTCAGGTCTTCCATGTCCTGTTTTTTGCCGGATTTGCTGGCGAAGTCGTTTTGGTCATTCACCCCGTCCAGTACCCGTTCGGCCAGGCGCTTGAGCGCGCCCTGGTTTTCCGCACGCAGATCGACGGCGTTGGCCTGGGCGAAGCTGGCGACCATCGCCAGCGGCGGCAGGGCGTAGTTGTGGTAGGCCAGAGCCCGTTGCTCGCGCTTGATTTCGTTGGGCAGAAAACCCTGATCATCGACCTGGCCCGCGGCCACGCGGAACTGCGCGACAGACCAGTCGAACAGGTCGCGGCGGTCGAGCGCCACGGCGGCGGCCATCACCGACCAGGCGGTCCAGTAGGAGTGGTTGTTGATCTTTTTCAGTGGCAGGTCGCTCCAGTCTTTCACCGCCTGCTCGGCCAGCTTGGCGAACCAGGACTCGATCGTTCGGACTTGCTGCGGGTAGGCGGCCAGCGGCTGGGATTGGGAGAATTTCAGCTGCAGGTAGGCACCGGCCAGGCTGCCCAGCGCCCATTTGCGCATCGACTTGCCGGTATGGTTGTAGTCGCTGGAGAGCAGGGCACCGGCTTCGGCCCAGCGGCTCAGCCACTCCATGGCACACGCCAGCTGCTGCGGCTGGCCGTCGCGCAGGTAGTGCATGACCAGCTTGTTGAAGTCCTTTTCCAGGCGGGTGATGCTGGCGGTCTGCTGGCGAAAGGCCTTTTCTGCCTTGTGGTTCAGGGTCGCCCGGGCCTTGTCCGAACCCTGGTATTTGCTGGTGAATTGCAGCGTGCCGGTGTAGGGCGTGGGGACGCCGGGGCAGGCCTGCTGCGGCGCGCCCTTGCGGGTTTCCACCGGCGCGTAATAGCCCAGCGGCGGGCGCAGGGCGGCCTGGCTGGCGGAGGCCAGCAGCGTGGCCCCGAGCAGGCAGGACAGGGTCAGTGTGCGCATCGGCATAGGCACCTCAGGAGTCGCCTGCGCTGTGCGCGGCGAGTTTCGCCGGGCTGGAGAAATCGTTGCGGCGGCACACCCGCGCCTCTACCTCGAGCGGTTCGCTGCTAGCCTCGGGGCCGATGATTTCCAGGGCGAAGAAGTTCAGCTCGGCCCAGTCGCTTTCGTCGCGCAGTTCAAAGGCAAAACGGCCGTCGGTGTCGGTGGTATTGGGCTTCTCCAGCTTGACCTTTTCGCGGCGGCCGCTGAGGTACCAGAGGGTCGCCTCGAGGGTTTTCACCGAGGGGTCGCTGAAGCGGATATCCACCTGGTGGCGCTTGCTCGGCAGGTCCAGCAGTTGCCCCTTGCCGTTGACCAGCACCTCGTTGGCCCCCGGGCGCAGCGTGGTCTTGCTCGAGAGCAGGGCGTCCTTGCCCTCGCAACCGTTGTCCAGCATGGCCATCATCTGCCGGTGGACCTTGGCCGAGGCCAGGTCGTAGAGCGGCGAGAACTCCCAGATCAGGATCTTCGGCGGGTTGCTCTGGAACTCCTCGCTGCCCAGGTATTCCAGCATCGAGCCTTCCAGGCCGCCGCCGGGAAAGGCGACGTTGAGCACGTCGGCACCGATGTGCTGTTCGAGGAAGCCGCCGAAGTTGTAGTTCGGGCCGCTGTGGCTGGTGCCGACCAGGGTGATCTGCGGCGGCGTGCTGTCGCCGAACAGCTCGTCGCTGCCGCTCTCGGCCTTGGGCTCGGTGGCGAACTGGTCGATGTACTGGGGGGCATAGACGGTGCCGCAGAGCTGGCTGGCGACCTTCTGCATGGTACCGGTCTTGCCCATCAGGCCGATGCGCTGGCTGACGAATTCCTTCTGCGGGATCCCCTCGAAAGCGGGGATGCGCTTGACCGTCTCGGCCACCAGGCGCGCCGTGCGCTCGGCCCCGTAGGGCGTCCAGTGCTGGTCGCGGCGGAAATAGAAGGGCTGCTCTTGCTGCTCGTCGGTCAGCGGCGAGAGGTCGGGCACCCTGAGGCCGACTTCCTCGAAGCGGGTCAGGGCCTGGCGATAGTTGCGCAGCGCCAGGTCGTAGTCGAAGCGGGCCTGGTCTGCGGGCTTGAGCTTGCTGCGGTTGACCAGGCCACGGGTCGGTTGATAGACCACCACCAGTTCCACGCCGCGGCTGTTGAAGGCCTCGCGCAGCTCCTTGAGCATGCGGTAGCCCGCGGCGCTGGTGCCGAACTCGGTGCGCAGGTCTTCCTGGGTGCGGAACAGCCAGGCGTCCTGCGCATCGATCAGGGTGGTGAAGTTCTTCATGTAGTTGGTGGTGTACTGGCTGGCGTCATGGGCCGCCGGGCACAGGGAGCAGCAGTCCTGCACCTGGTATACCGGTGCCTTGGCTTGTTCTTCGGCCTGCAGCCCTGCGGCGGCCAGGCAGATCGCCGCCGCCAGCGGGCAGAGGCCAATCCATTTGCTATCACGCACTTTCATAAAAACAGCCTCAAATTAGTGGTGCAGGTCGGCCTGGTTTTCGACCGGGTCGATCAGCACGGCCAGCTTGCGTCGCACCATCAGGTCGAGAATCTCGTCCTGCTTTTCGCCGAGGATTCCGGAGAAGCTGATGCCGCTGCTCTTGCTCGGCGCGAGCATCTCCACGCGGTACAACTCGACCGACAGCGGCGAGTCGATGGACAGTGGGCTGGAGCCGTTGCCGGCGAGCTTGCCGCCGACCAGGATCAGCGACACCTCGGTGTCGAAGGGGTCGAGTTCGATATTGCGGTCGGTGTCGGAGAGGTCCTTGATATGGCCGTATACGCCGGTCAGGCCGTTGGCCGCCGAGAGGTTCTCGTACAGGCGAATGTTGGTGCTGTTGCGCAGGCGGATGCCGTGGCGGGCGTTGTTCAGCACCCGGTTGCCCCACAGCAGGTTGTTCGAACTCTCGTAGATGGTGATGCCGTCGGACTGGTTCTGGTACACCTCGTTGTAGGCCACCAGATTGCGCACGCTGTTACGGTCGAGGACGATGCCCGAGAGCTTGTTGGCGTAGCTCTTGTTGTTGATGATCCAGCTGTCGTCGACCTCGCGGGAAATGATGATGCCGTGCTTCTTCTTGGTCCCGTACACGCGGTTCTCGGCGATGATCAGGCCGTGGGAACGGTCGTGCGGGTCGATGCCGTAGACGATGTTGTCGCGGTAGGTATTGCCCTTGATCACCACGTTCTCGGCTTCATAGCAGTAGAAACCGTACCAGTGGTCGACGAACTCCGAATCAATCAGCCAGCCGGTCGGTTCCGCACGCTTGAGGCGGGCCTGCATACCTGGGGTGTACTGGGTGATGGAGACGCCGTAGGACTTGCTGTTGTCGTAGCCCAGGCTGGTGAAGACGCTGCCCGAGACATACAGCTCGCTGCCACCCCAGGACACCAGAAACGGGCGGAACTCGCTGCCACTGCGAAAGCTGGCCGGGCCGTCGTCCGCCTCGCGCCAAGCGGTGAGCTTGGTGTCGGTGAAGAACAGCTGACCGTCGTTGACCAGGAAACTGCCGCGTTCCTGGGACAGGCGCAGGTCCTTGATGTCCTTGCCCACGTGCAGGGTCGCGCCCTGGGCCACCACGATGGGCAGGCGCGCCAGGTAGACGCCTGGCTCGACCTCGCCGAACTGGCTGTCCGGCAGGGCCTTGGCGATGTCCTGCGGGGTGACGTAGCCGCCCTCGATAAAGATCGCGTGGGGCATGCCGTTCTGCCGCTTGACCCATTCGCGCAGGCGCTCGTTGCCGCCGATAAAGTCCTTCAGCGCGTCCTGCTGCAGCATGCGCCGCACCACCACCTTGCCGCCGGGGCTGCGCTGGATCTTGGCCTCCACGGCCGCCGCGGTGTAGCCATCGAGATCGGGCAGGCTGGGCTTATCCAGCTGCAGTTGCTCGACGGGGGCGCTGGTCACCGTGTAGTTGCTGGTTTCCTTCAGCGCCCGGGTTGCCGTTTTGCCGCTGTCGAGCAGCGGTGCCGCTTGCACCCAGGGGGCTGCCAGCTGCAGCGCGCCAAGCAGTATGCCGCCGCACAGCAGGCCCGCTGCGCAGCATCGTTTGAGTTTGCCTGGTCGTTGCGTCATGGCGTTGTCCTCAGAATTTCCAGATAACGTCGACGAAGGCGCGATGCATCAGCGAGTCGGTGTCGCTGCCATAGGCATCGCCGGGTTTGAACACGCCGCCGCGAAAACGCACCAGCGCCGATGGTTCGTCGATCGCCTCGCTCATCGACGCGGGCAGCAGGCCCTGCTTGAAGTACTTGGTGACCACCAGATCCAGCTCCTGGCCGAGGTCTTTCTCGCCATCCACCAGGTCGATCTGGGGAGCCGGGACGTCGTCCGAGAGCGGGTCGTCGAAACGCGCATTGATCCCGCTGCGGCCGATCTGCTGGCGGTCATCGACCCGCCAGAACTGGTGGTAGACCAGGCTGGCGTCATAGTCCTCGGCCAGCTGCCAGGAGCCGAACAGGGTGGCCGACTGCAGGTTGCTCAGCTCACCGCGAAAGGCCTCGCCGTAGCGATGGACCCGCGAACGCGTACCGGTGAAGGCGGAACGGTTGCTTTGCAGGCCGGTCTGGCGATAGTTGCCTGTGCCGTTGCCGTCTGCATCGCCGCTGCCGCTGCCCCGGGCGTAGGCCGCGCCGACTTGCCAGTTGGGATCCAGGCGAAAGCGCAGACCCAGGTCGGCGGCCCAGGCGCTGACGCTGTCGCTGTTCTTGCCGGTGGCGACTTCCTGGCCGTTGACCAGTTCGCGGGTCAGGTCTTCGCGGTCGCCGGTCAGCGAGGTGAGGCTGGCCCAGTAATTGACCGGTTTCTGGTTGCGGAAGTTGTAGGCATCGCTATGGGCCTGCACGCCAAGCCAGGTCAGCTCGCCGGTGGCGCGTTTGTCCAGGGTATCGACGGTTTCGCCAGGGCTGGCCAGCTTGCCGTCATCGCGTGAGTGATGGGCGCTGAGGCCGAGCCAGTGGCCGGGGTGCCACTGGGTCGCGATGTCGCCGAACAGGTGCAGACGGTCCTCGTCTTCCGGGGCCAGTTCGTCGAGGTCGCTGCGGTACTCGCTGAAACGTTGCGCGGCACCGAGGCTGGCGCGCAGCAGGGTGGTGTCGAAGCTCCAGTTCAGCGCCTCGATATGGGTATCGCGCCATTGACTGTCATCGTTGCGCAGGCGCTGGCGGCCCAGGCGCAGGTGTTCGCCGGGGTAGTCGGTGAGGCCGGCGTAGTCGACCCAGAATTCGCGCAGGGCCAGGTAGTTCTTCTCCCGTTCGCGGCCATCGGCCTGGGTGTCGCCGGCCAGCTCGGGGTCGGAAGACTCCAGGGTGTCGGTCTCGATAACGTCGCTGGCGGCCACCGCCTGGCCCATGGCGAAGGCGCTCCATTGGCCGCGTTGGCCATACAGCCAGGGGCGCAGGTCGACACCGATACCATTGACGTCGCCACCGTCGCGAGTGCCGAGGTCGCGGTCATCTTCCGATTGCAGGGTGATCTTGACGTCGACGCCGAAGTTGTCGTCGCTCATCTGCACCGCCCATACCGAGCTGGCGGAGAGTAATGAGGCGCTCAGGCCCAGGCCTGCGGTGATCCTGTTGAGTTTCATCGCGTAGTCCTTGTTCATTGGTTATGCGCCTGCAGGGCGCTTGGTGCTTGCCGGGCGTTGCCGCGGGCCTGACGTTCATCGCGCAGCAGTTGTTCGGCCTGGCTGCGCTGGCCAGGCTGCAGTTGTTGCGCGATCTGCCGCGCCAGCTCGCTGGCTTGTGGGGTGTTCTTGGGCAGCGCCAGTTGGCTGAAGACGAAGGCGTTGACCGGGTCCGGACGTATGCCTTTGCCCTGCGAGTACATCTGCGCCAGGGCGAAGTCGGCGTTGATCTGGCCGTTACGGGCGGCGCTGAGCAGATGGTCGAGGGCCTTCTGTGGATAGACCTCGCCGAGGTAGCCGCGCAGGTAGAGTTGGCCGAGGAAGTAGTTGGCGCTGGGCTCGCTGGGCGCGGCCTTGCGCAGGTGCTGTTCGGCCTTGTGCGGGTCCTGCGGCACCAGCTTGCCTTCGTAGTACAGGCGGCCGAGCAGCAGTTCGGCCCGCGGCAGCGCCGCGGCGCGGCCGTTGTCGAGGTAGCCCAGCAGGGTCTCGATGTCGCCCAGGGCCGGGTAGTCATAGAGCAGGCGCGCCAGGCTGACCCAGGCGGCCGGGTAGTCCGGGGCGATGGCCTCGAGCAGTTCCTGGGCCTTGCCTTCGTCCGGTGTGCCCAGTTCGGCGTCGGCCAGCACCTGGGCGACGGCATCCACCCGCTGCGGGCTCACCACAGCGCTGCGGTAGCCCGCCATCAGGCGCTGCAGCAGGGCCTTCTGTTTGGCGGCCTGGCCCTGCTTCTGGTACACGGTGGCCAGTTCGACGTAGCAGACCTCGGCCTCGGCGATCAGGCCTTGGCAGATCTGTTCGATTTCACCCAGGTGCTGGTCGTAGCTGCCCTGGCTGCGATAGAGGAGGATTTGTGCCAGGTCGGCCTGGGTATGGCCTTGCTGACGCCAGGTGGAGATGCGTTGTTGAACGTTCATACCGGGGAAATCCTGTGGGTATTGCAGGTAGAGCATGACCAGCGGCAACAGGCTGCTTTGCTCACCCGCGGTGAATGCGTCATTCAGCAGTTCGGCCGCTTCCAGGCGCTCGGCCTGGCTGGGATTGACCTTGCGTGCGAGTAACTTGCCCAGGCGCGCCTTGGCCCGCGGCGACTCGTCCAGGGCCAGGCGGTAGGTGTGTTCGGCCTTTTCCAGGTCTTGCGGCGTGCCGCCGGCCATGTGCAGATCGGCCAGGCCGACCTGCGCATCGGTGTAGCCCAACTCCGCCAGTTGGCGGTAGTTGCGCTCGGCGGTGCCGGTGTCGCCACGCTTCAGCGCTTCGGCGGCCAGGCGCTCGTCCGGCAGCCCGGCGCAACCGGCCAGGCTTACGGCCAGGGCGAGCGCCAGCAGGGGCGTGGCATGCATGGGGCGGGAGGCGAGAGTCGGCATAGTCGAGTCCTCCTTAGAGACCTGCCGCCAGGGCTTTGTCGATCACCCAGTCGAACGATGGGCCGCGATCGAGGATGACTTCGACCGGCTGGCCGGCGAGGCTGCTGTCGAGGCTCTGTTCCGGTTCGATCTGCACGCGGATGTCTGCCGACAGGCCACCTTGATGCAGGCTGCTGCTGACGATCTTGCCGTAGCGCGGGCTGTCTTCGCCGGCCACCCAGAAGCTGGCGCGGCTGCCTGGGCGGGCGCGGGAGAAGTCGCGGTAGGGGAAGCTGGCCTGTATCGTGGCCTTGGTGTTCTGCGGCACCAGTTCGAAGATCACGTCGCCCTTGTTGGCGAACTGGCCGTCGGCCACCAGCTGGCGGGCCACCTTGCAGTCGCACGGGCTGGTCAGGGTGCCCTTCATCTGCTTGCCGAACAGGGTTTCGACATTCTCCGGCGACAGCTGCTCGTCGCTCAGGTGGCCCTTGAGCATCTCCAGCATGCTGGCGGAGAAGGAGGCGATGGGCGCGCCTTTCTCGACCATGGCGTCCGGGCCGAGCAGGCTCTGCACCATGCCTTCGCGCGGCATGGTCACCTGCAGGCTGGGTATGTTGACCTGGGCCGACTGGGCATGGGTGACGAAGTAAATGCCGTAGAGCGACTTGAAGATAAAACCGAAGGCGGCCAGGCCGACCAGGAAGATCGCCAGGCTGAAGGTCACGGCCTTGAACCGGCCGAACAGGCCCATGCCGGAGCCGCCCGCACCGTTCTTGCGTGCCTTGGTGAAATTCTCCCGCTGCAGGGTGCTCAGCAGGTCGCCGGCGCTGACCAGCTCGCCGCCCAGGTAGGCGCTGATCAGGTAGCGCAGGGTGGCCTGCTCGCGTGGCTTGAGGTTATGGAACTGACAGCCGACGCGGGCGCTGTCGGCATCCACCGAGCGCACCTGGAACTCGATATCGATGCCCAGGTTGAGGCTGTCCAGCTTGAACTGCAGGCGACCCTTGTGAAAATCGCCGACCTGAATCGGCCGCTTGCTATTGCCGAAGCTGAAGCCGCCGGCCGAGATATCGCCGAGCGGTTGCTCGATACGTTCGCGGTTCTTGTTCAGGTAGTGCAGCACGGCCGGGATCTTGACCCGGGCGTGCTGGCGCTGAGCTTCCGATTCGTGGACCAGATTGACGTTGACGGCTGTATTCATGGTTGCAAATTCCTGTTCGAAAAGGGTTCCGGCCGGGTTCCGCTCATACCAACGCCAGAAGCGTGGCGATAAAGAGGCTGGCAGCAGCAAAAGTCATGGAGCGCGAGGACCAGGTGTTGAACCAGCGCTGGAAGCTCAGCAGGCCGCGGTCGAGCTTGGTCGGCTGGCGGGTCCAGGACTGCTGGTCGAGGCGGAAGAACACGTAGATCTTCACCATCGCGCCGACGATCTGGTTGTAATAGAGGATCACCGGGTAGGCCGGGCCGATGCGGTGGCCGCTGACGCTGAGCAGCAGGGTCAGCGCCAGGCGGGTCAGGCCGATCCACAGCAGGTAGGCGATAAAGATGCCGGGGCCGTACTTGAGGCTGGCGATGATCGCCACGCTGAGGCCGAGCAGGCTGGTCCACATCGACACGCGCTGGTCGAACAGCACCACGCTGGTGAACCCGCCCAGACGCTTCATCCCCAGGCGCAGGGCGCGGGCGTTCTGCCGCAGGTTGTTGCCGTACCAGCGGAACATCAGCTTGCGGCTGGCCTTGATGAAGCTCTTCTCCGGCGGATGCTCGACCGTGTTGATCGCCGCATCCGGCACGTAGAAGGTGTCGTAACCCAGGCTCATCAGGCTGTACCAGCTCGACTTGTCGTCGCCGGTGAGGAACTGGAAGCGGCCCAGGCGCCAGTGCTCGAGGTGATCGCTTTCCACATCGGCGATGAACGCGGGGTTGGTGACCACCTCGGCGCGAAATACCGACATGCGTCCGGTCATGGTCAGCACCCGCTTGCTCAGCGCCATCGAGCACATGTTGAGGTGACGCTGGGCGAAGCGCAGCTTGTGCCACTCGCTCATGATGTAGCCGCCGCGTACCTCGCAGAACTCGTTGGTGGTCAGGCCGCCGACATTCGGGAACAGCTTGAACCAGGGCACGGTCTTGCGCACCACGCCCTCGCCGAGCACGGTGTCGCCATCGATCACCGCGACCACCGCGTTCTGGTCAGGCATCTGCCGGGAGATGGCGCGAAAGCCGTAGGCCAGGCCGTCGCGTTTGCCGGTGCCGGGGATGCGCACGAAGTCCAGCTTGACCTGTTCCGGCGGGTTCATCCGGGTCCAGAGGTTTTTCACCAGCAGTTCATCGGACAGCTCGACGATGGAACACACCACCGTGGTCGGGTAACCGCAGTCGATCGCCTCGCGAATCACCGAGCGGTACACCTGGGCGGTGGTCAAGGCGTCGATGCGGAAGCTGGTGACCAGCAGAAACACCTGGGAAGGGTCGGCGTCCTTGCCGAGCTTTTTCACCTTGCGCCGGTAATAGGGGTACACCACATAGAGAAACAGGGTGCCGCGCACGAAGTGCACCGCACCCATGGAATAACGCCAGATGCCCACAGCGCCGATCAGCAGCAGGTAGTCGCGCGACTCGGGGTCGAACACGCTCCTGGGCAGCGCCAGCGCGAGCAGCATCAGCAGGGATAGGTAGAACATCCAGCCTGCGGCTTCGAGGAGGACGGTCTTTAGCGTGTTGGTGTGTTGCATAGGCGTATCCATCATGTGCACTGGAAGAATCCTGGGCGGAGCTGCTCGTGCGCCCAGGGTTCGGCCTCACTGGCTGACCGGCCGTCGAGCGGCCGGTCGCCGGCGAGGTTTACCAGCAGATACCTTCGGAACCCGCACGCGAGGCCGTCGGCATAAAGCCGATCAGGTCGACCACGTGCTTGCCGCTGAGGGCCTGCTGCGCCAGGGGCGCGAAGCGCTCGTCGGCATTGCCGAGAACGATGATGTCGGCGTTATCGACCACCGCATCGAAGTCGCTGTTGAGCAGCGAGGACACATGCGGAATCTTCGACTCGATGTAGTCCTTGTTGGCCCCGTAGACCCGGGCATATTCGACGTTGCTGTCGTAGATGCTGAGGTCATAGCCCTTGCCGATCAGCATCTCGGCCAGTTCCACCAGCGGGCTCTCGCGCAGGTCGTCGGTGCCGGCCTTGAAGCTCAGGCCGAGCAGGGCGACCTTGCGCTTGTCGTAGCTGGCGATGATGTCGTAGGCGTTCTGCACCTGGACCCCGTTGCTGCGCATCAGCGAACCGATCAGCGGCGCATCGACATCCAGGCTGCCGGCGCGGTAGGACAGGGCGCGCACGTCTTTCGGCAGGCAGGAGCCGCCGAAGGCGAAGCCGGGCTTCATGTAGTACTTGGACAGGTTGAGCTTGTGGTCCTGGCAGATCACTTCCATCACTTCGCGGCCGTCGACCCCGACCGCCTTGGCGATATTGCCGATCTCGTTGGCGAAGGTGACCTTGGCCGCATGCCAGACGTTGCAGGTGTACTTGATCATCTCGGCGACATCGATGCCCTTGCGGATGATCGGTGCGTCGAGTTCGCGGTAGATGCTTTCCAGCAGGTCGCCGGAGGCCTGGTCCAGTTCGCCGATCACGGTCATCGGCGGGAAGTCGTAGTCCTTGATCGCGGTGCTTTCGCGGAGGAACTCGGGGTTCACCGCCACGCCGAAATCGACCCCGGCCTTCTTCCCCGAGCAGTCTTCGAGGAGCGGGATCACCACGTTCTTCACGGTGCCCGGCAGCACGGTGCTGCGCACCACCACGGTATGCCGTTCGGGCTTGTTGCGCATGGCGAAGCCGATTTCGCGGCACACCCCTTCGATGTAGTCCAGTTCCAGGTCGCCGTTCTTCTTGCTCGGCGTACCGACGCAGATAAACGAGACCTCGGTGTCGCGGATCGCGTCGGCGACATCGGTGGTGCCACGCAGGTGACCGGAGTTCAGGCCCTGTTGCAGTAATACTTCCAGGCCGGGTTCGACTATTGGCGATTTGCCACTGTTGATTAGGTCGATTTTATGGGCGGATATATCCACGCCCACCACGTCATGGCCGCGGGCCGATAAACAACCGGCACACACGGCACCTACATAACCCAAACCAAAGATACTGATTCGCATCGTATTACCTCGTCCATTTATTGCGTAGTTGAAGAATGGCTTTTGCCAAAGTGGTTCGTTTAATTCAGCCGATTCATCGCGTTGAATTAATTTAGGCATAAGAAGTTTTCGACAGTCGCAACGGCTGCCTGAGTGGGGCTTGTAATATAAAGCGTGCCCTGATTAGCGGTTGAGCTGCTGGCCTATAAGGCTCTGGCTCATGGCTTCGAGTGGATCATCTGGTTGGTGCAAGTTCTCCCGTAATCTCTCGGCAACTTTTCTTCGGCTGTAACTATCCAACGGACATGGGTCCGGCTATTAAGGGCAGTTTTGGTTCATGCAGAAAGTTACATGAAGAATTATATTGCGCTGGGTAAGAGTGTGTGATTTTTCCTATAGTTCCTACCGTTCGTCCCCTTTTGTAATTTGTCTGTACTGTTGAAATGATGGCCGCCGATTGCAAACTGATAGCAATTTATAATCAATTTAAAATCGTGTTGTTGAATAGCTTGCGCGGTGTGTAACGCGGGCGAAAAGTTCAGTTTTATTAACGCAGGATGGTTAGTGCCGTTGGTGCGTGGGGGTTTAGAGGTGCGCGGTGCGGTGGGGGCTCGCGGGTCGGAGGGCGACCCGCTGGCGAGGAGGGAGAGGGCGGAATCAGTCTTGCGGGTGGTCGCGCAGGAATACCAGTTTGTCGGCTTGCGAGTGTTCGGCCGAGTAGCGGTAACCCTGGTAGGCGAAATCCTTGAGGCCTTCGGCGCTGTTCAGGCGTTCCTTGATCACATAGCGGGCCATCAGACCACGGGCTTTCTTGGCGTAGAAGCTGATGATCTTGTACTGGCCGTTTTTCAGGTCCTTGAATTCGGTGTCGATAATTCGCGCGTTCAACGCCTTGCGCTTGACCGCGCCGAAGTATTCGGTGGAGGCCAGGTTGAGCAGCACCTGATCGCCCTGGGCGGCCAGGGCTTGGTTGAGCCAGCCGCTGATGCGTTCGCCCCAGAAATCGTAGAGGTTGTTGCCGCGCGGGTTGGCCAGCTTGGTGCCCATCTCCAGGCGGTAGGGCTGCATCAGGTCGAGGGGGCGCAGCACGCCGTAGAGGCCGGAGAGCATGCGCAGGTGATCCTGGGCGAAGTCGAAGTCGGCTTCGCTGAAATCCTCGGCATGCAGCCCGGTGTAGACGTCGCCCTTGAACGCCAGCAGCGCCTGCTTGGCGTTGGACGGGTTGAACGGCCGCTCCCAGCTGCCGAAGCGTGCGGCGTTGAGGCCGGCGAGCTTGTCCGACAGATGCATCAGCTCGGCGATCTGCGCCGGGCTGAAGTCACGCAACTGGTTGATCAGGTCCTGGGCGTGGTCGAGGTGTTCAGGCTGGGTAAAGCGCGGGGTCGCCGGTGGGGTGCTGTAATCGAGGGTCTTGGCCGGCGAAATCACCATCAACATAGGGTCTGCTCCTGAAAGTCTGGGCGCGATTCTAGAAGCTGGCGGCGCTTGAGACTACCTATAAGGTCGATTGGTGTGGATCACAGACTGTTATGTGAGTTGTGGTTATAGTGCGCGTCCGTACGCTCAGTCGAGCGTGCCTTTCTCAACTGTCATGACAAGGAGGTCGCAGTGAGTTTTCTCCCGCGCGCCATTGCATCCCTACTGCTGGTTTCCACCGCTGCCCTGGTCCAGGCCGAACAACTACCCATCGAGGTATTGAGTGCCGTGGTCAAGGATCAGCGCATCGCCGATGCCGAAGTGCTGGTACAGAAGAACGGTGCCCAGACTGTGGTTGGCCGAACCAATAGTCAGGGGCAGGTGAGCCTGACCACTGATTTCGACGATGACCCCGCCAGCCTGCTGATCATCAAGAAATCCGGCTATTCCAACCTGGTCGCCAAGTGCCCGTGCAAAGGCATGACCTATGCCATCAGCCCGGTGATGCAGAGCCTCGACGGTATGCGCGTGGTACTCAGCTGGGGACGTCAGCCAGCGGATCTCGACTCGCATATTGTCTATCCAGGCAACCACATTTACTTCTCGGAAAAGCAGGGCGAAGACGCCCATCTGGATGTTGACGACACCGACAGTTACGGGCCGGAAACTATCACGCTGCAGAAGAAGCGCTTCGGCGATACCTACGTGTATGCAGTCCATGACTTTAGCCACAGCGGTAATCCATCGACCAATGCCTTGAGCTCAAGCCAGGCCAAGGTCTTTGTCTATGTCGGCCAGTCGCTGGTGCGTACCTACTACATGCCACAGGGCCAGCGTGGCAACCTGTGGACGGTGTTCCGCATCACCGGTAACGGTGATTTCCAGGACATAAACCAGGTGCAGGGCATCAGTGGTGGAAGCGACGCTATCGGCGGCATTCTTCAGCCGCTGCAGAGCGAAGGCCAGAGCATCGCCAGCCTGACCGCTACACAAGCCGCCCAGGGCGATGCCAAAGCGTTCAACCGCCAGGGCGAGGCGGCCTACCATGCCGGCCAGCTGGACCTGGCCATCGACTTCTATCGCCAGGCTATCGAGCTGGACGCCAACTACGGCCAGGCCTACGGCAATCTCGGCCTGGCCTACCAGAAGGCTGGGCGCACCGCCGAGGCTATTTGGGCCAACCGCAAGGCCATCGCCTTGGCCAGTGGTGCCAGCGCGGCCACTGTGCGCGCCGGCTCCTACTACAACATTGCGCGCATCTATGAGACTGCCGAGCAGTTCGACGACGCCTTGCGCCACTACCACCTGGCCAAGGAACAGAGGGCCAACCCTGTGTACGACAAGGCGATCCTGCGTGTGCAGGATCGCCACTGATCTGTTGCAGCTGCAAACAACGCGCTCCTCTGGGGCGCGTTTTCATTCAAGGACGGATATTTATGCTGATCAGAACCCTGTTGCTCGGCTTCGGCCTGTTGGCCGCTAGCGCCCAGGCCGCCGGCCCCGCGACCTTTGCGACCCTCGACCGCGCTAGTTGGCCCGAACCGCTGAACAGCCAGGCAACTTTCGATACCGCTTCGCGCGCGGAAATCCTCACTTTCGCCCAGGCCCTGCTGGCTAGCGAAGAGCTCGACGAAGCAGGCTGGAAGGCCCGTCTGGGGTTGAAATCGGCCAATCTGCAATCCATCGCCGAGGTGCGCGAGCGCTTCTGGCAGCGCCTGCTGGAGAACTATCGTTTTGCCCGGCAGAGCTGCGTGCCCGCCAGCGACTTTTGCCCGTTGATCGAGGATGTCGCCAGCCTGCGCGAGCAGGCCCGGCAGCTGGTGACAGCCCCCAGCTCGCGATACTTCGCCTGGGCCGAGGCCAGCCAGCGTTTCCACCTGGGTTACCTCAACGAGCAAATGCGCCTGGCTGCGTTATTTCCGCGGGTCAGCAGCGAGATCGCGCTGTTCTCCAGCCAGGAGCGCAACGGCGACGAACTGGCCGATATGCAGTTCCTCCTGACCTTCGATGATGGCCCCACAGCGCTCGGCGGCAATAGCGACAAGCTGGCGGCCTGGCTGCGGCAGCAGGGCCTCAACGGCACCTTCTATGTGCTGGGCAGCAACCTGCAGCAGCGTCTGCAAAAGACTTCGGCTACCGCTCTGAACCAGCTGTACGATGGCCAGTGTGTGGCGTCCCACGGCTGGGAACACAAGTCCCACACCCGCTGGGGTGACTGGCAGGGCTCGGTGATGCGGACCCGTGAGCTGCTGCAACGCGAACTGCCGCACCGCTATGTGCCGCTGTTCCGTCCGCCCTATGGCCAGCGCCAGGCCGACAGTCAGGCATTCTTCGCTGACCAGGGCCAGCAGGTGGCGCTGTGGCAGATCGACTCCCAGGACTGGAGCAGCAAGGTCAGTGCCGCGGCAGCCGGCCAGCGTGTGCTGACCCTGATGCTGCTGTGGCGTCGTGGCGTGCTGCTGTTTCACGATGTTCACAGCAAGGCTGCGGGTGCTTTGCCTTGGGTGCTGCAAGCGAGTCAGGGCGCGCCCGTGCGCTGGATGGACTGTCGTGATTATCGATAGAGCGTCATTGCGGGTCGATTGACGCGCTTGACCCAGGGGCGGCACCGGGGTTGTAGTTTGCCCAGGTCAAACCCCTCAAGGAGCTACCATGACCGCCTGTAACCATTCGCGCTGGGAACCCTCCCACGACTACCGTCCGCTGGAAACCACGGCCGAGCGCCAGGCCTGGCGGGTGGCTGCGCTGACCGGGGCGACCATGCTGGTGGAGATTGTCGCCGGCTATGCCTTCAACTCCATGGCCCTGCTCGCCGATGGCTGGCATATGGCCTCGCATATGCTCGCCATCGGCCTGACCGCCCTGGCCTATCTGCTGGCGCGGCGTTATGCCGATGATCCGCGCTTCGCCTTCGGCACCTGGAAGGTCGAGGTGCTGGCCGGCTTCGCCAGTTCGCTGTTGCTGCTGGTGGTGGTGGCCATGCTGGCGTTCGAGTCGCTGTGGCGCTTGTGGCAGCCCCAGGCGGTCGCCTTCGACATGGCCCTGTGGGTGGCGGTGGTCGGCCTGCTGGTCAATCTGCTGTCGGCCTGGATGCTGCGCGACCCGCATCAGCACAGTCACGGCCATGCGCATGCCCATGGCGCTCATGCGCACGCTCATGCGGCTCCGGCGGCCGGCAAGGACCTTAATCGCCATGCCGCCTTTGTCCATGTGCTGGCCGATGCCCTGACCTCGGTGGCCGCCATCGTCGCGCTGCTTGGCGGGCTGTTGTTCGGCTGGAGCTGGCTCGACCCGCTGATGGGCGTGATCGGTGCGCTGATCATCGCGGTGTGGGCCAAGGGGCTGCTGCTGGAAACCGCCAAGGTGCTGCTCGACCGCGAGATGGACAGCCCCGTTGTCGAGCGGGTACGCACTGCCTTGGCGCAGGAAGCCGACACCGAACTGGCGGATCTGCATCTATGGCGCGTCGGTCGGGGGCAATTCGCCTGCATCGTCAGCGTGGTGACCCATGGTTCGGCCACGGCGGATCGCTACAAGGCGCGGCTGGCGGGGATCGACGAACTGGTGCATGTGACCGTGGAGGTCAACTGCTGCAGCACTGGGGCGGCTGCCAGGGAGGGTTGAAGAAAAATTCCCGACGGCGCTGGCGGCGATCGGACTTCCGACTTTAACGGCGGCCGGGCGGGTCGCCAAGCGCTATTTGTCGCGCCGACAAATAAACCTGTAAATGCTGAAAAAAACGTTTTTCTGTCACCTGTTTTGGAGTAATTAAAAAGCAAGACCGCCGAACCCTGCAGACAGGTGGCGGCCATTGGCCCTCACCTTTTTGCAGCCTTCTCAGCCCCGGCACTGAGGAGTCGACGGCCCCTCCGCGGCGCAGTTTCGCCCCTGCGTTGCTTGGCTACTACAAGAAGGTGACCGAGTATGGATGACCACGGACGCTCCAAACCCACCGCCCCAACCCTGTACGCCCTCGACACCAACGTGCTGATCCACGACCCCAACGCGCTGCTGAATTTTCAGGAGCACCATGTCGCCATTCCGATGACCGTACTGGAGGAGCTGGACAAGCTGAAGACCGGGAAACAGGGGGTCGCCGCCGAATGTCGCCAGGCCATCCGTCTGATCGACAAGATCCTCGGCGTGGCGAGCCCGGAAGAAGTGGAACTGGGGGTGCCGATCCAGCGCGACAAGAGCGGGCCCTGCGGTTACCTGTCGATTCTGATGAGCAAGAGTGCCTCGCCCATCACCTGGCTACCGGAAGACCTCAACGACAACAAGATCATCAACCAGCTGGTGGAACTGAAGGCGCGCCGTCCGGGGCTCAACGTGGTACTGGTGACCAAGGACATCAATATGCGCCTGAAGGCGCGGGCCTGTGGCATCGACTCGGAGGACTACCACACCGACCAGTTGGTCGACGATGTGTCGCTGCTGTCGCAGGGTTATCACAACATGGACGGTTCCTTCTGGGACCGCGTGAGCACCGTGGAAACCCGCCAGGACCACGGCCGCACCTGGCACCGCGTACAACTGATCGACAACCTGCCGGCGGTGCACGTCAACGAGTTCATCATCGACGAGCAGGGCTTTGTCGGCTGGATCAAGGGCATCAAGGAAGGCGAGCTGCTGATCCTTGATCTGCACCAGGAACCGCTGATGCACCAGGAGGCCTGGGGCCTGCGCCCGCGCGATGTGTATCAGTCGCTGGCGCTGTATGCCCTGCTCGATCCGGATATTCATCTGGTCAACCTGTCCGGCGCGGCCGGTTCGGGCAAGACCATCCTGGCCCTGGCGGCGGCCATCGAACAGACCATGGTCAGCAAGCGTTATCGGCGCATCATCGCCACCCGCAGCGTGCAGGGGCTGGATCAGGAAATCGGCTTTCTGCCCGGCACCGAGGCGGAGAAGATGGAACCCTGGCTCGGCGCGATCACCGACAACCTCGAAGCCCTGCATATGGACGACGAGAACACCCACGGCAGCGTCGACTACATCCTGCAAAAGGTGCCGCTGCAGTTCAAATCCCTCAACTACATCCGCGGGCGCAGCTTCCAGCAGAGCCTGATCCTGATCGACGAGTGCCAGAACCTCACCCCGCACCAGATGAAAACCATCATCACCCGTGCCGGCAGCGGTTCCAAGGTGGTCTGCCTGGGTAACCTGGCGCAGATCGATACCCCCTACCTGTCGGCCCCCAGTTCGGGCCTGACCTACCTGACGGAGCGCTTCAAGGACTTCGAACATGGCGTGCATATCACCCTGCAGGGTGTACCACGCTCGATCCTCGCCGAGTACGCGGAAACCCATATGTAGCCATCCTAGCCTGCGTCCTGACTACGCCGCCCTCTCGGGCGGCGTAGTCGTTTTACCCTGGCCGACGGTCATTGCAGGTGCTAGAAATTGACCGGCGGGTTTACAATCGGGCCATCCCTTTCTGGAGTTCGCCCGTGCTTACCCATCTCGATGCCCAGGGCCATGCCCATATGGTCGATGTTACCGACAAGGCCAATACCTTCCGCGAGGCCAGCGCCGAAGCGCGGGTGCGCATGCGTCCGCAGACCCTGCAGATGATCGTCCAGGGCGAGCATCCCAAGGGCGATGTATTCGCCGTGGCGCGGATTGCCGGCATCCAGGCGGCGAAGAAAACCAGCGATCTGATTCCGCTCTGCCATCCGTTGATGTTGACCGGGGTCAAGGTCGAGGTGACGGCCGAAGGCGAGGATGCCGTGCATATTCGCGCCACCTGCAAGCTGGCCGGCCAGACCGGGGTGGAGATGGAAGCCCTGACCGCCGCCAGCGTCGCCGCCCTGACCATCTACGATATGTGCAAGGCGGTGGACCGCGGCATGGTGATCGAGCAGGTGCGCCTGCTGGAGAAACTCGGCGGCAAGAGCGGCCACTACAAGCTGGAGGACCAGGCATGATCCGCGTGCAGTATTTCGCCCGTTACCGCGAGGCCCTGGGCCTGGACGGCGAACAATTAAGTGGCGAGTTTGCCAGCCTCAATCAGCTGCGCCAGCACCTGCTGAGCCGTGGCGGGGTGTGGGAAGTGCTGGCCGAGCAGAACCTGATGTGCGCACGCAACCAGGAGCTCTGCAGCCTGGACGAGCCGCTGGCGGCGGGCGATGAAGTGGCGTTCTTTCCCACTGTGACCGGCGGCTGAGCCTGTTGTCGTCGCGGCTGAAGCCCCTCCCACAGTGGGCAGGATGCGATACCCAGGCCGCCAGTTAAATCCATGCCGGGTTACGCGGCGCACGGATTGCGCGGTGGTTCGCCAGCCTGGCTTTGCCCTGCCCACCCTACGCCCCTCCCACAGGAGCATCTGCATGAGTATTCGCGTCCAGTCACAACCCTTCGATCCGGGCAATGAACTCAATGCCCTGCACGCCGCCAACCTGGGCATCGGCGCGGTGGTCAGCTTTGTTGGCTATGTGCGCGATTTCAACGAGGGCCGCGAAGTGGGCGGCATGTTCCTCGAACATTTCCCCGGTATGACCGAGAAGGCCCTGGGCAAGATCGCCGAGGAGGCCGGGCAGCGCTGGCCGCTGCTGGGCATCGAGATCATCCACCGCATTGGCCGCCTGGAGCCGGGCGAGCCGATCGTCTTCGTCGGTACCACCAGCGCGCACCGCCAGGCGGCCTTCGATGCCTGCAACTTCGTCATGGATTACCTGAAAACCCGCGCACCGTTCTGGAAGAAGGAAGACACCGCAGAAGGCCCGCGCTGGGTCGAAGGGCGCTGCAGCGACCAGGCGGCGGCCGAGCGCTGGAAAGCCTCAGAGTGAGGGCAACCTGGGTGCCCGGCTGCCGCGTGCCTTGTCCTTGCTCTGACGGTACTCGCGAAAGGCCTGGGCAATGATCTGGCGCAGCTGTTCGTCGTCCCAGGGCTTGGTCAGGAAGCGGTAGATGGCCCCCTGGTTGATCGCGTCGGTGACCGATTTCAGGTCGGTATAACCCGAGAGCACGATGCGTATGGTGTCGGGGTGCAGGTCCTTGACCCGGCTGAAGAACTCGGTGCCGCTCATTTCCGGCATGCGCTGGTCGGAGAGGATCACCTGCACCTCGTGCTTGGCCAGCAGTTCGAAGGCATCCTGGGCGCGGGTCGTCATCAGGATCTTGTAGCCATCGCGGCGCAGCAGGCGGGCCAGGGCGCGCAGGATATTCTCCTCGTCATCGAGCAGCAGCAGGGTCTGCGCCGGTTCGCTGCCGCTTAGCTGCGGCAGGCTCGGGTTCTGGGTCAGCATGCGTTCGCGGAGAAACGCCTCGAGCTCGGCGAAGGGCATGGGCTTGGCGAAGTAATAGCCCTGGAACAGGTCGCAGTGGCTCTTCTTCAGAAAGGCGAACTGCGGCTCGGTTTCCACGCCCTCGGCGATTACCTTGAGGCGCAGGTGGTGGGCCATGGAAATGATGCCCTGGGTGATGGCGGCGTCGTGCTGGTCGCTGACGATTTCCTCGACGAAGGAGCGGTCGATCTTGACCTTGTCGATGGGCAGGCGCTTGAGGTAGTTGAGGCTGGAGAAGCCGGTGCCGAAGTCGTCGATGGCGATCTTCACCCCGAGACCCTTCAACTGGTGCAGGGTGCTGATCGCCTGCTCGGCATGGTTGAGCAGCACCCCCTCGGTGATCTCCAGCTCCAGCAGTTCGGCGCTGAGCTGATGCTTGTGCAGCACCGCCTGGATGCTCTCGACGAAGTTGCTGCGCTGGAAGTGGATCGAGGAGATATTCACCGCCACCGTCGGCCCGCTCATGCCCTGCTCGCAGAGCTGGCGCATCTGCCGGCAGGCGGTGTCCAGCACCCAGACGCTGAGGGGGATGATCTGCCCGGTGTCTTCGGCCACGGGAATAAACAGGGCCGGTGGAATAAAGCCTTTCTCGGGGTGGTTCCAGCGCAACAGGGCCTCGACCCCGACCACGCGGCCGCTGCGGCCGTCGATCTGTGGCTGGTAATAGAGGTCGAAGGCCTGGCCGTCCAGGGCCTTCTGCAGTTCGTTGCGCAGGGTCACCCGTTCGCCGACCCGCTGGTTGAGGTCGTTGGTGTACCACTGGTAATTGTTGCGGCCCTCCTGCTTGGCCTTGTACATGGCCAGGTCGGCCTGCTGGATCAACTGCGCCGGCTGCGCCAGCAGGCCGTCGCTGAGGGTGATGCCGATACTGGCGGTGACGTGCAGGTCGACGCCGTCCACCGGATAGGGGCGGGCGATGTCGCTGAGCAGGCGCTCGGCCACCAGCAGCACGTCTTCTTGCCGGGCCAGGTCCGGGAGCAGCACCAGGAATTCGTCGCCGCCCATGCGCGCCACGGTATCGCCTGGGCGCACCTGGGCGCACATGCGCCGGGCCACTTCGATAAGGATCTGATCGCCGGAATGGTGGCCGATCGAGTCGTTGATCGGCTTGAAGCCATCCAGGTCGATAAACATCACCGCCAGGCTGCGTCGGTAGCGCTGGGATATCTGGCAGCCCTGGCGCAGTCGGTCTTCCAGCAGGGCGCGATTGGGCAGGCCGGTGAGCACGTCATGGTTGGCGTTGAAGCTCAGCTCGGCCTGGTAGCGCCGTTCTTCGCTGATGTCGTTCTGCACGCCGATAAAGTGGCTGACCTGGCCGTGCTCGTCGAGCACCGGCGAGATATACAGGTCGTTCCAGAACGGGATACCGTCCTTGCGGTAGTTGCGCAGTACCACATGCACTTCCAGCTGTTGCTGCAGGTGGTGGCGGATCAGGGCGAGTGCCGGCTGGTCGCGCTCTTCGTCCTGCAGGAAGCGGCAGTTGCGCCCCAGCACTTCGGCTTCGCTGTAGCCGGTGATGCGCTCGAAGGCCGGGTTGACGTAGATGATCGGCTGGTCCTCGGCCCTGGCATCGGTGATGACCACGCCGTTGAAGCTGGATTCCAGGCCGCGCTTGAGCAGGCGCAGCTGTTTTTCCGCCTCCTTGCGTTCGCTGATATCGCGCAGCGACAGCAAGTGCACCTGGCGACCCTCCCAGTCGGTCTCGGCGAGGTGGATTTCCACCTCAAGGGTATCGCCGGCCGGGGTGGGCAGGTGCCACTCGAAGAGTTCGCCGGCGCTCGGGGGCAGGTCGAAGACCTGGGCTTGCAACTGCGCCTGGTCGGCCTTGAACAGCTGCTCGGCCGCCGGGTTGGCGTAACACAGGCGACCCTGTTCATCGACCACCAGCAGGGCGTCGCGGGTGTCGTCGAGCAGCTTGCGGAACGACTGTTCGCGGCGGGCAGCCTGTTGATGGGCCTTGTGCTTCTCCGTGACATCGATGGCAAGCACCAGGCAGCAGGACTGCTTGTCGAACTCGACGTCATGTATCAGGACATCGGCGTACAGCTCGTGGCCGTCCTTGTGCAGGTAGGTCCAGACCCCGGCCTGGGGATCGGCAACCGGGGTGTCGCGCAGCATGGCGTGGTAATAGACGAGAAAGCGCTGCTGCTCGTCCTGGCTGCGGATATCCAGCACGCTCATGTTCCTGAGTTCGGCCTGGGAATAGCCGAGCAGGCGGCTGGCGGCGAGGTTGCTGGCCTGGAAACGCAGGGTCTGCTTGTCGAACACCCACATGGCTTCCGGGTTGGCCTCGAACAGCAGGCGGTAGCGGTGTTCGCTGTCGGCCAGTTCGGCACTGGCCAGGCTGCGGTCGATGGCGTAGCGGATGCTGCGCAGCAGTTGCCGGCTGTCGAACTGGCCCTTGACCAGGTAATCGGCTGCGCCCAGTTCGATGGCGCTGGCATCCAGGTGTGAGTCGCCCTGGCCGGTCAACAGGATGATGGGTTTGACCACGCCGTGCTGCAGGGCGTTGTCGATCAGCTCCAGGCCTGAGTCCGCGCCCAGGCGGTAGTCCACCAGGTAGAGGTCGTGCTCCTGGCGCAGCACCAGCTCCAGGCCCTGCTGGAAGTTGTTGCACCACTCCAGCCTGATCGGGATGTCCGGATTCTGCCGCAGCAGGTCACGGGTGATGATGAAGTCGTCCTCATCGTCATCGATCAGCAGCAGTTTCCAGCCGGGAGCAGTTCTAATCATTGCGGGTTCCGTCCATGGGCAGCTCGACGATCTCCAGCCAGTAACGACCAAGGTTGCGCACCACCTCAAGCAGGCCGCTGAAGCTGACCGGCTTGGTGATAAAGGAGTTCGCACCTATAGCGTAGCTGCGCAGGATATCTTCGTCGGCCGAGGAGGTGCTGAGGATCACCACGGGGATGCTGCGCAGCAGGCTGTCGCTCTTGATCGCCAGCAGGGCTTCGCGGCCGTCCATGCGCGGCATGTTGAGGTCGAGCAGGATCAGCCCCGGCATCGGGTAGCGTGCCTCGTCCTCGTAGGGGGGGCGGCGCTTGAGGTAGTTCATCAGCTCTTCGCCGTCATGGACGAAGTGCAGGGGGTTGTGGATGCGGCATTCCCTGAAGGCCTCGCGGGTCATCAGGCAGTCGTCCGGGTCATCGTCGGCAATCAGGATCTGCACCAGTTGGGCGGTGGTCATTGGCGGGCCCTGTCTAGAGTGGGAAAGGTGATACGGAAGATGCTGCCCTGGCCGGGGACGCTGCTGGCCGTGATGCGCGCGCCGTGGCGCTCGGCGATCTTCTTGACGATGGCCAGGCCGATCCCGGTGCCGGCGTAGGCCTCGCGTCCGTGCAGGCGCTGGAAGGGGTTGAAGATGCGGTCGAGGTATTTCTCCTCGAAGCCGATGCCGTTGTCGGCGATGCACAGGGTCCAGTGCGCGGCGTTCTGCGTTTCCACATACAGGCGGATCAGCGGGCGGTTGCCGGGGGGCTGGAATTTCAGGGCATTGCTCAACAGGTTCTGCAGCAGCTGGCGCAACTGGCTGGGGTCGCCCAGCACCGCCGGTAGTCGCGGGTAATCGATGCGCGCCTGGCTCTGTTCGATGGCGGTTTCCATGTCGCCGAGCACCTCGTCGAGCAGCAGGTTGAGGTCCAGAGGCTGCAGGGGCTGGCCGCGGGTGTTGACCCGCGAGTAGTTGAGCAGGTCGATAATCAGCGCCTGCATGCGCGCCGCGGCCGAGGTCATGCGCTGCAGGTAGTCGCGGCATTCGTCGTCCAGCGCCGTGCTGCGGCTGGCCAGGCGTTCGGAGAAGGCCTGGATCTTGCGCAGCGGCTCCTGCAGGTCGTGGGAGGCGACGAAGGCGAACTCCTGCAGCTCCTTGTTGCTGCGCTCCAGTTCGAGCAGGGTCGCCTGCAGTGCCTGCTGGGTCTGCTGGCGCTCGCTGATGTCCTTGGCGATGCCGAATACGCCGACTATCTGCGCATCGACCATGATCGGCAGGTTGGTCACGTCCAGGGTCAGGACCTTGTGCTGGCGGTCCTGCAGGCGCGTTTCATAGTGCTGGGGGGTGCCTGCGCTCGCCGCCTGGAGGTGCCCGCGGATCTGCGCCTGCTGGTCGTTGGCGATCAGCGCGGTGAAGTGCTGGCCGATGATTTTGGCTTCGCTGAGCCCCAGCAGCTGCTGGCCGGCATCGTTGATGCTGAGGAAATGGCCGTGCAGGTCGAAGGAGAACACCGGGTCCGGGTTGAAGGCGAACAAGGAGCGGAAGCGTTGCTGGCTCTCCTGCAGATGGCGACGGTCGGCCGCCCGGGCGATGCCGATGGCCGCCAGTTGGGCGGCGGTGGCCAGGTGCTGGACCTGTTCGTCGTCCGGTACCCGGGGCTGGCGGTAATAGACGCCGAAGCTGCCCAGGCCCTTGCCGTCGTGGGAAATCAGCGGGAACGACCAGCAGGCCTCGAGGCCGTGGGCCAGGGCCAGGTCGCGATGGTCCTGCCAGAGCGGGTCGCTGCGGATCTCCGCGCTGATCACCAGCTTCAGCAGGAAGGCCGCCGTGCCGCAGCTGCCGACGCCGGGGCCTATGGCCAGGCCATCGATGGCCTGGCTATAGGCCGCTGGCAGGTTCGGTGCCGCTCCGGTGTGCAGGTGCCGCCCGCTGGCGTCGAGCAGCAGCACCGAGCACAGCGCCCCGGGTTGCTGGGTCTCGATCATCAGGCAGAGGGCTTCGAGGGTCTCGCCCAGTGGCCGGTCGTTGGAAATCATGCTGAGGATCTCCCGCTGGCTTTCGGCGTAGGCCTCGTTCGCGACCAGGGGGGTGATGTCATGGGCGACGGCGAACAGGGTCTGCTCCTGCTCGGACCAGTCGACCGTCCAGAGGATATGCAGGATGCGCCCGTCCCGATGGCGGCAGCGGTTGCGCAGGGTGTGGCTGGCGCGGGCGTGCATGCTGGCGACCGTTTCCTCCCAGGTCTGCTGGCGGTCTTCGCCCAGCACCAGGTCGATAAAGGGTTGGCCGATCAGATCCTCAGCCGGGTAGCCGAAGAGCTTCTCGCAGGACGGGCTGAGTTCGTGGAAGCGTCCCTGGCGGTCGATCGAACACAGCACGTCGAGGGTGAATTGCATGATTCGTTGGTTCAGGCTCTGGGTGCGCAGCTGCAGGGCCAGGCTCTGCTGCAGCTCATGGTTGGCGTTCTGCAGCTGCTGCGAATGCTCGGTGGCCAGCCAGGCCAGGCGCTGGCTGAGCAGCAGAAAGAAGCTCAGGGCCAGGCCGAACAGCAGGGTCAGGGTGGCCAGGTGGGTGGCGGCATTCAGCGCCTGGGGGCTGTGCACATAGGCGCTCAGCTGCCAGGTCTGCCCGTGGGGCAGCAGCGGGCTGCGCTGGCTGACCGGGGTGGCATAGAGGGTGGGACCCTCGCTCGACTGGTACAGCAGCCGACCGCCCTCGCTGGCGTGCACGACAAAACCATTCAGGTCGCTGCCCAGCAGGTTGTCCAGCTCGGCGCTGACGTTGAGGCTGGCAACCAGCAGGAGCGGAGGCTGACCGGGCAGCTGTAGAGGGCTGGCGAGCAGCGCATTGCGCACTGCTGCATTGCCGTAGTCGCGGGTCGGACCTAGTTGCGCGTGGTTACCCTCGCTTACCTGTTGCAGCCAGCTGCGCTGTTCGGCATCGGCGAGCAACTGCCGCAGCCAGGTGGCCTGGCCCGGGTTGCGGGCCTCGAGCAGGCGCGGCTCAAGCTCATGGTCGAGCAGTGCCAGCAGTTCCAGGTGGGGGAAGTCGCGCAGGTAACTGTGCGCTTCCAGCTGCCAAAAGCGGGGGGGCGGAATGTGTCCGATTACCAGCCAGCGCTCGGCCATGCGCTGGATCTGCGCCAGGTGGCTCTGCAGGTTTTGCGCGGTGGCGCTTTCCAGCTTCGATAGCAGCAGGTCGCCTTCGCGGTTGATGGTGTTGACCGCCTGCATGCTCAGCAGGTACCAGCTGCTGCAGGCGAGCAGGGTGCCGAGGACGCCGGCGGTCAGGGTGCGCGGGTCGAGCAGGCCGTGTTCTGCGTGCGGGCGCAGGCTCAGCAGAATGATGCTCAGGCCCAGGCACAGGGCGAACAGGTTGGCCACATGGGTCGAGTCGTACTTGAAGCCCAGGCGCAGAACCTTGAGCGTCGGCCAGCTGTCGGCCATTTGCGAGAGCATGGCCAGGATCATCAGCGCACCGCCAATCAGCAGCGCGCAGCGTCTGGCGGTGCGTGCGCCGCCGCTCAGGTACAGCGCCAGGGTCGCCAGCAGCATGCTCAGGGCCAGGCCGCTGCGCATGCGCAGAAAGCCGCTGAGCCAGGACTGGCCGCTATCCGCGCCGCCCGCCAGCAGGTTGTGCAGCAGGCTGTAGAGGGTCAGCGCGACAAGCAGGGCAACCAGCAGGTTGCGCGCCGCCATGGCTTGCCGGGCCGCAGCGAGAATCAGACCGCCCATCAGCACCGACATCAGGGCGCTGTCGGGCAGCAGCACCACGCTGTGACGGGTCGGCTGCTCGAGCAGCAGGTAACCGATCAGGCTGATCGCGCCCATGCCGAGCATGGCGAATGCCAGCACGTGCAGATAGGCGGCGACGATCAGGGGGCGGGTGTGCATGGCTACTCCTTCAGTCCCGGGCAAGCCCGCTTGGGCCCGTGCGCTGAGCTGTATCTGCAGGTGCTATACGCGCCTCCGCTAGCCGTTGGGCTCGCTTTCATCCGCCTCGTCGAGGTCGAGCAGGACCACGCCCTGGGCGTCGCGCCTGACCCGGGTGATGCCCGGGTGTTCGTCCTCCAGGCGCTGCAACTCCTGTTCCTGGCGGTCGATGGCCGATTGCTGGCTGCGCACCTGGGCCAGCAGGCGCTGGTTTTCGAAGCGCAGCAGGTAGAGGTCGACGGCCGACTCGATCGCCGCCTCTAGTTCGTAGTCGTCCCAGGGCTTGGAAAGGAAGCGGTAGATCTCCGCCCGGTTGATCGCCTGCATCATCGACTGGCGATCGCCGTGGGCGCTGAGCATCATGCGGATGGCATGGGGCTGGCGCTGCTTGGCGAACTGCAGGTAGGTGATGCCGTCGAGGCTGGGCATCTGGTAGTCGGAAATGATCACCGCGAACTCATGTTCGCTGAGGGCCTCCAGCGCCGCCTGGCCATCGCTGAAACTGTGCACCTCCCAGCGATGCGGACGCAGCACCCGCTGCAGGGCGCTGAGGATATGCGGGTCGTCATCAAGCAGTTGGATCTTGATCATCATGGCTCTCCGTCGGGGGGCGCCGCGGCGTCTTCGGGCTTGCGCACGAACAGGGTGTAGTGCCCCCCCTCGGAGGTCTCGAAGGCGATCAGCTTGTCGATCAGTACGCGGGTCAGGGGTTTGCCCTGGTTGAGCAGGAGCATGCCGTTTTCCGCGTGGAGGTTGCGCGCCAGCACCATGCCTGGCTCCAGGCGGCGGCTATCCAGGGCGAGAATGCTGGCGTCGGCCAGGGCCAGGTCGGGGGCCAGGGTGGTGCACAGGGCGATAAAGTGTTCGCACAGCTGCGGGTCGTACAGCCGCCCGGCGTATTTCTGCATCAGCAGCAGGGCTTCGTCGCGGTTCAGCCGACGTTCCAGAATCAGGCCGCGCTGCAGTTCGATAAAGTCCACCGCCAGCTTGAGGATGCGCGAGCCGAGGGGGATGGCCGTGCCGGCCAGGTGGTCGGGATAGCCCTGGCCATCCCAGCGCTCCTGATGATGGCGGATCAGGCGTCCGGCATCGTGCAGCGGCTCCAGGGTCATCAGCAGGCTTTCGCCGACCACCGGGTAGTGCCGGTAGCGCGCCCGCTCTTCCTTGTACAGCAGGTCGGCGGGGCGCTGCAGCAGGTGGTCATCCCAGGTCAGTTTGCCGATGTTGTACATGGCCGCCGCCATCGCCAGGTCGTTGCTGCTGGAGTCGTCGAGTTGGCGGAAGTCGGCATAGGCCTTGACCAGGGCGATCACCTGGGTGTTGGTCTGCTGTTCCTTGCTCAGGCGCTGGCCGACCAGGTTGGCGAACACCTCGGTGGCGGTGACATAGCTCCTGCGCAGCTCGGCGTAGGCCAGGTCGAGCATGTCGGCGGTCTGCTCAAGTTCGGCGGTGCGGTCGCGCACGCGTTGCTCCAGCGTTGCGTTGAGCTCCTGCAGGCGCTGGTTCTGCTCGCGGGCCAGGGTTTCCAGGCGCATGCGCTCGCGTTCGGAGTGCTGGAAGGCCAGGGCCTGGCCGATGATCAGGCGCAGCTCGTGGTCATCCCAGGGTTTGCTGATATAGCGGTAGATCTGCCCCTGGTTGATCGCCTTGACCGTGGTGGTCAGGTCGGCATAGCCGGTCAGCAGGATGCGCAGGCAGTGCGGCCAGCGCTGCTGCACCTGGGCCAGCAGCGCCGCACCGTCCATGCCGGGCATGCGCGCATCGGAAATCACTAGGTCGATGGGCTGTTCGGCGAACAGCTGCAGGGCCGCTTCGCCGCTGTTGCACGTCAGGAGCCGGTAGGGTTCGTTGCGCAGCACCCGGCGCAGGCTGTTGAGGATGTTTTCCTCGTCGTCGACCAGCAGCAGGGTGGCGAGCGGCGGAGTTTCGGCTGCATTCATGGGCGCGGGCCGTCCGCTTGTGGCCTGGCATTGACCTGGCGTATCGGCAGGGTAATGCGAAAGCGTGTGCCGACATCCGGCTCACTGTGTACCTCGATGCGGCCGTTGTGTTTCTGCACGATGTTGTAGGACAGCGCCAGGCCCAGGCCCGTGCCTTTGCCCACCGGCTTGGTGGTGAAGAAGGGTTCGAAGATGCGATTGAGCAGTTTGGGGTCGATGCCCTTGCCGTTGTCTTCGACCTCGATCCAGGCCCAGTCGTTATCGCAGCCGGTGCGCAGGGTGATGCGGCCGAACTGCTCGATGGCGTGGGCGGCGTTGACCAGCAGGTTCATCGCCACCTGGTTGATCTGCGACAGGATGCACTCGACCTCGGGCAGTTCGCCGTATTCCTTGATCACCTCGGCCTTGTACTTGAGCTCGTTGTTGACCACGTTGAGGGTGGTGTCCAGGCCGCGGTGCAGGTCGGCCGGGCGGAATTCGTCCTCCTCGATATGGGAGAAGTCCTTGAGTGCGCTGATGATCCGGGTGACCCGGTCGATGCCGTCTTCCGATTCGCTGATCAAGGCCGCCACATCGCCGCGGATATAGTCGTATTCCAGCTGGCGCTTGAGCTGGCGCAGTTCATCGAGGTCGCCGGCCGCATCCACCGCATCGGCGATCTTCAGCAGGTCGCGGACATAGCCGTCGAGGGTCTTGAGGTTGGAAAACACATAGCCGATGGGGTTGTTGATCTCATGGGCGACCCCGGCGGCCAACTGGCCGATGGCGGCCATCTTCTCCGATTGCAGCAGTTGGCTGTTGGCGGTTTCCAGCTTGCGCAGCAGCTGGTCCTGCTCGGCCTGCTTGCTGCCCAGGGCCTTGAGCGCGGCCCGCAGCTGCTCGTTGCCCTGGGCCACGGCGCTGGTGTCGTACACCACCAGGCCAAAATGCGCGGTTCCGTCCGGGGTGGCGAAGGGAAACAGCAGGGTGCTCTGCAAGGCCAGCAGGTTGGGCTCGCTGCCCGCGGTCTGCAGCTGCAGCGGCGGCATTTCCAGCCAGTGGTTGTAGACATGCTGGTTGTGCTCGCGGGCCAGTTCGATGCTGCGGCTGAAATCGGCCGAACTGGCTTCCGGAAAGACCTCGGTCAGCAGCTGCCCGCCGGCCAGTTCGAGGGGCGTGGCGCAGCGCTCGGCGACAAAGCGGTTCCAGTACTGAATCCGCATCTGCGCATCCAGCACTATGATTCCGAGGTGGATATTGCCGATCAAGGCACCGAGCAGTTGAGCCGTGAATCCTTCCATTGCAAGTTCCTTCTTAGCAGCAAGACTGGACTCTTAGGCTAGAGTATTAGTCGAATCACCCAGGGTAGCCAGAATTCAGACGCCATAAATATGCCGTTCATGGCGAAGTGCTACTGCCTGTGTTGTTTAGCCAATAAGTCAGGTTAGACCATGCTCCATGCCGAGAGTGACAGACTGATTGCCTACCGCTTCACCTTCGCCGACGGGCAAACGTTGGAACACGGCGTTGATCTGCAGGGGCCGGCCGCTCCGGTCGAGGCGGCGGCCTGGGCTCGCCTGGATTTTCAGCAGTGCCCGCACTGCCCCTTGGCGGTCGCGGACAGTGCGCTCTGTCCCTTCGCGGCGGCCCTGCAGCAGCCGGTCAGCATGCTGGCCAGCCATGCCTCGTTCGAGCCGGTGGAGGTGCTGGTGCGCTGGCGTGACCGGGAAATCCGCCAGCGCACCACCTTGCAGCGTGCCGCCGGCTCGTTGCTGGGGGCCATTGGCGCGGCCAGCGGTTGCCCGCATACCCGGCTGCTCAAGGCCATGGCCTGGTTCCATCAGCCATTCAGCGGCAGTGACGAGACACTGTTCCGGGTGTTGGGCAGCTACCTGCTGGGCCAGTACCTGCGCACGCAGCATGGCCTGTCTGCGGACTGGGACCTGGAAGGGCTGCGCACGGTGTACCGCAACCTGCGCCAGGTCAACCTGGGCATGGCTCAGCGTCTGCGCTGCGCCGCCGAGGAGGATTCCAGTATCAATGGCCTGATCCTGCTCGACCTGCTGGCCGCCGACACCCTGTACAGCCTCGACCGCTACGACGGCGAACTGGACCGCTTCTTCGCCGAGTACCTGGACGAGCCGGCGGGCGACTGAGCCCGTGTGGCGCGGCGGTGGGTCGACTAGTTCAGCGGCACCCCTGCCACCCGGTTGCGGCCACTGTGCTTGGCCTGGTACAGCGCCCGGTCGCTGGCGGCGTACAGTCGCTCATAGCTGCACGCCTGCCCGGCAGCAATGGCCACCAGGCCGATGCTGACGGTCAGCGCCAGCTCCAGGCCGTCGACCCGACGTAATTGCTGCTCCACGTTCTGGCGCAGCAACTCGGCGACCTGCCGACCCTGCTGCAGATCGCAATCGGGCAGCAGCAGAACGAACTCCTCACCGCCAATACGCGCCAGGCTGTCGCTGGCCCGCACCAGGCTGGCCAGCAGGGCGGCGGTCTGGCGGATCACCCGGTCGCCCAGCGGGTGACCGTACTGGTCGTTGATCTGCTTGAAATGATCGAGGTCGAGCATCAGCAGGCACAACGGCTGCTGGTTGCGCTCGGCGCGCAGCAGTTCGTGGGTGACGATCTCGCCGAAGGCGCGGCGGTTAAGCAGGCCGCTCAGCGGATCGTGTTCGGCCAGGTAACTGAGGCGGGCGTTCTGCTGCTCAAGCAGCGCTTGTTGGGTCTCCAGGCGTTGTTGTTGGCTCTGAATCTTGACGAAGTGGTGCCACTGCGACCAAGCCAGGGCCATGGCAATGGCACAGATGGACAGGCCGTTGACCCGGTTGCTGAGTAGCAGGGCTGGGTCGCTCTGGGTTTGGCCGATGGCCCAGATAAACAGCCCCAGGGTCGTGGCAAACAGCAGCAGGGCGGCGAGCGGGCGATGCAGAAACACCAGTGCCACCAGGGTGCAACCGACCAGCAGTGGGGTGATATTGCTGGTCACCAGCTGGTCGACGCTGCTGATCAGCGCGGCAAAGCCCAGGGTGCCGAGAATGCCGACTGTGATACATGCCTGGCGCAGCCGCAGTCGCTGTGGGCGACGGTCGAGCCACCAGGCGGCCAGGGCCAGCAGGCCGAAGAACAGCAGCATGCCGGCATGGGCCAGGATAATGCCCTGCAGCCACAGTGCCTCGTTGGCCGACTGCGCCGGGCGACCCCAGAACATCCAGATATGCAGCAGGTTGACCGGCGGTGCCAGGGGCGCGGCCAGCTTCAGGCGGTGCAGGTTGTGTTCCAGCTGCACGGGGTGCCATTGCCGCTGAGTCAGGGTCTGCCAGTCGATACCGCCGATATGCAACCTATGCGCTCCGTCCACTCAGTGGTGATGTCGGGGTGGCATCACTGGGCCCTAAGTTACAGGGCTTTTGTCGCCAAGGCGATGCGACCCGCGTCGCATACGACCAGGCCCGCTGCATCGCTGCGGCGGGCCTGGTCGTGTAGGGGCGCTGCGCACCGGCATGGGGTGCAGGTGCGGCTTACAGCAGGCCCAGCTCCATGGCGGTGCGATCCACCGCCCGTTTGGTCTTTTCCACCAGCTCGTCCAGCTCGGTGCGCCCGGCCACCAGGGCCGGGGCCATGATCATGCGGCCCAGGGTGGAACGGATGATCAGGCCTTCCTCGAAGCCGATGGTGCGGCAGCGCCAGGCGATATCGTTCTCGTTGGCGAAGCGCTTGCGGCTGGCCTTGTCCTCGGCGAACTGCAGGGCGGCGACCAGGCCGGTGCCCTGAATATCGCCGACCAGCGGGTGATCGCCGAACACCTGACGCAGGCACTGCTGCAGGTAGGGGCCGGTGTCGTCCTTGACCTGGCTGACCACGCCTTCATCGCGCAGCGCCTTGATATTGGCCAGGGCCACGGCGGCCGCCACCGGGTGGCCGGAATAGGTCAGGCCGTGGGCGAATACCCCGCCTTGTTCCACCAGTGCTTCGGCGATGCGCTTGCTCAGTACCAGGCCGCCCATGGGCACATAGCCCGAGGTCAGGCCCTTGGCGATGGACAGGGTATCCGGCTGGAAGTCGAAGTGCTGGTGGGCGAACCATTCGCCGGTACGGCCGAAACCGCCGATCACTTCGTCGGCGCACAGCAGCACGTCGTACTGGCGGCAGATGCGCTGGATCTCCGGCCAGTAGCTTTCTGGCGGGAAGATCATGCCGCCGGCACCCTGGAAGGGCTCGGCGATAAAGCCGGCGACGTTTTCCGCGCCCAGTTCGAGAATCTTCTCCTCCAGTTGCAGGGCGCAGCGGCGGCCGAATTCGGCCGGGGTCAGCTCAGCGCCATTGGCGTACCAGTAGGGCTCGTCGATATGGGCGATATCCGGCAGCATGCCGCCCATCTCGTGCATGAATTTCATCCCGCCCAGGGCCGTGGCGGCCAGGGTGGAGCCGTGGTAGCCGTTCCAGCGGCCGATCATCACCTTCTTCTCAGGCCTGCCGAGAATCTGCCAGTAGCGGCGCACGGTGCGGATCAGCACCTCGTTGGCTTCGGAGCCGGAGTTGGTGTAGATGGCGTGGCTGTAGTGGCTCGGCAGCAGGCTGAACAGGGTTTCCGACAGCTCGACCACCGCCGGGTGAGTGGTGTGGAAGAACATGTTGTAGTACGACAGCTGCTCCATCTGCTTGGTCGCGGCCTGAACCAGGTCCTGGCGGCCGTAGCCGAGGTTGGTGCACCACAGGCCGGACATGCCGTCCAGATAGCGCTTGCCGTCGTTGTCCCAGAGGTACAGGCCCTCGCCGCGCACCATCACGCGGGGTCCTTCGGCGTTGAGCGCCTTCTGGTCGACAAAGGCATGGATATGGTGGGCGGCATCCAGCGCCTGGTAGTCCTGGGTCTGGCGGTTGGGGGTATGGGGGACTGTCATTTTCAACAACCTCGGTGATTAGCTGTGGTGTTCGAGTAAGTCGGGGGCGAGCCCCCGGCGGGACTTCATTGACGGGCCAGCACCTTGTCGATGGGCTCGGGGGTAAACAGGGGCTTGCGCATCACCAGCTTGATCCACAGCACGGCGATGATCGATACCAGGCCGAGTACCGCACCTGCACTGTAGAAGATCGACGCGGTCATCTCCGGGGCGGGCGACACGTAGTAGATCGACACCAGCATGCCGGCGATGCCAAGGATCTGCGGCAGCGGGTAGAAGGGCGTCTTGAACGGCCGTGGCAGATCCGGGTAGCGGCGGCGCAGGGCGATCACATCCAGGTGGCAGATGATATAGGCCAGCAGCCAGGCCACAGCCGCGGCCAGCAGCAACAGGCCGATCGCGGCCGGGTCGTCGCCCATAAACACCACCGGCAGGCCGGTGATCAGGGCGACGAACAGCACGGCGACCCAGGGAGCCTGGTGCTTCTTGCTCAGCAGCTTGAACTGCGGGAAGGCCTGGCCGTTGACCGCCATGCCGTAGAGCATGCGCGGGATGGCCGCCAGCGAGGTGTTGACCGTGCTGCAGGTGGCGGTGATGGCGGCCACTACCAGGAAAATCTTGCCGCCTTCGCCGAACAGGGCGGTGGCGAACAGGTAGTGCGGCAGGGCCGAGCCGGCCAGTTCATCCTGGGGCACATAGAGCAGCGCGCCGACGCAGTAGAGGGCGATGGTGATAAAGATCACCGTCACCCCGAGGATCATCGACCAGGGAATATTGCGCTGCGGGCGACGGGATTCTTCCACCAGCGGGCAGACGAACTCGGCCCCGACGAAGCCCCAGATGGCCAGCGCCACCAGGGTCATCACGCTGGCTCCCATGGGGTTCCAGTCGCTGCTGATGGCGGTGCTCAGCGCCGGCTCGCTGCCGCTGCCGGTCACCGCCGCCAGGCCCAGGGCCAGCAGCACGACGACCATGATCAGCGCCAGGGCCGACTGCAGGCGGGCGAAGATGTCGATGCCGAGCAGGTTGAGCAGGGTAAACGCCACCAGCACCCCATAGGCGATCAGCATGCTGGGGAAGGCACCCGGATACACCTCATTGATGATCAGGTCGAGCAGCAGCAATTCCGCCGAGAGGGCGAACATCGCCACCACCACATAGCCGGAGAAGGTCGCCAGGATGGCCGGAAAATGCCCCAGGGCCACCTCGGTGTAACTGCTCAGGCTGCCGGCGCGGGGGATCATCAGCGCCAGTTCGGCGAACGACAGCACATAGGTCAGGGCGAGGACGAAGGCCAGGGCCAGGGGGATCAGAAAGCCCAGGCCGGCGATGCCAGCACCTTGCAGCATCAGCACCATCACACCCTGGGAAACCACCAGGCCGATGGCCACGGCCAGCAGAGCGGTCAGGCCCAGGCTGGGTTTGCGTTTGCGCGCGGCTGCGCTTGCCTGAGCCAGGCCAAGGGGGGAAGCAAGGCTGATATCGGGATCATGCATGGGAGTTCTCCTGCAATCTTGTTGTTGTGTCAGGTGAATCACACGCGGCAGTGGCCGCAGTTATCGCCGCGTTCTGAGCACGCAGTTATCGCCGCGCTCTGAGAACGCAGGTATCTCCGAGCTCTTGAGAGCGCAGTTGTCTGCTGCACTCTTGGAGGCGCAGTTGTGGGTAGCGTTTGGCGTCTGTTCAGGCCCGTGTGGGCAAGGGCCTGGGTTAACGCAGCAGGGCGTCAGCCGGCGCTCAGGGGCGCAGCTGGAACCAGGTGGTCTTCATCAGGCTGTATTTGTCGAAGGCATGCAGCGACAGGTCGCGGCCGAAGCCCGATTGCTTGCAGCCGCCGAACGGTACGCAGACGTCGAGGGCGTCCACGGTGTTCACCGACACGGTGCCGGCACGTAGACGTTTGGCCACGCGGTGGGCGCGGTTGAGGTCGTCGGTCCACAGCGAGGCGGCCAGGCCGTACTGGCTGCTGTTGGCCAGGCGCACGGCCTGCTCTTCACTGTCGAAGGGCATTATCGCCAGCACCGGGCCGAACACTTCCTCCTGGGCCAGCTGCATGTCCGCGGTCACGCCGGTGAAGATGGTCGGCTGGATAAAGTTGTCCGAACCGTTACACGTCAGGCGCTGACCACCGCAGGCCAGAGTCGCGCCCTGGCTCTGCGCGCGGTCGATAAAAGCCATGATGCGCTCGGCCTGGCGCGAGTCGACTATGGCCCCGGCACGGCTGGCCGGGTTTAGCGGATCGCCCGGTTGCCACTGCTGCGCCTTGGCGATCAGGCGCTGGACGAACTCATCGTGAATTGAGCGCTCGACCAGCAGGCGCGAGTTGGCCGAGCAGACTTCGCCCTGGTTGAAGAAGATCGCGAAGGCGGCCTTTTCCGCGGCCAGGTCGAGGTCCTGGCAGTCGGCGAACACCAGGTTGGCGCTCTTGCCGCCGCACTCCAGCCACACCTGCTTGAGGTTGGACTGCGCCGCGTAGGCCATAAAGTACTTGCCCACCTCGGTGGAGCCGGTGAAGGCCAGGCAGTCCACGTCCATATGCAGGCCCAGGGCCTTGCCGGCGCTTTCGCCCAGGCCCGGCAGCACGTTCAGTACCCCGGCCGGCAAGCCGGCTTCCAGAGCCAGCTGGCCCAGGCGCAGGGCGGAGAAGGGCGACTGCTCGGCGGGCTTCAAGACCACCGAGTTGCCGGCGGCCAGGGCCGGAGCCAGCTTCCAGGCGGCCAGATCCAGGGGGAAGTTCCACGGTACCACCGCGCCGATCACCCCCAGGGGCTCGCGGGTGATGGTGGCCAGGGCGTCGCTGGCGGTCGGGGCGACCTCGTCGTAGCGCTTGTCCAGGGCCTCGGCGTACCAGCTGAAGACCTGCGCCGCGCCGGGCACGTCGATGTTGTAGGCATCCATTACCGGCTTGCCCATGTTCAGCGAGTCGAGCAACGCCAGTTCTTCGCGGTTGGCCATGATCAGCTCGGCCAGGCGCAGCAGCACCTGCTTGCGCTCACGCGGTGCCATGCGCGCCCAGGGGCCTTGCTCGAAGGCCTGGCGGGCGCTGGTCACGGCCGCGTCGACATCGGCCGCGGCGCAGGCGGCGACTTCGGCCAGCAGTTGATTGTTGGCCGGGTTGACCGAGGCGAAGGTTGCGCCGCTCTGCGCCGGGCGCAACTGGCCGTCGATCAGGGCCTGGGTGATAAAGCCTTGCGCGGCGGCGCGCTTTTGCCAATCGCTGTACTGCAACATCGCCTCTATCCTCATACCGGGGCCGTAAACGGCTTGTCGGGTGCCGTAAGCGGCTTCTTGTGGTTGTCGAGGTCGATGGTGGCCCAGGTCGGCTTTGAGGAAAATTAGTAAATATATGCTCGCAGGCCATTAAAAAACTGGGCAGCCCCAGTGGCGGGCCTGGGGTATGTTGGCTGCATATAGTCAGCACAAGACGGCCAGCAGGCCGCTATCGAGGAGGTATCCATGGCCGCCTACACCCTGCGCCAGCTCAAGTATTTCGTCACTACAGTTGAGTGCGGCAGCGTGGCTGAGGCCTCGCGCAAGCTGTATATCGCCCAGCCGTCGATCTCCACGGCGATCAAAGGCCTGGAGGAGAGCTTCGGCCAGCAGTTGTTTATCCGCCACCACGCCCAGGGCGTGTCGCTGACCCCAGGCGGTGCGCGCTTCTACAAGAAGGCCGGGGAGCTGCTGCGCATGGCCCGCGAGTTCGAACAGAACGCCCTGGCCGACAATGACGTGGTCGCCGGGCAGATCGATATCGGCTGCTTCGAGACCGTCGCGCCGCTCTACCTGCCGCGCCTGATCGCCGGCTTCAATGCGCTCTACCCGGGCGTGGAAATCCGCATCCGCGACGGCGAACAGCAGGAGCTGGTGCAGGGCCTGACCGCCGGGCGTTTCGATCTGGCGATCCTCTATGACCACGATCTCGATGCGACCATCGCCAGCGAGGCGCTGATGCCGGCGCAGAAGCCCTATGCGCTATTGCCCGAAGGCCACCGCTTTACCGGCCAGGCCCAGGTGTCGCTGCGCGACCTGTGCCTGGAGCCGATGATCCTGCTCGACGTGCAGCCGAGCCGCACCTACTTCGTCAGCCTGTTCGAGGAGCTGGGCCTGACGCCCAATATCGTCTTCAGCTCGCCGTCGATCGAGATGGTCCGCGGCATGGTCGGTCAGGGCTTCGGCTTCTCCCTGCTGGTGACCCGGCCGCATTCGGAGTGCACCTACGACGGCAAGAAGGTGGTGATGGTGGATATTGCCGAACCGGTGACCAGCTCGGGATTGGCCGCCGCCTGGCTGAAACGCGCGCAGCTGACCAAGCCGGCGCAGCTGTTTGTCGAGTTCTGCAAGGAGCAGTTGGGCGCACCGACGGCTAGCAATGAGTAGGGTGCGCTGTGCGCACCAGTCCAGGCCATAAACACCTGGTGCGCACGGCGCACCCTACGGGGAAGCCTAGCGTTCGATGGCCAGCGCCACGCCCTGACCGCCGCCGATGCACAGGGTGGCCAGGCCCTTCTTGGCATCGCGCTTGATCATCTCGTGCAGCAGGGTCACCAGAATCCGGCAGCCGGAGCCGCCGATAGGATGGCCGAGGGCGATGGCCCCGCCGTTGACGTTGACCTTGCTGGCGTCCCAGCCCAGTTCCTGGCCGACGGCCAGGGCCTGGGCGGCGAAGGCCTCGTTGGCTTCGATCAGGTCCAGCTCGTCGAGCTGCCAGCCGGCCTTGGCCAGGCAGCGCTGGGTGGCGCTGACCGGGCCGATGCCCATGATTGCCGGGTCGACGCCGGCGTTGGCGTAAGCGGCTATCTTCGCCAATACCGGCAGGCCGAGGGCCTGGGCTTTGGCGGCGCTCATCAGCAGCACCGCGGCGGCCCCGTCGTTGAGGCTGGAGGCGTTGCCGGCGGTGACGCTACCGTCCTTCTTGAACGCGGCTTTCAACTTGCCCAGCGACTCGGCCGTGGTGCCGGCGCGGGGTTGTTCGTCGGTGGCGAAGGCGATGGGGTCGCCCTTGCGCTGGGGGATCAGTATCGGGGTGATTTCAGCAACGAAGCGCCCGGCCTCGATGGCGGCGCAGGCCTTCTGCTGCGAGGCCGCGGCGAAGGCGTCCTGTGCTTCGCGGGATATGTCGTATTTCTCGACCAGGTTCTCGGCGGTGATGCCCATATGGTAGTCGTTGAAGGCGTCCCACAGGCCGTCGACGATCATCGTGTCGAGCATCTGCGCATGGCCCATGCGCAGGCCGGTGCGGGCCTTGGGCAGCACGTAGGGCGACAGGCTCATATTCTCCATGCCGCCGGCGATCATCACCTCGGCATCGCCGCAGCGGATCGCCTGGGCGGCCAGATGCAGGGCCTTGAGGCCCGAACCGCAGACCTTGTTCAGGGTCAGGGCCGGCACCGCGTGGGGCAGGCCGGCGAGGATGGCGGCCTGGCGCGCCGGGTTCTGTCCGCTACCGGCTGTCAGCACCTGGCCGAGTATCACTTCGTCGACTTGCGCGCCGTCCAGGCCGGTTTGCGCCAGCAGCTGGCGGATCACGGCCGCGCCCAGCTCGGGGGCGGGAATGCTGGCCAGCGAACCCTGGAAGCTGCCGGTGGCGGTACGGGTGGCGGCGACTATGACGACGTCTTGCATAGGGCGATCCTCATCTGGGGGGCGCGGCAGGCCGCGAAAGGCCGCTATGTTGGCACAGAGGCTTTGCCTGCGGCCAGCACGCGAACCGCCCGGTCAGCCGTCCGCTCAGCCGCCTGGCGGCAGCTGCAGGCGCTTGCGCGCGCGATGGATGGCACCGCTGCGCACGGCCCAGCGCAGCAGCGGGGCCAGGCTGTGGACACCGCTCCGAATCAGGCGACTGCGCAGCGGCCTGATCCGCTGGCCGAGCATGTCCTGGGCCCAGATCGGCAGCAGGTCGATGCCGGCCTGCAGCAACAACCGGGCCGCAGGTGCGGCGAGGGTGCTGGGGGCCGGGGCACCCCGCAGGATGCGCAGAATCTCCAGGGAGCGCTGATCGCAGCGCAGTTCGGGACGTATGGCAGCGAGATAGGCGGCGACCTCGGCCCGTGAGCGCGGCACCCCGGTGGCCCCCAGGCGTTCGGCGATCAGGGCGATTTCCCCGTAGTAGCGGTCCTGATCCGCGCCGGACAGCAGTGGGTTGCGGTAGCGCAGATGGGCCTGGAGGAAGCTGTGCACCTCGGCCACATGCACCCAGGTCAGTAGCGCCGGGTCGCTGGCGGCATAGGCGCGGCCATCCGGCGCGGTGCCGCTGACCTTGAGGTGGATGGTCCTGACCCGCTCGATCAGCCAGTCGGCATCGGCGCGGCAACCGTAGGTGGTGCCGGAAATAAATTGCCCGGTGCGGCGCAGGCGGCCGAGCAGGTCGTCGCGAAAGTTGGAATGGTCCCACACCCCGGCCAGGGCCAGCGGGTGCAGCGCTTGCAGGAGCAGGGCGCTGATGCCGCCGATCAGCATGCTGGTGAAGTCGCCATGCACCTGCCAGCTCACCGAGTCCGGGCCGAACAGGCCGGGGTCACCCTTGGGCTTCTCGAAGTCGATCTGGCCGAGGGCGATGCCGCTGAGGCTGAGTACCTGGCTTTCGATCCGGCGGCGAAGAAATTCCATGACGCGCTATGGCTCGAGTGAGGGGTTGTAGGAGCCAGGGGGACGCCTAGTTATTGCTGACGATCAGGTGCGGATCGCCAGCAAGCTAGCTCCTACGTGAGCACCGCTTTATCGGTTCAGGCGCTGTTCGATCAGGCTGTCCACCACGCTGGGGTCGGCCAGGGTCGAGGTGTCGCCCATGTTTTCCAGCTCGTTGCAGGCGATCTTGCGCAGGATGCGCCGCATGATCTTGCCCGAGCGGGTCTTGGGCAGGCCCGGTGCCCACTGGATCAGCTCCGGTCTGGCGAAGCCGCCGATCTCCTTGCCGACCAGGGCCAGCAGCTCTTTCTTCAATTCTTCGCTGACCTCCACGCCGTTCATCGGGGTGACGAAGGCATAGATTCCCTGGCCCTTGAGGTCGTGGGGGTAGCCGACCACCGCCGCCTCGGCGACCGCGTCATGCAGGACCAGGGCGCTTTCCACCTCGGCGGTGCCGATGCGGTGGCCGGAGACGTTGATCACGTCGTCGACCCGTCCGGTGATCCAGTAGTAGCCGTCCTCGTCGCGGCGCGCGCCGTCGCCGCTGAAGTAGTAGCCGGGGTAGGGCTTGAGGTAGGTGTCGATCATGCGCTGGTGATCGCCGTAGACGCTGCGGATCTGGCTCGGCCAGCTGTCCTTGATCGCCAGCACGCCTGAGCCTGGGCCGTCGATTTCCTTGCCCTGTTCATCCAGCAGCACCGGCTGCACGCCGAAGAACGGCCGGGTCGCCGAGCCAGGTTTGAGGTCGGTGGCACCGGGCAGTGGGGTGATCAGGATGGCCCCGGTTTCGGTCTGCCACCAGGTGTCGACGATGGGGCAGCGGCGCTCGCCGACCACGTTGAAATACCACTCCCAGGCTTCCGGGTTGATCGGTTCGCCCACCGACCCGAGCAGGCGCAAGCTGGCCCGCGAGGTGGCCTTGACCGGGGCCTCGCCCTCGCGCATCAGTGCGCGCAGGGCGGTCGGGGCGGTGTAGAAGATATTCACCTGATGCTTGTCGATCACCTGCCAGAAGCGCGAGGCGTCCGGGTAGTTCGGCACGCCTTCGAACACCAGACTGGTGGCCCCGTTGGCCAGGGGGCCGTAGACGATATAGCTGTGTCCGGTGACCCAGCCGACGTCGGCGGTGCACCAGTAGATATCGCCTTCGTGGTAGTCGAACACGTACTTGTGGGTCATGGCGGCCATCAGCAGATAGCCGCCGGTGCTGTGCAGCACGCCCTTCGGCTTGCCCGTCGATCCCGAGGTATAGAGGATAAACAGCGGGTCCTCGGCGTCCATCGGCTCCGCTGGGCAGTCGCTGGAGGCCTCGTGCAGGGCCTTGTGGTACCAGATGTCGCGGCCTTCCACCCAGTCGATCTCACCCTGGGTGCGCTCGACCACCACCACGCTGGACACCGCCGGGCAGCTCTGCAACGCCTTGTCGACGTTGGCCTTGAGCGCCACGTACTTGCCGCCGCGTACGCCCTCGTCGGCGGTGATCACGGTGCGGCAGTCTGCATCGAGGATGCGGTCGCGCAGCGCGTCCGGGGAGAAGCCGCCGAACACCACCGAATGCACCGCGCCGATACGGGTGCAGGCGAGCATGGCGTAGGTGGCTTCGGGGATCATCGGCATATAGATGCACACCCGGTCGCCTTTCTTCACCCCACGGCTTTTCAGCACGTTGGCCAGGCGGCAGACGTGGCTGTGCAGCTTGTTGTAGGTGATGTTGGCCGATTCGCTGGGGTTGTCGCCTTCCCAGATCAGGGCGATCTGCTCGCCCCGGGTGGCCAGATGACGGTCGATGCAGTTGTAGCTGACATTCAGCTGCCCGCCCTTGAACCAGCTGCCCTGGCCACTGAGCAGATCGCCTTGCTGGATGCTGTCCCAGGGCTTGAACCAGTCGAGGAAGCTTTTCGCCTGCTCGGCCCAGAAGATGTCCGGTTGTTCGACCGACTGGCGGTACAGACGCTGGTAATCGTCGTCGTTGATATGGGCGCGCTGGCGCATGGCAGCAGTGACGGGATGGCGGGTGATCTCGAACATGGCGGGTCCTTGTTGTTGTGTTCCGCGATACCCCCAAGGGTGCACCCAAGCGGGGGCTCGGTTCAAGTGTCGCTGCCGAGCCCCGCCATGGCCCGGCAGCGGCGCGCGCCCGTCAGCCGCGATGACGCTCGCGGAAGTGGCGGATCAGGCCCTGGGTCGAGGCATCGCTGGCCGCTTCGTCGAGCTGCCCGGTGAGGCGCTGGTAGACGCCCTTGCCCAGCTCCTTGCCCAGTTCGACACCCCACTGGTCGAAGGCGTTGATGCCCCAGATGGCGCTCTGCACGAAGACCTTGTGCTCGTACAGGGCGATCAGCGCCCCCAGGTTGTAGGGGGCCACGCGGGTCAGTACGAGGATATTGCTCGGGCGGTTGCCGGGAATTTCCTTGTGTGGAGCCAGGCGCTGCACCTCGGCCTCGTCCAGGCCCTGGGCGCGCAGCTCGGCCTCGGCCTCGGCGCGGGTCTTGCCGTGCATCAGGGCCTGGGCCTGGGACAGGCAGTTGGCGAACAGCCACTGGTGGTGGTCGGCCAGGGGGCTGAAGCTGTTCACCGGGACGATAAAGTCGGCCGGGATCAGTTGGGTGCCCTGGTGCAGCAGCTGGTGGTAGGCGTGCTGGCCGTTGCAGCCGACCCCGCCCCAGATCACCGGCCCGGTGCTGAAGTCCACTGGGCTGCCGTCCTGGCGCACCGACTTGCCGTTGGACTCCATGTCCAGTTGCTGCAGGTGCTTGGTGAAGTTACGCAGGTAGTGGTCGTAGGGCAGGATGGCCTGGCTGGTGGCGTCCCAGAAATTGCCGTACCAGATGCCCAGCAGGGCCATCAGCACCGGCATGTTCTGCGCCAGCGGGGCCTGGGCGAAATGCTGATCCATGGCGTAGGCCCCGGCCAGCAGTTCCTTGAAGTTGGAAATGCCGATGGCCAGGGCGATGGGCAGGCCGATGGCCGACCACAGGGAGTAGCGGCCGCCCACCCAGTCCCACATCGGGAAGATGTTCTCGGCCTTGATGCCGAACTCGATGGCGGCCTGCTGGTTGCTGGTGACCGCAATAAAGTGTTTGTGCAGCTCGGCTTCCGGGCCGCCCATGGCCAGGTACCAGTCGCGCGCGGCCAGGGTGTTCTTCAGGGTTTCCAGGGTGCCGAAGGACTTGGACGAAACGATAAACAGGGTGGTTTCCGGGTTCAGCCGGGCGGTCAGGTCGCGGAACTCGCTGCCGTCGATATTGGCCAGGTAATGGCAGCGTACGCCGCGCTGAGTAAAGGGCCGCAGCGCTTCGGAAACCAGCTGCGGGCCGAGGAAGGAGCCGCCGATACCGATATTCACCACCTCGGTGATGGGCTTTTCGCTGTAACCGCGCCACAGGCCACTGTGGATGCGGCTGACCAGCTCGGTCATCTGGTTGAGGACCCGGTGCACCTGCGGGATCAGGTCGACCCCGTCCAGCTCCAGGCGCTTGCCGATCGGGCTGCGCAGGGCCGTGTGCAGCGCCGCACGGCCTTCCGAGGCATTGACCCGCTCGCCATTGAACTGGGCCTCGATCGATTCGCCCAGGCCGGCCTGCTCGGCCAGTTGCACCAGCAGCGTCAGGGTTTTTTCGCTGATCAGGTTCTTCGAGTAATCCAGCAGCAGGCCACAGCTGCTCAGGGAGAAGCGGTCAAAGCGCTGTGGGTCGCCGGCAAAGGCCTCGCGCATGCTGAAGTCGTTCATCTGTTCGCGGTGCTGGCGCAGTGCCTGCCAGGCGGGCAGCTGAGTGACGTCATGCGGTTGCTGGTAATAGGCCATTGGCGGTGGATTCCTTGTCGTGGTCGGTGGCGAAAAGCAAAAGGCCCGGAACAATCCGGGCCTCGAGTGTAACTGGCAGGGGCGGGGGGCAGGCAACCGTCGGGTGCGCGGATTACCCGGCCGGGCTCAGGCGTCCAGCTCCAGAACCAGGTTGTCGATCAAGCGGGTGCTGCCGATAAAGGCCGCGACCAGAATCACCAGCTGGCGGTCCTCGGCGCTGGCCGGGCGCAGGCTGTTCGCTTCGCGGATCTCCAGGTAGTCGGGCTGGAAACCGGCCGCGCTCTGCAGTTGCTGAGCCTGGGCGATCAGTCCGGGGTAGTCGCGTTCGCCGGCCCGGATGGCGCTGGCGATCTGTTCCAGGCTGCGATACAGGGCAGGGGCCGCGGCGCGCTGTTCGGCGTCGAGGTAACCGTTGCGCGACGACAGCGCCAGACCATCCTCGGCGCGTACGGTGGGCTCGCCGATGATCTGGATCGGCATGTTCAGGTCGCGCACCAGGGTGCGGATCACCGCCAGTTGCTGGTAGTCCTTCTGGCCGAACACCGCCAGATCCGGCTGGACCATATTGAATAGCTTGGTCACCACCGTGGCCACGCCTTCGAAATGCCCAGGGCGGCTGGCCCCGCACAGGCCTTCGGAGACGCCGGCAACGCTGACCCGGGTCTGACCGGCCAGGCCGTGGGGATACATCTCCTCGACATCCGGGGTAAACAGCAGGTTGCAGCCGGCTTCGAAGAGCTTCTCCTGATCGGCGACCAGGGTCCGCGGGTAGGTGTCCAGGTCTTCGCTGGGGCCGAACTGCAGGGGGTTGACGAAGATGCTGGCCACCACGAAATCGGCGCGCTGGGCGGCTTTGGCCACCAGGGCGGCATGGCCGGCATGCAGGTTGCCCATGGTCGGTACGAAACCGATCTGTTTGCCCTCGCTGCGGGCCTGGGCAATGGCGGCGCGCAATTCGCGCACGCTTTTAACTGTGTTCATGCAGAAAACCCGTGTTCGGCTGCTGGGAAGCTCTGGTCCTTGACCGCTTTGACATAGGCGCTGAGGGCGTGCTGGATGCTGCTCTGGCCGGTCATGAAGTTCTTCACGAACTTGGGCGTGCGGCCGCTCAGGGACAGCCCGAGCATATCGTGCAGTACCAGCACCTGGCCGTCGGTTGCGCCGCCCGCGCCGATGCCGATCACCGGAATCTTCACCGCCTGGCTGATTTCCGCGGCCAGTTCGCTGGGCACGCACTCGAGCAGCAGCATGGCCGCGCCGGCCTGCTCCAGGGCCATGGCGTCGGCACGCATCTGCCGCGCCTGGGCTTCCTGACGTCCTTGAACCTTGTAGCCGCCGAGGATATTCACCGCCTGCGGCGTCAGCCCCAGGTGCGCGCATACCGGCACACCGCGCTCGGCCAGCTGGCGAATCGGCTCGGCCAGCCAGGCCGCGCCTTCCAGTTTGACCATATGGGCACCGGCCTGCATCAGTGCGGCGCAGTTGTTCAGGGTCTGTTCGAGGGTGGCGTAGGCCATAAAGGGCAGGTCGGCGAGGATCAATGCGCCCCGGTTGCCGCGTTTGACGCAGGCGGTGTGGTAGGCCATATCGCTCACGCTGACCGGCAGGGTGCTGTCATGGCCCTGCAGAACCATACCCAGGGAGTCGCCCACCAGCAGTACATCAACCCCGGCCTCGCAGGCGGCCTGGGCGAAGGTGGCGTCATAGCAGGTCAGCATGGCGATCTTCTCGCCGCTCTGCTTGAGGCTGTGCAGGGTGGTCAGGGTTACATCAGGCATGAAAACTGTCCTCACTCAGGCATTCAGTCGGCAGTCGCGCTGCCTCAAGTTGGCCTGCATTGGCCTCGAATTGCACCGGTGCGGGGCAACGGGACGCCTATAGTCCTGATGGGGCGGCTGGAAGTCAATTGCAGGTGTTACCGGCCTGTTACTGGCGTTACCGCCAATAAAACCTGCTGCGCTCGGTTATGCGCCATGAAAAGCAGGTTCAACGTGATTCGTCTATGCGCTCCAGACCTGCGAAGGGGCAGGCGGCGAGCAGTGCGCTGAGGGCGCGGCCGTCCGGCAGATACAGCTGCGGGGCGATTTCCGCCAGGGGGTAGAGGACGAAGGCGCGGGCGTGCATATGGTAGTGCGGCACGGTCAGGCGCGGTTCATCCAGCTGGCGTTCACCGAACAGCAGGATATCCAGGTCGAGGGTGCGTGGGCCCCAGCGTTCGGCCTTGCGCATGCGGCCCTGCTCCTGCTCGATGGCCTGCAGGGCGTCGAGCAGTTCCAGGGGGGGGAGTTCGGTGTCCAGTGCGGCCACGGCATTGACGTAGCGCGGCTGGTCAGCCGGGCCGAGCGGGTCGCTGATATAGAAGGAGGACTGCGCCGTCAGGCTCGTCTGCGGCAGGGCCGCCAGCGCCGCCAGGGCGCTGCGCAGTTGTTCGAGCGGATCGGCCAGGTTACTGCCCAGGCCGATATAGACCCGTTCCATCATTCGCCAGCGCTGGGGCTGCTGCCGTCCGCGGCCGGGCTGCGTTTGCGCTTGCTGCTACTGCGCTTGCGCTTGCGCGGCGCGCCTGGGCCGTCGTCCTTGCTGCTGAGGTCGCGGATCATGCCGCGACGCTCGCTGTCGCTGGCGTCCTGGTAGAGGGTCCACCAGTCGCCCAGGCCATCGGTCTGCTCGCCGGCGCTTTCGCGCAGCAGGAGGAAATCGTAGCCGGCGCGGAAGCGCGGGTTCTCCAGGAGCAGGTCGGCGCGCTTGCCGCTGCGCCGTGGCAGGCGCTCCTGCATATCCCAGATCTCGCGGATCGGCAGGGTAAAGCGCTTGGGCACGGCGATGCGCAGGCACTGTTCGCTGATCAGTTCGTGGGCGGCTTCCTGCATGGCCGGGATCGGCGGCATGCCGCGCTCCTGCAGCTTGATCACCCGTGCCGGCAGCGCCGGCCAGAGCAGGGCGGCGAAGAGGAAAGCCGGGGTGACGGTCTTGCCTTGCTGGATACGCAGGTCGGTGTTACCCAGGGCGTTGCGGATCAGCTGGTCGGTGTAATCCGGGTTGTTCTTGAGTGCCGCGGCACTGGCCGGGAACAGCTCGCCAAACAGGCCGTAGTCCACCAGCAGTTCATAGGTGTAGACCGCGTAACCGGCGAGGAACAGCTTGAGCACTTCCTCGAACAGGCGGGCGGCGGGGATTTCCCGCAGCATCGGGGCCAGCTTGTAGATGGGGGCGGCGCTGTGTTTCTCGATGTCGAAATCCAGCTTGGCGGCGAAGCGCACCGCCCGCAGCATGCGCACCGGGTCTTCCTGGTAGCGCTTGGTCGGATCGCCGATCAGGCGGACCAGGTGGTTGCGGATGTCGTGCACGCCATTGGCGTAGTCGAGGATACGCTCGGTGCCGGGGTCGTAATACAGCGCATTGATGGTGAAGTCGCGGCGCTGGGCGTCGTCTTCCAGGCTGCCGTAAATATTGTCGCGCAGGATGCGCCCGCTTTCGTTGCGTGAAGACAGGTTGCTGTTCTCTTCCTCATCGCCTTCGGGGTGATTGGCGCGGAAGGTGGCCACTTCGATGATTTCGCGGCCGAAGTGCACGTGTACCAGCTTGAACCGCCGGCCGATCACCCGCGCATTGCGGAACTCGGCGCGTACCTGTTCGGGCGTGGCGCTGGTGGCGACGTCGAAATCCTTGGGGTCGATATCCAGCAGCAGGTCACGCACGCAGCCACCGACCAGATAGGCCTGGTAGCCGGCATGTTGCAGGCGCTCGACCACGCTGGTGGCATAGCGACTGATTTCCCGGCGCTCGATGGGGTGCTGGCTGCTGCTTAGCACTTCGGGGGTGCTGTGCGAGTGTTTGCCGCGGCGCAGAGGGGAACGAAAGGACTTGAACAGCTTTTTCAGCATGGGAGGCACTGTTTGACTAAATGACTGGCCAGAGTATATGCCGGCCGCAGGAATGGCGCGGATTCTAGCATTGAGTCGGGGGAGGGTGTAGGAGAGTCGAGGGATTGCTGCAGGAAAGGCGGTGAGCTTAGCAAAACGCGGAAGCTACTGGGGGAGCCGAAGCTCCCCCCCAAATTGGTGCGTGCTCTATTTTTATTATTATGGCGGGCTAGTTGTTTTTGTTGATTTACCCGTTCCATCCAGTCAAAGACTTTTGGAAAACCTCCCAGGCTGGGAGTTAAGAGCAAACGGATTTCTTTGGATGCTGACGCTACCCTGATCACCAAGTGACCTAACCAGTTCAGGCACTGCCTTGTGGCAGTTTTATTGTTCTCGGCCTGGTTATGGGGCAAGCCCCAAAGGCAATTCCTTTCCAAAAGAATCAGTTAGCTGCGCCTCCGCGTTGTTGTACTTATTGTGCTGGAGTCGGTATGTCTTATTTTTATTAGGTTGGTGCGTGCTTGTTATTGTTGTTGTACCAGCAATAAAGCAGAACCCGTGCCAGTTTTTGAAAACCCTTTAAAAACAAGGCTTTGCGTTTTTTGCCTGCGATGGGTAGGGCTAAAAAAGCCGGGTTCTCGTTACCGTAAGACCCGGCTTTTGTTACTAGGTGTTGAAGAGGTAACAGGCTGCGGAACCTTGGGCACGATGATTTGTCACCGTGCGCGCCCACTAGCCTGTCGCGGCCCCCGAGGATTTACGCCGGGGGATGCCCAGGCGCTGGCGGCGTTCCCACAGGCACTTGCGGCTGATGCCGAGCTTGCGCGCCAACTCGGTCTCGGTCATATGGTCCTGGTGTTCGAGGACGAAGTGCTGGAAGTAGTCTTCCAGTGACAGGTCTTCGGTCGGCTCGCTGGGCTCGTGACCCAGGCCACTGGCCTGGCCGGACAGGCCGCTATAGTCATCCTCCAAGTCGTCCAGCTCGATGTCGATGCCCAGCAGCTCTGCGGAAATACTGGTGCCCTCGCAGAGAATCACCGCGCGCTCGATGGCATTTTCCAGTTCGCGCACGTTACCCGGCCAGGGGTAGTGGCGGATCGCCTGTTCGGCATCGTTGGCAAAGCTCAGGTCGTTACGGCCCTGGCGGTTGCACTGGCGGATCAGGAAGGCGCGGGCGATCTCGATCACGTCGGCCCCGCGTTCGCGCAGGGGCGGCAGCTTGAGGGCGATCACGTGCAGGCGGTAATACAGGTCTTCGCGGAACTGGCCGATCTTGGCCAGGCTCTTGAGGTCGCGGTGGGTGGCGGCGATCAGGCGCACGTCGACCTTCTGCGACTGCACCGAGCCGACCCGGCGGATCTCGCCTTCCTGCAACACGCGCAGCAGACGGGCCTGGGCTTCCAGGGGCAGTTCGCCGATTTCGTCGAGGAACAGGGTGCCGCCGTCGGCGGCTTCCACCAGGCCGGCACGGCCGGCGCTGGCCCCGGTAAAGGCCCCTTTCTCATGGCCGAACAGTTCGGATTCGATCAGGGTTTCCGGGATGGCGGCGCAGTTCACCGAGATCAGCGGGGCCTTGGCGCGCCGCGAGAGGTTGTGCAGGGCGCGGGCCACCAGCTCCTTGCCGGTGCCGGACTCGCCCTGGATCAGCACGTTGGAGTCGGTCGGCGCGACCTTGCGAATCTTGCTGTACATCTCCTGCATGGCCGGGCAGGAGCCGATAATGCCGATTTCGCCGTTGCTGTTGTCCACCGCTTTGTCGGCGTTGGCCCGCGGGCTGGCGGCGGGGGCGCTGGGGACCTGCTTGGCCTGCTGGTGATCGCGCAGGATGCGCGCCACGGCCTGGAGCATTTCGTCGTGGTCGAAGGGCTTGGCGATATAGTCCACCGCGCCCATCTTCATCGAGTCGACCGCCGAACGCAGGCTGGCGTAGCTGGTCATGATCAGCACCGGGGTGCCCTGGCTGAGCTTGATCAGCTCGGTGCCGGGCGCGCCGGGTAGGCGCAGGTCGCTGACGATCAGGTCGAAGCCGGGAATGCTGAAGCGTTCCTGCGCCTCTTGCACCGAACCGGCTTCGCTGACCTGGTATTGGTTGCGTTCCAGCAGGCGACGCAAGGCAGAGCGGATAATGGTTTCGTCTTCGACGATCAAAATATGAGGCATCAATTCGGTCTCTCGACGGTCTCGGAAACCCTCACGGGGTCTTTCGACCTCGCCGGGGGGTTCTCTAGTAGCTGGTTTAAGTCGCTATGGACGTCGTCTCGACATGCCGCGGCAGGCTGACCCGGATACGGGTTCCGCGTTGCTGCTCGGGGTCGGCCGGGCTGTCGATTGTTATTTGTCCATAATGCTCTTCCACGATCGAATAGACCAGTGCAAGGCCCAGGCCCGTGCCTTCGCCCGGGTCCTTGGTGGTGAAGAAGGGTTCGAACAGGCGGTCGATGATGGCCTTGGGAATGCCGCTGCCTTCGTCCTCGACGATCAGCTCGACGCTGTGTTCGAGGGCCTCGCTGCGTACGCGGATAGCGCCGCCGGGCGGCGAGGCGTCGCGGGCGTTGGACAGCAGGTTGATCAGCACCTGGGCCAGGCGCTGGGAGTCGCCGCAGGCCCAGTGGTCGGGGTCGCAGAGGTTGAAGAACTGCACCTCGATGCTGCGCTTGTTCAGCGACAGCAGGGCAATGGCGTCGCGCGCCACGTCGGCCAGGCACACCGGCTCTTCGCTGTTCTGGTGGCTGCCGGAGTGGGCGAAGCTCATCAGCGACTGGACGATGCGCGACACGCGCTTGGTCTGTTCGATGATCTGCTGGCTGATCTCGGTCAGTTCACCGTCGCCCTCGCGTTCCTCGCGCAGGTTCTGCGCCAGGCAGGCGATGCCGGTGATCGGGTTGCCGATTTCGTGGGCCACCCCGGCGGCCAGGCGACCGATACTGGCCAGGCGCTCGGAGTGCACCAGCTTGTCTTCCAACAGCTGGGTTTCGGTGAGGTCCTCGACCAGCAGCACCAGGCCGCTGTTACCCGGGGCCAGGGGTTCGGCGATGGCCGCCTTGTGCAGGTTGAGCCAGCGGGTCTGGCCATCGAGGGCCAGGCGCTGTTTGTGCAGGTGCTCGTCCGGCAGTTCGATAAAGCTCTGCAGCAGCTCGCGCCAGGGCTCGCCCAGGGTGCTCAGGCGCGAGCCGACCACGCGCTGGGCGGGGATTTCGGTGAGTTCTTCCATGGCCTTGTTCCACATCAGGATCTCCTGGTCCTTGGCCAGGGAGCAGACGCCCATGGGCAGTTCCTGCAGGGTCTGGCGGTGGTAGCGGCGCAGGGTGTCGAGTTCGGCGGCGAGGCCCGTGAGGCGCGAGTGGTAATCCTCCAGGCGGCTCTCGATAAAATGGATGTCCTCGGTGACATAGGTTTCGCTGCCCGCCTTATAAGGCAGGAAGGTTTCGACTATGTCCTGGGCCACACTGGGACCCATCAGCCCGGACAGGTTGGCCTCGAGGCGGTCGCGCAGGCGGCGCAGGGCATAGGGGCGGCCTTCATCGAAGGGCAGATGCAGGTCGCGCAGGGCCTGTTCCACTTCGCGCTGGGCGGTCTTGGCCCCCAGGGGCTTGGCCAGCTGGGCGGCGAATTCCTGGGGCGAGGCGGCCAGCAGTTCACGCCGTTGCGGGCGGCGCACGTTGTCCACCGCGCAGGCTTCGGCGGCGCTCTTTTCCTCGTCGCTGGCTTCGCTGAACAACGACACCAGGGTGAACACCAGCACGTTGGCGGCCAGCGAGGCGATGGCCGCCAGGTGCCAGCTGCTGTCGTCCAGCACATAGATGACGTTGAACCAGGGCAGGTAGAAACCCTGCAGGTTGCCGAGCATCGGCAACAGCATGCTCACCACCCACACGCCGATGCCGGCCAGCAGCCCGGCGATAAAGCCGCGGCGGTTGGCGGTGGGCCAGTACAGCACCGAGAGCACGCCGGGAAGGAACTGCAGGGTGGCGACGAAGGCGACGATGCCCAGGTTGGCCAGATCCTGTTCGGCCCCGAGCAATACATAGAAGCCGTAGCCAGCCATGATGATCATCAGGATCAGCGCGCGGCGGGTCCACTTCAACCAGCGGTAGATATTGCCTTCGGCCGGCGGCTGATACAGCGGCAGCACCACGTGGTTGAGGACCATGCCCGAGAGCGCCAGGGTGGTGACGATGATCAGCCCGCTGGAGGCCGACAGGCCGCCGACATAGGCGATCAGCGCCAGGGTCTGGCTATTGACCGCGATGCCCACGCCCAGGGTGAAGTATTCCGGGTTGGTGGTGGCTCCCAGCTTGAGTCCGGCCCAGAGAATCAGCGGCACCGCCAGGCTCATCAGCAGCAGGAACAGCGGCAGGCCCCAGCTGGCGCTGACCATGGCGCGTGGGTTGAGGTTCTCGGTAAAGGTCATGTGGTACATGTGCGGCATGACGATGGCCGAGGCGAAGAACACCAGCAACAGGGTGCGCCAGGGGCCTTCCTGCAAGGGGGTATGCAGGCTGGTCAGCGAGGCCTGGTTCTGCACCAGCCAGGACTGCAGGTCCTGCGGGCCGTCGAAGACACCATACAGGGCATACAGGCCGATGATGCTGATGGCGGTGAGCTTGACCACCGACTCGAAGGCGATGGCGAACACCAGGCCTTCGTGTTTCTCGCGGGTGGCGATATGCCGTGCGCCGAACAGGATGGTGAACAGGATGATCAGGCCGCAATAGGCCATGGCCACGCGTTCCTGCACCGGCTCGCGGGTGAGGATGCCGATGGAATCGGCCACCGCCTGGATCTGCAGGGCCAGCAGCGGCAGTACGCCGATCAGCATAAATACCGTGGTCAGGGCCCCGGCCCAGGTGCTGCGAAAGCGGAAGGCGAACAGGTCGGCCAATGATGACAGCTGGTAGGTGCGGGTGATGCGCAGAATCGGATAGAGCAGCACCGGGGCCAGCAGAAAGGCCCCGGACACCCCCAGATAACTGGCGAGAAAACCGTAGCCGTACTGGTAGGCCAGACCTACCGTGCCATAGAAGGCCCAGGCGCTGGCATAGACGCCGAGGGAGAGGATATAGGTCAGCGGGTGGCGGATGATCCAGCGCGGGATCAGGCCGTGCTCGCTGACCCAGGCCACGCCGAACAGGACCAGCAGATAGGCGGCGCTGATCAGGATCAGCTGGCTCAGGCTAAAGCTCGTCAGCATCGGGTTGGCTCTGCGAATAAAGGTGAAAGGCGGTCACGCAGGTTGCGCCGCAGCGGCTCAGAGTTCATCGGCATCGCGTTGGCTCTGCGGCTTAAAGGTAAAGGGCGGTCACGCAGGTTGCGCCGCAGCGGCTCAGAGTTCATCGGCATCGTGCTGGCTCTGCGGCTTAAAGGTAAAGGGCGGTCACGCATGTTGCGCCGCAGCAGCTCAGAGTTCATCGGCATCGCGTTGGCTCTGCAGAATAAAGGTCACGACTATCAGAATCAGCCACAGCAGATAGGGCCGGTACCAGGCTCCATTGGGGTCGATCCACCAGTCCATGATGGCCGGGGAAAACAGGTAGATCCCCACCACCAGGATCAGCACCAATCGGTAGATATACATGCTGCATCTCGTCTCGGAAGTGCGCCGATGGTAACGGATGCGCGCGGCTCTGCGTAGGCGGCCGATGGTTCGGCGGCAGGCGAGGTTTGGTTTTTCATATCTAATTGGTACTATGGTTCCACTTTAATAAGAAAAAACCGGAGCACCCCCATGCGCCTTGCCTCGCTTGCAGTCCTTGTTCTGCCGTTGCTGCTCGCCGCCTGCAGCGAACAGCCGGCCCCGCTGGCCGACCTGGATTTCCAGAAAGCGCTACAGACCCAGCTGATCCGGGCCAAGTCCGGCAGCCTGATCGAAATCCCCGCCGGCACCTACCAACTCGATCGCAGCCTGAGCCTCAAGGTCAACGGTGTGACCATCAGGGGCGCGGGCATGGACAAGACCATTCTGAGCTTCAAGGGGCAGAAGTCCGGTGCCGAAGGCCTGTTGGTAGACGCCTCGGACTTCACCATCGAGGACATCGCCCTGGAGGACAGCAAAGGTGATGCGCTGAAAGTGGTGGGTGGCAAGAACATCATCATCCGCCGCGTGCGCACCGAATGGACCAACGGTCCGGCTACCGAGAACGGTGCCTATGGCATCTATCCGGTGCAGACCGAGAACACCCTGATCGACGGCGTGGTGGCCATCGGCGCATCGGACGCCGGCATCTATGTCGGCCAGTCGCGCAATGTGGTGGTGCGCAACAGTCGCGCCGAGCGCAACGTCGCCGGTATCGAGATCGAAAACACCCTCGACGCCGATGTGTATGACAATGTCGCCACTGGTAACACTGGCGGCATCCTGGTGTTCAACATGCCCAACCTGCCCCAGGCCGGGCGGGTCACGCGGGTGTTCCGCAACAGGATCGAAGGCAACAACCACAGGAACTTCGGCCACAAGGGCACGCCCGTGGCCAGCGTACCGGCCGGCTCCGGGGTGGTGATCAACTCCAATGATGATGTCGAGGTGTTCGACAACGATATCGGCGAGCACAAGACCGCCAACGTGATCATCAGCAGCTACTTCAGCACCGGCTACAGCGACCTCTCCACCGCCGAGAACTTCGACCCCTATCCGGAAGGCATCCATATCCACGGCAACCGCTTCGGCCCCGCTGGCGACAGCCCGGATCATCTGGAGCTGAAGGCGCTTAAGGTCAGCCAGTTCGGTCTCAGTGGGCGGCTGCCGGATATTCTCTGGGACGGTTACGTCAACCAGGACATCCTGGTCGACGGCAAGCTGCCGGCCGAGCGGGCGATCTGCATCGATAATGGCGCGGCCGCGATGATCAACGTCGACGGGCCGAACAACTACAAGAACATCAGCACCGAGATGGCCGACTACCGTTGCAGCCTGCCAGCACTGCCGGCGGTCAAGCTGGCTGCTGCCGATACGCCCGAGGAGGCCTGATGCGCAGGCTGCTGCTGGGGGCGCTGCTGCTCCTGGCCGGCTGCGAGCAGCAGCCGGCTCCGTTGTACCTGCCGCAAGGCGACAACTACCCGCAAACGCTCAGCGAGTGGGGCATGCTGCCGCGCGCCGATGGTTTTATCGCGCCGATTGCCGAGGCGCTGCCCTATGACCTGAATACCCCGCTTTTCACCGACTATGCGCACAAGCTGCGCTCCGTCTGGATGCCCGCCGGCACGGCGGCGACCTACGGCAAGGCGCACTTCGACTACCCGGTCGGCACGGTGCTGAGCAAGACCTTCTACTACCCAAAGGATGCCCAGGGCCGCTTGCTGCTCAATGAGCAGGATGATCGCGACCCGCAGCGTGGCCTGCAGCTTGCGCGGGTGCAGTTGATCGAGACGCGCATCCTGCTCAAGCAGCAGGACGGCTGGGTGGCGTTGCCCTATGTGTGGGGCGAACAACAGCAGGAGGCCTATCTGCAGTGGGCCGGCGACAGCCGCGAGCTGAGCCTGCTGGATGCCGACGGCAAGACTCACCCTGTGGCCTATCAGGTGCCGGATGCCAACCAGTGCGCCGGCTGTCATGAGGAGCGCGCCGGCCAGGGCAACAACCCGCTGGGCCCGAAGGCGCGGCACCTGAACAAGGATTTTGCCTACGCCGATGGCTCCCGCAACCAGTTGCAGCACTGGCAGCAGCAGGGCCGTCTGCGGGCGCTGCCGGCTGGGTTGCAGGGCGTGCCGCAGAACGCCCTATGGCCGATCCCGCGGCCAGACGAAAGCCTGCAGCAGCAGGCGCGCAGCTACCTGGATGCCAACTGCAGCCACTGTCATAACCCCAGGGGGCCGGGGCGTACCTCGGGGCTGCTGCTCGATCCGGCCACCGCCATCGGCATCAGCTATGGCCTGTGCAAGCAGCCGGTAGCCGCGGGTAAAGGTTCGGGTAACCGCCTGGTGGACATTCACCCCGGCCAGCCGGATAAGTCGGTGTTGCTGTTTCGAATGGAGAGCGTGGATCCGAGCATCATGATGCCGGAGCTGGGGCGCTCCACCGTGCATGCCGAAGGCGTCGAGGTGCTGCAGCGCTGGGTTGCCAGCCTGCAAGGGGATTGTTAAGAGCCATGTTTCAGCATTGTGCTGCGCCAGGCGTCGGTGATGGCCTGACGTTGTAGGGTGCGCTGTGCGCACCAAGCCCTTATGGATCACGCTGGTGCGCACGGCGCACCCTACCCGTTACTGATTTTCCAAGGCCTCCTTAGAAACGCCTGGTGGGCCATTTAATGGGTACAGCCTGTCAAAGGGCACGCGACCTGTTTTCGTGCGCCGCGGCAGGCGTGGGGCATGGCTGGCCCTGTTGTGGTGCGTTGTACCCCGCTGGCCAGGCTGCAAGCCCCGGTCCATGGGGCCCGGGCCACTGGCATAAGTCTTGCGCTGCCAGGCTTATCGCCCAGGTTTGCAGGAGGCCCGCTGTGTCGATCCATATCGCCTTGCACCATGTCAGCCACTACCGCTACGACCGTGCGGTCAACCTCGGCCCCCAGGTCGTACGCCTGCGTCCTGCACCGCACAGCCGTACCCGGGTGCTGTCCTACGCCTTGAAGGTCGAGCCGGGCGAGCACTTTATCAACTGGCAGCAGGACCCTCAGGGCAATTACCTGGCGCGTCTGGTGTTCCCTTCGATGACCCGCGAGTTGAAGATCGAGGTCGATCTGGTCGCCGAAATGGCGGTGTTCAATCCCTTCGACTTCTTCCTCGAACCCTACGCCGAGCAAATCCCCTTCGCCTATACCGCGGGCGAACAGCTGGAGCTGGCTCCCTATCTGGTCAAGCTGCCGCTCACGCCTCTTTTCGCGGACTATCTGGCCGGCATCGAGCGCACGCCACTGCCCAGCGTGGACTTTCTGGTGGCGCTCAATCAGCGCCTGGCCACCGATATCGGCTACCTGATCCGCCTGGAACCGGGCGTGCAGACCCCGGAAGAAAGCCTGCAGAAAGGCTCCGGCTCCTGCCGCGACTCGGCCTGGCTGCTGGTGCAGCTGTTTCGCCACCTGGGCCTGGCGGCGCGCTTTGTCTCCGGTTACCTGATCCAGTTGAAAGCCGATATGGAATCCCTCGACGGCCCATCCGGTACCGAGGTGGATTTCACCGACCTGCATGCCTGGTGCGAGGTCTATCTGCCCGGTGCCGGCTGGATCGGCCTGGACCCCACCAGTGGCCTGTTCGCCGGTGAGGGTCATATTCCGCTGGCCTGCAGCCCGGAGCCGTCCTCGGCCGCGCCGATCAGCGGCGGCGTGGATGAATGCGAGTGCGAGTTCAGCCATGAGATGTGGGTCGAGCGCATCTGGGAAGCGCCGCGCGTCAGCAAGCCCTACAGCGAGGCGCAGTGGCAGGCGATTGTCGGCCTCGGGGAGAAGATCGACGAGGACCTGCAAGAGCAGGACGTACGCCTGACCATGGGCGGCGAGCCGACCTTTGTTGCCCTCGATTACCCCGACGATGCGGAATGGAACACCGCCGCCCTGGGGCCGAACAAGCGCCGCCTGGCCAGCGATCTGTTCCAGCGCCTGCGCGAGCACTATGCGCCGCAGGCGCTGGTGCATTTCGGCCAGGGCAAGTGGTACCCCGGCGAACAGCTGCCGCGCTGGTCGCTGAATGCCTACTGGCGGCGCGACGGCGAGCCGCTGTGGCAGAACCCGGCGCTGTATGCCGACGAGCAGCAGGACTATGGCGTCGATGCGGCCAAGGCCGCCGACTTTCTCAGCCTGCTGGCCGAACGTCTGGGGGTGGATGGCCAATACTGTGTGCCGGCCTACGAGGACCGTTTCTACTACCTGTGGCGCGAGCGCAAGCTGCCGATCAATGTCAGCGCCGAAGACCCGCGTCTGGCCGCCCCGCTGGAGCGCGAGCGCCTGCGCAAGGTGTTCGAACAGGGGCTGGACAAGGTGGTCGGGCATATCCTGCCGCTGGCCAGGCAGGCCAAGCAACTGGGCTGGCAGAGCGGCAGCTGGTTCCTGCGTGATCAGCATTGCCGGCTGATACCGGGCGATTCGGCGATGGGCTATCGCCTGCCGCTGGATTCCCAGCCCTGGGTCAGCGAGGCCGATTACCCCTATGTGACTCCGGAAGACCCCAGCCAGGTATTCGCTCCGCTACCGGCTGCGGCGCAGATCAAGCCGCAGCTGCGCGGCGTCTGGCCGGGCAGCCAGAACGGCGCGGGCAAGCGCCCGCTGCTCGGCCAGTCGGCCGCCGCCGTGGTGCGCACGGCGCTGTGTGCCGAACCGCGGGACGGCAAACTCTACCTGTTTATGCCGCCGCTGGTGCGCCTGGAGGATTATCTGGAGCTGGTCGCCGCCATCGAGGCCACTGCCGCCGAGCTGAACTGCCCGGTGCTGCTGGAAGGCTACGAGCCGCCGCTGGACCCGCGCCTGCAGTTCTTCCGGGTGACCCCGGACCCCGGCGTGATCGAGGTGAATATCCACCCGGCCGCCAGCTGGGCTGAGCTGGTCGAGCGCACCGAGTTTCTCTACCAGCAGGCCCGCGAGTGCCGCCTGAGTAGCGAGAAGTTTATGATCGACGGCCGCCACACCGGCACCGGTGGCGGCAACCACTTCGTCCTCGGCGGCGCGACCCCGGCGGACTCGCCCTTTCTGCGTCGGCCCGATCTGCTGCGCAGCCTGATCAGCTACTGGCACAACCATCCGTCGCTGTCCTACCTGTTCAGCGGCCTGTTTATCGGCCCCACCTCCCAGGCACCGCGCATCGACGAGGCGCGTAACGATGCCCTGTACGAGCTGGAAATCGCCTTCGCGCAGATGCCCGAAGTGGGTCGCGATTGCCCGCCCTGGCTGGTCGATCGCCTGCTGCGCAACCTGCTGGTGGACGTCAGCGGCAACACCCACCGCGCCGAGTTCTGCATCGACAAGCTGTATTCGCCGGACTCCGCCTCCGGTCGCCTCGGCCTGCTCGAGCTGCGCGCCTTCGAGATGCCGCCGCATGCGCAGATGAGCCTGGCCCAGCAACTGCTGATCCGCGCCCTGATCGCGCGTTTCTGGCGCGAGCCCTATGCGCCTGCGCGACTGGTGCGCTGGGGCACCGAGCTGCATGACCGCTACCTGCTGCCGCACTTTATCGAGCAGGATTTCGCCGACGTGCTGCAGGAGCTGGACGGTTGCGGCTATCGCCTGCACGGCGAATGGTTTGCCCCGCACTTCGAGTTCCGCTTTCCCAAGTCCGGCGACTTCAACGTCAAGGGCATCGAGCTGGAGCTGCGCCAGGCCCTGGAGCCCTGGCATGTGTTGGGCGAGGAGGGCGGGGGCGGCGGCACGGTGCGCTATGTCGATTCCTCGCTGGAGCGCATGCAGGTCAAGCTCGGCGGCCTGCCGAGCGATCGTTATGTGCTGACCTGCAACGGTGTGCCGGTGCCGCTGCGGCCCACCGGCAAGGTCGGCGAATTTGTCGGCGGCGTGCGTTTCCGCGCATGGCAGCCGGCCAACTGCCTGCACCCGACCATCGAAGTGCACGCGCCGCTGGTGTTCGACCTGGTGGACAGCTGGATGCAGCGCTCGCTCGGCGGTTGCCAGTATCATGTCGCCCATCCGGGCGGACGCAATTACGACAGCCTGCCGGTAAACGCCTTTGAAGCCGAGAGCCGGCGACTGGCGCGCTTCTTCCGCCTGGGCCACAGCCCGGGCAAGCGCCCGGCACTGGCCCCGATCAATAATAATGAAATGCCCATGACCCTGGATCTGCGCCTCGTTTAATACCATCGCCGCTTCATGGGGAGAGGATCATCACGCGCTCTCCATAAAGCGGCGATGGGAGCGCTGCCATTTATCGAGCCTGCCATGCCCGACCTGCTTGCCGACTACCCCCTGACTGCCGGGGCCTATCACGAACTGCTCGACGCCGCCGGTCAGGTGCGCCCGCACTGGCGGCTGTTGCTGGAGCGTCTGCAGCGCAGCAGCCCGGCGCAACTAGCCCAGCGCCAGGCCTTGCTGGCGCGGCAGATTCAGGAAAACGGTGTGACCTACAACGTCTATGCCGACCCCGACGGTGCCGACCGACCCTGGGAGCTGGACCTGCTGCCCAACCTGATTCCGGCCGAAGAGTGGCAGCAGATCGCCGCCGGCGTGGCCCAACGTGCCGGCCTATTGAATGCCGTGCTGGCCGACCTGTATGGCCCGCAGCAGCTGCTGGCCGAGGGCCTGCTGCCGGCCGAACTGGTGTTTGGCCACAACAACTACCTGTGGCCCTGCCAGGGCGTGCAGCCCCCCGGCGGTACCTATCTGCACCTGTACGCGGTGGACCTGGCCCGCGCCCCGGATGGCCGCTGGTGGGTCACCGCCGACCGCACCCAGGCCCCCTCAGGTGCCGGCTATGCCCTGGAAAATCGGCAGATCGTCTCCCGCGCCTTTCCCGAGCTGTATCGCGACCTGCGCGTGCAGTACCTGGCCGGTTTCTTCCGCACCCTGCAGGACACCCTGGCGCGCCAGGCACCGGCCGGCGGCGAGACGCCGCTGGTGGTGCTGCTCACCCCGGGGCGTTTCAACGAGAGCTATTTCGAGCACCTGTACCTGGCGCGCCAGCTCGGTTATCCGCTGGTGGAAGGCAGCGACCTGACCGTGCGCGACGCCAAGGTCTACCTCAAGACTCTGGCCGGTCTGCGCCGCGTGCATGCGCTGCTGCGTCGTCTGGATGACGACTTCTGCGACCCGCTGGAGCTGCGTACCGACTCGGCCCTCGGCGTGCCCGGCCTGCTCGAAGCGGTGCGCCAGGGCAATGTGCTGGTGGCCAACGCCCTGGGCAGCGGCGTCCTGGAATCCCCGGGCCTGCCGGGCTTTCTCCCGGCCATCGCCGAGAAGCTGCTGGGCGAGGAGCTGCTGCTGCCGAGCATCGCCAGCTGGTGGTGCGGCGAGCCGCCGGTGTTGGACGAGGCCCTGGACAAGCTCGACGAGCTGCTGGTGCGCGCCAGCTTTCCCTCGCAGAGTTTTGCCCCGGTATTCGGCCGCGAACTGGACGAAGAACAGCGCGCCGCCCTGGCCGAACGGCTCAAGGCGCGGCCCTACGCCTATGTCGCCCAGGCCCTGGCGCAGCTGTCGCAGGCACCGGTCTGGCAGCCCGAAGCAGGCCAGCTGGCCCCGCGCGCCATCGGCATGCGGGTGTTCGCCGTGGCCAGCGCCGACGGCGGCTACCGGGTGATGCCCGGCGGCCTGACCCGGGTGGCCGGCGAGGCCGATGCCGAAGTGGTGTCGATGCAGCGCGGCGGCGCGAGCAAGGACACTTGGGTGCTCGGCGAGCGCCACGGTGGCGGCGAGCCCTGGCAATGGCTGCGCCCGCTGGGGGTGGCCGATCTGGTGCGCAGCGATCCCTATCTGCCGTCGCGGGTGGTGGAAAACCTGTTCTGGTTCGGCCGCTACAGCGAACGCTGCGAAGACAGTGCGCGGCTGCTGCGCATCATGCTGGCGCGCTATGTCGACGACGACGATGACCCCCTGGCGTTGCAGACCGCCCTGGGCCTGGGCGAGAGCCTGGGCCTGCTGCCGGATGCCGACAGCGGCGAACTGCAGCAGCGCCTGCTCGAGGCGCTGCTCGGCGAAGACTGGCCGGACAGCCTGCGCGCCAATTTGCAGCGCCTGCAGTGGGTGGCCGGCAGCGTGCGTGGCAAGCTGTCCCAGGCCAACTGGCAGGCCCTGCTCGAACTGCAGCGCGAGGCCCAGGGGCTGAACGCCGAACAGGCCGACTTCGGCGAGCTGCTGGACTTTCTCGAGCGCCTGCTGATGTCGCTGGCGGCGCTGTCGGGCTTCGCCCTGGACGACATGACGCGCGACGACGGCTGGCGCTTTCTGATGATCGGGCGCTGCATCGAGCGCCTGCAGTTTCTCTGCGACAGCCTGGCGAACTTCCTCCGCAGCGGCGCGGCGCATGACCAGTCCGCGCTGGAATGGCTGCTGGAACTGGGCAACAGCAGTATCACTTATCGCACCCGTTACCTGGCCTCGGCGCAGCTGATCCCGGTACTCGACCTGTTACTGCTGGATGAGCAGAACCCCCACGCCGTGCTGTTCCAGGTGCGCACCCTGCTGCGTTCCCTGGAGCGCCTGGGCGAGCGCTTCGAACTGCCGGCCGAGCGCCGCCTGCAGCATCTGCAGGGGCAACTGGCGCGCTTTAGCCTGGCCAGCCTGGAAAACCCGTTGTTCGGCGCGGCCAGTGTGCAGGAGGTACTGGCGGGCCTGGCCGACCTGCTGGCGAGCATCAGCCAGGCCACGGGCGATGTCTCCGACCGCCTCGGCCTGCGCTTTTTCGTGCACGTCGATGCCAGCCAGCGGACCCAGTCCTCATGAGCAGCGCCCGCTATCAGATACTCCATGACACCCATTACCGCTACGCCAGCCCGGTGTCTCTGGCCCAGCAGCTGGCCCATCTGTGGCCACGGGCCTGCCCCTGGCAGCGCAACCATGAGCAGCAGCTGCTGGTCAGCCCGCAGCCCTGCCAGCGCCTGGACGGCCTGGACGTGTTCGGCAACCCGCTGACTCGCCTGGTGTTCGAGCGGCCGCATAACGAACTCAAGGTCGGAGCCCGTCTGCGGGTCGAGGTGCTGGCGCGGCCGGCGCTGGATCTGCAGGCCTCGCCCGCCTGGGAGCAGGCCCGTGCGGCCCTCAGCTACAGCGGTCAGGCAATGGGGGCGGAACTGCTGCAGGCGGCGCGTTTTCGCTTCGAGTCGCCCTATGTGCGTCTCAAGCAGGCCTTCGTCGACTACGCCGCCGAGTGTTTCAGCCCCGGCCGCCCCCTGCTGGCGGCGGTGGATGGGTTGATGCAGAAGATCTTTGCCGAATTCAGCTTCGACGCCGCCGCCACCCAAGTGGCCACGCCTTTGCTGCAGGTGCTGGAAGAGCGCCGCGGCGTGTGTCAGGACTTCGCCCACCTGATGCTCGCCTGCCTGCGCTCCATGGGCCTGTCGGCGCGCTATGTCAGCGGCTACCTGCTGACCCAGCCGCCGCCCGGCCAACCGCGGCTGATCGGTGCCGATGCCTCACATGCCTGGGTCTCGGTGTTCTGTCCGCAGCAGGGCTGGGTGGATTTCGACCCGACCAACAATATCCGCCCGGCCCTGGAACATATCACCCTGGCCTGGGGCCGCGATTTTGCCGATGTCTCGCCGCTGCGTGGGGTGATTCTCGGCGGCGGCAGCCATGACCCCGAGGTGCAGGTGACGGTGCTGCCGTTGGCGACCCGGCAAACTGGCTAGCCCCTAGGGTGCGCCACGCGCGCACCCTGCCTATTGCTTGAGGCCTCTCTCGACCAGTCGGCGGTTGCAGATTTTTCTTTGCCGTCAGGTCCCGGCCAATGCTGGCCCCATCGGAGTGCAGCAGCGCATTCCTGCGTATGCAATGGGATGGCTGCGCTACCCTGGTAGCTTCCGGGACGCGGGCAGGCTGGGTTCGCCGCTGTGTACCGCCGGAGTCATGCGCTTATATCGCCGCAGCGTCACCCTTCACGCGGTGCCGTGGACAGCCAGGGTCTCGCTGTGCTTGACCCAGCCTACGACCAGCGGGTTTTCCGCCAGTTCTGCTGCTGCTCGGGCGTCTGGAAGGTCCAGGCGACGAAGCGGCTCTGTTTCTGGCCCTGAGCCATTTCCACGGTGCGCACCTGCAGCGCCCCGGCCTGTTTCAGGGCGCTGTAGACGCCGGGCAGGTTGCCAACCTTGGAAATCAGGCTGCTGAACCACAGCACCTGCTGGCCGACCCCGGCGCTTTCCTCGATCAGGCGGCTGACAAACGCCGCCTCGCCGCCCTTGCACCACAATTCCGCCGCCTGGCCGCCGAAATTCAACACCGGCAGTTTGCGCTTGGGATCGAGCTTGCCAAGGTTGCGCCATTTGCGTTTGCTGCCGCTGGCCGCTTCCTCCGCGCTGGCGTGGAAGGGGGGGTTGCACAGGGTCAGGTCGAAACGCTCATCGGCATGCAGCAAATCCTGGAAGATATGCGTGCTGTCGCTCTGCTGGCGCAGTTCGATGGCCTCGCCGAGGCCCGGGTTGGATTGCACGATGGCCTTGGCCGAAGCGATGGCGCTGGCGGCAATATCCGAGCCGAGAAACTGCCAGGCATATTCGCGGTTACCCAGCAGCGGGTAGATGCAGTTGGCCCCCACGCCAATATCCAGCGCCCGTACCCTGGCCCCGCGTGGTATCTCACCCCCATTGCTGGCGGCCAGCAGGTCGGCCAGGTAATGCAGGTAGTCGGCGCGGCCGGGGATCGGCGGGCACAGGTAGTCCGCCGGAATGTCCCAATGACTGATGCCATAGAACTGCTTGAGCAGCGCCCGGTTGAACACCTTGACCGCTGCCGGGTTGGCGAAGTCGATGCTCTCATTGCCGTAGGGATTGATGATCACAAAGGCCGCCAACTCGGGGCTGGCCTTGATCAGGGCAGGAAAGTCATAACGGCCCTGGTGCCGATTGCGCGGGTGCAACTGGCCCTTGGCCGCATCGGGCTTGCCTGCAGCAGGTTTGCTAGGGGCAGGGCGCGGTGCGCTGGGTTTACGGCTGGGGCGTTTCGGCGGCAGGGACATGGCAGGGGATCTAAGGCTTGGGGCGCGGGATTTTCCCACAGCTGGGCGCGGCTTGCTCGTCGCTAGACAATATTCAGCCACATCGCCAGGTAATCGAAGAACAGACAGTAAAGCGCGATCGGCAGCGGCAGGCCGAGCAGGGTGCCAAGCAGGTAGGTGCGAAAGCGCACGCCGGAAAGCGCCAGGGCGTAGTTCAGCGCCGGCACGGTCTGAAACAGCATGCGCAGGGCGATGATGCTGGTCAGGGGATGACGATCCAGGCCAGCGAGCAGGCGCTGCGCCAGGCGATTGTCCAGCCCGCGCAGGGCGTCGCCGCCCAGGTAGCGGATGGTGAAGTAAGTGAACACGCAGGAAACGCTGGCCGCGAGGAAGGTGGCGATGCCGCCGTAGACCCGCCCCAGTGCCAACACCGCGGCGGCGAGGAAGATCCAGCCGGGAATCTGAATCAGGTTGCCCAGGGCGAATAGCAGGATAAACGCCAGCAGGCCAAGCACCGGATGCATCAACAGCATGGCTTGCAGGGTATGCAGATTAAAGTGCGTCCGCAGTCCCAGGGCCTCGAACAATGCGAATAGTCCGAGCAGGAACAGGATGACCAGTAACAGGCGGCGGGAGCTGCGCATGGCGGTCTCGGCGGTTAGGGATAACCCAGCACGCTCTTGATCTGCGCCAGGTTGACGGCAATCCACTGCGGGTCGATCGGCCCCCAGTTGCGAATGGCATAGTGACCGGCATTATTGCGCTCGCCGTCTTCCTGCTGGAAGGCACAGTCGATGTCCAGCTCGACCAGGGCGCTCAGGGTATCCTGGGCGGTGCGCCGGGGCATGCCGGTGGCGGTCATCAGCGCGGGCACGCTGGTGGCCGTGCCGCTGTCGATCAGCCAGGCCACGTAGAGCCGGCGGTAGAAGCTGGTTCTGGTTTTGCTGATTTCCATGGGCGCTCCTTGCATAAAGAAGCGGACGCCACCGGGGCGTCCGTCTGCAGTGCCGATTACAGGGCGAAGATGGCGATATAGCTCAGTGCGCCGGCGATATAGCCGACAAAGGCCAGGCCGCTGATGTACTTCACGTACCAGATAAAGTTGATCTTCTCCATGCCCATGGCCGCTACACCGGCCGCCGAGCCGATGATCAGGCAGCTGCCGCCAGTGCCGGCGCAGTAGGCGAGCATTTCCCAGAAGTGGCCATTGACCACGAAGTTTTTTAGCCAAGGCAGTTCGCTGGCGGCGCTGCTGGCCAGGGCTTCGGGGCTGACCAGCGGGTACATCTTCATGGCACCGGCCACCATAGGCACGTTATCCACCACGGCGGAGAGCAGGCCGATGGAGATGGCGATGGTGTAGATGTTGCCCAGGCTGTCTTTCAGGTAGGTGGCGACATCGATCAGGTGGCCTGCGGTGGACAGGCTGGAAACCGCCAGCAGAATGCCAAGGAAGAACAGTACGCTGGTGACGTCGATGCGGCGCAGTACGCCGACCACCGAGAGGGGGTCCTTGTCTTCGCTGTTCTTGCTGCGGTGGATGATCTCGGTGGTGACCCAGAGGACGCCCAGGCCGAACAGGATGCCCATATAGGGAGGCAGGTGGGTGATGGTCTTGAACACCGGGACGAAGATCAGCGCGCCCAGGCCCAGCACGAATACCAGATTGCGTTCGAATGGGGTGGTCGGGTCGCGGCGGCTCTCGAGGCTTTCCTTGAGTTTGGGCGGCTTGATATCGCCCTTGAGCACGAAACTCATGATGGTCAGCGGTACCAGCAGGCAGATCAGGCTCGGCACGATCAGCTTGACCACGATGCCGCTGGCGGTGATCTGATTGCCGATCCACAGCATGGTGGTGGTGACGTCGCCAATCGGCGACCAGGCACCGCCGGCGTTGGCGGCGATGACCACGATGCCGGCGTAGAACCAGCGCTCCTTCTGATCGTCGATCAGCTTGCGCAGCAACGAGATCATCACGATGGTGGTGGCCAGATTATCCAGGGCGGCGGAGAGGAAGAAGGTGATCAGTCCCACCAGCCACAGCAGGTGCACGCGCTTGTTGGTGCGGATGCGGTCGGTGATGACCTTGAAGCCTTCATGGGCGTCGATCAGCTCGACGATGGTCATGGCACCCATCAGGAAGAACAGGATTTCCGATATCTCGCCCAGGTGGTGGCGCAGTTCGGTGACCACGAAGTGGGTGGTGTCGCTGCTGCCGTGCTCCAGGGCGGCTGCGATCAGCGGGGTGATGCTGTTAGCGCCCAGCACCAGCACTGTCCAGGCCAATACGGCGGTGAGCAGGGCCGAGGCGGCCTTGTCTATCTTGAGCGGATGTTCCAGGGCTATACACAGGTAGCCAAGGACGAAAATTAACGCCATTAACGCATACATGGTTGAGGGTCCAGTTTGGGAGGGTTAGAAAAGGAAGGTCATAAATTTTTACGATTACGCAAAGATGCCTGATTTTCACCCAAATTGGCAGGGCCTTCCTCCGTGCATGCGACCCCTAATTAGTACTACTACTTAAGCGGTATCCCATGTTCAGGCGTGCTCCATGCCTGTAGATGCCTGTGGCCGGGGCGGTGCGGCGAATGCCAGGGTAATGGCCAGCAGCGGCATGATCAGGTTGAAAAAACAGTAGGGCAGATAACTCAGGGTGGACACGCCCAGAGTCGCGGCCATATAGGCCCCGCAGGTATTCCAGGGGATCAGCACCGAGGTCAGGGTGCCGCCGTCTTCCAGGGCGCGGGACAGGCTGACCGGTGCCAGGCCGCGCTTTTCGTACTCGCTGCGGTACATGCGGCCCGGCAGCACCAGGGCTATGTACTGGTCGGCGGTGATGATATTGGTACCGATGGTGGTGGCGATGGTGCTGGCGATCAGGCTGCTGGTGCTTTTCGCCAGGTGCAGGGTACTTTGCAGCAGCCGCTGCAGCAGGCCGAGTTTTTCCAGCACGCCGCCAAAACACATGGCGCAGATGATCAGCCATACCGTGGTGAGCATGCTGGCCATGCCGCCCTTGGATAGCAAACCGTCCAGCGCCGGGTTGCCGCTGCTCGACTCATAGCCGGCGAACAGCGCGGTCCACAGGGTTTTCAGCGGGGCCAGGGCTCCGACCGCCGGGTCTGCCAGCCGCGCGATAACGTCCGGCTGGAACAGCAGGGCGAACACCCCGCCGAGCAGGGCGGCGAGAAAGATCGCCGGGAAGGCCGGCCACTGGCGCACGGCGAGCAGGAGCAGGAAGGCCACCGGCAGCAGCAGGTGCCAGCCCAGGCTGAACTGGCTCTCCAGGGCCGTCAGCACCTCGGCGATACGGCCGGTGTCGTGGCTGCTGTCCGCTTGTTGGCCCAGGACGAAGAAAATCCCTAGGGCGATCAGCAGCGCCGGGGTGGTGGTGCGTGCCATATGGCGGATATGGGCGAACAGGTCGGCTCCGGCCGCCGCCGGTGCCAGGTTGGTGGTGTCCGACAGGGGCGACAGCTTGTCGCCGAAATAGGCACCGGAAATGATCGCCCCGGCACTGATCGCCGGGTCCAGGCCCAGGCCTGCCGCCACCCCCATCAGGCCGATGCCCAGGGTACCGGCCACCGTCCAGGAGCTGCCGATGGACAGCGCGGTCAGGGCGCAGATCAGGCAGCTGGTGACATAGAAGTATTCGGCCGAAATCAGTTTGAGGCCCAGCCAGATCATGGTCGGCACGGTGCCGGCGAGAATCCAGGTGCCGATCAGTGCGCCGACCGCCAGCAGGATCAGGTTGGCCTTCATCGCCATATGGATGCCGGCGAGGATGCCGTCCTCGATTTCGGCCCATTTCAGGCCGTTCTTCAGCCCGACCAGGCCGGCAACCAGGGCCGCGCTCATCAGGGCGATCTGGTTCGGCCCGCTGGAGGAACTGTCGCCGTAGAGATACACGGACAGGCTCAGCAGCAGCACCAGCACGCCAATCGGCAACAGGGCGTCGAGCAGGGAAGGGGAGCGAGAGGCAGTCATGGCAGTACCGGTAAATCACATGAACCGTAGGAGGCGCTTCAGCGGCGACAGTCGCGGCTACGACTGCATGGATGCAGAAGGTAGAGCGAAGCAGGATGCCAGAGCCGAAAGCCCCTCCCATAAAAAAGAAACCCGCGCCGATAAGGGCGCGGGCTTGCGGGTGCAGCCTGGCAATCAGAGTGCGGCGATCTTGCCGCGCTGCTCGACCATCTTGCCTAGGGCCTGTTCGGCCTCGGCCAGCTTGGCGCGCTCCTTGTCGAGCACCTCGGCCGGGGCCTTGGCGACGAAGCCTTCGTTGGCGAGCTTGCCGCCGACGCGCTTGACCTCGCCGTCCAGGCGGGCGATTTCCTTGTCCAGGCGCGCCAGTTCGGCGTCCTTGTCGATCAGCCCGGCCATTGGCACCAGCACCTGCATGTCGCCAACCAGAGCGGTGGCGGACATGGGTGCTTCTTCGCCGGCCTCTAGTACGCGGACCGATTCCAGCTTGGCCAGCTTGTTCAGCAGCGGCGCGTTGTCGGCCAGACGGCGCAGGTCTTCCGCGTTGGCGTTCTGCAGGATGATATCGATGCGCTTGGCCATGGAAATTTTCATCTCGCCACGGATCTGGCGCAGGCCGAGCATCAGCTGCTTGACCCATTCGATATCGCCTTCGGCGGCGGCGTCGATGCGGCTTTCATTGGCCACCGGCCAGGCCTGCAGCATGATGGTGTCGCCACTGACACCAGCCTGGGTCTTGATGCGCTGCCAGATTTCTTCGGTGATAAACGGCATAAACGGATGCGCCAGACGCAGCGCCACTTCCAGCACGCGAATCAGGGTGCGGCGGGTGCCGCGCTGGCGTTCGATTGGCGCGTTCTCGTCCCACAGCACTGGCTTGACCAGCTCCAGGTACCAGGCGCAGTACTCGTCCCAGATGAACTCGTAGAGTGCGTGCGCGGCCAGGTCGAAGCGGAAGGCATCAAGCTGACGGGTCACTTCGGCTTCGGTGCGCTGCAGGGCAGAGATGATCCAACGGTCCACCGAGGACAGCTCGACCGGAGCGCCGGCCGCTTCCTCACCGTTAACGCCAGTGTCCTGGCCGTCGGTGTTTTCCAGCACGAAGTTGGCGGCGTTCCAGATCTTGTTGCAGAAGTTGCGGTAACCCTCGACCCGGCCCATGTCGAACTTGATGTCGCGACCAGTGGACGCCAGTGCCAGATTGGTGAAGCGCAGGGCATCGGTGCCGTAGGCCGCGATACCTTCTGGGAACTCCGCTTTGGTCTGCTTGGCGATTTTCTCGGCGAGCTTAGGCTGCATCAAACCGGTTGTGCGCTTCTCCAGCAGGGCGTCGAGGGTGATGCCGTCGACGATGTCCAGCGGGTCGAGCACGTTGCCCTTGGATTTGGACATCTTCTGGCCCTGGCCGTCGCGCACCAGGCCGTGCACGTACACGGTCTTGAATGGAATCTGCCCGGTCAGGTGGGTGGACAGCATGATCATCCGCGCGACCCAGAAGAAGATGATGTCAAAACCGGTCACCAGCACGTCGGTGGGGTGGAAGGTTTTCAGGTAATCAGTCTGCTGCGGCCAGCCGAGGGTGGAGAAGGTCCACAGGCCCGAGCTGAACCAGGTGTCGAGTACGTCTTCATCCTGGCGCAGGTTGGCGTCACCGAGGTTGTGTTCAGCGCGCACTTCCGCCTCGTCGCGACCGACATAGACGTTGCCGGCATCGTCGTACCAGGCTGGGATACGGTGGCCCCACCAGAGCTGACGGCTGATGCACCAGTCCTGGATATCACGCATCCAGGAAAAATACATATTTTCGTACTGCTTGGGCACGAACTGGATCTCGCCACTTTCCACCACGGCGATGGCTTTCTCGGCCAGCGGCTTGGTGCTGACGTACCACTGGTCGGTCAGCCACGGCTCGATGATGGTGCCGGAGCGATCGCCTTTCGGCACTTTCAGGGCGTGGGCGTCGATGCTTTCCAGTAGGCCGGCGGCCTCGAAGGCGGCGACTATCTGTTTGCGTGCCTCGAAGCGATCCAGACCGGCGTATTCGGCCGGCAGGCTGGCGTCGATCTCGCTATTGACGCTGCCATCGACATTGAACACCTGGGCGCGGGCCAGCACTGCAGCGTCGGCATCGAAAATGTTGATCAGCGGCAGATTGTGGCGCTTGCCGACTTCGTAGTCGTTGAAGTCGTGGGCCGGGGTGATTTTTACGCAGCCGGTGCCGAATTCGGGGTCGCAGTAGTCGTCGGCGATGATCGGGATACGACGACCGACCAGTGGCAGCTCAACGAAGGTGCCGATCAGCGCCTGGTAGCGTTCATCACTCGGGTTTACCGCAACGGCGCTGTCGCCGAGCATGGTTTCCGGGCGAGTGGTGGCGACGATAAGGTAATCCTTGCCATCGGCGGTTTTGTTGCCGTCGGCCAGCGGGTAGCGCAGGTTCCACAGGCTGCCTTTCTCATCGTGGTTTTCCACTTCGAGGTCGGAGATCGCAGTGTGGAACTTGGTGTCCCAGTTGACCAGGCGCTTGCCGCGGTAGATCAGGCCGTCCTTGTGCAGGCGCACGAAGGCTTCCTTGACCGACTCGGACAGGCCGTCGTCCATGGTGAAGCGCTCGCGCGACCAGTCCACCGAGCTGCCCAAACGGCGAATCTGCCGGGTGATGGTGCCGCCGGACTGTTCTTTCCATTCCCAGACCTTTTCCAGGAATTTCTCGCGGCCCAGGTCATGCCGGCCGATGCCGTCGGCGGCCAGCTGACGCTCCACCACCATCTGGGTGGCGATGCCGGCGTGGTCGGTGCCCGGCTGCCACAGGGTGTTGCGGCCCTGCATGCGGCGGAAACGGATCAGCGCATCCATGATCGAGTTGTTGAAACCATGGCCCATATGCAGGCTGCCGGTGACGTTCGGCGGCGGGATCATGATGGTATAGGGCTCGCCTGCACCTTGCGGGGCGAAATAATTGTTCGCCTCCCAGTTCTGGTACAGGGTGGTTTCAATGGCGTGCGGCTGGTAGGTCTTGTCCATGCGCGGCGGGACCCTTATGACGGCTGGTCGGAAAAGCCGACAAGTATAACGGGGATGGCCCTAGCGACGTAAGGCCGAGCGTGGCGTGGCTGACTGGCGGAGGTGGCGGCTGTGTCGGGCGGGTATGGCGAGGTGCGTAGCCCTGATTGCATCCGGCAGCAGTGCGCGGCTATTTGCGCTGCGGCAGCAGGCGGCTTAGGCGCGCCTGCAGGCGGCGTTTCAGTTCGGCTTCGATCTGCGGCACGAAGTCGTCGATCACATCCTGCAGGATCAGCTCGGCGGCGGCGCGCAGTTCGCTGTCCAGGCGGTTCAGTTCGCTGTCGCGGCTGATGCTTTGCGCAACCGTGTCGCGCAGGCTGGGTGCAGGTGCCGCACTGGACAGCGCAGTATGGGTCGCCGGCAAGGGCGGCGGGGTGACGATATCCGAGAGCAGGGGGATGCTGTCCGGGTCGATCGACTCGGTCAGCAGCGGCGGTTCGAGGCCTTCGTCGCCCAGCAGTTGGCGGATCGACTCCAGGTCGTTCAGCAGCTGAGCGGGTTTTTGCGGCGGTTTTGGGCTGTCCATGGTGTGCAACTAGAGTTCGACTCGTTTGGGATCATACCCGCGCTGGCGGTAGCTGCGGAAATTCTCCCGGCAGGCGGCCAGCAGGTCGGGCTCCTGATTGACGATTTCGATCACCCGGCTAAAGCGCTCCACTTGCGGTGAAAGCGTGCTGCCCAGGTTGATCAACACGCCCTGGGCGCTCGCCGGCTCTTCGTCCAGGCCAATCGCCACCGGGGCCTGCGGATCGTCCTGGTAAAGGTTGTGCGGCACAAAGCTTTCGGCCTTGAAACGCCACAGCAGTTCATCCAGCTCGGCGCATTGCTGCGCATCGCTGCCGCGGACAAACACCGGCAGCCCGGCGCGCCAGGCCTTCATTGCCAGCTGGCAGGCCGCGCGCAGGCGATCACCCGGCAGCGCAGTGGAAAGGACGTAAAACTCGATGCGCACCATTGGTCTCCAGGTTGTGTAGGAGTGAGCCAGGGCCGCGGCCCTGACGCATGCCGTGTTAGCCGGCCACCTTGGCGCTGCGATCCAACAGGTACTGAGTCAGCATCGGCACCGGCCGGCCGGTTGCGCCTTTTTCCTTTCCGCCGCTGATCCAGGCGGTGCCGGCGATATCCAGATGGGCCCAGTTATAAGCCTTGGCGAAGCGCGACAAGAAACAGCCCGCCGTAATGGTGCCGGCTTTTGGCCCACCGATATTGGCGATGTCGGCGAAGGGGCTGTCGAGCTGCTCCTGGTATTCGTCATACAGCGGCAGTTGCCAGGCGCGGTCGTCGGCGCTGAGGCCGGCAGCGAGAATCTGCTGCACCAGCTCGTCGTTGTTGCCCATCAGGCCGGAAACATTGCTGCCCAGGGCGACGATGCAGGCACCGGTGAGGGTGGCGATGTCGATCACCGCCTGGGGTTTGAAGCGCTCCGCATAGGTCAGGGTGTCGCACAGCACCAGACGGCCTTCGGCGTCGGTGTTGAGGATTTCCACGGTCTGTCCGCTCATGGTGCTGACGATATCGCCGGGACGGGTGGCACCGCCGCTGGGCATGTTCTCGGCGCAGGCCAGCAGGCACACCAGGTTGATCGGCAGCTGCATTTCCAGCACGGCTTTCAAGGTGCCGAACACGCTGGCGGCACCGCACATGTCGTACTTCATTTCATCCATGCCGGCGGAGGGCTTGATGCTGATGCCGCCGGTATCGAAGGTGATGCCCTTGCCGACCAGGGCGTAGGGCTTCTCGGTTTTCTTGCCACCCTGGTAGTTGAGCACGATCAGCCGTGGCGGCTGGTCGCTGCCCTGGGCGACGGCGAGGAAGGCCCCCATGCCCAGTTCCTTGAGTTTCTTTTCGTCCAGGATTTCGACCTTGAGATTCTTGTAGGCCTTGCCCAGGGCCTTGGCCTCTTCGGCCAGGTAGCTGGGGTGGCACAGGTTCGGCGGCAGGTTGCCGAGGTCGCGGGTCAGGGCCATGCCGGCGGCAATCGCCTGGGCCTGGCTGCTGGCGCGCTCGACATCGGCCTGGTCGGCCTTGTCGCCGAGCAGGGTGAGTTTTTTCAGGGCGCTGGCGTCGGCCTTCTGGCTCTTGAATCGGTCGAACTGATAGCCGCCATCGGCCAGGGTTTCCACCGTCAGGCGGGCCTTGCCATAGGTGTCGCGGCCTTTTACCTGAAGGTCCTGCAGGGCCAGGGCAGCGTCGCTGCCGCCCAGGGTTTTCAGCACGGCATAGGTGGCCGCGAGCAGTTTGCGCAGTTGGCGGTCAGACAATTCGCTGTCCTTACCGCTGCCGACCAGTAGAATCCGCTCGGCTTTGAGCCCCGCCAGGTTATGGGCCAGCAGGGTCTGGCCGAGTTTGCCGGCCAAGTCGCCGCGCTTGAGCAGGGCGCTGATGGCACCGGCGCAGGCTGCGTCGACGGCTTTGCCGATTTCGCCCAGGCGACGACCCTCGCCAACCGGGAGTACCAGGGTGGCGGTTTTTAGTGTTTCCGGGCGAACGCTTTTAACAATAAATTCCATTAGGTGGTGTCCCCAAGACAACGAGTCGGTATTGCAGGATAATGCCGGCTATTTTTCCGATGGTTCATCTTTCAGGTGAGCCGGCAAGCAGTGCGGCTAGTTTGCTCGTAGCCGCCTGAGCCTGACAACCCTGGAGCGTCTGGTTTGATTGTCTTCCGTTATCTGTCCCGAGAAGTGCTGGTGACCTTGAGTGCGGTGAGTGCCGTGCTGTTGGTGATCATTATGAGTGGCCGCTTTATCCGCTATCTGGCCCAGGCGGCCCAGGGCCTGCTCGATCCCGGGGTGCTGCTGCTGATCATGGCCTACCGGATTCCCGGCTTTCTGCAGCTGATCCTGCCGCTGGGGCTGTTCCTCGGCATTCTCCTGGCCTATGGGCGTCTGTACCTGGAAAGCGAAATGACCGTGCTCTCCGCCACGGGCATGAGCCAGCAGCGTCTGTTCGTCTACACCCTGGCCCCGGCCACGCTGGTGGCGTTGCTGGCGGGCTGGTTGAGCCTGGGCCTGGCTCCCCAGGGGGTCGAGCAGGTGGCGCGGATTCTCAATCAGCAGAGCGCCATGACCGAGCTGGATACCCTGGTGCCGGGGCGTTTTCAGGCGATGAAGAACGGCTCGCGGGTGACCTATTCCGAGGAATTGTCCGATGATCGCGGCGAATTGGCCGGGGTGTTCATTTCCGAGAAGCGCTTCTCCACGGCGGGCGACAAGGAACGCGGCATTTCCGTGCTGGTCGCCGAAACCGGGCGTCAGGAGCTGCAGGCCGATGGCAGCCGTTACCTGATCCTGGAAAATGGCTACCGCTATGACGGCAACCCGGGCGAGGCCGATTATCGCGCCATCCAGTACGATACCTATGGGGTGCTGCTGCCCAAGCCCGAGGTGGCCGCCGAGGTAACGGACCGCGAGGGTATCGCGACCCGTCAGCTGCTGGGCAGCAAGGACGGGCGTCTGCAGTCCGAATTGCAGTGGCGTCTGTCGATCCCTGTGCTGGTGTTCGTGGTCGCCTTGCTGGCGGTGCCGCTGTCGCGGGTCAATCCGCGCCAGGGGCGCTTTCTCAAGTTGCTGCCGGCCATCCTGCTGTATATGGCCTACCTGGCCGTGCTGATCGCGGCGCGGGGCGCGGTGGAAAAAGGCAAGATCCCGCCGGCCCTGGGGTTGTGGTGGGTGCATGGGGTGTTCGCTCTGGTTGGCTTGCTCCTGCTGTACTGGGAACCGTTGCGCTTGAAGTGGGCGGCCCGTGGCGTGGCGCAGGAGGTGGCCCGTGGTTAAGTTGGATAGATACATCGGTGTTCAGGTATTCGTCGCCATTCTCGGGGTGCTCGGGATCATCGTCGGCCTGGCCCTGCTGTTCGCCTTTATCGATGAGCTGGGCGATATTGAAGGTAATTACGGCCTGCTCGATGCGTCCGGCTATGTGCTCCTGACCGCGCCGCGGCGCATCTACGAGATGCTGCCGATGGCGGCGCTGATCGGTTGCCTGATCGGCCTCGGCTCCCTGGCCAGCAACAGCGAGCTGACCATCATGCGCGCGGCCGGGGTGTCCATCGGGCGCATCGTCTGGGCCGTGATGAAGCCGATGCTGGTGCTGATGCTGGTCGGCGTGCTGATTGGCGAGTACCTGGCCCCCTACAGCGAGAACAAGGCTCAGGCCGGGCGCGCCATGGCCCAGGGCAGCGGCGATGCGCAGAGCGCCAAGCGTGGCCTGTGGCACCGCCAGGGTCAGGAGTACGTGCATATCAACGCGGTACAGCCCAATGGCGTGCTGTTCGGCGTGACCCGTTACCGCTTCGATGACGAGCGCCGCATGCAGTCGGCCAGCTTCGCCCGGCGCGCCCAGTACCAGGGGGATCACTGGCAGCTGGAGGACGTGGCGACCACGCATTTCCGTGAGCGCCGCAGCGAAGTGGTCGAGCAGGCCAGCGAGCGCTGGGATGTCGAGCTGACCCCGCAGTTGCTCGGCACCGTGGTGCTGGCCCCGGATGCGCTGTCGATGAGCGGTTTGTGGCGTTATATTCACTACCTGGCAGAGCAGGGGCTGAATAATGGCCAGTACTGGCTATCGTTCTGGACCAAGGTACTGCAGCCGCTGGTGACCGCGGCCCTGGTGCTGATGGCGATTTCCTTTATCTTCGGCCCGTTGCGCTCGGTGACCCTGGGTCAGCGCGTGTTCACCGGGGTACTGGTGGGCTTCACGTTCCGCATCGCCCAGGATCTGCTCGGGCCCTCCAGTCTGGTATTCGGCTTCTCGCCGTTGCTGGCGGTGCTAACCCCAGCGGGTATCTGTGCCCTGGCCGGTGTCTGGTTGCTGCGCCGCGCCGGTTAAGCCGCTGCAAAAAAAAGCCGGCTGCGCAGGTGATGCGCAGCCGGCTTTTCTATGACACGCGATGTATGCTCGCCCGTCTTCGGGTCGCCGCCGGGCGAGATTGAACACTGCTCCCGGCACCTTCTGATGAGTGTCGAATTATTTCTTGTGGATGTTCTTCGGCAGCTGCACCACTCGGCTGTCCGAATAGATGTCATGCCAGCTGCGCTTTTGCTTGTCCCACAGCACCCAGAGATAGCCCAGGCCGAGCGGCAGCCAGGAACCGATAGCGACCAGAAAGCGCAGCATCGCCTGCCACAGGCTGATGGCTGTGCCGTCGGCGTTCTGGATGCGCAGGCCCCAGACCTGCATGCCCAGGGTTTGACCATTGTGGGTCCAGAACTTGGCGAAGAAGCCGAACAGGCTGAAAAACAGCAGGGTGGACAACAGCGGGTCGCCGTCCAGTGCGCCGGCGTCGGACATCTGCTTAAGCTGCGCCTCGCCGTAGAAGCCCATCAGGATCAGCTTGTAGATAAAGGTCACGACGATCAGCAGGGCGATGCACAGCAGAAAGTCATAGAACAGGGCGGCCAGGCGGCGGATCAGTCCGGCGCTGGGGAAGTCCCCCTGCGGGCGCAGCAGGTGTTTCGGCATAGTCGGCTCTTTGTGCAATGGGTGTGTGCGGGTGCAATCTTGCCTTAACGAGCATAAAAAAACCCCTGATGTCGCCATCAGGGGTTTTGCAAAGCGGCAGGATTATTCCTGAATTTGAACTTCGTCGGCCTGCATGCCTTTTTGACCTTGAACAGCGATAAAGCTGACTTTCTGGCCTTCTTTCAGGCTCTTGAAGCCGTTGCCTTGGATCGCGCGGAAGTGCACGAACAGATCCGGGCCGCTTTCTGGAGTGATAAAACCAAAACCTTTCTCGTCGTTAAACCACTTGACGGTACCGTTCTGACGATTCGACATGTTGTATTTCCTTGAAACTTGAGTTGAGGACAGCCGCTACTCGATATGAGGGGCTGATACTGGTTGCAAGGAGGTGTGCGACGTCGAGCGGGATGTAGCGGATCTAGATGATCTACTGCACCAGGTCACGATTTTCGGCGACCCATGCAAACACAGTGGGGGAAACTCTACGCTAACTCCCAGGCAAATGCCAACCCCCGCCAGGGCATGCGGTTGTTGGGCTGGAGGTGCTTTGTGCAGGCCATAAATGATGCGTTTTGCGCCTGTGCGGGGTGGCGATATCGGATCGCTGTGCCAGCGTGCGCAGCTTTCTACAGGCAATAAAAAAGGCCTTGAAATTCAAGGCCTTTCTTCGAGTTTGATGGTGCCCCGGGGGAGACTCGAACTCCCACTTCTTTCGAAAACGGATTTTGAATCCGCCGCGTCTACCGGTTCCGCCACCGGGGCACAATGGCGGCGCAGTATAGGGATGCCTTTGGGCTTGGTCAATCCACTTGCGTGGTCAGTCTGGACTATTTCCGGTAAGCTTTGCCGCCCTGCTAAATGACCCCGCCTCCGACCATGCGTGTTGCCGACTTTCATTTCGAGCTGCCTGACGCTCTTATTGCCCGTCATCCCCTCGCCGAGCGCCGTGCCAGCCGTTTGCTGGTGCTGGACGGGCCGACCGGGGTGCTGGCTCATAAACAGTTCAGTGACCTGCTGGACTATCTGCGTCCTGGCGACCTGATGGTGTTCAACAATACCCGGGTGATTCCGGCGCGGCTGTTCGGCCAGAAGGCCAGCGGCGGCAAGCTGGAAATCCTGGTCGAGCGGGTGCTGGACAGTCATCGCGTACTGGCCCATGTGCGTGCGAGCAAATCGCCCAAACCGGGTTCGATGATCCTGTTCGAGGGCGGCGGCGAGGCCGAAATGCTGGCGCGCCACGATGCCCTGTTCGAGTTGCGCTTTGCCGAGGAAGTGTTGCCGCTGCTCGAGCGGGTCGGCCATATGCCGTTGCCTCCTTATATAGACCGCCCGGACGACGAGGCCGACCGCGAGCGCTACCAGACGGTGTATGCCGCGCGGGCCGGTGCCGTGGCCGCGCCTACCGCCGGGCTGCATTTCGACCAGGCGCTGCTTGCGGCGATTGCCGAGAAGGGTGTTGAGAGCGCGTTCGTGACCCTGCATGTGGGGGCCGGGACCTTTCAGCCGGTGCGGGTCGAGCGTATCGAGGACCATCCCATGCACAGCGAGTGGCTGGAGGTCGGCCAGGATGTGGTCGACGCCGTGGCCGCCTGCCGCGCCCGGGGCGGTCGGGTGATCGCTGTCGGCACCACCAGCGTGCGCTCGTTAGAAAGCGCGGCGCGCGATGGTGTGCTCAAGGCGTTCAGCGGCGACACCACGATCTTTATCTACCCGGGGCGGCCGCTGCATGTGGTCGATGCCCTGGTGACCAATTTCCATCTGCCGGAGTCGACCCTGCTGATGCTGGTGTCGGCCTTCGCCGGGTATCCGGAAACCATGGCGGCCTATCAGGCGGCGGTGGCGGGGCAGTACCGCTTCTTCAGTTATGGCGATGCCATGTTTATTACCCGTAACCCCGCGCCGCGCGGGCCAGAGGAACAGCTATGACGCGCACCTGCCGGATGTCTTACGAATTGCTTGCCACCGATGGCAAGGCGCGTCGCGGTCGGCTGACGTTCCCCCGTGGTGTGGTGGAAACCCCGGCCTTTATGCCGGTGGGCACCTACGGCACGGTCAAAGGCATGTTGCCGCGCGATATCGAGGCAACAGGGGCGCAGATCATCCTCGGCAACACCTTCCACCTGTGGCTGCGACCAGGCACCGAAGTGATCAAGAAGCATGGCGATCTGCACGACTTTATGCAGTGGCAGGGGCCGATTCTCACCGATTCCGGCGGTTTCCAGGTGTTCAGCCTGGGGGCGATGCGCAAGATCAAGGAGGAGGGGGTGTATTTCGCCTCGCCGGTGGACGGTGCCAAGGTGTTTATGGGGCCGGAAGAGTCGATGCAGGTGCAGCGCGACCTGGGTTCGGACATCGTGATGATCTTCGACGAGTGCACGCCGTATCCGGCCGAGTTCGACGTGGCCAAGCGTTCCATGGAGCTGTCGCTGCGCTGGGCCAAGCGCTCGAAAGAGGCCCACGGCGAGAACAGTGCGGCGCTGTTCGGGATCGTCCAGGGTGGCATGTATGAAGAATTGCGTAAGGTCTCCCTGGATGGGCTGGAACAGATCGGCTTTGACGGTTATGCCATTGGCGGTCTGTCAGTCGGTGAGCCGAAAAACGAGATGATCAAGGTGCTGGATTATCTGCCGGCGCTGTTGCCGGCCGACAAACCGCGCTACCTGATGGGCGTGGGCAAGCCGGAGGATCTGGTCGAAGGCGTGCGCCGTGGCGTGGATATGTTCGATTGCGTAATGCCGACCCGCAATGCGCGCAACGGCCACCTGTTTGTCGACACCGGCGTGCTGAAAATCCGCAATGCCTTCCACAAGCAGGACGACTCGCCGCTCGATCCGACGTGCGACTGTTACACCTGCAAACATTTCTCCCGCGGCTACCTGCACCATTTGGATAAGTGCGGCGAAATGCTGGGTAGCATGCTCAATACAATCCACAACTTGCGCCACTATCAGCGCTTGATGGCTGGTTTGCGCGAGGCTATTCAACAGGGTACATTGGCCGCCTTTGTCGATGCCTTCTATGCCAAGCGCGGGCTGCCAACGCCGCCTCTGGACTGATATTCAACCTTTAAAGACCCTTGCAACAGGAGTGTTACATGAGCTTTTTGATCCCCGCTGCTTTCGCCGATGCCGGCGCGCCGGCTGCCGGCCCTGCCGGTAGCGGTTTTGAATGGGTGTTTCTGGTCGGCTTCCTGGTTATCTTCTACCTGATGATCTGGCGCCCACAGGCCAAGCGTGCAAAAGAGCACAAGAACCTGCTCGGCAACCTGCAGAAGGGTGACGAAGTGGTCACCAGCGGCGGCATAGCCGGCAAGGTCAACAAGGTCAGCGATGACTTCGTGGTTATCGAAGTGTCCGATACCGTGGAACTGAAAATCCAGAAAGTGGCCATCGCCGCCACGCTGCCCAAGGGCACACTGAAAGCGATCTAAGCAACACACCATCACCATTCGACGGGGCGCTTAATGCGCCCCGCGTCATAACGGGCGGCGTCATGCTCAACAAATTTCCCCTCTGGAAGTACCTGCTGATCCTGGCTGTACTGGCAATCGGCTTTCTCTATTCCGCACCCAATCTCTACCCGGACGATCCGGCTATCCAGATCAGCGGCAGCAGTTCGGCCATGCGGGTCGAGCAGGCCGACCTGGACCGCGCCAGTCGTGCGCTGGAAGCCGCGGGTATCAGTGTCAAGGCGGTCAGCCTGGCCAATCAGGGGCGTGCCGGTCTGCTGCGGCTGAACGATGCGGAAGACCAGTTGCCGGCCAAGGACCTGGTGCGCAAGGCCCTGAGCGATGAGTTCGTGGTGGCCTTGAACCTGGCGCAAACCACGCCGGACTGGTTGCGCAACCTGGGTGGCAGCCCGATGAAGCTGGGCCTGGACCTCTCCGGTGGCGTGCACTTCCTGATGGAAGTGGATATGGAAAAGGCGCTGGATGCACGGCGCAAGGTCTACGAGGGTGAGGTCAAGAGCCTGCTGCGCAAGGAGCGCGTGCGCTACCGCAGCCTGCCCGAGCTCAATGGCGTTATTCAGCTCGGCTTCGCCGATGAAGCTACTCTGGAGAAGGCCCAGCGCCTGATCCGCAAGGATTTCAACGACTTCGACCTGAGCAGCGTGGAGCGCAGCGGCCAGCAGGTTTTGCGCCTGGCGCTGACCCAGGCCAAGTTGGTGGAGATTCGCGAATACTCGATCAAGCAGAACCTGACCACGGTGCGTAACCGGGTCAACGAGCTGGGCGTGGCCGAGCCGCTGGTGCAGCGTCAGGGTGCCAATCGTATCGTGGTCGAGCTACCGGGCGTGCAGGACACCGCAGAAGCCAAGCGGATTCTCGGCAAGACCGCCAACCTGGAGTTTCGTCTGGCGGCCGAGCCGGATGCGACCAAGGCAGCCACCGAAAGCTTCGAGTTTCGTCAGGAAGGCCGTCCCCCGGCGCAGCTGGAGCGTGACCTGATCATCACCGGCGACCAGGTCACTGATGCCCAGGCCAGCTTCGACGAGAATGGCAGTCCGCAGGTCAATATCCGCCTGGATGGCCGTGGCGGCGATCTGATGAACCGTGCCACCCGCAATAATGTCGGGCGCAGCATGGCGGTGATCTTTATCGAGCAGAAGCCGGTGGTGCGCTATATGCGTCAGCTGGTCGATGGCGTCGAGAAGGAGGTCGAGGTCCAGACCTTTATCGAAGAGAAGAAGATCATCAGTCTGGCGACCATCCAGTCGCCGCTGGGCAGCCAGTTCCGCATCACCGGCCTCGATGGTCAGGGTGAGTCGTCCGAACTGGCGTTGCTGCTGCGTGCAGGTGGGCTGGCGGCACCCATGTACTTCGCCGAAGAGCGCACCATTGGTCCGAGCCTGGGGGCCGACAACATCGCCAAGGGGGTCGAGGCCTCGTTGTGGGCGATGCTGTTCGTGTCGCTGTTTATCGTGATCATCTACCGTTTCTTCGGTGTGATTGCGACCGTCGCTCTGGGTCTGAACATGGTGCTGTTGCTGGCGCTGATGTCGCTGCTCAGCGCCACCCTGACCCTGCCGGGTATTGCCGGTATCGTGCTGACCATGGGTATGGCGGTGGATGCCAACGTGCTGATCTTCTCGCGTATTCGTGAGGAAATCGCCAATGGCATGTCGATCCAGCGGGCCATTCACGAAGGCTTCGATCGCGCCTACTCGGCCATCGTCGATGCCAACCTGACCACGCTGTTGGTCGGCGGCATCCTGTTCGCCATGGGCACCGGGCCGGTCAAGGGCTTTGCGGTGACCCTGTCGCTGGGCATTCTCACTTCGATGTTCACCGCGATTCTGGTGACGCGGTGCATGGTCAACCTGACCTGCGGTGGGCGTGACTTCAAGAAGTTGTGGATTTAAGGGGCTGTAGCGATGCGTACGATCAACTTCATGGGGGCACGCAATATTGCGTTCGCCTGCACCCTGTTTCTGACGCTCCTGGCGTTGGGCAGTCTGATGTTCAAAGGGCTCAATCTGGGTCTGGACTTTACCGGCGGTACCCAGATCGAGCTGAGCTACGAGCAGCCGGCCGAGCTTGGCAAGATTCGCCAGCAGTTGGCGGGCGCGGGTTATGCCGATGCCGTGGTGCAGAGCTTCGGTGCGACCACCGACGTGGTGGTGCGCATGCAGGGCAACGATGCCGACCTGGGGGCCAAGGTGGCCGTGGCGCTACGCCAGGCGGGCGACCAGCTTGAGGTCAAGAAGGTCGAGTTCGTCGGGCCGCAGGTCGGTGAAGAGCTGCGTGATCAGGGTGGTCTCGGCCTGCTGCTGGCGTTGGGTGGGGTGATGCTCTACCTGGCCTTCCGCTTTCAGTGGAAGTTCGGTCTTGGGGCGATTATTTCCCTGATTCACGACGTGATCGTGACCCTGGGGATTCTGTCGTTCTTCCAGATCACCTTCGACCTCACCGTGCTGGCGGCGTTGCTGGCGATTATCGGTTACTCGCTCAATGACACCATCGTGGTGTTCGACCGGGTGCGGGAAAACTTCCGTGTGCTGCGCAATACCAGCCTGATCGACAATATCAATATCTCCACCACCCAGACGCTGCTGCGGACCATGGCGACCTCGATTTCCACCCTGTTGGCCATCTCTGCGTTGCTGGTGTTCGCCGGTGATAACCTGTTCGCCTTCTCCGTGGCTCTGTTTGTCGGGGTTACGGCCGGTACCTATTCGTCGGTGTATATCGCCAACGTAGTGCTGGTCTGGCTGGATCTGACGGTCGAGGACCTGATCCCGCCGGTGGTGGCCGAAGAGGTGGATGATCGCCCTTAGGTTTGCTTGTTAAGGGTTGGCAGCAATGACGAAGCCGGGCAGTTGTTGAACTTGCCCGGCTTTTTTGTGTTCCAAGGCATCAGGAATGGCGTGCCTGTACGCCGCTTAAGTGAATCCGGGAGGTTGTTATGAACAAGTCAATGCTGGTGGGCGCGGTGCTGGGCGCAGTTGGCGTAACCGCGGGTGGCGCTGTTGCCACATACAGTTTGATCGGTGGTCCGGAGTATGCCGAGGTGCTGGCGGTGAAGCCGGTCAATGAGACCATCAAGACGCCGCGGCAGGTTTGTGAGGATGTAACGGTAACCCGGCAGAAGCCGGTAAAGGACCAGCATCAGATCGCCGGTACGGCCATCGGTGCGGTGGTAGGTGGCTTGCTGGGTAATCAGGTCGGTGGCGGTACGGGCAAGAAGATTGCCACGGTTGCAGGCGCTGTCGGTGGTGGTTACGCCGGTAACAAAGTGCAGGAAAATATGCAGGCTGGCGACACCTACACCACCACCGAAACACGTTGCGATACCGTCACCGATGTCAGCAAGAAGCTGGTCGGCTATGACGTCAAGTATCTGCTCGATGGCAAGGAGGGGCAGGTGCGCATGGCTAGTGACCCGGGCAGTCGCATTCCGGTCAAGGATGGTCAGTTGGTGCTGTCTGCCAGCGAGCAGTAAAAATACAGGCAATAAGAAAATGGCCTGGAGCCATTTTCAACGTCGCGCAGCGACGGCCAGATGGGTTGCCGCCAAGGATGGCAGGCAATAAAAAAGCGCCCGCAGGCGCTTTTTTATTGCCTGGCGATCAGCGCTTCAGCGAAGCCGACAGGTGCGGCTGAATAGCCGTCAGCACGGCCTTGAAGCACTTGGTGTTGCCGGCAACGATCTGGCCCTTCTCGAGGAATTCGTGGCCGCCGCTGAAGTCGCTGATCAGGCCGCCTGCTTCCTGGATCAGCAGTGCGCCTGCGGCCATGTCCCATTCCGACAGGCCGAATTCCCAGAACGCGTCGAAGCGGCCGGCGGCGACATAGGCCAGGTCCAGGCTGGCGGCACCGGCGCGGCGTACGCCGGCGGTCTGGCCGACCAGGCTGCGGAACATGCCCAGGTAGTTTTCCAGGTTGTCCATCTGGCTGTCGCGGAACGGGAAGCCGGTGCCGAGCAGGGCACCTTCCAGGCTCTTGCGGCTGCTCACGCGCAGGCGGCGACCGTTAAGGGCGGCACCGCGGCCGCGGCTGGCGGTAAATTCTTCCTGGCGCACCGGGTCGATGATCACGGCGTGTTCCAGGCGGCCGCGGTATTTGCAGGCAATGCTGACGGCGTAGTGGGGGATGCCGCGGATAAAGTTGGTGGTACCGTCCAGGGGATCGATGATCCACAGGTAGTCGGCACCGTCGCCGCTGCCGGCACTCAGGCCGCTTTCTTCGCCAAGCACGCCGTGGTTGGGGAAGGCTTTGCGCAGTGCCTGGATGATCAGTTGCTCGGCGGAGCGGTCGATCTCGGTCACGTAGTCCTTGGCTTCTTTCTCGTCGACCGAGATGACGTCCAAGCGTTCGGTCGAGCGGAAAATCATTTCGCCGGCGCTACGGGCTGCGCGCAGCGCGATATTCAGCATGGGCTGCATGGATGTTCACCTGGGTCGTTAAAGAAAGCCGGCCATTCTAGCAGAAAAGTGCGGAGGTTGAAGTGCAACCTGTGTCTTGCGTGGCGCAAGCGGGGTTGCTTCTGTAAGATTTGCTGCCTTATCTCCACTGTGTGAGCGCTTGCGTTGCTGGAAAATATTCGCGTCGTCTTGGTCAATACCAGTCATCCGGGCAATATCGGCGGGGCTGCGCGGGCCATGAAAAATATGGGGTTGTCGCGCCTGGTGCTGGTCGATCCGCAGGACTTTCCCAGTGGCGATGCGGTGGCGCGGGCTTCCGGGGCTACCGATATCCTCGATGCCGCACAGGTGGTTGGCACCCTGGAGGAGGCGCTGGTCGGCTGCAGCCTGGTGCTCGGCACCAGTGCCCGCGATCGGCGCATACCCTGGCCGTTGCTGGATCCCCGTGAGTGTGGGGTGGCCGCTTGCGAGCAGGCGGCCCAGGGTGGAGAGGTGGCGCTGGTGTTCGGGCGCGAGTATGCCGGCCTGACCAACGAGGAGTTGCAACGCTGCCATTTCCATGTGCACATTCCCTCCGACCCGCAGTTCAGTTCGCTGAACCTGGCGGCGGCGGTCCAGGTGCTGGCTTACGAGGTGCGCATGGCTTGGTTGGCGGCGCAGAATCAGCCGACCAAAATACTCAAGCTGGAAACCACGGCGATTCAGAGCTCGCAGCCGGTGACCGCCGATGAGCTGGAGTCCTTTTATGTGCATCTGCAGCAGGCCCTGGTCGAGATCGGTTTTCTCGACCCGGCCAAGCCCAGGCACTTGATGAGTCGCTTGCGTCGCTTGTACGGCCGTAGCGCAGTGAGCAAACTGGAAATGAATATCTTGCGCGGCATTTTGACGGAAACGGTCAAGGCCGCGCGTGGCGAGCACCATAAGCAGGGGAAGTCAGATGTTTGAGCGCATGCAAGAGGATATCCAGAGCGTATTCCATCGTGATCCGGCGGCGCGCAACGCCTTCGAGGTGGTGACTTGCTATCCCGGCTTGCATGCGGTCTGGTTGCATCGCGTGGCGCATGCGTTGTGGGTCAATGGCTGGAAGTGGCTGGCGCGGGTGGTGTCGAATTTCGGTCGCTGGTTGACCGGTATCGAGATCCATCCGGGGGCTCGGATAGGTCGGCGTTTCTTTATCGATCACGGCATGGGCATCGTCATCGGCGAGACGGCCGAGATCGGCAACGATGTCACGCTCTATCAGGGCGTCACCCTTGGCGGCACCAGCTGGAACAAGGGCAAGCGTCACCCCACTCTGGAAGACGGGGTGGTGGTGGGGGCTGGGGCCAAGGTGCTCGGGCCTTTCACTGTCGGTGCCGGGGCCAAGATCGGTTCCAATGCGGTGGTGACCAAGGCGGTGCCGGCCGGTGCGACCGCGGTGGGGATTCCGGGGCGGATCATCCTCAAGCCGGATGACGAGCAGGAGGCCAAGCGTCAGGCCATCGCCGAGAAGCTCGGTTTCGACGCCTATGGCGTCAGCCAGGACATGCCAGACCCGATAGCGCGCGCCATCGGTCAGTTGCTCGATCACCTGCATGCCGTGGACGGGCGACTGGAAGGCATGTGCGGTGCGCTCAAGTCCCTGGGCAGCGATTACTGCGCCAAGGACCTGCCCGAGTTGCGTGACGAGGACTTCGCCGGGGTGGTCAAGGAGTCTGGCGACAAGCCCGCGGCCTGATGGTGCGGGCGCGCGCATTTTGCTATGCTGCGCGCCCTCCAAGGCTGGCTAATCCCGACTAAAACTATAGGTCTTATAGTTGACTTAAATACTCGGGAATTGCATACTCGCGGCATATTGTGATCACGCGGTAATTCCTTATGCGACTGACCACCAAAGGTCGTTACGCCGTCACTGCCATGCTCGATCTGGCGTTGCACGCGCAGCGTGGGCCGGTGTCTCTGGCCGATATTTCCGAGCGGCAGGGTATTTCCCTTTCCTACCTGGAGCAGCTGTTCGCCAAGCTGCGCCGTGGCAATCTGGTTTCCAGTGTACGCGGTCCGGGTGGCGGCTATCAGCTGTCGCGGGATATGGGTGGCATTCAGGTCGCCGAGGTGATCGATGCGGTCAACGAGTCGGTGGATGCCACCCGTTGCCAGGGACAGGGCGATTGCCATGCCGGCGATACCTGTCTGACCCACCATCTGTGGTGCGACCTCAGTCAGCAGATACACGAATTCCTCAGCGGCATCAGTCTGGCTGATCTGGTGACCCGTCGAGAAGTGCAGGAAGTTGCCCAGCGCCAGGATCAGCGCCGCTGCAATGGCAGGGCGGCGCATCCGGATAAGATCGAAGCGTCTGCCGTCGAATAAGCGCGCGACGCCGGCCAGCAGGCCTGATACCTGATTAGGAGAGAGTCAATGAAATTGCCGATTTACCTCGATTACTCCGCCACCACGCCGGTCGATCCGCGTGTTGCGCAAAAAATGAGCGAATGCCTGCTGGTCGATGGCAACTTCGGTAACCCGGCTTCGCGTTCTCACGTCTTCGGCTGGAAAGCCGAAGAAGCGGTCGAGAATGCGCGTCGCCAGGTCGCCGAGCTGGTCAATGCCGACCCGCGCGAGATTGTCTGGACCAGCGGTGCCACCGAGTCCGACAACCTGGCGATCAAGGGCATTGCCGACTTCTACAAGAGTAAAGGCAAGCACCTGATCACCTCGAAGATCGAGCACAAGGCGGTGCTGGATACCATGCGTCAGCTCGAGCGTGAAGGCTTCGAAGTCACCTATATCGAGCCGGGCGAAGATGGCCTGATCACGCCGGCCATGATCGAGGCGGTGCTGCGTGATGACACCATTCTGGTGTCGATCATGCATGTGAACAATGAGATCGGCACCATCAACGACATCGCTGCTATCGGTGAGCTGACCCGCTCGCGCGGCGTGTTTTTCCATGTCGACGCGGCCCAGTCCACCGGCAAGGTGGCCATCGACCTGGAAAAGCTCAAGGTCGATCTGATGTCCTTCTCGGCGCACAAGACCTATGGCCCCAAGGGCGTCGGTGCGCTGTTCGTGCGCCGCAAGCCGCGGGTGCGTCTGGAAGCCCAGACCCACGGTGGCGGTCATGAGCGCGGGATGCGTTCCGGCACCCTGGCGACTCACCAGTGCGTGGGCATGGGGGAGGCCTTCCGTATTGCCAAGGAAGAGATGGCTCAGGAGAACCAGCGTGTTCTGGCCCTGCGCGACCGTTTCTTCGCTCGGCTCGAGGGCATGGAAGAGTTGTATGTCAACGGCAGCATGGCTGCCCGCGTACCGCACAACCTCAATCTGAGCTTCAACTATGTCGAAGGCGAGTCGCTGATCATGGCGCTCAAGGATTTGGCGGTTTCCTCTGGCTCGGCCTGTACCTCGGCCTCCCTGGAGCCGTCCTACGTATTGCGTGCCCTGGGCCGCAATGACGAGCTGGCACACAGCTCGATTCGTTTCAGCTTCGGCCGTTTTACCACTGACGAAGAAGCCGACTACGCCGCGGACAAGGTTCGCGAGGCGGTTACCAAGCTGCGCGAGTTGTCGCCGCTGTGGGATATGTACAAAGACGGCGTCGACATCTCCAAGATCGAGTGGGCGGCGCACTAAGTAGTCGCCGGCAAGAGCGGCTCTCTGATGAGGAAGGAATACCAGCATGGCTTACAGTGAAAAGGTTATCGACCATTACGAAAACCCGCGCAACGTCGGCAAGATGGACGCGGAAGATCCGGACGTCGGCACTGGCATGGTCGGTGCGCCGGCTTGCGGCGACGTGATGCGTTTGCAGATCAAGGTCAACGACCTGGGCGTTATCGAAGACGCCAAGTTCAAGACTTACGGCTGCGGCTCCGCGATTGCTTCCAGCTCCCTCGCCACCGAGTGGATGAAGGGCAAGACGCTGGATGAGGCGGAGACCATCAAGAACACCCAGTTGGCCGAAGAGCTTGCTCTGCCGCCGGTCAAGATCCACTGCTCGGTGCTCGCCGAGGACGCCATCAAGGCGGCCGTGCGCGACTACAAGCAGAAGAAAGGTTTGCTCTAAGGAGGTTTGTCGATGGCTATCAGCATGACCGAAGCTGCCGCTCAGCACGTGCGCCGCTCCCTCGACGGGCGCGGCAAGGGCGACGGTATCCGCCTGGGTGTTCGCACCACCGGCTGTTCCGGCCTGGCTTATGTGCTGGAGTTTGTCGATGAGGCCGCCGCCGAGGATCAGGTGTTCGAGAGTCACGGGGTCAAGGTGATCATCGATCCCAAGAGCCTGGTGTACCTCGATGGCACCGAGCTGGACTTCGTCAAGGAGGGCTTGAACGAGGGGTTCAAGTTCAATAACCCCAACGTGCGCGGCGAATGTGGCTGCGGCGAAAGCTTCAATATCTGAGGCGCGTGTGGGTAGTCCTTGTCACTTTGCTTTATTTGACCTGCAGCCAAGCTTCCGTCTGGACCTTGACGAGCTCGCCGTGCGTTATCGCGAGCTGGCGCGCAATGTTCATCCGGACCGGTTTGCCGATGCTTCCGAGCGTGAGCAGCGCCTGGCCCTCGAGCAGTCCGCCAGTCTCAATGAGGCCTACAGCACGCTCAAGAGCGCGCCGCAGCGTGCGCGCTATTTGCTGGCGTTGCGCGGGCCCGAGCTGCCTCTGGAAGTGACGGTGCAGGATCCGGATTTCCTCCTGCAGCAGATGCAGCTGCGCGAAGAGCTGGAGGATTTGCAGGACAGTGCGGATCTGGCCGGTGTCGCCGCGTTCAAGCGACGTCTGAAGCTGGCTCAGGATGAGCTCAACGAAAGCTTTGCGGTTTGTTGGGATGATGCTGCGCAGCGCGAGCAGGCCGAGCGCCTGATGCGCCGCATGCAGTTTCTCGACAAGCTTTCCCACGAGGTTCGCCAGCTGGAAGAGCGCCTCGACGATTAACGCTCGTGCGCCCAAGAGGCGTGCCCGAGTCTAGATAAGCATTGATTAATCATGGCCCTACTGCAGATCGCTGAGCCCGGACAAAGCCCCCAGCCACACCAGCGTCGCCTGGCGGTGGGGATTGATCTGGGTACCACCAATTCGTTGGTCGCTGCCGTGCGCAGTGGCCTCTCCGAACCGCTGGCGGATACTGCCGGGCAGGTCATCCTGCCGTCCGCCGTGCGCTATCACGCGGAGCGTGTCGAGGTGGGTGAAGCCGCCAAGGCGGCCGCCTCGAGTGATCCGCTCAATACCGTGCTGTCGGTCAAGCGACTGATGGGGCGTGGCCTGGCCGACGTCAAGCAGCTGGGCGAGCAATTGCCCTATCGCTTTGTCGATGGCCAGTCGCATATGCCCTTTATCGACACTGTGCAGGGGCCGAAAAGCCCGGTCGAGGTGTCGGCCGATATTCTCAAGGTGCTGCGCCAGCGCGCCGAAGCGACCCTGGGTGGCGAGCTGGTGGGCGCGGTGATCACGGTGCCGGCCTATTTCGATGATGCCCAGCGTCAGGCCACCAAGGATGCTGCGCGTCTGGCCGGCTTGAGTGTGCTGCGCCTGCTCAACGAGCCGACCGCTGCCGCGGTGGCTTATGGCCTGGATCAGCATGCCGAAGGCCTGGTGGCGATCTACGACCTGGGCGGCGGTACCTTCGATATTTCCATTTTGCGCCTGACCGGCGGCGTGTTCGAGGTGCTGGCTACCGGCGGCGATAGCGCCCTGGGTGGCGATGACTTCGATCATGCGATTGCCGGCTGGATAGTCGAGCAGGCCGGGGTTTCCTCGGATCTCGATCCTGCGCAGCAGCGTCTGTTGCTGGAGGCCGCTTGCGCCGCGAAAGAAGCGTTGACCGGCAGTACCGAGGCGGCCCTGACCTATGGCGACTGGCAGGGCCGCCTGAGTCGCGAGCAGTTCGATAGTCTGATCGAGCCCATGCTCGCGCGCAGCCTCAAGGCCTGCCGTCGCGCCGTTCGCGATGCGCTGATCGAGCTGGAAGAGATCAAGGCGGTGGTCATGGTCGGCGGTTCGACCCGGGTGCCGCGAGTGCGCGAAGCGGTGGCCGAGCTGTTTGGACGCGAGCCACTGACCGATATCGACCCCGATCAGGTGGTGGCCATCGGCGCGGCGATTCAGGCCGATGCCCTGGCCGGCAACGCGCGTGGCGAGGGCGAAGAGCTGTTGCTGCTGGATGTGATTCCGCTGTCCCTCGGCCTGGAAACCATGGGTGGGCTGATGGAGAAGGTGATTCCGCGCAACACCACGATTCCGGTGGCGCGGGCTCAGGACTTCACTACCTACAAGGATGGCCAGACGGCCATGCTGATCCATGTGTTGCAGGGCGAGCGCGAGCTGATCAGCGACTGCCGTTCTCTGGCGCGTTTCGAGTTGCGTGGCATTCCGCCGATGGTTGCCGGCGCGGCGAAGATTCGCGTGACCTTCCAGGTGGATGCCGATGGCTTGCTCAATGTGGCCGCCCGCGAACTGGTTTCCGGGGTGGAGGCGAGCATTCAGGTCAAGCCGTCCTATGGCCTGACCGATGGTGAAATTGCCCGCATGCTGCAGGACTCCTTCAAGAATGCCGGCGACGACAAGGTGGCCCGCGTGCTGCGCGAGCAGCAGGTGGATGCCAAGCGTCTGCTGGAGGCGGTCGAGGCGGCTTTGCAGGCCGATGGCGAGCGCCTGCTGGAAGCCGATGAGCGTCTGGCCATCGAGGCGCAGATGCAGCAGTTGCGCGAGCTGATGGCCGGCAGCGATGGCCTGGCCATTGAGCAGCAGACCAAACGCCTGACCCAGGTGACCGATGCCTTTGCGGCGCGTCGTCTGGATGCCACGGTCAAAGCCGCCCTGGCTGGCCGTAGTCTTAACGAGATTGAGGAATAAGCATGCCGCAGATCATCTTTCTGCCCCACGCCGTATTCTGCCCGGATGGGCTGGTCGTGGAGGCCGAGCCTGGTACCTCGATCCTCGATGTGGCCCATGAGCACCATATCGAGATCGAGAGTGCCTGCGGCGGCGTCTGCGCCTGCACCACCTGCCACTGCATCATTCGTGAGGGTTTCGACTCGCTGAACGAAGCGGATGAGCTGGAGGAAGACCTGTTGGACAAGGCCTGGGGGCTGGAGGCGCAATCGCGCTTGTCCTGCCAGGCGATTGTTGGCGAGACGGATCTGACCGTCGAGATTCCCAAATACTCGCTTAACCACGCTGCTGAAGCGCCACACTGATTCGAGAGGTTGTCATGAGCCTGAAATGGGTTGATGTGCTGGAAATTGCGATCCAGTTGGCTGAAGCCAAACCGGATGTGGATCCACGTTACGTGAACTTCGTCGATCTGCACCGCTGGGTGCTGGAATTGGCGGATTTTTCCGATGACCCGCAGCGCGGCGGCGAGAAGGTACTTGAGGCCATTCAGACGGCCTGGATCGAAGAGGCGGATTAGTCGGCCACTTGGCCTGCCCTACGCATTTAACCGGAACCCGCGTATAATTCGCGGGTTTAATTTTTCGCTTTAATCATTGTTTCTGGAGTTTCACATGGCTGTTCAACGCACTTTCTCCATCATCAAGCCCGATGCCGTTGCTAAAAACGTTGTTGGCGAGATCACCACCCGTTTCGAAAAAGCCGGCCTGCGCGTCGTTGCTTCGAAGATGGTTCAGCTGTCCGAGCGCGAAGCGGCTGGTTTCTACGCCGAGCACAGCGAGCGTGGCTTCTTCAAGGATCTGGTTGCTTTCATGACTTCCGGTCCGGTTATCGTTCAGGTTCTGGAAGGTGAAGACGCCGTCCTGAAAAACCGCGAGCTGATGGGCGCAACCAACCCGAAAGAAGCGGCTGCCGGCACCATCCGCGCCGATTTCGCCGTTTCCATCGACGAAAACGCCGTACACGGTTCCGATTCCGAAGCCTCCGCCGCTCGTGAAATCGCTTACTTCTTCGCTGCCACCGAAGTTTGCGCGCGCATTCGCTAAGCGAATCGAGTGAGGGTGAAGCCATGACTAACGCTGCCGGTAAAATCAATCTGCTGGGTCTGACCCAGGCAGAGATGGAACAATTCTTCGAAAGCATCGGGGAAAAGCGTTTCCGTGCCGGTCAGATGATGAAATGGATTCACCACTTTGGCGTCGATGATTTCGATGCCATGAGCAACGTCAGCAAGGTCTTGCGCGAAAAGCTCAAGGCCTGTGCTGAAATCCGCGGCCCGGAAGTGGTCAGCGAAGATATTTCCACCGATGGCACGCGCAAGTGGGTAGTGCGCGTGGCGTCGGGCAGTTGTGTGGAAACCGTGTATATCCCCCAGGGCTCGCGCGGCACGCTGTGTGTCTCGTCGCAGGCCGGCTGTGCGCTGGATTGCAGTTTCTGCTCGACTGGCAAGCAAGGCTTCAACAGCGATCTCTCCGCCGCCGAAGTGATCGGTCAGGTGTGGATCGCCAACAAGTCGTTCGGCAGCGTGCCGGCGAAGATCGACCGCGCCATCACCAACGTGGTGATGATGGGCATGGGCGAACCGCTGCTGAACTTCGACAACGTCGTCGCCGCCATGAAAATCATGATGGACGACCTCGGCTACGGCATCTCCAAGCGCAAGGTGACCCTGTCCACCTCGGGCGTGGTGCCGATGATCGACAAGCTCGGCGAGGTCATCGATGTGTCCCTGGCGCTGTCGCTGCACGCGCCCAACGATGAACTGCGCAACCAGTTGGTGCCGATCAACAAGAAGTATCCGCTGGCGATGTTGCTGGCGGCGTGCAAACGCTATGTCTCGCGCCTCGGCGAGAAACGTGTGCTTACAATCGAGTACACCCTGCTCAAGGATGTCAACGATAAGACCGAGCATGCTGAGGAAATGATCGCACTTCTGGCGGACATGCCTTGCAAGATCAACCTGATTCCGTTTAATCCCTTCCCTCACTCGGGTTACGAGCGGCCGAGCAACAATGCCATTCGCCGTTTCCAGGACCTGCTGCACAAAGCCGGACACAACGTCACCGTGCGCACCACCCGTGGTGAGGACATCGATGCCGCTTGTGGCCAGCTGGTCGGTCAGGTCATGGACCGTACCCGCCGGAGTGAGCGTTATATCGCCGTGCGTGAATTGAGTAGCGAGGCCGAAACGCCGAGTTCCGCCGCCAATCGAACTTGAGGGGAGGAAATCCATGACCTTGCGCCCTGCGCTGTTGCTGTTAATCGCCAGCCTTGTGGCTGGCTGTGTGTCGACGGGCAATGTCGACCCGATGAAAACCGACAAAGGCCGCGACGAGGCCCGCGATGCCTACACCCAGCTGGGCATAGGCTATCTCCAGGAAGGGGCAACGGAGCGCGCCAAGGTGCCGCTGAAAAAAGCCCTGGAACTCGACCCCTCCAGTGCCGATGCCCATGCCGTATTGGCGCTGGTGTTCCAGATCGAGATGGAGCCCAAGCTGGCGGACGAACACTTTCGCAAATCGCTGTCACAACGACCCGATGATGCGCGTTTGTTGAATAATTACGGCAGTTTCCTGTTCGAGCAGAAGCGCTATCAGGAGGCCTTCGAGCGCTATCAGCAGGCTGCCCAGGACACTCTCTACCCCGAGCGCTCGCGGGTTTTCGAAAATCTCGGTTTGACCGCGCTGATGCTCAAGCAGCGTGAGCAGGCCAAGGCCTATTTCGAGCGTTCGCTGCGCCTCAATAGCCGGCAGCCCCGCGCCTTGTTCGAAATGGCGATGATTTCTTACGAAGACAAGCAGTATGTGCCGGCCCGTCGTTACTATGACAGCTACAGCCAGCTGACAGAGCAGAATGCACGTAGCCTACTGCTGGGCACGCGTCTGGCGAAGATCTTCGACGACCGTGACAATGCCGCCAGCCTGGGGCTGCAGTTGAGACGTCTTTATCCCGGTACGCCGGAATATCAGCAATACCTGTCGGAGCAATGATGAAAGCGGTGCATCCAGAAGTGCTAGCAGTTCCCCGTACCAACCCGGGCGAGTCCTTGCGCAAGGCTCGCGAGGATCATGGCTGGACGGTTTCTGAGGTGGCTGCCCAGCTTAACTTGACTCCGCAGCGGCTGACGCAGATAGAGCAGGGTGCCTTCGACCAGTTGCCGGGGCATACCTTTGCCCGCGGTTACGTGCGCGCCTACGCGAAATTGCTTGAGATCGATCAAAGCCGTCTGGTGCTGGAGTTCGATCAGTTCACCGGTAGCGACGCGGCCGGCAGCAGCGTGCACAGCCTGGGCCATATCGAAGACCCCGTCAGCTATTCGCAGCACATCCTGCGTACCGTCAGTTTCGTGTTGCTGTTGGGGCTGGCCGGTCTGGGCTTTTACTGGTGGCAGGAGCAGGGGCAGTCAAAAATCGATGACCTGGCCGTGGTCGGCCTCGAGCAGATCGAAGTGGAAGGTGCCGACGGTACCACCCAGATCCACCAGTTCGACGAGCCGGAAGACCAGGCCGTGCTGGCCGCCCAGGCGGACGGCGAAGTCAGCCTGCCGCTGCTCGCCGAACCCGCCGAGGAGCAACCTGCAGCTGTAGTGCCGGCTGAGCAAGGTGCCCCCGAAAGTCCGCTGCCGGCGGCCGCCGCGCCCATTGCCGCCCCCGCAGAATCTACTGCCGCCCCGGCAGAACCTGCTGCCAGTGCACCGCTACAAACCCCGGCCACCACTCCAGCGGTCGCTGCCGGCGAGGCCCTGGTCAGCGTGACCTATGTCGCCGATTGCTGGACTCAGCTGACCGATGCCAATGGCAAGGTGCTGTTCAGTGCCTTGAAGCGCAAGGGGGAAACCCTCGAGCTGGCTGGCAAACCGCCATTCGAGCTGCGCCTGGGGTTCGCCCGCGGTGCCCAGGTGAGCTACAACGGCAAGGCGGTCGATGTAGCGCCATTCGTCTCGGGCGAAACGGCGCGCCTCAAGTTGGGTGGGCTCTGATATGCACTGTGAGTCGCCGATCAAGCGTCGCCTGACGCGTAAAATATGGGTGGGCTCGGTGCCGGTGGGCGGCGATGCGCCGATTGCCGTGCAGAGCATGACCAACAGCGACACCAACGATGTGGCGGCCACCGTGGCGCAGATTCGTCGTTTGGAGGATGCCGGTGCCGACATCGTGCGCGTCTCGGTACCGGACATGGACGCCGCCGAAGCCTTCGGCAGGATCAAGCAGCAGGTGCGCGTGCCGCTGGTGGCCGATATCCACTTCGACTACCAGATCGCCCTGCGTGTGGCCGAGCTCGGGGTCGATTGCCTGCGCATCAACCCGGGCAATATCGGCCGCGAGGACCGTGTGCGCGCCGTGGTGGAAGCCGCTCGTGACCGCGGCATCCCGATCCGTATCGGCGTCAATGCTGGCTCCCTGGAAAAAGACCTGCAGAAGAAGTACGGCGAGCCGACGCCCGCTGCCCTGGTCGAGTCGGCGCTGCGTCATGTCGAGCATCTGGACCGGCTGAATTTCCCCGACTTCAAGGTCAGCGTCAAAGCCTCCGATGTGTTTATGGCGGTGGAGGCCTATCGGCTGTTGTCCAAACAGATCGAGCAACCCCTGCACCTGGGGATTACCGAGGCCGGTGGTCTGCGCTCCGGTACGGTCAAGTCCGCGGTGGGGCTGGGTATGCTGCTGGCCGAGGGTATTGGCGATACCATCCGCATCTCCCTGGCCGCCGACCCGGTGGAAGAGATCAAGGTCGGTTTCGATATCCTCAAGTCGTTGCGCTTGCGCTCGCGGGGTATCAACTTTATCGCCTGCCCAAGCTGCTCGCGGCAGAACTTCGATGTGGTCAAGACCATGAACGAGCTGGAACAGCGCGTCGAAGACCTGCTGGTGCCGCTGGATGTGGCGGTGATCGGCTGCGTGGTCAACGGGCCGGGCGAAGCCAAGGAGGCCCATATCGGCCTGACCGGCGGCTCGCCCAACCTGATCTATATCGATGGCAAGCCCGCGCACAAGCTCGGTAATGACAACCTGGTGGATGAGCTGGAAAAGCTGATCCGTCAGAAAGCGGCCGACAAGGTCGCTGCTGACGCCGCGCTTATCGCGCGCAGCTGACACTCTTAAGGAATTGAAGTGAGCAAGTCCCTGCAAGCCATCCGTGGCATGAACGATATCCTCCCCGAACAGACCCCGCTCTGGCGTTACTTCGAAGGCACCGTGGCCAACCTGCTGGATGGCTACGGCTACCGGCAGATGCGCATGCCCATCGTCGAGTTCACCGAGCTGTTCAAGCGCTCCATCGGCGAAGTGACCGACATCGTCGAAAAAGAGATGTACACCTTCGATGACCGCAATGGCGACTCCCTGACCCTGCGTCCGGAAGGCACCGCGGCCTGCGTGCGTGCGGTGCTCGAGCACGGCCTGGCTGGCGGCGGGCAGACCCAGAAACTCTGGTATATCGGTCCGATGTTCCGCCACGAGCGCCCGCAGAAAGGCCGCTACCGCCAGTTCCACCAGATTGGCGTGGAAGTCTTCAATATCGATGGCCCGGATATCGATGCCGAACTGATCATCCTGACCTGGCGCCTGTGGGGCCTGCTGGGCATTCGCGAAGCGGTCAAGCTTGAGCTCAATAGCCTGGGCACCAGCGCCTCGCGTGCGGTGTACCGCGAGGCCCTGGTCGAGTTTCTGACTGCTCATGCCGACCAGCTGGATGAAGACAGCCGTCGGCGCATGACGAGCAACCCGCTGCGCGTACTGGACAGCAAGGCCGTGGAAACCCAGGCCTTGTTGGCCGATGCGCCGAAGATGGCCGACTACCTGGATGACGAATCGCGTAGCCACTTCGAGGGCCTGAAGGCGCGCCTGGATGCGGCTGGTGTGCCCTATGTGATCAACCCAAAGCTGGTCCGCGGCCTGGATTACTACAGCAAGACGGTGTTCGAGTGGGTCACCGACCAGCTCGGCTCCCAGGGTACGGTCTGTGCTGGCGGTCGTTACGACGGTCTGGTCGAGCAGATGGGTGGCAAGCCGACCCCGGGCGTGGGTTTTGCCATGGGCATCGAACGCTTGGTGCTGTTGCTCGAAACTCTAGGTAAAGTACCGGCTGAAATCGCCCGCACGGTCGATGTTTATCTGTGCGCCTTCGGTGATCCCGCCGAATTGGCCGCTCTGGCCTTGAGCGAACGCTTGCGCGACGAGCTGCCGAGCCTGCGTCTGCAGGTCAATGCCGGGGCCGGCAGCTTCAAGAGCCAGTTCAAGAAGGCCGACAAGAGTGGCGCGCTGTACGCCTTGATCTTGGGTGAAGACGAACTGGCCCAGCAAGTGGTAGGTTGCAAGCCGCTGCGCGGTCAGGGCGAGCAACAAAGTATTGCGTGGTCGGCATTGGCCGACCATCTGGCGACCTGCGCCAATCAGGCCTGAGCGCCTGTTAAGTGATTTAGCGAATAGGAGTATTGGGGTGGTTTCGCGTACCGATGATGAAGAGCTGGCGGTAATCAAGGAGTGGTGGCAGCGCAATGGCATGCCTTTGCTCACGGGCGTCGCATTGGCCCTGGTCGCCGTCTTCGGCTGGCAGGGCTGGCAGAAGTACCAGGCCAATCAGTCCCATGGCGCTTCGCTGGTCTATCAGCAGCTGCTTGAGGCGGCGCTGGAGCCAAGCGGTCAGCCGGATGTGGGCAAGGTGAGCGAACTGGCCAATACATTGAAGAACGACTTTGCCGGCTCCCACTACGCCCAGTACGGCAGCCTGTTCGTTGCCAAGGTGGCGGTCGAGGCCGGCAAGCTGGATGACGCCGCGGCCGAACTGCAGTCGATTGTCGATCAGCCTGCCGATGACAGTCTGGCCGAGTTGGCCCGTCAGCGTCTGGCCCGTGTACTGGCAGCTCAGGATAAGGCCGACGCCGCGCTCAAGCTGCTCGATGGCAAGGTCGAGCCGGCTTTTGCGGCCAGCCGCGAAGAACTCAAGGGTGACCTGCTGGTGCAACTCGGCCGTGCCGACGATGCGCACGCCGCCTACGAAAAAGCCAAGGCCGCACTCTCTGAAGATGCCGCTGTCGGTGGCCTGCAAATGAAGCTGGATGATCTGGCAAAAGGGGATGCGTGACGTGATGCGCTGGAAGAATGCCGCACTGCTGGCCCTGGCCGTTCTGGCCGTTGGTTGCAGCAGCAATAGCAAGAAGGAACTGCCACCGGCCGATCTGCCCAAGTTCGAACGCGAAGTTCAGCTGCAGAAGGAATGGAGTCGTTCGATCGGCGCAGGCCAGGGCGAAACCTTCAATATGCTGGTGCCGGCCATCGACGGCGAGCGCATTTATGCGGCCGACGTCGAAGGCCTGGTCATGGCGCTGGATCGCATGAACGGCAAGGTGCTCTGGAAGACCGATCTGGAACTGCCGGTTTCCGGTGCCGTAGCCGCCGGCTATGGTCTGGTGGTGCTCGGTACCTTGAAAGGCGAGATTATCGCCCTCGATACCGACAGCGGCGAAGAGAAGTGGCGCGCCCGGGTCACCAGCGAAGTGCTGGCCGCTCCTGCCCTCAACGGCGACGTGGTGCTGGTACAGACCCAGGACGACCGTCTGATCGCCCTGGATATGGACACCGGTAGCCAGCGCTGGATCTTCGAAAACACCCCGGCCGTACTGACCCTGCGCGGCACCGGCAGCCCGGTGCTGACCAACCGTCTGGCGGTTGCCGGCTTGTCCAGCGGCAAGGTGATCGCGCTGGATGCGCAACGCGGTATTCCGGTCTGGGAGCAGCGCGTGGCGATTCCCCAGGGGCGTTCCGAACTGGAGCGCGTAGTGGATATCGACGGTGGCTTGCTGCTGTCCGCGGGTACCCTGTATGCCGTCAGCTATCAGGGGCGTGTTGCCGCGCTTGAGCTGGACAGTGGACGCATCCTCTGGCAGCGCGAAGCGTCCAGCTCGGTCGGCGTGGCCCAGGGTTTCGGCAACGTTTACGTCAGTCTGGCCAGCGGCACCGTGGAAGGTATCGACGAGCGTTCGGCTTCGGCACTGTGGAGCAACGATGCCCTGGCCCGTCGTCAGCTGTCGGCCCCGGAAGTGTTTTCCAGCTACGTGGCCTTCGGCGATCTGGAAGGTTACCTGCACCTGATCAGCCAGGTGGATGGTCGTTTTGTCGGTCGTGAGCGTATCGACAGCGACGGCCTGCGAACCCGTCCGCTGGTGGTGGGCGACTGGCTGTATGCCTTCGGCAATGGCGGCAAGCTGGTCGCACTGACCATCAAGTGACCATCTGCTAAGGCTTTGGCTATGCTGCACAGCACCCGTGCTGTGCAGCATAGCCGGCGCAATAATTCCGGCCGCTGCCCATGCAGCGGCTTTTGTATTTTCTGAAATAACCAAGTGGAGAGCCTGATGGTTCCCGTAATTGCCCTGGTGGGCCGCCCGAACGTCGGCAAGTCCACCCTGTTTAACCGCTTGACCAAGTCCCGTGACGCGATTGTCGGCGACCTGTCTGGTCTGACCCGAGATCGCCAGTACGGCGAGGCCAAGTGGCAGGGGCGCACCTATATCGTGATCGACACCGGCGGCATTTCCGGTGACGAGGAAGGCATCGACGCGAAGATGGCCGAGCAGTCGCTGCAGGCCATCGAAGAGGCCGATGCGGTACTGTTCCTGGTGGACGCCCGCGCCGGATTGTCCGCTTCCGATCAGATGATCGGCGAGCACCTGCGGCGGCGTAACAAGCGCAGCTTTCTGGTGATCAACAAGGTCGACAACATCGACACCGACCTGGCCCGTGCCGAGTTCGCCAGCATGGGCATGGGCGAGTCCCTGCCGATTGCCGGTGCCCATGGTCGCGGCATTACTCAAATGCTCGAAGCCGTGCTGGGCTCTTTCCCCAAGGATGTCACCGAGCCGGAAGAAGGCGAGGAAGAGGAAATCGTTCTCGAAGGTCAGGAAGCCAAGCGCATTCCCGGTCCGAGCGAGAAGGACGGGATCAAGCTGGCGATCATCGGCCGGCCCAACGTCGGCAAGTCGACCCTGGTCAACCGCATGCTCGGCGAAGAGCGGGTCATCGTCTATGACCAGGCCGGTACCACCCGCGACAGCATCTACATCCCGTTTGAGCGCGACGACGAGAAGTACACCCTGATCGACACCGCCGGCGTGCGCCGCCGCGGCAAGATCTTCGAGGCGGTGGAAAAGTTCTCGGTAGTGAAAACCCTGCAAGCGATTCAGGATTCCAACGTCGTGGTGTTCGTCATGGATGCCCGCGAAGGTGTGGTCGACCATGATCTCAACCTGCTCGGCTTCGTCCTGGAAAGTGGCCGTGCGCTGGTGATCGCGCTGAACAAGTGGGACGGCATGGAGCCCAGCGAGCGCGATTATGTGAAGGTCGAACTGCAGCGCCGGCTGTTCTTCGTCGACTTTGCCGACATCCACTTTATCTCGGCGCTGCACGGCACTGGTGTGGGCAATCTGTACAAGTCGGTGCAGGCTTCGTTCAAGTCGGCGATCACCCGCTGGCCGACCAACCGCCTGACCCAGATTCTCGAAGACGCGGTGAGCGATCATGCGCCACCCATGGTGCAAAACCGCCGGATCAAGCTGCGCTATGCCCACCTGGGTGGTGCCAATCCACCGCTGATCGTGATTCACGGCAACCAGGTCGATGCGGTGCCCAAGTCCTATATCCGTTACCTGGAGAACACCTATCGCCGCGTACTCAAGCTGGTCGGTACGCCGATCCGCATCGAGTTCAAGGGCGGCGAGAACCCTTATGAGGGCAACAAGAACACCCTCACCGATCGTCAGGTGAACAAGAAGCGCCGCCTGATGAGTCACCACAAGAAGGCCGAGAAGAAGCGCAAGGACAAGCGCTAAGCTTGGACTCAAACGCTCTATAAAGGCACCTTCGGGTGCCTTTTGCGTCTCTGGGCGATCGGCTATCCTGCGTCATCAATAGCGCTCAAGCCCGGCGCTTGCTCCAGGGATATTGCCTCGATGCTAATCAGCAAGCTGCCGAATGTCGGCACCACCATCTTTACTCGCATGTCGCAGCTCGCGGTGGAAACCGGTGCGCTCAATCTGTCCCAGGGCTTTCCGGATTTCGATGGCCCGCAAGCCCTGTGCGATGCGGTTGGCCGGCATATTGCTGCCGGGCATAACCAGTACGCGCCGATGACCGGCTTGCCGGCCCTGCGTGAGCAGGTGGCGGCGAAGATCGCGCGCTGCTATGGCCGCACGGTCAGCGCCGACAGTGAGGTCACCATCACCCCAGGGGCGACCCAGGCGATCTTCTGTGCGGTGCAGGCGCTGGTCCAGCCGGGCGATGAGGTCATCGTCTTCGACCCCAGCTACGACAGCTACGAGCCCTCGGTGGCGCTGGCCGGTGGGCGGTGTGTGCATGTGCCGCTGAGCCTGTCGGGTTTCGCCATCGACTGGCAGCGCCTGCAGGATGCGCTGAGCGACAAGACCCGCCTGATTATCCTCAACAGTCCGCATAATCCCAGCGGGGCGCTGATCTCGGCGGCCGAGCTGGATCAACTGGCGGCGCTGATTCGTGGTCGCGATATCTACCTGGTCAGCGATGAGGTCTACGAGCACCTGGTGTTCGATGGCACCAAGCACGCCAGCGTGCTGGCCCATGAGGAGCTGTATCAGCGCGCCTTCGTGGTCAGCTCGTTCGGCAAGACCTATCACGTCACCGGCTGGAAAACCGGTTATGTGGTCGCGCCGCCGGCCTTGAGCGCGGAGCTGCGCAAGGTCCATCAGTACGTCAGCTTTTGCGGCGTGACACCGCTGCAGTGGGCGCTGGCCGACTATATGGCCGAGCATCCCGAGCATGTTGACGAATTGCCTGGGTTTTATCAGGCCAAGCGCGACCTGTTCTGCGACCTGCTGACCGGCTCGCGCTTTGGTTTCACCCGCACGCCCGGCACTTACTTCCAGCTGGTCGATTACTCGGCCATTCGCCATGATCTGGATGATGTCGCCATGGCCGAGTGGCTGACCCGCGAGCATGGCGTGGCGGCCATTCCTGTGTCGGTGTTCTACCAGGCCCCGCCGCAGGATTTGCGTCTGGTGCGCTTCTGCTTTGCCAAACGTGAAGAAACCCTGCGCCAGGCGGCGGAAAAGCTATGCGCGGTGTAGGGTGGATAACCGCGAAGCGTTATCCACCAAAGCGTGGTGGATGTGAAAAGCGACATCCACCCTACGGCGAGTGAAATGACGTGAATGACAAACCCGACCTCGAATTGGCACTGATCCAGACCACCCTGGTCTGGCAGGATCCATCCGCCAATCGTGGGCATTTCGCAAGCCTGCTGCAGCAGGCCTGCGGTGTCGATCTGGTCGTGCTGCCGGAGATGTTCAGCACCGGTTTTTCCATGGACTCCGCCGCCCTCGCCGAACCCGAGGGTGGTCCTACCAGCCAGTGGCTGCGTGAGCAGGCCCTGGCGCTGCAGGCGGTGGTCACCGGCAGCCTGATTATCCAGGCCGCCGATGGCAGCTACCGCAATCGCCTGCTCTGGGCGCGGCCGGATGGCACGTTGGCGCATTACGATAAGCGCCATCTGTTTCGTATGGCCGGTGAACACAAACACTACAGTGCGGGTGAGCAGCAAGTATTGCTGGAGGTGAACGGCTGGCAGGTGCGGCCGCTGATCTGCTACGACTTGCGTTTCCCGGTGTGGAGCCGAGACCCGCAGGCCACCGACCTGCTGCTCTACACCGCCAACTGGCCGGCGGCGCGGCGCAATCACTGGAACCGCCTGCTGCCGGCGCGGGCTATCGAGAACCTCTGTTATGTGGCGGCGGTTAACCGTGTCGGCGAGGACGGCAAGGGCTATGCCTACAGCGGCGACAGCCAGGTGCTGGACTTTCAGGGCGAGCCGCTGCTTGAACCCGGCGCGGCGGATGGCGTCTTTCGCGTCACCCTCAAGGCCGACGCCCTGGCCAGTTATCGTCAGCGCTTTCCGGCCCATCTGGATGCCGACGACTTTAGCCTGACCTAGCCGCCTGTTCGGCGGCACTGGCTTCCAGGCGCAGCTTCTCGCTGCGCAGAAACTCGCGCAATTGCTGCAGATCGGCAATCTTCTGCTCCACCTCGGCCAGCTTGCGCCCGACCAGCGCTGCGCCCTGGGCGCAGTCGAGCTGCTGCTCGCGCTGGGCCTGGAGGATTTCGCCGATCTCGCCCAGGGAAAAGCCCATGCCCTGCGCCTGCTGGATAAAACCCAGGTCGTTGAGCGTCTGCTGGCTGTATTCACGGTAATTGTTGTCGCGCCGCAGGGCGCTGATCAGCCCCAGGCTCTCGTAGTAGCGCAGGGTATGACGGCTGGCACCGCTGCGTTTTTCCAGTTCACCAATACGCATGTAAATCCCGCTTGACTATAGAGTGTGCTCGACAGTTTAGCCTGCTCGGGTCTTTAACGGTTCGGGTGGAATGATCATGAATAAACACTGTCTGGTAACCGGCGGTAGCGGCTTTATCGGCCAGCACCTCCTGGCGCTGCTGACCCGTAAGGGATACTCGGCGACGCTGCTGATGCGCCAGCCGCACAGCTTGCCGGCCCTGCGTGCGCAGATCGAGCGCTTGGGCGGCCAGGGTGAGCGGCTGACGGCGGTGGCCGGCGACCTGGGGCGGGCTGGCCTGGGCCTGGATGCTGCCGCGCGTGAGCCGGTGCGTCAGGCTGACGTGGTGTTCCACTTGGGCGCGCAGTTCGCCTGGGGGCTGGCTGCCGAGCAGGCGCGTCAGGTCAATGTCGAGGGCGCGCTGGCGGTGGCCGAGCTGGCGGCCCAGCAAGGCAGTCGGTTGCTGATGGTAGGCGGCTTTATGTTGGCCAATCACGGGCATCTACAGCGCATCGGTATCGATCTGCAGCGCCCCGAGCGCACTGACTGGGACAGGGTCTATCGGCGTACCGGGGCCTATGAGGGCAGTAAGCTGGAGGCGCATTTTCGCGTGCGTGGGCGTATGGCGCAGCTGCAGGCACCACTGACGGTGGTGCACCCGGCCACCGTGTGCGGCCATAGCCGTAGCGGGCATATTCTGCCAGCGCAGCCGCTGGCCGGGTTGATCGGCAACCTGGCTGGCGGCCGGCTCGGGGCGATACCGGGTTCGACAGCGCATTGGCTGCCGCTGGTCAGTGTGGATTTTCTCGCCGAGCTGATAGTGGCCGCAGCCTTCGATGAGCAGCAGGCAGGGCAGGAGATTCTCGCCCTGGATACCGCTACGCCGAACCTGCAGGGCATGCTGCAGCAATTGGCGCAGACGCTGGGCGTCGGCGCACCGAGTCGGCATATGCCGATACCTGTGCTGCGGGCGCTGCTGAAAATTCCGGGGGTGCCACGGTTGCTGCGTACCGATGCCGAGTCGCTGGACTTTATCCAGACCACGCGTTTTGATACTGCCGCGACCCAGGCCCTGGCGCAGCGCCATCGACTGCACTGGCCGGATATCGACCAGGCCTTGCAGGCCACCGCGCGCTATCTGACGAATGAGGCATCAGCCACATAGAGCTGATGCCCCGCTCGACGATCAGGCGGCCTGTTCGGCGGCCTGGCCGATGGCCCGATTCAGTGCGCTGAACAGCGCACGGAAGCTGGCGGTGGTGAGGTTTTCATCGATGCCGATGCCGTGCAGCGCGCGGCCGCCGTTGACGCGCAGCTCGATATAGGCGGCGGCCTTGGCGTTGGTGCCGGCACCGATGGCGTGCTCGCTGTAATCCATGATCTCCACGGCCACCGGCAAACCGGCCACCAGGGCTTCCAGCGGGCCTTTGCCGATACCGCGCCAGTGCTGGGTTTCGCCGGCATTGACGATCTCGACATCAACCGCGCTGGTACCGTTCTCTTCCTGCAGGCGATGGCCTTTCAGGGCGTAAGGCGTGGTGGCTTGCAGGTACTCGCGCTCCAGCAGCTGGTAGATCTGCGCGGCGCTCATTTCCAGGCCGAGGCGGTCGGTTTCCTTCTGCACCACCTGGCTGAACTCGATCTGCATACGCCGCGGCAGGTTGATGCCGTACTCCTGCTCGAGCAGGAAGGTGATGCCGCCCTTGCCGGACTGGCTGTTGACGCGGATTACTGCCTCGTAATCGCGGCCGATGTCGGCCGGGTCGATCGGCAGGTAGGGCACTTCCCAGACGGCATCGGCCTGCTGCTGGGTGAAGCCCTTGCGGATCGCATCCTGGTGCGAGCCGGAGAAAGCGGTGTGCACCAGGTCGCCGACGTACGGATGGCGCGGGTGCACCGGAATCTGGTTGCAGTCCTCGACCACCTTGCGCACGGTGTCAATATCGGAGAAGTCCAGTTGCGGGTCGACGCCCTGGGTGTAGAGGTTCAGCGCCAGGGTCACCAGGCAGACGTTGCCGGTGCGCTCGCCGTTGCCGAACAGGCAGCCTTCGACGCGATCCGCGCCGGCCATCACCGCCAGTTCCGAAGCGGCCACGCCAGTGCCACGGTCGTTGTGGGTGTGCACGCTGATCAGCAGGCTGTCGCGCTTGTCGATATGGCGGCCGAACCACTCGATCTGGTCGGCGTAGTTGTTCGGCGTGGCGCACTCGATGGTCGCCGGCAGGTTGAGGATCAGCTTGTTCGCCTGAGTCGGCTGGAACACCTCGACCACCGCGTTGCACACCTCGACGGCGAAGTCGATTTCGGTGGAGCTGAACACCTCCGGCGAATACTCAAAGCCCCAGCGCGTCTCGGGTGCGGCGTCGGCCAGGCGCTTGATGGTTTTGCCGGCGGCCACGGCGATGGCTTTGACGCCGGCCTTGTCCTGGTTGAAGACGATCTTGCGAAAGCTCGGCGCACAGGCGTTGTAGTAGTGGACGATGGCGCGCTTGGCCCCCTTGAGCGACTCGAAGGTGCGCTCGATAAGGTCGTCGCGGGCCTGGGTCAGCACCTGAATGGTCACGTTATCCGGGATATGGCCGCCCTCGATCAGCTCGCGGACGAAGTCGAAATCGGTTTGCGAGGCGGACGGGAAGCCCACTTCGATTTCCTTCAGCCCCACGGCCAGCAGGCACTTGAAGAAGCGCATCTTCTTCTCGGCGTCCATCGGCTCGATCAGCGACTGGTTGCCGTCGCGCAGATCGGTGGACAGCCAGATCGGTGCCTGGTCGATGATCTTGTCCGGCCAGGTGCGATCCGGGATGGCAATCTGGGTAAACGGGCGGTACTTGCTGGACGGGTCTTTAAGCATGCTCATTTGAAGTTCCTTGTCGCGGCGCTCGCAAGCGGCGGGCCGGGCTGAATCTGAAAAGAGGGCGGGGCGTTGGCGTAAGAATTAGCCACGCAGTCGCTGGCTGACCAAACAGAGATTGGCGTGTTGGCGCAGCAGAATTAGGGTGTGAGAGATGTGCATGGCGTCAACCCTAATCCTTGAGGTGAAAGCTGGCAAGCCATGTCAAAAAATTGATTTTAATAAGCGCTTTGCGGTGGTTTTGGTGATTTAAATGCCAAAAAATGTCGCCGTGCTTTGTGCGGATTGCGGGTGGCGCTTTCTGCCGTACCCGCCATTCGCTAGCCTTGGGCGGCAGACAGCAGGCTGCTTTTCAGTTCGCGCATATCGACCCCGCTGGGGTGCTGGAAAACCCGCAGGCCGAACTCGGGAAGAATCGCCAGCAGGTGGTCGAAGATATCCGACTGGATGGCTTCGTAGCGTGCCCAGGCGATGGTGTTGGTGAAGCAGTACAGCTCCAGCGGCAGGCCATCTGCGGTCGGGTGCAGCTGCCTGACCAGCTGGGTCATTTCCTGATGGATGTCCGGATGTCGACGCAGGTAGTGCTCGACATAGGCGCGGAAGGTGCCGATGTTGGTGACCCTGCGGGTATTCGCCGGCTCCTGGCTGGCTTCGGCCAATTCGGTGTTCCAGCTGAGCAGCTCGCTCTGTTTGCTGCTCAGGTACTGGCCGAGCAGCAGAAAGCGCTGCAGGCGGGCGATCTGTTCCGGGCTGAGGAAGCTGATGCTGGTTTGGTCGAGCAGCAGGCTGCGCTTGATCCGCCGCCCACCGGACTCCTGCATGCCGCGCCAGTTCTTGAATGGGTCACTGATAAAGCGTTTGGTTGGAATGGTGCTGATGGTCTTGTCCCAGTTCTGCACCTTGACGGTGTGCAGGGCGATATCGATCACATCGCCATCGGCGTTCAGTTGCGGCATTTCGATCCAGTCGCCCACGCGCACCATGTCGCTGGAAGAAATCTGCACGCTGGCCACCAGCGACAGCAGGGTGTCCTGGAAAATCAGCATCAGTACGGCGGCCATGGCCCCCAGGCCCGATAACAGGATCAGCGGCGAGCGGTCGATCAGGGTGGCGATCATCAGGATCGCGGCGACGGCGAACAGGCCGATTTTCAGCACCTGCAGGTAGCCCTTGATCGGCCGCAGGTGCGCGTCATCGCGCAGGTTGTAGAGGGTGTTGGCGATATCCAGCAGGAGGCTCAAGGCCAGCGCAACGGTTAGCACGATAAAAGCGCTGCAGACATTGCGTGTCACGCTGACCAGGCCTTCCGGAAGACCGGGGATCAGTCCGATGCTCGCGCTGATCAGCAGTGCCGGGACAATGTTGGCCAGGCGCTTGATCAGCTCGTTATCCAGGTTCTGAGCGTTGCGCCCCAGAGCGGTGGCGTCGATCAGGTGGCATACGACTCGGACGAGGATCCGCTTGACCAGCCAGTTGCTTAGCCAGGCGCTCAGCAGGAGCAAGCTGGCGCTAATCAGGGTGAAAATCTCGGCGTGTTGTTGCAGCCAGTCAAGCCATGCGGCAAGCGCTTGCGGCATATCAAGCTCCCTAGTTCGGACGATTAAAGGCGAGCGGCTAGCACAGGGCTCGCCAATTGTAGAGGGGCAGACCATAACAAAGCGGTGGCGATCAACCCAGGCGCAATCCCGTCAGGGCTTGAAGGCCCCGATAAAGATCGCCGGATCGACCCGGGCGTCATTCAGGCTGACGTTCCAGTGCAGGTGCGGCCCGGTTGCGCGACCGGTCGCGCCGACCTTGCCGAGTACGCCGCCGCGGGGAATCTCCGCGCCGACTTTTACGTCGATGGCCGAGAGGTGGCAGAACATGCTGATCAGGCCCTGGCCGTGGTCGACGAACACCGTCTTGCCGTTGAAGAAGTAGTCGCCGATCAGGATCACCTTGCCGGCGGCGGGAGCCTTGATCGGCGTGCCGCTATTGGCTGCGAAGTCCAGCCCGGAGTGCGGATTGCGCTCCTCGCCGTTGAAGAAGCGGCGCAGGCCGAAGGGGCTCGACAACGGCCCGCCCACCGGTTTGTCGAACAGCAGGTTGCTCGGCTGGCGCGGGCTGAACTGCTGGTAGGCGCGGGTCTGCTCGGCCAGTTCGCGCTCGATGCGCGCAAGGTTCTTGGCGTTCGGATTGACCTGCTGTTGGTTCTTGATGGCGATGCGTTGCTCGACGTAATGCTTGCTGCCGACCTGAAAGCTCAATGCCTGGCTGCCATTGACGCTGATCTGCTGAGTGCCGGGCTTCACGCTCAGGGGGATGCCGACGATGGCGATCCAGCGCTGCTGATCTTCTTTGATTACCAATACCGGTTTGTTCTGATAGCGCACATTGGGCGCGGTTTCTCCCGTGCCCAGATCAACTACTGCCACACCGCCGGGCACCGGTTTGTTCAGTAGACGACTGATAAAGCCTTCGGCGTGGACGGGTAGGGCGAGACAGAACAGGGTGAGCAGAGTAAATAGGCGCATTGAATATCCGTAGGGTGGATAACGCGAAGCTTATCCACCTGTATAAAAGGTCAATCGAGCAGCGAGAGGGTAACCGGCTGTAGATGGTTGTCTTCGACCCGCACATCCAGCTCGCCGTTGCCCAGGCGCGCCTTCAGGCGCTGGCCGGGACGAGTGTCGGCGGCGTTGCGGATGGCCCGGCCGCGCTCATCGAGGAGGATGCTGTAGCCTCGGCCGAGGGTCGCCAGCGGGCTGACCGCGTGCAGCGTCTGCACCTGGCTATGCAGTTGCAGGCGGCGCGCCTTGAGGCCTTCGCGCATGCTGCGTTGCAGGCGCTCGGCCAGGGCTTGCAGGCGCTGATCGAGCAGCTTGAGGTTGCGCTCCGGGTGCAGGCTCAGTAGGCGGGTCTGCAGGTGAGTCAGGCGTTCGCGGCGATTATTCAGTTGCCGTGTGAAGGCGCGGGTCAGGCGCATATCCAGGTCATCGACGCGTTGTGCATGTTGGCGCAGGCGCTCGCCGGGGTGGCGCAAGCGCCGCTGCAGACCGTCCAGGCGCATGCGTTCGCGTTCCAGGCGGTGCTGCATGCGCAGGTGCAGGCGACGCTTGAGGTTGTGCAGGCGCTGCACCAGTTCGCTACTGTCGGGGGCCAGCAGTTCGGCGGCGGCCGAGGGCGTCGGTGCGCGGATGTCGGCGACGAAATCGGCGATGGATACGTCGGTCTCATGGCCCACGGCGCTGACGATGGGCGTGCGGCAGGCGGCAATGGCGCGGGCCACAGCTTCTTCGTTAAAGCACCAGAGGTCTTCCAGCGAGCCGCCGCCGCGGGCCAGGATCAGCGCATCGAAGCCCTGGGCGTCGGCCAGGCCCAGGGCGCGGACGATCTGCGCAGTGGCTTCGCGGCCCTGCACGGCGGTGGGGATCAGGCACAGTTCGATCTGCGGCGCGCGGCGGCGGAATACACTGATGATGTCGCGGATCACCGCGCCGGTCGGCGAGCTGATAATGCCGATGCGTTTCGGGTGGGCCGGCAGGGCGACTTTGGCCTCGGCGGCGAACAGCCCCTCGGTACCGAGTTTTTCCTTCAGCGCCTCGAAGGCCAGGCGCAGCGCGCCATCGCCGGCGGGCTCCACGGTATCGAGAATCAGTTGGTAATCGCCGCGGCCTTCGAACAGCGAGACCTTGCCGCGTACCTTGACCGCCAGGCCGTCGCGCAGCGCCTGGCGCACCTTGGCGGCGTTCTGCCGGAACAGCGCGCAGCGCACCTGGGCCTGACTATCTTTAAGGGTGAAATAGATATGCCCGGACGCCGGCCGGGCCAGGTTGGAAATTTCCCCCTCGACCCAGATGCCGCCGAATACATCTTCCAGCAGCAGGCGTGCGCGGTTGTTCAGTTGGCTGACGCTGAGCACCTCGCGATCGAGGTTCAGGCGTTGGAAGGGATCTTTGATCATGGTCGGCATAGTAAAGGCTTTGCCGATCTGGCCATAGAGGTTAGAAGTTGCGCAGCGACGCCTTCCTAATATCCTTCTCCCTCCGGGAGAAGGTGGCGCGCAGCGCCGGATGAGGGATGTCGGCCTTGACCGGCGTCGTGTGGCCATTAAGCTGCGCGCCTTGAGTACCAATCGAGTCCCGTTATGAGTGAGCAGCAAGCCATTATCGTGCCGCAGATTTCCAGCTTTCCCGGGCATGAGGCGCGGGCGCGATTGATCGTGCGCTGGCTGGTCAAGCAGAACATCATCGAAGAGCAGCTGAGCACCTGCGGGCGTACCTTCAAGCATATGGGGTATGGCATTGCCGAGGGCGCGCGGCGGGTGGTCGAGCGTCCCGAGTTGCTGCCGTTTGGGCAGGCGGTGCATGGCCTGGAAATCATCTACAAGCGCTGCATCTATACCCCGACGGCGGGCTTTCTCGAGGAGGCGGGCTGTCCTGAGTGCAGACGGGAGGTTGGGGGAAGGTTGTTCGACAGCCTGGAGGAATGGATGCCGGCGCACACCGACAACTTCAGGTGTCCGTTATGCGGCCATGAAGACGATATCAACGGCTTTATGTTTCTGCAGCCCTGCGGCTTCTCCAACCTGGGGTTTATCTTCAACAACTGGGCGGATGCCGGTTTCAAGCAGAGCTTTCTCGACGACTTCGCCGCGCGTTTGGGTTATCCGCTATCGCTAGTAAGAGTTGACTTGTAGGTCAGATTGGCGACGTTGTCGGCGCGCATCTCAACAATCAGCACGCCTAGCCGATTGTTTGCATTGAGTGCAGGGGGGCGTCTGAGTATAATGGCGCGCTTCCTATTTTCCCGTCCGGGAGCCCCCGCCATGCTGCGTATCAGTCAAGAAGCTCTTACCTTCGACGACGTTCTACTTATTCCAGGTTATTCCGAAGTTCTGCCGAAGGATGTCAGCCTCAAAACGCGCCTGACCCGTGGCATCGAGCTGAATATCCCGTTGCTCTCTGCGGCCATGGATACCGTGACCGAAGCCCGCCTGGCCATCGCCATGGCTCAGGAAGGCGGCATCGGCATCATCCACAAGAACATGACCGCCGAGCAGCAGGCTGCCGAAGTGCGCAAGGTCAAGCGTTACGAGTCCGGTGTGGTCAAGGACCCGATCACCATCGAGGCCGACGCCACCGTGGGTGACCTGTTCGAGCTGACCCGGCAGAACAACATCTCCGGTGTGCCGGTGCTGCACGATGGCGACCTGGTCGGCATCGTCACCAGCCGTGACGTGCGTTTCGAGACCGACATGGGGGCCAAGGTGCGCGACGTGATGACGCCCAAAGAGCGCCTGGTCACGGTCAAGGAAGGCGAAGACACCCAGGTGGTGCGCAAGTTGCTGCACAAGCACCGCATCGAGCGCGTGCTGATCGTCGACGAGCAGTTCCGCCTCAAGGGCATGATGACCGTCAACGATATCGAAAAAGCCAAGGCCTACCCGCTGGCCAGCAAGGACGACCAGGGGCGTCTGCGCGTCGGCGCAGCTGTCGGCACCGGTGCCGATACCGAAGACCGCGTTGCCGCGCTGGTGCATGCCGGCGTTGACGTGATCATCGTCGACACCGCCCACGGCCACTCCAGGGGCGTGATCGACCGGGTGCGCTGGGTCAAACAGACCTTCCCGGAAGTCCAGGTGATCGGCGGTAATATCGCCACCGGCGCAGCGGCCAAGGCCCTGGCCGAAGCCGGCGCGGATGCGGTCAAGGTTGGCATCGGCCCGGGCTCGATCTGCACCACCCGTATCGTCGCAGGCGTCGGTGTGCCGCAGATTTCCGCCGTGGCCAATGTCGCCGCTGCACTGGCCGGTAGCGGTATTCCGCTGATCGCCGATGGCGGCATCCGCTTCTCCGGTGACCTGTCCAAGGCCATCGTCGCCGGTGCCTCCTGCGTGATGATCGGCTCGATGCTGGCCGGTACCGAAGAGGCCCCGGGCGAAGTCGAGCTGTTCCAGGGCCGCTCCTACAAGGCCTACCGCGGTATGGGTTCGTTGGGTGCGATGGCGCAGGCCCAGGGGTCCTCGGATCGTTACTTCCAGGATTCCTCGGCCGGTGCCGAGAAGCTGGTGCCGGAGGGCATCGAAGGTCGTGTTCCTTACAAGGGCGCGATGGCCGCCATCGTTCACCAGCTGATGGGCGGCCTGCGTGCCTCCATGGGCTACACCGGTTGCGCGACTGTCGAAGAGATGCGCAGCAAGCCGGAGTTCGTGCGCATCACCGGTGCCGGCATGGCCGAGTCCCATGTGCACGATGTGCAGATCACCAAAGAAGCCCCGAACTATCGCGTGGGCTGATTGTTGATCAGTTGATATGAAGCACGGGGCTGTCGCTGTTTTTGCAGGGCAGCCCCGAGTTATTTGCGAATTCCGCTACGAGAGACGGCCATGTCCCATCCTGACATTCACGCCCACCGCATCCTGATTCTGGATTTCGGTTCCCAGTACACCCAATTGATCGCCCGCCGCGTGCGTGAGATCGGCGTGTATTGCGAGTTGCACCCCTTCGATATGAGCGACGAAGACATCCGCGCCTTCGCCCCGCGCGGGATCATTCTCGCCGGTGGCCCGGAGTCGGTGCATGAGCTCGACAGCCCACGCGCGCCGCACGCGGTGTTCGATCTCGGCGTACCGGTGCTGGGTATCTGCTACGGCATGCAGACCATGGCCGAGCAGCTCGGCGGCAAGGTCCAGGGGTCGGATCTGCGTGAGTTCGGTTACGCCCGCGTCGACGTGGTCGGCAAGGCTCGTCTACTCGACGGCATCGAAGACCATATCGACGACGATGGCGTGTTCGGCCTGGACGTGTGGATGAGCCATGGCGACAAGGTCACCACCCTGCCGGAAGGCTTCCATATTCTCGCCAGCACCCCGAGCTGCCCGATTGCCGCCATGTGCGACGATCATCGCGGCTACTACGGCGTGCAGTTCCACCCGGAAGTGACCCATACCAAGCAGGGCGGGCGCATCCTTTCCCGCTTCGTCCTGGAAATCGCCGGCTGCCAGGCGCTGTGGACGCCGTCGAATATCGTCGAAGACGCCATCGCCCAGGTGCGCGCCCAGGTTGGCAGCGCCAACGTGCTGCTCGGCCTGTCCGGCGGCGTGGATTCCTCGGTGGTCGCGGCGCTGCTGCACAAGGCCATCGGCGATCAGCTGACCTGCGTATTCGTCGACAACGGCCTGCTGCGCCTGCATGAAGGCGAGCAGGTGATGGCCATGTTCGCCGAGAACATGGGGGTCAAGGTGATCCGCGCCAACGCCGAAGAGCAGTTCCTCGGCAACCTGGCCGGCGAAGCCGACCCGGAGAAGAAGCGCAAGATCATCGGTCGCACCTTTATCGACGTATTCGATGCCGAAGCCAGCAAGCTGGACAACATCAAGTTCCTCGCCCAGGGCACCATCTACCCGGACGTGATCGAGTCGGCCGGTGCCAAGACCGGCAAGGCCCACGTGATCAAGTCGCACCACAACGTCGGCGGCCTGCCGGAGGAGATGAACCTCAAGCTGGTGGAGCCGTTGCGCGAGCTGTTCAAGGATGAAGTACGGCGCATCGGCCTGGAGCTGGGCCTGCCCTACGACATGGTCTACCGCCATCCGTTCCCGGGCCCGGGTCTGGGCGTGCGCATCCTCGGCGAAGTGAAGAAGGAATACGCCGACATCCTGCGTCGCGCCGACCATATCTTTATCGAAGAGCTGCGTAACTTCGACTGGTACCACAAGACCAGTCAGGCCTTCGTGGTGTTCCAGCCGGTCAAGTCGGTCGGCGTGGTCGGTGACGGCCGTCGTTACGCCTGGGTCGTGGCCCTGCGCGCGGTGGAAACCATCGACTTCATGACCGCCCGCTGGGCGCACCTGCCCTACGAGCTGCTGGAGAAAGTCAGCAACCGCATCATCAACGAGATCGAGGGCATCTCCCGCGTCACCTACGACGTGTCGAGCAAGCCGCCTGCCACCATCGAGTGGGAGTGATGTAGCCGGCAAGGGCAGCGAAAGCTGCCCTTGTCGTTTCTGCTGCGGCATCCTGTCCGTTTTTCGGGGTCGTCAGTCCCGCCGCTTAAATGAGAAGATATTGCAATTGGTAGTCCGGATTAAATCCGGGCTGATATCTTCCCGGATTGCATCCGGGCTACGGGAATCCCTATGTCCTTTACCCGCAGACAAATGCTGGTCGGCCTGGCTGGTCTTGGCGTTGTCGGCCTCGGTGCTGGCGGCGTGCGCTATTGGCTGGGCCGTCCGGAAAATGTGGCGACCCATGACTATGAACTGATCGCCGCGCCGCTGGATATCGAGCTGGTGTCGGGGCATACCACACCGGCCTGGGCCTACGGTGGTCAGGCGCCTGGTGTGGAGTTGCGCTGCCGTCAGGGCGAGCGCTTGCGCGTGCGCTTTATTAATAAGCTGGAGGTGCCGACCACCATCCACTGGCATGGCATTCGCCTGCCGCTGGCCATGGACGGCGTGCCCTATGTTTCGCAGCTGCCGGTGCTGCCGGGTGAATACTTCGACTACAACTTCATCACCCCCGATGCCGGCAGCTTCTGGTATCACCCCCATGTCGCCAGCGGCGAGCAGCTGGGTCGCGGCCTGGTCGGCGCTTTGATTGTCGATGAGCGTGAGCCGACGGGCTTTCGCCATGACCACACGCTTAACCTGAAAAGCTGGCATATCGACGAGCGAGGTGCCTTCACTGCCTTCAGCGTGCCGCGCGAGGCCGCGCGTGGCGGCACGCCGGGGCGGCTGAGTACGGTCAATGGCGTGCACGCGCCCACCCTGGATTTGCCGGCCGGGCAGGTGGTGCGTCTGCGCCTGATCAATCTGGATAACACCCTGACCTATCGCCTCAACCTGCCCGGCGCGGATGCACGCATCTATGCGCTGGACGGCAATCCGGTCGAGCCCCGACCGCTGGGCAAGGAGTACTGGCTGGGGCCGGGCATGCGTCTCGAACTGGGGCTGAAGGTGCCGTCGGCCGGCGTAGAGCTGTCGCTGCGCAACGGCCCATTGCGTCTGGCGACCCTGCGCGCGCAGCCCAGTGCCGAGGTGGCGGGCGAATGGCCGCCAGCCTTGCCGGCCAACCCGGTTGCCGAGCCGGATCTGGCTGCTGCCGAAACCCTGCGGTTCAACTTCGAGTGGGCCGGGGCCGTTTCCGTGGGTCTGGCCCAGGGCGCGGCCCACCGCTTCTGGCAGATCAATGGCCAGGCCTGGGATATCAATGACAAGACCTGTGCCGATCGGCCGATTGCCAGCCTGCAGTTGGGCAAAAGCTATATCTTCGAGTTGCGCAACCTCAGCCAGTATCAGCACCCGATCCACCTGCATGGCATGACCTTCAAGGTGCTGGCGTCCAATCGCAAGGCGGTTATTCCGTATTTCACCGACACCTACCTGCTGGGCAAGAACGAAAGTGCGCGGGTGGCGCTGGTCGCCGATAATCCCGGGGTGTGGATGTTCCACTGCCATGTGATCGACCATATGGAAACCGGCCTGATGGCCTCGATTGAGGTGGCGTAGGGTGGGTGTCGCTTTTTACATCCACCGGCTTTTTTGGTGGTAAACGCTTCGCGGTTTTCCATCCTACGGATTCAACCCATGAAAAGAGTACAAATCATCGACCGCTCACGCGACGCGCATTTCATGCGTGAGGCTCTGGCCCTGGCCGCTGAGGGGGCGACCCTGGGCGAGGTGCCGGTCGGTGCAGTGCTGGTGCAGGACGGCGAGATTGTCGGGCGCGGTTTCAATTGCCCGATTTCCAGTCATGACCCCAGCGCCCATGCCGAGATGGTGGCGATACGTGCCGCTGCCCGGGCCGTGGACAACTACCGCCTGCCGGGCAGCACCCTGTATGTGACTCTGGAACCGTGCAGCATGTGCGCCGGGCTGATCGTGCATGCGCGGGTGCAGCGCGTGGTGTATGGCGCAACCGAGCCCAAGGCCGGGGTGGCCGTGAGTCGCGGTGAGTTCTTCGATCAGGCATTTCTCAATCATCGGGTGTTGATCGAGGGCGGGGTGCTGGCCGAGGAATGCGGTGCGGTGCTTAGCGAGTTTTTCAAGATGCGCCGTGCAACGCGGTAGAGGTTCTCAGCGCTTCAGCCCTCCCGCGGAGAACGGCAGGCGAAACACGAGGCGCAATCCGGGGCTGGGCAGGTGCCGGACTACAGCGGCGGCAGTTCTTCCGGCGGCGGCGTCTTGTTCACCCCGGGCACATGCAGGCTGCTGTCGGCCAGCTGGGTGCCTTCCAGCTGCGGCTGGGTGACCCAGGTGAGGATGTCGTAATAGCGGCGGATGTTGCGCACGAAATGCACCGGCTCGCCGCCGCGGGCGTAGCCGTAACGGGTCTTGCTGTACCACTGCTTCTGCGCCAGGCGCGGCAGGATCTTCTGCACATCCAGCCACTTGTTCGGGTCCAGGCCTTCGGCCTGGGTCAGCTTGCGCGCATCTTCCAGGTGGCCGCCGCCGACGTTGTAGGCGGCCAGGGCGAACCAGGTGCGATCCGGTTCCTCGATGCTCTGCGGCAGCTGCTTTTTCACGTGGGCGATGTACTTGGCTCCGCCGTCGATACTCTGCTTGGGGTCGAGTCGGTTGGACACGCCCATGGCCTGGGCGGTGCGCAGGGTCAGCATCATCAGGCCACGTACGCCGGTCTTCGAGGTGGCGGTCGGTTGCCAGAGTGATTCCTGATAGCCCATGGCAGCCAGCAGGCGCCAGTCGACCTGGTTGTTCTGCGCCGCCTGGCGGAAGAACTGTTCGTAGCGCGGCAGGCGCTGCTGCAGGTGTTTGGCAAAGGTGTAGGCACCGACATAGCCGAGTACGTCGACGTGACCGTAATAGCGATCCTTCAGGCGCTGCAGGCTGCCATTCTTGTGCGCGCGTTCGATAAAGGCGTTGATTTCGTCCAGCAGGCTGGTGTCTTCCCCGGGGGCGACCGCCCAGGCCAGGTTCTGCGAGTCGCCCAGGTCGAAGGCCACCCGTACGTTGGAGAAGTACACCTGATTCATCGCCAGTTCGTTGGAGTCGACCAGGGTCAGGTCGATCTGTCCCTCGTCGACCATGCGCAGCAGGTCGACCACTTCCACCGCGGCGGACTCCTCGACACTCAGCTCGGGCAGTTGCGCCTGCAATGCCTGCAGTTGTTCGGCGTGGCTGCTGCCCTTGAGAACCAGGATGCGCTTGCCCGCGAGGTCGGCCGGGCGGGTGGGGCGCTGCTGGCCGTTGCGGTAGATCACCTGGGGGGTGACCTCCAGGTAGGGCAGGGAGAAGCGTGCGCTCTGTCGCCGGCTGGCGCTTTCGACCAGGCCGGCGGCGGCCAGCACCGGGCCGCCGGGCTGGCCCAGGCTGGTAAACAGATCGTCGAGGTGGTCGGCGGTTTCGATTTTCAGCTCGACGCCCAGGTCGTCGGCAAAGCGCTTGACCAGCTCGTATTCGAAGCCGGTTTCGCCGTTACGGTCCTGGAAATAGGTGGCCGGGCTGTTACGGGTGATCACCCGCAGTACACCCTCCGCCTGAACGCGCTCGAGTGTGCTGGGTTCTTCAGCGCAGCCGCCGAGCAGCAGGAGGATTCCGATCGCCGACAGCCAGCGGGCACAGCGCGGACGGAACGCAGATTGAGCAAACATTGGCGCAGTATACGCAAAGCATGGGGCGCGCCATATCTCGACAGTGCAGCGCTTCTCTGCTAGCGCGATTCGTGCTGCCGCGGGTGCTGTTGGCGACGCTTTAGGCTAGAATGCACGGCCTCAAAGTACACCCCCTTCCCAGAGGCTGTCCCCGATGTTGATCCTGCGCGGCGCTCCCGCCCTTTCTGCTTTTCGTCACGGTAAATTGCTCGAACAACTGACCGGCAAGGTACCCGCTGTCACTGGGCTGTATGCCGAGTTCGCGCATTTTGCCGAAGTTAGCGGCGTTCTGAATGCCGATGAAGAGCAGGTGCTGGCCCGTTTGCTGAAATACGGCCCGAGTGTGCCGGTGCAGGAGCCCAGCGGCCGCCTGTTTCTGACCATTCCGCGTTTCGGCACTATCTCTCCCTGGTCGAGCAAGGCCAGCGATATCGCCCGCAACTGCGGCCTGGCGAAGATTCAGCGCATCGAGCGCGGCCTGGCCTATTACGTGACTGGCGAGCTGAGCGCCAACGACGCGCAGCAGGTCGCCGAGCTGCTGCACGACCGCATGACCCAGCTGGTGCTGGATAACCTGGAAGGGGCCGGCGCGCTGTTCAGCCACGCCCAGCCCAGGCCGCTGACCGCGGTGGATGTGCTGGGTGGCGGCCGCGCCGCCCTGGAGCAGGCCAACGTCGAACTGGGCCTGGCCCTGGCCGAGGACGAAATCGACTACCTGGTGAGCAGCTTCAATGACCTGGGGCGCAACCCCCACGACATCGAACTGATGATGTTCGCCCAGGCCAACTCCGAGCATTGCCGGCACAAGATCTTCAATGCCAGCTGGGATATCGACGGCCAGAGCCAGGAAAAATCCCTGTTCGGCATGATCAAGAACACCTATCAGATGCACAACGAAGGCGTGCTGTCTGCTTATAAGGACAACGCTTCGGTGATAGTCGGGCACACCGCCGGGCGCTTCTTCCCGGACGCGCAAACCCGCCAGTACGGCGCGACCCAGGAGCCGGTGCATATCCTGATGAAGGTGGAAACCCACAACCATCCGACCGCCATCTCACCGTTCTCCGGTGCCTCCACTGGTTCCGGTGGCGAGATTCGCGACGAAGGCGCGACCGGTCGTGGTGCCAAGCCCAAGGCGGGTCTGACCGGTTTCACCGTCTCCAACCTGCAGATCCCGGGTTTCGAGCAGCCCTGGGAAGTGCCTTATGGCAAGCCCGAGCGCATCGTCACCGCTCTGGACATCATGATCGAAGGCCCGCTGGGTGGCGCGGCGTTCAACAACGAATTCGGCCGCCCGGCCCTGACCGGCTACTTCCGCACCTTCGAGCAGGCGATCCAGACCCCGCGTGGTGAAGAAGTGCGTGGTTACCACAAGCCGATCATGCTGGCCGGCGGCATGGGCAACATCCGTGCAGATCACGTGCAGAAGGGCGAGATCACTGTAGGGGCCAAGCTTATCGTGCTCGGCGGCCCGGCCATGCTGATCGGCCTGGGCGGCGGTGCCGCTTCGTCGGTCGCCACCGGTGCCAGTTCGGCCGACCTGGATTTCGCCTCGGTACAGCGCGAGAACCCGGAAATGGAGCGCCGCTGCCAGGAGGTTATCGACCGTTGCTGGCAGCTGGGCGAGCACAACCCCATCGCCTTTATCCACGACGTCGGCGCGGGCGGTCTGTCCAACGCCTTCCCGGAACTGGTCAACGACGGCGGGCGCGGCGGGCGCTTCGAGCTGCGCAATGTGCCCAATGACGAGCCGGGCATGGCCCCGCACGAAATCTGGAGCAACGAATCCCAGGAGCGTTACGTGCTGGCGGTGGATGCCGCCGACTTCGAGCGCTTCAAGGCGATCTGCGAACGCGAGCGTTGCCCGTTTGCCGTGGTCGGTGAGGCCACCGAAGAAGCCCACCTGACCGTGACCGACAGCCATTTCGGCAACAACGCCGTGGATATGCCGCTCAACGTTCTGCTCGGCAAGGCCCCGCGCATGCACCGCTCGGCCACCCGGGAAAGCGAGCTGGGTGACGATTTCGATGCCAGCACCCTGGCCATCGATGAAGCCGTGACCCGCGTGCTGCATCACCCGGCCGTGGCCAGCAAGAGCTTCCTGATCACCATCGGCGACCGCACCATTACCGGTCTGGTGGCCCGCGATCAGATGGTCGGCCCGTGGCAGGTGCCGGTGGCCGATTGCGCGGTCACCGCCACCAGCTTCGACGTCTACACCGGTGAAGCCATGGCCATGGGCGAGCGCACGCCGCTGGCGCTGCTCGATGCTGCGGCGTCCGGGCGCATGGCGATTGGCGAAACCCTGACCAACCTGGCCGCTTCGCGCATCGAGAAGATTTCCGATATCAAACTGTCCGCCAACTGGATGGCCGCCGCCGGCCACCCGGGCGAAGATGCCCGTCTGTACGACACAGTTCAAGCAGTCGGTATGCAGCTGTGCCCCGAGCTGGGTATCACCATCCCGGTGGGCAAGGACTCGATGTCGATGAAGACCCGCTGGCAGGATGACGGCGCGGAGAAGAGCGTGACCTCGCCGCTGTCATTGGTTGTTACCGGCTTCGCCCCGGTCGGCGATATCCGCAAGACCCTGACCCCGCAACTGCGCATGGACAAGGGCGAAACCGACCTGATCCTGATCGATCTGGGCCGTGGGCAGAACCGTCTGGGCGCCTCGATCCTCACTCAGGTCTACGGCAAGCTCGGCAGCCAGGCCCCGGATGTGGATGACGCCGAAGACCTCAAGGCCTTCTTCGCGGTGATCCAGGGCCTCAACGCCGATGGTCATATCCTCGCCTACCACGACCGCTCCGACGGTGGCCTGCTGGTCACCGCCCTGGAGATGGCCTTTGCCGGTCACTGCGGGCTGAATCTGTTCCTCGATGCCCTGGCCGGCGACAGTAATGAGCTGGCCGCCGTGCTGTTCAACGAAGAGCTGGGCGCGGTGATCCAGGTGCATCAGGACGCCACCCCGGAAGTGCTGGCGCAGTTCAGTGCCGCCGGCCTGGGCGATTGCGTGGCGGTGATCGGCCAACCGGTCAACAGCGATGCCGTGGCAATCGGCTTCAACGGTCAGCCGGTATTCGCCGGCCAGCGCCGCCTGCTGCAGCGCCAGTGGAGCGAAACCAGCTACCGCATCCAGCGTCTGCGCGACAACGTCCAGTGCGCCGATCAGGAATTCGACGCGCTGCTGGAAGAAGACAATCCGGGCCTGTCGGTCAAACTCGGCTTCGATGTCAACGAAGACATCAGTGCCCCCTATATCCGCAAAGGTGTGCGTCCGCAGATCGCCGTGCTGCGCGAGCAGGGCGTCAACGGCCAGGTGGAAATGGCCGCAGCCTTCGATCGCGCCGGTTTCAACGCAATCGACGTGCATATGAGTGATATCCTCAGCGGTCGAGTCAGCCTGGACGAGTTCAAGGGCCTGGTCGCCTGCGGCGGCTTCTCCTACGGCGACGTGCTCGGTGCAGGTGAGGGCTGGGCCAAGTCGGTGCTGTTCAACAGCCGGGCCCGTGATGGCTTCCAGGCCTTCTTCGAGCGCAAGGACAGCTTCGCCCTGGGCGTGTGCAACGGCTGCCAGATGATGAGCAACCTGCACGAGCTGATCCCCGGCAGCGAGTTCTGGCCGCACTTCGTGCGCAACCGCTCGGAGCAGTTCGAGGCGCGGGTGGCCATGGTTCAGGTGCAGGAGTCGGCCTCGATCTTCCTGCGCGGGATGGCCGGTTCGCGCATGCCAATCGCCATCGCCCACGGTGAAGGCCATGCCGAGTTCGAGAGCGAGGAAGCCTTGCTCGAGGCCGACCTGTCCGGTTGCGTGGCCATGCGCTTTATCGACAACCACGGCAAGGTCAGCGAAACCTACCCGGCCAACCCCAACGGTTCGCCACGCGGTATCACCGGCCTGACCAGTCGCGACGGCCGCGTGACCATCATGATGCCGCACCCGGAGCGGGTGTTCCGCGCCGTGCAGAACTCCTGGAAGCCGGATGACTGGCAGGAAGACGCCGGCTGGCTGCGTATGTTCCGCAACGCCCGGGTCTGGGTGGATTGATCGGGGTGGCGCGGGCCGATGGATAAGTCCGCGCCCATCCTGCCCGAGGTGCGCCAGGTCGAGCCTGGCGCGACCTTGCTGCTGTGCCGCTGCGGGCGTTCGCCCCGGCTTCCCGATTGCAGCCCAGGCTGCAGCCATGGACTTCGTCTCCAACCCGTTCAACAGCAACTCCTGCTGCTGTGCCGTTGCGCCCGTTCGCGGCACCTGCCCTATTGCGATGGCAGCCATAACCCGCCCGTGCAGGGTTTTCGCGAGCGCTGGCGACGTTTCTGGCGTGGCCTCTAGGCGCGGCGGTGGGGCAGCGTGCGGATGCTGCGCGGCGAGCTGACAAGTGGCGTGGGGTGCGCGCGTGGGCGAGCTACGCTCAAGGTGCATGGCGGTACTGAACGTCGGCGCAATTGTCGGGTCATAGCTGGCAACTGTGATGAGCACCACGAACCGTGAATAAGGCAAAGTGCCATTATTGTGTGGCATCATTCGCGCGCTTTTTTGATCGGTCGTGCCCTTGGAGACCTTGATGTACAAGCTGTGTTTTTATGTGCCGGAAACTCACCTGGATGGGGTGAAAAAAGCCATTTTTACAGCCGGTGGCGGCCGTATAGGGGCGTATGACAGTTGCTGCTGGCAGACCCTGGGGCAGGGCCAGTTTCGGCCGCTGGAAGGCAGTCAGCCGTTCGTCGGGCAGATCGGGGCGATCAAGCAGGTGGCCGAGTGGAAGGTCGAACTGGTGGTGGCCGACGAGCTGATCCACGATGCGGTCAAGGCGTTGAAGCACAGCCACCCTTATGAAACGCCGGCTTTTGAGGTGTGGCGGCTTTCGGATATCCAGTTCTAAGGTTTCTGCAGGGAGAAGGCACCACAAAGGTGCCTTTTTTGTGGGTGTGTCGCCGCTAGGTCGTGGGCTTCATTGTCGTAGGGTGCGCCGTGCGCACCGAGCGATTCTGTCTAGGCTGGTGCGCGCGGCGCACCCTACGGTTTTTAGCCCAGAAAAATGCACGGCATTAACCGAAAACTGTGTTTTTACATCTGTGCTCAGGGGCGTATTTCAATCAGCGTGCCGTCTTTGACCAGTCCCCAGACCTCGCGCATATCGTCATTTTTCAGGGCAATACAGCCTTCGGTCCAGTCCAGTGTGTGGAAGAACCACTCGGGGTATTCCTCGTCCAGTGGCGTGCCGTGAATCATGATCATGCCGCCGGCCGCCACGCCTTGCTTGCGTGCCTGGGCTTGGTCCCGCGCATTGGGGTAGGAAATATGCATGGAGAGCTGGTACTTATCGCTGTTCTTGCGCCAGTCGATCCAATAGAAGCCCTCTGGGGTGCGCAGGTCGCCTTCGCGGCGCTTGGCTCCCACGGGCTGCTTGCCCAGGGACATCCGGTAGGATTTGAGGGTTTCGCCGCGGCTCTGCAGGTGCAGCTTGCGCTCGGATTTGAGCACCAGCACCTTGTCGATGGTCTTGCCGCCGAGGGTGACGGTGGTCGTGGCCTGAGTGGTCAGGGTAAAGGTCAGGCAGAGTAGGGCTAGCAACCAGCGCATCATCGTTTCCGTCAATCAAAAAGCTTTCTTGTAATGCGCGCGCAAGGCTTCGAGCGGCTCGTTGCGGACCGGGAAGTGTTGCTCGCGGCGGTCAGCGAAGTAGCATTCTAGGGTACGGCCGATGGTCGGGAAAGCCAGCTCGGACCAGGGGATGTCCTGTTCGTGGAACAGCTGCACCTCGAGGCTTTCCTCGCCTGCGGCAAAGTCGAGGTCGACCAGTTCGGCACGGAACAGCATATACACCTGATTGATATGCGGCAGGTCGAACAGGGTATAGAGGCTCAGGTCGCGTACCCGGGCGCAGGCTTCTTCGTGGGTTTCGCGGGCGGCGGCCTGTTCCAGGGTCTCGCCGTTCTCCATAAAGCCCGCGGGCAGGGTCCAGTAGCCGCGCCGTGGCTCGATGGCGCGCCTACACAGCAGCACCTGGTCGTGCCATACCGGCAGGCAGCCGGCGATGATGCGCGGGTTCTGGTAGTGGATGGCCTGGCAGTGCCCGCAGACATGCCGCAGGCGGTTGTCGCCCGTGGGGACGAGCAGGGTGACGGGGCTGCCGCAGTTGCTACAGAACTTCATGCCGGCTACTCGGGAGTGGTTAAGGCTATCTTGGCGCGGCGGCGCTATGCTCGGCAAGCGCCGTGGGCGCGAGGCCTGCTCTCGAGGCGTGGCCGCAGTCGGTTCGGGGCTTGGGCTGCGCGTTGCTTTCGTGCCATTATCGGGGCAGAACAAAGATCGAGAATATCCATGCTGGACGAGCTGCTCCATCGCATGCGTGGCTATAGCCCGCACCTGCTGCAGACCACCAACGACTATCCGCAGGCCGCGGTGCTGGTTCCCATTACCCGCAGCGACGAGCCCGAAGTGGTGTTGACCTTGCGCGCCAGCGGGCTGTCCACCCATGGCGGCGAGGTGGCCTTTCCCGGTGGCCGGCGCGACCCCGAAGATGCCGACCTGATTCGCACCGCCCTGCGTGAGGCGCAGGAGGAAATCGGCCTGCCGCCCGGCCTGGTTGAGGTGATCGGGCCGCTCAGCACCCTGGTTTCGCGCCACGGTATTCAGGTCACGCCCTATGTCGGGCTGGTGCCGGACTTTGTCGACTACCAAGCCAACGACGATGAAATCGCCGCGGTGTTTAGCGTGCCCTTGGCGTTTTTCCGCGACGACCCGCGTGAGACCACCCACCGCATCGATTACCTCGGGCGCAGCTGGTATGTGCCGAGTTACCGCTATGGCGAATACAAGATCTGGGGCCTGACCGCGATCATGCTGGTCGAACTGGTCAACCTGATTTACGACGATGCCGCTATCGACATGCATCGCCCTCCCGAGCACTTTATCAAGCTCACCTGAGGGTGAGCCGAGGACTATCTGGATGAACTATCGCCTGGGTCAATCCCGTGTCGAAGCCCATGCCGACAGCTGGGTCGCGCCCAATGCCGTGCTGGTGGGCAAGGTCAAGCTGGAGCCCGGCGCGAGCGTCTGGTTCAACGCCGTGCTGCGTGGCGACAACGAGCAGATCCATATCGGCGAGAACAGCAATGTGCAGGACGGCACCGTGATGCACACCGATATGGGCTTCCCGCTGAATATCGGCAAGGGCGTGACCATCGGCCACAACGCCATGCTGCATGGCTGTTCGGTGGGTGACTACAGTCTGATCGGTATCAATGCCGTGGTGCTCAACGGGGCGAAGATCGGCAAGTACTGCATCATCGGGGCCAATAGCCTGATCGGTGAAGGCAAGGAGATTCCCGATGGCTCCCTGGTCATGGGTTCGCCCGGCAAGGTGGTGCGCGAGTTGACCGAGGCGCAGAAGAAGATGCTCGAAGCCAGCGCCGCCCACTATGTGCACAACGCCCAGCGCTATGCCCGCGAGCTGGCGGAGCAGGACGAGTGAGCGGGCAGGAGCGCCCGGTTGCTTCGCCCTGCGTGCATGTTTGCGCCCTCGATGATGAGGATATCTGCATCGGTTGCCAGCGTAATGTCGCCGAAATCACTCGCTGGAGCCTGATGGACAACGCCGAGCGCCGCCAGGTGCTGGGGCTGTGCCATGCGCGCGCCACGGCCAAAGGCATTCTGCTGTAACTTTCGTGATCAGTTTGAGGATTCACCATGCCCCGTATCGGAACCCCTTTGTCGCCGAGCGCGACCCGTGTGCTGTTGTGTGGCTCTGGCGAGCTGGGCAAGGAAGTGGTGATCGAGCTGCAGCGCCTGGGCGTCGAGGTGATTGCCGTGGACCGCTACGCCAATGCTCCGGCCATGCAGGTGGCTCATCGCAGCCATGTGCTCAATATGCTCGACGGCGACGCACTGCGCGCGGTGATCGAACTGGAAAAGCCCCACTACATAGTCCCGGAAATCGAGGCCATCGCCACCGCGACCCTGGTCGAGCTGGAGAGTGAAGGCTATACCGTGATCCCCAGCGCCCGTGCCGCGCAGCTGACCATGAACCGCGAAGGTATCCGCCGGCTGGCCGCTGAAGAGCTGGGTTTGCCGACTTCGCCTTATCGGTTTGCCGATTCTTTCGAGCAGTGCCGGGCCGCGGTCGAGAGCATTGGTTTTCCCTGCCTGATCAAGCCGATCATGAGCTCTTCGGGCAAAGGCCAGTCCGTGCTGAAGAGCGCGGATGATCTGCAAGTCGCCTGGGATTACGCCCAGGCGGGCGGCCGCGCCGGTAAGGGCCGGGTGATAGTCGAAGGCTTTGTCGACTTCGATTATGAAATTGCCCTGCTCACCGTGCGCCACGCCGGCGGCACCACCTTCTGCGCGCCGGTTGGCCATCGCCAGGTCAAGGGCGACTACCAGGAGTCCTGGCAGCCGCAGCCGATGAGCGCCAAGGCCCGGGCCGAAGCCGAGCGCATTGCTTTGGCGGTCACAGGTTCGCTGGGTGGGCGCGGGTTGTTCGGCGTCGAGCTGTTCGTCAAGGGCGATCAGGTGTGGTTCTGCGAAATCTCGCCGCGGCCCCACGACACCGGCCTGGTTACCCTGATTTCCCAGGACCTGTCGGAATTCGCCTTGCATGCTCGGGCCATTCTCGGCCTGCCGATTCCGGCGATTCGCCAGCTGGGGCCATCCGCCTCGGCGGTGATTCTGGTCGAGGGCGAGTCGCGCCAAGTCAGTTTCGGCAATCTGGGGGCGGCGCTGGCTGAGCCCGACACCGCCCTGCGTCTGTTCGGCAAGCCGGAAGTCAATGGCCACCGGCGTATGGGCGTGGCCCTGGCGCGGGATGAGTCGCTGCAGGCGGCGCGGGACAAGGCGAGCCGGGCGGCGCAGGCGGTCAGCGTCGAGTTGTGAGCCGTTTGCGCGCCGGTCTCTGGTGGCTGGGGCTGGCGCTGCTGTCGCCACTGGTGGTGCCGCAAGCACTCTATACCCGCCGTCGGGCGCTCAGGTTGCCGCCTGCCGAGGGGGCGCGGCAGGGGCTGGCTGCAGCCGAGCAGGCGGGCGTGCCATTGCGCTTGCTGGTGCTGGGCGAATCCACCGTGGTGGGCGTCGGGGTCAGTCGTCTGCAGGCGGCCCTGGTCGGGCAACTGGCCGAGGCCCTGGCGCGCCGCTGCGGGCGGCCCGTGGCCTGGCGCGCCTGCGGCGAAAATGGCATCAGCGCGGAACAGGCCTGCGCGCGCTTGTTGCCGCAGGTGCTGGATCAGCCTTTCGATCTGGCGCTGCTGGTCTTCGGGGTTAACGACACGACTGGGCTGACGTCGTTGCGTCGCTGGCAGGCTGCACTGGCCTGCATGGCCGGTGCGCTGCAGGGGCGGGGTGCCCAGGTGGCCTTTAGCGGTGTGCCGCCGCTGGAGCATTTCACCGCATTGCCCTGGCTGTTGCGGCGACTGCTTGGCATGCGCGGGGCATTGCTGGATCGGCACCTGCGCCGCCTGGCGAGTAGCCTGGGGGCAGGGCACCATGGGGTCGAGCTGGAATTTTCCGGCGATTACCTGGCGTGCGACGGTTATCATCCCTCGGCCCTTGGCTATCGCGTCTGGGCTGAAGGGCTGGCGGTCAGTCTGGCGGCTAGTCTTGCGCCTGCTCCTGCTCGGTCGTGACCTTGGTGCTGGCTTTCCAGGCACGCACGGTTTTCACCCGGTTTTCCGAGGATTGCAGGATTTCCAGGCGATAGGGGCCGATTTTCAGGCAAACCGCGCTTTCCGGAATGCTTTCCAGGGCTTCGGTGATCAGGCCGTTGAGGGTCTTCGGGCCGTCGCAGGGCAGGTGCCAGTCCAGGGCCTTGTTCACTTCGCGGATATAGGCCGCGCCGTCGATCACCTGGGTGCCGTCTTCCTGGGGGTGGATATCCGGGCTGCGCAGGCTGTCCTTCTTGCTGAAGTCGCCGACGATCTCTTCGAGGATGTCTTCCAGGGTGACGATGCCGATTACATCGCCATATTCGTCGACCACGATGCCGATACGCCGCTTCTGTTTCTGGAAGTTGATCAGCTGGGTCGACAGCGGGGTGCCTTCGGGCACGAAGTACGGCTCGTTGCAGGCCGCCAGTAGTGCCTCTTTGCTCAGCTCGTTGTGGGTCAGCAGTCGGGCAATCTGGCGCATATGCACGATGCCTTCGATCTGATTGATATCGGTGCGAAATACCGGCAGGCGGGTGTGGGTGGTGTTGGTCAGCAGATTGATGATGTTCTCGAGGTCGTCGTCCAGGTTGATGCCGGTCACTTCGTTGCGCGGGATCATGATGTCATCCACCGTGACCCGCTCCAGGTCGAGGATGCCGAGCAGCATGTTCTGGCGGTTTTTCGGCATGCCGGGGCCGGACTCGCGTACCACGCTGCGCAGTTCTTCGGTGGACAGGCTGTCGCTGGCCCGTTGCGACGGGTCGACGCCGAGCAGGCGCAGCAGCATGTTGCTGATCGAACTGGTTGCCCAGACCACCGGGTAGAGCAGGCGTTGCAGTAGCAGTAGTACGCGGCTGGCGGGGAAGGCCACCAGCTCAGGGCGCAGGGCGGCCAGGGTCTTGGGCGTAATCTCGCCGAAAATCAGTACCACTATGGTCAGGCCGGCGGTGGCGATGGCAATCCCGGCTTCGCCCCAGATATCCACGGCCAGTACGGTGGCGATGGAGGCGGCGAGAATATTGACCACGTTGTTGCCCACCAGGATGGTGCCCAGTAGGCGGTCCGGACGGCTCAGTAGGCGGGTCACGCGGGTCGCGCCCTTGTGCCCTTCCTTGGCCATATGCTTGAGGCGGTAGCGATTGAGGCTGAGCATGCCGGTCTCCGAGCTGGAGAAGAATGCCGAGCAGAGGATCAGAAATATCAACAGGCCAAGCAGATAGCTTGAGTGCAGGTCGTCCACGAAAGGGGTCTCAGATATGCAGGATGAATTCGCGGACCAGCTTGCTGCCGAAGTAGGCCAGCATCAGCAGACAGAAGCCGGCCAGGGTCCAGCGGATCGCTTTGTGTCCGCGCCAGCCAAGCTGGTGGCGGCCCCACAGCAGAACGGCAAACACCACCCAGGCAAAGCCCGAGAGGATGGTCTTGTGGACCAGGTGCTGGGCCAGCAGGTCATTGATAAACAGCGCCCCCGAGAGTAGCGACAGCGACAGCAGCAGCCAGCCGGCCCAGAGGAAGCCGAACAGCAGGCTCTCCATGGTCTGCAGGGGTGGGAAGTTTTTGATCAGTCCGGAGGGGTGCTTGTGCTTGAGCTGATGATCCTGCAGCAGCACCAGTAGCGACTGAAATACGGCAATGGTGAGCATGCCGTAGGCGGTGATCGACAGCAGGATATGCGCCAGTATGCCGGGGGCCTCGTCGATGGCCTGGGTGGTGCCGCTGGGCATAAATTGAGCGAGCAGTACGGTCAGGAAACCCAGGGGGAATAGCAGCAGCAGCAGGTTTTCCACCGGGATCCGCGAGCAGGCCAGCAGGGTCAGCAGGATCACGGCGGCGGCGATCAGGCTGGCGGCCTTGAAAAAGTCGAGAAATAGACCGCTGCCGTCGAACATTTGCATAAACAGGCTGCCGCCATGGAACATCAGGGCGAGTACGCCGAGCAGCACCAGCAGGCGTTTATTGGAGGTGCTGCGCTGTTGCAGGCGCAAGCCCTGATAGAAGGCGGCAGCGGCATAGAGACCGGCGGCAGCGAGGCTGGGTAGCAGAGGGTGCATAAATCCTTGTCAGGCAAACCCGAAAGGGGCTCAGTGTGGCATACAACTCGTGCGCCACGAAAGCGTCTGGCGGTGTCGGTGCTCTCTCGTCTCCGCTATAATCCGCCACCTGTTGCAAGCCCACCCTCGGCTCGATAGAGCCTGAAAGGAACGCGCATGTTCGAAAATCTGACAGACCGCCTCTCGCAGACCCTGCGAAATGTCACCGGCAAAGCCAAGCTGAGCGAAGACAACATCAAGGACACTCTGCGTGAAGTGCGCATGGCCTTGCTGGAGGCCGACGTTGCCTTGCCGGTGGTCAAGGACTTCGTCAATAAGGTCAAGGACCGTGCGGTCGGCACCGAGGTGTCGAAAAGCCTGACTCCAGGCCAGGCCTTTGTGAAGGTCGTGCGCGCCGAGCTTGAAGAGCTGATGGGCGCGGCCAACGAGGACCTGGCGCTGAATGCCGTGCCGCCGGCCGTGATCCTGATGGCTGGCCTGCAGGGTGCGGGCAAGACCACCACGGTCGGCAAGCTGGCGCGCTTCCTCAAGGAACGCAAGAAGAAGACTGTGCTGGTGGTGTCCGCCGACGTTTATCGCCCGGCGGCGATCAAGCAGCTGGAAACCCTGGCCAGCGATATCGGGGTGACCTTCTTTCCTTCCGATCTCAGTCAGAAGCCGGTGGATATCGCCGAGGCGGCGATCAAGGAAGCCAAGCTCAAGTTTATTGATGTGGTGATCGTCGATACCGCCGGTCGCCTGGCCATCGACGCCGAGATGATGGCCGAGATCCAGGCGTTGCACGCGGCAATCAAGCCGGTGGAAACCCTGTTCGTGGTCGACGCCATGACTGGCCAGGACGCCGCCAATACCGCCAAGGCCTTCAATGACGCGCTGCCGCTGACCGGCGTGGTGCTGACCAAGGTCGATGGTGATGCTCGTGGCGGTGCGGCGCTGTCCGTGCGGCATATCACCGGCAAGCCGATCAAGTTTATCGGCATGGGCGAGAAGACCGAGGCGCTCGAGCCCTTCCATCCGGAGCGTATCGCTTCGCGCATCCTCGGTATGGGCGATGTGCTCAGCCTGATCGAGCAGGCCGAGCAGACCCTGGACAAGGAAAAGGCCGAGAAGCTCACCAAGAAGCTGAAGAAGGGCAAGGGCTTCGATCTCGAAGACTTCCGCGACCAGCTGCAGCAGATGAAGAACATGGGGGGGCTTGGCGGCCTGATGGACAAGCTGCCGCAGATGGGTGGGGTCAATCTGGCGCAGATGGGCAGCGCCCAGGGCGCGGCCGAGAAGCAGTTCAAGCAGATGGAGGCGATCATCAACTCGATGACGCCGCAGGAACGCCGCGATCCCGATGTCATCAGTGGCTCGCGCAAGCGCCGCATCGCCATGGGGTCAGGCACTCAGGTGCAGGACATTGGTCGTCTGATCAAGCAGCACAAGCAGATGCAGAAGATGATGAAGAAATTCACTGCCAAAGGCGGTATGGCCAAGATGATGCGTGGCATGGGTGGGATGATGCCCGGCGGCCTGCCGAAGATGTAAGGAATTCGCGTCGGCAGCGATGTCGGCGCAATCCCCCGCTGGAAGCGGGAATTCACAGTAACCCCGCCTTTTGCGGGAGCTGATTGGCCGGTTTGTATCGCGGCCCTCTGGCAAATCTTGATTGCGCAGTCTTATGCGCCCGAAAAAGCCATTTGCAAAAGTCCGGATATTCCTTAGAATATGCGGCCTTTCGGGCACCTATGCCCGCTGTGCATTTAGATTTGCAGCACCGACTACAGGAACTATGTTCACATGCTAACGATTCGTCTTGCCCTTGGCGGCTCCAAAAAGCGCCCGTTTTACAAAATCAACGTGACTGACAGCCGTAACCCACGTGACGGTTCGCACAAAGAAGAGATCGGTTTCTTCAACCCGGTCGCTCGCGGTCAGGAAGTTCGTCTGTCCGTGAAGCAGGATCGCCTGGCCCATTGGCTGAGCGTTGGCGCACAGCCGTCTGATCGTGTTGCCCAGTTGTTGAAGGACGCTGCTAAGGCTGCGGCCTGAGCAATATGAGCGCGACGCCTGACTCTACCGATGATTTGATCGTTATCGGCAAGATTTACTCTGTACATGGCGTTCGCGGTGAGGTGAAGGTTTATTCCTTTACTGATCCTGTTGCAAATCTGCTGGAGTACAAGTCCTGGACGCTTAGGCGTGAAGGCAGTGTCAAGCAGGTAGAGCTGATCGGCGGACGTGGGAGTGATAAATTCCTGGTCGCGAAGCTTAAGGGTCTTGATGACCGTGAAGAGGCACGCCTTCTTGCCGGTTATGAGATCTGTGTACCACGCAATCTGTTTCCTGAATTAACAGACGGCGAGTACTACTGGTACCAGTTGGAGGGTCTCAAGGTTATCGACCAGGCAGGGCAATTGCTCGGCAAGATTGATCACTTGTTAGAAACCGGTGCCAACGATGTGATGGTGGTCAAACCCTGCACCGACAGCCTGGATGGTCGCGAGCGCTTGTTGCCCTATACCGAGCAATGTGTGCTGTCGATTGATCTGAGTGCTGGCGAAATGCGGGTCGACTGGGATGCGGACTTCTAAGCCTGATGCCAAATCTGCGCGTTGAAGTCATCACGCTGTTCCCGGAAATGTTTACCGCTATCAGTGATTACGGCATTACCAGCCGCGCGGTGAAACAGGGTTTGTTGCAACTGACCTGTTGGAACCCGCGGAGCTACACCACAGACCGTCACCACACAGTGGATGATCGGCCTTTTGGCGGTGGCCCAGGCATGGTGATGAAGATCAAGCCGCTTGAGGATGCTTTGCTCGATGCCAAGCACGCCGCAGGTGATAAAGCGAAGGTGATTTATCTTTCGCCGCAAGGTCGCCAGCTGACACAGTCAGCAGTACGCGAACTGGCTAATGAGGAGGTTTTGATCCTGATTGCCGGCCGCTACGAAGGCATTGACGAGCGCTTTATCCAGGCGCATGTCGATGAAGAATGGTCGATTGGGGACTACGTCCTGTCCGGCGGTGAGCTGCCGGCCATGGTGCTGATCGATGCGGTAACGCGCCTTTTGCCTGGTGCATTGGGTCATGCAGCCTCGGCCGAGGAGGACTCCTTTACGGATGGCCTGCTCGACTGCCCGCACTACACCCGCCCGGAGGTGTATGCGGATAAACGTGTTCCCGAAGTGTTGCTTAGCGGCAACCACGAACACATCCGGCGCTGGCGTTTGCAGCAGTCCCTTGGGCGGACCTGCGAACGACGTGCCGATCTTCTGGAAAGCCGCTCGCTTTCTGGAGAAGAGAAGAAGCTGCTGGAGGAATACATCCGCCAGCGGGACGATAGTTAATGTATCGATGACCGGCCAAGGCCAGTCTTAGGAGCGCAGCATGACCAACAAGATTATCCAGCAGATCGAAGCTGAGCAGATGGGCAAAGAGATCCCGACCTTTGCACCGGGTGACACTGTTGTTGTCCAGGTTAAAGTGAAGGAAGGTGACCGTCAGCGTCTGCAGGCTTTCGAAGGCGTAGTTATCGCCAAGCGTAACCGCGGCCTGAACAGCGCCTTCACCGTGCGTAAAATCTCCAACGGTGTTGGCGTAGAGCGTACTTTCCAGACCTACAGCCCGCTGGTCGACAGCCTGGCCGTTAAGCGTCGTGGTGACGTGCGTAAAGCCAAGCTTTACTACCTCCGTGACCTGTCCGGTAAGGCAGCACGCATCAAGGAAAAACTGGGCTAAGCCTCAGCTTTCCAATAAAAAGCAGCCTTCGGGCTGCTTTTTGCGTTTCAGGGGGTGGTGATTGTCTGTGCCGCTCGGCCAGTCCGGCGGTGTGCGACTCTACTTGTTCAGGCTGATTTTCAGTGAGGCCTGGGACAGGTCGATATCGTGCAGGCTGAGGCTGCCGAAGCTCTGCCCTTGGGGCGCGCTGGCGACACGGATATTGTCGAAGCGCAGTTCGCCGATGCTGCTGGGCAGGCGTACATTGACCGAGCCGTCGGCGTTGACCGCCGAACTCATGTGGCCGGTGTCGTATTGCACGTCGGTCATTGTGGTTTCCGTCTCGAGGCTACTGAGTACCGGCATCACCAGCTTGCTTAGCTGGCCGATGGTGCCCAGGCCGTCGTCACTGCCTGCCTGCAGAAACAAGCCTTGCAGCAACTCCTCCAGCCCCTGTGCGCTGACCTTGCTCATTTCCGTATCGCTCAGTGGGTGCAGGCTCTGGGGGCGTTCCAGTTGGCTGATGACGCTGGGCTGGCTGCGCTGGGTATCGGCACTGGCGATCTGAAAGGGGCTGAGCAGGGCGGCGATCAGGGTGGCGGCCAGGCGCAGGTTGCTTTGCTTGGTCAGAGCCTTTTTAAGTTGGCGTTCCGTTAGCCAGCCTTGCTCGATAAGCGTTTCGCCCAGGCGTTTCTGGTTGGTGAGTTGCAGTTGAATGGCTGTATCCAACTGGCCGCGGTTAATCAAGCCTTTGTTGATCAGAATTTGACCAAGACGTGAGTGCTGTTGGCTGGACATCGGATGGACCCGCTGTGCTGTAGTGGCGTGGTGCAATCATGGGCCGCGAATTGGCATCTGTCACCCATCCAAAGATAGGGTGACGAGCCAGTAGGCCCTCGTATTCAGCTGCTATCGGGCCGCTTCTTGCTCTGCATCGATCAGCGCGATAAGCGTCCAGTCCGGGCCTGGCTGAATATCGAGTGGCTGGGTAGCGATATGTATCCAGCCGTTTGGGTTGCATGCGAGCAAAACAACCGCTTTGTCACCATGCAGGGCTTGATAGGCCTCCCAGTCAAAGGTGTTGGTCAGGGTTGTGGTACGAATTTCCGCGCCTTTGCTGAGTCGGCTGGCGAACTGAGGGAAGCTCAGTGCACGGCTGCCCAGAGGGCGGCCACGTACGGCGTCGCGACTGCGATGTTTGTCGCTGCGCCGGCTTTCGGTGCCGCTGGGCAGGGTGAAGCGGCGGCTCGCGGCAAAGTCATGGCGAAAGTGCATGCAGGCGAGTGCATTCAGTTCGCTTGAGGGCGACAGTGCCAGTAGATGGCCGAGACCGACCAGGTCCAGATGGGCTTCTGCATCCTGTGAGGAGGGGTTGCCGAAGTAAGTAGGCAGCTTTTTCATGCGCGCAGCGCTAATGTTCTCCCAGCTGGAGTCGCACAGCAGTACACGGTTGCCGAGATCTTGCAGGGCTGTGCCGAGTGCACGGGCCACCGGGTTGGCACCGACGATAAGGAAGCCGCTGGGGGCCGGCTCGGCCACTTTCAGGAGTTTTGCGAGGGGGCGTGCGGTGGCGCTTTGCAGAACGACTGTGCCGATAATGACGGCGAAGGTGAGCGGTACCAATATCTGGGCCCCCTCGTAGCCTAATTCATCGAGGCGGATGGCGAAAATAGCTGAAACTGCTGCAGCAACGATGCCGCGGGGCGATATCCAGGCCAGTAGTGCGCGTTCGCGCCAGTTGAGGCTGGAACCAAAGGTAGACAGGGCGACGTTCAGTGGGCGGGCAACAAACTGGATGATAAGCAGTAGCAGCAATACCGCCGGGCCGAGGGCGAGCAGGGCGCTGAGGTCAAGGCGCGCGGCGAGCAGGATGAACAGTCCGGAAATCAGCAGGACGCTGAGGTTTTCTTTGAAGTGCAGAATGTGCCGAACATCTACGCCTTTCATATTTGCCAGCCACATACCCATCAAGGTGACCGCGAGCAGGCCGGACTCATGCATCACAGAGTTTGAGGCAATGAAGGCACCCAGCACGGCGGCCAGTACGGCGAGGTTATGCAGGTAGTCCGGGAGCCATTGACGCCTTAGCACCTGGCCTAGTGACCAACCACCGGCAACCCCGAACAGGCTGCCACAAGCGATTACCCCGGCGAAGGTGCCCAGGCCGCTGTGCCAGCCGTTGCCCTCACTGCTGGCAATGATAAAGCTGTACACAACAACGGCGAGTAATGCGCCAATCGGGTCGATCACAATGCCTTCCCAGCGCAGGATGTTGGCAATCGACGCCTTGGGGCGCACAACACGCAGCATCGGCACGATCACGGTCGGTCCGGTGACCAGGGTCAGGGTGCCGAACAGCAGTGCCATCTCCCAGCTAAAGCCCAGTAGGTAGTGCGTGCTGATGGCAATCACGGCCCAGGTGGCGAGTGCGCCGATCGTCACCATGCGCCTGACGACACTGCCAATCTCTCGCCATTCCGATAGATGCAGGGTTAGGCTGCCTTCGAACAGAATCAGTGCGACGGCCATCGATACCATGGGGAACAGCAAATCGCCGAATAGTGCCTGTGGGTCAAGCCAGCCCAGCACAGGGCCGGCGAGTATCCCGGCGATAAGCAGAAATAGAATGGCTGGCAGGCGCAGGCGCCATGCCAGCCACTGGCAGGCGAGGGCGCTTGCGCCGATAGCGGCGAAAGCCAGGAGGATTTGCTGTTCGTTCATTGGTAGTCCTTGTGCGCTGTTACTGGCCCTCTGTGGCCAGGCTGTGAAAGACTAGCCTGCATTCAATTGCCGCCATAGCACCGCATGCCTGCCATCGACCATCCGTTGATTGATCGTTTTGTTGAAACCCTGTGGTTGGAGAAGGGTTTGTCCGCGCATACCCGTGCGGCCTATCGCAGCGATCTGGCGCTGTTCAATGGCTGGCTGCAGGCGCGGGACCTGGAGTTGGCCAGTGTCGGGCGCGGACTGATTCTCGACCACCTGGCCTGGCGCATGAATGAAGGCTACAAGGCGCGTTCGACGGCGCGCCTGCTCTCCGGCATGCGTGGGTTCTACCGCTTTCTGCTGCGTGAGGGGCTGATTGCCGGCGACCCGACCCTGCAGGTGGATTTACCGCAGCTCGGCCGGCCGCTGCCCAAGTCCCTGTCCGAGGCGGATGTCGAGGCGTTACTGGCCGCCCCCGAGCTGGATGACCCCGTAGGCCTGCGTGATCGCGCCATGCTCGAAGTGCTGTATGCCTGCGGCTTGCGGGTCACCGAGTTGATCAGCCTGACCCTGGAGCAGGTCAATCTGCGTCAGGGCGTGCTGCGGGTGTTCGGCAAGGGCAGCAAGGAGCGCCTGGTGCCGCTGGGCGAGGAGGCGATTGCCTGGATCGAGCGCTACAGCAAGGAGGCGCGGCCCTTTCTGCTGGATGGCAAGCCCAGCGACGTGCTGTTTCCCAGCCTGCGCGGCGAGCAAATGACCCGACAGACCTTCTGGTACCGCATCAAGCACCAGGCCCGTGTAGCCGGGATTGCCAAGAGTCTGTCGCCGCATACCCTGCGGCATGCCTTCGCCACTCATCTGCTTAATCACGGGGCCGATTTGCGCGTGGTGCAGATGCTGCTGGGGCATAGCGATCTGTCGACCACGCAGATCTACACCCATATTGCTCGCGCGCGCCTGCAGGAACTGCATGCCGAGCACCATCCGCGAGGCTGAGAGCGCCGCCCAGCCTGCCGTAGTCGGCCTCTGCAGGCTTCTATGGTAGGCTGTGTCGATCATCGCTTTGCATGTCGTATGACAGGAGAACTCATGCGTTTTACTCGCACTTTCGCGGCTCTGACTCTGGGGCTGGCCAGCAGCGTGGCAATGGCCGACGATGCCGATCAGGCCATCCGCAAGACCTTGCAGGCCATCCAGCCGGATTTGCCGGTCGAGGCCATTGCCGAAAGCCCCATGGCCGGGGTTTATCAGGTGCAGTTGCAGGGCGGGCGTCAGCTCTACGCCAGCGAGGACGGTCAGTTTCTCCTGCAGGGTTACCTGTTTCAGGTCAAGGACGGCAAGGCCGTCAACCTGACCGAGCAGGCGGAAAGTCAGGGCGTGGCCAAGACCATCGGGGCGATTCCCGCTTCCGAAATGGTGGTTTTTGCCGGTAAAGAGTCCAAGACTCATATCACCGTCTTTACCGATACCGACTGCGGCTATTGCCAGAAGCTGCACAGCGAGGTGCCGGAACTCAATCGCCTGGGTGTTGAGGTGCGCTACCTGGCCTTTCCGCGCCAGGGGCTGGGCAGCGCCGCAGCCAAGGAGCTGGCCAGTGTCTGGTGTGCCAAGGACAGGCAGCAGGCCATGGATCTGGCGAAAACCCGCCAGGCGGTACCTGAGGCCCAGTGCGACAATCCGATCGCCAAGCAGTACGCTCTGGGCCAGATGATCGGCGTCACGGGTACGCCGGCCATCGTCCTGGCCAATGGCAAGATCATTCCGGGCTACCAGCCGGCACCACAGCTGGCAAAAATCGCCCTGGAAGCCGCCCAGAAATCTAAGTAGTTCGAGCCTCGCGGCGGATTGACTAATAAACAGCCGCTTCGTATGGTGCGGCTCTTTTTCTACGGCCGGGGCTTGCCCCGGCCGTTTTACGCAGTGCAGATGGGGAGTTCAGTGTGAAACCGGTCAAAGTAGGCATCTGTGGGCTGGGTACCGTCGGTGGCGGTACTTTGAATGTACTCAAGCGTAACGCCGAGGAAATTACCCGGCGCGCCGGCCGCGGTATTGAAATTGCCCAGATCGCCATTCGCTCGCCCAAGCCTCAGTACGACACGACCGGCATCAGCCTGACCCAGGATGCCTTCGAACTGGTCAATAACCCCGAGATCGATATCGTTATCGAGCTGATCGGTGGTTACACCCTGGCCAAGGAGTTGGTGCTCAAGGCCATCGACAATGGCAAGCATGTAGTCACCGCGAACAAGGCGCTGATCGCCGTGCACGGCAACGAGATCTTCGCCAAGGCCCGCGAGAAGGGCGTGATCGTTGCCTTCGAGGCGGCGGTGGCCGGTGGTATCCCGGTGATCAAGGCGATTCGCGAAGGCCTGGCCGCCAACCGGATCAACTGGCTGGCCGGGATCATCAACGGCACCGGCAACTTCATTCTCAGCGAAATGCGCGAGAAGGGCCGAGCCTTCGACGACGTGCTGAAAGAAGCTCAGGCCCTGGGCTATGCCGAAGCCGACCCGACCTTTGACGTCGAAGGTATCGATGCCGCGCACAAGCTGACCATTCTCGCCTCGATTGCCTTCGGCATCCCCCTGCAGTTCGACAAGGCCTACACCGAGGGCATCACCAAGCTGACCACCGCTGACGTGGGCTACGCCGAAGCCCTGGGCTATCGCATCAAGCACCTCGGCGTGGCGCGCCGCACCGAGGCCGGTATCGAGTTGCGCGTGCACCCGACGCTGATCCCGGCCGATCGCCTGATCGCCAACGTCAATGGCGTGATGAACGCGGTGATGGTCAATGGCGACGCCGCCGGCAGCACCCTGTATTACGGTGCCGGTGCCGGCATGGAGCCGACGGCGTCTTCCGTGGTGGCCGACCTGGTGGATGTGGTCCGGGCCTTGACCACCGACCCGACCAACCGTGTGCCGCACCTGGCCTTCCAGCCGGATTCGCTGTCCGATCACCCGATTCTGCCCATCGCAGCCTGCGAGAGCGCCTATTACCTGCGTATTCAGGCCAAGGATCATCCCGGGGTATTGGCCCAGGTGGCGAGCATCCTGTCGCAGCGCGGGATCAATATCGAATCGATCATGCAGAAGGAAGTCGAAGAACACGACGGCCTGGTGCCGATGATCCTGGTCACCCACCGTGTGGTCGAAGCACGCATCGACGAGGCGCTGGATGCTCTGGAAGCCCTGGATGACGTCGTTGGCAAGGTCATGCGGATCCGCGTCGAACAGTTGAACTAACCAGCAGCAGGCCGCAGGCGCAGCAGGCGCGTGCGGCTTGAAGCTTGAAGCTTGAAGCTCAAACCGAAGGTTTGCCCCTATGCGCTATATCAGTACCCGCGGCCAGGCACCGGCCCTGAATTTCGAAGACGTGCTGCTGGCTGGCCTGGCCAGCGACGGCGGCCTCTATGTGCCGGAAAACCTGCCACGCTTCACCCAGGAAGAAATCGCCTCCTGGGCCGGCTTGCCGTACCACGAGCTGGCGTTCCGGGTGATGCGCCCGTTCGTCACCGGCAGCATCCCGGATACCGACTTCAAGAAGATTCTCGAAGAAACCTACGGCGTGTTCGCCCATAACGCTGTCGCGCCGCTGCGCCAGCTCAACGGCAACGAGTGGGTGCTGGAGCTGTTCCACGGTCCGACCCTGGCCTTCAAGGACTTCGCCCTGCAGTTGCTCGGCCGCCTGCTCGATTACGTGCTGGCCAAGCGCAACGAGCGCGTGGTGATCATGGGGGCCACTTCGGGTGACACCGGCTCGGCCGCCATCGAGGGCTGCAAGGCCTGCGACAACGTCGACATCTTTATCATGCACCCGCACAACCGGGTGTCCGAGGTGCAGCGCCGGCAGATGACCACCATCTTCGGCGACAACATCCACAACATCGCCATCGAGGGCAACTTCGACGACTGCCAGGAGATGGTCAAGGACAGCTTCGCCGACCAGGGTTTCCTCAAGGGCACGCGTCTGGTGGCGGTGAACTCGATCAACTGGGCGCGGATCATGGCCCAGATCGTCTACTACTTCCACGCGTCCCTGCAGCTTGGCGGGCCGGCGCGTTCCGTGGCCTTCTCGGTGCCGACCGGCAACTTCGGCGACATCTTCGCCGGGTATCTGGCGCGCAATATGGGCCTGCCGATCAGTCAGCTGGTCGTCGCCACCAACCGCAACGACATTCTGCATCGCTTTATGAGCGGCAATCAGTACGTTAAAGGCGATCTGCACCCGACCCTGTCGCCGTCCATGGATATCATGGTCTCGTCGAACTTCGAGCGCTTGCTGTTCGATCTGCATGGGCGCAACGGTGCGGCCATCGCCGAGCTTATGAGCAACTTCAAGCAGGGCGGTGGCTTCAGCGTCGAGGAAGATCGCTGGACCGAGGCGCGCAAACTGTTCGACTCCCTGGCGGTGGACGATGCGCAGACCTGCGAGACCATTGCCCAGGTGTACGCCGAGTGCGGCGAGCTGCTCGATCCGCACACCGCCATCGGCGTGCATGCCGCCCGCGAGTGCCGGCGTAGCCTGGCCGTGCCCATGGTGATTCTGGGTACCGCGCATCCAGTCAAGTTCCCCGAGGCGGTGGAGCAGGCTGGCGTTGGTCAGGCCCCGGCATTGCCGGCGCATCTGGCCGATCTGTTCGAGCGCGAGGAGCGCTGTACGGTATTGGCCAACGATCTGAAGACCGTGCAGCAATTTGTGGCCGCCCACGGCAATCGTGGTAAGCCGCTGTAAGCCTATGTGATGCCTGTCGAAAGCCGGTTACCCGTAAGGGGCCGGCTTTTTTGGGTTTTAGTCGGAGCGGCTACCCGGGTGCTTCAGGCAAGCAGCAGGTAGACCAGGGCCATTATCAGGATCAGGCCCAGCCAGACCAGGGCGTTGAGCTTGCTGCGGGCGACTACGCCAGGGCCGCGCAGGTTGATCGGCGGGTTGTGCTCCAGATACTGGTTGATCCGCTCTTCGGCCTCCTGCGCGCTCAGCCCCTGGCGTGCTTGCAACAACTCGATAGCGTCCTCGCGTCTGTCCTGCTGCAAAACCAGCAGCACATCCTTGGGCAATGAGGGGCGATCGGCAGGCATGGTTCTGCTCCTGGGTTCAGATGGCACCGTTGCGGCGCAATTCGGCAATGGCCTCACTGTCATAGCCTAGCGCAGTGAGGATCGACCCGGTGTGTTCGCCCAGTTGCGGACCGGTCCACTCGACCCCGCCCGGGGTGTCCGACAGCTTGGGCACGATGCCGGGCATCTTGAACGGCTTGCCGTCCGGCAGCCTGGCGCTGAGCAGCATTTCCCGGGCGAGAAATTGCGGGTCGTGGAACATGTCCTCGGCGCTGAAGATGCGGCTGGCCGGCACCTCGGCCCGGTTCAGGGTGTCGAGCACCTGCTCCAGCGGCAGCGAGCCGACCCAGCGGTCGATGACCCCGTAGAGTTCGTCGCGGCGCGCATCGCGGCCATCGTTGCTGGCCAGGCTCTGGTCTTCGGCGAGGTCCTGGCGGTCGATGGCCTGCATAAAGCGTTTGAAGATGGCATCGCCGTTGGCCCCGATCTGGATATGCTTGCCATCGCTGCTGGTGTGGATCGAGGAGGGCGTGATGCCAGGCATGATATTGCCGCTGCGTTCGCGGATAAAACCGAAGACGTCGAACTCCGGCACCATGGACTCCATCATGGCGAAGATTGCCTCGTACAGCGCCACATCCACCACCTGGCCGCTGCCGCCGTTGACCTCGCAGTGGCGCAGCGCCATCAGCGCGCCTATCACGCCCCACAGCGCGGCAATCGAGTCGCCGATGGAGATGCCGGTACGCACCGGCGGGCGGTCCTCGAAGCCGGTGATATAGCGCAGCCCGCCCATGGATTCGCCTACCGCGCCGAAGCCCGGCTGATCCTTCATCGGCCCGCTCTGGCCGAAGCCGGACAGGCGCACCATCACCAGCTTGGGGTTGAGCGCGTGCAATACCTCCCAGCCCAGGCCGAGCTTTTCCAATACCCCAGGGCGGAAGTTCTCGATCAGGATATCGGCCTCGCCCAGCAGCTGTTTCAGCACTGCCAGCCCTTGCGGGTGCTTGAGGTTAAGGGTGATCGACTGCTTGTTGCGCGCCTGCACGAACCACCACAGCGATGTGCCCTCATACAGCTTGCGCCATTTGCGCAGCGGGTCGCCGCCGTCGGGCGACTCCACCTTGATCACCTCGGCCCCGAACTCGGCGCAGATACGCGCGGCGAAGGGGCCGGCGATCAGGCTGCCGAGTTCGATCACTTTCAGGCCGGCGAGGGGTTTGTTGGGCTGCTGCATGGGGCGTCCATCCATCTGGGTTTGTCCGCGACTCTAACGTGACCAGGCTGCATCGGGTAGACTTGCGGGCTTATTCGAACCGTCAAGAAGCCCGTCCATGGCCCTGCCTTCCACCACCTATAAAATCGAACTGAACCTCACCGACATGGACCGCAGCGTCTATGAGAGCCTGCGTTTCACCGTGGCCAAGCACCCCTCGGAGACCGAAGAGCGTCTGGCCGCGCGGCTGGTCGGCTATGCGCTGTTCTATCACGAGCAGCTGGCCTTCGGCCGTGGCCTGTCGGATGTGGATGAGCCGGCGCTGTGGGAGAAGAGCCTGGACGGTCGCGTGCTGCACTGGATCGAGGTCGGCCAGCCGGATAGCGAGCGCATGACCTGGTGCTCGCGGCGTACCGAGAAGTTCAGCCTGGTGGCCTATGGCAATCTGCGGGTGTGGCAGACCAAGGAGTTGGATCCGGTGCGCAGCCTGAAGAACATCAATGTGGTGGCCCTGGATCAGGAGGCCCTGGCCAAGCTGGCGCTGGATATGCCGCGCTCGCTGAACTGGAGCGTGATGATCAGCGACGGCGAACTGTTTGTCACCGACGAGCGTGGCCAGCACGAGCTGCCTATCGAGTGGCTGATCGGCGAACGTTGAGCCTTCCTGCAGACGCTAGGGGGACGCCTGGTTCTTGCTGGCGATGTGGTCAGCCATGATCGCCAGCAAGCTGGCTCCTACAGCGGCAGCGTAGGGCGAGTGCAGTCCGCCCAGCAAGGAACCCGGCGGGTGCACCCGCCCTACACGAAAAAAGAATAAACATGCGTATCGAAGCCCGCCCGTTACCCGCCATTCTGCCCGACCTGGGCAATCTGCCTCCGTTGTTGACCCGTCTGTATGCCGCCCGTGGCGTGCAATCGGCGGCCGAGCTGGACAAGGGCCTGGCGCGGCTGATCCCGTACCAGCAACTGAAGGGCATGGACAGCGCGGTCGAGCTGCTGGTGCAGGGCCTGGAGCAGGGTCAGCGCATGCTGATCGTCGGCGACTTCGATGCCGACGGGGCCACTGCCAGCACGGTAGGCGTGTTGGGCCTGCGTATGCTCGGCGCGGCCCATGTCGATTACCTGGTGCCGAACCGTTTCGAATACGGCTACGGCCTGACCCCGGAAATCGTCGCGGTGGCCCTCGAGCGTCAGCCGCAGCTGCTGATCACCGTGGATAACGGCATTTCCAGCGTCGAGGGTGTCGCCGCGGCCAAGGCCGCCGGCTTGACCGTGCTGGTCACCGATCACCACTTGCCCGGGGCCGAGTTGCCGGCGGCGGACGCCATCGTCAATCCCAACCAGCCGGGTTGCGATTTCCCCAGCAAGGCCCTGGCCGGGGTCGGGGTGATGTTCTATGTGCTGCTGGCCCTGCGTGCGCGGCTGCGCGAGGCGGGCTGGTTTAACGCGCAGCGCCCGGAGCCGAACCTGGCCGAGCTGCTCGACCTGGTGGCCCTGGGCAGTGTCGCCGACGTGGTGCCGCTGGATGCCAACAATCGCATCCTGGTCCATCAGGGCCTGGCGCGGATTCGCGCCGGGCGGGCGCGCCCGGGACTGCGCGCGATTCTCGAAGTGGCCGGGCGCGACCATCGGCGCATCACCTCCACCGACCTGGGGTTTATCCTCGGGCCACGGCTGAATGCGGCCGGGCGGCTGGACGACATGGCCCTGGGCATCGAATGCCTGCTCTGCGACGACGAGGCCCTGGCACGCGATATGGCCGTGCAGCTGGACCAGCTCAACCAGGACCGCAAGGCCATCGAGCAGGGTATGCAGCGCGAGGCCCTGGCCCAGCTCAAGGACCTGCCGCTGGAGGACATGCCCTTCGGTTTGTGCCTGTTCGAGGCGGACTGGCATCAGGGGGTGATAGGTATCCTCGCCTCGCGGATGAAGGAGCGTTATCACCGCCCGACCATCGCCTTTGCCGATGCCGGCGACGGCGTGCTGAAAGGCTCGGCGCGTTCGGTGCCGGGTTTTCATATCCGCGATGCCCTGGACGCGGTGGCGGCCAAACACCCAGAGCTGATCAGCAAGTTCGGCGGGCATGCCATGGCGGCGGGGCTGTCGCTGCCGCAAGCGAATTTCGCTGCCTTTGCCGCCGCCTTCGATGCCGAGGTGCGTCGCCAGCTGGGCGCGGACGACCTGACCGGGCGACTGCTCTCGGACGGTAGTCTGGCCGTGGAAGAGTTTCATCTGCCGCTGGCCAAGGAGTTGCGCAATGCCGGGCCCTGGGGCCAGCACTTTCCCGAGCCGCTGTTCCATGGTGTGTTTCAGCTGGTGCAGCAGCGCATCGTCGGCGAGCGTCATCTCAAGGTGGTGCTCAAGAGCGAATGCGGCAGCGTGCAGCTCGATGGCATCGCCTTTGGCGTGGACCGCGAAGTGTGGCCGAACCCGACGGTGCGCTGGGTCGACCTGGCCTACAAGCTCGACGTCAACGAGTACCGCGGCCAGGAGACGGTGCAGCTGCTGATCGCCCATATTCAGCCGCGTTAGCCATGGCTCGCAGGTGCTTTTGTAGCCCGGATACAATCCGGGGCGCGGTGCCGGCCGCACAATAGTTCCCGGATTTCATCCGGGCTACGTTCTGCTTTAGGAAGGATTTAGCCGCGTGGTGTTGTAGGTACCGAGCCATCGGCCATGGCCCGCTCGGTCAGCTCGCTCCAGCGCGCGAGAAACCGGGGCGGCTGGCTGACGCGCTGCGGAGCCTTGGCCAGAAACACCCCCAGATCGTTGAAGGAATACACCGGCAGCAGGTCGCGGCGCTCGCTGGCGGGGCGGATAGCGGGTTCGAGGTTGTCGAGAATCAGCGGCTGGGCGCTGGGGCTCGGGTAGTAGGCCAGCACCATATGGGCCTGGTTTTGCTTGAGCGCCTTGACGAAGGTCAGGCGCAACTTCTCGCTTGGCACGCCCATGCGCACCAGGCTGAAATATTTGGCGATGGCGAAGTCTTCGCAGTCGCCAAGGCCCCGCTCCAGGGTCTGCGTCGGAGTGGCCCAGTAGTCCTGCTGGCCCCAGGTCTGCTGGTCGCTGACAAAGCTCACCGAGCGGTTGACGAAGCGGTTGACCCGCTCCAGCAGGGCACGATCATCCTCGCCCCTGGCACTTTCCAGCAGCAGCTGCCAGCTGGCCAGGCGCGTCGCGCTCTGGGCGTCGGCTAGTGCGCTGCCCTGGGAGCTGGCCTGCGCCGCGGCCAGTGGGCCAAGCAGCCAGCCGCCCAGCAGCAGGCCGGCAAGGGGCTTGAGGTACAGGCGCAGGGTCGATAGAAGCATGGGGGCGGATTCCCGGCTCAGGCACTTGATAGCCTTTGGCCATAGATTTGTTATGTGTCGCCATCCTACCGGCGTCAAATACTGATCAGCCACCGAGGATATGTGATGGCGTCCACTATTTGACATGTTTTGTGACGGTTAACCGACGAACAGCCGCTGGCGCAGCAATATCGTGCAGCACTCGATTTGCTGAAGCCCGCAACCACTGCTTGTAAAGTCGGTCTGTTGAGGTGCCTACCTATCTGGAGAACGCTTGCATGAATACCCGTGGATTGCTCGATCAGTTACTTAAATCCGGTCAGGACATGCTGCAAAAGCAGGGCGGCCAGTCTTCGGCCCGAGGCTCGGCTCCGGCTGGCCTGGGTGGCCTGCTGGGTAGCGGCGGCGGCCTGGGCGGCCTGTTGTCCGGGGCGACGGGGGGCGCGCTGGCGGCCGGGGCCATGGGCCTGCTGCTGGGCAACAAGAGCGCACGCAAACTGGGCGGCAAGGCCCTGACCTATGGCGGTCTGGCCGCGCTGGGGGTGATTGCGTACAAGGCCTATGGAAATTGGCAGGCGCAGCAGGCCGCCGCTCCGCAGGGCGAGCCGCAGACCCTGGATCGCCTGCCGGCGGCCCAGGTCGAGCAGCATAGCCAGGCAATTCTCAAGGCCCTGGTGGCCGCCGCCAAGGCCGATGGTCACGTCGATGCGCGGGAGCGCCAGTTGATCGAAGGCGAACTCGCCAAGCTGACCCAGGATGCCGAACTGCAGCACTGGCTCGAGGCCGAGTTGAACAAGCCGCTCGACCCGGCGGAAGTGGCGCGCGCGGCCAGTACCCCGGAAATGGCCGCCGAGATGTATATCGCCAGCGTGCTGATGGTCGACGAGGAGCACTTTATGGAGCGTGCCTACCTGGAGGAGCTGGCTCGTCAGCTCAAGCTCGACCCCGCCTTGAAGGGCGAGCTGGAGGCCCAGGTACGGGTGGAGCTAAACGCCGGCTGATGCCGCCCGGTAGCCCGGATGCAATCCGGGAGAGGCGGGCCCTGGATTTCATCCAGGCTACAAAAGCCTCCGGTGGCGCATCGGGTGTTGTCATTCACCGCATCTATCTCAGACCAAAAGATCATGCCGCTCGGGAAGTTGAGCGGCTAGGCTGTTGTCCATTCCACAGTACTGATGACAGTGAGGTCGCCGATGCAGGATCCCCTGGACAGCTACGACTACCTGATCGTGGGGGCCGGTCCGGCCGGGTGTCTATTGGCCAATCGGCTGTCGGCGGACCCCGCGGTGCGGGTGTTGCTGCTGGAGGCCGGCGGGCGTGACAACTATCCGTGGATTCATATTCCGGTCGGCTACCTCTATTGCATCGGCAACCCGCGCACCGACTGGTGCTATGACACCGCGGCCGAACCCGGCCTGAACGGACGGGCACTGAAGTACCCGCGGGGGCGGGTGCTCGGCGGCAGCTCCTCGATCAACGGCATGATCTATATGCGCGGCCAGGCCCGCGACTACGATGCTTGGGCGGCGGCCGGCAATCCCGGTTGGGCCTGGGATGATGTCCTGCCGTTATTCAAACGCACGGAAAATCACTACGACGGCGGCAGCGCGCTGCACGGTGCGGCGGGGGAGTGGCGAGTCGAGCGCCAGCGCCTGTCCTGGCAGGTGCTGGAAGCCTTTCGCCAGGCGGCCGAGCAGAGCGGCATCGCCAGCATCGAGGATTTCAACGGCGGCGATAACGAGGGTTGCAGCTACTTTCAGGTCAATCAGCGCCGCGGCGTGCGCTGGAATGCCTCCAAGGCCTTCCTTCGCGATATCCGCCAGCGTCCCAATCTGCGCGTGCTGACCGATGCGGTGGTGCAGCGGGTGGTGCTGGCCGATGGTCGCGCCAGTGCCCTCAGGCTGCAGTGGCGGGGCCGTGAGCTGCAGATCGGGGCGCGCCGTGAAATCATTCTCTGCGCCGGCTCTATAGGTACGCCGGCACTGCTGCAGCGCTCGGGCATCGGCCCGCGACCGTTATTGCAGCGCCTGGGCGTCGGTGTGCAGCATGAGCTGGCCGGGGTCGGCGAGAATCTGCAGGATCACCTGCAACTGCGCCTGATCTACAAGGTCAGCGGAGTGCCCACCCTCAATCGGCTCGTCGCCAGCCCCTGGGGCAAGCTGGGCATGGGCCTGGAGTACCTGTTCAAGCGCAGCGGGCCGTTGGCCATGGCACCGAGCCAGTTGGGTGCGTTTGCCCGCTCCAGTGCCGAACAACCTTCGGCCAACCTGCAATATCACGTGCAGCCGCTGTCGCTGGAGCGTTTCGGCGAGCCGCTGCATGGCTTCCCAGCCTTTACCGCCTCGGTGTGCAACCTGCGGCCCTACAGTCGCGGCAGGGTCGAGATCCGCTCGCTGGAGGTCGCCGCCGCGCCGCTGATCCAGCCCAATTACCTGAGCGATCCTCGCGACCTGCAGGTGGCCGCCGATGCCATTCGTCTGACCCGGCGCATCGTCGCGGCACCGGCCCTGGCGGCCTTCAAACCGGAGGAATACAAGCCGGGGCCGAGTTATCAGAGCGAGGCGGATCTGCAGCGGGCGGCGGGGGAAATCGGTACGACGATTTTCCATCCGGTGGGCACCTGCAAGATGGGCCAGGGCCGCGATGCCGTGGTCGATGCGCAGCTGCGCGTGCATGGCGTGCCGGGGCTGCGCATCGCCGATGCCTCGATCATGCCGAACATCGTTTCGGGCAATACCTGCTCGCCGGTGCTGATGATTGCCGAGAAGGCCGCCGAAATGATCCTCGCGCCCAGGGCTGTTGCCGGGGCGGAGCGCCAGGCACTGGTCGTGTAGGTGACTAGTCGTTTTGGGGCGCGCTCGGGGTTGGCTCGGCCTGGTCATGGAAGGCCGCGCAGTTCTTGCCCGCATGCTTGGCCCGGTACAGCGCCTGGTCGGCCAGCTCCAGGGCGGTTTCAATCTGTGCGCTGTCCAGTGGCCAGAGCGCGCCGCCAATGCTGCAGCCGATCTGCATCAGTTGGCCGTTGAGGGTGAGCGGTGCCTGCAGGGCAGCCAGGGTGCGTTGGGCAATCAGTCGGGTCTGGGCCTTGGCATCGCTGCCGGGCACCTGCAGGAGCATCAGGAATTCGTCGCCGCCCAGGCGGGCCACCAAGTCGCCCTCGCGCAGGCAGTCGCGCAAGCGGATGGCAACCTCGCGCAGGAGCTGATCGCCGGTCGCGTGGCCAAACTGGTCGTTGATAGGCTTGAAACCATCCAGGTCCAAATAGAGCAGTGCCAGGCAGCTATGGTTGGCTCGGCAGCGTTGCTGGGCGCGGGGCAGGTAGTTTTCCAGGGCGACCCGGTTCGGCAGACCGGTCAAGCGGTCATGGTGGGCCAGGGTTTCCATGGCACCCAGGGCGTTCTGCTGGTGGGTCAGGCTTTCCACCAGATGGCGAATCGAGTGGCTGAGCAGTTTGATTTCACGGGTGCCTTGCAGGTCTGGTATCTCGCTGATCTCGCCGGCGCTGAGGCGGTCCGCCGCTTGCGCGATCTGGCTCAGCGGGCGGGTGAAATAGCCTGCGAGCAGCCAGCCGAGGAATGCGAATAGCAGCGCCAGGCCACTGCCCCAGAGCAGGATGTGGTAAGTCAGCTCGCGGGCGGGGGCGTAGGCTTCATCCAGCGACTGGCGTGCAATCACGGTCCAGCCCAGGCCGGGATAGTCCTTGTAGCCCTGGCTGGTGGCCAGGCCGGTGAGGTAATGCTTGCCGTCCGGCCACTCCTGCACAGCCCAGTCGCCCTGATTGTTGAGCAGCGCATTCAGGGCGGGCAGGTGTAGGCGCTGGCCGATCATCTCCTTGGGGGCCAAAAGCACCGTGCGGTCTGCGCCTATGACGAAAAACTCGACATTGCGCCGCTGCTGGATCGGCTCGAGGATCGATAGGCGCACCTCGTCGGCCCAGCCCCAGGACAGGTGCGATGCCAGCACGCCGACCAAGTCGCCCGCCGGGCCATGAACCGGCAGGCTGATATCGACGAATTTCATCGCCTCGCCGCTCGGGTTGGGCAGCAGCTTGGCGAGCAGCACGGCTTCGTGCACATCGCCGATAAACAGGCCCTGCTTGCCCTCCAGATAAACCGGGCGCTGGGCAATGCTGACGCCTTCGAGGATGCCGTTGCTCGATGCCTGGACCTTGCCCGCGGCGTCGGTGAAGCCAATCCAGGCAATGCTGGGGAACTCCACCTGCAGACGGTCGAGCAGGCGACGCACTTCGCCGAGGTCGTTGGCCGCGCTGAGGGCGCGCAGCTGACCGAGTACCTGGAGCATGCCGGCGCGGCTCTGCATATCGCGATCCAGGCGGTCGACCATCATAACGGACACTTCGGCCAGGTCGCGGCCGACTTCCTCGCGGATACGCTGGCTGGAATCCTGGCCAATCAGGGTGCCGAGCATCCAGCTCAGGGCCGAAACCAGCAAGGCGATCAGGATGGCGAAACGGCTGCGCAGACTGTGCGATGAACGCATGGGCACCAGGTTCCTATGAGCGGGTGGGCATTGTAGCGAGATGTCCAATTATAGGGGCGCGCCGGTCCCTGTCCGTGTGACGTACGGCGATTACGGGCTGCCAGGGGGGCTCGACTGAGGTATACTCGCCGGCTTTTCCGAAAGTTTGACCTGCGAGTGCCGCCAGCCATGGAAATCAACCCGATCCTGAACAGCATCAAGGACCTGTCCGAGCGCACCCTGACTATTCGGGGGTATCTTTGACTACGATCACAAACATGATCGGCTGGTCGAAGTAAACCGCGAGCTCGAAGACCCGAACGTCTGGAACAACCCCGAATACGCCCAGAATCTGGGGCGTGAGCGTGCCTCCCTGGCGCTGATCGTCGACACCCTCGACGACCTCAATAGCAGCCTGGCCGATTCCCGCGACCTGCTGCAGATGGCCGCCGAAGAAGAAGACCAGGGGGCCGTCGACGATGTCGCGGCCGAGGTCGAGCGCCTGCGCGATATCCTCGAGAAGATGGAATTCCGCCGCATGTTCAGCGGCGAGATGGACGCCAACAACGCCTACCTGGATATCCAGGCCGGCTCCGGCGGCACCGAAGCCCAGGACTGGGCCAATATGCTGCTGCGCATGTACCTGCGCTGGGCCGACAAGCGCGGCTTCGATGCCACCATCATGGAGCTGTCCGCCGGCGAAGTCGCCGGGATCAAGGGCGCGACCCTGCATATCAAGGGCGAGTACGCCTTTGGCTGGCTGCGCACCGAGATCGGCGTGCACCGCCTGGTGCGCAAGAGCCCGTTCGACTCCGGCAACCGTCGCCACACCTCGTTTACCGCGGTGTTCGTCTCGCCGGAAATCGACGACAACATCGAGATCGAGATCAACCCGGCCGATCTGCGCATCGACACCTATCGTTCATCAGGTGCCGGTGGTCAGCACGTCAACACCACCGACTCGGCGGTGCGGATTACCCACGTGCCGACCAACACCGTGGTCAGCTGCCAGAACGAGCGCTCCCAGCACGCCAACAAGGACACCGCCATGAAAATGCTGCGGGCCAGGTTGTACGAGCAGGAAGTGCAGAAGCGCAACGCCGCCTCGCAAGCGCTGGAAGACACCAAGTCGGATATCGGCTGGGGGCACCAGATCCGCTCCTATGTGCTCGACCAGTCGCGGATCAAGGATCTGCGCACCAGTGTCGAACGTAGCGATTGCGTCAACGTGCTCGACGGCGATATCGACGAGTACCTGGTGGCCAGCCTGAAGCAGGGGCTGTAAGACATTTCACTCCCTCTCCCGCCGGGCAGAGGGAACGAATCAGTGACGGAACTTGATGACCATGAGCGACCAACAACTCGACCACCACGAACTGCTGCAGGAAGAAAACAAGCTGATTGCCCTGCGCAAGGAAAAGCTTGCCGCCGCGCGTGAGCAGGGCAACGCCTTCCCCAACGATTTCCGTCGCGACAGCTACTGCGCGGATTTGCAGAAACAGTACGCCGACAAGACCAAGGAAGAGCTGGCCGAAGCCGCCATCCCGGTCAAGGTCGCCGGTCGCATCATGCTCAACCGCGGCTCCTTTATGGTCATCCAGGACATGAGCGGGCGCATCCAGGTCTACGTCAACCGCAAGACCCTGGCGGAAGAAAAACTCGCCGAGATCAAGCACTGGGACATGGGCGACATCATCGCCGCCGTCGGTACCCTGGCCCGTTCCGGCAAGGGCGACCTGTACGTGGAAATGACCGAGGTACGCCTGCTGACCAAGTCGCTGCGTCCGCTGCCGGACAAGCACCACGGCCTGACCGACACCGAACAGCGCTACCGCCAGCGCTACGTCGACCTGATGGTCAACGAGGAGGTGCGCGAGACCTTCCGCGTGCGCTCCCAGGTGATCGCCCATATCCGCAGCTTCCTGATGCAGCGCGACTTCCTCGAAGTGGAAACACCGATGTTGCAGACCATCCCCGGCGGCGCGGCGGCCAAGCCGTTCGAGACCCACCACAACGCTCTGGACATGCAGATGTTCCTGCGTATCGCCCCGGAGCTGTACCTCAAGCGCCTGGTGGTTGGCGGCTTCGAGAAGGTCTTCGAGATCAACCGCAACTTCCGTAACGAAGGCGTCTCGACCCGGCACAACCCCGAGTTCACCATGCTCGAGTTCTACCAGGCCTACGCCGACTACGAAGACAACATGGACCTCACCGAGGAGCTGTTCCGCGAGCTGGCCCTGCTGGTACTGGGCACGACCGACGTGCCCTACGGCGACAAGGTGTTCCACTTCGGCGAGCCCTTCGTGCGTCTGTCGGTGTTCGACTCGATCCTCAAGTACAACCCCGAGCTGACCGCCGCCGACCTGACCGATATAGACCGGGCCCGCGAAATTGCCAAGAAGGCCGGGGCCAAGGTGCTCGGCTTCGAAGGCCTGGGCAAGCTGCAGGTGATGATTTTCGAAGAGCTGGTCGAGCACAAGCTGGAGCAGCCGCACTTCATCACCCGCTATCCGTTCGAAGTCTCGCCGCTGGCCCGTCGCAGCGACGACGATCAAAGCGTCACCGACCGCTTCGAGCTGTTTATCGGTGGCCGTGAAATCGCCAACGCCTACTCCGAGCTGAACGATGCGGAAGACCAGGCCGAGCGCTTTATGGCCCAGGTGGCCGACAAGGACGCCGGCGACGATGAGGCCATGCACTACGACGCCGACTTCGTTCGCGCCCTGGAATACGGCATGCCGCCGACTGCCGGCGAAGGCATCGGCATCGACCGCCTGGTGATGCTGCTGACCAATGCCCCGTCGATCCGCGACGTGATCCTCTTCCCGCACATGCGCCCGCAGGCCTGACCGCCTTGAAGCCGCCTACGGGCGGCTTTTTATTGCTCGCAATAGGATTGTTTTTGGCTGTTAACGGACTAAAGAGTGAAGAGCCCCTTCACGTGCCAGAGAGGAATGCCCAGTCGTGATGCCCAATACTGCCCAGGAAAGCGCCACCCATGTGGCCAACGCCGTCGCCGAAAGTGTTCAGTATCAGGGGCGCAAGGCCAGCCGCCAGGGCAGCGAGCAGCGACGCCAGGCGATTCTCGACGCGGCCATGCGCCTTATCGTGCGCGAGGGCGTGCGCGCCGTGCGCCACCGGGCGGTGGCGGCCGAGGCAGCGGTGCCGCTGTCGGCCACCACCTATTACTTCAAGGATATCGATGACCTGATCACCGATACCTTCGCCCAGTTCGTCGAGCGTAGCGCCGCCCATATGGCGCACTTCTGGAACAGCACCCAGGGCCTGTTGCAGCAACAGGTCAGCCAGCTCGATGGCAGCGTCGAGGCGCGGCGGCGGCTGGCGAACGAGATCGCCCGGCTGGCAGTGGAGTATGTGCGCAACCAGTTGCTCAACCGCCGCGAGCATCTGCTGGCCGAGCAGGCCTTTCAGCAGGAAGCCCTGCTCAACCCGCGCCTGCACGAGCTGGTGCGGGCCCATCGGCAGATTCTGCAGCAGGGGGTCACGCACTTTTTTCAGGTGCTGGGTTCGCAGCAGCCAGAGCAGGATGCCACGCTATTGACGGCGATTATTGTGCGCATGGAGTATCAGGGCCTGCTCGATGGTGTAGAACATCTGGACAGCGAGGATATGTTGGCCATTCTTAAACGTTATATGCATCTGGTGCTGGGGCTCTGAGCCCCGCGCTTGCGCATCCACAAGGAGAGTTTGATGAAGGCTTGGCACCTGTTGTTTGCCCTGTCTTTCCTGTTGCTGAGTGGCTGTCTGGTCACCTTCAAAGACCCGATCCCGGCCAACGAGGCGGCCCCCATTCCCTTGCTGGGCGAGTGGGCGCGCAAGAACGAATGGGGCGAGCAGCTGTACCTGCAGATCAGTCGTGCCGGCTCCAACCTGTACAAGGCGCAGTCTTATGTGGGCAGTCCGGATAACTTCGACAGCCTGGAAGAATACGGCTTTACCGTGGCTCACCATGGTCGCCGCTGGTACCTGTCGGCGGGCTTGCCGAAAAGCCTGGGGGCGAACTTCGCCATCGCCGGTTTCGAGCTGACCAGCGACGGCGAGTTGGTGCTCTACAACCTGGACGTCGACCGCATCATGCAGGAGCTGGAAGCCGGCACCCTGGAGGGCGAGGTGTTCGACAGCGGTCAGGGCGATGGCGTGCTGGTCACCAGTCCGCTGAGCCTGGTGTTCGCCTACCTCGACGACCAGGCCAATACCGACGTGTTTATCGAAGTCGCGCGCTATCAGCGCGTAGGTGATTGAGAGGATTGACGGGTGGTGTTTCGGCGACCCGCTGGACGGATATGGGGCAAGCATGAATAGCCAGGCAGGGTTGGACGACTACCAGTTGATCGTACGGGCATTGTCCGAGCGGATTGTCGAGGCGCAGACGCCGATCCGCGTGCTGGATGCGGTGAAGTGGGACGACAGCGTGCGCGCCGAGTTTCTCAAGCACAAGGGCCGGCAGCTGCCGGCAGTCGACCGCGGCTATTACCAGAACCGCCCGCTGGCCTTCGATGCAGCGGCCAAGAAGCTGGAATTCCAGAATATCGAGCGCGACGTCACCCGCCAGCTCGGCCAGTTCAATCCGGTCGGGCAGATCATGCGGCGCATGTGCCGCGAATATCGCATGGTTATCCGCATGCTCGAGGCCCGCGGTACCGAGGACTTCGGCCTGATCTCCCAGGAGCTCTACGGCGCGGCCTCGGATGCTTTCCACGCCGGTGACCCGACCCTGGCCGATCTGGGCCTGATGTTCTCCGACTTTCTCAATAACATCGACAAGCGCGGCGATCTCAAGGACGAGCCCAAGAATCTGAATGCCAAGGAAGCCGTGGACATGCTGCAACGGCGGCTGAACAAGGTGTTCGGCGAGGAAGAGAGCACCATCCGGGTGTTCGAATCCGACGGTATCCTCGCCGATGCCGCCGCCGGTGCCGACTACATCAAAATCCGCAGCGACGCCACCTTCAACGAGCGCGACGTCAAGGCCCTGGAAGTCCACGAAGGCCTGGTGCATGTGGCCACCACCCTCAACGGCCTCAATCAGCCGGTCTGCACCTTTCTGTCAAAGGGCCCGCCATCCTCCACCGTGACCCAGGAAGGCCTGGCGATCCTGATGGAGGTGATCGCCTTCGCCTCCTACCCGACCCGCCTGCGCAAACTGACCAACCGCACCCGCGCCATTCATATGGCCGAGGAGGGCGCGGATTTCCTCCAGGTGTTCGACTTCTACCGCGAACAGGGTTTTAGTCAGGAAGACAGTTACAGCAACGCCAATCGGGTGTTCCGCGGTTCGACCCCCAACGGCATGCCTTTCACCAAGGATCTGTCCTACCTGAAGGGTTTTATCATGGTCTACAACTACATCCAGCTGGCCGTGCGCAAGGGCAAGCTGGAGCAGATTCCCCTGCTGTTCTGTGGCAAGACCACCCTGGAAGACATGCGCACCCTGCGCCAGCTGGTGGACGAGGGCCTGGTGACGCCGCCCAAATTCCTGCCGCCGCAATTCAGCGACCTCAACTCGCTGTCGGCCTGGATGTGCTTCTCCAACTTCCTCAATCATTTGAGTCTGGACCGGATCGAAGCCGACTACGCCAATATCCTCTAGGAGCTACTGCGCTCGGTCATGCGGCGTTGCGCACGACCTGACCTTCGCTCGTGACGTTCCTAGCCCTTCAATAGGTGAACCGTAGCCCGGATGCAATCCGGGGCGATTTTCCCGCATTGCCAGGAGCTTCCCATGCCTAGCCATCAACTCGACTACGAAATCCTCGGTGCTTCGGCGCAGAGCGTGGAGATCATCCTCGACCCGGGCGAGACGGTGATCGCCGAGGCCGGGACGATGAACTACATGACCGACGGCGTGCGTTTCGAAACGCGCATGGGCGATGGCTCGGCCACGGGCGTGCTGGGCAAGCTGTGGAGCATGGGCAAGCGCATGCTGACCGGCGAATCGCTGTTTATGACGCACTTCTCCAATGCCGGCAAAAGCCAGGCGCGGGTGGCGTTCGCCGCGCCTTATCCGGGCACCGTGGTGCCGATCCGGTTGGCCGAGCACGGCGGCAGCCTGATCTGCCAGAAGGACGCCTTTCTCTGCGCCGCCCATGGCACTGCGGTCGGTATTAGTTTCAACAAGCGTCTGGGGGCCGGCTTCTTTGGCGGCGAGGGCTTTATCCTGCAGAAGCTCGAGGGCGACGGCCTGGTCTTCGTGCATGCCGGCGGCACGGTGATTCGCAAGGAGCTGCGCAACGAAACCCTGCGTCTGGACACTGGCTGTCTGGTGGCCTTTACCCAGGGCATTGACTACGACATCGGTCTGGCCGGCGGCCTGAAGAGCATGCTGTTCGGCGGCGAGGGGATTTTCCTGGCGACGCTCAAGGGCAGCGGCACGGTCTGGGTGCAGAGCCTGCCGTTTTCGCGCCTGGCCGAACGTGTCTACGAGGCCACCTTCAAGGCTCGGGAGGAAGTGCGCGCCGGTGGCAAGGAGTAGCAGGCCTTTGCAAGCCGCCGAGCTTTGTATCAAGCTGCGCGGCCTGCGGTTGTCGGTGTCGCCCCCTGTAGCGGGCGAGCGGCGCGGTGCCAGCCGACGTTTTCAATCCTGAGAGTCTGTAATGAGCGAACTGAATCCCATCCCCCTGATCCTTACCGCCATTGCCAGCGTCTGCGCCACTGTGGCGACGCTCGGCTACTACGGCTACCTGCATATCGCCGAGCCGGAAGACGCGCTGTTGCTGTCCGAGTTCACCATGCTCAAGACCATTCCCGGCGAGGACTACAAGGTGTCGTTGAAGCCGGCCAGCCAGGTGGCGCAGTGCGTCGATGGCGTACTGGTGCTGTTCGATCTGCAGCAGAAGGGGCTGAGCGGCGTGCTGATCGACCAGCGCAAGCAGGCCGTGCGCTGCACCGGCGAACAGGCTGCCGCAGCCAGTCAGTAATCCGCAGCCGCTGAGTGCGTCAGGCTAGCTGCGATTGCCACGATCCCGCAGGGCGGGTGCCCCCTGTAAGAGTCCGAGCGCCCTTTAGTGGCTGCTGCTGTCCGGCTGGTCGTTGAGCTCGTGCAGGTATTTGCGCGCCAGGGCGAGAAAGCGCGGGGTCGGGCCGATGTCTTCGTAGAGCGGGTCGCCTTGCTCGTCGGTGGCCACCACCTGGCTGCCCTGCACATAAGGCATGCTAGCTTCCAGTTCCTCCAGGGCTGCGCCTATCAGTTCGCCCAGCAGCTCCTGCGGGCCGCGTTTGGGGTACATCTCGCACAGGGCGGCAATGCGCGCCGCCGACTCCAGATCGAGATGGATATGGTAGGTCGTCGGCGTCAGACGGCCCGTGGCCTGTTCTTCCCAGGTACTCACTAGTTCGCGAATCTTCATGCTGGATAGTCCTTGGCCCCTGTGTGCAAGGCCGCTAGGGGCGATCGATGGTTCGTCCGGGTGCTCTCAAGCAAAGCCTAGACCGCGGTTAAGCCTTCATGCAGTTGGAGTCGCGCCCTTGTAAGAAGTTGCCGCGCTGGGCACTCTTGGGTTCCCGGGATCAGTGAGGCAGCAGTCATGGCAGAAATCGACGCGCGTTTGCGTGAAGAGGTGCATCAGCTCGGCGAGCTATTGGGGGAGACCATCCGCAGCCAGCGCGGTGCCGCCTTTCTCGACAAGATCGAGCGCATCCGCAAGGGGGCCAAGGGTGCACGGCGTGGCTCGGCGGCCGGGGCCGAACAGCTCAGTGCGACCCTCAATCAGCTCGACGATGACGAATTGCTGCCGGTGGCGCGCGCCTTCAACCAGTTTCTCAACCTGGCCAATATCGCCGAGCAGTATCACCGGGTGCGCCGTCGCGGGCCCGACGAGGCGGAACCCTTCGAGGCCAGCGTGCTGGCCGGTCTGCTGCAGCGCCTGCTGGCCAATGGTCAGGGCGGCGAGGCCCTGGCCCGGCAGTTCGGTCGCCTGGATATCGAACTGGTGCTGACCGCCCACCCCACCGAAGTGGCGCGGCGTACCCTGATCCAGAAATACGACGCCATCGCCGAAGAACTGGCGGCCGGCGATCACAGCGATCTGTCGCTGGCCGAGCGCGAGGCGGTCAGGCAGCGCCTGCACCGACTGATCGCCGAGGCCTGGCATACCGAGGAAATCCGCCGCAGCCGGCCCAGCCCGGTAGACGAGGCCAAATGGGGCTTTGCGGTGATCGAGCATTCGCTCTGGCATGCCCTGCCGAACGTGATGCGCAAGGCCGACCAGGCCCTGCATGCGGCTACCGGCTTCCATTTGCCGCTGGATGCCGCGCCGATCCGCTTCGCCTCCTGGATGGGCGGCGACCGTGACGGCAACCCCAATGTCACCGCCGCGGTGACCCGCGAAGTGTTGCTGCTGGCGCGCTGGATGGCTGCCGATCTGTACCTGCGCGATATCGACCAACTGGCCGCCTCGCTGTCCATGCAGCAGGCCAGTCCCGAGCTGCTGGCGCGGGTTGGGGCCAGCGCCGAGCCCTACCGCAGTCTGCTCAAACAGTTGCGCGAGCGTCTGCGTGCCACCCGTAGCTGGGCTCAGGCGGCCCTGGCCGAGCGCCTGGAGGCTCCGGCGGCGGTCTTGCAGGACAACCGCGAGCTGCTCGAGCCCCTGACCCTCTGCTACCAGTCGCTGCACGCCTGCGGCATGGGCGTGATCGCCGACGGCCCGCTGCTCGACTGCCTGCGCCGCGCCGCCACCTTCGGCCTGTTCCTGCTGCGCCTGGATGTGCGCCAGGACGCCAGCCGGCATGCCGCGGCCATGAGCGAAATCACCGAGTACCTGGGCCTGGGGCGTTATGCCGAATGGGACGAAGAGGCCCGGGTGGCCTTTCTCCTGGCCGAGCTGGAAAACCGCCGGCCGCTGCTGCCCGGGCATTTCAAGCCCAGCGGCGAAACCGAAGAGGTGCTGGCCACCTGCCGCGAAGTGGCCAACGCCCCGGCGGCGTCACTGGGTTCCTACGTGATCTCCATGGCCGGCGCGGCGTCCGATGTGCTGGCTGTGCAGCTGCTGCTCAAGGAGGCTGGCTTGCAGCGGCCGATCCGCGTGGTACCGCTGTTCGAGACCCTCGCCGATCTGGATAACGCCGGCCCGGTGATCAGCCGCCTGCTCGGCCTGCATGGTTACCGCGCGCGCCTGCACGGCCCGCAGGAGGTGATGATCGGCTACTCCGACTCGGCCAAGGACGCCGGCACCACCGCCGCGGCCTGGGCCCAGTACCGCGCCCAGGAAACCCTGGTCCAGGTGTGCCGCGATAACCAGGTCGAGCTGCTGCTGTTCCACGGTCGCGGCGGTACGGTCGGTCGCGGCGGCGGCCCGGCCCATGCGGCGATCCTCTCGCAGCCGCCGGGTTCGGTGGCGGGGCGCTTCCGCACCACCGAGCAGGGCGAGATGATCCGCTTCAAGTTCGGCCTGCCGGATATTGCCGAGCAGAACCTCAATCTCTACCTGGCCGCCGTGCTGGAAGCCACCCTGTTGCCGCCGCCCAGCCCGGAGCCGGGCTGGCGCGACTTGATGGACAAGCTGGCCGCCGATGGCGTCAGCGCCTACCGCGGCGTGGTGCGCGAGCACCCGCAGTTCGTCGAGTATTTTCGCCAGGCCACCCCGGAACAGGAACTCGGCCGCCTGCCCCTGGGCAGTCGCCCGGCCAAGCGCCGCGCGGGCGGGGTGGAGAGCCTGCGCGCGATTCCCTGGATCTTCGCCTGGACCCAGACCCGGCTGATGTTGCCAGCCTGGCTGGGCTGGGAATACGCCCTGGGCAATGCCCTGAAACGCGGCGAAGGCGAGTTGCTGGCGCAGATGCGTGAGCACTGGCCGTTCTTCCGCACCCGTATCGATATGCTGGAAATGGTCCTGGCCAAGGCCGATGAGGCCATCGCCCGGCTCTATGACGAGCGCCTGGTCGAGCCGCAATTGCAGCCCCTGGGCGAACATTTACGCGGCTTATTGTCGCAGGCGGTGGCCGCAGTGCTGGGGTTGACCGGGCAGTCGCAGTTGCTCGGACACAGCCCCGAGACCCTGGCATCGATCAGTGTGCGCAATACCTACCTGGACCCCCTGCATCTGCTTCAGGCCGAGCTGCTGGCCCGCGCCAGGCAGCGCGAGAACCAGGCCGACAGCCCTCTGGAACAGGCCCTGCTGGTCAGTGTGGCGGGCATTGCCGCGGGTTTGCGCAACACCGGTTGAGGGTCGAGGACGTGGCCCCCTGGCCTGCTGCCGAATGCGCGCAGGCCTTGGGTCAAGGCGTGATCCGACGCTGCCTTGGTCGTAGTTCTATCCGACTTTCGGTGGCTTGTGCGCTGGGGGTGCGCTGTGTATCTTGATCGGCCTTTGGCAATCTGGCCGCCCCCTGCGGGACCACTTGCCTGAACCATTCTGAGATTGGCCCCACGAGGCGAGTCCGACGATTTTTATTTGAATCTTGAGGAGCACATCAATGCGCGTGATTTTGCTGGGGGCGCCAGGTGCCGGTAAGGGTACCCAAGCTGGTTTCATCACCAAGAAATTTGGTATTCCGCAAATCTCCACCGGCGACATGCTGCGTGCTGCCGTCAAGGCTGGCACCGAGCTCGGTTTGCTCGCCAAGAGCGTGATGGACAGCGGCGGTCTGGTCTCCGATGACCTGATCATCAACCTGGTCAAGGAGCGCATCAGCCAGGCCGATTGCGCCAATGGCTTCCTCTTCGATGGCTTCCCGCGCACCATTCCCCAGGCCGAAGCCCTCAAGCAGGCTGGCGTGAAGATCGATCACGTGGTGGAAATCGCCGTCGACGACGAGGAAATCGTCGGTCGTATCGCCGGTCGCCGTGTGCATCCGGCTTCGGGTCGGGTCTACCACACCGAGCACAATCCACCGCAAGTCGCCGGCATTGACGACGAAACCGGTGAAGAGCTGATCCAGCGCGAAGACGACAAGGAAGAAACCGTGCGTCACCGCCTGTCGGTCTACCACTCGCAGACCAAGCCGCTGGTGGACTTCTACCAGAAGCTCGCCGCCGCCGACGGCACGCCGAAGTACAGCGCCATCGCCGGCGTCGGTTCGGTGGACGAAATCACCGCCAAGGTACTCGCCGCGCTCAGCTAAGCAGCTGCCGGCAGTCAGCCAACGGCTCGCTTTTGCGGGCCGTTGGCGTTTCTGCGGTTGGCGCGCTGGACTCGCTGAGCGTCGTTCACAGAACAGTAACCTTGCTCGCCTAGACTAGCATCGGTTCTGGTCTATACCACGGTGAGAGGGTCGTAGACTTTATGCCTTAACCCATACTAAGGAAGAGAGCGCATTCAATGACCGAGAAAAGAGCAAAGAGTGCCATCTGGTTGGGCCTTGCGTTAGTGCTGGTGGGGAGTCCTGCGGCCTTCGCCGATACCCAGGCGAAGCCCAAGACGGACTGCACTGTTGCCGAGTTCACCATGGGCCTGCGTTTCCAGCAACAGTCGGCGGAAGTTCAGGCCCTGCAGCTGCAGGCCTATAACATCGCGACGCTGAAGCTGGATGCGGCAGTGGCCGCCGCGAAAGATCCGTCCAAGCTGGCCATCGTGACCGATCTGGATGAAACCGTCATCGATAACAGCGCCCTGTTGGCGCGGGATCTGGCCAACTGTCACACCTATGACGCCTGGGACACCTGGCTGCCCTGGGAACGCGACGGCACCCCGGCACTGATTCCCGGTGCGAAGAAATTCCTTGAGCACGCCGACAGCCTGGGTGTGACCATTCGCTATATCTCGGACCGTGCCGACGAGCAGAAGCCCCACACCCTGGCCACCCTGAGCAAGCTGGGGCTGCCGCAGATCTCCGAAGACAGTGTGTTGCTGCTGGGCCCACCCAAGGTCGAGCGGCGCGCCATCGTCAGCGACGATCATCAGATCGTGCTGTTGCTGGGCGATACGCTGCACGACTTCGATGGGCGTTTCCGCAAGACGCCGCTGGTCGATCAGCGCGCCACCGTGGCCGCCGAAGCGGACAAATGGGGGGCCGAGTGGATCGTCTTTCCCAATGCGGGCTATGGCACCTGGTCCAAGGCACCCCTGAAAGCCTGGGAAGCCGAGACCGTGATCGAGGCCTGGTAAGCCGCTGTTGGCTGAGTGCGCACCGGGTCTGTTCGGGCCCGGTGCCCGCCAGCTGCCCGGCGGGCCCGTGAGCGTGCCAGTGATTGCGCTGGAAAAAAAAGCCTCAAGCCGTTCTAATGCCGGTCCATTTCGTCACCTGTCCGAATGCAATGACCACTCTCCTGGCCCTGGATACTGCCACCGAAGCCTGCTCCGTTGCCTTGCTGCATAACGGCCAGGTGCTCAGCCATTATGAAGTGATCCCGCGTCTGCATGCCCAGCGCCTGCTGCCGATGATCAAGCAGCTGCTGGCCGATGCCGGGGTGCCGCTGTCGGCGCTCGACGCCATTGCCTTTGGTCGCGGCCCCGGGGCCTTTACCGGCGTACGCATCGCCATCGGCGTGGTCCAGGGCCTGGCTTTTGCCCTCGAGCGCCCGGTGCTGCCGGTGTCCAACCTGGCGGTGCTGGCCCAGCGCAGCCTGCGCGAGCACGGCGCGCAGCAGGTGGCGGCGGCCATCGATGCCCGCATGGACGAAATCTACTGGGGTTGCTACCGCGCCGAGCAGGGCGAGATGCGCCTGCAGGGGCTCGAAGCGGTGTTGCCGCCGGAGCAGGCCAGCCTGCCCCGCGACGCCAGTGGCGAGTGGTTCGGTGCGGGCACCGGCTGGGGCACCTTCGGCGCGCGGATTCCGCTGGCGGTGACGGGCCAGGACGCGGCCATGCTGCCCCATGCCGAAGACCTGCTGAGCCTGGCGCATTTCGCCTGGCAGCGCGGCGAAGCGGTGGACGCCGACCAGGCCCAGCCGGTATACCTGCGCGACAAGGTCGCCACGCCCAAGGCACCGGCCTGAGCCCGTTTGCCCGCCCGGCCTCGGCACCTTCCGTCGCACCTAGGAGCCTGCCGGCAGTGGTTGATTGCCAAGCGCTGCCAGCAAGGCTAAATTGCCGTAACCTGTATCCATCGTTGGCTGAACAGCCGAGCAGTAACTGATGCGAATCGACGGTTTTACCCCCTCATACTTGCCAGATCGCAGTGCCCGCGCGGGCGCTGCGGTTACCCCGTATCGCGAAGCCCAGCGCGAGATCGAGGCGCGTCGCGAGCAGCCGGCTTCGCCCGCCAGCAGCCAGGGCCTGGAGCAGACGCCCCAGGTGCGCAAGGTCGATGGCGGCAATGCCAGCAGCGACAGCCTGCCGGCGCGCCTGCAGGATCAGCGCTATCAACCTGCCTTGAACAACCGTGCGGCCCAGGCCCTGGCCAGCTACAACGCCACCGCCAGCTTCGCCGTCGATGCGGATGCCCAGCAGGTCATGGGTCTCGACCTCTACGCCTGACTCTTTCGTTGGCCTGTGTCCCTCTCCCCGAAAGGGTGAGGGGCCTGATCAGACAGAACTGAATCCGATGCTTCCCTATTACCTTGGCTGCCCGTCATGGAGCGAGCCGGCCTGGCGCGGTTCGCTGTATCCCCAGCGCTGCCATCCGGCAGATTTCCTGGCGCGCTACGGCCGGGTGTTCAATGCCGTGGAAGGCAATACCACCTTCTATGCACCGCCTTCTGTCGAGACCGTGGCGCGCTGGGCCGAGCGCATGCCGGCGCATCTGCGCTTCTGCGCGAAACTGCCGCGGGAAGTCAGCCATGGCGGCGACCTGCGCGAGCGGCTGGGCGCGGCCGAGGACTTTCGTCGGCTGCTGGCCCCGCTGGGGCAGCGGGTTGCGCCGTACTGGCTGCAGTTGCCGGCCAGTTTCGGCCCGGCGCGTCTGCCTGAGCTGGCTGGGTTTATCGAACCCTGGGCGGCTGGCGAGCTGGCCGTCGAGGTGCGCCATCCGGCGTTCTTCGCCAGGGGCGATGAAGAGCGGGCGCTCAACCGTCTGCTGCATGAGCGGGGCATCGAACGTATCTGTCTGGATTCGCGGGCCTTGTTCAGTTGCCTGTCCAGCGCGCCGGCGGTGCTCCACGCACAGGCCAAGAAACCACGCCTGCCGCTGCGGCCGACGGCCTTTAGCCAGTCACCGCAACTGCGCTTTATCGGTCATCCCGAGCTGACGGCCAATGATTCCTTTATGCAGCCCTGGCTGGACAAGGTGGCGGGCTGGGTCGAAGAGGGCCGCACGCCTTACGTCTTCCTGCATACCTCGGATAACCGCCTGGCTCCGCAGCTGGCCGAGCGTTTTCATCGGCAGTTGATGCTCAGGCTGCCGGGGTTGGTGGCGCTGCCCGAGTTGCACAGCGAGGCCGAGGTCGAGCAGCTGGGCCTGCTCTGATAGGCTGCGCGGCATGACCTTGTTTCGCGCCTTGCTTATCCTTTGTGTCGTGCTCGCCGGCCTGTTGCTGGCGGTTTGGCGTGGCCTGCTGGATGTGCCGCCGCGCTGGAACCCCTGGGCGCTGCTGGATATCCGCGAGACGCCCAATCTGCTTACCGGCTTCAAGCTCTGGCGGCTGCAGGACAACCCCGCGCTGTGCCGGCAAGCCCTGAGCACCTCGCCCATGCGCTACACCCTGCAGCGCGATGGCAATCCCGAGGCCGACTGTCCGCTGGAAAATGCCCTGCGGGTGCAGGCCTCCGGCGTGCAGTTCAGCAGCAGTTTTCTGGCCAGTTGTCCGCTGGCGGCGGCCTTTGCCCTGTTCGAGCGGCACGGCTTGCAGCCCGCGGCTCAGGCCGCGTTCGGCCAGCCGGTGGTGCAGGTCGAGCATGTCGGCAGCTTTGCCTGTCGCAGCATCGCCGGTGGCCAGCGGCGCAGCCAGCATGCCTCGGCCAATGCGCTGGATATCGTCGGTTTTCGCCTGGCAGATGGCCGGCGCATCAGCGTGCTGCACGACTGGCCCAAGCAGGGCGAGAATGCGCAGTTCCTGCGCCAGGTCCAGCAGGCGGCGTGCAACAGCTTCAACACCACCCTGGGGCCGGAGTACAACGCCGCTCACCGCGATCACTTCCATGTGGATATGGGCCTGTGGCGGATGTGCCGTTAACCGCTTGCGTGGCAGGCCGTCGGCGAACGCGCTGCGGCGGGATGCTGGCGGGTCTGGCAAAATGCCGCCCACGCGGGTTAGCGCTTGCCCTGGCGGCCCATTGAGTGATTTTTGAGCAGATTTTCTGATGAGTGATAAGCGGCTAACAGCCCGAATTCGTATGCAGGCCCTGACCCCTCATCTGCAGGTCGCGGCCGAAACCTGGGCCGCGCGCCTGGATCTGCCGCTGGACGGCGACAGCGAGTTTGCCCTGCAACTGGGCGAGGGCGGTCTGCAGCTGGTCGAGCTGGGCCCCCAGGCACCCGGGCCGGTCAGGGTGGACTTTGTCGAGGGGGCGGTGGCCCATCGCCGGCTGTTTGGCGGCGGCAGCGGGCAGATGATCGCCAAGGCGGTCGGGGTGCAGGCCGGGGTGCGTCCGCGGGTGCTGGATGCCACCGCCGGCCTGGGTCGCGATGCCTTCGTGCTGGCCAGCCTGGGTTGCAGCATGACCCTGATCGAGCGTCAGCCGCTGATCGCCGCCTTGCTCGAGGATGGCCTGGCCCGCGCCGCGCTGGACCGCGATGTCGCGCCGATTGCCGCGCAGATGCGCCTGCTGACGGGCAATGCCATCGAGCTGATGCGCGCCTGGCAGGGCGAGCCGCCCCAGGTGATCTACCTCGACCCGATGTTCCCCCATCGCGACAAGAGCGCCCTGGTGAAGAAGGAGATGCGCCTGTTCCGGCCCTTTGTCGGCGATGACCTGGACGCGCCGGCCCTGCTCGAAGCGGCGCTGAACCTGGCCAGCCATCGGGTGGTGGTCAAGCGTCCGCGCAAGGCCCCGCTGATCGACGGAGCCAAGCCGGGCTATGCCCTGGAGGGCAAGTCCAGCCGTTACGACATCTATCCGAAGAAGAAACTGTCGTAAGCCGCAGCCGGCATGGCCCGCCGGCAGTTTGTCTTGCTCAAGCCCGATAGGCGCGCAGAAACACCCCCACCGCATCGCGCACATGCTGTTCGGCGGCCTCGCCCTGCTGGGCTTCGCCGCAGCCGATCAGCAGGCGGAAGTTGGCTCCGCCCTTGATCAGGCAGAAGAACTGATCCGCCGCGCTCAGCGGGTCGGGTATGCGCAGCTTGCCGGCCTGATCGGCCTGGCGCAGCAGCTCTTCCAAACCATGCAGCACTCGTTGCGGTCCGGCGTCGTAGAACATCTTTGACAGCTTCGAGTCCTGCGCGGCCAGGCTGACCATCAGGCGGTGCAGCGCCACCGATTCGCAGCTGTTGATCAGGACATGGAAGCCGCGGCCGATATTTAGCAGCACCTGCTCGATCGGCGCGTCTTCGCTCAGCTCGAACAGCAGTTCCGGCAGCTGCTCCTCGCACTTGGACTGCACCGCGGCGGCGAACAGGGTCTCCTTGTCGGTGAAGTGGCTGTACACGGTGAGCTTGGATACCCCGGCTTCGGCGGCAATCGCGTCCATGCTGCTGCCGTCGTAGCCCTTGTTCAGGAACAGGGCTTTCGCCGCTTCGAGAATGGCTTGGCGCTTGGCCAGGTCTTTGGGGCGGCCGGGGCCGCTGGGTGGTAACACTTTGTTTGGCATTGGTCGTTTTTAATACTGGACTAGTGAGTTTGCTATTTTTACTATACCCGTCAGTTTAAATATTCCATAGCCTCCTGAAAGGTTAGCCATCATGTTCCGCCAAGCCCTGTCTGTCGCCTTGCCTGCCAGTTTAATTGCATTGCTCGCCGCCTGCGGCAATGGCGAGCCGGTTGAGGTCGCCGTGCGCCCGGCCATGGTGGTGCAGCCGCAGCTATCGGGCGATCTGATGGACGCCTACCCCGGTGAGGTGCGCGCGCGCCTGGAGCCGGAGCTGGCCTTTCGCATCGGCGGCAAGGTGAGCAAGCGCCTGGTCGAGGTGGGCGCGCGGGTGAAGAAGGACCAGCCCCTGGCCGAGCTCGACCCCCAGGACGTGCGCCTGCAGCTTGAGGCCATGCGCGCCCAGGTCGCCGCCGCCGAAGCCAATCTGCAGCTGGTGCGCGCCGAGCGTGACCGTTACAAGACCCTGCTGGGGCGCAACCTGGTCAGCCGTTCGCAGTACGACAATGCCGAGAACACCTATCGCGCAGGCAGCGCGCGGCTGAAGCAGGTCAAGGCCGAATTCAACGTGGCCAACAACCAGGCCGGTTACGCGGTGCTGCGCGCCTCCGAGGATGGCGTGGTGGCGCGGCGCATGGTCGAAGTGGGGCAGGTGGTGGCGGCCGGACAGACGGTCTTTACCCTGGCCGCCGACGGCGAGCGCGAAGTGCTGATCAGTCTGCCGGAGCAGGCCTTCGAGCGCTTCAAGGTCGGCCAGGACGTGGCCGTCGAGCTGTGGTCGCAGCCGGATCAGCGTTTCTCCGGGCGCATTCGCGAGATGTCGCCGTCGGCCGACCCGCAGTCGCGTACCTTTGCTGCCCGGGTGGCCTTCACCGAAGGCAAGGTGCCGGCCGAACTGGGCCAGAGCGCCCGGGTGTTTATCGCCCATAACGGCGAAGTGCCGCTGGCGGTGCCGCTGTCGGCGCTGACCGCCGAGAAGGGCCAGCCCTATGTCTGGGTGGTCGACCCCAAGACCTCCACCCTCAAGCGCACCAACGTGCAGATCGGCCCCTATGGCGAGAAAACCGTGCCGGTGCTCGAAGGCCTGCAGGCCAGCGACTGGGTGGTGGCCGCCGGCGTGCAGGTGCTGCGCGAGGGCCAGCAGGTGCGCCCGGTCAATCGGGATAATCGCACCGTTCAGCTGCTGGCCGAGGAGTAATCCCGATGGATTTCAACCTCTCCGCCTGGGCCCTGCGCAACCGCCAGATCGTGCTCTATATCATGCTGTTGCTGGCCGTGGTCGGCGGTATTTCCTACACCAAGCTGGGCCAGAGCGAAGACCCGCCCTTTACCTTCAAGGCCATGGTGGTGCAGACCAACTGGCCGGGGGCGAGCGCCGAGGAAGTGGCGCGGCAGGTCACCGAACGCATCGAAAAGAAGCTGATGGAGACCGGCGACTACGACAAGATCGTCTCCTTCTCCCGCCCTGGCGTGTCCCAGGTGACCTTTATCGCCCGCGACTCGATGCGCTCCAAGGATATTCCCGAGCTGTTCTACCAGGTGCGCAAGAAGGTCAGCGACATTCGCCACACCTTGCCCCAGGGCGTTCAGGGGCCGTTCTTCAATGATGAATTCGGCACCACCTTCGGCAATATCTACGCCCTGACCGGTGATGGTTTCGACTACGCCGTGCTCAAGGACTACGCCGACCGTATCCAGCTGCAGTTGCAGCGGGTCAAGGACGTGGGCAAGGTCGAGTTGCTCGGCCTGCAGGACGAAAAGGTCTGGATCGAGCTGTCCAACACCAAGCTGGCCACCCTCGGCCTGCCGCTGGCTGCGGTGCAGCAGGCGCTGGAAGAACAGAACGCGGTGGCCGCCGCCGGCTTCTTCGAAACCACCAGCGACCGCGTGCAGCTGCGCGTCACCGGGCGTTTCGAGACGGTCGAGGAGATCCGCAACTTCCCCATTCGCGTGGCCGAGCGCACCTTCCGCATCGCCGATGTGGCCGAGGTCAAGCGCGGTTTCAACGATCCACCCGCACCGCGCATGCGCTTTATGGGCGAGGATGCCATCGGCCTGGCGGTATCGATGAAAGCCGGCGGCGACATCCTGGTGCTGGGCGAGGCGCTGGAGGGCGAATTCGCCCGCCTGCAGGAAACCCTGCCGGCCGGCATGCAGCTGCGCAAGGTCTCGGACCAGCCGGCGGCGGTAAAGACCGGGGTGGGCGAGTTCGTCCGCGTGTTGACCGAGGCGGTGATCATCGTCCTGCTGGTGAGCTTCTTCTCCCTCGGCCTGCGTACCGGCCTGGTGGTGGCGCTGTCGATTCCCCTGGTGCTGGCGATGACCTTCGCCGCCATGTACTACCTCGGCATCGGCCTGCACAAGATCTCCCTCGGAGCGCTGGTACTGGCCCTGGGCCTGATGGTCGACGACGCGATCATTGCCGTGGAGATGATGGCGATCAAGATGGAGCAGGGCTTTGATCGTGTCAAAGCGGCCAGTTACGCCTGGACCAGCACCGCCTTCCCCATGCTCACCGGTACCCTGATCACCGCCGCCGGCTTTCTGCCGATCGCCACCGCGATGTCCGGTACCGGCGAATACACCCGTTCGATCTTCCAGGTGGTGACCATCGCCCTGCTGGTGTCGTGGATCGCCGCCGTGGTCTTCGTGCCCTACCTGGGGGCCAAGCTGCTGCCGGATCTGGCCAAGCTGCACGCGGCCAAGCATGGCGGCAGCGCCGCGGGCCATGACCCCTACTCGACGCCGTTCTATCAGCGCGTGCGCGGGGCCGTGGAGTGGTGTGTGCGTCGGCGCAAGACGGTGATCCTGCTGACCATTGGCCTGTTCGTCGGCTCGATCCTGCTGTTCCGCTTTGTTCCGCAGCAGTTCTTCCCGGCTTCCGGCCGCCTGGAACTGATGGTCGACCTGAAGCTGGAGGAGGGGGCCTCGCTGGCCGCCACCGAAGAGCAGGCCAAGCGCCTGGAGCAACTGCTCAGCGGCCATGAGGGCATCGACAACTTTGTCGCCTATGTCGGCACCGGCTCGCCGCGCTTCTATCTGCCGCTGGACCAGCAGCTGCCGGCCGCCAGCGTGGCGCAGTTCGTGGTGCTGGCGAAAAGCATCGAGGAGCGCGAGAAGATCCGCCTGTGGCTGATCGACCTGCTGCATGACGAATTCCCCACCCTGCGCACCCGTATCTCGCGCCTGGAAAACGGCCCCCCTGTGGGTTACCCGGTGCAGTTCCGCGTCTCCGGCGAGCATATCGACGAGGTGCGCGCCTTGGGCCGTCAGGTCGCCGACAAGGTGCGCGACAACCCCCATGTGGCCAATGTGCACCTGGATTGGGAGGAGCCGAGCAAGGTGGTGCGCCTGAATATCGACCAGGAACGTGCCCGTGCCCTGGGCGTCAGCACCGCCGACCTGTCGCGCTTCCTGCAGAGTTCGCTGACCGGCTCGCCGGTCAGTCAGTACCGCGAAGGCAACGAGCTGATCGAGATACTCCTGCGCGGCACCCTCAGCGAACGTAAGGAACTGGGCCTGCTGCCGAGCCTGGCGGTGCCCACCGACAACGGCCGCAGTGTGCCCCTGGCGCAGATCGCCACCCTGGAGTACGGCTTCGAGGAAGGCGTGATCTGGCACCGTAACCGTCTGCCCACCGTCACCGTGCGCGCCGACGTGTACGGCAAGGAACAGCCGGCCAGCCTGGTCAAGCAGATACTGCCGACCCTGGAGCCGATCCGCGCCGTGCTCCCGGACGGCTATCAGCTGGAAGTCGGCGGCAGTGTGGAGGACTCCAGTCGTGGGCAGAAGTCGGTCAACGCCGGTATTCCGCTGTTTGTCGTGGTGGTGCTGACCCTGCTGATGCTGCAGCTGAAAAGCTTCTCGCGTTCGGCCATGGTGTTCCTCACCGCGCCCCTGGGGCTGATCGGCGTGACCCTGTTCCTGCTGATCTTCCGCCAGCCGTTCGGCTTCGTCGCCATGCTCGGCACCATCGCCCTGTCGGGGATGATCATGCGCAACTCGGTGATCCTGGTCGACCAGATCGAGCAGGATATCGCCGCCGGCATGGACCGCTGGCACGCCATTATCGAAGCCACGGTGCGGCGCTTCCGCCCCATCGTGCTGACCGCCCTGGCCGCCGTGCTGGCGATGATCCCGCTGTCGCGCAGCGTGTTCTTCGGGCCGATGGCAGTGGCCATCATGGGCGGCCTGATCGTCGCCACGGCGCTGACCCTGCTGTTCCTGCCGGCGCTCTATGCCGCCTGGTTCCGGGTCAGGGAAACGGAGCGTCAGCCGGGGTAAGCAGACGGTTGAAGCCAATAAAAGCCAGATCCCAGGGTCTGGCTTTTTTATGCAGGTTTGTTTTCAATCGGACCGCCAAACCCACGGCCACCACCGGACATCGTAGGAACGGTGGGGACGCCTAGTTCCATGCCCGCGAAGCGTTTGGCGTCTCGCCATACCCCCATGCTCACCCGCCTAAGCCATGGTTTCTCGGTGCGCACGGCGCACCCTACGGGGGAGGCCGCTTCCACTCAAACGCTGCGGCGCACGCCAGATAACCGCGATATGGCCCCTTGTTCGATCCCTTCTGGGTGCCATCGAACCGATGTTGCTGGATGCTGTCGGCCCATCTGTCGGCCTCGAGCTGTTAGGGTTGTGGCGGACAACGGCCGGCGGACAGGCTCTTTTGCGCGTTAGCCGTTGTCTGCAGGCCTGATTTCTGCGCGGGCTGGCCCGGGCCGTTCGCTGTAGCAGGCAGCTGAAATTCCATGAATTCGGGGAGACTTCACATGCCGCTGAAAAATACCGTCCACTTGATCGCCTACCCCAACCGTATCGGTACGGGCCTGGCCGACCTGGCCAATTTCGTCGAACACCAGCTCGGGCGCGCGGTGGGCGGGGTGCATGTGCTGCCGCCTTTTGTCTCCAATGCCGACGGCGGTTTCTCGCCGCTGACGCACAAGCGTATCGACCCGGGCTTCGGCACCTGGGCAGACATCGAGCGCCTGAGCGCGCACTACGATGTCTGTCTGGACCTGGTGCTCAATCACCTGGCCGACGAATCGCCGGAGTTCCAGGACTACCTGGAGAAGGGCAAGGCCTCGCAGTGGGCCGAGCTGTTTATCGACGTCGACAGCCTGGGCGAGATCAGCCCGGACGATCTGGCCAAGATCCACATCCGCAAGGAAAAGGAACCGTTCCGCGACATCACCTTCGCCGACGGCAGCCGCGGACGGGTCTGGTGCACCTTCAGCGAACGGCAGATCGACCTCAACTTCGACTCGCCGCTGACCTACCGGATGATGGCCGACAGCATCGCCTATCTCGCCGCGCGCGGGGTCAAGCTGCTGCGCCTGGATGCCTTCGGCTATACCACCAAGAAGGTCGGCACCAGCTGCTTTCTGGTCGAGCCGCAGGTGTGGCAGATCCTCGACTGGTTCAAGACCACGGCGGCGGCCAGCGGCATAGAACTGCTGCCCGAGGTGCACGACCACCCGAGTTGGCAGTACGCCATCTCGGCGCGCGGCATGTGGTCCTATGCCTTCGCCCTGCCGCCGCTGCTGCTGTACACGCTGCTCGACGCCAACAGCCAGTACCTCAAGTCCTGGCTGCGCATGTGCCCGCACAACCAGATCACCGTGCTCGACACCCACGACGGCATCTGCATTCCGGATGTGGAGGAGATCCTGCCGCGTGAGCATATCGAGGCGCTGATCCAGAACGTCTCGGAGCGCAGCGCCGACCCTATTCTGCGCCGCTCGGCCGCCAACGTGCACAGCGTCGGCGCGATCTACCAGCTCACCTGCACCTTCTTCGATGCCCTGCAGGGCAACGAGGACGCCTATATCGCCGCGCGGGCGATCCAGTTCTTCACCCCCGGCATTCCACAGGTCTACTACGTCGGCCTGCTGGCCGGCCATAACGACACCGAGCTGATGGAGGAAACCGGCGAGGCGCGGGAAATCAACCGTCACCATTATTCACTGGACGAGGCCGAACAGGCCTTGCAAGCCCCAGTGGTGCAGCGCCTGCTGAGCCTGATGGAACTGCGCTCGACCCACCCGGCCTTCGCCGGCGAGTTCGAGTTGCACCAGTCGAACCTGTCCAGCGTCTCCATGGGCTGGCGCGCCGGCGAGCATTGTTGCCACCTGTTCGTCGACCTGATTTTCCGCACCGCCACGATTACCTGCACCGACCCGGACAGCGGCGAGGAGACGAGCTATAGGTGCTAAGCCGGCTGCTGTGGCGTTTATAAGCAAGTTGTAGGAGCGGGCCATGCCCGCGATGCGATGGTGCCGCCAGCGCTGAATTCGGTTTGCTTACGCCGCTTGTGCAGCGTTCCGGCTATCGGTTGACTCGCTGCGCTCGCCCTGCGGGCCAGCCTTCGGCTGTTACTGCGCTTCGTCCTTACGGCGGGTCACTTCTGGACAGACGCCCGGGTGGCCGGCCCCGCCAAAAGTAACCAAAAAGTCTTGCCCCTTGCATCCGGCCCGACTTCGTCGACTTGATTCGCTGCGCTCACCCTGCGGGCCAGCCTTCGGCTGTTACTGCGCTTCGCTCCGTTTCCTCGCTCCATCATTGCTCCAGGGGCCGGCGTACAAGGGCCGTCCCTGGCCCTTTACGCCTCTCGCCGCATCCATGCGGCTCGCTCCCTTCCACAACGATTCCACTCGGCCTCCTGATGGGGCGTTTGGCGTCGTCTGTTTGATCGCGGGTCGAAAAGAAAAAACATGTTGCGGTGATTGCTGCTTGATGGGTATCGCTGCGCTCAACCCATCCTACGAATCCGTAGGAGCGGCCTTGGCCGCGATGCTTCTGCTTTTGCTCCGCTTTTGCCCTTCGTTCTGCCTTCCACAAATAGCCCAGACAACTCGGTCCCCGAATCCCGTCAGGAGGCCGAGCGTAGGCGCTGTGGAGAGGGGGGGTTGGCATGGATGCCAAACGAGGAACGATGGGCCAGGGATGGCCCACCGTGACGACCCTCGGAATAGCACCGGAGCGAGGGAAGTCTGGCGCAGCCAGACCCGTATGTCGGGTGTGCTTTCTCTTTGGTTACTTTCTCTTTGCACAAGCAAAGAGAAAGTAACTCGGCGTAAGGGCGAAAAGGTGATTCACAGTCAATGCATATGTGGCGGACGTTAGGTACTTGATGGGTATCGCTGCGCTCAACCCATCCTACGAGTTACCTAACGTTTGAGATGAGATGCTGCGTCCGGCTTGCTGGGTGACGTCTTCTTGATTGAGGGGGCGGCGGCATTCCCGGGCGTTCCGAGCTCAAGGACTACACCTTTGAATCGACTGAGGTAGAACGTTCGATCAAATGAGCTCACGACTGCCAAGGCGTCTTCTTTAGTTGGCAACTCGAATAACTGCGATGGTTTCGTTCCGTCAGAAACTAGAAGCAACCAGTTCTTCTTGACTCGCAGGACGTACTTGTGAAGAAGAGCAGCCTTCTCATCTACTCTTGTTTGAAGAATCTCATTGGTCATCGGCGCGACCCACCCAGCGCTTGGTGAAGACCAGTGCGCCATGCTGGTTTCCGGGACGCCCAGCATGTTGACCATGCTGATGACATCTGGAAGTGTGTCTGTGACGTAGTCCGGCCTCCACTTAATTAGTTGTCCGGGTACAAGCGCCTGGGTTTGAACGAACGTTGCCAGTCTTGACGCTGTTTCATCTCGGTTTACTTTTCGGAGGTCTCTGCCAGGGGCGAAGTGAACAGATACGTGCGCATGTTGAGCCCCAGACTCGCGGTAGAGCTGACTCGCGTTAGCGACGATTCGTTGCGCCAGTGACTCTTGGCCTTGAAGAGAACCACTAGTTCCTGGTTGGTCCTTGAATAGCTCGGTTATCTCGACGCCAGCAAGCTCTTCACCAACGCGGATGATCGCGTCGGGTGCCTCATTGCTGGCATCAACGATTTCGGCTTCAATCTGTGCGGCCGCCAAGAATTGCTCCAGCAGGAAGCGCTCGAATTGTTTCTTCGTATGCGATGAACTCATGAGTATTACGGCTAACCCTTCCTACAACGCCCCAAACACCTTCTTCGCCAAACTGGTCGCCGCCCCAGCCGGGTTCTGGCGGATGCTGGCTTCCTGTTTGGCGATCATTTCGAACAGGCCGTCCAGCGCCTGTTCGGTGACATAGCTTTCGATATTCGCGCTTTTCGCATCGATCACCCCGAAGCTCGCCGCCTGGCCGGCAAAGGCGTTGTACTGCTGGGCCAGGCCGACCTGATTGGTGGCTTGCTGGACGATGGGCAGGAACTTGGCGCGGATCTGTTCGCGGCTGGTCTTGTTCAGGTACTGGGTGGCCGAGTCCTGCGGGCCGGCGAGAATGCTCTTGGCGTCCTGTACGGTCATTTTCTTGACCGAGTCGACCAGCAGGGCCTGGGCCTGGGGCACCGCGGCTTCGGCGGCCTGGTTCATGCTGGTTTCCAGCTGCGTCACCTGGGCACCCATGCCCATCATCTTCATGGTTTTCGCCGCCTTGCCGAGGTTGCCCGGCAGTTCGATGCGCACGTCCGGGTTGTTGCTGAAACCGCCGGGCGCGCCCAGTTGCTCGACCGCCACCTGCGCGCCCTGGATCAGGGCGTCCTTGAGGCCGCCGCTGGCGTCGGTCTGGCTCAGGTCGGCGATGGACAGGGCGAAGGCGTTGGCGGACAGCAGTAGGCCGGTGCCGAGGGCAATCAGACGGATCATGGGGGCATCCTTGTGGGGGTGAATGTCAGTCGAGCTTAACCCAGTCGCGGGTATAGGCAAACGCGGCCTAGTGGCCTGTGTGGCGAGTTCAATTAGTCAATTTCGGCTCCTGAGGTCCCGATACTGCGTTGCTGCTCCTCGCCATAGCCGCTATGACTCGTCGCTGCGCCTTGTCTCAGAACCTCAGTCATCCGAACTTGAGTTAACCAACTCGCCGTACAGGCCACTAGCGAGGGCCTGCGGCTATGGCCGCTCGCGCAGGCGTTGCAGTTCGCGGCGCACCATCTGCGCATAGGCGGCGGGTTTGAGGGCGTAAAGCTCTGCGGCTACCCAGCTTAGCCAGCGTGGGCCGAGTTCGGCTTGCGTCGCCAGCAGGCGCTGGGCTTCGGCCTCGGCGCGGGCCTGGTTGGCCTGGTGGAATTCGGCGCGGGAAGGTTTGGCGGGTTTGTCGTTGCCTGGGGCCATGGTGATCTGCCGGACGGTTGTGGTCGTTCCTAGGGTTGTCTACAAGGCCTGTGGCCCCGTAGGGTGGATGACGCCTTTCTCATCCACCACCGCGATTTGGTGGATGGATAAAGCGTCATCCACCCTGCGGCTGTAGGTGAAAACATCGCCAGCAAGCTGGCTCCTACAGGATGCGTGGGCTGTTGTAGACCCTCCGCTTATCTGCCATATGAAGCCCAGCATCGACTTACACCGGCTCGGCCACGTCCTCGTTTCTGTCCATGGCCACCTGGCGGATCGACAGGCGAATCTCCGCCGGCAGTACGCGCTTGGCCGCGCCTTCGGCCAGTTCGGCCAGCAGCGGGTGGTGGCTGAGCTTGCCGGCTTCGTCCTGGCGCAGCACGCCTTCGTCGAGCAGGCTCTGGATAAAGTGGCGGAACAGGCTCTTGTCGAAGAACTCCGGGGCATTCAGGCCATGCAGGATCGACAGGCGCTGGGCCATCACGGTGCAGAGGTCTTCCAGTTCTTCGGCGCTGATGGCGTTCTGCCCGGCGTTGAGCAGCAGGGCGGTGGCCATATAGAAGCGCTGCAGGGTCTGCACGATGGCGCGGGCCAGCAGGGTCAGCAGGACGAATTCGCGCGAGCTGGGGGCCGGGCGTACGTAGACTTCGCCTTCGAACTTGAGCAGGCCCTGTTCGACGAAGGCGGCCAGCCACTGATCGACCACTGCGTCCAGCTCGTCCAGCTCCCAGCGGATAAACAGCTCCGATTGCAGGTAGGGGTAGAGTGCGCGGGTAAAGCGCAGGATCTGCTCGCGGCTCATCCGCGCGCTGCTCTGGAAGAAGCTCGCCAGCAGCGCCGGCAGGGCGAAGATATGCAGCACGTTGTTGCGGTAATAGGTCATCAGAACGGCGTTGTGCTCGTTCAGGTAGAGGATCTTGCCCAGGGCGTCGCTCTGTTCTGCGAGCAGATCCATCTTCTGCACGTACTCGATCAGCGCCTGGCCGTTGCCCTCCGGCAAGGTGGTGTGCGGCGAATAGGGCACCGTGCGCAGCAGCGCCAGGTAGAGGTCGAGCACCCGCGCCAGGGCGCGGTCGTCCAGGGCCAGCTTGCTGGTGGAGAGCAGCGCCAGGGCCACCAGGTTGACCGGGTTGATCGCCGCCGCCTCGTTGAGGTGCTGGGCCACCTTGTCGCCGAGGCGATTGGTGGCGCTGTTCAGCCACTCGGGGCGGAACTGGCTGCCATAGTCCTGGCTGCGCCAGTCCGGCTGCTCGGTGTCGAGGAATTCGGCCAGTTTGATCGGCTCGCCGAAGTTGACCCAGACCTGGCCGAAGCGCTGCTTGAGCGCGCCGATGACCTTGAAGATGTCGAAGATCGACTCCTTCTTCTTGCTCGCGCCACGCAACTCGCCCAGGTAGGTACGGCCTTCCAGCACCCGCTCATAGCCGATATACACCGGCACGAACACCACCGGCAGGCGGTTGCTGCGTAAAAAGCTGCGCATGGTGATGGCCAGCATGCCGGTTTTCGGCTGCAGCATACGCCCGGTGCGCGAACGGCCGCCCTCGACGAAGTACTCCACCGGGAAGCCCTTGCTGAACAGGGTATGCAGGTACTCGTTGAATACCGCGGTGTACAGCGGGTTGCCCTTGAAGGTGCGGCGCATAAAGAAGGCACCACCACGGCGTAGCAGGCCGCCGATCACCGGCATGTTGAGGTTGATGCCGGCGGCGATATGCGGCGGCGTCAGGCCGTTGCGGAACAGCAGGTAGGACAGCAGCAGGTAGTCGATATGGCTGCGGTGGCAGGGCACGTAGATCACCTCGTGGCCCTGAGCGACGTCCTGCACGCCTTCGATATGGTTGACCTTGATGCCGTCGTAGATTTTGTTCCAGAACCAGCTCAGCACCAGTTCGAGGAAGCGGATGGCGGTGTAGGTGTAGTCCGAGGCGATCTCGTTGCCGTAGCGCAGGGCCTGGCTTTCGGCTTTTTCCAGGGTGATGTGTTCGCGCTCGGCTTCGTCGAGGATCGCCTGGCGCACCTGCGGGCCGTGCACCAGGCCCTTGACCAGGTTGCGCCGGTGCGACACGTCCGGGCCGATGACCGCAGCCTTCTGGTTGCGGAAGTGCACCCGCAGGATGCGCTGGACCATGCGCAGGGTGCGCTCGTGGCCCTTGTCCTGTTCCACCAGCTCGCGCATATGGATCGGCGTGGAGAACTGCACGCGGGTCTTGCGCCCCAGGATCAGGATGCTCACCAGTCGGCGCAGACGCCCGGTCACCGCCCAGCTGTCGGCGAACAGCAGCTTCCAGGGGCTGGTTTCGCGGTCCGGCGACTGGCCCCAGAACACGCTGACCGGAACGATCTGCGCATCGTCCACGGCATGCTGACTCAGCGCGCTGACCAGGCGTTGCAGGGTCGGCGAGGTGCCGCGCTTGTCCTGGCGGCCGAGCCAGTCCGGCTCCGGGGTCAGGTAGAAGAACGCCGCCGGCTCCTCCAGCGCCCCCACCGACACCGGCAGCACCGGGCGCGGCAGACCGGCCTTGCGGCACTCCGTGTCGACCACCGCCAGGTCGCTCAGCGACGGCAGCTGCAGCACGTAGAACACCGGCTTGCTGCGGTCGAGCTTGAGGGTAAAGGCCGACTGGTTGATGGTTTCCGAGCGCACCCAGAGGTACAGCACGCGGCGCAGGGTGCCAAAAACGAGGCGGCGGAACGGGGATCGGGTCATACGGAGTCTGCTGGCTTGGCAAAACGAGCATTTGCTCGGGGGGGCGTAGTGTGCCGGATCGCTGGCCTAGCGGCAAAATCTTGTAACTGCTTGATTCGTTGAATCTAGCTTGGCTTACGCGGCATCAGCAGGCACGCCGAATGATGGGTTACGCAGCGCCTAGAATGCGCGCTTGCCACCTAGCGCCTGGGCGGCTAACCCATCCTACGGGGCTGCGCTAGCCGCTAGCCCGGCATGACCCCAGGGTTCCCGGCTTGCACTGGCCCTGGCCGACTCCTTATAGTCCGCCGGCATTTAAACGCCCGGCTTGCACCTGCACGGGTCGCGAGCAGGGCCTGTTACCGCAATGGTGAGAGGCCATGATCGAAATAAGAAACCTGACCAAGCGTTTTGCCCAGCATACCGTCGTGGACAATCTGTCCTTTAGCGTCCAACCCGGCGAAGTGCTGGGCTTTCTCGGCCCCAACGGTGCCGGCAAATCCACCACCATGAAGATGCTCACCGGCTTTCTTGCGCCGACCGCAGGCTCAGCCAGCATCCTTGGTTTCGATATCCAGAAGGACTGCCTCAAGGCCCAGCGCCTGATCGGTTACCTGCCAGAAGGCGCGCCCTGCTACGGCGACATGACGGTGCGCGGCTTCCTCGAATTTATCGCCGAGGTGCGCGGCTTCAAGGCTGCCGAGAAGCGCGAACGGGTGGCCAAGGCGGTCGCCCAGGTGGAGCTGGAGGCGGTGCTGGAGCAGAGCATCGAGACCCTGTCCAAGGGCTTTAAGCGCCGCGTCGGCCTGGCCCAGGCGATTCTGCATGACCCCAGGGTGCTGATCCTCGATGAGCCAACCGATGGCCTCGATCCGAATCAGAAGCATCAGGTGCGCAAGCTGATCCAGGGCCTGGCCTACGACAAGATCGTGATCATCTCCACTCATATCCTCGAAGAAGTCTCGGCGCTGTGCACCCGCGCCGTGGTCATCGCCCACGGCAAGCTGCTGGCCGATGGCACCCCGCTGGAGCTGGAAAGTCGCTCGCGCTACCACCAGGCGGTCACCCTGGTGGCCGAAGAACCGCTGGACCAAGCGGCGCTGGCGGCGCTGCCGGGTGTGCTCGGGGTCGAGGAAAACGCCCTGGAACACAGCCTGAGCGTGCTGGCCAAGCCGGGCGAGGTGATCTTCCCGCAGGTCAATGGGCTGATCGCCGAGCGCGGCTGGCGGGTGCGTGAATTGAATGTCGAACGCGGGCGGCTGGACGAAGTGTTCCGCAGCCTTACCCGGGGGGAGAGCGTATGACCAAGCTACCGGTGATCTTCAAGCGCGAGCTGGCGAGCTATTTCGCGACGCCGTTAGCGTACGTATTTATCCTGATCTTTCTGGTGCTGTCCGGGGTGTTCACCTTCTACCTCGGCGGCTTCTTCGAGAATGGTCAGGCCAACCTGTCGGCGTTCTTCAATTTCCACCCCTGGCTCTACCTGTTTCTGGTGCCGGCGATTGCCATGCGCCTGTGGGCCGAGGAGCGCAAGAGCGGCACCATCGAACTGCTGATGACCCTGCCGATCACCCGTTTCGAGGCGGTCACCGGCAAGTTCCTCGCGGCCTGGGCCTTTGCCGGCCTGGCGCTGCTGCTGACCTTCCCGATGGTGATCACCGTCAACTACCTGGGTGAGCCGGACAACGGCGCGATCCTTACCGGTTATATCGGCAGCTGGCTGCTGGGCGGGGCCTACCTGGCCATCGGTTCGTGCATGTCGGCGCTGGCGAAGAACCAGGTGATCGCCTTTATCCTGGCGGTCAGCGTGTGCTTTTTGTTTATCGTCAGCGGCTTTCCCATGGTGCTCGACGGCTTCAGCGGCTGGGCCGCGCCCTGGCTGGTGGACGCGGTGGCTTCGCTGAGCTTCCTGACCCGCTTCGATGCGATCAGCAAGGGCGTGATCGATCTGCGCGACCTGCTGTTTTTCCTCACCCTGATCGCCGCCTGGTTGGCCGCGACCGCGGTGGTTATCGACCTGAAGAAAGCTGACTGAGGCCGCCCATGAAAAAGCTGATGCTTTCCAGCGCCGGGCTCGTACTCATTGCCCTGGCGTTTCTCGCCTTCAACCTGTTCGCCGGCCTGGGCCTGAGCAATGCCCGCCTGGACCTGACCGAACAGAAACTCTACACCCTGACCGACGGCAGCCGGCAGATCCTGCGGGAGCTGGACCAGCCGCTGGAGCTGAACTTCTTCTACTCCGACGCCGCGACCAAGGAACTGCCGGTGCTGCGCACCTACGCCAAGCGCGTCGAGGAGATGCTCGAGGCCTACCAGCGCGAGGCGAACGGCAAGCTCAAGCTGAAGGTCATCGACCCCGCGCCGTTTTCCGAGGACGAAGACAAGGCCGCCGAACTCGGCCTGCAGGGCATTCCCCTGCAACAGGGCGGCGACTCGATCTATTTCGGCCTGGCCGGCAAGAACGCCGAAGGCCTGACCCAGGTCATCCCCTTCTTCGCCCTGGATCAGGAAGAGTTCCTCGAATACGAGCTCAGCCGCCTGGTGCAGAGCCTGGCCAAACCCGAGCGGCCGGTGGTCGGGGTGCTGTCCGGGCTGCCGGTTAACGGTGGCTTCGATATGGCCGCACGCCAGCCGACGCCGCCCTGGATGCTGATCGAGGAAGTGCGCCAGCTGTTCCAGATCGAGAGCCTGAAAGCCGATATCGATCTGATTCCCGAACAGGTGTCGGTACTGCTGCTGATCCATCCCAAGCAGCTGCCCGAGCAGACGCTGTATGCGATTGATCAGTTCGTCCTGCGCGGCGGCAAGTTGCTGGCCTTTGTCGACCCGTTCAGCGAGGCCGACACCCAGGCCGAGATGCCCGGCGAAATGGTCCTCGACAAGGCCTCCGACCTGCCCGGGCTGTTCCAGGCCTGGGGGCTGCGCATGGTGCCCGAGCAGGTGCTCGGCGACGGCTCCTACGCCATGTCAGTGAGCATGGGCCAGGGTCAGCGCCCGGTGCGTCACGCCGCCTGGCTGAGTCTGCCGAAAAATGCTCTGGATCAGGACGACATCAGCAGCGCCGCGCTGGAAACCATCACCGTGGCCAGCGCCGGCATACTGGAGCCGCTGGAAGGGGCCAAGACCCAGTTCACCCCGCTGATCCGCAGCTCGCAGTACGCCATGCCCTTCGATGTGAAGCGCTTCGGCATGCTGCAGAACCCCGAGGAGCTGATCCGCGAGCTTGAACCCACCGGCGAGCGCTACACCCTGGCCGCGCGCATCAGCGGTCCGGCGCAATCGGCCTACCCGGAAGGCATCGAGGGGCAGAAGGATGGCCTCAAACAAGCCGACACCATCAACGTCATAGTTGTGGCCGACACCGATATGCTTACCGACCGCATGTGGGTGCAGGTGCAGGAGTTCTTCGGCCAGCGCATCCCTCAGCCCTGGGCCGACAACGCCGCGTTCGCCATCAACACCCTGGACAACCTGGCCGGCAGCGATGCGCTGATCAGCGTGCGTTCCCGGGGGCGCTTCAGCCGTCCGTTCGAGGTGGTGGAGCGGATTCAGCGCGAGGCCGAAGTGCAGTTCCGCGAGAAGGAGCAGACCCTGCAGGCGCGCCTGGCGGAAACCGAGCAGCAACTGGCGGCCCTGCAGCGCAGCGACGACCCGAGCAAGATGCTCGAACTGACCCCCGAACAGCAGGCGGCGGTGCAGCGCTTCGTGCAGCAGAAACTGGCGATCCGCAAGGAGCTGCGCGAGGTGCGTTACCAGCTCAATGCCGATATCGAAGCCCTGGGACGTAGCCTCAAACTGCTCAATATCGTCCTGGTGCCGGTACTCTTGACCCTCGGGGTGCTGGCCCTGTGGTTATGGCGTCGGCGCAAGCACGGCTGATCTGCCACCACCTCAAAGGGCCGCTTAGAGCGGCCCTTTGTTTTTATCGACACAGGGGGCGTGATGCTCTTGTAGGAGCGGGCTTGCCCGCGATCAAGGTCATAAAGCATCGCGGCCAAGGCCGCTCCTACAGGTATTTCAGCGCTTCATAGCATTGCAGCCAAAAACCATAACCCACGTCATAATGCCCCGCGCATTTGCGCCAAGCCGATCGCCGTGACCGATCTAGCAGTCCTGTTTCCCCTGTTTTGAGGATTATTAGATGCCCACCATCCTGGTCAAAATATTCGAAGGTCGCTCCGCCGAGATCAAACGCGAATACGCCAAAGCCCTTACCGAGGCCTCCACTAGAGTGCTTGGCTGCGATGCCGGCGCGGTGGATGTGATCTTCGAGGAGGTGAAGAAAAGCGATTGGGCCACCGGCGGCGTGCTCTGGTCCGAGCGCGACTAAATAGGCCATTCGGGCCCTTGTGATGGGTTACGCCGCTACGCGGCTAACCCATCCTACGTCAGCTTTGCGCCTCATGAATATCGCTGCATAGCCTGTCCTATATGGCCTGCAGCCTTATATGTAAAAAGTGCTTTGCAGCCATAAACGCTGTTTTATACTCGACCTTCGGCGATGGCCGGGCACGCGCCTGCAGGCTACGCCAAACAATAAAAACTGCATGCTGGAGGCACCGATAATGGCTGAGCGCGAGACAGGCACCGTCAAGTGGTTCAATGATTCCAAGGGCTATGGCTTTATTCAGCGCGAGAGCGGCGCGGACGTATTCGTACATTTCCGCGCCATCCGTGGCGAAGGCCATCGCACCCTGCTCGAAGGGCAGAAGGTCGAGTTCGCGGTAACCCAGGGGCAGAAGGGGCTGCAGGCCGACGATGTGTCTGCGGTTTAAGCCCATGCCCTAATGCAAAAGCCCATCGCCGATGGGCTTTTTGCTTTCTGTCCCCTCGGTCGTTTTCCTGCCGGTAAATCTGCGACAATCGCCTCCCTCTTGCCCTTCCCCTTGACCCCACCCCGCGATTGCCCGATGACCGACGCTGCCCCCGCCTTTGATCAACTGCTGAAAAACCTCGACCAGGCCCTGCTGGGCGACCGTCATCGCCTGCGCCGCCAGTTGTTTGATCTGCGCAAGCAGACGCCGGTGGACGAGGCCAAACTGGCGCAGTGGCTGCAGCGCTTCGAGGCATCCACGGCCCGCGTCGAGGCGCGCAGGCGTAGCGTGCCGGCCATGCGCTACGACGATGCGCTGCCGATTGCCGCCAAGCGCGACGAGATCAAGGCGGCCATCGCTGCGCACCAGGTGGTGGTGATCGCCGGGGAGACCGGTTCCGGCAAGACCACCCAGTTGCCGAAGATCTGCCTGGAGCTGGGCCGTGGCGTGCATGGCCTGATTGGCCACACCCAGCCGCGGCGTCTGGCGGCGCGCAGCGTGGCTACTAGGGTTGCTGAGGAGATTGGCACGCCGCTGGGCGAGCTGGTCGGCTATCAGGTGCGCTTCGAGGACCAGAGCAAAGACAGCACCCTGATCAAGCTGATGACCGATGGCATCCTGCTGGCGGAAACCCAGCATGATCGCTACCTGGAAAAGTACGACACCATCATTGTCGACGAAGCCCACGAACGCAGCCTGAATATCGACTTCCTGCTGGGGTTTCTAAAGACCCTGCTGGTGCGCCGGCCCGATCTCAAGCTGATCATTACCTCGGCGACCATCGACCTGCAGCGCTTCTCCGCGCATTTCGATGGCGCGCCGATTGTCGAGGTGTCCGGCCGTACCTACCCGGTGGACACCTGGTACCGACCGCTGACGGCCGAGCAGGACGAAGACGGCAACCGGGTCGAGGAAGACCTGTCCGTCGATCAGGCACTGCTCGCCAGCCTGGATGAGATCAGTGCCTTCGAGAAAGCCGAAGGCAAGCGCCCCGGCGATGTGCTGGTATTCCTGCCCGGCGAGCGCGAGATTCGCGACGCCGCCGAGGTGCTGCGCAAGGCCAACCTGCGCCTGACCGAAGTGCTGCCGCTGTATGCGCGGCTGACCCCGGCCGAGCAGCAGAAGATTTTCGCGCCCATGGGCGCGCGCAAGATCGTCCTGGCCACCAACGTCGCCGAGACCTCGCTGACCGTGCCGGGTATTCGCTATGTGATCGACAGCGGCACCGCGCGGATCAGCCGCTACAGCTACCGCGCCAAGGTCCAGCGCCTGCCCATCGAGGCCGTATCCCAGGCCAGCGCCAACCAGCGCAAGGGCCGTTGCGGGCGGGTCGAACCAGGCATCTGTATCCGCCTGTACAGCGAGGAAGACTTCAACGGCCGCCCGGCCTTTACCGACCCGGAAATCCTGCGCACCAACCTGGCCGCGGTGATCCTGCAGATGCTCCATCTGCGCCTCGGCGAGATCGACGCCTTCCCCTTTATCGAACCGCCGGATGGCAAGGCCATCAGTGACGGCTTCAACCTGCTGCAGGAGCTCTCGGCGGTCAGCCGCGAGGGCCAGCTGACGCCGTTGGGCCGCCAGTTGGCGCGCCTGCCGGTGGACCCGCGCCTGGGCCGTATGGTGCTGGAAGGGGCCAAGCAGGGCAGTCTGGAAGAAATCCTGATTATCGCCAGTGCGCTGTCGGTGCAGGATGTCCGCGAGCGCCCGTCCGATCGCCAGCAGGCTGCCGACCAGGCCCATGCGCAGTGGAAGGACGTCGATTCCGACTTCGCCGCGCTGATCAACCTCTGGCGCGGCTTCGAGGAGCAGCGCCAGGCGCTGGGCTCCAGCGCACTGCGCAGCTGGTGCCGAAAGAATTTCCTCAACTATTTACGTCTTCGTGAATGGCGCGACGCGCATCGCCAGCTGGTGCTGATTACCCGTGATTTGCAGCTAGGCAAACCCGCGAGCGAGCCGGGTAGGAGCGAGCAACGGGCTAAGGCTCAGGCACCCACTACCCAGGATCGCCAGCTAGCGGCGGCCCAGAAGGAAAAGGAACTGGCCGAGAAAGACCAAGCCGCTCAACGCGCCAAAGGCTATGCCGCCGTGCACAAGGCGATTCTCGCTGGCCTGCTCAGTCAGATCGGCCAGAAGACCGAAGACGGCGACTACCTCGGCGCTCGCCAGCGGCGCTTCTGGGTGCACCCGTCCTCGGTGATCGGTCGCAAGAAACCCAGCTGGCTGATGGCCAGTGAGCTGGTGGAAACCACCAAGCTGTTCGCGCGCATGGTGGCCAAGATCGAGCCGGACTGGATCGAGCCGCTGGCCGGCCACCTGATCAAGAAAAACCATCTGGAACCGCACTGGGAGAAGAAGCGCGGCCAGGTGGTGGCCTTCGAGCAGATCAGCCTCTACGGCCTGATCGTGGTCGGTCGCCGGCCGGTGCATTTCGGCCCCGTCGAGCCGGTGGTCTGCCGCGAACTGTTTATCCGCGAGGGCCTGGTCGCTGGCGAGATCAACTCGCGCGCCAAGTGCCTGGCCGCCAACCGCCAGCTGCTGGAAAAGCTCGACGAACTGGAAGCCAAGGCGCGCCGCCGCGACATCCTCGCCGACGATGAAACCCTGTTCGCTTATTACGAGGCGCGCCTGCCGGCGGATATCTACCAGAGCGCCACCTTCGACAGTTGGTACAAGAGCGAGAGCGCGAAGAACCCGCAGTTGCTGATCATGCGCGAAGAGGACGTACTGGCCCGTGACGCCAAGGAAATCACCGCCGCCCAGTACCCAGACAGCCTGCGCCTGGGCGAACTGACCCTGCCGCTGAGTTATCACTTCGAACCCAATCACCCGCGCGACGGCGTGACCCTGCGTGTGCCTGCGCCGCTGTTGCCGCAACTGCCGCCCGGGCGTCTGGAATGGCTGGTGCCGGGCCTGCTGGAGGCCAAGTGCATGGCCCTGGTGCGCGGCCTGCCCAAGGCGCTGCGGAAGAACTTTGTACCGGTGCCGGATTTTGTTGGCGCAGCCCTGGGCAAGATCAGCTTTGCCGACGGCAGCCTGCCCGAGGCCCTCGGCCGCGAGCTGACGCGCATGACCGGCACGCGGGTCAGCGAGGACGCCTGGGTCGAGTCCGCGGCGCAACTGGAAGGCCATCTGCGGATGAATATCGAGGTGGTCGACAACCAGGGCAAACCCCTGGGCGAAGGCCGCGACCTGAGTGAGCTGACCGCGCGCTTTAGCGAGGCGACCCAGGCCGGCCTGGCCCTGCCGAAAACTGCCAAGAGCAAACAGCCGGTGGAGGCCAAGGCCTTTAGTGAGGTGGCCGCCAAGACCCAGCAGCAGGTCGCCGGCCTGTCGATGACCGTTTACCCGGCGCTGGTGGAGGAGGCCGGCGTGGTCAAGGAAGGACGCTTCCCGACCCTGGCCGAAGCCGAGTTCCAGCACCGCCGTGCCTTGCAGCGTTTGCTCTTGCAGCAGTTGGCTGAGCAGGCCAAGTTCTTGCGCGGCAAGTTGCCGGGGTTGACCGAGCTGGGGCTGCTGTACCGCGAATTGGGCCGGGTCGATGCGCTGGTCGAGGACATTCTCCTGGCCAGTCTCGACGGCTGCATCCTCGAAGGCAGCGAGCCATTGCCGCGCGACGGTGCCGCCCTGGCCGCTCTGGCCGAGCGCAAACGTGGCGACTGGACCGGCGATGCCGAGCGCCTGGCCAGGCTCAGCCTGGAAATCCTCAAACTGTGGCACGGCCTGCAGAAGCGCTTCAAGGGCAAGATCGACCTGGCTCAGGCCATGGCGCTGAATGACATCAAGCTGCAGCTGAGCAATCTGGTGTATCCCGGTTTTGTCCGCGAAACCCCGGCGCAGTGGCTGAAGGAAGTGCCGCGTTATCTGAAAGCCATCGAGCAGCGTCTGGACAAGATCGCCGGCCAGGTGCAGCGCGACCGGGTGTGGAGCGGCGAGCTGGCGGGCTACTGGGAGCAGTACCAGGCGCGCCTGGGCAAACACGGCCAGGAAGGCAAACGCGATGCCCAGCTCAGCCTGTATCGCTGGCTGCTGGAGGAGTACCGGGTATCGCTGTTTGCCCAGCAGCTGGGTACCAAGCTGCCGGTCTCGGACAAGCGCCTGAGCAAGCAGTGGCACGCTGTCGAGGCCTGAACCCGGCATCGCCGCTTGGGCGCGGTGCGAGCGGCGCGGTCTGCCGCGAGCTCGACCGCGCTGCTAGACTCGGGGCACCTCCTTGAGCACGCAGTGAGCAATGACCTTGAGCAGAGTCGCCGCCTGTTTCCTCACTACCCTGGGCCTTAACCCGCCGCTAGCCCTGCTGGCGCTGGCGGCCCTGTTGCCGGGCAGCGCCTGGGCCTGCGAGAAATCCCTGCGCTGGGACGACGATCCGCCGTTCAGCATGCGCCGGGCGGATGGCAGTGTCGGCGGTATCGATGTCGACCTCAATCGCGAGGCTCTGGCGCGTCTGGGCTGTCAGGCCCGCCTGGTCAAGCTGCCCTGGGGGCGGGCGCTCAAGGAGCTGGAGCTGGGGCGGCTGGAGATCCTCCCCGGAGCCTTTCGCAAGCCCGAGCGCGAGGCCTATGCCTATTTTTCCGGGGCGTTGCCGCAGCCCTCACGCAATATCCTCTTTATGCATGTCGACGCGCTGGAGCGCTGGCCGGTCAACCGCTTGCTCGACTTGCAGGACACGCCATTTCGCCTGGGTGCACAGATCAATGTGTCCTACGGCCCGGATTACCAGCGGTTGATGGACCACGAGGCCTTCGCCGCCCGGGTCGCACTGGTGGCCAGCCGGGAAAGTCTGTGGCAGATGATCGACAGGGGGCGGATCGACGGCATCATCGCCGACGAGCACAGCGGGGTGTACGAACTCCGGGCCCTGGGCCTCGACGAGCGGATCAAACCCAGCGACGTGGTGGTTTCAACCGAGGCGGCCGAGGTGGCCTTCAGCAAGCGGGCGCTCACTCCGGCCTTTGTCAGCGCCTATGCCGCGACCCTTGAAGCGCTGGTGGACGATGGCAGCTACGCGCGCATCGTGCAGCGTTACCTCGCCCCCTGAGCGCGCCCGGCCTGCGGGATGTGGTTGAGCGCAGCACTCCCCGACGAGCCATTCACTACACGCGCCCCGGCGTGGCTTTGCGCTGGCCAATACCCGGCGGGCGGCGCTTGATCGGTTGCGATTTGACGATCGCCGTACTGGTCTGCGCCTTGTCGGCGATGCGGTCGAGGATATGGTCGAGTTGGTCGATCGAGCGCACGTGCAGGCGCACCACGAAGCAGTCGTCGCCGGTGACCTTGTCGCATTCGCAGAACTCGGCGGTGTCCTCGATCAGCTTCTGCACCAGATGCAGCATGCCCGGCAGGGGTTTGACCCGGACGATGGCCTGCAACTGGTAGCCGAGCGCCACGGGGTCGATTTCGATGGTAAAGCCGCGGATCACCCCGCGCTCCTCGAGGCGGCGCACCCGCTCCGCGACGCTGGGCGAGGACAGGCCGACCCGGCGCGCCAGTTCCTTGAGGGAAACCCGCGAGTCCTGCAGGAGCATTTCGAGGATGTTCTGGTCGATTTCGTCGATCATTTTTCGTTTCTCCAGAAATCAGGCTGTATGGCTTAGATAATTAGGTTTATTTGGCCATTAGCCTTTTTTAGGCCATGTAAAGAACCGCCGCCACATAATATTTTATGTCCCAGACCCATGACGGAGGTGAGCCATGAACAGCAAGACGCGTGGCACGTTCGAGATGACCGCAGCCATGATGATTTCCGGAACCATCGGCTGGTTCGTCGTGTACGCCGGGCAACCGGTACTGGATGTGGTGTTCTGGCGTTGCGTCATCGGCGCGCCGGTGCTGCTGGCGGTATGTGCCGCCCTCGGCCTGCTGCGCGGCAGCCTGACCCCGCGCCTGCTGGCCTTCGCCGCACTGGGCGGGGTGGCCATCGTGCTCAACTGGCTGCTGCTGTTCGCCGCCTACCCGCGTGCCTCCATATCCATCGCCACGGCGGTGTACAACACCCAGCCGTTTATCCTGGTGGGACTCGGTGCGCTGTTCCTCGGCGAGCGGCTGACCGCGACCAAGCTCAGCTGGCTCGGCCTGGCCTTCGCCGGCATGCTGCTGATCGTGCAGGCCAAGCCCAATGCCGGCTATGTTGGCAGCGACTACCTCGGCGGCATCCTCCTGGCCCTGGGCGCGGCCTTCTTCTATGCCCTGGCGGCGCTGGTGGCGAAGAAGCTCAAGGGCACGCCGCCACACCTGATCGCGCTGATCCAGGTCTGCGTCGGCATCCTGATGCTCGCGCCCTTCGCCAACCTGAGCCAGTTGCCCGCCGATGCGGCCAGCTGGGGGGCGCTGGTAACCCTCGGCGTGGTGCATACCGGGCTGATGTACATCCTGCTGTACGGCGCGATCCAGAAACTGCCGACCCACCTGACCGGGGCACTCTCCTTTATCTACCCGGTGGTGGCGATCCTGGTCGACTACCTGGCCTTCGACCACCAGCTGCAGCCGAGCCAACTGGTCGGCATCGCCGCCATCCTGCTCGCCGCGGCCGGCATGACGCTGGGCTGGTCGCTATGGCGCAAGGCCGAGGTGCCGGTGCAGGGCGGGCAGCTGGGCGAATAAAGCGACGGGAGGGGCGTGGATAGCCGCGGGCGAGCCCTATGCCTCCTGCACTGGCAGGGTGAAGTAGAAGGTGCTGCCTTGGCCGACCACGCTGCTGTAGCCGATCTGCCCGTGCATGCGCTCGATCAGGGTCTTGCAGATGCTCAGGCCCAGCCCGGTACCGCCGTGGCGACGGCCGTCGGAACCGTCGGCCTGGGCGAATTTCTGGAAGATGCGCGTGCGGAATTCCTCGCTTATGCCCGGGCCGTGGTCGCGCACCTGTACCCGCACATGGCCGTCGACCAGCGCCGCGCTGATCTCGACCCGGTCCTGGGCGGTGGAGAATTTCACCGCATTGGAGATCAGGTTGCTCAGCACCTGTTGCAGGCGCAGGCTGTCGCCCGCGATCAGGGTCTGCTCCGGCAGCCCGCTGTCGTCCAGCTGCAAGCCCACGGCGAAGCTATCGGCATAGCCCCGATTGTGCGCCAGCGCTTCGTGTAGCAGCGGGCGCAGCTCGATGCGGCTGAGGTGGATGCCGACCTGGCCGAATTCCAGCTTTTCGATATCGAGGATGTCGTTGACCAGGTTGATCAGGCGCTCCGAGTTGCTCTTCGCGATCTGCACCAGCTCCTGCACCACGGCTGGCAGCTCGCCGAATGTGCTACTTGCCAGCAGGCCGAGCGAGCCCTGGATCGAGGTCAGGGGCGTGCGCAGTTCATGGCTGACAGTGGAGATAAATTCGCTTTTCAGGCGCTCGACCTGCTTGCGTGCGCTGATGTCGCGAAGCATGCCGATATACAGCCGGCGGCCGGGCAGTTCATAGGTGCTCAGGGTGATTTCCAGCTCCAGTTGCTGGGCGTTGGCATGCATGCCACCGACCTCCAGCGGTTTGCCCAGTTTGCCCGTCAGGTCCTCGCCGTTCTGCAGGGTCAGGGCCGGAATCAGCTGCTCGATCCGGCGTTGGCCCAGGGCCTCGGCGCTATAACCGAGCAGGCGGGTACTGGCCGGGTTGACCCGCTCGATGCGGCCCTGGGCATCGAAGATGAGGATGCCTTCGGCGGCGTTCTCGAGGATGGCGCTGAGTTCCAGGGTGCGCTGTTCGACTTGCTGACTGATCTGCTCGGCTCGTCCGGTCATGGCCAGTAGAAAACCGCCGAGCAGGCTACACAGCAGCAAACCACCGGTCAGTACCGCCCAAGACTGCAGGCCGTGGTTACGCTGCAACAGGGCCGCGCTCGGGGCGATCGTCAACTGCAGGCTGCGCCCGGCCACCTCGAAGCGCTCCTGCCAGACCAGGGCTGTGGCATAGGCGGGCAGGTCGCTGCTGGCCTGACCATAGAGCGGGTGAGCTACGTCATCGCTGACATCCAGCAACTGCAACTGGAAGCTGTCTGCCGGATAGACACCGAGGGCGTTGTCGATCAGGTCATTGATGCGAATGGCCGCCACCGCGTAGCCGTACAGGGCACTTCTGCGCTGTTCGAGGTCGAGCGGTGCGACGCCCTGGTACACCGGATGGAAGATCAGCACGCTGGGTTGCGCCTGGGCGTCCTGGACCAGGCTGATCGGTGCCGTCATGGTCGCCTGGCCACTGTCGCGGGCGCGAAGCATCGCCTGGCGGCGTAGCGGGTTGCTGGCGACATCGAAGCCGATCACCTTGGCATTGCTGTCCTGGGGTTCGACATAGGTGATCGGCACATAGCTATTGCGCCGCTCTGCCGGTATCAGGGCTTCGGCGTCGTTGTACTGGCTGATACGCCCATCCGGGAAGCCTTCGGCGACCAGGGCGGCCTCGTAGGCCTCCCGTTCGCTTGCACCCACCTGGAGGTCCCAGGCCAGCGCCGAAACGCCCGGATAGGTGTTCGGCAGGTCGGCGACGAAACGGGCGAACTCTTCCCGCGTCACTTGCTGCGAGGCGCTGAAAAAGCGTTCGATCGACTGCGTCGCCTTGGCGTACAGCTCGAAGCGCGATTGCAGCGTGACGCTCATCAGCTTGGCCTGCTCATGGAAGCGCAACTTGAGGTTGTGCTGTTCGGCTTCGCTGGAGCGGATAAAGACCAGCACCATGATCGCGCAACTGATCAGCAAGGGCAGCCCCACATTGCCCATACGGCTGCGCCAGATGGCCCGCGGCTGGGCGAAGGCGATAAACATCAGCGGGGTGGCGACCAGTACGCCGATACTGTCACCCACCCACCAGGTCCACCAACTGAAGGACCACTCGGCGGCTCCGATCACCTGGCTGAAGTACAGCACGCTGGTACCGCCGCTGGCGCTGAGCAGGCAGGCCAGCGGCCCGCCCAGCAACAGCAGGAGGAAAATGCTGCGCTCATCGGTGAGGGCGGTGGGGAAACCCACATAGCGGCGAATCAGCCAGCTGCCGAACAGGCTCTGCAAGGTGGTGCCCAGGGCAATCCCGGTGGCGATCAGCAGCGCCCTGAGGTCAAGCGCCTCGAAGCCGCTGAAGCCGATGCTGAGGTTGAGCAGGGTGGAGCCGAGGAACACCCCGACGAGCATGGGGTAACCCCAGATCAATACGGCCGCCAGGGCAATCCCCACGGGCGGGAAGATGGCGCTGGCGAAGCCGGGGGGGATGGCCAGCAGCAGCGCCAGGCGGCCGGCGAGGATATAGGCCAGGGCCAGCAGGAGTATTTTTACCGCCAGGGGCAGATGGGGAAATGATCTGGCTTGGATCAAAGTCGGCGGCTCCTGGGGCGAGTTGGCCCGGCGTCTGCGCGGGATTATCGGCGAGTGGCGGTCTTTCGGTTACGCCGGCCGGTTTATACCTGGTCTGGAAATCGCTGCCGTTTGTACGATGACGGCTCGCCACGTAAAAGCACAAGCGCCTCCGCTTAGGGTAAATAGAGCGTAGCGATATCCAGGTTGTTTGGGGATGGCGTAGACCTTCCCCCTCACTTAAGTTCATTGAGTCCATAACTTGCCAGTTCCTGCGCCGACAGCAGCTTCATCCGCTGCGGGACGATGCGCTGCATGTCCTCGGCCAGGCGGCCGGACACCTCCATTTCGCGGAAGTAGGCCGCCGGGCTATAGCGTTCGTGGCGGTGGGCGGCCTGGGCCTGGGCGGAGTCGCCGCTGCTGAAGGGCGGACGGTGCAGGCCGACATGGCCGCTGACGGTCTTCTTGTGGCCGGCGGCCAGCAGGTAAATGCAGCTGCCCTGGCAGATGCCGGTGCCCGGTACCAGGGCGTCGAAGCCGGTTTCGCGCAACAGGCGGCCCATGCGCATGGCTTCCGGGGCGCTGCCGCCGATAGTGTCCAGCAGCACGATCTTGCGGTTGAACTGGCCGGGGTTGCTCTGGATGCCCTTGAGCAGGGTCTCGTAGTCGCCGGGGGCGATCTCTTCGCTGACCTTGACTGCCAGCACCCGGCCCAGGCTTGGGTGCTGCGCGGCCTCCACCTCGACCCTGGCCGATACGGTGGCCGCATACAGTGCCGCGAGGCAGAGCATGGCGGTGAACGGCAGACGTGGGCGCATGGGGCGGGTCCTGGGTAACGGCGGAGCAGCGCACGATACCGGTAGGCGACGACGGGTGCATCCTGTGTCTTGTTGGCATGCGGTTTTGCTCGCAAGCGGGTATGGTTTAGCCCACCTCAAGCCCTGGTTAACGGAGAACCCAGATGAGCCTGCACGGCGATTACGATGCACAGAATATCTTTGCCCAGATCATTCGCGGCGAAGCCCCTTGCTACAAGCTGTACGAGGACGAGGATGTGCTGGCCTTCCTCGATGTGTTTCCGCAGTCCTACGGCCATACCCTGGTGATCCCCAAGCGGTCGGCGGCGCGCAATATCCTGGAGGTCGACCTGGACAGCCTGGCCAAGGTGATGGCCGTGGTGCAGCGCCTGACCCGGGTGCTGGTGGATGAGCTGGAACCTGCCGGGGTGCAGGTGGCGCAGTTCAACGGTGCTCCGGCCGGGCAGACGGTGTTCCATCTGCATATGCATATCGTGCCGCGCTTTGCCGGGGAGCAGCTGGGCATTCATGCCAGCGTCAAGGCCGAGGCGGCCGAGCTGGAACAGTTGCAGGCGCGTCTGCTGCGGCGCATGGGCCGCTGAGCCCTGGTCGCGTGGGCGGACGCGCCTGCACTTGAGGCCAGCCGCGCCTGGACCGATACTCGAGGCGTTTTGCGTTATTTTCCTTGTTACATCCTTGCGCCCATGGAGGGCTCCCATGCGAATGATTTGTGCCGTATTACCCCTGTTGCTGTTGGCTGGTTGCTCATCCTTCAGGGGCGACCCGGAGAACGTCAAAGCGGTACCCGAGGACCGTCTGCTGGGCTATCAGGAGTCGCTGGACGGGGGCGGGCAGCTGGTGGTCAACCGCGATTTCGGCGGTATGGGCGCGGGCTGTTATGTGGCCATTCTGGTGGACCGCACAGTGGCGGCGCGTATCGGCATGGGCGAGGTGGCGCGTTTCCAGGTGCCGACCGGCACGCGGGTGCTGGGCATCGGCATCGACGAGATGGACGACACCCTGTGCGGCAAGGGGCGCTTGCGCCGCGAGCTGGCGGTCAAGGTCGAACCCGGTAGCACGCAGAACTTCCGCATCGTCAGCGATAACCGCAAGGGCTTCGATATCGAGGCGCAAACCCGCTGAAAGACCGCTGAACAGGGCCCTCCGCTCTAGGGGGGCGTGCGCACCAGCCCTATGCAGAATCGTTTGGCCATCCAGTACGGTTATTCGCTCCAGCCTGCCGAGGGGGAAAACCTAGCGATAACGCGCCAGGATCGCCTCGAATTCACCGTCCTGCTTCATCTGCACCATGGCGCGCAGCAGGGCCATGGTCGGGATGTCCGGGGCATCGCGGACGATGCAGGCGATCGGGACGGCGGCGATTTCGCCGAGTATATGCAGGCGTTGGTGCGCCGGTCGGGCGCGGTTGAACCAGTGCAGGCTGAGTTCGTTGCTGATCGCGTAGCTGTAGCGTGCGGCTTCCAGTTTGAGCAGCACCTGGTGCTGGGTGCGGGCGTCTTCGCGCAGCAGCTGGCGGCTGTCGAACAACGGCTGCAGGCGTGGGTAGGTGAAGCCGAGTACGGTACCGAGGCGTTGCCGTTGGATATCTTCGGGTTGCATCAGGCCCGGGATGCGTCCCACCAGCACGTCGCGCTGGGTCATAAAGGGCAGGCTCCAGATATAGCGGTGATGGCCGCTGTGCAGCCAGTTCGGGCTGACATAGCAGCGCACGTCGATATCGCCGCTTTCCAGGGCCTGCTGCACCCGCAGGCGCGGCATCACCAGCAGGCGCGCCTTGCGCCCGACCTTGGCCGCCAGGCGACGCTGCAGGTCGACCAGAATGCCGCCGATGGCCTGGCCCCGTTCGATCTGCACCATGGGCATGGCCCAACTGTCGTTGATCGAGAAGCGCAATGGGCGTTCCGCTGCCAGCAACGGGCAGGCCCCCAGGGCGAGCAGGAGCAGCAGACCTTTCATCAGGGACCGGGGGCTGGGTGCGGGGACGGGGCGGCCCGCGCTGTAGCCATCCCCGGCTGTTCGCCCGGCGCGGGGCTGGCGGCTGGCTGGATTTTCCAGGCCCAGTAAAACACCAGCAGGCCGGCCACGGCCGTGGCGGCTCCGATATAGCCGGTGACGGTCCAGGCAAAACCGGCGCTGATCGCCAGGCCGCCGAGCCAGGGGCCGAGGGCGTTGGCGATATTGAAGGCGGCATGGTTGGAGGCGGCGGCCAGGGTCTGCGCGCCGTGGGCCACATCCATCAGGTGGGTCTGCAGGGCCGGCGACAGGGCGACCATGGTGCCCACGGCGAATACCGCGGGAAACAGGCTCCAGGGCGACTGCGCGGACAGGGGAAACAGTACCAGTACCAGGGCGCTCCACAGCAGCAGCCAGGCCACGGCCTGGAAGCGCAGCCGGTCGAACAGCCAGCCGCCGAACATATTGCCGAGGATGCCGCCCAGACCGAACGCCGCCAGGGCGAGGGGGATCCAGCGGGCGTCGAGGCGGGTCACCTCGAGCAGGGTCGGGGCCAGATAGCTGAACACGCAGAACATCCCGGCGAAGCCGACCGAGCTGATCGCCAGGGCCAGCCAGACCTGGGCGCGGTTGAAAGCGCGCAGCTCGCCCAGGGGGTTGCTGCGCGCCTGCTGTTTGTCCAGCGGCAGGAAGATCGCCAGCATCGCCACGGTGAGCAGGGCGATGGCCCCGACCATGACAAAGGCATAGCGCCAGCTCAACCACTGGCCGAGCCAGGTGGCCACCGGGTTACCGATCAGGATGGCGATGGTCAGCCCCATCAGCACCCGGCTGACCGCCTTGGCGCGTTTATGCGGGGCGGCCATGGCGGCGGCCACCAGCATGGCCACGCCAAAGTAGGCCCCATGGGGCAAGCCGGCGAGAAAGCGGTAGAGCATCAGCGCCTGGTAGTCGGGGGCCAGGGCGCTGGCGAAGTTGCCGATGGCAAAGCAGCTCATCAGCAGAAGCAGCAGATGCCGGCGATACAGGCGCGAGCCGAGGATCGCCAGCAGGGGGGCTCCGACCACCACGCCCAGGGCATAGCTGCTGATCACGTGGCCGACCTGGGGCTCGCTGATGCCCAGGTCCTGGGCGACATTGGGCATCAGCCCCATGATGGCGAATTCGCCGGTACCGATGGCAAAGCCGCCGAGGGCCAGGGCCAGCTCGATCAGGATGATGGCGCGGGCGGACAGACGTGGGGCCGCAGTTGCGGTGGCTGGGGTCATGGACAGGCCTTGCGGGCGCGGGTCAGGCACCGGGGTTATGGGGCGGGTGTAGCTGGACGGGAGTGCCGGCTAGCGGGTCATCGGCAGGGCGGCCCCCATCAGGGCGAACAGGCTGCCGCAGCAACGGTTGAAGCCCTTGCCGCTGCGCTGCAACCAGGGGCGAACGCGATGGGCCATGCGTGCCAGCAGGTATTCGACGCCGCCTTCGACCAGGGCGAAGGTGGCGGCCATGATCGCGAATTGCAGCCAGAGATCCGCTTCCGGGTTGAGAAACTGCGGTAGAAACGCGCCGAAAAACAGGATCACCTTGGGGTTGGACAGCGCCGACAGCAGACCCTGGCGAAACAACCTGACGCCGCTGCTCTCGGTGGCTTTCTCGGCCATGGCGAGGTGCAGGGGCGGGGCGCGCCAGAGTTGAATGCCAAGCCAGATCAGATAGGCACCGCCGAGCCATTTGAGCAGGATCAGGGCCTGCGCCGAGGCTTGTAGCAGGGTACCGATACCGAGCATCGACAAGGCCATCAGCAGGGTAAAGCCGAGCACGCCACCACTGACGGTAAACAGGGTTTTGCGATGGCCATAGAGCACACCATGGCTGAGGGCGAGCAGGCCGTTGGGCCCCGGGGTCAGCGCCAGGCCGATCACCGCTGTGAGATAGAGCAGCCAGGTATGCAGGGCCATGAGAAGGGATCCAGGTTGCGGAATAGAGCGCATGCGCCGCAGAAACTAGAGGCGCGTGCGGGCCTTTTTTTCATGCGGTGACCGAATAGTCAAGTGCGCATGCCCGAGCGGGCCGCGGCGAGGAGAAAAGCCCGTCCGGGGACGGGCGTAGGTGCGTTAGCGGTTGGCTTCCTTGAAGTTGTCGTCGGCGGGCTCCTTGGTATAGGCCCCCTGGTCGTGCACCAGCTTCTTGCTGCCATTCATGATGGCGGCGATGCGGCTGTCGCTGGTCCTGGCCGACGCGGCCTGATTGCTGGTGCCGCTGATCAGCGGCGGGTTGCTGCTGAACGACCAGAGGTAGTGCCAGACCGCCGCGTTGTGCTTCTCGGTCAATTGAGTGGAGCCGAAGTACCAGGGCTTGAGTTCGGTAAAGGCGGTCATGTTCATCAGACCGCTGTTGCTGTCGCCGATAAAACCGGTACTGCTGGCCCCGGAGCTGCGGTAGGTCTCGAAAATCACGCCCTTGGTCTTTAGCTCGCTGACATAAGTGCGGCAGACTTCGCCGACCCATTTGTTGCCCAGGTAGCTCTTGGCGTAATTGGAGTAGAAGGGGTCGAGCAGGGCCACGCGCTTGGGCAGCAGGCGGTTGTTGAGGCTGCCGGCGCTTACCGCATCGCTGATCTTCTTGGTCAGAACGATAGCCATCTGGTTGCCCAGGGAGTGGCCGAGAATGCGGATATTGCTGCCGCTGTAGCTGGCCATATTGGCCTTGTAGCTGTTGAACAGCAGGTCGCCGACCGACTGGCTGGGGCCGTTGCTGTAAGCCCCGCTGCTATTGCGCCAGCGCATGGCACGCGGGCCACTGGCGGTCCAGATCTTGGCTTCGGCGTCCTTTACCTCGCCTTCGTCGGCGAACTGGTTCCAGTACAGCACGCCGACGTTATAACCGGCCGCGAGCCAGGCGTGGGCCAGGTCCAGGTTGGGGCCGCCGGCATCCTGGCGGTTGAAGGTCTCGCGGTTCTTCTTCTGGGTCGAGCCGTTCTGCCAGCCGTGTACATAGATGATGGTCGGCTTAGCGGTGCCGAAATAGGCATTGCTCTGACCGGGCACGGCCTTCTGCCAGCTGTCGCCGTAACCGAACCAGTACAGACCGTGATCGAGGCTCTGGAAGGTACTGTCGGGGAACACGCCCACGGCGGCCTGGGACAGCGACGAAACACCGAGCAGCAGCAACAAGAGCAGCCTGCGCATGGGGGAAACCTTTTTTGTTGTTGGAGGTGGAGCGCAGCTTATAGATTGTCCTACAGTCGGCAATCGCCCGGATGGGTGAGGCACCGGGCCGCGCCGCTGCCGACCCCGCCGGGCTGTGGGTTATGCGCAGTTTTGCCCCAATAGCCGTCATTTTGTTGCATTTGCGCCTGTGGGCAGGGCGGACGAAGCCCCTCGGGCTGTGGCAAACTCTGCGGCTAGTAACAGGACGTTTCATGGAGCGAACTCAGTGTGCCTGTAAGCCCGGATATTTGCCCAAGGCCAGTGCGCCTTGGGCTGACTGCCTAACTGGCCGCCCTGGGCGGCAAAGAACCAAGAGGAATGACCGTGCATAACGTCGTGATCAGTGGGACCGGCCTCTACACCCCGGCGAACAGTATTTCCAACGATGAGCTGGTTGAGTCATTCAACGCCTACGTTCAGCTGTTCAATGCCGACAATGCAGCGGCCATCGCCCGTGGCGAAGTGGAAGCGCTGAGCGAGTCGAGCAGCGGCTTTATCGAGAAGGCCTCGGGCATCAAGAGCCGCTTTGTCATGGACAAGGCCGGCATCCTCGACCCCCAGCGCATGGCTCCACGCATCCCCGAGCGCAGCAACGAGGAGTGGGGCATCCTCTGCGAGATGGCCGTAGGCGCTGCCAAGGACGCCCTGGAACGCGCCGGCAAGACCGCCGCCGATATCGACGGGGTGATAGTCGCCTGCTCCAACCTGCAGCGCGCCTACCCGGCCGTGGCCATCGAAGTGCAGGCGGCGCTGGGCATTCGGGGCTTCGGCTATGACATGAACGTGGCCTGCTCCTCGGCCACCTTCGGTATCCAGGCCGCGGCCAACAGCGTACAGCTCGGCCAGGCGCGGGCGATCCTGATGGTCAACCCGGAAATCTGCACCGGCCACCTGAATTTCCGTGACCGCGACAGCCACTTTATCTTCGGCGACGCCGCCACCGCGGTGATTATCGAGCGCGCCGACCAGGCCACCTCGGCCTATCAGTTCGATATCGTCGGCACCAAGCTGATCACCCAGTTCAGCAACAATATTCGCAACAACTTCGGCTTCCTCAACCGCTGTGCGGAAGAAGGCATCGGTAGCCGCGACAAGCTGTTCGTCCAGGAAGGCCGCAAGGTGTTCAAGGACGTCTGCCCGATGGTGGCCGAGCTGATCGCCACCCACCTGGCGGAAAACCAGCTGAACGTCGGCGACGTCAAGCGCTTCTGGCTGCACCAGGCCAACCTCAATATGAACCTGCTGATCGCGCGCAAGCTGCTGGGCCGCGATGCCGAGCCGGGCGAGGCACCGGTGATCCTCGACACCTACGCCAACACCAGTTCGGCCGGCTCGGTGATCGCCCTGCACAAGCACCAGGACGACCTGGCCAGCGGCAGCCTCGGGGTGCTCAGCTCATTTGGCGCGGGGTATTCGATTGGTAGCGTGATTCTGCGCAAACATTGATCTGGGGCGGCGCGTGCGCACCTGTTGACGCGGCGCTGGTGCGCACGGCGCACCCTACGGGAGCTTCATGACGGATGCCGATCTGCTAAAGCGTCTTCTGGCCGGTGAGCAGAAGGCTTTCCGCGAGCTGGTCGCCACCTATCAGGGGGCGATGCGCGCGGTGGCCTATGCCATAGTCGGCAGCCGCAATGCCGATGAGGTGGTGCAGGATGCCTGGTTGGCCGTGGTGCGCAGCCTGGACGGTTTTCAGGGCCGAGCGAGCCTGAAAACCTGGCTGCTGACCATCACCGCCAACACTGCCAAGACCCGCCTCAAGCACAACCGCCGCGAAGTGCTGCTCGACGATCTGCCGTCCCCCCATGGCAGCATTGGCGACGAGCGTTTCAGCGAGAGCGGCCACTGGTTGCTGGCCCCCCATGCCTGGCATCATGACAGCCCGGAGGCTTTGCTGACCGAGGATGAGCTGCGCCAGTGCCTGGAGAAAACCCTGGCCAGCCTGCCCGAACAGCAAGGCAGTGTGCTGCACCTGCGTGAGCGTGCAGGTCTGGAACTGGAGGAGATTTGTAACCTTCTGCAGGTTTCTGCCTCCAATGTACGGGTGCTGCTGCACCGTGCCCGCCTCAAGGTGTATGCCACGCTTGAGCATTTCGAGGAGACCGGTCAATGCTGAGTTGCAAGGAGCTGGTAGCCCTTTCCAGCGATCTGCTTGATGTCCGTTTGAGCCTGCGCCAGCGAGTGAGCGTGCGCCTGCACCTGGCCATGTGTTATCGCTGCCGGCGTTTTATCCGTCAGATGCGCCTTGGCCAGGGCGTACTGCGTCAGCTGCCGCACGGGCAGAACGCGGAGCTGGACGCCCTGGCTGCCCGCCTGGCCGAGCTGCGCCGTCAACAACAGTAGAACGCCCACTGGCACCTGTGCCCCGAGCCACTCTCTGAAGCCGATCAGCCTGCGGCCGACCCCTCATTGTTCTTTGGGCTGCTGTCGCTGCGCTAATGCCTGGTTAAGTCCAATTCGCCTTAGGCCAAACTGCGGCATATGTATTGGTCGGTGCCGATTTTTTCGTGATTTTCTCCTCTGGCGCTGTAACGTCTGTGCCGGCACTCGCCCTATTGGCCCTGCGCCGTGGCCCGCTCGGCGCGCGAGCTGGACTTCCTCGAAGTGGCTCCGGAGAGCTGGATTGGCGTTGGCTGAGTACTGCACGACGTTTCTCGGCCGTTCTCCTGCGAGCTCTTGAACAGGTGCTGGGGCGCGAGCAGGAGCGCCGCGCGCGGCACAGGGCGGCAGTTGGTTTTATCCGATCTTGGTCTAGGCTCACGCAATAGCCATTATTCGGCAGGTAGCGGTATGCCTCGGGCCATCAAGCGATTCGTATGGGCTGTAGAACGCATAAATCGGGGGGTGGGCAGGTTCGCCATGTACCTGATTTTCGTCATCCTCGGGGTGCTGCTGTACTCCTCCATCACCAAGACATTTGCCCAGCCGGCCGCCTGGACCCTCGAGTCGGCGCAGTTTCTGATGGTCGCCTACTTCCTCCTGGGCGGAGCCTATTCCATGCAGCTCGACGCCCATGTGCGCATGGACCTGTTCTATAGCCGCTGGGCCCCCCGTACCCGGGCGATCATGGATGCCATTACCATCGGTTTCCTGATCTTCTACCTGGTGTTTCTGCTCTACGGCGGCCTCTCCTCGACCCAGTACGCCCTGGAATACAAGGAAACCAGCTACTCGGCCTGGTCGCCGCCGATGGCCCCGATCAAGATCGTCATGTGCATCGGCATCGTCCTGATGCTGCTGCAGGCCATCGTCACCCTGTTCAAGGATATCGCCGCCGCTCGGGGGGAAACGCTGTAATGGAATACGAGCTGATAGCCTTGCTGATGTTCTCCTCGATGATGTTGCTGCTGCTTACCGGCAAGCGGGTATTCGGGGCCATCGGTTTCGTCGCCGTGGTCTCGGCCCTGTTGCTGTGGGGCGATGGCGGCTCGGAAATGGCCTTCAGCGCGGCCATGAAACTGATGAAGTGGTACCCGCTTCTGACCCTGCCGCTGTTCGTCTATATGGGCTATATGCTCTCCGAGTCGGGGATCGCCGAAGACCTCTACCGCATGTTCCATGTGTGGATGGGGCCGCTGCACGGCGGCCTGGCGATCGGCACCATCGCCCTGATGGTGGCGATCTCGGCGATGAACGGCCTGAGCGTGGCCGGCATGGCCATCGGCGCGAGCATCGCCCTGCCGGAGCTGCTGCGCCGCGGCTACGACAAGATCATGATCACCGGGGTGATCCAGGCCGGTAGCTCCCTGGGGATTCTGATCCCGCCCAGCGTGGTGCTGGTGCTCTACGGCATGATCGCCCGCCAGCCGGTGGGCCAGCTGTGGCTGGCCGGGGCCATCCCGGGGCTGATGATGGCCGGCCTGTTTATCCTCTATATCGCCATCCGCTGCCGCCTGCAGCCGCACCTGGGGCCGACCCTCAGCCTCGAGGAGCGCGAGCAGATCAGCTGGGGCGAGAAACTGCGCCTGCTCAGCGCCGGGCTGGTACCGCTGTTTATCTTCTTCAGCATGACCGGGCTGTTCCTCATGGGTTACACCAGCCTGGTGGAAAGCTCGGCGGTGGGGGCCACGGCCGCGACCCTGGCGGCCCTGGCCAAGCGCCGCCTGACCCGCCATGTGATGGAAGAAACCCTGCGCAAGACCCTGGGCATCAGCTGCATGTTTATGTGGATCATCCTCGCCGCCCTGTGCTTCGGTGCGGTGTTCGACGGCCTGGGTGCGGTCAAGGCGATCGAGAATTTCTTTCTCGAACAGCTCGGCCTGGGGCCCTGGCAGGTGCTGATCATGATGCAGCTGTCGTTCATCCTGATGGGCATGTTCCTCGACGACACCGCCATGCTGGTGATCGTCGCGCCGCTGTATATCCCCCTGGTCGGTGCCCTGGGCTTCGATCTGGTCTGGTACGGCGTGCTCTACACCATCACCTGCCAGATCGCCTATATGACCCCGCCCTTCGGCTACAACCTGTTTCTGATGCGCGCCATGGCTCCGCCGGAGGTAACGCTGCGCGACATCTACGTTTCGGTCACCCCATTCGTCTTGATCATGGCCCTGGCCCTGGTGCTGGTCATGCTCTTCCCGCAGATCGCCCTGTGGCTGCCGCAGTGGCACTACGGGCGGTGAGCTATAACGTTAAGGAGCAGTAGGTAAGCGCAGACGTACCGACAGCAGCCTGTGGGGATCGCCTCGGCGCAAGCGCGGCGGATCCCCGGGCGGTTTTACCGGTTGCCCACCTGAAAACCTGCACGGTCCGTCTGGCCGGCGCAGTGCGGTTGTATGCCATCTGAATCGACACTTCTGGAGATAACAGCATGAGTACGAGACGCAGTTTTCTGAAAACCGCCGCAGTGGCCACCGGTGCCGCCGGTACCGCGGCGCTGGGCTCGGCGCATATCTACGCCGAGGAACCGAAGAAGATCACCTGGCGCCTGCAGACCTATGCCGGCCCGGCGCTGGGCGAGCATGTGATCAAGCCTTCCATCGACGCCTTCAACAAGGCCGCCAACGGTCAGATGGAAATCCAGCTGTATTACGCCGACCAGCTGGTGCCCACCGGCGAGCTGTTCCGCGCCATGCAGCGCGGCACCATCGATGCGGTGCAGAGCGACGACGACTCCATTGCCGCGCCGGTGGATATTTCGGTATTCGGTGGTTATTTCCCCTTTGCCACCCGCTACAGCCTCGACGTACCGGTGCTGTTCGAGAAATACGGCCTCAACGAGATCTGGGCAGAAGCCTATGGCGAGGTCAAGGGCGTGACCTGGCTCGGTGCCGGGGCCTGGGACCCCTGCCACTTCGCCACGGTGGAACCCATTACCAAGCTCGAACACCTCAAGGGCAAGCGCATCTTCACCTTTCCCACCGCCGGCAAGTTCCTCTCGCGTTTCGGCGTGATCCCGGTGACCCTGCCCTGGGAAGATATCGAGGTGGCGATCCAGACCGGCGAACTGGACGGCATCGCCTGGTCCGGCATCACCGAGGACTACACCGTGGGCTGGGCCAACGTCACCAAATACTTTCTCACCAACAATATTTCCGGTGCCTGGTGCGGCTCCTACTTCGCCAACTCGGATAAATGGGCGGAGGTCCCCGAGCACCTGCAAACCCTGTTCAAACTGTGCATGGACAGCTCCAACTACTACCGTCAGCACTGGTACTGGGGCGGCGAGGCGCAGCTGCGGGTGGAGGGCGGCAAGCTGGAGTTGACCTCCATCCCGGCCGAGGAGTGGGCCACGGTGGAAGCCGAGGCGCTGAAGTTCTGGGACGAAATCGCCAAGACCAGCCCACGCTGCGCCAAGGTGGTGGACATCTTCAAGAAGTACAACGCGCTGATGGCCAAGGCGGGCGCGCCCTATCGCGGCTAGCAGGCCGTTGATAAGTGCGCCGGGTTGTCATCTGGCGGGGTACCCAACAGGCAGAACAGGACGCCCGCGCCGCAAGGTGCGGGCGTCCTCGCTTGGGCCTGCAGGGGCAGTTTTTTTTCCTGCCCGATCCGCCAAGTTGGCAATCCTGTACCACACTCAATGGGTTTTCACCGGGCGTTTAGCCAGGCAGGGGTGCGCAGTTTAGTGGTCGCCTGGAGCAACGACACCGGAAGTCGAAATAACAACAAGAGACAGGGGTGTTTATGCTCAATCCGCGGGATGTAAAGACCAGCGAGGATGCCAGGCGCATCGTCGAGGAGCGTGGGCTCAGCCATATCAAGGTCGGAGTGTTTGATAACGATGGGGTGATGCGCGGCAAGTACCTGAGCCGCAGCAAGTTCTTCTCCGCCCTGGACAGCGGTTTCGCCTTCTGCGACGTGGTGCTGGGCTGGGATGTCAAGGATCAGCTCTACGACAACGCGCAGTACACCGGCTGGCACACCGGCTACCCGGACGCCCCAGTGCGGGTGTTGCCGCATACCTGCCGAGAGTTGCCGTTCGAGAACGGCATGCTGCTGTTTATCTGCGAGTTTGCCGAGGCCGCCGAGCAGGTCTGCCCGCGCGCTACCCTGCGGCGTGTGGTGGAGCGTTGCAAGGCCATGGGCTTCGACGCCTTCGCCGCCCTCGAATATGAATTCTTTATGTTCGACGAGACCCCGGAGTCGGCCCGCGAGAAGGGCTTTCGCAACCTCAAGCCGTTTACCCCGGACTGGTTCGGCTACTCGATGATCCGTAACTCGGTGCATGCCGAGCTGTACCACGAGATCCTGGCCATGGCCGAAGCCATGGACTTTCCCATCGAGGGGCTGCACACCGAAACCGGCCCCGGCGTGCTGGAGGCGGCCATCGCCTATGACCGCGCCGAAGCGGCGGCGGACAAGGGTGCGCTGTTCAAGACCTTTATGAAGGTACTGGCCCAGCGCAACGGCCTGATGGCCACTTTTATGGCCAAGTGGTCGGGCAAGTATCCGGGGCAGAGCGGGCATATCCACGTGTCGCTGCGCGACCTGGCCAGCGGCAAATCGGCTTTTTACGACCCGAGCCAGGCGCACAACATGAGCAAGCTGCAGCGCCATTTCCTCGCCGGCCAGCAGCGCCTGATGCCGGAGTTTCTGTGCATGGTCGCGCCGACCCTGAACAGCTACCGGCGTATGATTCCGGGCTTCTGGGCTCCCACCGACGCCACCTGGGGCGTGGAGAACCGCACCGCGGCGCTGCGGGTGATTCCCGGCACGGACAAGTCGCAACGCCAGGAGTATCGCCTCGGCGCGGCCGACGGCAACCCTTATCTGGCCCTTTCGGTGGCCCTGGGTAGCGGTCTGTACGGGGTGATGCAGCAGTGGGAACCGACCGATCCGGTGGTGGGCAATGCCTATGCGCAGAAACACCCGGAGCACCTGGCCCTGCCGCGCACCCTGTGGGACGCGGCGCAGCGCCTGAAGGGCTCCACGGCGGCGCGGGAACTGTTCGGCGATGCCTTCGTCGAGCATTTTGCCGCCAGCCGCGAATGGGAGGAACGCGAGTACCGCCGGCATGTCAGCGATTGGGAACTGGATCGTTACTTCGAAATCATCTGATCAAGCCCCTCACCCCAGCCCTCTCCCCCGAGGGGCGAGGGTGCCGAGCGCGCCACGCGATCTACCGCGTGGCTGCGACTCCACCTACGGAGCCTGTTATGAGCAAACTGCAATGTATTTCCCCCATCGATGGCTCGGTCTATGTCGAACGTCATCTGGCCTCCAACCCCGAGATTCAGGCCGCCCTGGCCAAGGCCGAGCTGGCGCAGAAGGCCTGGAAACATACCCCGCTGGCCGAGCGCGTGGCCATCGGGCGCAGGGCCATCGCCGCCTTCAGCGCCAAGGAGAGCCAACTGGCCGAAGAGCTGTGCTGGATGATGGGCCGGCCGATTCGCTATGCCGCCGGCGAGATTCGCGGCTTTGCCGAGCGCGCCGGCTATATGGCAGATATTGCCGAAAGCGCTCTGGCCGATATCCAGCTGCCGGATAAAGCCGGGTTCACCCGCTTTATCCGCCGTGAGCCGCTCGGCGTGGTCTTGGTTATCGCGCCCTGGAATTACCCCTATCTGACCGCCATCAACGCGGTGATGCCGGCGCTGCTGGCCGGCAATGCGGTGTTGCTCAAGCATTCGGCACAAACCCCGCTGTGCGCCGAGCGCATGGTCGAGGCGTTTGCCAAGGCCGGTTTGCCGGAAGGGGTGTTCCAGTACCTGCACCTGAGCCATGCCGAGACCGCGGTATTGATTCGTGCCCCGACCATCGCCCACGTGGCCTTTACCGGTTCGGTGGCCGGTGGGGCCATGGTCGAGCGGGCCGCGGCGGGGCGCTTTATCAGCACCGGTCTGGAACTGGGCGGCAAGGACCCGGCCTATGTGCGGGCCGATGCCGATCTGGGCCACGCGGTGGAAACCACGATCGACGGTGCCTTCTTCAATTCCGGACAGTCCTGCTGCGGTATCGAGCGCATCTATGTGCACGAAGCCCTGTACGCCGCCTTTGTCGAACAGGCGGTGGCCCTGGTCAAGCAGTACCGGCTGGGCCGCTCGGACGATCCCGAGACCACCCTGGGGCCGTTGGTGCGCGCCGAGGCAGCGGATTTCGTCCGCGGCCAGATCCACGAGGCGATCGCACAGGGGGCCACGGCCCATCTGGTGCCGGCCGACTTCGCCCTGGACAAGCCCGGCAGCCCTTACCTGGCCCCCCAGGTGCTGACCGACGTGCATCACGGCATGCGGGTGATGACCGAGGAATCCTTCGGCCCGGTGGTCGGCATCCAGAAGGTGCGCGACGACGAAGAGGCGCTGGCGCTGATGAACGACAGCGAGTTCGGCCTGACCGCGGCGATCTTCAGTGGCGATGCCGAGGCGTCCATGGCCCTGGCCGAGCGGGTCGAGGCCGGCACGGTGTTTCTCAACCGCTGCGACTATCTGGACCCGGCCCTGGCCTGGACCGGGGTTAAACACTCCGGGCGCGGTTGCACCCTGTCCAACGTCGGTTACGAGCAGTTGACCCGGCCGAAATCCTTTCACTTCAAGACCCAGTTATGAGGCCCGCCATGGATATCAATCAGTACCGCATGAACTGGAACTACCCGACTGCGCTGCGCGTCGGCGTCGGCCGCATCCGCGAGCTGCCCGAGGCCTGCCGGCAACTGGGCATGCGCGCGCCGCTGCTGGTTACCGACCCCGGCCTGGCTACCTTGCCGATGATCGACCGCGCGCTGCTGCAGTGCCGCGACGACGGCCTCAATGCCGACCTGTTCCACGCGATCAAGGGTAACCCCACCGGGCCCAACGTGATGGACGGGGTGGCGGCGTACAAGGCGGGCGGGCATGACGGGGTGATCGCCTTCGGCGGCGGCTCGGCCCTGGACGCCGGCAAAGCCATCGCCCTGATGGTCGGGCAAAAGCGCCCGCTGTGGGATTTCGAGGATATCGGCGACAACGCGGCCCGGGTCAACGTCGCCGGGATGGCCCCGGTGGTGGCGGTACCGACCACCGCCGGCACCGGCTCGGAAGTCGGCCGCGCCTCGGTGATCACCGACGATGTGGCGCATATCAAACGCATCATCTTCCACCCCGGGATGCTCCCGGCCCTGGTTATCCTCGACCCCGAACTGTGCCTCGGTCTGCCGCCCAAGGTGACCGCCGCCACCGGCATGGATGCCTTGTCGCACAGCCTGGAGGCCTACTGCTCGCCGCTGTTCCACCCCATGGCCGAAGGCATTGCCCTGGAAGGCATGCGCCTGGTGCAGCGCTACCTGCCGCGGGCGGTGGCGAAAGGCAGCGACGTCGAGGCACGCCTGCAGATGCTGGTGGCCTCGAGTATGGGCGCGACCGCCTTTCAGCGTGGCCTGGGGGCGATGCATGCCCTGGCCCACCCGCTGGGCGCGTTGTACGACGCCCACCACGGCCTGCTCAATGCGGTGCTGATGCCCTATGTGCTGGTGGCCAATCAGGCCGGAATAGAACCGCAGATGGAGCGCCTCGCACGCTACCTGAACCTGGCCAAACCCGGTTTTGTCGGGGTGCTGGACTGGGTCCTGCACCTGCGCAACGAGGTCGGCATTCCCCATAGCCTCAGCGAGATAGGCATCGACGACAAACGTATCGAGCAGGTCGGGCAGATGGCCGAGGTCGACCCTTCGGCGGGGACCAATCCGATTGCCTTCAACGCGGCGCAGTACAGCCAGTTGTTCGAGAAGGCGCTGCGCGGAACGCTGTAGGGCGGCACCTACTCTGCCGCCGTCATCGCCTACTCAGCGCTTGAACAGGGGGTAGGGGTTTATCGCGGTGCCTTTCCACCAGTGCTTTTCGGGGCCGAGGACGAACACCGCAAAATGCAGGTGCGGGGCCAGCGGGTCGGCGTTGCCGGTGACGCCGACATAGCCGAGCAGGTCGCCACGCTTGATCGTCTGGCCTTCCACCAGACCGGCGGCGTAGCCGTCCAGGTGTGCGTAGTAGTAGGCGAAGGTGGCGCTCGGATCATATTGATAGAGGGTGAGGCCGCCGGGTTTGCTGTCGAAGAGTTTCACCAGGGTGCCGTCATCGACCGCAAACACCGGCGTCTTCAGTGCGGCCATGATGTCGATGGCCTCATGGCTGCGCTCGGTGCCGCGCATGTCGTGGAAGGTGTCCTGCAGTTGCGCCGGGGTAATACCGGCCACGGGAATCAGCAGCCCGCCGGGATGCGTCGGCAGGGTTTCGGCGAACGGGTCGGGGGCGTTGCTCTGCTCCAGCGCACCGGGCGCAGTGGGCGGTTCAGGGGTGGTCGAGTGTTCGACCCGAATTTCCCCTGGAGGCGCGTCTGCACTGACAAGCCGTTCTACCGTCTGCGCGCTCGGCTCCGGCGTCGTGACTGCGACAGTCACGGCCTCATAGGGCAAGATTTCGAGGGCGGCAGGGGCGAGCGCCACAGGAGTAGTCAGCGGGTCGCTGTGCAGGGCATAGAACAGGCCCGCAGCGCCAACCAAAGCACCGATCATGAATATCAGAATGCCTTTCATGCGCTGCCTACTCTTGCAAAAGGGCGGGTAGCCCAGGCGAGATCGAGTGGCCCATGGCCTCGACATTCCAGTTGGTCAGGCGGATACAACCATGGGATTGAGTCTTACCGATCTTCGACGGTTCGGGGGTGCCGTGGATGCCGTAATGGGGCTTGGACAGGGCGACCCAGGCAATGCCTACGGGGTTATTCGGCCCAGGCGCGATGGTGGCCTTGGCATGGGCGGGGTTGGCGTCCCAGAACAGCTTGGGGTTGTATTTGAACTCGGGGTTTCTTGCCACGCCGAGAATCTTCCACTCGCCAAGCGGCAGCGGATCGCGTCCGCTGCCGGTGGAGGCGGGAAATTGCGCGATAACGGCATCCGTGGCATCGAACAGGGTGACGGTCGAGTCGGACTTGTCCACCACCACCCGCGCGGCCTTGGCCAGAGGGACTGCCGATGCCAGGTTGGGCACCACTAGCGTTTCGCCTGCGCGGCCCAGATCCTTGCCCGGGTTGAGTTCGGCCAGCAGCGCGGGGCTGGCGTGGAATTTCTCGCCGAGCGCTTCCACCGGGTCGCGGTAGCCCAGGGCTGGAAGCTTGGCCTTGGCCATCATGTCGGCGGGAATCTGGACAAAGGGGCCGGCGGCATCGGCTTCGGTGACGGTATAGGTCACCAGCACTGGTCCTGGATCGCTGTTCAGCGCTGCCCAGGTGGGCTCGTCCATGGCACCGCTGGCGGTCAGGCCGTTGTGTTTCTGGAAGCCGCTGATGGCGACCCGGGTATTGGAGCCGAAACTGGCGTCGACCTCGCCGGGAAAGAACCGCGCGCGATCGAGCAGGATCTGCACGCGCAGTACCGCGGCATTGCGTTGCTTGGGGCCGACGTCGCCGCGCAGGCTGGCGTCATTGGCAACCTCGGCCGTGAGTGGCAGCACGGCGGCGCTGGCCGCAGGGGGCGTGGCGGTCGCGAAGGCGAAGGAGCTGGTGGCGCTATACAGGGCCAGGGTAACGGCGCAGGTGAGGCTTGTGGTTTTCAAGATGCGATCCTCGAACGAACCAGCAGGGCAGGTTGCAGCGTGTTCGAGCAGGCTCGGCACACTGACGTATGGGGTGTTCTTCAGATTCGACGACCAGAAACTTCAGTGGCGGCTACCGGTATGGGCAGTTGAGGAAAACTGCCTGCAGCGCCCAGCTCCATTCGGCATGGCTAGTGAGTGGTTATCAACCCGATCACTCCCGCCTGGCTGCGCAAAGTGGGCGACTGCTCGCGCATGGTCGCTAGCTTTGATCAGGCCAGCGGGTATGAGTTCCTTTGGTGGTGGCGATTTGCCCTTAAATTGCCGCCGGGAACGATCGGTGGGACGGAGTAGGGCGGGCGCACCCGCCGGGCTTGAAGGCGGTCGTTGTCATGGCGGGTTTCAGCCGCCCTGCGCCTACTCTTCGGCTTGAGCGGCCTTGAGGCTCTCATAGGCCGGTGCGGCGTAGATGCCGACTGCCACGGCCAGTTCCATCACCCGCGGCAGGTCGCTGCTGTACACCAGCACGGCCTGCAATGCGTCGTCCAGCGGTTCGCTGAAATCCAGTAGCACATAGCCTTTGGTCTCCGGCGACAGGCTGGCGAGTTGCACCTGGATGCGGTTCAGCGCCTTGAGCGGCTCGGTCTTGGCCAGTTGTTTGGGCTTGAGCACGAAGCTGACGTCGGGGCCGAAGGAGTCGACGATCTGCTGAAACAGCGCGTCATAGCTGTCGGCCTGGAACAGCACGGTTTCCGGCAGGCTGCCAACCACCACCCATTCGCCGAGGGGGATGGGGAAGCTGTCGTCGTAGTTGATATCCGGGTTGGCGGCGAGGAAGGCCTGCGGGTCGGCGTAGGCCTGGGCCGCTTCATCGGCGATCCGCGCGACCTCTTCCGCCAGCATGCAGCCCGAGCTTATTTTGCCGATCAGTTCTTCGAGCTGGGCTTTCATCGGTGATTCCTGGCTGGGGTTAGGGGCTGCAAAGGATAGCCTGGGTGCGTCTTGGCCGCGAGGGCCTGTTAAGCTTGCGTACTTTGCGGACTCGGCAGGCTGTTGAAGACGACCGGCTGCCATCACTTAGGGAGTTATTTGTGAGCGCGCGTATTCATCCTCTGGCCGGTCAGCCGGCACCCGCTTCGATGTTGACCGATATTGCCGGGCTGCTGGCAGCCTATGACGAGCTGCAACCCGATCCGGCCCAGGCCACCCAGCGCGTGGCCTTCGGCACGTCCGGGCATCGCGGTTGTTCACTGCACGGCAGCTTCAATCGCTGGCATGTGCTGGCGATCAGCCAGGCGATCTGTGATTACCGCAGCAGTCAGGGCATCAGCGGTCCGCTGTTTATCGGGGCCGATACCCATGCGCTGTCGCAGCCGGCGCTGGACAGTGCTTTGGAAGTGCTGGCCGCCAATGGCGTGCAGACCATGATCTCGGCCGGCGGCGAATTCACCCCGACCCCCGCGATCAGCCAGGCCATCCTGGTGTACAACCAGGGCCGCAGCAGCGGCCTGGCCGATGGCATCGTCATTACCCCCTCGCACAACCCGCCGGACAGCGGCGGCTTCAAGTACAACCCAAGCAACGGCGGTCCGGCCGACAGCGATATCACCAGCTGGGTGCAGAATCGCGCCAATGCCTTGCTCGAAGGCGGCCTGCGCGAGGTCAAGCGCATGCCCCTGGAACAGGCGCGGCAGGCGGCCAATGTGCATCAATACGATTACCTGGCGGCCTATGTGAATGACCTGGGCAACGTCATCGACTTCGCCCCGATCCGCGCCGCCGGTCTGCGTCTGGGCGTCGATCCGCTGGGCGGCGCCGGGGTGCACTACTGGGCACGCATCGCCGAGCAGTACGGCCTCAATCTGAGTGTGGTGAGCGAGATTATCGACCCGCAGTTTGCCTTTATGAGCCTGGACTGGGATGGGCAGATCCGCATGGACCCATCCTCCAGCCACGCCATGCAGCGCCTGATCGGCCTGAAAAATGGCTACGACATCGCCTTCGCCTGCGACACCGATTACGACCGCCACGGTATCGTCGCGCCCAGTGTCGGCCTGCTGCCGGCCAACCACTTCCTCAGCGTGGCCATCGATTACCTGTTCCAGCATCGCCCGCAGTGGAGCGCCACGGCGGCGGTGGGCAAGACCCTGGTCAGCAGTGCCATGATCGACCGGGTCAGTGCGCGCCTGGGCCGGCCGCTGCTGGAAGTGCCGGTGGGCTTCAAGTGGTTTGCCAACGGCCTGTTCGACGGCTCCCTGGGCTTTGGCGGCGAGGAAAGCGCCGGGGCGACCTTCCTGCGCCGTGATGGCCGGGTCTGGACCACCGACAAGGACGGCATCGCCCTGGCGTTGTTGGCCGCGGAAATGACCGCGGTCAGTGGGCGCGACCCTGGCGAGTTGTACCAGGGCCTGAGCGACGAATTCGGCGCGATCCATGCCGACCGGGTCGACGCGCCGGCTACACCTGCGCAGAAGAAAGCCCTGGGCAAACTCTCGCCCGCGCAGATCGACAGCCGTGAACTGGCCGGCGATGTCATTACCCAGGTGCTGGACAAGGCCCCGGGCAACGGCGCGGCCATCGGCGGCATCAAGGTGGTCAGCGAGGGTGGCTGGTTCGCCGCACGGCCGTCCGGTACCGAGGATATCTACAAGATTTACGCCGAGAGCTACCGTGACGAGGCGCACCTGCAACGGATCTTCGGCGAAGCGCAGCAGCTGGTCGATGCGGCGCTGGAGTAAGCCCGGATTTGACTGGCGGGGGAGGGGGCAAGACGATGCGGCGTCTCGAGGTAAAAATTCGCCTGCATAACGGCAGCGATATCGCCATGGGCCCGGGCAAGGCCGATCTGCTCGAGGCCATTGCCCAGCACGGCTCGATCAGCGCCGCGGCCCGGGCCCTGGGCATGTCCTACCGGCGCGCCTGGCTGCTGGTGGAGACCATGAACCGCAGTTTCAGAGAGCCGCTGGTTACCACCCTGGCCGGCGGCAAGCACGGCGGCGGCACCCAGCTGACCGCCCTGGGCGAGCAGGTGCTGCAGCGTTACCGGCAACTCTGCGCGCAAGCGCTGGCCGCAGTGCAAGACGGCTTTGACGACCTCGGCGATTGGCTCGCCGACCCCGTCCCTCCGACGCCTTAAGGCCTCCAGCGCATAGGCAGTTTTTGCTGGACGGCATTTCGTTATATATGGAAGGATATAGCGCTTGCTAAGGAGCTCGCCTGATGATGTTCGATCTACGTAAACCGCTACGTGCTTTGCTGTTGCTGTGCAGCCTCGCCCCGAGCATGTCGATGGCGGAAGCGGTAAACGTCGCCGCAGCGTCGAATATGCAGTTCGCTTTGCAGGAGATCGCCGCGGGTTACCAGAAGGACAGCGGCCACTCGCTGCGCCTGGTATTTGGCTCGAGTGGCAATCTCTACCGGCAGATCAGTCAGGGCGCGCCTTTCCAGTTATTCCTCAGTGCCGATGAGAGCTATGTGCAGCAACTGGTCGCCGCGGGTAAAACCCTCGACGAGGGTGTGCTCTACGGTCTTGGACGCATCGCTTTGATGGCTCCCAAGGGCTCGTCGTTAACCGCCGGTGGCGAGCTGCAGGGCTTGCAGGCCGCGTTGGCGGCGGGGCAGATCAAGAAATTCGCCATCGCCAACCCGGAGCATGCGCCCTATGGGCGTGCGGCCGAACAGGCCTTGCGCCATGTCGATTTGTGGCAGGCGCTGCAGGGAAAGCTGGTGCTTGGCGAGAACATCGCCCAGGCGGCGCAGTTCGCCACCTCGGGCAATGCCCAGGGCGGCATAGTTGCCTATTCCCTGGCGCTTGCGCCGGGCGTGGCCGAGCGTGGCGAGTTCGCCCTGATCCCTTCGGCCTGGCATCAGCCCCTGCGTCAGCGCATGGTTCTGCTCGAGGGGGCCAGCGCCAGCGCTCAGGCGTTCTACCAATACCTGCAGCAACCTGCCGCCCGGGCGATCATGGCTAAATACGGCTTCGACATGCCCGAGGCCGAGTAGGGGAAGACGCAATGGATTGGCCCGCGCTACTGCTGTCCCTGGAGTTGGCCCTGTGCACCGTGCTGATTCTCTTGCCCATGGGCATCTGGATCGGGCGCAAGCTGGCCTGGAGCCAGTTTCGCGGCAAGAGCCTGGTGGAGGCGCTGCTGGCGTTGCCGCTGGTGTTGCCGCCGACCGTGCTGGGCTTTTACCTGCTGGTGGCCATGGGGGCCAGTTCGCCCATCGGCCAGGCCTATCAGGCGCTGTTCGGCAGCCAGTTGACCTTTTCCTTCGCCGGGCTGCTGGTGGCCTCGCTACTGTTCAATCTGCCCTTCGCCATCCAGCCGATGCAGCGTGCTTTCGAGGCCATCCCGCGCGATGTACGCGAGGCGGCGCGCTGCTGCGGCCTGTCGCCCTGGCGGGTGCTGCGGCGCATCGAGCTGCCGCTGGCCTGGCCGGGGATTCTCTCGGCCCTGGTGCTGACCTTCGCGCACACCCTGGGCGAGTTCGGCGTGGTGCTGATGGTCGGTGGCAGTATCCCGGGGGAGACCCGCACCATCGCCATCGCCATCTATGACCGGGTGCAAGCCTTCGACGATCAGGGTGCCGGGCTGATGTCGGCGGTGCTGTTGCTGATTTCCCTGTGCGCCATAGGCCTGTCCTACTTTGCCACCTCGCGCCTGGCAGCGAGGCAGCGCCATGACTGATGGCCTGCATCTCGACCTGCAGCAGGGCAGCCCGATTCCGCTGTCGGCCCAGATCAGCTGTGCTCCCGGCGAAGTGCTGGCCCTGGTCGGCCCCTCGGGTAGCGGCAAGTCGACCCTGCTGCGCAGCATTGCCGGCTTGTATCGCCCGGCTAACGGCTGCATCCGTTGCGGCGGCGAAACCTGGCTCGACAGCGAGCGCGGCATCGCCGTGCCGACCATGCGCCGGCGGGTCGGCATGGTGTTTCAGCATTTCGCCCTGTTTCCCCATCTCAGTGCCCGGCACAACGTCGCCGAGGCGCTGCTGGATTATCCGCCGGCCGAGCGCCTGGCAAGGGCTCAGGCCTGGCTGGAACGGGTGCACCTGCATGACCTGGGCGAACGCCTGCCCCACCAGTTGTCCGGTGGGCAGCAGCAGCGGGTGGCGGTGGCTCGGGCTCTGGCTCGCGAGCCCAAGGTGTTGCTGCTCGACGAGCCCTTCTCCGCAGTGGACCGCAGTACCCGCGAGGCCCTGTACGGCGAGCTGGCGGAGTTGCGCGAGGAGCTGCGCATGCCGGTGGTGCTGGTTACCCATGACCTGGACGAGGCCACGCTGCTGGCCGACCGCATGTGTATTCTGGCTGCCGGCCAGACCCTGCAGGCAGACACCCCGGACCGACTGATGCAGGCACCGGCCACGGCCGAGGTGGCGCGCTTGCTCGGCATGCGCAACCTGTCCAGTGGCCGGCTGCTGGGGCATGCTGCCGATCACAGCCTGCTGGCCTGGGGCGAGTACCGCCTCAAGGTCCGTGCCCAGCCGCATCTGTCGGTGGGGCAGCAGGTGGCGTGGGTCATGCCGACCTCGGGGGTGCTGCTGATGCCGCTCAACCAGCGGCCGGGCACGCCTCTGGATAACCGCGTGGCGGTACGCATCGAACGCCTGCTGTCGTTGGGCGAGCAATACCGGGTGACCCTACTGGCCGGCGCGGAGCGCCTGAGCATGAACGTGCCGCGCCATGTGGCGCAGCGGTACGGCCTGGAGGCCGGGCAGGCGATTGAGGTGCGCCTGCGCGGCGAGACGATTCATCTGATGCCGCGCTAAGCGTGGGCCTGTGCCACCGGGATCGGTACGCAAGGCCGTTGCGCCACTTGTTGCACAGCTCTCTGTGGATAAGTCTGTGTATAGCCTGCTCTACCTGGCGCTGTTACTGGGCTGGGGCGAGGTTGGCAGCTTCTTGCGCAGCGCTGCGCAAGAAGCTGCTCAGCTTTCAGTGATTTACCGCACCTCATGACCATATATTTATTTTTTGTCATGCTATGTCTTTGAAATACATAGAGTTTTTAATTTTGGCACAGTTATCGCTATCTGTATGGCTCCCGGATCGCTACAGATCCATGACCCAAGGCAAGGAAAGCACTCATGCCAACTCCCGCGTATCTGTCCCTCGAAGGCACCAAGCAAGGCCTGATCACCGCTGGCACCTTCACCGAAGATTCGGTCGGCAACATCTTCCAGGAAGGTCATGAAGACCAGATCCTGGTTCAAGCCTTCAACCACCAGGTGATCATCCCGCGCGATCCGCAGTCCGGTCAGCCGACTGGTCAGCGTGTACATAAGCCGCTGATGATCACCAAGGTCTTCGACAAGTCCTCGCCGCTGATCTTCAACTCCCTGACCTCCGGTGAGCGTCTGAACAAGTGCCGTCTGGAGTGGTACCGCACGTCCTCCACCGGTACTCAAGAGCACTACTTCACCATCGAGCTGGAAGATGCCGTGATCGTCGACGTGCAGTCGCGTATGCCGAACTGCCAGGACCCAGGCATGTCGCACTTCACCCACCTGGAAGACGTGTACTTCACCTACCGCAAAATCGTCTGGACCCACGAAGTCTCCGGTACTTCCGGCTCCGACGACTGGCGTACCCCGATCTCCGCCTAAGAACCTGTTTACGATCTCGCGAGCTAGAGACGAACGGTGGCGAAATCGGCCGAGGAAGCGGAGTTTACGAGCTGTAAATGAGCATTCCGAGGCCGTTTTCAACGCCGTTTAGCCGACGCGCAGCAGATCGTAGACCGGTTCTCGGTTGAGTTCGCGTCAAAACCGCTTCGGCCAGGCATCGTCCTGGCCGTTGCGTTTCAGCGCGATGGCCATGCAGAAACGTCGAATGCGCCCAGCCGCCAGTTCGATGCGCTCGTAAAATGGCTGGCCTATTCATGGATCGATAACTCCCAGAGCCCAGGCTCATGGAACGGAGGAACAACGAATGTTCGCCCCTGCCAACCAGACCCATTTCAGCCTGAGCATCGAAGGCCTCGCGCACGATCTGCAGGTGCTCGAATTCAGCGGCCGCGAGGCGATCAGCCAGCCCTTTGAGTTCGAGCTGGAACTGGTCAGCGAACGTCCCGACCTCGACCTGGAAAGCCTGCTGCACCAATCGGCTTTTCTGGCGTTATCGCAAGCCGGCAACGGCATCCACGGGCAGATCTACCGCGTCGCCCAGGGCGAATCCGGCAAACGTCTGACCCGCTACCACGTGACCCTGCGCCCGCAGCTGGCCTACCTGGCGCACCGCTGCAATCAACGCATCTTCCAACACCTGACGGTGGAGAAGATCATCAGCCAAGTGCTCGAAGAGCACGGCATCCAGGCCAACGCCTACCAATTCCAACTCGGCTCGATCTACCCCGAGCGCGAGTACTGCGTGCAGTACGACGAAAGCGATCTGCACTTCGTTCAGCGTTTGTGCGAGGAAGAAGGTATTCATTACCACTTTCAGCACAGCGACCAAGGCCACGTGCTGACCTTTGGCGACGACCAAACCGTCTTTCCCAAACTGGCACCCACCGCCTACCAGCAGGACAGCGGCCTGGTCGCCGACGACCCGGTGATCAAGCGTTTCGGCGTGCGCGTGGAAACCCGTACCAGCCGGGTGACCCGCCGCGACTACGACTTCGAAAAGCCCAAGTTGCTGATGGAGGCCGAGGCCAAGAGCGAGTTCGCCCCGGACCTCGAGGACTACGACTACCCCGGCCGCTTCGTCGAACGCGAGCGCGGCAAGCACCTCAGCCAACGCGCGCTCGAACGCCACCGCCACGACTTCGAACAGGCCCAGGGCGAGAGCGATCAGACGCTGTTGGTGTCGGGGCATTTTCTCGCCTTCACCGACCACCCACGCCCCAGCTGGAACGACCTCTGGCTGCTCAGCGAAATCCACCACGAGGGTAAACAGCCGCAGGTGCTGGAAGAGTCCATCACGAGCGCTCCCTCTCCCCTCGGGGGAGAGGGCTGGGGTGAGGGGCAAACAGGCACCAACGATTTCATCCAAGGCTACCGCAACCATTTCACCGCCACGCCCTGGACGGTGCCGTACCGCCCCAACCTGGACCACCCCAAGCCGCGCATCCTCGGCAGCCAGAGCGCCGTGGTCACGGGACCTGCCGGCGAAGAAATCCACTGCGACGAATACGGCCGGGTCAAAGTGCAGTTCTTCTGGGACCGCGAGGGCCAGGCCGACGACAAGACCAGCTGCTGGCTACGGGTATCGTCGAGCTGGGCCGGCGACCGCTACGGCGCCATCGCCATCCCACGTATTGGCATGGAAGTGCTGGTCACCTTCCTCGAAGGCGACCCCGACCAGCCGCTGGTCACCGGCTGCCTGTACCACAAGGAACACGTCGTCCCCTACGACCTGCCGGCGAACAAGACCCGCAGCGTATTCAAGACCCTGAGCAGCCCAGGCGGTGGCGGCTACAACGAAATCCGCATCGAGGACAAAAAGGGCGAGGAGCAGATCTACATCCACGCCGAGCGCGACTGGGACGAAAACATCGAGCACGACCAGAAGATCCGCATCGGCAACCAGCGCCACGACACGGTCGAGGCCAACAGCTACAGCGAATTCAAAGCCGAAGAACACCGCACCACCCACGCCGACCGCAAAAGCGAGGTCAAAGCCAACGACCACCTCAGCGTCGGCAACAACCAGCACATCAAGATCGGCACCGGCCAATTTATCAACGCCGGCAGCGAGATCCACCTCTCCAGCGGCCAGAAAGTCGTGCTCGAAGCCGGCAGCGAACTGACCTTCAAAGCCGCCGGCAGCTTTATCAAACTCGATGCCGGCGGCATCACCCTGGTCGGGCCGATCATTAAGTTCAACTCTGGCGGCGCACCGGGCAAAGGCTCGGGCGCAGCGCCGATTCGGCCGGGCAAGGTCAAAGCGGCGGATACGGACAAGGCAGGTGCTCTGTTAACGCCTGCACAGATTCAAACGCTCAAGCGCAACGCGCCGTTCTGTGAAGAGTGCGAGAAGTGCAAGGACGGTGCCTGTGCCATCTAAGCGCCTGAGTGCCCGTGACTGGCTGAATAGCCAACCCCGCCACGGCGACAGCCACCTCTACGTGGTGATGAGCAGCGCCAGTGACGTCAACCCGCTGCACGCCTATTACCAGCAAGAACTGGCCGTTGCGCCGCTGCCCATCTGGGACGGCACGCCCTATGCGGACTGGCAGGCGGTGATGCCGTTTCTTGGCGAGCTGCAAGCTGACAGCCCTTTCCTCGACTGGATCGAGCAGGCGGGCGAAGAAGACTGGGGCTGGCTGGCCAGCTCGCCTTACCCGGCACAAACCGTGCTCGACCACCTCAAGGGCCTGACCCAGGTGCGCATGCCGGATGCCAGCGAGGTGTTCTTCCGCTTCTGGGATGGCCGTCATCTGCTGCCGATCCTCAGTCAGCTGGGCACCAAGGCCGGCGAGCTGCTGCCGGTATTCGACCGTTACCTGATCAACGGCCAGGCACTGGAAGTCACTCTACCAGCGCTGACACCGGCCAAGCCCTATCCCTGGTGGCAAGTACCGGCGGACTTGCTCGACAAACTGAACGAGCAAGACCGCACCCCGCTAGTCGACAACCTGATGCAGTGGCTGCGTGAGGATCACGCCGAGCTGTATTTCGCCTTTCCCGAGCCCAACCTGCGGCTGAAGACCGAGCACTTCGTTCGGCACGGCCAGCACACGGAAGACACTTTAGCTGGGCGCTTCAAGGCCCATTTGGAACAGGAACTGACTCGATGATCAGCAACGTCCTTTATGGCTCGTTCATGCTCCACGGCCTGACGGTGCAGGAACCCGACGCAGCCAAGATCATTGGCGACTTCAAGCGCAACAGCATGGAGCGCTACAAGGACCTGGCCGACAGCCTGCTGACCGGCTGGGCGCTCGATGCCCAGCAGAAGTTCAGCATCGGCGACGAGATCAAGCCGATCAAGGCCGACAAAGATAAAACCGGGGCGATCAGCGCCTATGCATCCTGCCCCGCCAACGGGCAACTCAAGCTGCTGCATGCGTTCGATTCCGCCAACTTCGTGCCCATCGGCAATACGCCCTTCGAGGCAGTGCAGCAGCTCTCGATCTTCAGCGGCCAGAGCCCGCAGAAAATTACCGGTACTCTCGATGCCAACGGCATGGGCAGCATCAACGGCTGTATCCCCAACAGCCAGTACCGCATCCGCTTCTACCCCAACGTCAGCCAGCGCGAGGTCGATACCCTCTACGCCTCCTATGACGGCGTTATCAGCAAGCTGCACGACTGGCTGCAGGCGGAATGGAGCGGCAGCATCGCCGCGCAGTGGAAGCTGCTGGCACCGGTTGGTGACCCCAAACGCCTGGCGCAGATCAGCAAGGCGTTTGTCGATGGCATGGGTAAGGCCCTGATGGCGCTCTGGGACGACGTCAAGATGTTGTTCGAGATCCTTACCAATCTGGATAAGTACTACGACAAGCTGCTGACGTTTATCTCCGAAGCTGATTTCCAGAAGCTCAAGGCCCAGGCCAAGGACTTGATGCACACCCTGCTGATGATCGTCAGCGACGAGCCGCTGATGTTCCTCTACGCCTCCGCAGTGGTGTGCTGGGTGCAACTGCTGCCGCCTACCACCGTGGCGGAGCTCACTGGGCAAGTCCTTACCGGCCTGCTGCTGGATATTCTGCTGGGCATCGTCCTGACCGGCGGTGCCGGGCTGGCTGTGCGCTATTCGGTCAAGGCGACCAAGGGGCTCAGCAACGGAGCCGCCGGGCAGCTGAAAAAAGCCGTGCAGACCCTGATCGACGTGAGCACCAGCCATGCGCTCAAACCCCATGCCGAGGCGGTCAAGCCGCTGGCCGCGCGCGGCGAAGTGCTGGTCAATAGTTCGCAAAAGACCACGCTGCAGGTCAAGAGCCCGGCCCAGGGTATCGACCTGACCGAGCCGGATACCCTGAGCGTGAAACGCGGCAAGACGCAAAACACCCGGGTGACGAAAGCGGAAGCGGTGGACGATGCCTCGACACCGGCGACAACCCCCAACGATAAAGCGGCGGACAGCGCCGACAAGACCTGCACCGACAAATGCCCGGTGTCGATGGTGACCGGTGAGGAGTTGCTGACCCTTACCGATGGCGAACTGGACGGCCTGCTGAGCTTTCCCTGGAGCCGCCTGTACCGCACCAGTGCCGCAGAGATCGACTGCGGGTTGGGCTATGGCTGGAGCCACAGCCTGGCGCACCGCCTGGACCTTGACGGCGAGGAGCTGGTCTGGACTGATCATGAGAACCGTCGCACGCGCTTCCCAATACCCAGCCAACAGCGCCCGGCGATCACCAACCGCTTGTCGCGCGCCGCCATCTATCTGGGCGATGACCCCGCCGAGCTGATCCTCGCTCAGGCCGGCAAGACGCCGCGCTTCTATCATTTCCGCCGCGACGCCCAGGGCGGTTACCTGATTGCCATCAGCGATGCCTACGGCAACCGCATCAACCTCGGCCGCGATCTGGTGGGGCGCATTCAGCGCCTGAGCAACACGGCGGGCCGCTCCCTGCTGTTGCGCTACGAGGGCAAGCATATCGTTGCGGTGGACTATCAGGTTCAGCGCGCCGCGGACAGCGAAGAGCACAGCTGGCAGACCGAACAAACCCTGGTGCGCTACCGCTACAACGCGCAAGGGCAATTACTCGAAGCCAGCAATGCCCTCGGCGAGACCGAGTGCTATCGCTACGACGAAGACAACGTCATCCTTGAGCGGCAGTTGGCCGGCGGCGCGGCCTTCTACTGGGAATGGCAAGGCGCAGGCAAACAGGCTCGCTGCGTGAGGCACTGGGCCAATTTCCAGCAGATGGAAGCGCGCTATGTCTGGGGCGACAAGGGCGGCGTCACGGTGCTCAACGCCGATGGCAGCGAGCAAGTCTATGTGCATGACGAGAATGCCCGGCTGATCAAGCAGGTCGACCCGGACGGTGCACAAACCCTCAAGTCCTACGACGACAAAGGCCAACTGATTGCCGAGCAGGATGCCCTCGGCGGCGTCACCGAATACCGCTACGACGAGGCCGGCCGCCTCACCGCCGTGATCCCGCCGGAAGACCAGCCGATCGCCTACGAATACCGCGACGGTTTCGTCAGCGCGGTGCAGCGCGGCGAGGCGACCTGGAAATACCGGCGCAACGCCCAGGGCGATATCACCGCGCAAACCGACCCCCACGGCCACACCACCCGCTACAGCTACGACGCCCAGGGTCGCCTGCTCGCCATCAGCCACCCCGATGGCAGCACGCACAAACTGACCTGGAACCCGCTGGGCCAGTTGATCGAGGAACAGCTGCCGAGTGGCGGTGAGCGGCGCTACCGCTACGACGCCCAGGGCCGGCAGATCACCCGCCAGGTCGAAAGCGGTGCCATCACCCAGTACCAGTGGGATGCCGTGGGTCGTCTGGCGCAAATCACCCTGCCCGGCGGCTGCACCCGCGCCTTCAGCTACAACGCCTACGGCAAGGTCACCGGCGAGCGCGACGAACTCGGCCGCGTTACTCGCTACGAATACGCCGACGGCCTGCATCTGGTCAGCCGGCGGATCAACCCGGACGGCAGCCAGCTGCGTTACCGCTACGACAATGCTCGTCTGCTGCTCACCGAGATCGAGAACGAGCGCGGTGAGCACTACAAACTGGACTACCACCCCAATGGCCTGATCCAGCGCGAAACCGCCTTCGACGGGCGCAGCACCGCCTACGCCTATGACCTCAACGGCCACCTGATCGAGAAGAAGGAGTTTGGTGACAACGGCAGCGAGCTGATCACCGCCTACCAACGCGACGCCGCCGGACGCCTGCTGGTGAAAACCCTGCCGGACGGCGAGCAGGTGCATTACGCCTACGACGCCCTCGGCCGCCTGGTAGGTGTCGACGACGGCCAGTGGCCGCTGGCCTACCGCTACGACCTGCAGGATCGCTTGATCGAAGAACACCAGGGCTGGGCCACGCTGCGTTACGAGTACGACGCCCTCGGCCAGCTCAGCCATTGCCGTCTACCTGACGGCAGCCGCCTGGACTACCGCCACCAGAGCGGCGGTACGCTCGCCGCGATCGACCTCAACGGCCAGTCACTGACTGCCCACCAATTTACTGCGGGCGGGCGCGAACAGTACCGCCAGCAGGGCGCGCTGCTCAGCGAATACCAGTACGACGAACAAGGCCGCCTGCGCGCCCACAGCCTGCGCCAGGAACAGCAACGCGTGCTGCAGCGCAATTACCGCTACGACGCCAACGGTAACCTGGCCGGCATCGACGACTCGCGCAAAGGCAGCAAGAGTTTCCACTACGACCCGCTGGATCGCCTGGTGGCGGTGCGCGGCGACACCCCGGAAAGCTTCGCCCACGACCCGGCCGGCACCCTGCTGGCACAAAGCAGTGCCGTCGCCGACGACCGCGCCAATGTCAAAGGCAACCGCCTGCTGATGCAGGGCGACCGTCACTTCGACTACGACGCCTTCGGCAACCTCATGCGTGAACGCCGCGGTGCCGGTCAGCGGCTGATCACCGACTACCGTTACGACAGCCAACACCGCTTGATCGGCGCCAGCCTGCCCGACGGCAGCCAGGTGAGCTACCGCTACGACGCCTTCGGCCGGCGCATCGCTAAAGTCGTCGACGGCAAGACCACAGAGTTTCTCTGGCAAGGCGACCGCCTGATCGCCGAAAGCGACCCCGAGCAGTACCGCAGCTACATCTACGAACCCGGCAGCTTCCGCCCCCTGGCCATGCTCCAGGGCAAGGGTAAAGAGGCCGAGCCGTTCTACTACCAGCTCGACCACCTCGGCACCCCGCAGGAACTCACCAGCGCCGCCGGTGAGATCCTCTGGTCGGTGAAATACCGCGCCTACGGCAACGTCGCCAAACTGGAAATCGCCGAAGTCGACAACCCCCTGCGCTTTCAGGGCCAGTACTTCGACGCGGAAACCGGCCTGCACTACAACCGCCACCGCTACTACAATCCCAACACCGGCAGCTACCTCACCCCCGACCCGATCAAGCTGGCGGGTGGACTGAATAACTACCAGTATGTGAACAACCCGACGGGGTGGGTGGATCCGTTGGGGTTGGCTGGGGTGAAGGGGGATTGTCCTAGAGGTGATCTGCCGCCGATTTCCCAAGAAAAAATCGACGAGATAGTTACTCAACCTAAAGGGAAGAGACCCGCTCCGGAAACATATTTGCCGAAAAGCTATATAAATTCACATTTGGATGAGTTCAGTGGTGGCTCATCAAGAATTGTTTTGAAAGATGCTTATGAGCAATATGGTATTGGTAAGCCTGATACAGGCCGAACTGAGTATGTAAGTACAAAAGATGATATAGACTCCTTGTTAAAAGAAAGCGATGGGGATGTTGGTCGTATTTCAGAGTCCCTAGGGATACCCCGAGAGCAATTAGGTAATGGTTCGCTCATTCGGATTGATTTTCTAGTTACTGATAAATATCGACCAGAAATGCCATCAGGTAACGAGTTTGGAACTAACCCGCAGTGGATTCCTGGAGGTAAACTCCCTACCGGAAAGTCTGAGGCCATTCTTAAAACAGAAGGCATGGGGAAAGACGTCGACTACATCGCTACGGATATAGGGTCAGGAGAGAAATTATGAGTACGATAGAGCTTCTACATAAAAAAGACTGGGATTTCAATTTGTATCTGCTTGATGGGAGAAAAGTCATTACTGTGATTTTCTTTGACCAAATAGATTATCCTAGGACCTTCTTGCTGGATGGTGATGAGTGCAGTCTTAGTATTGAGCAAACAGCCGAATTATCTGAGCATATAAGGAGTAATTACTCATTGTATATTCATCGGGAGATTACTCCTCCCGTATTTCAATAAATAGCGCGTCGGTATATGTGGGGCGTGTAGTTCGGTCCTGTTAATGGTGTTGATCCGATCTTGAGTTTTATATTTGGGTTGTGTCTGGCTGGGCGGAATGATATCGAGATGTATGGGGGGCAAGCAAGGTGTTGTAATGGTTTAAAAAATGGAGTGGCAAAAACGCGTGCGGAGAAAGCTGCCAGTTGGCAATGACATGTTTGAAGGTCTGGGCAATCATCTCCTTGAGAGTGCATCTGAGATGCTTGTTGGTTAAGTTCCTACGACTGATTCGCCAAATGTCTTTACTACAGCAGAGGTGCCCGCTAAATGAATGCAGTCAAAGTATATGTGACAAAGTCAGATGGCAATTTTGTTAGAGTAAAAATCCTAGATGCAAAGATAAAAGGTAAATTAGTAGATATTGGATTTATAAATGATGTTGGCTTAAATGAATACAAGATAGTAACTCTAGGTGATGAGAAAAAAGCTGAAATCTTTAGCAGATTGAGAGATATGGATGTTTGTTTCTCTGATGGAAGAGAGTGGTGTCCATCTGAAGTGTTTGAGCATCTTCGAGATACTGGCCTTCTCAGTGGGAAATTCACAATGATTAGCTGGACCGCTCCTAGTGAATTTTTCATTACCACTGACAAGTAAAGCCTACATTGTTGCTGGAGTTGAGTGTAGTTCGGTTATTGACTTTTATTTTGGAGTCTTATGCCGATAAGTCAATGTGAGCTTCATGGCATAGCCGTGCAGTGCGGTTTCAAAATAGTGCAGTTTTCTGATCATCCAGATTTTTTCTCCTCTTGGTCGATTACTGTCAATAAAGGTGGACATAACTATCTGATTGAGCACGAAGGACGAGACGGGTGGTTAATATTTTATCGTGAAAATACGCCAGCCAAATTCGAAGAGCTCGATAAAAAGTTCTCGCATGCAATGTCTGATCATGAAAAAGCAAATCAATGCGAGGCATGGTTGTTAGCCGCGAAGTAGGCTGAAGCAATTTAACTATAGCTTGCAGCCTTTACTAAAAATTCGAATGGTGAAATCAGTAAGTAGATTTCTCATCTAGGCTTCGGAAATGGATGTCCGCCAGAATAACTAATGAAAGAATTCTATGTGATAGCGCAGAAGACCGTTGATCCGGTGCTTCCAAATAGCCCAGATTGGCCAAAAATTATTGGCTATTGCTATGAGGAAAACACTTTTTTGTTTATTGAGGGCAATGGTCATGGGTTTAATGGGGCGGTACTAGAGGAATCACTTGCAAGAGAGGTCAGATGGGGCGGATTATTTACAGAGCTGGATGCCCACTGGTTTATAAATTTAATAGATAATACAGGGCTCCCTAGTAAAGATGTTTTTGTCAAGCAAATAAAAACAAAATTAGGTGCCGTAGAAGTAATAAAGTCTTAACAGGGGCGCTGATCAGATACTACCGAGCGACGAGGCGGAAAACCCCATGCCCAGAGAGGTTGTTCTGGGTGTAACGCCAAGTCAAACCCATCTCTCAAGTGAAAATCATGGGATCTAAATACATAACTATAATTAATAATCGGAATGTCGAGGCTGCAGAGGTTCTCTATGAGACTGACCCAGTAGCCTTGAGTGTCCATTTTGCTGACGGCTCCTCTATCAAAAGCTCTGGCAGTAATCTTTTTGAATGTTTCTCACAGATAAGAGCGTCGCTGCCAAACATAGTGTTTTTGTGTAAGGGAGCAAAGAGAAATGTGTATCCATCTAGAATGTCGTCACAGATGGCTAATGGGCTATTAGCCTATGAATTAAAGCTGGGCGAGCAAACGTTGAAAAAAGATATTGTAAATATATTCGATTACGACGAATCAGATATCGTTAAGGGGCCGGAAGAGCAAGCAGATTTTTTCAAGAAATGGCTCGGTTCGTTAAAGTAATATTCTAGCAAATGATACTGGTCGGGCGTTGCGTATTGATCCTACGGCCCATCATTGAAGGCTTATCCAGGTTGGCCCGGTAGCACCATAATTCGACTCAACCAGACCATGGACAATGACAGATGACACCTGGCCTTTCAGATCGCTACGCAGGAAGCTTGCTGGGCTTGGCTTGCGGCGATGCAGTGGGAACATCAGTGGAATTTTGTCCCCGCGGTACGTTCAGCCCGCTCGTAGATATGGTCGGAGGAGGCCCATTTAATCTTGTACCGGGCCAGTGGACTGACGATACATCAATGGCCCTATGCCTTGCGGAAAGCCTGCTGACGAAGAATGGCTTCGATGCCAAAGATCAGATGGGACGGTATCTCAACTGGTGGCAATGGGGTTATATGAGCTCCACAGGCGAGTGCTTTGACATAGGTAATACAGTCAGGCAAGCGCTCCTGAAGTACCAGCAAACGAATCAACCCTTTGCCGGTTCCATAGAGCCAGATACAGCTGGCAACGGCTCACTTATGCGTCTCGCTCCTGTGGTGCTTTTCTACTACCCATCCCCTCATGAAGTCGCCAAATTCACAGTGGCAAGCTCATGCACAACCCACTCTGCCCCAGAAGCGACCGAGTGCTGCCAACTGCTCGGAGAGCTGATCGCCAAGGCTTTGTCAGGCAAGTCCAAGACCGAAATACTCGGCGCTTCGCAGACAACCTTTAGCGAAGATAAGGTTCGCAGCATCGCGGCTGGGGAATATATGCCTAAGACCCGCGAGCAAATTGCTGGCACGGGCTATAGCGTTGCCTCGCTGGAAGCGGCGTTATGGTGTTTTTGGCGTTCGGAAAGCTTCGAGTCGGCCATCCTGGAAGCGGCCAACCTTGGCGATGATGCTGATACCACCGCAGCGATAACCGGTCAGTTAGCCGGCGCGTTCTATGGCGAGTCGGGTATTCCTGCTCAATGGCTTGAGAAGCTGTATATGCGGACGGAGATTAAAGAGATGGCGGTGGCGCTGCTTCATGCCGCCAAGTCTAGGCAGGCCTGATTTCTGTAACAGCCGTCAGCCCACTCCGGTCGGGCGCGCACAGGCAGCAGGGCTGCCTGTGCGGCATCAAAAGCTTGGCTATCGCCGAGCACGGCTTCAATCACGGTCGCCGGCTAGCGACCTCTGCAACTTCGTCGCCATTTAACCCAGCCCAGCCACAAATCAAGATCCGACCAGAGCACTCCGGCTCTTAGCGCAGCTGCGCCTCGGCCAGGGTGCGGGTGCGCGGGATGCGTTCGGCGTTCCAGTGCTGGCTGGCCCAGTGCAGCAGTTCCTGTGGCTGACCGTAGGTTGCGCCTTCCGGCACTGGCTGGCCGAGGGTGCGCAGGGCGCGGATCAGCAGGGGAGTGGCCTGGTCGGCCGGTAGCGGTGGCGAGCGGTAGGATTTGCCTAGCTTGTGGCCGTCGGGCTGGATGATCAGGGGTACGTGCAGGTAGCGCGGCTGCGGCAGGCCCAGCAGTTGTTGCAGGTAGAGCTGGCGCGGGGTGGAGTCGAGCAGGTCGGCACCGCGCACTATGTCGGTTACACCCTGCCAGGCATCGTCAATCACTACTCCAAGCTGGTAGGCGTATAGCCCGTCGCGGCGCTGGATCACGAAGTCGCCGACTTCGCGGCCCAGGTGCTGGCTGTAAGGGCCCTGTACCCGGTCGGTGAAGCCATAGCTCCGTTCGGCTACGCGCAGGCGAATCGCTGCATTGGCGCGAGGATGCCCGGCCCCCCGGCAAAAACCCGGATAGATACCCTGATAGCCTTCCAGCTGCTTGCGCGAGCAGGTGCAGGCATAGGCCAGACCGCGCGCCAGCAAGTCATCGACCAGGGCGGCATATTCGGCATGTCGGCTGCTCTGGTGCACCAGTTCGCCATCCCACTGTAAGCCGTAGCTTTCCAGGGTTTTGAGAATGGCGCTCTGCGCGCCGGGGACTTCCCGGGGCGGGTCGAGGTCTTCCATGCGCAGCAGCCAGCGGCCATTTACTGCGCGCGCGTCGAGGTAGGACGCAAGGGCTGCGACCAGTGAGCCAAAGTGCAGGTAACCGCTAGGGGTGGGGGCGAAGCGGCCGATATAGGCAGGTGTGTTCATTTGCCGTGGCACACACAGGGAGACAGAAACAACAGAGGGTGCCGAAGCACCCTCTGGGTCAGATCAGGAACCGATCTGTTTTTCCTTGATTTCCGCCAACGTCTTGCAATCGATGCAAAGGGTGGCGGTGGGGCGGGCTTCGAGGCGGCGGATGCCGATCTCGACGCCGCAGGAATCGCACCAGCCGTAATCGTTGTCTTCGATCAACTGCAGGGTTTCGTCGATCTTCTTGATCAGCTTGCGCTCGCGATCACGGGCACGCAGTTCCAGGCTGAATTCTTCTTCCTGGCTGGCGCGGTCCGCTGGATCGGGGAAGTTGGCCGCTTCGTCCTGCATATGGTGCACAGTACGGTCGACTTCCTGCATCAACTCAAGCTTCCACTTGTTGAGGATGCCGGTGAAGTGGGCGCGCATCGGCTCACCCATATATTCCTCGCCCTTTACTTCTTTATAGGGCTCGAAACCACGAGTCAGTTGGCTGCTTTTTGCTTTTGCTTTGGTGGGCATGGATGACCGCCTCTCACTCTCTCTAATCCACTGCGCAGGACGGTGTCCCTTGCCGATCCTACGTCGAGTAGAACTGGCCCTGCGGCTGCAAGCGGGCGAACTTACCAGATCGACTCGCACGGCGCCACTCCCTGTTGTCGTGGTGACTGACGTTTCGCCCAGGCCTTGGTTTAGAATCCGCGCCTTAATCCATTTGAAGGCAGCTCCATGGCCCCGTCCTACAGTGCGCGCAGCCGCGCCATAGAACCTTTTCACGTGATGGCGCTACTGGCCCGCGCCAATCAGTTGCAGGCTGCAGGCCATGATGTGATTCACCTGGAAATCGGCGAACCGGACTTCACCACCGCCGCACCCATAGTCGCCGCGGGCCAGGCCGCCCTGGCCGATGGCCATACCCGCTACACCGCCGCGCGCGGTTTACCGGCCCTGCGCGAGGCGATTGCCGGCTTCTATGCCGAGCGTTATCGGCTAAGCATAGACCCTGAGCGGATTCTGATTACCCCTGGGGGCTCGGGGGCCCTGCTGCTGGCCACCAGCCTGCTGGTCGACCCCGGCAAGCACTGGCTGCTGGCCGATCCCGGTTACCCCTGCAACCGCCACTTCCTGCGCCTGGTGGAGGGCGCGGCGCAGCTGGTACCGGTGGGACCCGAGGCGAACTATCAGCTGACCGCCGATCTGGTGGCGCGCTATTGGGATCAGGACAGCGTTGGTGCGTTGGTGGCGTCACCGGCCAACCCGACCGGCACGCTGTTGGCCCGTGACGAGCTGGCGGGGCTATCCCAGGCGTTGAAAGCGCGGGGCGGGCATCTGGTGGTGGATGAGATCTATCACGGCCTGACCTACGGCGTGGACGCCACCAGCGTGCTCGAGGCGGATGACGAGGCCTTTGTGCTCAACAGCTTTTCCAAGTACTTCGGCATGACCGGCTGGCGGCTCGGCTGGCTGGTCGCGCCGTCTGCAGCGGTCGCCGATCTGGAGAAGCTGGCGCAGAACCTCTATATCAGCGCGCCGAGCATGGCCCAGCATGCCGCGCTGGCCTGTTTTCAGCCGCAGACCCTGGAGATCCTCGAACAGCGCCGCCATGAGTTCCAGCGCCGCCGCGATTTCCTGCTGCCGGCCCTGCGCGAGCTGGGTTTCAAGATCGCCGTGGAGCCGCAGGGGGCGTTTTACCTGTACGCCGATATCAGCGCCTTCGGGGGCGATGCCTTCGCCTTCTGCCAGCACTTTCTGGAGACCGAGCACGTGGCCTTTACCCCGGGCCTGGATTTCGGTCGCCATCTGGCGGCGCAGCATGTGCGTTTTGCCTACACCCAGGATCTGTCGCGCCTGCAACAGGCGGTTGACCGGATCAAACGTGGCCTGAACAGCTGGAAGCACGATGCGCTTTGATCCCCCCCTCGAAGAAGGACGACTGCTGCGCCGCTACAAGCGTTTTCTCGCCGATATCGAGACCGCCAGCGGTGAGCTATTGACCATCCACTGCGCCAATACCGGCTCGATGCTCAACTGCATGAGTGAGGGCGCGCGCATCTGGTTTAGCCGCAGCAATGATCCCAAACGCAAGTTGCCGGGCACCTGGGAGATTGGCGAAACGCCCCATGGCCGCCTGGCGGTGATCAACACCGGGCGCGCCAATGCCCTGGTGGAGGAGGCCCTGCGCGGCGGACTGATTGCCGAGCTGAACGGCTTTACCGGCCTCAAGCGCGAAGTGCCTTACGGTCAGGAACGCAGCCGTATCGATTTCCGCCTGGACTATCCAGAGGGAGCGGCCTTTGTCGAAGTCAAAAGCGTCACCCTGGGCTTTGCCGACAGTCGTGTTGCCGCCTTTCCCGATGCGCGCACCGAGCGTGGCAGCAAACACCTGCGCGAACTGGCCGCGCTGGCCCGCGCCGGCACCCGTGCCGTGCAGCTGTATTGCGTGAATCTGACGGGTATCGATGCGGTGCGCCCGGCCGCGGAAATCGATCCGGCCTATGCCGCCGCGTTGCGTGAGGCGGTCGATGCGGGTGTTGAAGTGCTGGCCTATGGCGCGGCTATCAGCGCGCAGGAGGTACGGCTGGTCAGGCGTCTGGATGTGCTGCTTTAAATGCCTGCTCCGTGGTGGCTGGGGCTTGATGGGCGTCAGGCACCGCCCGTCCGGGCCGTCGATGACGGCCCGGGGCGGCTGGCAGGCGTAGGCGGGACGGCCCCCCTGGGGTAAGGGGCCGAGGTGCGAAGGGTGCGGATCAGAAGCGGTAGTTGACGCCCAGGGTCAGGGTGCGGCCGGGTGCCGGCTGGCGGCCCCAGGGGCTGGTGTCGATACCGCGGAAGTAATACTGGCGGTCGAACAGGTTGCTGACCCCGGCGGAGGTGGTCAGCAGGCTACCGTCGTCGAGCTTGAACTCGCGCTCGATGGCGGTGTTCCACAGCCAGTAGGCGGGCAGCTCGCCGACTGTCGCGGCGGCATCCTCGGCGTGGCTGTTGGCCGCGTCGGTGTAGGCGCTGCTGACGTAGAGACCGTCGAGGGTATAGGTCCAGTTTTCGGCGAAGCGGTAGCGGCCATCGACGGTGAGCTGGTGTGCAGAGGCGAAGGGCACTTCGTTGCCTTTGAACTCTCCGCTACGCTGTTCGCTGTCGAGGTAGGCATAGCCGGCGTGCAGATCGAGGGTCGGCAGTACGGCCGGGGTCCAGAACACTTCGGTTTCGATGCCCTGATGGCGGGTGCTGCCGAGGTTCTCGAAGCGGTCGTTGCTGCGGTTGTATTCGATCTGGTCGTCGAAATCGATGCGGTACAGGCCGAGGTCGACGCGCAGGCCGTTCCAGGGTGTGTAGCGCACGCCGCTCTCGTAGTTCCAGGCCAGTTCGGCAGCGACATCGCCGTCCTTGACGATCGAGGTGATCTGCGGCAAACGCAGTGAGCGCTGGGCGTTGGCGTAGACGAACCACTGGTCGGTGAGCTGGTAGCCGGCGCTCAGGCCGGGCAGCCATTCCTCGGCGACGGTTTCGCGCTCGACCCCGCTGACGCCATCGGCATACTCCATGCGCGCGTGTTCGTAACGCACGCCGGGGGTCAGGGTCAGGCGATCGTCGAGCAGCTTGATCTCGTTGCTCAGGTAGACGGCTTTGGCCTCGTCGTCGAAGGTCCAGTCGCGGATCACGCTGTGCGCGCCGCTGCTGAGGTTCTCGCGGTTGACCTTGAAGTCGACGTCTTCCTTGACCAGGCGCGCGCCGAGCAGCCAGGTCTGGCTGACGCTATCGCCGTCGATGCTCAGGCTCAGGCGCGGCTCGCTGCCCCAGACGCGGAAGTCGCGCGGGGCGTCCTGAAAGGTGGTCGGTTCGGCATCCGGGGTGAAGGGCAGGCCGACTTGGAAGTTGCGATAGCTGTGATGGGCGAAGTTGCTCCAGCTGAATTCCACCGCATCGAAGGGGCCGATGGTTCCCAGGTACTGGCTGTAGGTGCCCCAGACGCGGTCGGTATCGCCTTCGAAACGGTCGAGGTCGCGGGTCGACTGGCGCGGGTCGTCCTTGTAATCGGCGACGCTGAGGGCTCCGGCCAGGTCCAGGTCGGCGATATAGCGTTGCACGCCGAAGCTCAGGCTGCGGGTGTCGTCGATGTCCCACTGGCCGCGCAGGCGATAGTTCTGCACTTCGCTGTCGGAATGTTCGCGGCCGTATTCGCCGCTGACGGTGTTGAGGTCCAGTTGCAGGCCGAAGTTGTCGGTCAGGTAGCCGCCGGTGCCGATGTAGCTGTCCCACAGGCTGCGCCCGCCGGGGGCGAAGGTGGCCTTTTCCTGCAGGGTGGTTTCCCAGGTGCGAGGGATCGGCTTGCTGATCAGGTTGATCACCCCGCCGACGTTGTTCGGCCCGTACTGCACCGCCGCGCCGCCACGGACGATATCGATGCGCTCGACGGTGGCCAGGGTCTGCGGGAACAGCGAGAGGCTGGTCTGGCCATAGGGTGCCAGCGACAGCGGGATGCCGTCGGAGAGCACCTGGGCGCGGCCGCTGCGGCTCTCGTACAGACCGCGCACGGAAATCTGCGGCAGGGCACCGGTGCCGGTCTCGTCGAATACCTTGATCCCGGGGACGCGCTGCAGGGCGTCGTCAAGGCCGCGCACGCTGGCTTTGCTCAGGTCTGCGCTGTCGACCACGCTGCGGCTGCCGGCATAGGTGCGCACTTCTTTATCGCTGGCGCTACTCAGCACGTCGCCTTTGATGACCATCGGGGCGAGGACTTTCTGTGGGCTGGTTTCTTCGGCGCAGGCTGCATGGCTGATGGCCAGCGCCAGGAGGCTGAGTGGCAGGGAAAACAATCGAACGGTCGGGGTCATGGGCACTTCATCAAGGTTCAGAGATGGATTTCAGGTCATGCAGCCGCGCCTTCAAGGCGCTGTGCAGCAGGCCAGGGTCTTCGCCGGCGAAGGCTGCGGACACCCTGGGCGTGCAAAGTGTCGGGGTGCAGCGGGGCGGGACGAGGGTGCAGCGTTGAGCGGGGGCGCAGGCCTCTTCGCCATGGTGTTGGCGGGCGAGGGCGGAGCAGTGATGGGTCATAAGGTCTGCAGCGGTTTTATTTACATTACCAAATGGTAGTTCTTATCATTTGGTAATGTAAATCTGTTTGTGGTCGCTTGATCTTGTATGACCCGTTCTGGGTGTGCGTCCCGGTGGCAGAGCCATATGCTTTGTGAGGCGATCGTGCAGGCATCTATGGCCGCCAACTCGCGCCCAGTGGGTGCGCTGGGTCAAGGCGGCTGGGGCGCTATCGGCCTGAAGACACCGCTTAGGGCCGCGAATGCATGACGGGCATGTCGTTGGTTGGCTGCATGGCGCTGCGCAGGTGCTGTTCGAACAGTTCGACTATCGCCGCCCAGCCTTGCCCGGCGGCGTGCCGGCGGGCATTCAGGCGGGCCCGGCGCAGGCCTTCGGCATCGTTCAGCAAGCCGTTGGCCGCCTGGATAAAGCCCTGCTCGTCCTGCGCGCCCGCCAGGGCTCCATTGTGGCCATGGCGGATATGCTGCGCCGCCGCGGCCTGGTCAAAGGCCACCACGCCAAGTCCCGAAGCCAGGGCCTCGAGCACCACGTTGCCGAAGGTTTCCGAGAGGCTGGGGAACAGGAACAGGTCGCCCGAGGCGTAGTGCGCGGCCAAGGCTTCGCCGCGTTGCAGGCCGCAGAACAGCGCCTCGGGAAGTTGCTGCTGGAGGCTGGCGCGCTGCGGCCCGTCGCCGACCAGGATCAGTTTCAGCCGCCGCTGCGGGTGCGCCTGTTGCAGCGCCTGAAAGCTTTTGCTGAGCAGGGCCAGGTTCTTTTCCGCGGCCAGGCGGCCGACATGCAGGATGGCGATATCGCCTTCTGCCAGCCCCCAGTTGGCGCGCAGTCTGTCGCAGCGTTTGGCCGGGTGAAACAGCTGGCTGTCGACGCCGCGCGCGAGCAGTTCGAGGCGCTCGAAGCCGCGGCGCTGCAACTCGATCTGCTGACTGACGCTGGGCACCAGGGTCATCTGCGAGCGGTTATGAAACCAGCGCAGGTAGTTGGTCAGTAGGCGGGTTAGCAGGCCGACGCCGTAATGCCCGGTGTACTGCTGGAAGTTGGTATGAAAGCCGCTGACCACCGGGATCTGCAAGCGCCGCGCGGCGCGCAGGGCGGACAGCCCCAGCGGCCCCTCAGTGGCGATATACAGCACATCCGGACGCTGTCGCTGCCAGCTGCGCAGCAACTTGTGCATGGACGACTGGCCCCATTGCAGGCCGGGGTAGCCGGGCAGCGGCCAGCCACGGGTCAGCAACAGTGCCTGATCGGCTGCGCCGTGCGGGTCGCTGTTCTGTCGTGGACGCACCAGTTGCACGCAGTGGCCGCGGCCACGCAGGCCCTCGACCAGGCGACCGAGGGTGTTGGCCACACCGTTGATTTCCGGCGGGAAGGTTTCGCTGATCAGCGCGATATGCAGGGAGGCTGTAGTCATGGCAGCAGTGTCGGCCGCTGTTATGTAGTGACTGTGACGTTTGGGTTGCGCTTGTGTTTCAGTCGAGCAGCTCGATCAGCTGCTGGCGCAGCCAGGTGTGCGCCGGGTCGAGGTGCTGTTGGCGATGCCAGATCAGGCTGACCTGCACCGGCGGCATATCGAAGGGCAGCGCCGCAATTTCCAGCGCGTGCACCGGGGCGAAGGCCTCGGCCAGGCGCGCGGGCACGGTGCCGAGCAGGTCGGTCTGGGCGACGATGGCCGGGATCGGCAGGTAGTTGGGCAAGTGCAGCGCCGCCTGGCGGCGCACCCTGGCTGAGCCGAGGACGATCTCCAGCGGCGAGCCCCGCCCGGCGCGCGGTGTCACGCTGATATGACGCGCTTGCTGGTAGTCGTCCAGGCTCAGCCCACCGACGAAAGCCGGGTGACCGGCGCGACCGATCACCACCAGCGATTCTTCGCGCAGGGGCGCATAGTGCAGGTCGGGCGCTTCGAAGTGCAGGTAGTCGATGGCCAGGTCCAGCGCGCCGCTTTCCAGGCGTTGCACCAGGCTGTCGGCATCATCGGTTTGCACCAGCAGCTCGACCTGCGCGGCGACTCGCGCCAGATGCGCCTGCAACATGGGCAGCAGCGCGGCCTGGGCATAGTCGTTGAGCGACAGGCTGAAGGCATGCGGGGTCTGCGGGTCGAAGGGCTCGGCCGGGCCCAGACCGGTCTGCAACAGGCGCAGGGCCTGACGCACCGGTACATACAGGGCCTGGGCGCGGGCGCTGGGGGTCATGCCGCGGGCGGTGCGCAGAAACAGCTCCTCGCCCAGTTGCTGGCGCAGGCGGGCGAGGGCATTGCTCACCGTCGACTGACTCAGGTGCAGGCGCTCGGCGGCGCGGGTCAGGTTGCCTTCCTGCATCAGCGCGTCGAAGACCAGCAGCAGGTTGAGGTCGAGTTGGCGCAAATTCGTTATCAAGAATAATGCTCTTTTTAAATATCCATTATTCGAATGATCTGACCGGGCCTAGACTGTTGTCAATCCGCACAGGAGCCTTGCCATGGCCTATAACAACGACAATGCCCAGGCGTTCCGCACAGGCTATCGGGCTGCCATCCATCCGCTGTACAACCCCTGGCTGCATGCCGCCTTCGTGCTGGCCTACGGCCTGACCTGCCTGGGCCTGCTGTGGCGGACCCTGGATGCGGTGCCGGCCTGGCAGTGGCTGCTGGTGCCGCTGAGCCTGGTGTTCTTCAGCTGGGGCGAGTACCAGGTGCACAAGCGCCTGGGGCACAACAAGACGCGCTTCGGCCAGCTGTTCTACAAGCGTCATACCGGCGATCACCACAGCTTCTTCGTCGAGGGCCTGATGCGTTACGAGACGCCGCGCGACTGGCGGGTGATCCTCTTTCCGGCCTGGCTGATCGTGCTCTACAGCCTGCCGCTGCTGGGTAGCTGGTGGTTGTTGGCACAGATCGACGGCAACCTCGCCGCGCTGTTCGCCGGTAGCATGCTGCTGGGCTACATGGCCTATGAGCTGGTGCATGCCTGCGAACACCTGCCGGCCGAGCACCCGGTGTCGCGCCTGCCGTGGATTCGCCAGATGCGCCGCCTGCATGCGTTGCATCATCGCCGTGAGCTGATGCAGTCGCGCAACTTCGGCATCGTTCACCCGCTGATGGATTGGCTGTACGGCACCCTGCACTGGGAAGCAGAGGCGACCCATAAACAGAATCGCCAGCAGCATCGCGTGCATATCGCCCGTTCAGCCGATGAGGTGCTGAGTTATGCCGCCGCCCCGGTCCACTGGCCCGAGTGGCACCCGTCGTCGTTGCGCATCTACGGCCGCGATGGCGCGTTGCTCGCCGGTGAAGTATTTGAGGAGGACATCCACGCCGGCGGCCGTAGCGGCCATCTGCGCTGGGACGTACTCGACTACCAGCCGGCCCGCCGCTGGCAGGCCAGCGCCCGTGGCGATCACGGTCTGGCGCTGCTGCTGACCTACGAGTGCATCGAAGTGGAGGGCGGTTGTGAGTTCGTGCGCACCCTGGAGTACGGCTTCGACGGCATGCTGATGCGTCTGGCCAACCGCCTGCTGCTGGGGCGGCGTATCGAGCGCGAATCCCTGGCATCCATGCAGGCGCTGCGCGCGGTGCTCGAGCGCAGCCAGCCCGTAGAGTGAGAACTTAGGGAGTGGGCGTGAGCGCCTGCTCCTGGCGTTCACGCACCCAGAACACCGTGGCACCGGCCACTGCCGCCGGCATCATCAGGATATTCAGGCCCGGCACCAACAGCGCGGCGTAGGTAATGCCGCCAAAACCCAGGCTCTGCCAGCGCTTCTCACGCAGCCAGGCGAGCATGTCCTGCCAGCTCATCTTGTTGTTGTCCGCCGGGTAGTCGATGTACTGGATGGCCATCATCCACACGCCGAACAGCAGCCACAGCGGCGCGGCGATCAGGTTGACCACCGGGATAAAAGTCAGGATCAGCAGACCGATGGCGCGCGGCAGAAAGTAGCCCAGCTTGCGCATCTCGCGGCCCAACGTGCGCGGCACCATGGCTGCCAGCTCGGCCCAGCTGAACGGTGGGAAGTCGTCCTGGCCGCGTACCACCACCTCGACCTTTTCCGCGAGAAAGCCGTTGAAGGGCGCGGCGATGATATTGGCCAGCAGGGTAAAGGTGAAAAACACCATCAGCAGTACCAACACCACGAACAGCGGCCAGAGCACGTATTCGAGAAAGCTCAGCCAGCTCGGCAGGTTGGGCATAAAGGTGTCGACCCAGCCACCGAACTGCTGCACGGCAAAGCCGATCAGGGCGACGAAGAGCAGCAGATTGATCGTCAGCGGCAGCAGCACGAACAGACGCAGGCCGGGGCTGAGGACCAGCTTCAGGCCTTCGCTGAGGTACTGCGGGCCGGTGAGCACGGGGGCAGGCATGGGGCGGTCTCCGCGAGATAAAAGTCGCGCCGACCTTACCGGCTTTGCCGGTCAGGGGAAAGCGTCGGGGCGTGATTGCATGCCCGTGGCGGGCTGTCATAGGGCGCGTCTATGTAGGGAATTGCTAAAGGGTATTTCCTCTATGACGCGCGTGCCCCTAGGCTGCGCGGCATTGTCGGGTTTTCCCTGTTATCGGGCTCCTGTCGCGTGTGTCTGTCCCTGAGCGACGGGGGCCCCTTTTATTACGCCGGCCGTGCCGGAGAGGAGTTAACGATGTCTGCCACTCGCCATGCCCGCGTGATCATTCTGGGTTCCGGCCCTGCCGGTTACAGCGCTGCCGTGTACGCCGCCCGGGCCAACCTCAAACCCTTGCTGATCACCGGCATGCAGGCCGGTGGCCAACTGACCACCACCACCGAGGTGGACAACTGGCCGGGCGATGTCCACGGCCTGACTGGCCCGGCACTGATGCAGCGCATGCAGGAGCATGCCGAGCGCTTCGAGACCGAGATCGTCTTCGACCACATCAATGCCGTGGACCTGGCCGGCAAGCCTTTCACCCTGGTGGGTGATAGCGCCACCTACAGCTGCGATGCGCTGATCATCGCCACCGGAGCCAGCGCCCGTTACCTGGGCTTGCCCAGCGAAGAGGCATTCATGGGCAAAGGCGTATCGGCCTGCGCCACCTGCGACGGCTTCTTCTACCGAAATCGCGAAGTGGCGGTGGTCGGTGGGGGCAATACCGCGGTGGAAGAGGCGCTGTACCTGGCCAATATCGCCAGCAAGGTGACCCTGGTGCATCGCCGCGAGACCTTCCGTGCCGAGAAGATCCTGCAGGACAAGCTGCAGGCGCGGGTCGCCGAAGGCAAGATCGTGCTCAAACTCAACGCCGAGGTCGATGAGGTGCTGGGTGACAACATGGGCGTGACCGGGGTGCGGGTAAAGAACAACGATGGCAGCAGCGATGAGCTGAAAGTCGATGGCCTGTTCGTCGCCATTGGCCATACGCCGAACACGACGTTGTTCGAGGGCCAACTGGCCTTGAAGGATGGCTATATGCAGGTCAGTGGCAGCCGCGACGGCAATGCCACCGCCACCAGCGTAGCGGGCGTGTTCGCCGCCGGCGACGTGGCCGATCATGTCTATCGTCAGGCCATCACCTCGGCCGGGGCCGGCTGCATGGCGGCGCTGGATGTTGAGCGTTATCTCGACGGTCAGTAAGGCTGTAACTACCCAACGCCTCGATGTAAGCCGCAATGCCGCTCACTTGGATCAAGTGAGCGGCATTTTTATGCCTGGGGCGGGAACCTAAGGTGATGGCGAAACCTCGTGGGAGGCGCTTCAGCGGCGAGCTTTATAGGGGTTGTATCGCGGCTGCGGCTGCGGCTGCGGCTGCGGCTGCATGGATGCAGGAGGTAGGGCCGCACCCGCTCCCGGCGGGCCTGCGGCATTCACCACATCCATGTGGATCGCGAAGCAGGATGCCAGAGCCGAAAGCCCCTCCCACACCAGGTCTGCATCTATCTGGAGTATTGCGATAGGCCCGGGGCCTTTCTGCGACTTCTCAGACCCAGGTATTGAGCCTGAGATCCCGCGAGCTCAGGCGCAGGAACTGGTCGCTGGCCTTGACCAGCAGGGCGTGTTCGTCCACGGCCAGTTCGCAGCTCTGCAGGCCTTCGGGGTCGCTGCGGTACAGGGTGGTGTCGCCTTCCTGGCGCAGGTGCTGGTAGCGCTGGCCGCGGGCTTCGATCTTGAGCGTCAGCAGGTCGACATAGGCCACCTGCAGCTGTTCGCTCTGGCCGTTTTCCAGGGCGCAGCGCTGCAGGGCCGGGGTGTGGGTAAAGGGCGAGTCGGAGAGCATGACCTGCTGGCAGTCTTGCAGGTCGGGTCGTGGTTCGCCGTTATGGAACCAGTTGCCACGTATATCGCGCTTGAGGTCGATGCGCCGTTGGCCGTGATTGTCGACTTTCAGCCACAGGCGACGAAAGCGCCAGCGCGGGTCGCAGTTGAGCACATAGGTGGCGGCGATGCTGTGGCCGCGCAGGCTCTGCATCAGGTGGCTGGTGGCCTGGATGCCGTTTTCGTCGATATTCAGGCGCAGGTTTTCCACGCCGGGGTTATGCCATGGTTTCCATACCAAGGTCTGCTGCATGCACGCGACTCCAAGCCAGCTAGGGTTGGGGGCAGGGAGGTCGCGTACGGCCGTGAGGCTTGGCACAAGCACCTTCCCTGGTGGCCCGATCGTTGATGGCCGCCAGGGTAATGCCTCGCAAGTCGGCTGTCTGTCAGCCTTTGCCGACAGTTGCGCAAGTTTTTGCGCGCTGTCTCGACGAGTCCGTCCGGGCCGGCTTACAGCGCCTTGCGTTGCAGCGAAGGCTGTTCGAAGCGCACGCCGGCCAGGCCGGTGTCCATCAGGGCGCGGATATTGCCGTGGTCGTTGCCGTCCGGGGTAGCCAGCACGCTGCGGTAGTGTTCGCCGAAGCACAGCAGGGTCTCTTCCAGGCTCAGGTCTTCGAGCAGGGCCAGGCCCAGGGTCTTGCACGAGCCCTCGTTCTGCCCGGCGGCGTTGGCGACCTGACCATTGCTGAAGGCGCTGGGCTGGTAGTCATGGTGCGCGGCGATAAACGCCAGGGTCTCGGCGAAGGTGACGTGTTCGCTGCGCAGCTTGGCGCGAAAATCGTTCAAGGCACTCATTACTTTTTTCCTTTGGCGAAGGCGGCCTGCTGCTCGCCGCTGGCCTCCTTCTGGTATTTGTTTTTCCACTCGGCATAGGGCATGCCGTAGATTTCTTCGCGGGCCTCGTCGGGGGTGATCTGCACGCCGATATCGTCGGCGGCGGCCTTGAACCACTTGGACAGGCAGTTGCGGCAGAAGCCGGCCAGGTTCATCAGGTCGATGTTCTGCACATCGGGGCGAGAGCGCAGGTGTTGCACCAGGCTGCGGAAGGCGGCGGCTTCGAGTTCGAGACGTTCTTGTTCGGTCATGGCAGTGCTCTCATGGGACGGGCAGGGGAGAGGTTGCCGGCGATGATAAGAGCATGGGGCGTGCTGTCAATTACTTCCCCGGCGGCGGCGATGACCGGGTCGCCCGGCACTGGCAGCGCCGGGGTTCTGCAAGTGCTTCCTAGCGGTGGCCGGCGAGGGTAATGGAGACCGATTCGGCAAAGCGCAGGGCGTGCAGTTTGTCCACTTCCACTTCGGCGTAGCGCACGTCCGGATTGGCCATCACCAGGTCGAGAATCTCCTGGGTCATGCGCTCCAGCAGGGCGAAGCGGTTTTCTTCGACGTGGCGGATCACCGCCTTGGTGATGGTGCGGTAGTTGAGGGCATGGTCGATGTCGTTGCCCTGTACCGCCTCCACCGCCGGGTAGAGGATGGTCAGGTTGATCAATACGTCCTGCTTGTTGTTGATCTCCTCTTCCTTGATGCCGATATAGGTGCGCAGGCGCAGGTCCTTGACGCGGATACGCGCCATCCCAGGTTCCAGTCGCGGCATTACTTGCTCCGTCCGATCAGTTGCAGGAATTCATGGCGAGTGTTGCAGGATTCGCGGAAGGCTCCAAGCATCACCGATGAAGTCATCACCGAGTTCTGCTTCTCCACCCCGCGCATCATCATGCACATATGCTTGGCCTCGATCACCACGGCCACCCCGGCGGCATTGGTGACCTGCTGGATGGCATCGGCGATCTGCTTGGTGAGGTTTTCCTGGATCTGCAGGCGGCGCGCATACATGTCGACGATGCGCGCCACCTTCGACAGACCGAGCACCTTGCCGGTGGGGATATAGGCCACATGGGCCTTGCCGATAAACGGCAGGATGTGATGCTCGCACAATGAATAAAGCTCGATATCGCGGACGATCACCATCTCGTCGTTATCCGACTCGAACAGCGCGCCGTTGACGATTTCTTCCAGGCTCTTGTGGTAACCGTTGCACAGGTATTGCATGGCCTTGGCGGCGCGCTTGGGGGTGTCCAGCAGGCCTTCGCGCTCGGGGTTTTCACCGACGCCCACGAGGATCTCGCGGTAGTGGTCAAGCATCTGAGAATTCATTGCAGGTCCTCGCGGCGCACCTCACTTGAGGTGGCGGCCGCCGTTTACGGTAAGAGTGGTGCCGGTGACGTAAGGGTTGTCGAGCAGGTAGCGCAGGCTCTGGTAGATCACCTGCGGCCCGGGTTCTATGCCCAGTGCCGATTTGTTCAGGGTTTTGCGTCGGTATTCGTCATCGTCGTCCGGGTTGAACAGGATCAGCGCCGGGGCGATGCCGTTGACCTTGATCTGTGGCGCGAAGCGTGCGGCAAACGACAGGGTCAGGCTGTCCAGCCCGGCCTTGCTGGCGCAGTAGGCCGGGCGCTTGGCGCTGCCCCTGCGCGTTACGTCGTCGCCGACATGCACGATATCGGCGGGTGTCGAACGGCGCAGCAGGTCTTCGCAGTGCAGGTTGATCAGGTACGGCGCGAGCATATGCACGGCAAACAGCTGCTGAAAGGCGGCCGCTTCCTGGCCCGGTTTTTCGTCCAGCCAGTCGGAGGCGTTGTGCACGATGGCGCGCAGGCTGTCGGTGTGGCTTTTCAGGGTGGCGATAAAACCGAGGATGCCGGCCTCGCTGGCGAAGTCGGCCTGCAGTGTCAGCGCGCCGCGCTGCCTGAGCTGTTCGATGCCTTCGCGCTCACTGCGATAGGTGACGATAAGCGCATGGCCGTCATCCAGCAGGCGTTCGGCGCAGTACAGGCCGATACGCTGGCTGGCTCCGGTAATCAGGATGGGGGCTGCGCTCATGCTCGACTCTGTAGAAGGATAAGGGGTGGGTTCAGCGACGCTGCGCCGGGATACCTGACCAGTAGGGCGCGGCCTCGACTGAACCAGGGGTAAAGTTATACCAGCAATGCGCTTTGTACAACCATCTGCACTGTGTGGGTACTGGGTGTGATGGTGAGGTTTTGCCTATTTTATTGAGCTGCAAGGGATTTCATCGAGGAGAAGGCGCTGAAATAATTGTTTCTATCGTGTACAAGTATGGCGATCTTGTACAGGTATGAGGGGTGCGCTATGGGGCTTGGCAGCTGCGGCTGGCGCTGGTCTGTCGCCAGGTCGGGCCGTCACAGGCTTAGCGTCGCTCGCGGCTCGAGCACGCCTTCTCCCGGCAGCGCTGGCCGGCATCCGGGTGGGGCAGCCAGTCGAGGTGGGGGCGCAACCGGCAGAACAGGCGATAGCCCAGCTCGAATAGAGGACGCACGGGCCGCCAGGCCAGAGGCGCGACCCAGGCAGCCATGCCGGCGGCGCGCCAGCTCCACAGGGTAGCGTCCAGCCCGGTCAGCCACTGGCCATCGGCGAAGTGCGCGTGCAGTCGGTCTTGCAGGGTTTTCTGGGTCAGGCCGAGGGCAGTGGCCTGGAAGTCGGGCTGGCTGATATCCACCAGTCTCAGGCGCTGTCTGCTGGCACGCTGGCGCAGCATGCGTACTTCCCTGGCGCACAGTGGACAGCTGCCATCGTAGTAGAGGGTCAGGGGCCATTGTGGTGGGTTGTTCATGGTCTAACTCTTTGTATAGGTGTTGTACAAAGTATGCGCTAAGGAGCTGAGTTACAATGCGCGTAACATTTTTGCTGTGATGCCGCCTCCCATGTCCGATCACGCCGGTGCTTCGTCCCTCGTTTCGAATGCCCTCAAGCAGGAAGAGTTGTTCCCCATTCGCGAGGTGGCGCGCTTGACCGGGGTCAATCCGGTCACCCTGCGCGCCTGGGAGCGGCGTTACGGGCTGATCCAGCCGACCCGCACCGAGAGTGGCCATCGCCTCTATTCCCAGGTGGATATCGAGTCGGTACGCAGCATTCTGGCGTGGATCGAGCGCGGTGTGTCGGTCAGCAAGGTTGGCAAGATTCTCGCCAAAAGCAGCTCGATCAAGGCGGCCAGTGCCCCGGTTTATGAAGAAGTCAGCGCCAGCGAATGGGCCGAGTGGCAGGCGCAGTTGCGCCGTGCCGTCGCGGCCTTCGATGAGGGGCGACTGGATCGTCTGTATGGCCAGGTGTTCTCCAGCTACCCGCTGCCGGTGGTGTTTCAGGACATCCTGATGCCGCTGTGGCAGGAGCTGTTGCTGCGTCAGGACGAGTTCGGCCAGACCAGCGAGTGGCTGTTTCTCGACACCTTTCTGCGTGCGCGCACCTTGCTGCGCCTGCAGATGATGCGCGTCCAGGTCGAGGAGCGGGTGTTGCTGGCGGCCTTGCCGGGGCACTGCCGCGAACTGGAGCTGCTGGTCGCCGGGCTGCTGCTGAGCAGTTCCGAGGTCGCGGTCAGCGTGCTGGGGCTGGGGCAGCCGCTGGAAGAGCTGACCCTGATCTGCGAGAAGATGCAGCCCCAGGCGCTGGTGCTGTTCTCCAATCAGCCGCCCAGCGATGATCTGCCACGCATGTTGGCGCGCCTGTCCCTGGCGCTGGATTGCCCGCTGGTGATGGCCGGTGACGGTGCCGACCTGGCCGAGGAAAGCCTCAGCGGCTCACCGATTGCCTGTCTGGGCAACGAGGGGCGACTGATGCAGCGCCGCCTGCAGCAGTTTCTGGCTGGGCACCTGGATACCTGATTCCTCTTATCAAGCACGCCTGAACAGTTGCGGCCGCCGCCATGGCGATCGCGCTTTTGCGTGTCTGCCAGTTGTCGCCGGTTCCGGATAGTTGTACTGCTTGTACAGAAAACTGCTTGCTATCTGGTGTTGCTTGCTATACAGGTGCTGTACATTATTAGTTTTTGTATAATCTGTGTCCGCTTGTACAGATTGATGGCTCGGCAACATGACTCAATACCGCGCATCCCTTCGTGATAGGCGTTGTGTTTTTGACGAGGTGCTCGACGTTTATGCCACCTTGAAGTCGCTGCCTGGTCAGCGCGAGTTCGGAGACGACCTCGGTGGCACCATTCTGGAAGACGCCGTCAGGCTGGCGGAGAACGTGCTGGCTCCGCTGAACGGCCCTGACGACAAGTCGGGTTGCCGCTAGGCGCTGCTGTGCGGTGCGCGATTACGTGGCCCGGGCCAGCCTGGCCTGGCGGTGGGGGTGCCGCCACGGCGAAATCGACGAGCTGTTTGCGAAGAAGCATTTGCGGCCTAGAAAGACTGCGCAATCCGGTAGCCAGCTGATGTGCCCATTTTCGGCTAGCGGATTTTTTTATCCCTGCCGCAGGAATCATTCCTGCATTTCGGTCCCGCCCTTGGCGGTCATACCGCTGACCTGACAAGTGAGCGGTTTTTTTGGGGGGATGTACCCACTATCTGTGCGCAATTGTCCGGCTTAGGCCGATTAGGCCCTCGCCCCTACGGGGAGAGGGGCTGCGCGATTCAGGCCTGCACAACTGGCGGCTTCGTAAGCGCGGCGGGGACGCCCACTCCTATGATGGCCGCGAACAGGGCATGCTCGGTGAAGTCATCGCGGGCATGGCCCGCTCCTACGCGCTCCGCTCACCTGCCTTCTCCCTCATTCGAGTAGCGGTGTCCGAGTGCAACGCAGCACTGGGACATTGCCTTAAGACAGGTTATTGGCTGATGGGGCTATTCAGGGCGCGGGTTTGTCCGCGAGTTTCTCGGCTGAAGCCGCTGCCTAGCGCTGCAGCTGTTGTTCGTACCGGCGGTGTTGCTGATAGAGAAACAGGCGCAAATGCTCGTCGCTGTCCGGGTCGAGGGTATGCACCTGGTAGGCGAACAGGCCTTCGTCGGTTTTACGCACAAGCTCGCCCTCAAGGGTGATGGCCGGTTGTTCATCGAGTGGCAGCATCAGGCGGAAATGCGCGGGGGGCTTGCGCCGCGCGCGCTGTTCGATCAGCGCACCATTCATCGACAGTTGGTGAACCCACAGGTCGCAGGGGCGGGAGTCGGGGCGTTGCAGGAGCAGGGGCTGCGGTAGTGGCGAGCGCCAGGCACGGTTGATCGCGCCTTCGTCAAAAATCTGCGGGGTACCCAATTGCAGGCACGGTTCATTCTGCGCATCGCGGCTCAGATGCAGGTCGAAGGTCAGGTGCTGGTTGGCGATATGCGCATGAATGCTCAACTGTTCGTTGGCTGCACACTGAGAAAGCAGTTCGCCGATCTGCTCGCTCGCATCGACCCGCAGAGCCGCTTGGTCCGTTTTTTCGGCGTCCGCTGTCGAATCCTGCAGTTGGCGGATAAAGGCCAGTTCAGCCGCAGTGAGAAGTGGGCGCTCTTGCATGATCGAGTTCTACGCGTAATAGCTATTACACGTGTGACCGCAAGATTGGCCTTTTGTTACTGCTTGGCAGCGACCGTCTGTAAGCGCGCCAGCTCGGCCTTGAGGGTGGCCAGTTCGGCCTCCAGTTGCTTGACCCGCTCCTGGGCCTCGACCTGCTCGGTGACGTTCTTCTGGATGCCGATGTAGTAGGTCAGCTGGTCGGCTTCATTGACCACCGGGGTGATCGACAGCTCGTTCCAGAACGGGCTGCCGTCCTTGCGGTAGTTGCGGATGATCTGCCGACATGGGCGATGGTTCTTCACCGCTTCGCGGATGGCGGCCAGGCCCGGCTGGTCGCGGTCGTCGGCCTGGAGGAAGCGGCAATCCTGATAGAGGATGTCTTCGCTGGCGTAGCCGGTGAGCTTTTCGAAGGCGGGGTTGGCATAGATCAGGATGTTGTCGTCGCCTTCCTGTTCGGCCACCACGATGCCATCGTTGGAGGCGTTGATCACCAGTTGCAGCAGTTTGGCGTTGATCATGAGGCGATTTCCCAGTCTATGTCCGCTGCATTCTAAAACATCCGGGCGGGCTGTCTACTTGCGGCATAATGCCGGGCTTATCGATTTGGTTCTGACTGTTTCGGAGTTTTGCATGAAGATCGCCATCCTTTCCGGTTCGGTGTACGGCACCGCCGAGGAAGTCGCCCGCCACGCCGAGCGCCTGCTCAACGCCGCAGGTCATGAGGCCTGGCACAACCCGCGCGCCAGCCTGGCAGAGATTCAGGCCTTTGCCCCCGAGGCTTTTCTGGCCGTGACCTCGACCACCGGCATGGGTGAGTTGCCGGATAATCTGCAGCCGTTGTACTACGCCATCCGTGACCATCTACCGGCCTGGAGCGGCCTGCCGGGCGGGGTGATTGCTCTGGGCGATTCCAGCTATGGCGATACCTTCTGTGGCGGTGGCGAGCTGGTGCGCGAGCTGTATGCCGAGCTGGGCATCCGTGAAGTGCAGCCAATGCTGCGTCTGGACAGCAGCGAAAGCGTCACCCCGGAAAGCGACGCCGAGCCCTGGCTGGCGGACTTTACTGTGGCGCTGCAAGGTTGATGCACCCGCGCGCGCTGGCGCTGATCTAGGGCAACCTGCGCGCCGTAGGGGCACTTGTCGCAGACAGTGCACCAGAGGTGATCGCTGCGGCGCAAAAGCTGGCGGGTTGTCGCTGCGCGACGAGCGGCCGGCGTCCCGGGCCGCCCTACGCGCTGCAATACCCCGAGCTGGTTTGACCCGCAAGGTCAGCATGCTGGCCGCCAGGGCGACTCACCTTTGCCGCCGCCCTCGCTAGACTCCTTGGCACGTCAATAACAAAAAGCCGAGGTGTAAATCATGACCGCTGCCCACGCACTGCCTGTTGTCAGCCTCAAGGATCAGGTGTCTGCCGCCGAATGGCAGGCCCGCGTCGACCTGGCCGCCTGTTACCGCCTGATCGCCCTGTATGGCTGGGATGACCTGATCTTCACCCATATCTCGGCGAAGATTCCCGGCAGCGAAGATTTCCTGATCAACCCCTATGGCCTGATGTTCCACGAGATCACCGCCTCCAGCCTGGTAAAGATCGACCTGGCCGGCAACAAGCTGATGGACAGTCCGTTCGACATCAACCCGGCCGGCTACACCATCCACAGCGCGGTACACGAGGTGCGCCACGATGTGGCCTGCGTGCTGCATATCCACACCCCGGCGGGGATTGCCGTGTCCGCGCAGAAGCAGGGCCTGCTGCCGTTGTCGCAGCAGTCGCTGTTCGTCCTCGCCAGCCTGGCCTACCACGGTTACGAAGGCGTGGCTCTCAACCATGACGAGAAGGCCCGCCTGCAGGCCGATCTGGGCGACAAGAACTTTATGATCCTGCCCAATCACGGCCTGCTCACCGCCGCCGGCAGTATCGCCGACGCCTTCCTGATGATGTTCATTCTGCAGCGCGCCTGCGAGATCCAGGTCATGGCGCAAAGCGGTGGCACCGAGCTGATCCATATCCCGCAGCAGGTCCTCGACGGTGCCAAGGCCATGGTCGCCGGGGTGATGAAAAGCCCGCAGGGCATGGGCGGCGCGCTGCCCTGGCCGGCGTTGCTGCGCAAGCTGGATCAGCAGATGCCGGGTTACGCCGCATGAGTGCGCTGCCAGGGATCGCCCTGGCGGATTGGCGCAGCGCGGGGCAGGATTTGCGCTTTAACGGCCATGGCATCCGCTACTGGACGGCCGGGCAGGGCGAGCCCCTGCTGCTGATCCACGGTTTCCCCACGGCCAGCTGGGACTGGCATTACCTGTGGGCAGCGTTGGCCGAGCAATACCGGGTGGTTGCCTGCGACATGCTCGGCTTCGGCGACTCGGCCAAGCCGCGCGGTCATGCCTACAGCCTGCTGGAACAGGCCGATCTGCAGCAGGCGCTGCTGGCGCACCTGGGTATTGGTGAGCCGGTGCATGTCCTGGCCCACGACTATGGCGACAGCGTGGCCCAGGAACTGCTGGCCCGGCATCAGCAAGGGCGTATCACGCTGGCCAGCTGTGTGTTTCTCAATGGCGGGCTGTTTCCAGAAACCCATCGTCCGGTGCTGGTGCAGAAGCTGCTGCTCAGTCCCATCGGCCCACTGATCGGTCGGCTGTTCAACCGCCAGAAACTGGCCGCCAGCTTTGCCAAGGTGTTCGGTCCGCAAACCCAGCCCAGCGTTAGCGAGCTGAATGATTTCTGGAGCCTGATTGCTGCCAATAACGGCCCCGGCGTGATGCACCGGCTGATCCGCTATATGCCCGAGCGCCGCGCGCAGCGTGAGCGCTGGGTGGCGGCGATGCAGGCCACTGCGGTACCGATGCGGGTAATCGATGGCGCTGTCGACCCGATCTCCGGGGCGCATATGGTGGCGCGTTATCGCGAGCTGATTGCCAAGCCGGACACCGTGCTGCTGGAGGGCATTGGCCATTATCCGCAGACCGAAGCGCCGGATCAGGTGCTGGCGCATTACCTGCAATTCCGTCAACGGCTGGAGGCTAAAGGATGCGACGACGTACAGTCCTGAAAGGTGCCGCCCTCGGCAGTGTGGCGGTTCTGGGCGCGGGCTTCTGGGCATTGCCCAGCGCTGAAGCACCAGCCGCCGTAAGCCTCGACGCGGCTCGGCAGCTGCTAGCCGGTTTGGTCGATCAGCCGTTGCTCAGCCTCAAGGGCTGGAGCCCGGCCGAAGTGTTCAACCACTGCGCGCAGAGCATCGAATACTCCATCAGCGGTTATCCCGAGCTCAAGCCCGGCTGGTTTCGCAGCAGCGTCGGCCCGTTGGCGTTCAGCGTATTTGCTGCCCGTGGGGCCATGCGCCACCCATTGGATGAGGCCATCCCCGCTGCCGCCGCGCTGAACATGCCGGCCACTCAGGCCCAGGCCCTGCAGCGTTTGCAGCAGGCCTTTGCCGATTTCGCCGCCTATCAGGGCGAGCTACAGCCGCACTTTGCCTATGGCGCGTTAGATCACGCTGACTATGCCAAGGCCCATGTGCTGCATTTGTATAACCACCTCAGCCTGATTAGGCCGGCCTGACTATCCCGCTGCTTTATTGCGCACCATTCAGCGCGGCGCGTACCTATTGTGACCAGAGCGCGACTGCTGGACACTCGGGGCATTGTTAATCTGCCGAGGAATGCTGCATGAGCGACGCCATCCGTTTTCAAGATCAGGTTGTAATCGTCACCGGGGCCGGCGGTGGGCTGGGTCGCGCCCATGCGCTGCTGTTCGCCAAACACGGGGCCAAGGTGGTGGTCAACGATCTGGGCGGCAGCACCCACGGCGAAGGGGCCAATGCTTCGGCGGCGGACAAGGTGGTCGAGGAAATCCGCGCCGCTGGCGGCACTGCGGTGGCCAACCATGACTCGGTGACCGACGGCGAGAAGATCGTGCAGTGCGCCCTGGATACCTTCGGGCGCATCGACGTGGTGGTGAACAACGCCGGCATCCTGCGCGACAAGACCTTCCACAAGATGGAAGACGCCGACTGGGACCTGGTCTACAAGGTTCACGTCGAGGGGGCCTACAAGGTGACCCGCGCCGCCTGGCCGCATATGCGCGAGCAGGGTTATGGCCGCATCATCTTCACCGCGTCCACCTCGGGCATCTACGGCAATTTCGGCCAGTCCAACTACGGCATGGCCAAGCTCGGCCTGTACGGCCTGACCCGCACCCTGGCCATCGAAGGGCGCAAGAACAATATCCTGGTCAACGCCATTGCCCCCACCGGTGGCACGCGCATGACCGAAGGGCTGATCCCGCCGCAGGTGTTCGAGCAGCTCAAGCCCGAGCTGGTTAGCCCGCTGGTGGTGTACCTGGCGAGCAACGCCTGCGAAGAAACCTCCGGTCTGTTCGAAGTCGGCGGCGGCTGGATGGGCAAGGTGCGCTGGGAGCGCAGCCTGGGTGCCGGTTTCGACCCGCGCGTGGGCTACAGCCCGGAAGATGTGGCGGCCAACTTCGCGCAGATCTGCGACTTCGAAGGCGCGGCCCACCCGGCCGACAACCTCGAGGCGCTAAAGGAGATGATGGCGAACTTGCAGAAATACGCCCTCTGATTGCGCCACTCTGCTGGGGAGATCGGTCAGCAGGCTGATTTCTCTATCGCAAAGGTTTTAAGGTGAAGGCCGGCTAAATGCCGGCCTTTGGCTTTTGTAGGGTGCGCCGCGCGCACCGAATTTCGCGTCCTGGTGCGCGCGGCGCACCCTACGGAGAGCTTGTCATGAGCGTGATCATCGAACACAACGGCCCGGTTACCACCCTGATCATCGACCGCGCCCAGGTGCGCAACGCCGTCGACCGGCCGACGGCCGAGGCGCTGGCTGCCGCCTTGCGTGCCTTCGAGGCGGATAAGCAGGCGCGGGTGGCGGTATTGGCTGGGGCCGGTGGGACCTTCTGCGCCGGCGCTGATCTGGGCGCGGTGGCCGATGGCGCTGAGCGCGCCAATTGTCTGCAGGTAGAGGGTGACGGGCCTATGGGGCCGAGTCGCATGCAGCTGAGCAAACCGCTGATCGCCGCCATCGAGGGCCATGCGGTGGCCGGTGGCCTGGAGCTGGCTCTGCTCGCCGACCTGCGGGTGATGGCGGATAACGCCGTGCTCGGGGTATTTTGCCGACGCTTTGGCGTGCCGCTGATCGACGGCGGCAGCGTACGTCTGCCACGCATTATCGGTCAGGGCCGTGCGCTGGATCTGATCCTCACCGGTCGTGCGGTATTGGCTGAGGAGGCGCTGGGCATGGGCCTGGTCAATCGGGTGGTGCCTACTGGTACTGCGCTGGCAGCGGCGCAGCAGCTTGCGCTGGAGCTCGCCGGCTTCCCGCAGCGCTGCATGCTCGCCGACCGCGCCAGCGCCTATGCGCAGTGGGCTCTGCCGTTCGTTGAGGCCATTGCCAACGAATTCCGTGGTGGTATGGCGGTGGTCGCCAGTGGCGAAACCCAGGCGGGGGCGCAGCGCTTCAAGGACGGCAAAGGCCGCCATGGGAGCTTCTGACAACCCTGGCTGGCCCCGTCCTGTAGGCGCGGGGGGACGCCCAGTCCCATGCCCGCGAACACTCGAGTCGCGCCCGGGTTCAGTCTTTGCCCGGAATCCCGTATTTGCGCAGGCGCATGGCGATGGCGCTGTGCGAGGTGTGCAGGCGGGTCGCCAGCTGCCGGGTCGAGGGGTGGCTGGGGTAGAGTTTTTCCAGCAGGGCTTTCTCGAACTCGGCCACCGCGGCCTCCAGGCTGCTGACTTCGCCATCCACCTGCTGCGCGGCCACTGCGGTGCCGGCGATATCCAGATCATCGATCTGCACCAGGTTGCTTTCGCAGATGGCCGCCGCGCGGAAGATCACGTTCTGCAGCTGACGCACATTGCCCGGCCAGCGATTGCCCAGCAGCGCCGGGTAGGTGTCTGGCGTCAGCCGGCAGGGCAGGCGCTGGATCTGCGCGCAGGCCTGCTGCATAAAGTGCCGCGCCAGCAGCAGGATATCCTGGCCACGCTCGCGCAGCGGCGGTACTTCCAGCTTGAGCACGTTGAGGCGATAGAACAGGTCCTCGCGGAAGGCACCTTCGTTGACCATCTTTTCCAGGTCGCGGTGGGTGGCGCTGAGGATGCGCACATTGACCTTGACCTCGCTCTGCCCTCCGACCCGGCGGAAGCTGCCATCGCTTAAAAAACGCAGCAGCTTGGCCTGCAGGTAAGGCGACATCTCGCCGATTTCATCGAGAAACACCGTGCCCTGGTTGGCCAGCTCCAGCAGCCCCGGCTTGCCGCCGCGCTGGGCCCCGGTAAAGGCCCCGGGGGCGTAACCGAACAGCTCGCTTTCGGCGAGGTTCTCCGGCAATGCCGCGCAGTTCAGCGCCAGAAACGGCGCGGTGCGCCGCGTGCTGATGGCGTGACAGGCGCGCGCCACCAGCTCCTTGCCGGTGCCGGTTTCACCCTGGATCAGCAGCGGTGCCTCCAGGGTGGCGACGCGCTGGGCGCGGGTTTTCAGGTTGCGAATAGGCGCGGAATCGCCGAGCAGCGAGTCGAAACCCTCGGCATGATCATGGTGCAGGGCGGCCAGGCGCGCGCCGATGCGGCTCGGCTCGTACAGGGTCAGCAGTGCGCCGGCCAGGTGCAGCTCGCCGGTGTCGCTGGTCTCGCTGATCGGCGCGGCGTCCAGCAGCAGGGCCTGGCCCTTGAGGGTGACCTCGCGCATCGGCAGACGAAAGCCCTGGTCGAGCAGCTCCGCCTGCAACTGCTGGTCGGCGAACAGCTCGCCGATGCCCAGGCCGTCGGGCTGTTGACCGCACAGCTCGATCAGTGCCGGGTTGGCCAACAGCACGCGGCCCTGGCTATCGACCGCCAGCACCGGGTCGGTCATGGCGGCGAGCAGGGCGTCGAGCTGCAGATGGCGGCGCTGGCCGGGAAGGATGTCGACGATGGTCACCGCCTGTACCCCACGCACCTTGAACAGCGCCTCGCGCAGCTCGTCGAGCACCGCGGGGCTGAGGGTCGGCGCGTCGATATACACGTTGGGCGGCACCATCTCCACCGCATCCAGGTTGAGATTGCGCCCACCGAGCAGGGCCAGGACTTCCTGGGTGATGCCAACGCGGTCGATAAAGGTGACGTGAATACGCATGGAAACGGGCGGCCGACAGGTTTACAGGTGCGCCAGTATGCCCGGTCTGCCTGGCTTAGTTAAATCTGTCGACTCGCTGCCGGCGTGCTGTTGGTAGGCCTTGGGCGACAGGCCGAACCAGCCCTTGAAGGCCTTGTAGAAGGCACTCGGTTCGCTGAAGCCCAGTTCGCGGCTGAGGGCCTCGACCCGGCAGCCTGGCTGTTGCAGACGTTGCAGCGCCTGCTCGCGGCGTACCTGGGCCAGTAGTTCGGAGAAGCAGCAGCCTTCCTCGCGCAGGTGGCGATGCAGGGTTTGCCGGCTGATACCCAGCTGCCGCGCCACGCTCTGCGCCGACAGTTCGCCGCTGAGCAGGCTCTGCTCGATCAGTTGCAACACCTGCAGACGGGTGCTGTGCTGCGTCGGCAACTGTGCCTGCATGGCGCTTACCCGTTGCTGCATCAGCCCCTTGAGATAGGCATTGGCCCCCGGTATCGGTAGCAGCAGATCAGTCTCCAGCAGATCCAGGTAATCGAACGTCTCGACGAAGCGTGGCTGCACCCCGAACACCTGTCGATAGATCGCCGGTGCCGCCAGTGGTTCATGGCGAAAGCCCACGGCCTGCGGCACCAGTCGCACCCCTGTGAGTTGGCGCGCCCAGCACAGCGCCGAACTGATGCTGTGCTCGCAGGCTACGGCGTGGCCGAGCAGCGGCGCGGTGAACAGGAAGTGGATACGCACCCGCCCGGCCAATGGCTCGACGCGCAGGTGCTCGCACTCGCTCATGACCGGGATATAGCGCAGAAACAGTTCTATCGACTCGCCCAGCGTGGCGCTCTGCGCGGCCAGTTGGGCGACGGGCCCGCGGGTGTGCAAATGGCGCTGTTGGCCAACCAGCAGGCCGATCTCCGCTCGCGCGCCACGGCTGGCCGCTCGCTGCCAGAGGTGCAAGGCCCAGGGCACCGGCACGCGCATGTCCACGTTCTTCAACTGTTCCGGTTCGACGCCCAGTTCCTGCAGATCGTCGGGGCCGACCAGGGCGAACCCCTGCAGCGACAGGTACAGATCCAGCAACTGTGAAGCGGTCGCGCTAGGTGTGTGTGCCAGTGGCATGGGGCGTCCTTTTCCAACCTGGGGTGCTCGATTGTGCGCTGCCAGTGAGACAAATTGCCACTGCGATGCAACCGCTGGCTATTAAAAGCACAGCAGCGAGCGACTAGATTGACCGGCAAACAACATCGAGTGCTTCGCACCGTCTGGAGTCCTGCGCCATGAGTCATGCCGATCTGATCACCTTGCCCCGCCTGTTGTCCCGCCTGCCCCGTCTGCTCGTCGACCTGCCGGGCATCGTCAAGGGGCTGCATATCGGCAACCGCAGCCGTGGCGACTATCCCGTCAGCCTGGCCAGTTGTATCGAGCAGGCGGCCCGCGACAACCCGCACGGCGCGGCGCTGATCCAGGGCGACGAGCAACTCAGCTATGCCGAGTTCGACCGCTGGGCCAACCAGCTGGCGCACTACCTGCGTGCTCAGGGCCTGCGCCAAGGCGACAGCGTGGCGCTGATGTTCGAGAACCGTTTCGAGTTGCTCGCCGGGGTCGTCGCCTGCGCCAAGCTCGGTGCGGTCAGTGCGCTGATCAACAGCAGCCAGCGCGGTCGCGTGCTGGCCCACAGCATCGGCCTGGCGGCACCGCGCATGCTGCTGGTGGGTGAGGAGCTGCTGGATGCCTTCACGGAAATTGCGGCGGAGCTGGCGCTGCCCGCCGATGCCTGCCACTACTTCGCCGACCGCCCGACCTGGCGCGACCCTGGCGAGGCACCCGCGGGCTGGCAGCATCCGGCTGCCGCGCTGCATGACTATCCCGTCGATGCGCCGCTGCTGGAACGTGCGGTGCGCGCCGCCGACCCCTGCTTCTACATCTACACCTCCGGCACCACCGGCCTGCCGAAAGCCGTGGTGTTCAACCACGGGCGCTTTCTGAAAGGCTATGGTGCCTTCGGCTTTGCCGCCGTGCGCCTGGGCCGCGAGGACCGCATGTACGTCAGCCTGCCGTTCTATCACGGCACCGCCATGGTGGTGTGCTGGGGCTCGGTGCTGGCTGGCCAGGCGGCGTTGATCATGGTGCGCAAGTTCAGCGCCAGCCGCTTCTGGGACGAGGTGCAACGGCATCGGGCGACCGCCTTCGGCTATGTCGGCGAGCTGTGCCGCTACCTGCTCGACCAACCATCGCGCCCCGGCGACGCCGCCAACCCGATCCGGGTGATGGTCGGCAATGGCCTACGCCCGAGCATCTGGCAGGCGTTCAAGCAGCGCTTCGCGGTCGAACGGGTGGTCGAGCTGTATGCCTCCAGCGAGGGCAACGTCGGCTTCACCAACCTGCTTAACCTGGACAACACCGTGGGCTTCTCGCCCTATCCCTATGCCATCGTCCGCTACGACCAGGAGCGCGAGGCACCGCTGCGCGAGAATGGCCATTTGCAGCGAGTGGCCAAGGGAGAGGCGGGCCTGCTGCTGGGCAAGATCACCGACAAGTCGCCGTTCCATGGTTACACCAGTGCGCATGACACCGAGCGCTGCATCCTGCGTGACGTGTTCGAACCGGGCGACGCCTGGTTCAACACCGGCGACCTGATGCGCGACATGGGCTTTCGCCATGCGCAGTTCGTCGACCGTCTGGGTGATACCTTCCGCTGGAAGGGCGAGAACGTCTCCACCACCCAGGTCGAGGCGGTGCTCGATGGCGTTGCCGAGGTCAGCGAGACCGTGGTCTATGGCGTCGAAGTGGCCAACACCAACGGCCGCGCCGGCATGGCCTGCATCCGTCTGGCCTGCGCGCCACAGGATTTTGATTTCCAGGCATTGCTCACGCACTTGCGCCAGGAACTGCCGGCCTACGCCGTGCCGCTGTTCTTGCGTTTGAGTACAGCGATGGAAACCACCGGTACCTTCAAGCACAAGAAGGCCCCGTTGAAGGAGCAAGCCTATGACCTCGAACGCTGCAGCGATCCGCTGTATGCCTGGTTGCCAGGGTCAGATCGTTATGTGCCGCTGACGCGCGAGCTACAGGTGGCCATCGCCGCCGGTAATTACCGTTACTGAGGCCTAGCAGCCTATGCACCAGCTTCAAGATTCAGTGGTCACTCAGCCGCAGGTCAGGCGCAGGATGGCTTCGGCGTCGTCGATATCGATATTCAGGCGTTGCGGGTTGTAGTCCATGGTGGCGGGGGAGCGAGGGGCGAGTACCCGGACCTGCCCGGCACCGGCTTGCTGCTGGATCTGTTCGACCAGCCTCACGTTGATGGTCTGGCCCAGCAGGTCTTGCAGCTTGTCCACATTGCACTCGCGCTGGCCGGTCTGCTGCGCCGGGTCCTGGGAGCTGCAACCAGCCAGCAGAGCGATGACGGCCAGACTGGCGAGGTGATGACTGAAGCGCATGGTCTATTCCTTGTCTGGGGGACCGCTGGCGATGGCGGGTGCGACGCGTTGCACGGTTGTTGCCAGCCTAGCAGCCGTATCCATGGCCGCTCAACGTTGCCGTGCCAATTGCGACTGTTTGCTGGGTGGCATCGCCGCCCTCACCCCGCCCGGGAGTGCCCGGCGAACCTCTAGGTGCGGCCCTGGCCACGAAGCTTTGGCCCTGCGCACCGCCTACTCCTCAAGGCGACCCGTGGCGTCACGGTCGCGCGCGTAGCGCTTGCTGAGCGGAAACGGCGGCAACCAGGACTCGCGGCGCAGGGTCCAGAGCTCGTAGGTTGGCTGCAGCTGGTCAGGGGCATCCAGGGAGCCCAGGTTCACTTCGATTTCGTCGGCGCTGCGGGCGAACACCGACGAGCCGCAGCGGGGACAGAAAAACCGCCCGGCGTAGTCGCGTGTTTCGCCAGTGATCGTCACCGCCTCCTGGGGGAATACCGCGCAGGCGTGGAAAAGCGCCCCATGATGCTTGCGGCAGTCGAGGCAGTGACAAAGGCCGACCCGGTAGGGGCGTCCAGACGCCTCGATGCGGACGTTGCCGCACAGGCAACCACCGGTAAATCGGTCCATAGTGCGTCTCCTCTGACATCGACTGGTGGCGGGATGGGTCTGGCGCAGGCTTGTGAGCAGACTATCCTGCCTGGTGTCGCCACACTTGCCGGCCTTACTGTCGCCATCTATACCCTCTATCAGGCTGTTGAAAAACTACCTGCGTTGCCGATGCGTCGTTAAAAACAGGCTCAAAATGCTCGTTTACAACACGTAAACTCCGCTTTTTCGCCTGTTTTTGCCTAGCCTCGGCTGCCTCGCCTACGTTTTGCAACGGCCTGCTATAGCCTGTTTACCCAAAGGGACGCACGATGCTGGGCATGGTATTCACCGAGTTCCTGGAAATGGTCGAACAGCGTTTTTCGCCCGAGTTGGCGGACCGGATGCTGACCGAGACCGGGCTGACCAATGATGGGGCCTACACCGCCGTTGGCTACTACCCCTTTGAGGAAATGCAGGCGTTGCTGGCGACCCTGTCCAGGCTGACCGGTAGTAGCGTGCCAGTGCTGGTACGGGTCTATGGCGAGCACCTGTTCCAGCGCTTTGTCGAACTCTACCCGCAGATGCTCCAGCACTGTCACGATGCCTTCAGCCTGCTGGCCAGCGTCGACGGGCATGTCCACCAGGAGGTGCACAAGCTCTATCCGCAGGCGCAGTTACCCGTCTTCGAAACCGCCGAGCACACGGCGCAGCGGCTGGTGTTGATCTACCGTTCCAGCCGCGGCCTGGCCGATCTCGCCGAAGGCCTGATCCGCGGCTGTATCGGCCACTACGGCGAAGCCATCCAGGTACACCGCGAGGATCTGCCCAGCAACGATGGCGTATACGTGACGCGCTTCGAAATGACCCGCGCATGAGCGAAGAGCTCTGGCAGCGCCGCCTGGACCGCGAGCGCCGGGCGCGCAAGACCGCCGAGCAGTTGCTCACGGAGAAGTCCCGCGAGCTGTACCAGAGCACCGTCGAACTCAAGCAGGCCCTGGCCGCCTCGGAAGACCAGCGCCGCCTGCAGCTGGCGCTGTGGGGCAGCGGGGAATTGATCTGGGAGTGGCAGGCCCAGGACAACCTGATGCGCCTGCACTATTTCTCCAGCCAGCCTGGCGAAACCCTGTGCGAAACCCTGCCCTGGGCCGAGTGGGTGCAGCGCCTGCACCCGGATGATCAAGACGCAGCCTTGCGCGCCTGGGATGATCACCTCTGCGGTCATTGCGACTACTACGACCTGGAATTTCGCGTGCGCAGCACGCCCGAGGATGCCTGGCACTGGCTGAGAACCCAGGGCCGCGCGGTGGAGCGTGACGCGGCCGGCCTGGCGCAGCGCATCACCGGCACCTGCAAGGACATCAGCCGCCAGCGCGAGGCAGAGGAACACCTGCGCCTGCTGGCCGCGGCCTTCGCCAACAACCGCGATGCCTGCGCGGTACTGGCCAGCGACAAGCGCGTGCTGCAAGCCAACGCCGCCTTTCTCGAGCTTATGGGGATCGGCCCCGCGCAATTGCCCGCGCTGCGGCTGGACCAGCTGCTGCTCGATAGCGACGAACGCTGCCCCTGGCAGGTGCTGAGCAGCAGCGATCACTGGCAAGGTGAGCTGACCTGCCTGCGGCAGAACGGCCAACGCACCCCCATCGAGCTGACCAGCACCCTGGTGCGCACCCGCGACCAGCCGCTCGGCCAGCTGGTGCTGTCGCTGCGCGACATCAGCGAACGTCGCCGCGCCGCCGATCATCTGCAGCACCTGGCTCGCCTCGATGTGCTGACCCAGCTGCCCAACCGGCTGCAGTTCCAGGAGCGCCTGCAGCGCGCCCTGCAGCACCGTCAGGACGACAGTTACCTGGCGCTGCTGTTCGTCGACCTGGATGACTTCAAACAGGTCAATGACGCCTTCGGCCACGATATTGGCGATGCCTTGTTGCAACAGGTGGCCATGCGGTTGCAGCACACCCTGCGCCAGGACGACCTGGTGGCGCGCTGGGGCGGCGACGAGTTCGTGGTGCTGCTGGAATTGCGTTGCCAGGACGAAGTCCTGCTGGTCGCCGATAAATTGCTCAAGGCGCTCAACGAACCCATGGATTTTGCCGGCCACATCCTCACCGCGACACCCAGCATCGGCATCGCCCTGGCACCCGAACACGGCGAGGAGGCCGGCGACCTGCTGCGTCATGCCGACGCCGCCATGTATGTGGCCAAGCGCGAAGGGCGCAACCAGTACGCCTTGTACCGCCCGGAACTCAACGAGCAGCTGCTGCAGCGGGTCAGGCTGGCCAACCTGCTGCGCCGCGCGCTGGCGCAACACCAGCTGAGTCTGGCGCTGCAACCGAAGATCCGCCTGAGCGACCGACGCATTGTCGGGGCCGAGGCCTTGCTGCGCTGGGATACCGACGAATTCGGCCGGGTTGCACCGGACAGCTTTATCCCCCTGGCAGAGGAACTGGGCCTGATCGTACCGATCGGCCATTGGCTGGTACGCGAGGCCGCCGCGCTGCTCGACGACTGGCAAGGGCGTGGCTGGTCGTTGACCCTGGCGATCAATCTGTCGGCCCGGCAACTGCGCGACGAGCAACTGCTGCCGGTGTTGTGCGAGAGCATGGAGCAGTGCGCGGCACCCGCCGAGGCGCTGGAGCTGGAAGTCACCGAGTCGATTCTGCTGGAGGATGCCGCCTTCGCCCGGCAACGCCTGCAGGCCCTGCGTGACGCCGGTTTTCGTATCGCCCTGGACGATTTCGGCACCGGCTACTCGTCCCTGAGCTATCTCAAGGACCTGCCGCTGGACCGGGTGAAGATCGACCGCAGCTTTATCTCTGACCTCGAGCAGTCGCCGCGCGGCCGGGCGCTGTTGTCGTCAATCGTGGGGCTGTGCCGCGCCCTGTCGCTGCAGACCACCGCCGAAGGGGTCGAGACCGCCGCGCAGCTGCAACTGGTCCAGGCCGAAGGTATCGATGAGGTGCAGGGCTATTACTACTACCCGCCGCTGAGCATCGAGGCCTTCAATCGGCTGCTGGATGCGGAGGCAAACGTGGAGACGCGCGACAGGCAGGGGGCTTTCACGCCTCCTGCCACCCAGCTATAGGGCACGGCTAACGTCTACGGGCTGGCCGCAGGGCGTGCGATCGCGCTCGTGCCCTCGGCGGAGGCCGCCGCGCCACCAGCCTCCAGCCGAACCGGCGCGCTGCTGCGCCGCGAGACCAGCAGCACCCCCGCCAGCACCAGGCCGGCACCGGCCAGTTGCGCGAGGGACACCGGCTCGGCGAGCAGCAGCCAGCCGAACAGGATCGTCAGTATCGGCCCCAGCGTGCCGATCAGCACGGTGCGCGCCGCGCCGATCTGGCGAACCGCGGCCGACTGCCAGAACACTGGCAGTACCGTCGAGAACAGCGCCATCGCCGCGCCATACACATAGACCGGCGCGGGCTGGATCAAGGCGGAGAACGGCTGGGTGGCGAGGAAGTGCAGTTGCGTGGCGACGGTGGACACCAGAATCGCCAGCGCGGCGAAGCGCAGGGTACCGAGGCGATGCACCGCGATCTCGGCCCCGGCGCTATACAGCGCGTAGGACACCGCGGAGCCGAAGACGAAGGCCGCGCCGATCAGCACGGCGTTGATGTCTTGCGCCACCTGCAGGTCGTGGGCGAACGCCAGGCCGATGCCGGCATAGGACAGCAACAGCGCCGCCACCTGGCGTTTCTCCAGGCGCTTGCCCATGGCGAGCACGCCGATCAGTACGGTGATGGTCGGGTAGATGAACAGAATCAGGCGCTCGAGCGCGGCGGAAATATACTGCAGGCCGATAAAGTCGAGGATGCTCGCGCCGTAGTAGCCGAGCAGGCCCAGCGCGATCAGCAGGCCCCAGTCCTTGCGCGTCAGCGGCGGGGCGGAGCGGCGCAGCGACAGGCTGACCCAGAGCACGATCGGCAACGCAAAGGTCATGCGCAGGGTCAGCAGCGTGACCGCATCCACCGGCGCGGCGGCATAGGCCAGCTTGACGAAAATCGCCTTGAAGGAAAACCCAAAGGCCGCAAGGATCGCCAGCGCGATGCCCATTCGTTCGGCCGACCACATTTTCCACGGCATAGCGGATAAATCCCAAAGAGTTGTCTTGAGACGAATGATGACGGGTGTATAACCCCTATAGAATTGGCGTTTTCGCAACCTGGCGTTCGGATTTAACCAACCCTATGAGCTACGACCTGACCGACCTGCGCCTCTTCGTCGCGATTGCCGAGGCGAAGAACCTGACCCGTGGTGCCGAGCGCGTGCATTTGGCCCCGTCTTCGGCCAGCCATCGCATGCGCTCGCTGGAAGAGTCGATCGGCACCGCGCTGTTGCTGCGCGAGCCGCGCGGCGTCAGCCTGACCCGCGCCGGCGAGGCCCTGCTGCGCCACGCGCGCCAGGTGTTCGCCCAGCTCGAGCAGATGCACGCCGACCTCACGCCCTACGCCAAAGGCGTGCGCGGGCATGTCAGCCTGTGGGCCAACACCCACGCCACCCATACCTTTCTGCCGGACAGCCTCGCGACCTTTTTGCAGCGCCATCCGCAGGTCACCATCAGCCTGGAGGAGCACACCAGCCCCGAAGTGGTGATGGCCGTGGCCCGCGGCGAGGTCGATGTCGGTGTGGTGGCGGATCTGGTCGAGGGTGCCGAAGTCGAACTCATTCCCTACCGCACCGACCGCCTGGTGCTGATCGCCCCCGCCGACCACCCGCTGGCGCAGCAGGCCAGCACGCGCTTTGCCGAGGTGCTCGACTACCCCTTCGTGATGCTGCATGCGGGGTCGGCCATCCACACCTTCACGATGAACACCGCGGCCGCGCTCGGCCGGCATCTCGAAGTGCGCATCCAGGTGCGCAGCTTCGAGGCCGTGTGCAGAATGGTCAGCGCCGGCGTCGGCTTGGGCATGGTGCCCCTTAGCGCGGTATCGACAGGTGCCGCACAGGCCCCGCTGGCCGTCGTCGAGCTCGAAGAACCCTGGGCGCGGCGCGACCTGAAAGTGTGCGTGCGCAAACGCGAGTCCCTGTCCCACTTCGCCGCCGATCTGGTCGACTTTCTGAGCGCGGGCGAAGACGACTGAACAGCCTAGGCTGGGCCCACCTCGCCCGCGAGGGCGATGCCAACCACCGGTGGGATGCCTTGGCGATGGGGCGCGTCTGGCTTGACCGGGCTCCGCCGCGTCGAGCTCAACCCGCTGATCGCGAGTGCTGGGCTGAGGGCCAGGATGGGCATCCCCTACGCTTGGAAGAACCGCTTGGGACGGCATGGAGCCAGGGCCGACGATGCCTTGTCGTCGATTATCTCCTCGCTGGCAAGACGGCCCACTACCGCCGCCAGGGTGACGCCAGGATGCATCGCGCAAACGTACAGGCCGCCGATACTCGGTAGATAGCCGATGATCGGGATGCCATCGATAGGCATGGGTCTGAGGCCGACACAGGCCACTTCCGGTTCAATGGACAACACTCCGTAGAGTTCATTCTGGATGGCCTTGGCGGTTCGTAGCGCCATTGCTTCTGGCTGATTTTCCACGGCGTCGTCCAGATGATCTTCCGCCGCTAGCAGCGTCCCATCCGCGCTTTGCCTCACTTCCATTTCAGGGCTGGAGATGATGCTGTGCACGAGCTTGGCTTGCGCTGTGTAGCGGATGAAGATTGCCGGAGAGGCCTCTATCGGCAGGGGCACTTTAAGCCTGTCTGCCAGCTGGGTGATGCCTGTCCCTGCCGCCAGTACGACGATGTCGGCATCGATGATGCCCGTTGTGGTCTCGACTCCCGTCACCGTTGCCCCCTGGGTTGTCACGCCGAGAACCCGCGTCTGTGTGACAACCGTTGCGCCATAAGCCTGGGCACCTGTGAGCAACGCATGGGTTGCCTCCACAGCGTCCAGCGCGCCTTCTTCGGCGTTATACAGGGCATGTCGAGGGGGATTCTTGAGGTTTGGCTCAAGGCCGAGAATCTGGGCACGGGACACCCGGGTTGCCGCAGGCGGGTGACCTGAGGCCTGCAGCACTGCAGCCGAGCTCGCGTCGTAAGACAGGGAGCCTGTCCAGCGTACCTTCAGACCAGGCAGCTCGGCTTCGAGTCGGCGGTACTCCTTGATGGCTGCACCGCGCAATTGCGCGATTGGGTCGGGCCCGCTGTGTGAGGTATTGAGCCAGGCGAATGAGCGTCCAGTCACTCCGGACGCTATGCCTGCCGCCTCGAGCACGGTGACCTGCGCGCCTTTGCTCGCCAGGTGATAGGCCAGGGACGCGCCCACTATGCCTGCGCCAACGACCACGACCCGTTTGCCTACGGCATTGCCCATATCAACCTCCGTTCTGTCGACCGGGCGATAGTACGACAGCTTGATGATCGAATGGCGTGAGTCCGGGTCGTGCACGATGCCCTTGACCGTCCGCCATTGCAGCCAGCCAGCGGATTCCTACAGGGGGGGGTGAGCCTGTCAGGGTGGCGAGCCGATGCGCTGCGGGCCGTGGCTCAGGGGCAGCGGTGTGCCGGGATGGCGGATCAGGGCGGCCTGCCACTGCCCGGCGGTGAAGGTGTCGGCCTGTTGCAGCAGCTGGATCTTGCCCGCGACCAGGCTCGCCACCGCTACGCCGTCGCGGTACAGCAGGCGGTTGCCGGCCAGCGCCGGCACCTTGTTGCCGGGCAGCAGGGTGCCCAGCAGGTTCAGCGGATCGCAGGCCGAGAGGCCGACCAGGCTTTCGTCGCCCGGGCGCTTGCGCACCTCGCGTAGCAGGCCGACCGCCTCCGGCAGGGCGAACTGTTCGCCGGAGATGCCAGCGACAAAGCGTCCGCCGCGGATCTCGCCACGGGCCTCGAGACGATGATAGACCCGCAGCAGCTCGCGCCAGGACGGCAGCCAGTCGGCCTCGCGCGCGAGCAGCTGCCAGCAGACCACGCCATAGCGACGCAGCAGGCTGCGCGCCACATGTTCCAGGGCCTCGCTCGCCTGTTTGGGGTCGGCTGCCTGCCTGCCGCCGCGCAGCAGGGCCCAGCGCCCGGCGTCCTGCATATTGGCCAGGGCGCGGTGGGCACGGCGTTGCTGCTGGCTGCGTTTGGCCGCCGGTAGCAGCAGCGAACGCAGCCCGGCGAAGCTGTCGGCATGGACCAGGCCGAGGCTGACCAGCTCGCCGAGGGCATCCTCCAGTTCGCTGCGCAGCAGGTGCGCCTCGTCCTGCAGTTCGTCGAAGAACAGCGCGCCCTGGCTGGCCAGCACCTGGCGCAGGCGCTCGGCCCGCGGCGAGAGCTCGGCGGCCGGGCTGTCCGCCAGGCAGGCGCGCCACAGGCCCAGGTGTTTGCGCGGCAGCAGGACGATTGGCGTGCTGCGCAGTGGCCCGCCGGCGCTGCGGCTGCGTCCGGCCAGGCGGCACCAGAGCAGGTACCCGGAGCGGCACAGGTCGTCCAGCCAGTTGATCCCGTAGTCGGCCACCCGGCTCGGCAGGATCTCGCTTTCCCAGGCACCGGCCGCCGCCTGGAAACCCTCCAGCTGGCCGAGTACCCCGGCCAGGGCTTCGGCACCGCGTACCCGGCTGGCCGGTGCCACGCGCTGCCAGTCGAACAGAAAGCGCATAAAGTCGGCGCGCTCCACCGGCTCGATCTCGCGGCGCAGACGCCCCACCGTATAGCGGTGGATGCGCGCCAGCAGGTGGCGCTCGCACCATTCCTCCTCCCGGCCACCTGGGGAGAAACGCCCGCGCAGCACATAGCCTTCGCGCTCCAGGGCCAGCAGGGCGAGGTTGATCGCGGGTTCTTCCTGCAGCAGGTCGGCGGCGATCCGTGGCAAGGGCAGGGGGCCGAAGCCGCCGAGGCGGGCGCGGACCAGTTCGATCAGGACTGCCTCGGCCGTCCAGGGCGCGTCGAAGCCGGCAGGGGCCTGGATGGCTGGCTTGAACGTGGCGTCTGCATGCAGCGCCTGCCATTGGCTGAGGCGTTCGACCGCCAGCCACAGCGCCGGCGCGCCCGCCAGGTGCAGGCAGGTGGCGCGTTTGCCCTTGGCCAGCTGCGCCAGCCAGGCCGACCAGCCGGGATGGTCCTGCGCCTCGGCCTGGGTGATGGCGGCGAGGCTCAGCAGCGCTTCGTGCATCTCGTCGGCGCCCTGCACCTCGGGCCAGGCCTCCTGGCGCACCGCTGCTATGGCTTCGGCATCCAGCGCGCCGAGGTCGTCGCTCGACTCGGGGGCGGACCAGCGCCGGTTCTGTACCGCCTGGGTGCGCCGTTCCTCCAGCGGCGCGTCGTCGAGGAAGGCGTAGGGCCGCGCATTGAGGATTTCCGCCGCCAGTGGCGAGGGGGCCGGCAGATCGCGGGCCAGCAGCTCGATCTCGCCGGCCTCCATGCGCCGCAGCAGGGCCAGCCAGGCCTCGCAGTCCATGGCCTGGTGCAGGCAGTCGTCGAGGGTCTGGGCCACCAGCGGGTGATCGGGGATCTCACGCTCGCCGACGATATTTTCCAGGCACGCCACCTGGTCGGGGAACACCGTGGCCAGCAGGTCTTCGCTGCGCATGCGCTGCAGCTGCGGTGCCACCTTGCGCCCACCGGCGAAGCGCGGCAGGGCCAGGGCGACGCCGGCGTTCCAGCGCCAGCGCACGGCGAACAGCGGCGCGTCCAGCACGGCCTGGATCAGCAGCTGCTCGGCGCTGTTGCAATGCAAATAGCGCCACACCTCGTCGAGCGGGAAGCTGTGGCTAGTCGACAGTGAGAGGATCAGCGCGTCCTCGGTGGCGGCGGCCTGCAGTTCGAAGTTGAAGCTGCGGCAGAAACGCTTGCGCAGGGCCAGGCCCCAGGCACGGTTGAGGCGGCTGCCGAACGGCGAGTGGATGATCAGCTGCATGCCGCCGGATTCGTCGAAGAAGCGCTCCATCACCAGCCGCCGCTGGGTCGGCAGGCTGCCGAGGGCGGCGCGGGCGCGGGCCAGGTAGTCGACGATCTGCTGCGCCGCGGATGGCTCGAGGCCGATGCTTTGCATCAGCCAGTTGGTAGCGTTGTCGATGTTTACGCTGGTGGCCGGAAGTGCTTCGCGGTCAAGACCGCTCCTGCGGGGAGTCATGGGCGCTGTAGGCGCGGCCTCGGCCGCGATGGGGTCGGTGCCGCCGAGCAATAGGTCGATCTGTTCGCGCAGGCGCGCCACCGCGGCCGACAGTTCGTCCGTGCGCCCCGGGGCCTCGCCGAGCCAGAAGGGGATGGTCGGCGACTGGCCCCGGGCGTCCTCGACCCGCACCTTGCCCGGCTCGATGCGCAGGATGCGATAGGACTGGTTGCCCAGCTGGAAGATGTCGCCGGCCATGCTCTCGATGGCGAAGTCTTCGTTGAGGGTGCCGACCTGCAGGCCCTGGGGTTCCAGCAGCACGCTGTAGTCGCCGGTGTCGGGGATGGTGCCGCCGCTGGTCAGTGCGGTCAGGCGGGCGGCGCGGCGACCGCGCAGGCGCTGGTTGACCGCGTCGCGGTGGATATAGGCGGCGCGTACCCCGCGGCGGCCGCTGTAACCCTCGGCGAGCATCTTCAGCAGGGCGTCGAAGCTGACGCGTGGCAGGTCGACGTAGGGCGCGGCGCGGGTCAGCAACTGGTAGAGCTCGTCTTCGCGCCACTCGCGGCAGGCCACCTCGGCGACTATCTGCTGGGCCAGCACGTCCAGCGGCGCGTGGGGGATCACCAGGGCATCCAGTTCGCCGCGGCGCACGCAGTCGAGCAGGGCGGCGCATTCGATCAGCTCGTCGCGCGACTGCGGGAACAGCCGGCCCTTGGGCGTGCCGCCGACGCTGTGGCCAGAACGGCCAACCCGTTGCAGGAACGCGGCGATGCTGCGCGGCGAGCCGAGCTGGCAGACCAGCTCGACCTCGCCGATGTCGATGCCCAGCTCCAGCGAGGCGGTGGCCACCAGCACCTTGAGCTCGCCGCGCTTGAGGCGCTGCTCGGCATCCAGGCGCAGCTCCTTGGCCAGGCTGCCGTGGTGGGCGGCGACCGCAGTGTTGCCCAGGCGCTCGGCCAGATGGCGGCAGGCGCGCTCGGCCAGGCGGCGGGTGTTGACGAACACCAGGGTGGTGCGGTGCTGCTGGGCCAGTTCGGCCAGGCGTTGGTAGACGCTGTCCCAGACCTCGTTGCTCATCACCGCTTCGAGCGGCTGCGGCGGTACTTCGATGGCCAGGTCGCGGGGGCGGGTGTAGCCGATATCGACGATATGACAGGCGGGGAGTGTGTCTTCTTTAGTGGTAGTGGTGGCTGCCGTCGGCCCCTCACCCCAGCCCTCGGCTTTGGCGTCCTGCGTCGCCCTACCTCCTGCATCCATGCAGTCGTCTCCCCGGAGAGGATAGGGAGTTTTGATCGCAGCGTGGCCAGTGTCGCTGTCGACCTGCCGATCCGGGGCTGGTTCGTCGGCCGCCGCCGGCAACGCCGCCTGGCTGCCGAGCAGAAAGCGCGCCACCGCCTCCAGCGGTTTCTGCGTGGCGGACAGGCCGATGCGCACCAGTGGCCGCTGGCACAGCGCTTCCAGGCGCTCGACGCTGAGCATCAGGTGGCTGCCGCGCTTGCTGCCGGCGATGGCGTGGATCTCGTCGACGATCAGGCTGCGGCAGCCGCTGAGCATTTCCCGCCCGGATGCGGAGCCGAGCAGCACATAGAGCGATTCCGGGGTGGTCACCAGGATATGTGGCGGCTGCTTGCGCATCGCCAGGCGTTCGGCCTGGGTGGTGTCGCCGGTGCGCACCGCGCTGCGGATCTGCACATCGGCCAGGCCCTGGCGTTGCAGTTCGGCGCGGATGCCGGCCAGCGGCTCTTCGAGGTTGAGGCGGATGTCGTTGGACAGCGCCTTGAGCGGCGAGACGTAGACCACGCTGCAGCGCTCCTCCAGCTCGCCGCCGGCGGCCAGCCCTTGGCGCACCAGAGCGTCGATGGCGGCGAGGAAGGCGGTCAGGGTCTTGCCCGAACCGGTGGGCGCGGCTACCAGGGTCGAGCGGCCGGCGGCGATCGCCGGCCAGGCACCGACCTGAGCCGCGGTGGGCGTCTCGAACTGGCGGCGAAACCAGGCGGCGACCGCCGGGTGAAAGGTCGTCAGCGCGGCATCGGCTTGCAGGCAATCGGCAGTCGGCTTCATGTCACCCATCATGCTAGCGCCGTGCGCCGGCCTCAAGCGCCGTTCGGCCGGCTGCGGGTCAGGGAGGCAATAGTCGAAATACAAGGATGGGTCGGGCCGCGCAGGTTGAGCGCAGCGATACCCATCACTGTGCTCGATGGGTATCGTCGCTACGCGCCTCAACCCATCCTACGGATCTAGGCTGACGGCGGTGCCTCGCTGGTGTCGGCATCGAACAGGGTCTCCAGCTCGGCGCGCGCCTCGCGGGCGGTCTGCAGCACCGCGGCCTTGTCGTTGTAGACCCGGTGCTGGGCCTCCAACACTTCTTCATCGTGCTGCTGAAAACGCTTGATGCGCTGGTTCGCCTGCGCTTCGTCGAGGCCCAGGCCGAGCAATACCTGGCGGCTCATCTCCAGGCTGGAGTGGAAGGTCTCGCGGATCGGCAGGGCACCGGCGTCCAGCAGGCGATGGACGTGCTGGCGGTTGCGCGCGCGGGCGATGATCTTCATGTGCGGGTAGAGGCGGCGTACCAGCTCGGTGGTCTGCAGGCTGATCTCCGGGTCGTCGGTGGCGACGATGAAATACTCCGCCTGCTCGGTCTTGGCCGCGTGGAGAATCTCCGGGCGTAGCGGGTCGCCGTAGAAGATCGGCATGCTGCCCAGGCTGCGCGACAGTTCGATGGTGTCGACCTCGGTGTCCAGGGCAATAAACGGTACCCGTTGCGCGCGCAGCACCCGCGCGACCATCTGGCCCATGCGGCCGATGCCGGCGATCACCACGCGCGGCGCATCGCTGTCGATCTCGCGGTACTCCGGCGGCACCTCACGGGGTTGCTCCTTGACCTTGCACAGGCGCGCCACCAGTAGCACCAACAGCGGCGTGACGGCCATCGACAGGGTGATGACCAGCACCAGCAGGCTGTGCAGATGTGATTCAAACAGGCCCTGGTCGCGGGCCATCTGGAACACCACGAAGGCGAATTCGCCGCCGGCCGCCAGCACCACACCCAGGCGCAAGGCACTACGCGCATTGAGCCCGCCGGGCAGACGGCCGAGCAGCACCAGCAGCGGCAGCTTGAGCAGGATCAGCAGGGCGGTGAGCCCGAGCACCAGTAGCGGCTGGGCGAACAGCAGACGAATGTCGGCGGTCATGCCCACGCTGATAAAGAACAAGCCGAGCAGCAGGCCCTTGAATGGCTCGATCTGCGATTCCAGTTCGTGGCGGTATTCCGAGTCGGCCAGCAGCAGCCCGGCGAGGAAGGCACCGAGGGCCATGGAGATGCCCGCCAGCTCCATCAGCCAGGCGGTGCCAATCACCACCAGCAGCGCGGTGGCGGTGGACACCTCGCGCAGGCCGGTCTTGGCGACGATGCGAAACACCGGGCGCAGCAGGTAGCGGCCGCCGATGACCACCAGGCCAATGCTGCCGAGCACCTTGAACAGCTGGCCGAAGTCGCTGCCGGTGTCGGGTGCCGCGGTGCTACTGAGCAGTGGCACCAGGGCGATAAGCGGAATGGCCGCGATGTCCTGGAACAGCAAAATGGCGAAGGCCAGGCGGCCGTGGGGGCTGGTCAGCTCCTTGCGCTCGGCGAGCAACTGCAGGCCGAAGGCGGTCGACGACAGGGCCAGGCCGAGGCCGAGCACCAGCGCGGCCTTCAGCGGCTGGGCGAAGCCGAACATGGCCACCGCGCCGATCACCAGGCCGGTCAGCAGCACCTGGGCCAGGCCCACACCGAATACCGACTTGCGCATTACCCACAGGCGCCGGGGCGACAGTTCCAGGCCGATGATGAATAACAGCAGCACCACCCCCAGCTCGGAGATATGGCTGACGCTTTGCGGGTCGTCGACCAGGTGCAGGGCCGCCGGGCCGATCAGCACCCCGGCCAGCAGGTAGCCGAGCACCGCGCCCAGTTGCAGGCGTTTGGCCAGGGGCACGATCAATACGGCGGCGAGCAGGAACACCACAGAGGTCTGCAACAGGCTGCCTGGTTCGGCCATGGGGACTCCTTAACTGGCGATGGCTTGAGCGGCCTAGGGTAGCGCTTCCCGCACAGGCTTGGTGCCCCCCGCTAGAGCCGGGGGCACGGGTTATTGAATGTTTGTGGCCCCAATACGAGGGCCGTAACCCAGCAGATGGAGCTGGCCGATCAGCGCTTGGTGGGTTACGCGGCGCACAACTTGCGCGGTGACTTTGCCAGTCCGTCTGTGCGCCGCTAACCCACCAGGTCTTATCGGCTGATCTTATCGCGTCGAATCAGGCACCCGACCAGGGTAGGGGCGGCGCTACCAGGGGCGCGCCGTCATAGCCCTCGACCCGGCCGAAACGCGGGTGTCCGGCTTGCCAATCGAGCTGGGCCTGGCTGATCTCGGCGCGGCTATGGCCGACGAAATTCCACCACAGCAGAGTTTCCTCGACGAATGGTTCGCCGCCGAGCAATAGCGCCCGGCTACCCGGTGCCAGCCCTACGCTCAGCTGGTCGCGGCCGCGGCCGAGATAGGCCAGCTGGTTGTCGGCGAAGCGCTCGGCCTGGATCTGCACCTCGCCCTGCAGCGGCAGAATGCCGTACTCGAACGCCGGATCGAGGTGCAGCTCAAGCGTGGCACCCGCCGTGCTGTGCAGGTCGATACCGAGCAGCGGTGAGTAGACCCGGGTCGGCGCGGAGTGGCCCGCATAGAGGCCGGCGAGCAGGGTGCAATGGCAACCCTGCTGATCCCAGCTGGGCAGCTCGGGATGGTGCTCGAAGGCCGGCTCGCGCTGACTCTCGCTGCTGGGCAGGGCGATCCACAGCTGCGCGGCATGCAGGTGACGCTCGTCCGCCAGGGACTCCTCGGTATGACTGATGCCGCGTCCGGCGGTCATCAGGTTGACCTGGCCCGGCCGCACCACCTGCACATTGCCCAGGCTGTCACGGTGCAGCACTTCGCCTTCGAGCATCCAGGTAAAGGTCTGCAGGCCGATGTGTGGGTGCGGGCCGACTCGCAGGCCGTGCTCGGCCGCAAACGTGGCGGGGCCGGCATGGTCGAGGAAGCACCAGGCACCGATCATGCGCCGTTGCGCGCTAGGCAGCAGGCGGCTGACGGAAATGCCGCCACCGATCTCGGCGCTGCGCGAGGTCACGCGCTGGATGCTGCGCTGGCCATTGTCCAGCGGGCAATCGCTGGATGACGACAGCTGACATTGGGTCTCGTGGGTACTCATGGCGTTATCCTCGCTGTTTGTTGCACCTGGTTAGCCGTTGTGTTTCAGGGTCCAGACGTGGAGGGCTTCGAGCAGGCCGCGGATATGTACGCGGGTCGGCTCATCGGTGAGGTTGCCCTGCGGGTCGAACAGCTTCTGCGCCCCGGCGATCATCACCTCCGGGCGGTTGAGCAGGTGAGCGTCGAGGGACACCATGCTTTGCCGGAGGTGGTACTGCGCCCGCGCCGTGCCGAAACGGCCGGGGCTGGCACCCATGATGGCCACGGGCTGCCGGAGAAGGGCTGCTCCGGCGGCCGCGAGACCCAGTCGATGGCATTCTTCAGCACCCCGGGCATCGAGTAGTTGTATTCCGGGGTCACCAGCAGCAAGCCATCGGCGGCGCGGATCTGCTCGCGCAGGCGTTCGACCGCCGGCGGGAAACCCTGGGCGTAGTCATCCTCGTTGTACAAGGGAATGCCGGCGATGTCCGCCAGCTCGATCTGCATCCCGGGCGGTGCCAGCCGCGCCGCCTCGCGCAGGGCGGCCGTGTTGTAGGAACCACCGCGCAGGCTGCCGGAGATACCCAGCACCTTGATGGTTGGAGTCGTGGTCATGTCGGTGCTCCTCAGTCGGCCAGCTGGCTGTCGATCAGAATCTCGCCGCTCAGCAGCTTATGGATGGGACAGGCGTTGGCAATTTCCAGCAGGCGCTGGCGCTGCGCATCGCTCAGTTCGCCAGACAAGTGGATGTCGCGACCGATGCGGGTCTGCGGATGCTGCGCACTGGGCGCTTGCAGCAGGCTCAGTTGCACATCGATGCCCTGCAGCGGCATGCCCTTGCGTTGCGCGTACATGGCCACGGTGATCGAGGTGCAGGCACCCAGGGCCGAGAGCAGCAGCTGATGGGGCGACGGCCCGCTGTCGCCACCGCCGTTGGCCCGGGGTTCGTCGGCCAGCCACTGGTGTACGCCATCGCTGAGCTTGACCTGATAGGGCAGTCCGCCGAGGGAGGCGGTGATTGACGCTGTGCTCATTGCAAACTCCAATCCAGTTGGACTGCTGAGGCTGTTAAGAACAGCTGCAGGTGGCGCAAAGAGCAAGGGCTGCGCAACGCAGCCCTTGCTGAGCGCTTACTTGCCCGCGGTCAGCGTGGTGTAGCTGTTGATCAGGTTGCGGTAGTCGGGGATGTGGTTGGAGAACAGCGTGCCCAGGCCCTCGACATCGTTGCGCCAGTCGCGGTGCAGTTCGCAGGCCAGACCGAACCAGGTCATCAGCTGGGCACCGGAGGCGGACATGCGATCCCAGGCCGACTGGCGGGTGATTTCATTGAAGGTGCCGGAGGCATCGGTGACCACGAACACCTCGAAGCCTGCCTCGATCGCCGACAGCGCCGGAAATGCCACACAGACCTCGGTGACCACCCCGGCGATGATCAGCTGCTTCTTGCCGGTGGCTTTCACCGCCTTGACGAAGTCCTCGTTATCCCAGGCATTGATCTGGCCGGGGCGGGCGATATAGGGCGCATCCGGGAACTGCTGCTTGAGCTCGGGCACCAGCGGGCCGTTGGGGCCATCCTCGAAGCTGGTGGTGAGGATGGTCGGCAATTTGAAGTAGCTGGCCAGATCGGCCAGGGCCAGCACGTTGTTCTTGAACTTGTCCGGGTCTATGTCGCGCACCAGCGACAGCAGGCCGGTCTGGTGATCGACCAGCAAGACCGCGGCCTGATCCTTGTCGAGACGCTTGTAGGGAGTGCTCATGACGGTTTCCTCATGGGTGGGTGAGTGCCGAACCCTGTGCAGGGCTCGGCGGGGGTGGAATCTTGCTTCTTTACTGTGCTCGCGGGCCGGCTCAATCATCGGGACCCAAAGAACCGGCCCATTCAGCCTAGATGGTGATACCGGCGGCGAATGACCGTTAGGCCGGTAGTTGGCCGAACGAGCCGCTCTGGAAGTCCTTAACCGCCTGGGCGATTTCGGCCTGGCTGTTCATTACGAAGGGGCCGTAACCGACCACCGGTTCATCGATGGGCTCGCCACTGAGCAGCAGCACCAGCGCCTGGTTGTTGGCTTCCAGCAACAGTTCGTCGCCGGCGCGGTCGAGCAGCACCATCTGCGCCTCCCTGACCAGCTGGCTGCCGTTCACCAGCACGGTGCCGCGCAACACGATCAGCGCAGTGCTGCGGCCCTCGGTGACGGGCAAGGCCAGCGGCTTGTCGGCATTCAGGCGGATATCCCAGACGTCCATGGCGGTGAAGGTGTGGGCCGGCCCCTGTTGCCCGGCAAACTCCCCGGCGATCAGGCGCAGGGAACCGGTGCCGTCGTCGAGCGGCACCACCGGGATGTCCTGATCGAGAATGGTCTGGTAGCCCGGTGCGGCCAGCTTGTCGCGGGCCGGCAGGTTGACCCACAGCTGCACCATCTCCAGGGTGCCGCCCTGCTCGGTGAATGTGGCGGAGTGGAACTCTTCATGCAGGATGCCCGAGGCCGCGGTCATCCACTGCACGTCGCCGGGGCCGATCAGGCCGCCGCTGCCGGTCGAGTCACGGTGCTCCAACTCGCCCTGGTAGACGATGGTCACGGTTTCGAAACCGCGATGCGGGTGCTGGCCGACGCCGCGCGGCTGCTGGGCTGGGGCGAACTCATGGGGGCCGGCATAGTCGAGCAGCAGGAACGGGCTGATGTGCTGGCCCAGGCTGTCATAGGAAAACAGCGAGCGAACCGGAAAGCCGTCACCGACCCAGTGCTGCTTGGGGCTGCTGTAAAGACCAAGAATCTTTTTCATGAGATGCCTCCTCTGTGCATGGAGAAAGCTTATGAGTGCAACACTTATCGCGGTAGACCCGTTAAATTAGCCTCAGCGTTCTATAAGGAGAACACTGGTGGATGACCTTAACGACCTGTACTACTTCGCCCAAGTGGTCGAACACGGCGGTTTCGCGGCGGCAGGCCGGGCGCTGCATACGCCTAAGTCCAAGCTCAGCCGGCGCATTGCCCTGCTCGAGGAACGCTTGGACGTACGCCTGCTGCAGCGCTCGACCCGGCACTTCTCGGTCACCGAAATCGGTCAGGAGTATCATCGGCACTGCCTGGCCATGCTGATCGAGGCGCAAGCCGCGCGGGAGGCGATCGAACGCACGCGCTCGGAACCCCAGGGCATCGTGCGCATGAGCTGCCCCACCACCTTGCTGCAGTACCGGATTGGCGACCTGATCAGCCGTTTCATGGTCCTCAACCCCAAGGTTCAGGTGCACCTGGACGCCACCAACAGGCACGTCGACGTGCTCGGCGAAGGCCTCGACCTGGCCCTGCGCGTGCGTTTCCCGCCGCTGGAAAACAGCGACCTGGTGATGCGCGTGCTGGCCGACAGCCCCCAGCGCCTGGTCGCCAGTCCGGAGTTGCTCAAGGGCCGCACCTTGCCCTTGCTACCCGCCGACTTGAGTGGCCTGCCCAGCCTGGACTGGCGGCAACAGGGCGATCATCTGTGGCAACTGGAAGGCCCCAATGGAGCCATGGCCGAGGTCCGGCATCAGCCGCGCCTGATCAGCGACGACATGACGACTCTGCTACAGGCCGCCCTGCGCGGCGTTGGCCTGGTGCAGCTGCCGTGCATGGTGGTCGAGCAGGAATTGGCGCAGGGGCGGTTGCTCGACATCATGCCGCAGTGGGTGCCGCGCTGCGGCGTGGTGCATGCGCTGTTCCCCTCGCGCCGTGGCTTGCTGCCCTCGGTGCGCGGCCTGATCGATTTTCTCGCCGAGCAGCTGCCCTTGTCCTAGGGTCTGTTGCCGTTTCGTCGCAGCAACACGGCTCGCCACGAAACGGCAACAGACCCTGAGCCCGCTCGCGGGCGCTGGGTCAGCTGCAAACACGATGGCACTTGCCTGACCCCACCCCAAGTTACATACACTCTGTCCCTCTCTCTTCCAGGCAAGGCCTTCCCGTGCAACCGGTGATCTCGATTCAGCAACTGAGCAAGACCTACGCCAGCGGCCATCCGGCGCTGCAGAACATCGATCTGGATATTCGCCAGGGCGAGATTTTTGCCCTGCTCGGGCCCAACGGCGCGGGCAAGACCACCCTGATCAGCATCGTCTGCGGCATCGTCAATCCGGGCGGTGGGCGGGTGCTGGTGGGCGGCAAGGACATCATTCAGGACTACCGCGCGGCCCGTTCGCAGATCGGCCTGGTGCCCCAGGAGCTGGTCAGCGACGTGTTCGAGACGGTCTGGGCGACGGTGAAATTCAGCCGTGGCCTGTTCGGCAAGAAGCCCGACCCGGCCTACCTGGAGCGGCTGCTGCGCGACCTGTCGCTGTGGGACAAGCGCGAGGCGAAGATCTTCGAGCTGTCCGGTGGCATGAAGCGCCGGGTGATGATCGCCAAGGCGCTGAGCCACGAGCCGCAGATACTGTTTCTCGACGAACCCACCGCCGGGGTCGACGTCGAGCTGCGCCGCGACATGTGGAACATGGTGCGCGGCTTGCGCGAGCGCGGGGTGACCATCATTCTCACCACCCACTACATCGAGGAGGCCGAGGAAATGGCCGACCGCATCGGGGTGATCAGCAAGGGCCGGATCATCCTGGTGGAAGACAAGCAGGTGCTGATGCACAAGCTGGGCAAGAAGCAGCTGACCCTGCATTTGCAGCAACCCCTGGCCAGCCTGCCGGCGGAGCTCAACGGCCACCGCCTGGAACTGGCGGACGAGGGCCATGCCCTGGTGTTCACCTTCGATGCGCAAAGCGAGCACACCGGCATCGCCGAGCTGCTCAAGAACCTGGCCCAGCACGGCATCGACTTCAAGGACCTGCAGTCCAGCCAGAGCTCTCTTGAGGAGATTTTCGTCAGCCTGGTCAAGGAGTCGCGCGCATGAACCTGTATGCCATCAAGGCCATCTATCTGTTCGAGCTGGCGCGCACCTGGCGCACCCTGTTACAGAGCATCGCCACCCCGGTGATCAGCACCTCGCTGTATTTCGTGGTGTTCGGTTCGGCCATCGGTTCGAGCATGACCCAGATCCAGGGGGTGAGCTACGGGGCCTTTATCGTGCCGGGGCTGATCATGCTGGCGCTGCTCACCGAGAGCATTTCCAACGCCTCGTTCGGCATCTATATGCCCAAGTATTCGGGGAGCATCTACGAGCTGCTGTCGGCCCCGGTGTCCTACCTGGAAATCCTGATCGGCTATGTCGGCGCGGCGGCCACCAAGTCGATCATCCTCGGCCTGGTGATCCTGGTCACGGCGCGGCTGTTCGTCGATTTCGAGATTCTCCACCCGTTCTGGATGCTGGCCTTTCTGGTGCTCACCGCGCTGACCTTCAGCCTGTTCGGTTTTATCATCGGCGTCTGGGCCGATGGCTGGGAGAAACTGCAGATCGTGCCGGCGCTGATCGTCACGCCGCTGACCTTCCTCGGCGGCAGCTTCTACTCCATCAGCATGCTGCCGCCGGTATGGCAGACGGTGACCCTGTTCAACCCGGTGGTGTACCTGATCAGCGCCTTCCGCTGGAGCTTCTACGGCGTTTCCGATGTCAATGTAGTACTCAGCCTGGGGATGATTCTCGGCTTTCTGCTGCTGTGCATCCTGGCGGTGGGCTGGATCTTCAAGACCGGTTATCGGCTTAAAAGCTAAGGCAGAAACCGTAGCCTGGAGGCAATCCGGGTTACTCCATTCCACGCAAGCGTTACGGGGAGGGTTATGGACGACGCTCAACGAGCCCAGCTCGACGCCATCTACCGCGATGAATCGCGCCGCGTGCTGGCCAGTCTGATTCGCCTGCTGGGGGATTTCGACCTGGCCGAGGAGGCGCTGCACGAAGCCTTTCGCGCGGCCATGGAACAATGGCCAGAGGCTGGCATACCGGCCAACCCGCGGGCCTGGCTGGTGTCGGCGGGGCGCTTCAAGGCCATCGACCAGTTGCGCCGCCTGCGCCGCTTCCAGCCCCTCGACGAACAGACCGAGCTCCCCGCCGCAACGGTGCTGGAGGACGACGAGCTGCTCGAAGACGACCGCCTGCGGCTGATCTTCACCTGCTGCCACCCGGCCCTGGCCAGCGATGCCCAGGTGGCCCTGACCCTGCGCGAAGTCTGCGACCTGGGTACCGAGGACATTGCCCGCGCCTTTCTCACCACCCCGGCGACCCTGGCCCAGCGCATCGTTCGCGCCAAGGCGAAGATCCGCGACGCGCGCATTCCCTATGAAGTGCCGGGGCGCAGCGAATTGGCCGAGCGTCTGGATGCGGTGCTGCGGGTGATCTACCTGGTATTCAACGAAGGCTATTTCGCCAGTTCCGGTGCCGAGCTGACCCGCACTCAGCTGTCCGACGAGGCCATCCGCCTGGCGCGGCTGCTGCTGCAATTGCTGCCCGAGCCCGAGGTGATGGGCCTGCTGGGCCTGATGCTGCTGCATGAGTCACGGCGCGGCGCGCGCAGCACGGCCAGCGGCGAGGTGGTGCTGCTGGAGGCGCAGGACCGCAGCCAGTGGGACCGCGCGCTGATCGCCGAGGGCGAGGCCCTGGTCTTGCAGGCCCTGCATTCGCGGCGCTTCGGTGCCTACAGCCTACAGGCCGCCATCGCCGCCGTGCATGCCGAGGCCGCCAGCGCCGAGCAGACCGACTGGGCGCAGATAGTCGGGCTCTACGACGCCTTGCTGCGCCTGAGCCCGTCGCCGGTGATCGAACTCAACCGCGCCGTGGCGGTGGCCATGGAGCAGGGCCCCGAGGCCGGCCTGGCGCTGATCGAGGGGTTGCTGGCCAGCGGCGAACTGGCGGACTACCACCTGGCTCATGCCGCCTGTGCCGACCTCAATCGCCGCCTGGGCCGCATCGCCCCGGCCCGCGCGGCCTACCAGCGCGCCTTGCAACTGGCCCAGCAGGGGCCGGATCGACAGTTGTTGCAACAGCGCCTGGCCGAACTGCAAACCTAGGGTGCGCCGCGCGCACCGAGACATTGGCTGCCGGACATGCACTCGGCCAACGCTGCGCGACAGCCGAGGCATCGACCATTCGTCGGCCGCAGCGATATTTTTTCCGCACTTGTCGAACGCCACGCGCCGCGCTCGACTATCCAGTACTCACCCCGTAAAGGAACCGGAGTCCGCCATGAAATACCTCTGCCTGGTTTATGCCAACGAACAGGAGCTGCACAGCTCCCCCGACAGCCCCCACGACGCCGAATGCTTCGCCTACGCCGAGGCGGTGGGGCAGAGCGGCCGCATGCTTGCCGCCGAGGCCCTGCAGTCGGTGCAGACCGCTACCACGGTGCGCATGCGCGGCGGCAAGCTGTCGATCACCGATGGCCCCTTCGCCGAAACCAAGGAGCAGCTGGCCGGCTTCTACCTGGTGGAGGCCCGCGACCTCAATGAGGCCATCCAGCTGGCCGGACATATCCCCGCGGCGCGGGTCGGCTGCGTGGAAGTGCGTCCGGTGCGCGAGCTGCAGGTCGAGCAGGCCCCGCAGCAGGTTCGCGAGAGCCGCGGCATCTGATTGCCATGTGGCGCAGCCAACAACGCCCCGAGGGCCGCAGTCCGGGGCGGTTAACCATCATCCCAATGGAGGATTTGCCATGGACCGCAGTTACTTTCCCCCGGTCGTCAGCCGCGCAGAGTGGCTGGTGGCGCGCAAGGCCCTGCTGGAGCAGGAAAAGGCCCTGACCCGTCAGCGCGATGCGCTGAATATGGCGCGCAGGCGTCTGCCCATGGTGGCCGTGGAGCAGGACTACCGCTTTCAGGGCCCGCAGGGCGAAGTGGGCCTGCTCGACCTGTTCGCCGGGCGCAGCCAGTTGATCGTCTATCACTTTATGTACCACATGGACCGCGGCGAGGGCTGCGACGGTTGCTCCTGCCTGGTCGACAACATCGGCCATCAGGCCCACCTGCATGCCCGCGACACCACCCTGGTGCTGGTCTCCCGCGCGCCCCTGGCCGACCTCGAAGCCTTCAAGCGGCGCATGGGCTGGACCCTGCCCTGGTACAGCTCCTACGGCAGCCGTTTCAACTACGACTACCAGGCCACTACCGACGAGAGCGTCGCCCCGGTCGAATACAACTACCGCGACAAGGCCGAGCTGCAGCGCCTGGGCCTGGATTACCACCTGCAGGGCGAGCAGCCCGGGGTCAGCGTGTTTCTGCGCGACGGCGACCAGCTGTTCCACAGCTACTCCTGCTACGCCCGTGGCCTGGAAATGCTGATGAGCAGCTTCCACTACCTCGACCTCACCCCCTTCGGTCGTGGCGAAGGCTGGGACGGCATGCCCGACCTGGACGGCAAGGGCCTGAACTGGACCCGCCTGCACGACGAGTACGAACAGCCCGCGGCGCAGCAAGACTGCTGTGCCCACAAGGCTTGAATCACCCACAAGGAGGCAACCGGCATGAGCAATCACAGTCTTCACACCGCGCTGCAGGCCACCCTGGACAGCTGGACCCAGGCCTGCAGAAGCAAGGACGTGGCGCGCATCATGGCCCACTACAGCGAAGACGTAGTGGCCTACGACGCCATCGGCCCGCTGCGCTTCGTCGGCCGGGCCGCCTACCAGGCGCACTGGCAGGCCTGCATGGAAATGTGCAGCGGCGAGACCCTGTTCGAACCCCACGATCCCAGCTTTATCGCCAGCGGCGAACTGGGCGTGGCGCATTACCTGCTGCACTGCGGCGGCAGCGACGACAAAGGCCAGATGCAGAGCTGCTGGATGCGCGTAACCCAGTGCCTGCGCCAGCAAGACGGACGCTGGCTGATCATGCACGAACACTTCTCCATGCCCTGCGATATGGAGAGCGGCAAGGCGCTGTTCGATCTGCAGCCGGAGTAGGTGAGCCAAGCAAAACGAAAGGCCCTGCATGCGCAGGGCCTTTCGTTGAGACTGTAGAAAAACTTCAAAGCTTATTCCGTACGCGAGATCCGGAGGGATTAAGAGAAATGAACACGTCAGATCTCAAGAGAGATGCTGGCTTTTGGTTGAAAAAAACAGCCAGAACCCCAGCTGTAAAACTTGCCATTCAGTTTTTCTACAATCTCGTTAGGCCGAGATCCGAACACGCGAGAGGAGAATCATGAGCAAAGTATTCGTCAACATTGGACTTAGCCTCGATGGCTACATGGCACCTGAAGGAATGACCATGGGCAAGCCTGAGTACAAAAACTGGGGCGCGAAGTGGGGGGCGCTGATGGCCTGGATCATCAATCAACAGTACTTCCGCGACAACCTCAAGCTCGGGCCAGGGGGGGAGACCGGCCCGGTCAATGACTTGGTTCGAAGCACCACGGAACGCATCGGTGCCAACATTATGGGCAAGCGAATGTTCGACCAAGGCGAGGTCGCCTGGCCAGAGGAGGCTCCGTTTCACACACCGGTATACGTTCTTACCCATGAGAAACGCGAACCTTGGGTGCGCCCCGGCGGGACGACCTTTTACTTCATCAATGACGGGCCGGAGCGTGCCCTAGAACTGGCTCGGGAATCCGCAGGCAGTCGTGATATTCGTATCGCGGGTGGAGCGGATGTGATCCAGCAGTACCTGAACCTGGGAGTCGTCGACGAGCTGGAAATCGCCCTGGCACCCGTGTTCTTTGGCGGCGGGCGGCGTCTCTTCGAGAACTTACGCGAGCCCGGGCCGCAGTTTCGCATTGACAGGGTTCTTGATGGTCCAGCCGCCACACACTTGCGCTATGTGCGTCAGTAAGGGCGGCCTAACAACCTATATGGACTATATGGACTCTCCCCACAAGCAGTGAGCAAAGCCTTTCTTTTGCACCTGTCGTCAGCGCGGTTGCATTCGTATATCCGGCCTGTTGTGGGCTTTACCGCCCTGGCCATTCTGTAGTTCGCGCAGCGGGGGTAGGTGATCAATCGTTCATCGGGTTTGCCGGTTGCTTCGTCGTCGACGGCGGAACAACCTGACGTTACAGAGGATCATGGGGCAGGCATCCCTGGTCATGGGCTATGCATACCAGTCGCTGGATCACCTGAGAAGGCTTTGCGCTCAACCCGCCAATCGACACTTTTACGACACTGCGTAACGCCAGAAACGAAAAAGCCCTGCATCAGCAGGGCTTTTTCGTTAGACATCTGGAGCGGGCGATGGGAATCGAACCCACAGCTCTAGCTTGGGAAGCTAGGGTATTACCACTATACGACGCCCGCAGCGGGTGCCTTTATACCGGAAGTCTGGCCTGAAATGAAGCCCGCGCCGCGGTTATCTGCAATATCGCGGTGCGGGCACGGGTTGTGTGCAGGCTTCATACGGCCAGCGCGTGCAGCACGTCCATCTGTGGGCGGTAGTGGGTCTGGCGCAGTGGCTTGCTCTGCAGAAAGCCCAGTAGTGCGGCCTGGCTCTGCAGCCACGCGGCCTTGTGCTCCATGTCGAGGAAGTGTCCGGCGTTGTCGATGGTGACGAACTGGCAGTCGTGCAGGTGCTCGGCGAACAGGCGCACGTCTTCCGGCGAGGTGTAGGCGTCGTGTTCGCCGTTGACGAACAGCACCGGGATATCGATGGCCGCCAGGCATTGCATCTGGCAATGGGCGTCGAGGTGCAGCACCTGGTGCACATGGGCATGCATCTGCTGGTATTCGTGGCTGTCCAGGCTGCTGATATGGCGATGGTTATAGCGCTTGAACAGCGACGGCAGGTAGCGCCCGATAGTGCTGTTGACCAGGTGACCGAGCTGGTCGCCGTCGAGGGCGTGCAGATGGGCCAGGCCTTTTTCCAGGTAGTCGACCATCGGCTCGTTGAGCAGCGGCGAGAAGGAGGTGATCACCGCCTTCTCGATACGCGCCGGGCGCTGGGCCAGGGCCAGCATGGCGGCGACGCCACCCCAGGAGAACGACATCAGGTGGTCGGCACGGAACTGTTCGATCAGCTCGAGCAGGATGCTGGCCTCGTCTTCCTTGGTGATCGGCTGGTGGTGATGGTTGTGCGGCTTCGACTGGCCGGCATAGGGCTGGTCGTAGAGCACCACATTGAACTGGGTGCGCAGGTATTTGACCGTTTGCGCGAAGGCGGCGGTGGTGGAGAGTGAGCCGTTGACCAGGATGATGGTCTTGCGCGCGCTCGGATTGGCGTAGAACTCCGTGTAGATCTTGTAGATCCCGTGAACATCGACGACAGCGGTGGCTGGCTTCATGTCGTTTTCTCCTGGCGCAAGTCGGGGCGTGGCAAAACGGCGGGGGCCGTTAAACCGGGCATAAAGGACAGTCAGGAAAGCGCCTGGACATGACAAACGAATGTCAGGCTGGGAGATTTTTATAAGTATTTATTTTTCAAACGGTTAGGGCTGAAATAGAGCATCGCGCCGACCTTTCTCAAGTTATCGGAGGGATGTCGTGTCACCAGGCAGGAACCCATTTCGCGCAGCGCGCAAGCAACCGAAAGAACGCTTAGATGGTCATCTGTGACTCGCCGGTCACATCAAGACCTTATGGCTGGATTTAAGCAGTGGACCCTGGCGCTGGCAAGGCTTTATTCCCTTAGGATACTACCGTTTATCGGTTAGCTTGCGAACGATGTGACCTCGGGGGAAATTAGCGTCAGGTTTTGTCGAGGCTGGCGATCTCCAGCGCGCTCAACGCGCGGTATTGCCCGGGGCAGAGGCGCTGGTCGAGCTGGATCGCGCCCATGCTGACGCGGTGCAGGCCAATCACCTTGTTCTGGAAGTGGCCGAACATGCGCTTGACCTGGTGGTAGCGGCCTTCGAAGAGGGTCAGGCGAGCGTGTCGCGGTGCGAGCAGTTCGAGGATGGCGGGGCGGGTGGTCAGGTTCTCGTACTGGAAGTACAGGCCGCGGGCGAAGACCTCGATGCAGGCCGGGTCGATCAAATCCTGGGTTTCGACCAGGTAGACCTTGGGTTGCTGCCCGGTGGGGGCGGTGGCCCGGCGCGACCACTGGCCGTCGTTGGTGAGCAGCAGCAGGCCGCTGGTGTTGAGGTCCAGGCGGCCGGCCAGGTGCAGCTCGTGTTTATCCGGCTCGTCGAGCAGGTCGAGCACGGTGCGGTGCTCGGGGTGTTCGGTGGCGCTGACCACGCCGACCGGTTTGTGCAGCATAAAGTAGCGCGCGGCCTTGCCGGCCTGCAGCAGCTCTGCGTCCAGCTGCACGCGGCTGAACTGGCTGACTTCGCTGCGGCCTTCGCGCTGGATTTGTCCGTCCACCTGCACCCGGCCGCTGGCGAGCAGTTGGCGGGCTGCCTGGCGGTTGCAGTGCGGCAGGTTGGCGAGAAAACGATCCAGACGCATGGTTAGTCGGCAGGCTGGTCGGGCTGCGTCGACGGCAGTTCCCGGGCGCAGCGCGGGCACAGGCAGGTGCGCCCGCGGGTCTCGGCGGGCAGGCTGTCGAGCACAGCGGGGGCGATGCTCAGGTCGAAGCACCAGCAGTGTTCGACGGGAGCGGCTGCGCCCGCCTGGGCGCACTGGTTGGGCTGGCCGCAACGCGGGCAATGCTGGGGCGAGGGGCTCATGCGGTTTCTTCGCACAGGCGGTTGCGGCCACTCTGTTTGGCCCGGTACAGGGCGCGGTCGGCGCGGGCAATCAGCTGGTCGAGGGCGTCGTCCGCCTGCAGGTGGGCCAGGCCGATACTGCTGGTGATCTGCAGGTCGATGCCGTTGTGCAGGACGCGGTTGTGCTCGGTCTGCTGGCGGATTTTCTCGCCCAGTTCGCGCGCCTGTTCGGGGGCGGTGTCCTTGAGCAGGAGGATAAATTCCTCGCCGCCCCAGCGGCAGATGATGTCGGACTTGCGCAGATTGTTCTGCAGGTTGTCGGCAAAGCCGCATAGCACCGCATCGCCGGCCAGATGGCCATGCTGGTCGTTGAGCGCCTTGAAATTGTCGAGGTCCAGCAGCAGCGCGCAGAGCGGGCTGTTGTTGCGCCGTGCCTCCTGCAATGCCTGGCCTGCCAGCAGGTCGAAGCCGCGGCGGTTGAGCAGCCCAGTGAGCTGGTCGGTGGTGGCCAGGGCGGTGATGCGCGCCTGGTAACGGCGCAGGGCGAGGCTGACCAGACCGATCACCACCAGGGTCACCAGCAGGCAGATCAGCAGGTTCAGGTACAGGGAGTAGCGCAGCTCGTCGAGGGCGGCGTTTTCCGGCTTGTCGACAAACAGGTACCAGTTCAGTTCGGGGATAAAGCGCACATTGAGAAAGTGGCCGCGGCCCTGTTGCCGATACTCGAAGTTGCCGCTGCCGGGCAGTGGCAGTTGCGCCATCAGGTTGGCCAGCTCCGGCAGTTCGCTGAGCGACTGGCCGACCCTGGCCCCCATCGGGCCGCCGCTGGCTCCGGTGAGGACGATACGGCCGTCGGTGTCGACAAAGAACACGCTGCGGCTGTAGCGCTGCTGGTAGGTGTCGATCAGCTTGACCACCGCATCCACGGTCAGGCCGACACCGGTCGCGCCGATAAAGCGCTGCTGGTAGTCGAACACCTTGTAGTTGATAAACACGGTCATGCGGTCGTCGTTGGCCATGTCGACGTCGACATTGATCTCGTAGGGGGCCTGCATATCGCGCACGCGGAAATACCAGGCGTCGCGCGGCTCGTCGGCCTCGACCTGCTTGAGCACACCCTTGGCCTGGTAGTAGGTGCGGCTCTGCTCGGTGACCAGAAAGCTGGTGACCGTGCCGTAGTGCTCCTGCACTTCCTGCAGGTAGCGGGTGATCTGTGCGGCGTCCTGCTCGCCGGCCAGAATCCAGTCGCGCATATAAGTGTCGCGGGACATCATCGAGGAAATCAGGATGGGGCGGACCAGGTCTTTCTGGATTTCCGAATAGACGTTGTCCGAGGTCAGCGGCAGCTCGGTGTCGATAATCCCCGCGCGGATCGAGTCCAGGGCGGTGTAATAGCTGACCAGCGAGGTGGTGAGGAAACCACAACCGAGCAATAGCAGGATCAGCAGAAGCAGCGAGCGTTGCCGGGTAACGGGGGCGGGGCGGGGCATACGTAAGGTCTACGGGGTAAGGTTAAGCGCATTGTAGCCCCGGCCATCGGCATCTGTCGGCGCTATTGCGCGGCCCCGTAGGGCGAGTAGAACGAGTAATGCTCATTTACGACTCGTAAGCTCCACTTGATTCGCTTCGCTCACCCGGCGGGCCAGCCCATGGCTGTTACTTCGCTACGCTGCGTTTCTCGCCTGCTTTTGCCTTGTTTTGCCGGCCTCGCCTACATTTTTCAACGACCTGCGAACAGCGGGTGAGTGTAGGGTGCGCCGTGCGCTCCAGGGCCAGCCAGGTGCTTGGCGGTGCGCGCGGCGCAGCCTACGGGTCTCAGGCCTTGCTCTGCAGATAAGCCCGCCAGCCGCCGAAATGGCTGATGTCGACTGCACCGGCCAGCCCATAGGGTTCGCAGATAAAGCCGCTTTCCCAGCTGCCGTCGGCCAGCTGCACCTTGCCCAGGCCCAGGGGGGCCGGGATGCCGGTGAGGAAGGAACCCAGCTCGGCGCTCGGCAGTTCCCAGACTTCCACGGCGATGGCCACGCCGCCTTCGGCAACTCGCAGCATGCCGGGCCGCAACGGTGGACCGCCAGCCAGGGCGTAGAGCTGATAGTCCGACGAGCTGTGGGTGGCTTCGAGCAGCCGGCCGCCGCGCCGTTTGAGTTGCCAGTTGAGCGGCAGGCCATCCAGATGGGCACCGCAGACCACCAGCCGGGCGCGGTCATTGCGCGCGCTGGTGGCCGGCGCGGCTGGCTCCAGGCTGCGTTTGCCGGCCAGGGGCAGCGCATGTTGGCGTTGCAGGGCCGCGGCCAGGCTCAAGAGGTACTGGTCGGTAAAGACGCGGCCGAACAGGGTCACGCCCCAGGGCAGACCATTGGCCATAAAACCCGCCGGCACCGCGACGGCGGCGTAGTCGAGCATGTTCATAAAGTTGGTGTAGTAGCCCAGGCCGGCGTTGCGCTCCACCGGTTCGGCCTGCAGTTCGGCCAGGGTCACCGGGCGTGGGTAGGCCGGGGTCAGTACGCAATCGACATCGGCCATGATCTTGTCGCAGAGCGCTTTCAGCGCCTGCAGGCGGTACTGGGCGCGGAAGGCGTCGACGGCCGTGGTTCCCGGTGCCTTTTCCAGTACGGCGCGGATCACCGGCAGTACCGCGTCGGGCTGCTGCTCGATCAACGCGCCGGCGACGCTGTAGCGCTCGGCCACCCAGGGCCCTTCATAGAGCAGGCGGGCGGCTTCGAGGAAGGGCGCGAAGTCGATCTCCACCGCTTCGCCGCCCAGGCCCTTGAGCTGCTCGATGCTGGCGGCGAACAGCGCCGGGCTCTCGCTGCAGCCGAGAAATTCGAGCTGTTTGGGCACGCCGAAACGAAAACCCGGGCGGGGTGTGCCAAAGGCGCTGCCATCGTTCCACAGCGGGTTGACCCGGCTGTATTCGTCGCGCGGGTCGAGGGCGGCGGTCAGGGCCAGCAACTGGCTGGCCTCGCTGGCCGTGGCGGTGAAATAGGTGACGCAGTCCAGGCTGCGACAGGCGGGCACCACGCCTGCGGTGGAGAGCAGGCCCTTGCTGGCTTTCAGCCCGACCAGGTTGTTCAACGCGGCTGGCACCCGGCCGCTGCCGGCGGTATCGGTGCCCAGGGCGAAGCTGGCTACGCCCAGTGCCACCGCCAGGGACGAGCCGGCGCTGGAGCCGCCGGACGGATAGTCCGGATGCACCGAGTTACGGCAGGCCCCGTAGGGCGAGCGGGTGCCGTTGAGGCCGGTGGCGAACTGGTCGAGGTTGGTCTTGCCCAGTGGCACTGCCCCGAGGGCAAGCAGTTGCTCAACCAGGGTGGCACTCTGCTCCGGCGTGTAGGCAAAGGCCGGGCAGGCCGCGGTGGTGGGGATACCGGCCAGGTCGATATTGTCCTTGATGGCAAAGGGCACACCGTACAGCGGCAGCTCACTCGGCGACTTGTCATCCAGTGCAGCCAGATAGGGCTCCAGCTCCGCTTCGCTCAGCAGATGGATAAACAGCTTGAACTCGGGGTTAAGCGCCGCGGCCTGGTCGCGCAGGGCGGTGATCAACTGGCGCGGGGTGGTGCTGCCGGCCTGGTAGACGGCTTTTAGTGCATCGAGGCGTAGATCGAATTCGTGTTGCATAGGTAGCGTCCTCTGTAGGGTGGATCGGGGCGCGTAGCTGGCGCTTTACCCATCCACCGTCGATGCCGTGGCATCGCAATTGGGGTGGCCGCTTGGTGGATCGGTGAAGCGTGATCCACCCTACGGTTGGCTGTCAGGCTTCCTCGAGTACCACCACCCGCTGGCCGGCACGTACCGGCGAGCCGGGCTGTACGCGCACCTCGCTGACCACGCCGTCTATCGGGGCGAGCAGGGGGATTTCCATCTTCATCGACTCCAGAATCACCAGCACCTCGCCGGCTTTCACCGTCGCGCCAACCGCCACTTGCACCTGCCAGAGGTTGCCGGCGATATGGCTTTCGATGCCGTGCAGGCCGGCACCGAGCGGGGCGTCTTCGCCGAGATCAGGGGCGACTTCCTCGCTGTCGAAATGCGCCTGACCGGATTCGATCCAGCGCTGGCGCTCGGCGTCGAAGGCGGCGCGTTGCTGGCTGCGGAAGGCCTCGATGCCCTCGGCTTCGCGGTCGAGAAAGGCCTGGTAATCGGCCAGGTGCAGTTCGCTGTGTTCGATATGCAGGTCAAAGCGGCCCAGGGGGAAATCACGGCGGATGCGCAGCAACTCTTCGGCCGAGACCGGGTAGAAACGGATCTGGTCGAAGAAGCGCAGCAGCCAGGGCTTGCCGTCGAACGCCGCCACTTCGCGGTAGCGGTTCCACATCTGCAGGGTGCGGCCGACGAACTGGTAACCGCCGGGGCCTTCCATGCCGTACACGCACATATAGGCACCGCCGATGCCCACCGAGTTTTCCGCAGTCCAGGTGCGCGCCGGGTTGTATTTGGTGGTGACCAGGCGATGGCGCGGGTCCAGCGGGGTGGCCACCGGCGCACCGAGGTAGACGTCGCCCAGGCCCATCACCAGATAGCTGGCCTCGAAGACGGTTCTGTAGACCTCGTCGAGATTGGGCAGGTCGTTGATCCGGCGGATAAATTCCAGGTTGCTCGGGCACCAGGGCGCGTCCTTGCGCACCGTGGTCATATATTTCTCGATGGCAAGCGCGCAGGCCGGGTCGTCCCAGGACAGAGGCAGATGGACGATCCGCGAGGGCACCTTGAGGTCTTGCGCGGCGCACACCGCATCCCATTCGCCGGCAACTATGCCGAGCAGATCACTCAGGGCCAGGGTTTCCGGCTGGTAGTGCACCTGCAGCGAGCGAATGCCGGGGGTGAGGTCGATCACCCCAACCAGCTGCTTGGCCTCCAGCGCCTGCATCAGCGCATGGCCACGGAAACGCAGCACCAGATCCAGCTCCGGCGCGCCGATCTCCAGCAGCAGATGGGTGTCGCCGGACAGGCGCGCAACCAGGCGTTTATCGGCCTCGCCGATATCGAGGACGATGGGGGAGGTGAGGGTATTGTCTTTTGTAGGAGCGAGGGGGGCACCATAGCCCTTGCTCGCGATCAGCGATACCGAAGGATCGCCAGCAAGCTGGCTCCTACAGAGGTCGTTGCATTCAATATGGTTGCTCTTGGCCAGCTCCCGCGCCGTGGCGATATCCACCGCCACAAAGCGCACCTTATCCCCGGCCTTGAGCTGCCCCAGCTGCCACAGATCCGCCTCGATAATCGTCACCGGGCAGACAAAGCCGCCCAGACTCGGGCCGTCCGGGCCGAGGATCACCGGCATATCGCCGGTAAAGTCCACCGCGCCGATGGCGTAGGGGTTGTCGTGGATATTGGAGGGGTGCAGGCCGGCTTCGCCGCCGCTGTCGCGTACCCACTCAGGCTTGGGCCCGATCAGGCGCACGCCGGTGCGGCTGGAGTTAAAGTGCACCTCCCAGTCGGTGGCGAAGAAGGTCTCGATATAACCCTCGGTGAAGTATTCAGGCGCGCCATGGGGGCCGTAGATCACGCGGATTTCGCGCACGGCTGGCAGGGCGCTGCATAGCTCGACGGGCAGTTGTGCACCGCTGCTGGTATCGCCAAGCGGTAGCAGGTGCAGCACATCGCCGGCCCGCAGGGCACGACCGCCATGGCCGCCGAACTGGCCGAGGGTAAAGGTGCTCTTGCTACCCAGGTAATCCGGCACCTGCACGCCGCCACGCAGGCTTAGATAGCTACGTGCGCCTGCGCCCTGGATGGTGCCGAGGCTCAGGGTGCTGCCGGCCTTGATCAGCAGCGCGGTATTGAGTGGCTGCTCGCTGCCATCGACGCTTAGCGGGATCGGCGCGCCGGTTACCGCCACCACCGCATCGCTGTTAAAGCGCAGGGTCGGCCCGCTCATGGTGATTTCCAGGCCGGCGGCGGCAGTCTCGTTGCCCAGCAGGCGGTTGCCCAGGCGCAGGGCGCGACTGTCCATCGGCCCGGAGGGCGGTACGCCAACCGCCCAGTAGCCGAGGCGGCCGGGGACGTCCTGCACCGTGGTCTGGGTGCCGGCGCTCAATACCTCGAAGGTGCTGGCCTGATAGACCAGGTCGTCCAGGCAGCGGGTCCAGGGATGGCCGCTGGCGAAGGGGGCGTCGCGCAGGATCTGCCGCAGGTACTGGCTATTGGTTTCCACGCCATACAGCACTGTGTCGGCCAGGGCCTGACCGAGGGCGGTGCTGGCGGCTTCGCGGTTATCGGCCCAGGCGATAAGTTTGGCGATCATCGGGTCGAAGTAGGGCGGGATCTCGCAGCCGGTCTCGACCCAGGTGTCGATGCGCAGCGCTTGGCCGTCGGCCTTGGGGAAGGCGACGGCGGTGAGCAGGCCGGGGCTGGGCTGAAAATCGCGGCCGGGGTCTTCGGCGTACAGGCGCGCCTGGATCGCATGGCCGCGGGGTTTCAGGGTTTTTGCCAGTTCACTTAGCGGCGGCAGGTCGCCGGCCGCCAGCTCGATCATCCAGCGCACCAGGTCGACGCCCCACACCTGTTCGGTAACGCCGTGTTCGACCTGCAGGCGGGTGTTCACTTCGAGGAAATAGAAGCGCGCCGCCTCGCTGTCGTAGACGAACTCCACGGTGCCAGCGCTGCGGTAATTCACCGCCTTGGCCAGCTGGATCGCTGCCGCGCAGAGTTCATCGGCCATGCCGGACGGCAGGTTGGGGGCCGGGGTTTCTTCCAGCACCTTCTGGTTGCGCCGTTGCACCGAGCAGTCGCGCACGCCCAGGGCCAGCACTTCGCCGCAGCCGTCGCCGAATACCTGCACTTCCAGATGGCGGGCAAGCGGGATGTATTTCTCGATAAACACGCCGCTGTCGCTGAAGTTGTTCTGCCCCAGGCGCTTGACCGTGTCGAAGGCCTCGCTCAGCTCGGCGGCGCTGTTGCAGACGCGCATGCCGATGCCGCCGCCGCCGGCGGTGCTTTTCAGCATCACCGGGTATCCGACCTGCTCGCCGGCGATCAGCGCGGCGCCCTGGCTATCCAGCAGCTCGGTGCCTTCGAGCATCGGCACGCCATGCTGTTTCGCGAGAGCCCTTGCGGTGTGCTTGAGACCGAATACCCGCAGTTGCTCCGGGGTCGGGCCGACAAAGGCGATACCCGCCGCTTCGCAGGCTTCGGCGAAGGCGGCGTTCTCGGAGAGAAAGCCATAGCCGGGATGAATCGCGGTGGCCCCGCTGAGCTTGGCGACTTCTAGAATCTTCTCGACCACCAGGTAGGTGTTGGCTGCCGGACCTTCGCCGAGGCTGTGCGCCTCGTCTGCTTGCTGAAGATGCAGGCTGGCGACGTCGGCTTCGGAGTAGACGGCCACGCCCTGTACATCGAGGGCTCGCAGGGTGCGCAGGATGCGGCAGGCGATGGCACCGCGGTTGGCGATCAGGAGTTTGCTGAACATTCGAGGTGTCCTCGAAGGGGCGGGCCGTCCCGCAGTATTGGGTCTGCACCACGGTCGTCCGTGGTTGAAAATCAGGTGTGCCTTTTGTAGGAGCCAGCTTGCTGGCGATCAGCTGCGACACAAAAGCATCGTCGGAGTGCCGAACCACAGCAAGCTGGCTCCTACAGGTTGTTTGGCTTCTTCAATCCCACACCAGCACCTCGGCCGGGGTCGGGTTGTAGCCGTTGCAGGGGTTGTTCAGTTGCGGGCAGTTGGAGATCAGTACGATCACGTCCATATGCGCCTTCAGTTCGACGTATTTGCCGGCGGCGGAGATGCCGTCTTCGAAGGTCAGGCCGCCTTCTGGGGTGACCGGCACGTTCATAAAGAAGTTGATATTGGCGCTGATGTCGGCTTTGTTCAGGCGGCCGTCGTGCAGGCTGGCGCGCAGGAAGTTGTCGCGGCAGCTGTGCATATAGCGCGTGTCCAGGGCGTACCTGACCGTGTTGCTTTCCTGGGCGCAGGCACCGCCGAGGGTGTCGTGACGCCCGCAGGTGTCGGCGACGATGCTCAGCATCGGCTGGCCCAGGTTGGAATACAGCACGCTGCCGGTGGTCAGGTAGACGCGGTTCTGTTTGCGCAGGGTGCGCTGCACGTCGTAGCGCTCGCGCGGGTTGCGCGCCGAGTAGAACAGCGTATCGACCGCCTGGTTGCCTTCCAGGTCGAGCAGGCGAAGGGTCTGGCCGGCTTTTACTTCACAGAGAAAGGGCTCGCCGGCACCGATGGTGGCGCGGTACACCGCCGCTTCGGAGTGTTTGTCGCTTGCGATAAGAGTCATGCTGGCCACCCTCAGAGATACAGACGTTCGGTGTTATGGAAGCCGCGCTGGTTTTCCGCGCGCGAGGTGCGGCACAGCACGCTGATGCCGTCGCTGGCCACTGCATGCCAGCTCAGCTGGAGCGGCTTGGGCGCGTATTCGAGGTTGGGGTCCATGGGGTGCTGCAGGGCGGTCAGCACGACCAGCGTGTCCATCGGCGCGTACAGCTCGATATAGTCGCCGGCCTTGGAGTTGCCCGGCTGGAAGTGGAAGCAACCGTCGCTGTCGACCGTGACCTTGCTGAACAGGTTGAGGCACATCAGCAGGTCGGCAAGGCCCAGGTTCCACTTGCCCATTTCCACCAGCAGGTTGTCCACGCCGTTGCGAAAGAAGCCGTTGCGCAGCTCCTGATAGCAGCCCTGACCGTATTTTTCGGCAACTTCTTCGGCATTCAGTACGCCGCCGAAGCTGTCATGCCAGCCGCAGGTGTCGGCGGTGATGGCGGCGAGGACCCGGCCCATATCCGAGTACAGGCAGTGGCCGGCGGTGAGCTTGGCGGTGTGCTGGCACTTGAGGCTGTCGGGCAGATTCAGCCGTTCGCTTTTTTCAACGGCGTTGAGCAGCAGCAGGCTGACATTGGCCGCGCCTTCGAGATCGGTGATGCGCAGCAACTGACCACGCTTGAGGACAAAGGAGGTGTGGCCACCGCCGGGCACGAATTCTTCGTAGAGGGTGGGGCGCAGGGTCGGTGCAGCTGTCATGGCAACTCCTTACAGGGCCGGGTGCAGCTTGCCGGCGATATGCGCGGGCAAGGCGTCGACGGCGGCGCGCCGGGCGCGGCGGTCGCTGTTCAAGGGAATGTCGTAGGTGATGCGCGCACCGAAGGCATTCGGTGCGTGAGGGTCGACGCGGGTCTTGTCGAACACCAGCAGGCGGGTGCCGAGGCTGAAGCCCTCGCTCAGATCATGGGTGACCATAAACACGGTCAGGCCGGTGGCGCGCCACAGCTCCAGCAGCAGAGTGTGCATGTCCTTGCGGATACCGGGGTCGAGCGCGCCGAAGGGCTCGTCGAGCAGCAGTACGCGCGGCTGCATGATCAGCGCCTGGGCAATTGCCAGGCGCTGCTGCATGCCGCCGGAAAGCTGACTGGGGTACTTGTCCAGGGCGTGGCCGAGGCCGACCTTGTGCAATATCACTTCGGCCTGCTCGCGGGCCTCGCGCTTGGCGCGGCCAAACAGCCGGCCGAGCAGCGGCGCGCGTGGCAGTTCCAGGCCGATGGCGACGTTATCCAGCACGGAGAGATGGGGGAACACCGAATAGCGCTGGAACACCACGCCGCGGCTGCTATCGGGCTCACCCGCCAGCGGCTCGCCGCCCAGCAGAATCTGCCCGCGGCTGGCGCGCTCCTGGCCCAGTAGCAGGCGCAGAAAGGTCGACTTGCCACAGCCGGACGCGCCGACCAGGGTGCAGAATTCGCCTTCGCTGATGCTTAGATTCAAGCGCTCCAGAACAACCTGATCGCCATACTCCTGCCATACGTTTTTGACCTGAATAAAGCTCATGCCTTGGCCCCCTCATACCAGGGGAAACACAGGCGGGTGAGCTGGCGCAGGCCCAGGTCCATCAGCCAGGCCAGCAGGGTGATCCAGGCCACGTAGGGCAGGATCACGTCCATGGCCATATAGCGGCGCACCAGAAAGATCCGGTAGCCGAGGCCGTCGGTACTGGCGATGGCTTCGGCGGCGATCAGAAACAGCCAGGCCGAGCCGAGTACCAGGCGCAGGGCGATCAGCAGGCGCGGCAGGATCTGCGGCAGCACCACGCGCAGAATCAGGGTCCAGGTGCTGGCCCCCAGGGTTTGCGCCTTGATCAGCAGTTCCGGCGGGATTTCCCGGGCGCGCTGTTCCAGGTCGCGGGCCAGCACCGGGGTGATGCCGATCACGATCAGCATCACCTTGGATAACTCGCCGAGGCCGAAGACGATAAACAGGATCGGCAGTATCGCCAGCGGCGGCACCATCGACAGCACCGTGAGCAGCGGCGACAGCGGTGCGCTGAACAACGGCAGGGTACCGGCGGCGATACCCAGACACAGGCCGACCAGGGCGGCGATGCCGATGCCCATGGCCAGGCGCTTGAGGCTGGCGGCGCTGTCCTGCCAGAACAGGTAGTGGCCGCTGCGCTTGTCTTCGGTAAAGGCCAGGCGCTCGATGGCGGCTCCCATCTGGCTGGCGCTGGGCAGCAGCTTGTCGTTGGGGTTGTCCGCCAGGCGCTGCGCCGAGCCGGCAAAGTAGGCGAACAGCAGCAGGGCGAAGGGCAGTAGGATCAGCAGCAGGCGACCGCTGCGATCCGGGTGACGGTTGATCAGGCGCATAGGGTATCTCTGCGTAGGGTGCGCCGTGCGCACCATCGGTACTCGTGGGAGTGGGTGGTGCGCTCGGCGCACCCTACGAGCCTCAGAGCGTGCCGTCAGCCGCCATTTGCATATAGCTGGGGTCAAAGCGCAGCTTGAGGTTGCCGCTGTCGCCGGTGGCCACACCCTTGGCGAAGCTCATGCCGATGGCGTCGCTGCTCTGCGCGCCTTCGCCGAGCAGGCCATGGGCGAAGGAGAATTCGGCGACCTTGCTCATGGTGGCCGGCAGTTTCGGGCTGTTGGCGAATGCCACGGCGTCCTTGGCCGAATAGAACATCTTGGTGACCGCCAACTGCGCTTCGTAACCGGCCAGGTCGGTGCCGGAGGCCTTGGCCATATGCTCGCGGGCGGCAAGGCCGGCCGGGGTATCGGCGCTCATGGTGGCCATGATTTCGTACCAGGCACCGGTCAGTGCCTTGCCGAACGCCGGGTTGTCCTTGAGGGTGTTGCTGTTGACCACCATCAGATCGATGATCTCGCCGGGGATCTGGCTGGAATCGAACACCTTGGTCACGCCTGGGGTGGCTTCGATCTCGGCCAGCAGCGGGTTCCAGGTAGTCACGGCGGTTACGTCGCTGGTGGAGAAGGCAGCGACCAGGTCTGCGTCGGAGGTGTTGACCACTTTCAGGTCTCTCTCGCTGAGGCCGGCTTTTTCCAGGCCGCGGGCCAGCAGGTAATGGGAGACGGACAACTCGACCAGGTTGACCGGCTGGCCCTTGAGGTCGCCCAGGGTCTTCTTCTCGCCCTTGAGCACGATGCCGTCGTTGCCGTTGGAGAAGTCACCGATGATCAGTGCGGTGGAATCGATGCCGCCCGCGGCAGGGATGGTCAGGGCGTCCATATTGGTCATGCTGCAGCCATCGAACTGGCCGGCGCTGTACTGGTTGATCGACTCGACGTAATCGTTGATCTGCACCACATCGATATTGATGTCGTACTTTTTCGCCCACTTGTCGACGATGCCTTCTGCGGCACCGTATTCCCAGGGCATCCAGCCGGCATAAATGGTCCAGCAGACGCTGAAGTCGCTTTTCACTGCGGCGTGGCTATTGAGGCTGATGGCGGCGACCAGGCCGGCGGCGAGAGCGGAGAACAGACGGGGCTTACGCATGGTGGAACCTCCAGTTCGAAAGTGGGCGGGCAGGAGTGCGCGGCGGTTTCCCCATCGCTGGGGCGCGTTCTCCCGGGCTTTTATCCCGCCGTGTAACCTCGAAGGAGGTCGCCAACTCTCGGACCAGCCAGCCGTCGATCCTCTGATCGGCGGCCCGGAACCCTAGTCGGCTATTGCAAATTGTGGTGCCGCGATCCCGCATGGCGGGTTATTCCTGCACGCTGGTTACTAAGCGAACATCGTGCCAGTTGCCCCGCAAGCCTCTGGCGCGGGGTGCGAGTGGGGTACCCCGCGATTGAGTCCTGGGGTAATTGCGCTGTTGTGGTGCGTGTTCGGTTGGGTGTGCCGCAATAAAGTGCGGGTATGGGGGTGGCCGCTGGGCTTGGCGGGTTGGTCTGGGCGCGGGCTGGTTCTCTATTGTCAGGCAATTGAACAGGTGCGCTCCGGCGCTGTCGAAGTTCATACCCGCTCCGTTTATGGGAGCCAAGGTAGCCGCAGGCACCTGATGCCTGTGGAAAATTCAAGGAGTATCGCAATGCGTGTTCTAACTCTGATGGCTTTAGTGCTGTTGCTTGGTGGCTGTACCTTCAGCGCGCCGGGTGTGCATGCGCGCATCGGTGAACCTGTGCGGGTGGATGTGGGGTATGGCGGTGGCGGTGGCAATGGTGGTCATTGTCCACCGGGTCTACGTATGCAGGGGCGTTGCTGATGAAAACTTATTTGAGCTTATTTCTGGTCGCCATCCTGGCCGTCAGCGTACAGGGCTGTAGCCTGCGTCTTCCAGGCATCGGGATCGATATCGGCGACAGCGGTGGCGGTCCACCCCATTGCCCGCCAGGGCAGGCGAAAAAAGGTCGCTGCTGATTCGCAAGTTCGATTGCAGCGGTTCCAGAAGGCCAGCATTTGCTGGCCTTTTATCCACTGGCGGTACGGAGGCCAGCATGCTGTTTAAATCCATGTTTATCGCGTTGTTGGGGCTGACCCTGACCGGTTGTGCGGTATACGGCGGCAGTGGCTATGGCCATCGCGGCTATGACCGCCATTATTCGACCAGCTATTACCATGTGCCGCGCCAACCGGTGTATGTGGTGCCACGCCACTATCGGCACGACAGTTACCGCTATGACGCGCGCCGCCATGACGGTCATCGCTATGACGGTCGCCGTTATAACGATGATCGGCATGCGCCGCGCCGCTATGTGCCGGCCCCCGCGCCGCGCCATTATCAGTCCAATGGGCACAAATACCGCGGCATAGAGCGCTCGGCCAGCTGGGAGGGTCGCGGCGAGCGCCGGCAGGAGCGGCCACGTCAGCAGCGTCAGGAAAATGCTCAGCCGCGCCGTCAGGATGGCCGCCAGCGGGGGGCCGAGCAACGCGGCGATAATCGGCGTGGCTGGGAACAGCAGCGCAACTAGCAGGTTGTTGAGAAACGTTGGCGAGGCAGCCAGCGCAAGGCACAAACAGGCGAAAAAGCGCAGTTTACGAGCTGTAAATGAGCATTTTGAGCCTGTTTTTAACGCCGCGATGGCAACGCAGGTAGTTTTTCAACAGCCTGCTAGTGGCCCGCAGGGCCGGTGCAACCAGGCGGCTGCGGCCTACGGCTGAAGCCGCCATCTTCCCTCTATAGCTCCTTGCGCCCGGCCGCAGCCTAGGGGCGGCGGCTGCCGGTATATGGCTCAACCAAAGTCCAGCGGGCAGCGCGGCTCGACTGCGGCATCCTCGGTGCTTCCATTGCACGCGAGGAGTCTACCGATGCATCTGCTGAGTTTTGCCAAGGGCGCGCTGGCCATGTTCTGGCTGCTGGCGCTGGCCAATCTGTTCGTACCTCTGGGCGAGGCCTGGTTCTGGCCGGTCAACCTGGCCGCTGCGGCGGTGTTGCTGGCCCATGTCGGCGAGGTGCTGCTGTTTCGTCAGCGTTTGCAGGGGCGTCCGCAGCCCTGGCTGGAACGGGCCCAGGTGCTGCTGTTCGGTGTGCTGCATATCCAGGGCCTGCCCAGGGCCTGAACTGTCCCCGCTAAACCTCTTCCTCGCGGTCGCTCATCGGCATCGGGCTGTGTGCCACCGCGATGGCGATAAACACCACCCCGGCCCCCGGCCGCCGTCCAACCGTGATTGCCTTTTGCCAGCGTGGCCCGCACCATGGCCGCCATCTTGTGGTGGAAGTCGTGGCGTGCAGTCGGGCTGGATCGAAATTCTGCGTGTTTCTGGAGGCAAAGCCGCGCTGGCTCTTGCGCTGCTGTTCGTCCTGGCGGCGGGCATGTTGCGTGCCGACTGGGATTTCGGCCATATCACCACGCGGGCCGAGCAGCTGTATGGCCCCCTGGGCGAGGGCCGCGCGCGTCTCAATGATTGGCAACGGCTGTTGCAGGAGCAGGCTGGAGCCGATGAGCTGGAGCAGCTCAAGGCGGTCAATCGCTTCTTCAATCTGCGTCTGCGCTTTCGTGACGATATCGCCATATGGCGGGTGCAGGACTACTGGGCCACGCCGGTCGAGGCGCTGTGGCGTGGGGCCGGCGACTGCGAGGACTATGCGCTTGCCAAGTATTTCAGCCTGCGCCAGCTCGGCGTGCCCAGCGACAAGCTGCGCATCACCTATGTCAAGGCGGTGCGCCTGAATCAGGCCCATATGGTGCTGACCTATTACGCCCATCCGCTGGCCATGCCGCTGGTGCTGGATAACCTGATTGATGCCATCGAGCCGGCCAGTCAGCGCAGTGACCTGGTACCGGTGTATTCCTTCAATGCCGAAGGCCTGTGGTTACCCGGTGCCGGTGGCGGCAAGCAGGTGGGCGACAGCAAGAAGCTGTCGCGCTGGCAGGATCTGTTGAAAAAGATGCGCGCCGAGGGTTTCCCTTGAGCGTGCCTAGCGGGAGTCACTGATGTCTTTGTTCAAGCAGCTGTTTATTGCCATCTGCGTGTTGATGCTGGTGAATTTCACCGGCAGCTTCCTGGTCAGCGTGGAGAGTTCCCGCGAACAGCAGGTTAACCAGCTGCGTGCCCACGCCCAGGATGCCGCCACCGCCCTGGGCCTGTCCCTGAGCCCGCATGTCGATGATGTGGCGATGATCGAACTGATGGTCAGCTCGATCTTCGACAGTGGTTATTTCGAGAGCATTCGCGTGGTCGACCCTGCCAGCGGCGAGTTGCTGGTCGAGCGCATCGGCGCTCCGGTCTCGGGGGAAGCCCCGCAGTGGTTTGCCCGCCTGGTCGATCTGGCCCCGGCCCGCGGTGACGCGATTGTCAGCGACGGCTGGCGACAGGCCGCCCAGGTGCAGGTGATCAGCCATCCGCTGTTCGCGGTTGGCAAACTCTGGCAGAGCGCCCTGGGCAATCTGCTGTGGCTGGCCCTGAGCGGTGTGTTCTGTGTCGGTCTCGGCGTATTGTTGCTCAAGCGCCAGTTGCGCCCGCTGGATTATATGGTCGAGCAGTCCAACGCCATCGCCCGCCGCGAATTCCTCAGCCTGCCGGAATTGCCCAAGACTCCAGAGTTCCGCCGGGTGGTCAATGCCATGAACCAGATGGTCGGCAAGCTCAAGGCGCTGTTCGCCGAGGAGGCCGCCCGCAGCGAGGTGCTGCGCGCCGAGGCCTATCAGGACAGCCTGACCGGCCTGGCTAACCGGCGCTATTTCGATCTGCAACTGCATGCTCGCCTGAGCGTCGAGGAACAGGCCTGTAGCGGTTTTCTCCTGCTGCTGCGCTTGAACGACCTGGCCGGGCTCAACCAGCGTCTCGGCGGTCAGCGTACCGACCAGTTGCTCAAGGCCGTCGCCGAGCTGTTGCAGCAGTCGAGCCAGGGGCGCTTTGTGCTGGCGCGCAACCGTGGCGGCGAGTTCGCCATTCTGGCGGCGGGCCTGGAGCGTGGTGAGGCCCAGCAGTTGGCGGAAGATCTCGAGCGTGCGCTGCTCAGCCTGCAGCAGACCGGAGCCAGCGATTGCCTGCCGGTGGCCCACCTCGGCCTAAGCGCCTTTGCCCCGGGCGATGAGCCGCAGGACCTCTATCGCGCCCTGGATGCCGCCCTGGCTCAGGCCGCGAGCCAGGCCCAGCCGAACTGGGCCTTCAGCGCGACGAGGGTGTCGGCAGCGGCGGTGGATGAGCGGCAGAACTGGTACCGCCTGCTCGATCAGGCGCTGACACAGGGCCGCTTGCAGTTGTTCTTCCAGGCGGTGGTGGCCGCCGACGAGCCGGAGCGGGTGTTGCACCATAAGGTGCTGGCGCGGCTGCTCGATGAGCAAGACCGATTGTTGGCGGCGGGGCGCTTCCTTCCCTGGCTGGAGCGTTTCGGCTGGTCGAGCCGGCTCGATCTGGCCATGCTCGAACAGGTGCTGCAGCAGATGGAAAACCATGGTGCCGCGGTGGCCCTGAGCCTGTCCGGCCACACGGTACGCGAGCCCCAGGCCCTGGCCCGGCTGTATGAGCTACTGCAGCAATACCGCCACCTGGGCCCGCGTCTGAGCCTGGAGCTGGATGAGGACCAGCTGCCCGAACAGGCTGAGCTGGAGGCCCTGACCCAGCGTTTGCGCGGCCTGGGCTTCAGCCTCGGCCTGCAGCATTTCGGCGGGCGCTTCAGCATGATCGGCAACCTGGCCAAGCTCGGCCTGGCCTATCTCAAGGTGGATGGCAGCTATATCCGTGCTATCGACCAGGAAAACGACAAGCGTCTGTTTATCGAGGCCATGCAGCGCGCGGCCAACAGCATCGACCTGCCGCTGATCGCCGAGCGGGTGGAAACCGCAGGGGAGTGGCAGGTGCTGCGCGCCATGGGTATCGAAGGCGTGCAGGGGCGTCTGTTCGGCGAGCCGGGGCCCTGGGCATAGGGCCGAGCCAAAACCAATAGGGGCCGGCAAGCCGGCCCCTATTGGGGGATTCGGTGTGTCGAGGCGGTAGAGCCTATTTACGATCTCGCAAGCTAGAGTCCTGCAAGGCAGAAAACAGGCGAGGAGGCGGAGTGTACGAGCTGTACATGAGCATTACTCGTTTCACTCGCCCTTAGGACCGCGCTGTAGCGCGTTAGCCGCAAGCGGCTTTCCGAGCCTGTTTTGACTCGCTTTGCTCGCCCTCCGGGCCAGCCTGCGGCTGTTACTCCCGTTGGTCGTTGCAACGCAGCAGGACCGACGCGCAGCAGATCGTAAACAGGTTCTTAGATCAGCTCCGACTCATCATCATTGATCAAGCGATGCAAGCCGCCCAGCGCATCGCGCGCCTTGCTGCGGCCGACCAGTTTGCTCTGCGCCGCTTCCGGCAGATCGGTGATACGTACCACACCCTTGCGGATCAGTACGGTGATCAGGTCTTCCAGCACCCGGATCATGTCCAGATCGCTCTGCTGGAGTTGCAGCAGGCTGCTTTCGACCTTCTGGTTGGCATACCAGGCCTGAGCCTCCTGACTGTCCGCCGCCAACTCGCCATCCATGCCTTCGAAGGGCGCGGCCTCAACCTGTTGCAGGTTGCCCCACGCATCACGCTTTATATACAGCATCGACCGCTCCTTGCCTTAGTGGCCACCCTGGATAAACAACCCCGCTCCTTATGGTAGCGGGGTTCTGTCTATCAGATATGGTCGGTCTTGATCATCGGGTCGGCCCCGGCGATCAGCGAGTTGACCAGATCGGACGGACTCAGGTTACCTGGGTTCAGGTTGACGGGCGTGCCGTTGTTCTCAAGTTTGATGCTGGCGTCGGCATTGCTGCCGTCGGCGTTGAGCACGCCGGTGCTGCTGATCAACAGGGTCGAGGTGGCCGTATCCACGCGCAGGTACTGGGTGATGTCGCTGGTGCTTTCTTCGTTCTGCAGCAGATCGCGCAGGTCGATGCGGTCGCCTTCGGTTGTGTTGAAGTCCTTGATTACGTCGTTGCCGCTATGCCCGGCCTGCCAGACGAAGGTATCCGCACCGCTGCCACCGAGGAGAATATCGTCGCCCTCGCCACCGATCAGGATGTCGTTGCCGGCACCGCCATCGATATAGTCGTTGCCATCACCGCCTGTCAGCGTCGAGCTGGCAGAGCCGCCGATAATGGTCTTGGCGCTGCTGGTGCCGCCGTCGCTGACCTCCACTGTCAGGGTCGGGACGAAGCCGCTGGGCAGCGCCGTTTCGGTGACCAGGTAGAGCTTGTCGGTGCCCGATGTGGTGGTCGGCGTGTTCAGTAGAGCGGTATAGGCGCTCAAGTCATATTCGCCCTGGGCGTTGGGGGTGATCTCCAGATAGCTGCCATCGGCGCGCACCACACTGAGAGTGGTACCCGCTGGCAGGTCGCTCAGGCTCAGGCCGGTAAAGGTTTCCGCCGTGCCGACGGTGTCCTGTACCACGGCGTAGAGGTCGATCGGGTAGGTGTAGCTGGTCAGCCCGGTCGGACTCGCGTCCAGAGCGATATAGTCGATCTGGAAGCCGTTGTTGTTCTGCGAGTAGGTGTTGCTGGTGTCCTGGCTAATGGACATGCTTTGCATGTCTGAGCTGATCGAGTAAGTGAAGTTTGCCGAGCCATTGCCGCCCTGGTTGAACTTGCTGCCGTCGATATATGACTCGACGGTTGCCTTGGTGATGGTCCCGCTAACGCCGTTATAGGATACCGACCAAGTGCCGCCCGGGTTCACTGTAGCGACCAGGGTCACGGTGCTGGTGGTGCCGCCATTAACGACATCCAGCACTAAGTTGACCTTGAGCGAGGAGGCCGAGAAGCTCCCTCCTGTCGACGTGATGGTGCCGGAGAGGGTTCCGCTGGTAAGGTCGCCAACTTCGAGTCTGCTGCGGACCAAAAGGGAGTCATCGGAAGCATTCTTAAGCCCCATGGCCATGTACTGCATGCCGGAGGGGAAGGTCATCGTGATGGTGTCTGAACCGTCTATTCGGTTATCGCCACCGCCGGAAGTAATTGCCAGCTTGCTACCATTCGTCCAGCTAAAAGGTGTATTGGGGTTGCCGGTGGAAAGGGTGATGCCGTTCTGCAGTGTGTAGCTTGATAGGCCGGCAAGACCACTGCTGCCTGAGCTGAGATTAATCGTGTTGACTACAGGCACACCGATAACCAGCGAAACATCGTTGCCGGGCACGGCGTCGGCGACCGGGTTGATGCTGATGGTGCTGATGTCCGTATCGATCAGCGCACCACCCGCACCGGTATTGCCGTTGTCATTGCTGACCATGGTCAGGGTGACATTGCCGCTGGCGTCAGCGACCGGTGTAAACACCGGCTGACTGGCTGCGTCGGCGAGGTAGGCGTTGATATCCGCCAGGCTGCCGCTAAGCACCAGATTGCCGGTGCCGGAGCCCGTGACGTTTACGCCTGCGTTCGAACTGGCGCTGAGCAGGCCACTGCTCACGCTCAGGGAGACCGAGATACTGCCCGCATCGACATCCACGTCACTCACCGAAAGTCCGCTGAGCTTGAGCGTGGTGTCTTCATTGGTCGTGTAGCCAGCCGGCAATTGGTTGACCGGCGCATCGTTGACCGGGTTGATCACGATGGACACGCTGGCCGGCGTTTGATCCACGTTACCGGCGACATCGCTCGAGAGGTACTGGAAGTCGGTGCTGCCATTCCAGTTGGCGTTCGGCATGAAGCTCAGGTTGGCCTGGTTGCCGATAGCCGGGATGGCCTGACCAACCAGGACCGCCTGGCCGTTGTAGATCAGTGTGCCGTTGCTCGGCAGGCTGGTGATGGTGAAGTTGGCAATGCTGCTCGATGCGTCGGTCGCGCTGAGCGTGACGACAACCGAGGTGTCCTCATTGGCAACGACGGCTAGCGCATTGGTCTCGGGCGCACCAATATCGCCGATGGTGACGGTGCTGGAGGTCGACTCAGTGTCGGCCCCGTCCTGGGCCGTTGCGGTTACGGTGACGCTCAGGCTGCCAACCGGGTTACCCGGGACAGTCATCTCCAGGCCGGTAATGGTTACGCCCTTGGTGGTGGGGTCAACCACCACGGAGTAGCCGCCCGCACTGGTCAGCGGCAACGTCCAGGTGCCGTCACCGTTATTGGTGCCGACAGAGAGGCTGGCACCTGTAGGGACTGCAACCGTAATGCTGGCAATCGACTCGGAGTAATCGATATCCGTCGGCGTGGCCGTGATGGTCAACGGATAGCCGATGCTGGAAACAAACTCGATCGAGTTGATCAGGTAGTCATCTCCAGCGCCCGGAGCGCTGAACTCGATTCGGCTGATCGCCGTACCGTTGTCGCTTGTCAGCGTGATGGCCGGATCGACGACATCGGTCAGCCCGGCGATTGTGCCACTGCCGATGGGGTTGCCGGCGCTGTCGAAAAGCTCATAGGTTGCCCTTTCGCCGGTGTGCAGCCAGGCGAAGCTCACGGTCGCGCTCGCAACCGGTGCATCGAAGTCCACCACGATGCGTTCGGACTGGTCGCCAGATTGGCCCAGTTCGTTGTCGGCACCGGAGGCATTCCCCACGACGCCAAAGCCCACGGGGCTGCCGTTGATGGAAATCACCCCTGGAGTGCCGTCGAGACTGATGGCGCTGACGCTAAAGCCCTGACCGCTGGCTGCGACGTTGGCGGTGGTGATGGTTGTGGTGCTGATGCTGCTTGCGCCCAATTCGATGGTGACGATAGGCGCATCGGCTACTGGCGTCACATCGAAGCTGAGGGTGTTGGGTACGAGGGCGAACTGACCGGCCTGATCGCTGACCGAGAAGGTCAGGGCGCTGTAGTTATCGCCACTGGCATCGGGTGCGGGGCGGAATGTCAGGTTGCCCAGCTCGGCCAGGCTAATGACCTGGCCAGCGGTGACCGCTGTACCGTTGAGTTGCAGTGAACCCGCCCCTGGCAGGCTATCGATTCGCACCGCCTGCAGGGCATCGCCGACGTCTGGATCAGCAAAGCCGAAGTCGGCAGCACTGAAGCTGTGGCTGCTGTCTTCGTTGAGGCTGATCGTGCCATCGCTGCCGGTGGGAGCGTCGTTGACGGCGTTGACGTCGATGCTGACGCTGGCCGTATCGGTGTCGCCGTCGATGTCCTGGGCCACATAGTCGAAGCTGATGGTGCCGTTGAAGTCGGCTGCCGGAACGAAGGTCAGGCTGCCAT